>NZ_SDJS01000002.1:0-767136 GCF_004123135.1 Idiomarina sp. 29L | reverse complement strand
TTTTTGCTGACTGCGTAAAGTTTCAGCAACACGCTGTTTTTATGTGCAGAATAAGGCGATGCATGATCTTACTCGCATCATCTGCTATAAAATGAGTAACGCTTTATTAACGTTGGAGCCCAATATGGCAGACTTACGCAGTTATCAGGAGCATGAGCCTATAATTGGCGAACGCGTCTATTTAGATCCAAGTGCGGTTATCGTAGGCAATGTAACGCTGGGGGACGACAGCAGTATCTGGCCTATGGTTGCTGCCCGGGGTGATGTGAACTCAATAAGCATTGGCAAAAGAACCAATATTCAGGACGGAACGGTATTACACGTGACCCGTAAGTCACCATCAAATCCAGATGGCCATCCTCTAATTATCGGTGACGAAGTTACCGTAGGGCATCATTGCATGCTTCATGGCTGTCAACTGGGCAACCGCATACTCGTTGGTATGTCTGCTGTCATCATGGATGATGTGGTTGTTGAAGATGATGTCATCATCGGTGCCGGGAGTCTTGTACCGCCAGGTAAGCGTCTTGAAAGTGGGTACTTATATGTCGGAAGCCCGGTCGAAAAGAAACGCAAACTCAATAAAGGCGAGGCTGCGTTTCTCAGTCAGTCCGCGCAAAACTACGTCGACTTAAAAGATGATTACTTACTGCAAGTCAGTCCTGTTTCCTAATTCAGTGAAACCGTCGGTTATCAATGCGTTCTATGTTGAGTAGGGAGGTTAAGTCTTTTAACCTCCCCGCTATAACATGAACGACGCCCGATTTAATTTCGACAACACCTTTTACCCATAACAGCTTGCTGGTTAAATAGGCTTGCCTAAACTGCCTAGCTGTATGCGCCCACACCACGACATTGATGTTCCCCGTTTCATCTTCTAAGGTAAAAAAGGTGACGCCACTACTTGTACCCGGTCGCTGCCGACAAGTCACTAAACCCGCTACGGATAATACCTGACCAGAGCGACAGCCAGCTAACTCTTCAGCAACAACGCATCGACTTAATTCTTTTGAGTGCGCCCTTAATAAGGTAATGGGGTGCCTTCTTAAGCTGAGCCCCTGTGTTTCATAGTCGGCCTTTATGTCTTCGACTTCTTGTGGTGCTTGTACCTCACGGCTAGAGACCTCTTGTACGTGAGCAAATAACGGCATTTGATCGTCCCGTTCGCTGAGACATTCCCAGTGAGCCTGATACCGATGACCTAAAACACTTCGTAACGCGTCTGCTTTAGCCAGAGCCTGAATATCGAACTTATTCAATCCAGCATCTTCTAAGCTTTTGAGTCCTTTAAAGCCTGATTCGGGCCGGCTTTTTAACGCCTCTTTCAGGCGAGACTCCGACAGGCTCTTTATTTGCCGCAGTCCAATTCTGACAACATTAGGGTTATCGCTAAGCCACTCGTAGTCCCACTGGCTATGATTTATATCAGCCGGTAAAAATGTCACGCGGTGTCGTTGCCCGTCCTGTACCAACTGCGATGCTGAATAGAAGCCCATCGGCAAGCTATTCAGTAAACCGACATAAAATGCGGCAGGATAATGCGTTTTAAACCAGGCTGACGCATAGGCAAGGTTGGCAAAACTGGCAGAATGGGACTCAGGGAAGCCGTACTGCCCGAAACCACAAATTTGCCGAAATAAGCGCTCTGCAAAGTCCCGCGTATAGCCTCGCTCCAGCATTCCTTTTATAAGCTTATGCTCGAAATGCGTCAGTTGCCCCCGCTTCCCCCAAGAGGCCATAGCCCGGCGCAGCTGATCAGCCTCTCCACCAGTAAAGCCCGCCGCAACCATAGCCAGTTTAATAACTTGCTCCTGAAAAATAGGAACGCCTAACGTGCGCTTTAATACCGACTTCACTTCTCTGCTCGGGTAATCGACTTGCTCAAGACCATCTCTACGTCGCAAATAAGGGTGAACCATATCGCCCTGAATAGGGCCCGGTCTGACGATAGCGATTTGAATCACCAAGTCGTAAAACGTTTTGGGTTTCAACCTTGGCAGCATCGTCATTTGAGCTCTCGACTCAATTTGGAAAATGCCCATAGAATCGGCTTGGTGCAGCTGCTGATAAACGCGTTGATCTTCTTGTGGTATACGAGCAAGTGTTAACGGCTGACTATCGATTAAGCCTTTTTCATTCACTAGCGCCAGCATCTTTCGTAAGGCAGTGAGCATACCCAGCGCCAGCACATCGACCTTTAAAAGACCCAGTGTTTCTAAGTCGGTCTTATCCCACTGAATAACAGTGCGCTCGGGCATGGACGCATTTTCCACCGGCACTAACCGGGCAACATCGTCAGAAGCTATAACAAAACCACCAACATGCTGAGACAAATGTCGTGGCGTCCCTTTTAGCTGTTCAACCAATGACAACAGTAGTGTGCCTTTTTTAGACCGAAACACACCTGGATGTTGCTGTATTAGCTGCTCCTGCCAACTGTCTTCTTTATCTCTGGTATCTAGGTTTTGGCTGTAAAACTGCAATTGTTGCTCAGAAAAGCCCAATGCTTTGCCTACATCACGGAAGGCGCTTTTAAACCGATAAGTAATCACTGTTGCCGCCAATGCAGCTCGCTTTCGAGTATATTTCTGGTAAATATACTGAATGATTTCTTCCCGGCGCTCGTGTTCAAAGTCGACATCAATGTCCGGCGGTTCGTTACGCTCCTTAGAAATAAACCGCTCGAACAACACCTCAATTTGCGATGGGTTAACTGCAGTAATGCCTAAACAAAAGCAAACCACCGAGTTAGCCGCTGAGCCTCGCCCCTGATATAAAATATCTTGGTTACTGGCAAACTGAACCAGATCGTAGATGGTTAGAAAAAATGCTTCGTATTGCATTTCCCGTATCAGTGCCAGCTCTTTCTCATACTGTGCTTGAACGCTTTCAGGAATACCTTCCGGGTAGCGTCGCCGAGCCCCTTCTTCGGTTAGCTGTCGTAGGTAATGGGTCGCGGACATGCCTCTTGGGGTAAGCTCCGCAGGGTATTCATAACGAAGTTCGGACAAACAAAAGCGGCATTGCTCTGCAATATCCACAGACTCTTTCATCCATGCGGCGGGGTAGCATTGTTTTAACTCTTGAAGGCTCCGCAGGTGACGCTCTGCATTGGCACTTGCGACCCCGCTATTTTCGTATAGGTTTTGGCCACTACCTATGGCTCGCATAGTATCCAGCAGTGGCTGTTCGTGTTCTGCGGCCATCACCACACCGGTTGCACAGACCACTTTTGCATGCAGCGACTTCTTAAGTTCCACTAGTGCGCTGAATGTTTCACTGTCATCGGCCTGATAGTGGCGTTCATACAATAGCCAAAACCGTGACGACCAGACGCTGCTAAGCTTTTTCCCAGTTGCCACTAATTGCGGTTGGCGAAGGTCAGGAAGCCATAATAATAGACACTCACCAAAACCAGAGAAGAAATCATCTATGCTTGCCTGATAGTGACCCTTCTTTGAGCGCCCCCGAAACTCGGTAATTTTCTGACTCAACTCAGCATAGGCGCCCCGGGTTGGCGCAATAACAACAAAAGTGCCGTAATCAACAATACGAAACTCGCTGCCTATAATCAGTTTAATGTCTCGCTGCTGGGCTTCTTCGTAAGCTTTTACCACCCCAGCAACAGAGCACTCATCGGTAATGGCTATAGCGGCGTACTCCAATTCATCCGCCCGGCGCACTAAAGCTTCCGGCGCAGCGGAAGAGCGCAGAAAACTGTAATGACTCAGTGCATGTAACTCTGCGAACACCATAATTCAGCCTCACGTTTCACCGGCAGCTCAGCTAAACCAGCCCTGCAAATACCAATGGCCTGACTCATAGAAAAGCCAACCTTTGCGATGCTGTGTATCCATCGCTAACCAGTAATCCCGCTGTATAGTCTGAGAGTCCCACCAACCACAATGTTTTCTTTCTGGTCCTGCCTGTAAACGCCATTCATTCAAATTGACTGGCTGCGGCTCTCGTTGTAACCAAAGAGGTCTCTTAATTGGCGTTATAGAGGGCGCTTGGGAACGGCAGGGTGGTTGTCGACATTCATTAAAACCGGGTCTGGGATCATCGCTAATGGCCGGGGTATAAACCGCACGCTCGCCCAGTTTCACCTGTAACTTGCCAATAAGCGGAAATAAGCTCTGGGTATCCTGAGCCTCATGAAAAAAGTGCTGACTTTTTGCACTCAGTTGCGAGAACTCGGATGCCTTTAAAGAAAGCTCCAAAACAGGAGCGGCTAAAGGCGAACGCTCCATTTTCAGTTGCAACAATGACCAAAAGCTATGAGCGCGCCAACTGGCCGTAGCTGTTGATACACTCAACTCTGTACAGTGGTTATCCCGTTGGAAAAGTTGAAACGTGATATGTTGAACCGCCTTTTGGCGTTGGTATAAAAAGCTCTCCAAGTCATTAAGCAAGCGTTTCATAGGGAAACGCAAGCCTTGCCAATTAGAGACCTCTGAGACTAAATCGATTTGTTGAAAGAAGTGCTCTGATGGCTCATAAAAGTGATTTGCCCGCTGAATGTTCAGGTCATCTCTTAACGCTTGCACATACACCAATGTGTCTTTTCCGAACTGACGGCCAATATCACTAGTGGGAATAGTCAATAAATCACCAATGGAAAAAATACCCACCGATAAACAGTTCCGAATTATTTTATTCGGCAACCCGCTATTTTTTATGGACAAATCTTTTAACTGACGCTCGGCTTGCACTTTATTAATAACCAGTGGTGTGTTTGCCTGAGCCAAAACTCTGGCTGCTAGTGTATTCTTCGCAACGGCTCGCTGGCACAGGAAACCCAACTGTTGAACGGCCAAGTTCAGTGTTCTGACCGTATTCGACAAACCTCCATACAGCTTTTCGATGCTCTTCAGCTCTAGGTATATTCCTTGTGGCGGATCCAAAATCAACTTCGCCGCCCATTGATAAAGGTGATCGGCGACCGCTGAAAGGAGCTTTTCTTCTTTTTCTGCTTCATACTCTTTCAGTAACAACGATTCACAAAGTGCTATTGCCATAACACTGGAAATGCCGCGACTGACACCGGCCTCTTGCGCAACCAAATTAGTTTGTTCAATAAGAGATTGTCCATTTTTCACCCGGTAAAGCGCTACCGCCTGTTTTGCAAATTCAGGCTGAGATATCAGTAAATTATCCAGCTGTAATTGGGGGAAATGACAATATAACCACATTACTTCAACTCGATATTCTCAACAGGCCAACCCGACTTGCGCTTTAAAATATCCAGAGCGAAACCACCTTCCGTTAAACGTACTTTTAATCGGTTACTATAGGGACGAGCTTCAAGATTATGGCTAAATTCAGTAATGACTATGCCTGTTTGCCCGGATTCCGCCGCTTTATACCAACGCCGAACGTTTGAAGCTGTCGTTTCTTTTTGCGAAAGCCAGGCAAAAGCCATGGTGTTTTTGGTTCGCAATATCTGCTCAAGTGCCCAGCACGCATCATTCTGTTTGGCTTCAACCACGATATGCATCGCATCACCTAAACCATGATAATGAAGGCCAGCTGCGGACAACTGCGCAGGTGGATTCACCCAAAATACGGCGAGCCCCCGTTCAATGGCTTGTTGCGCCAATGGCAGCAACAGCCGCTGCTCAGAAAATGGGTCACTCAATTGCCACTCATGTAACCCGGGAGTTTGCCAGCCGCCACCTAAGAGCTCATCAAGCTTTGAAAAACCTGTTTTTACATAGCCGGTCGTTTGTTCCGCTTTTGTCTGCCCTTGCCAAACAACCCCTTGTTCTATCAGTCGCTGTAGATTTGGCTGCATGCTAACCCCTTAATACTGTATATATATACAGTATCATTATTTTTTACCCTTTCGCAACAGACATAAAGCACGGCTTACGTTATTATTTCTGAAACTATTCACTTTTAGGAAGGCACCAGTAAATATGCTGACATCGTTACTTATTCCCTTCAGAGTCGTCGCTCACTTGCTGTGGGGAGTTATCACAACCGCTATTATTGGCGTTTCGATTATCGGTGTTGGTGTTTTCAAAATTCTTTTGCCTTTTCCTGTAACTCAGCGTTTGTGTTCAGCCGCTGCTAACGGTCTATTCCGCATCTGGGCTTACTGTATGTCAATGATGTTCCAACTGACTCAACGCATGGAATGGCATATAAAAGGCGACTTAGATCTTCACGAAAACGGCTGGTACATGGTCATGGCAAACCACCGCAGCTGGGTGGATGTGCTTGTGCTGATGCACCTCACTCGCCGCCATATGCCAACACCCCGCTTCTTCCTGAAATCTCAGCTTATGTGGATACCGGTTATCGGTTGGGGCTGCTGGGTTCTAGACATGCCTTTTATGAAGCGCTACTCAAAGGAACTGATAAAGAAAAAACCTCATCTTAAAGGCAAAGATATCGCAACCACGACACGCTCGTGCGCTAAATTCCGACATATTCCGACAACCGTTGTTAATTTCTGCGAAGGTACTCGTTTCACACCAGAGAAACATAAGAAAAAGAACAGCCCGTTTAAAAATCTACTTCCTCCAAAAGCGGGCGGCACCGCCTTTTCTATGCAAATCATGGGTGAACAGTTTGAGGCCATTTTAGACGTCACTATTGTTTACCCGGGTAACGACTCGCGTCCCGTTGTTTGGCATTTACTCACCGGGCGACTCAAAAACGTTTATGTGGATATCAAAACGCTGCCGGTTACAGCAGACTTAATTGGCGACTACGCTAATGACCCAGAGTTTAAAGAGCACTTTCAAAACTGGCTTAACTTGCGTTGGCACGAGAAAGATCAAACCATTAGTGCTATCCGTAAAACCATCACGGAAAACCGATAAGGAACGTTGCAATGGACTTTAAGTTTGTAAGGCAATGGCTGGAGAGTATGGGCATTGAGAACAATTTGCAGGGTCTCAGCCTGGTTATCGGTGTCACCATTATTCTGGTCGCCAGTTATATTACTTACACGATTGCTCGCTGGGTGTTTGATCACGCTATTGAGCGCGCCTTGCGAAAAGCGCCTGAACGCTGGTATCGCGCACTGGTCGATAGCGGGTTCTTTAAGCGTTGCGCTAACTTAGCACCGGTCGTTATTATTAACAGCTTTATTCCAGTTCTGTTCACTGGTGACTTCGAAAGCTGGCAGTCACCACTGCAAACCGCTGTTGGTATTTATCTTACCTGGGTTATCACTAGTATTCTGACCTCTATTGCTAACTTTGTGTCGATAGCTTACGACTACACGCCAAAAACACGAGACGTGCCAATAACAGGCGTTATCCAGGTTGTTAAATTGGTTCTGGTGCTAATGGCCATTATTATTACCGTGGCTATTATCATGAATAAGTCGCCCATGTACTTGCTCAGCGGCTTTGGTGCCATGACCGCCATACTCATGGTGGTGTTCAAAGACACACTGATGGGCTTTGTCGCTGGTGTTCAGCTTGCCACTAACCGCATGGTTGCAATAGGCGACTGGATAGAGCTGCCTGATCACAATGTTGATGGCACCATACAAGAAGTCGGGCTTATTACGCTTAAAGTCGAAAACTGGGATAAAACCATTGTGTACCTGCCAACCTATGTGCTGATTCATCAGTCCTTCAAGAACTGGCAAGGCATGATTGAAACTGGCGGGCGCCGCATGAAACGTTCCCTGATGATTGATCTGGATAGCTCAAAACTACTGTCTGACGATGAGCTCGAAAAGGTTGTTGATACGTATTTTGGGAAGTCGGTGGATGAGTGGCTCAAAGAGAATGACTTAGAAAAGCCAGTCAGTAACCTGACAGCATTTCGAATCTTTGCCGATGGCTACTTGAAAAACCACCCGAAAGTGCACGAAGACTTAACTTGCATGGCAAGGCTAATGCAGCCTACAGCAGCAGGGATTCCATTAGAAATTTACGCGTTTTCAAAAGAAACTGCCTGGACCAAATACGAAGCGATTCAAAGCTCTATTGTTGAGCACTTATACAGCGTATTACCGGAATTTGGCTTACGGCATTATCAGTACCTGAATAATCAAAACGCCTTCTCCAAAAATGAAGAAGGCGCTTATTGTAAGTACAACCCTTAAAGCTTCTTACTGTCCAGGCAGGTTACTTCTCTAATAAGTAGCCTGCCAGATCCGTAAAGTCACCGGCAAAGTCATCACTGTCACGGAAGCCCTGTGGCAGCATTTTATACTTACCATTAACGATAAAAGTTGGAGTTGCATTAACACCTAAATTAGTCGCTCGGCGATCCATTCTCGCGGCAGCCGTTCTTACCGTGAAACTTTTCATTGCTTTATCAAACTCTTCGCCAGAAACACCGTTGACAATAAATACGTTACGAATGTCTTCCTTGCTGGTCAGCATATTATTTTTAACGAAGTTGTAATCAAAAATAGCCGCTGACAGTTCGTCGCTTTTACCCAGCTTTTCCGCTACCACAAACGCCTGAGTCATTTCCTCGCCAACATTACCGCGCGGGCTGATAAAAGACACGTGGGCTTTTTGAAACGCATTTGGATATTCTGACTTCATCTCTTTAGCGATAGGTTCAAACCGGTAGCAATGCACACAATAAAATGAAAAGAACTCTGTAATTTCAGGTTTGCTGGTCGCTTCGTCGCTAATCACTTCATAGTGAACACCTTCTTCAAAGTCTTGAGCCTGAGCCACCCCAACGACTAACAATAAAGAGCCAATAATACTGACTAACCAATTTTTCATTACGTCTTCCTGTTATCCATTAAAACCAAGGTTCAGCGGCGCATCGTCAAGCCCCGCCAGTTGTTCTTTTAGCGCAAGAATTTGCTGCTCCCAGTAACGGTTTTCCGCAAACCACGGAAACGCCCGCTGAAAGGCACTGTCTTGCCAACGACGCGACAACCATGCCATATATTGAATGATTCTGAAACTGCGCAAAGGTTCAATTAAAACAGCTTGGTCGGTGTCAAAATCGCAAAAATCTTCATAACCACAGACTAACGCATCAAGCTGCAGCGTCTGCTCTTCTTTTGGACCACTTAGCATCATCCAGAGATCTTGCACTGCTGGGCCTGTTCGGCAGTCGTCAAAATCCACAAAAGTCAGTTTTTCATCGTACTGAAGAATATTGCCGATATGACAGTCACCATGCAAGCGCTGAAACTCAAATTGATTCAGTGGCGTGCTTTTTAGACGCTCTGCTAACGGGTCCAAAATGGCAAAAAAAGCGTTTTTTAACTCTGCGGGCAGCAACTCAGACTGCTTCAGCTCGACCACTGACTGCGCAACGAAACCGTCATAAGTAATTGTCTCACGGCTTTCAAAACGGCCGGCTTTTGCAACCGCATGCATTCGGCCAATTTGGCGACCCAGCCGCTCTAACTGGTCTAAATCATTAGGCTCAAAAGCGCGTCCGCCAACGCTTGGGTAGACACAAAAGCGATAACCGTCGAATTCATGCAGGCGCTGACCTTGTAGTTCCAAAGCCGACACTGCAGGCACTTCCGCTTGCGCCAGCTCTTCAACAAAATTTAACTCTTCTTGTATTTGTTCTGTGGTCCAGCGGCTGGGACGGTAGAATTTCGCAACGTAGCGCTTGCGATCATCGTCGGTGAATTGATACACGCGATTTTCATAGCTGTTAAGCGCCAGCAGTCCCGAAGCAGGATACAGTCCGACAGATTCCAGCGCATTAACAACAATATCTGGCGTCAGACCCTGAAATGCAAAGTCTGACGAATGATCCAGTAAATTACTCATATAAGAAACGGCTTTGGTGCTCAGTTGTGATGTCCGCATTATCAACGGCTGTCACCACAAAGTAAAACTCTGTCACCTGGCCATCTAATAAAGTCGGGGGTACCGCCAATGTCACCGGCATTGTACCTACCTCACCGGCAGAAACGTCTTTTGTCGTTTCTCCAATAAGTTCGAACTGTTCAAAACCTTTGACTTCTATTCGGTATGTCTGGTCTTGCTGCGATTTATTCACTAACTTAAGGGTGAAGACGTTTTCAATTTGACCTTCAATGTTCTCACGATACAACTGATTACGGTCACGAAGCACGTCGACTTCCAACGGAATACGCGTCGCTACATCCCATATCAAGACAGCACTTACCGCCAGCAACATAATAAAGTAACCAATACTTTTCATGCGCCACGGGTTGGTCTTCTGTTTTTTCTCTTTTGCCGCCAAATTACGTTCTGTGGTGAAACGGATAAGGCCGCGTGGGTAATTCATTTTGTCCATCACGTCATTACAGGCATCGATACAAGCCCCGCAATCTATACATTCATACTGAAGTCCGTTACGGATATCGATACCGGTAGGGCAAACCTGCACGCACATATAACAGTCTATACAATGGCCCAACCCTTTTTCGTCAGGGTCCACTTTTCGCGAACGAGGTCCGCGCGGTTCACCGCGTTCGGCATCGTAAGAGACTGTGTAAGTGTCTTTATCGAACATAGCTGACTGAAAGCGAGCGTACGGGCACATGTGCGTACACATAATTTCGCGCATATAACCGGCGTTTCCGTAGGTACAGAAGGTAAAGAAAAGCACGCTGAACGTAGCCCAAAAGCCGGCGTCTAATGTGAAGAAATTAATAAAGAGTTCACGAATATCGGTAAAGTAGCCAACAAAGGTCATAGAGGTCAATAAAGCGACCAGGACCCAACTTACCTGCTTAGCGGTTTTGCGCCACAGTTTGTCGAAATCCATTTTTCGTTCATCAAGCTTAATACGCTTATTTCGCGGCCCTTCAAACTTCTTTTCAAACCACATGAAAATAAAGGTCCAGGTGGTTTGCGGGCACATAAAGCCACACCAGACTCGGCCAAATATCGTCGTTACAAAAAACAGAGCAACCGCCGCGACAATGGAAAACCAGGCAACTACGGTGAAATCCTGAGGCCACAGGGTCAGTCCATAAATTCGGAAGCGTTGCTCCATAATATCAAGCAAAATAGCCTGCTCACCCTGATAAGTGAGCCAGGGCAACAAAGCAAATACGCCCAGGAGAATAAAACCAAAGCTGCGCCTGAAGTACTCTAGAGCACCTTTTACGCTACGCACATAAATGCGGCTGCGAGGAGAGTAATTGTTGTTGTGCTTTTGTCCGTCGGGGCGCTGGATTTTAACTTTGTCCGCAGACTGAACCGTTATCTTTTGCTTTTGTTCCATGAACAATACCACTTAGTGTCACAGCGAGGTGCGCCTAGTATAACGGATCATACTGCCTGGCGCAGCTCACTGAGCTGAATCAATTATACAATCAAAAAGTATGTTACAACCTGCTTCCACATCATGCCAATGCGACCACTCGTCAGGCGCATGACTGACGCCGTTAACAGACGGTATAAAAATAAGCCCGGCATCGGTTAATTCCGCCAAAAACTGTGTGTCGTGACCGGCACCGCTGGGCATTTTCAAACACGAATACTTACGTGCTTTGGCCTTATCTAAAATTTTCTGAGTCAGTGCCGTTGAACAGTCTTTAGGGTTCAGCCAACTCACTTGCTCATACTCAAACTTCAGCCGGTGTTTTCGCGCAATGGCTGACAGGGCTTTATTGCACGAGTCAGCCAGCTCTTTCATCACCTCATTGCTCATATCACGCCCGACAATGGTAAAAATGGCTTCCCCCGGCACGGTATGGGGACTGCCGGGTTTTAAGTCGACTTTACCCACGGTAATTCGGGTTTTGTCCGTGCCATCTTCAGCAATAATTCGGTCAATTTCATGGGCAAAGTCGGCCAATCCCATAAACGCATCGCTGCGCATATTCATCGGAGCTGTACCGGCATGGTCGGCTTTACCTTTTAAGTGCACTATCCATTTGAAAACACCGGAAATACCTTCCACAGCACCAATGGTTATTTCCTTTTGGAACAACACCGGCCCTTGCTCAATATGCAGCTCATAAAACGCTTTAAGTCGCTCCGGTGGCCAGGCGGCATCCAGTACATCCATCACATTCATACCGTGTGCAGCCATAGCATCTTTCAAGTACACATTGTCGGCATCGTGCGCTGACATTAACCAGTCCGGGTTTATAACGCCCGCTATTGCCTGCGAGCCCATCATACCACCAAAGCGACCTTCTTCTTCGGCCGTACCGACTACCCAGACAGGATGCTTCAATTTAATATCGTTTTCTTTGATCGAGCGCAAAACTTCGAAGCCGGCCAGCACACCTAAAGCACCATCAAAAATACCACCAGCGGGAACAGTATCGAGGTGAGACCCGGTGAGTACAGCCGGCTTCTGGGTAAAGTCGCCGATGCCGAAAAAAACATTGCCGGCACCGTCCATAAAAGTTTCAAAACCCTCGGCTTTGGCTTGTTCCATCATCCATTGTCGAGCCTCCATGTCGGCGTCAGTGAAGCCCCACCGGTACACACCATGGTCGTTTTCGTTATAACCAATATTGGATAATTCCAGGACAGATTTTTTTAAGCGATCAGCATTAATGCCTTGCATAGTTCCTCCTTCGCATTTGTTTTAAGCTTAGGACAAAACCTGCATAGCAACCAAACGAACATAAAAAAGCCCGCACCATGACAGTGCGGGCAAGCGTTGCATGGGGCAAAGGGGAGCCCCTAGAGGGTTTACGACAGTTTGCGTGCAGTCAAAGCTGCATTAAGTACCGCCGCCAACTTAATGGATGATTGAATCGCTTGTGCTGTTACGTCGTGTTTCATTAACGTTTGCACGTGCGAGTCAATGCACATTCCACATCCGTTCAGTGCTGACACTGCCAGTGAGAAAAGCTCAAAGTCGGCTTTATCAACACCCGGGTTAGCCATTGCGTTCATGCGCAAACCGGCTGGCATTTTGCCAAACTGCTTATCGCTCGATAAGTGCAGGAACCGGTAGTACACGTTGTTCATGGCCATTAAAGACGCTGCGGTTTTTGCCGCTGTCTTCACATTGTCTTCGATTTTACCTTCGGCTTCTTCCTCCACAGCTTCGATAAGCTCGTTATCTGCCAAGCTGTACACCAAAGAAAGCGCTGTTCCGTAGAACTGGTCAGCCGTTAAGCCTGACGCTTCCACATTCGAGAACAAACTCGACAGGTTCAGCTTGGTATCCTTGCTGTGGTCACCGAGTAACTGCTTATAATCGGCAATTGACATGGATTAACTCCTTATTAAAGCGTGTCGCCACCAACTGCGCGGTTACATGGGCACAGTTCGTCAGTTTGTAAACCGTCTAAAATACGCAGAATTTCTGCTGGGTTACGACCCACGTTCAGGTTGTTGACCGATACGTGTTGAATCACGTTGTGCGGGTCAACAACAAAAGTTGCACGCAAAGCGACGTTTTCTTCTTTGTCACGTACGCCCAGGCCGTCGACTAAAGAGCCGTTGTCTGCGAAAGAGTACTGGTTCAAACGGTCAAGATCAGGGTGCTCACGGCGCCATGCTAATTTCACAAATTCGTTGTCTGTGCTGCCGCCCATAACAACCGCGTCACGGTCTGCGAAGTCTTCGTTCAATTTTGCGAACTCAACAATTTCGGTTGGGCAAACAAAAGTGAAGTCTTTTGGGTAGAAGAAAATAATTTTCCATTTCCCGGCAAAGCTGCTGTTGTCGATGGTTTCGAACGCGCTTTCGCCGTTTTCTTCAGGCATGTTGAACTTAGGTTTTGCTGCAACAACGCTGAATTCTGGTAACTTATCGCCTACTGTTAACATAAGGTGTCTCCTTAAATTGGGATTTAAATTTATTCGTTCCTTAACGAGTCGAGAGCTAGTGTACGGATGGGGGCACATTGGATAAAACGAATAAAACGGATTATGATAATCGGAAATACCAATTAAGTTCATTGCAAAGGGAAAACCATGAGCAAATTACCCAGTTTAAAAAACCTCAGTTATTTGCTGGCGTTGCATCAAGAGCAAAATTTCAATCGCGCGGCAGCTGAATGTAATGTCAGCCAGTCGACGTTAAGTAGCGGTATTCAAAACTTAGAAGAGCAATTGGGCTGTCAGCTCATTGAGCGTGACCATAAGTCGTTTTTGTTTACGGCATTAGGTGAAGAAGTGGTTGAACGTGCACGGCAAATTTTAAGTGCTGCCGAAGAACTGAGCCATTACGCCCAAGGCCAGGGCAATGTGATGGAAGGTCCGCTGCGACTAGGCGTTATACCCACTATCGCACCTTTTATCATTGGCCAGTTAAGCAAGCAGTTGCAGGACTTATACCCTAAGTTGCTATTGCAGATTTCCGAAGACACGACTCAGAACTTATTGCTGCGACTGAAAAACGGTGAACTCGATATTTTACTACTGGCTCTCCCCATGGATATCCAGGGCAATCAAAAATGGGTACTCGGTCGTGACCCTTTTAAACTGGTTGTCCACAAAGACTTGGCGGACAGCCTTGGTGAGCCAGTCGATTACGACAAGCTTCCGGACAGAAGCATATTCCTGCTGGAAAAAGAGCATTGCATGACCGGTCACGCGGTAGCGGCGTGTCAGTTAACCGATTCGATAAAAATGAATCCATTTACTGCCACCAGCCTGCACAGTCTGGTGCAAATGGCAGACGCTCGTTTAGGGGCAACCTTTATTCCGCAAATGGCGATAGACCGGGGCATCCTCAGCAATACCGACTTAGTACCGTTAAAGCCGACTGGCCAGGAAGCATCGCGTGATATTGGGTTAGTCTACCGACCAACGACGAGCCGCCGTCAGACATTCCGCAAAGTTGCAGAGGAAATAGCCCAACTACTGCCAATTAATACCTTGCGCTAACCGCAAGCGGTTAGCGTCTTCTTGCCGGCGGCAGAGGGTATCGTTCCGCCAGACTGATGCTTTCGCCGTCCGGTTTAATCACCCGGGCATGGCGTCGATTGAGTTGGCGTGGATCAGTCACGCCACAAGAGTGCGCAATGATGTTTACCCCGTATTCCATGTATTTATGATAGTTTGCGACGCGAACGCACTTGTCCGTTGGATCGAGCCCTTTCATCAGTTTAGGGTCGTCAGTTGTCACACCGGTGGGACAGGTGTTTTTATTGCATTGCATGGCTTGAATACAACCTAACGAGAACATAAAACCTCGGGCAGACGTAACAAAGTCAGCCCCCATCGCAATCGCCCAGGCCACATCAGCCGGCGTTATCATTTTACCGGAAACAACCACTCGAACCCGCCCATGCAAGCCCGCTTCCGTGAGCTTATCAACCAAAACCGGAAGGCTCTCAGATACTTTTAGTCCAACGTAGTCCATCAGCGGTTGTGGTGCCGCACCAGTGCCCCCGTCCGCGCTGTCGAGCGTAATGAAGTCAGGCGCGGATTCAACGCCCCGCGTTAGAATCGAGTCAATCAGTTCATCGATCCAGCTCGGATCGCCCATAACAAATTTAAAACCCGTTGGTTTACCGGTAATGGTTCGAACCTTGTCAATAAAGTCGAGCAGCTCCTCGTTGTTGCTGATTTCCGGATGACGATTCGGACTAATCGCATCTTTACCAACTTCGATGCCACGAATTTGCGCAATTTCTTCATTCACTTTTATGCCAGGCAAAATACCGCCTTTGCCTGGCTTTGCCCCCTGACTGAGCTTAATTTCGAACATTTTGACGTTGTCGTGACGGCCAAGCTCTGCCAAACGATTTTCATCCAGGCGACCTTCCTTATCGCGAACACCGAACTTCGCGGTTCCCATTTGGAATACAATGTCGCAATGACCAACCAGGTGATAGGGCGACAAACCTCCTTCGCCGGTATTCATCCAGCACCCGGCCTTTTCAGCCCCTTGCGATAAAGATTTAACCGCCACCGGCGACAAAGCACCGTAACTCATTCCTGAAATGTGAAAATACGAAATGGGGGAATAGGGTGTTTCACAGTAAGGGCCAATAAGCACAGGTTCGGGCGCCGCTGCTTGTTCGGCAAGAGGTGGATAGGGCGCATTACTGAAAATAATGGTGCCGGTACGGGTTAAGTCTCGCGTTGAGCCAAAAGCAACGTTTCGGTCAGCGTTTTTAGCCGCCCGATACACCCAACTGCGTTGGGCACGGTTAAACGGCATTTCTTCGCGGTCCATGGCAAAGAAATATTGGCGCATAAATTCGCCCATACGCTCGAAAATATAACGAAAACGCCCCACAACAGGGTAGTTACGTCGAATCGTGTGTTTGTTCTGGGTTTTATCCACCACATACATCACACCAACAGACACAATCAGGGTAATAAAAAGAAGCACAAAAATAGCCGCTAGCCATTGCGCTAATACCAAAAGAGAGTCCGTACCAAAAAGCTTCTCGCTCATCCCATTCGCACTTTTTTATGGATTAATACGTCTATTAACGGCTAAAGCCATAAACAGATCAAGCGAAGAGTCATCAAAATTTCAACGAATGGCGTATACTGAAAATAATGACAAACAAAGGAGACCCTTATGTTTAATCGAAAACTCGTATTCACCGCATTACTGGCAGCCTCTACAAGCATGACGGCGGTAGCAGACACTGTTGAAACGGAACGCCATAAAGTCACCGTATCCACTTTTGCTGACGGTTTCACCAACCCGTGGGGCATGACATTTTTGCCAGACAACAGTGTGTTAGTCACCGAACGTTCCGGGGATCTTTATTGGGTGTCTGAAAACGGTCAATATCGGGAGAAGATAAGTGGTACACCTGAGGTTGTCGCCAAAAGCCAAGGCGGTTTATTGGACGTAACTGTTGATCCTGACTTTGAGAATAATCAGTGGGTATATATTAGCTACTCGGAGCCGGCACAAGACGGTGGCAAAGGTAACAGCACAGCCGTTATGAGAGCAAAACTGGTTGATAAAGCTTTTACCAATAAAGAGGTTATTTTCCGCCAGGCGCCTAAGTATGAAAGCAACGCACACTTTGGTTCGCGCTTGGTGTTCTCGCCTGAAGGACACCTGTTCGTTACTTTGGGTGACCGCTATTCACGTATGGATGATGCTCAAACACTCGATAACCACCACGGTAAAGTGGTACGCATTTGGCCCGACGGCAGTATTCCTGAAGATAACCCCTTTGTTGGCCAGGATAACGCGTTAAACGAGATTTGGTCTTATGGCCACCGCAATGTGCAAGGTGCTGACATTCACCCTGACACCGGTGAGCTCTGGACGGTGGAGCATGGTCCACAAGGTGGCGACGAAGTTAACATTCCTAAAGCCGGAAAGAATTATGGCTGGCCTGAAATCACTTACGGTGTTGACTACGGCGGTGCCATTATTAGTGAAGACGCGGTGAAAGAAGGTATGGAACAGCCGTTTTATTACTGGGTTCCATCAATTGCTACCGCTGGCGCGACTTTTTATACCGGCGACGCTTTCCCTGACTGGAAAGGTGACTTTTTCGTGGCCGCTCTGAAAAGCTCGTTAGTGGCTCGACTAGACTTATACGAAGGGCGAATGATGCACGAAGAACGCTTGTTTGAGGACGCTATCGATGCGCGTATTCGTGACATTAACCAAGGACCTGACGGCTACCTTTATTTGCTAACCGACGAATCCAATGGCTCAATCATTCAAATTAAACCGGCAGATTAACGATGTTGTATTCAGCGGTATTGAGAAAATTAACTTACACGGGGCTGCCTTTACTGGCGGCCTCTTTCGTTGTGCAGTCCGCCGAAGTGGACGAAACCGTTGTCGTTACGGCAACGGAGAGTGAAACGCCTTGGCTGACAACGGCGGCGAGTATCGACCGGGTGAACATCGAGAATACGCTGCCCTCAATGAACATTGATGCTGGCGACGCGTTAGCGGGTGTCGCAGGGATTCAGGCCGATAACCGTTACAACTACGCACAGGACGCGCGGTTAGTGGTTCGCGGTTTCGGTTCCAGAGCCGCTTTTGGTGTGCGTGGCTTGCAACTGAACGTCGATGGCATTCCTCTGTCCATGCCCGATGGACAGGCGCAAACCTCCAGCTTCATTCTCGACAATGTTGACTCATTAGAAGTGCTCCGTGGGCCTTTGGCCACACTGTATGGTAACTCCGGGGGCGGGGTGGTTGAGTGGTTCAGTCGCCAACCCACCGAAACGGCGCTAGAGTGGGGCGGTCAGTTCAGTGAAAACGACACGCAGCGCTACAGCGTCAACGCACAGTGGGCGACAGACACCAAGCAGTTGCAACTTATGGCAACCGACTTTCAAACTGATGGGCCACGTCGCCATAATTCTGCAGAGCGCCAACAACAAGCGGTACGCTGGTATCATCAATGGGACGACCAAAACCGGTTTGTTCTGCGTTATGACAATAATGACACGCCGCTGCTGCAAGACCCCAGTGCTTTGACGCCTGAAGCTTGGCGTGACGATCCGACACAGACCGTGCAGCGTGCTATCGACTTTAACACTCGCAAAGACATCCATCATCGACAGGGCTCTTTGAGCTGGTTTCATGAACGCGACAATGGCGAAGGGTTACTGTCAATATGGCAGGGCGACCGCGATATTGAGCAGTTCCTGCCTTTCGCTGGCGATAGCGTTAATGAAGACGGTATTTACACCAGCTCTGGTGCGGTCATTGATGTGTCTCGTCAATTTGAAGGCGCTCATGCTCGCTGGCGTCAACGCGGTAGCAATTGGTCAGCAACATTGGGAGCACAGCTTGAGCGACAACAAGACCATCGCTTTGGCTATGCAAATGACAATGGTGTAAAGGGTGAGTTGCGCCGTGACGAATTCAACTGGATCGAAAACGCATCCGCTTACCTGCGCTTTCAGTGGCAACTAAGTGCAGAATGGTCAGCGACCGGGGGCGTGCGGTACAGCGATGTCAGCTACGACGTTAAAGACTACTTTACTGAGCTTGATGGTGCCGATGACAGTGGCAGTCGCGAGTTTCAGGAAACCACCGCAGCAGCCTCTCTGACTTGGCAGTTTTTACCCACATCCGCCACTTATTTAAGTGTTGGTCAAGGCTTCGAAACACCGACGCTCACTGAGCTTGCTTACCGAAACCAAGGTTCCGGTTTAAACCGCGAGCTAGGTCCTTCGGCTAACGACCAGTGGGAGTGGGGGATCAAGCACCAACTGCCTAGAGACTGGCGTTTGCATCTAGCCTTCTTCGGTATTGAAAGCGACAACGAGATATTGGTTGATCAGTCGAACGATGGCAGAACGACGTATCGTAATGCCTCCGAAACCTCGCGCGAAGGTGCAGAGCTAACCATTAACGGTGCGTTGACACAGCAATTAAACTTGTTGGTTTCCTACAGTTATATTGATGCAGTATTTGGCGAAGGCCCATTACAGGGTAACCAACTGCCTGGTGTGGCCGAAAGTCAGGGGTACTTGCGTTTAAGCTGGCAGCCAACCGAACAATGGCTGGTTCAAGTTTCGGGTCAATACCGTGACGAAACCCCGGTTAATGATGCAAATGACACCTTCGCACCGTCTTACACCACTTGGAATTTTGCGGCGAGCCGAGAGTGGCAATGGGAGAACAGCGAATTAGACGTATGGGTTCGGGTCGACAATATTACCGACAAAGATTACGTCAGTGCCGTGGTTGTGAATCAGGGAAGCGGGCGCTCGTTTGAACCCGGAATAGGACGACAGGCAAGCGTCGGCATTAGCTGGCGCCGACGCTTCTGAGTGGTTTTAGACCATCGCTCTTAGCACATCAAGCAGGCGCTGAGCCGTCTGCTCTGATGATGCTGGGTTCTGGCCGGTAATCAGCATACCGTCCTGAACAGCATAAGCTTGCCAGTCATCAACTTTACGATAATGACCGCCTTTCGCGGTCAGTTCGTCTTCCAACAAGAAAGGCACGACGTCCGTCAATTCAACGGCCGCTTCTTCTGAGTTGCTAAAGCCCGTTACCGTGCGGCCCTGAACAATGGGGTCGCCACTTGGTGTTTTCGCATTCAACAGTACCGCCGGCGCATGGCACACCGCAGAAACCGGCTTTCCTTTACTCCAGAATTGCTCAATCAATTTAATCGACTTTTCGTTATTCGTTAAATCCCACAACGGTCCGTGACCCCCCGGATAAAAAATAGCGTCAAAGTCATCGGGGTCAACATCGTCCAATGTGCAGGTTGTTTCGAGCTTGTGTTGCGCCTTAGCATCATTTTCCAAACGCTCCGTGGCTTCTGTTTGCGCATCTGGCGCTGTGCTGTTTGGATCCATCGGCGGCTTACCACCTTTTGGAGACGCCAGCGTGACTTCAACACCCGCATCCACAAACACGTAGTAAGGTGCAGCAAATTCCTCAACCCAAAAGCCGGTCTTATGATCGGTATCGCCGAGCTTGTCGTGTGAGGTTAAGACCATTAATACTTTCACTGGGTACTCCTTAAATTTCGTCTGAAATTTTCTATTAACTTACCGCCCTTCTACGAATAAGGGCTCTTTTTTGATCATTCCGAGGCGTTATCAAGCCAGCGATATAACGTGCGCCGAGTCACCCCTAGTATCTGCGCTGCCTGCGACTTATTGCCGTCGGTATGCTCTAACACTTTTCTAATATATTGGCTTTGGTATTCATCCAACGTTGGCCAGGCAGAGGTTGCCGCTGGCTGACTGGTATCACTTTTTTCAACGATACGCTGCGGAAAGTCATCAACTGACAAGGTGTCGTCACTGGAAAACGCAAATGCCCGCTCTATGGCGTTTTGAAGTTCCCGAACATTGCCCGGAAACGGATACCGATACAATAAATCGAGAGCCTCCGCCGAAATTCCGCGTACCGTTTTATCGCTACTCTCTTGTTGTTGCTGAAGAAAAAAGTTCGCCAGCCGCTCAATATCTTCACCTCGCTCACGCAAAGGAGGAACGCGCAAGCTGAACGTTTCCAGACGATAAAATAAATCCTGCCGGAACTTACCCTCTTCAACCAAACGCTCTAAGTCCTGGTGCGTCGCAGCAAGGATGCGAACGTTCACTTGCTCTTCTTTATCGCTACCAACAGCTCTTATAGTGCCTTCTTGTAAAACACGCAATAATTTGGCCTGGAGCGCCATCGGCATTTCGCCAATTTCATCAAGCAATAAGGTGCCGCCATCAGCTTGTTTTAAAAGACCCTGACGTTTATTCTGCGCGCCGGTAAAAGCGCCCGCAGCATGGCCAAAGAACTCACTTTCCATTAAGTCAGCAGGAATGCCCGCACAGTTAACGGCCTGAAACGGTTTGTCAGCTCTGTCGCTCAGTTCATGCAGGGCTTTAGCGACTAGCTCCTTGCCAGTGCCACTTTCACCGGTAATAAGGACACTGCCACCCGTTGGCGCAATGTGCTCAATTTGGTCATAAAGCTTACGCATGGCGGGGCTTTGCCCTACCAGGCCACCGGGACCTTTCTGCTGCTGTTTGTACCGTTTCAGCTCCCGCTGCAATGAACGATGCTCTAGTATCCGATCAACGCTCAACAGTAGGTGCTCGATATCCAGCGGTTTAGTCAGAAAGTCATCGGCACCTTTTTTCAGCGCATCCACCGCCTGGTCAACTGTGCCAAATGCTGTTATCAGCAGCAGTGCCGGTGGGTTATCCTGCTGTTTTAAGCTTTCCAGCAAAGTGAGCCCTGACTTTCCCGGCAGTCGTATGTCGCTGACAATTAAATCGGGACTTGCCTTGCTGCATTGAAACTCTTCTAAGCTTCCCCAGGCGCTCACTTGGTAGCCTTCCGCTTCAAGTTCTTCGACCAAAAGCTCCTGCAAAGCTGGGTCATCTTCAACCACACCAATGACAGCTTTAAGTACAGCCATTATTGTCCTCCTATCACTGACCTATCAGCCAGGCTCGACGCCGGTAAGCTTAAAATAGCTCGACAGCCACCCTTGTCATTATTCGTTAACGTCAATTCACCCTGATGATCACTCAATACATGTTTCACTATGGTCAGCCCCAAGCCGGTTCCTTTACCTTGTGGTTTATTAGTTTCAAACGGGTGCAGAGCTTTTTCTTTCATGTTTTCCGGCAAGCCCTCACCGTCATCGTCGATAATAATATTCAAGGTATTGCGGTTATCGAGCTCGGCATGCAAGTGCACTCTATGTTTTGCTGCCTGTAACGCATTGCGCATGACATTCACCAGCGCCAGTTCAAGCCGCTTACTATCCACTTTTAACGTGACATCCGGTAACTCACCCAGCTCGACTTTGGCTGAGCCTTTATCTTGCTCAAACTGAATACTGGTTACTGCCGTTTCAACCAAAGACTGAAGCGATAAGGTTTCTCTCTGCTGAACCGGTGTTCTGGAGAATGCGAGAAGCTGATTCACCAACCCGGTTAGGCGTTGCACTTGACCACGCACCGCTTGCAGCTGACGCTGACTTTCTTCATCTTTGTGGGTTCTTAGCAACCGACTGGCACGTCCGTCGATAACGGTAAGCGGGGCCCCTAGTTCGTGTGCGACCCCGCTAGCGACGCTACCTATAGCCGCCATTTTTTCCTGTTCGCGCAATGCCTGCTGAAGTGAGGTTTCGTGCTGACGTCGCTGCTCTAGCTCCTTTTCGGCATTTTCAATACTGTCCAGCATTCGATTCAGCCCCTGAGCAACCTCCTGCAGTTCAGAGGGACCTTCAGGCTCTACACGCGCGTTGCGGTTACCTTCCGCCACTTGCAGCATGGCGTCTTTCAGTTTGACAACGTGTCGTCCCACACCGCGATAATGACCGAATACCAATACGGCGATGGTGATAACGGCAAAAGCGCCCCAGGTTAACCAGGCATATTGACTAAGTTCTTCGAAAGACTCATCAAAGTCACTGGCTCGGCGGTTAATTTGCAATAACCCGATAATTCGACCGCCTCTGTCCACTATGGGAAGGAACTGTGAGAAAACATCACGTCCTTCTACCCGTCGGTAGTCGTCCTGTTTTATTCCGGTTTGCACCGTTTGTAACGCTAACTGACTATTACTTAAATCCGTTTCCGTTACCCCCGCCTCAGCAACTTGCTCGCCGTAAACGTTGTAAACCGATGCACCATAAACACGGCCGATACTAAAAACAGAGTCGAGGTTAGCCTGTACCGTATCTAAGTCATTATTAACCAACGCATCACTAATCGGTAAGCTGATAGCGCGCCCCAAAAGCTCTAAGTCGCTTTTTAAACGATCATTAGCTTCCTCTGAAGCAACCTGTAAGCCCACACTGATAGCTACGCCCGAAATAAGCAGCATAGGGAAAACGACGTAAACAAGTAAGCGGCGTTGCAAACTAGAAAGCGGCCATCTGTATACTTTTGTCACACTCTCCTCCTTTGGCTGTGTACTCAGGATACACATTTTCCAAAGCGCCTGCCTTAAAGATCACTCCTTAAATAAAAAGAACATTAATAACAGTGTCTTATAGAGTTGGCACAGTCTTCGCTTTAAATAGAGTGTTAGTTAATCTGACAGAATCAACAAGGAGATTATCATGCAAAAGACAATCATCGCATTAGCTACGGTATTCGCACTGGGTAGCACTGCCGCTATAGCACAGCAGCAACAAGCGCAAGACACCATGGCTCAACAGCAAACTCAGGAAATTACGGAAGGTATGCTGGTTAAATTTGTTTCAGCAATGGAAGAAGTACAGGGTGTTACTGAAAAATACCGTGCAAAATTCCAAAATGCAGAAAACCAGGAAGAAGCTCGTAAAATTCAGCAGTCTGCTCAACAAGAAATGATTGCAGCGGTTGAAGATGCGGGTCTGACGCCTCAGCAGTACAACATGATCATTCAACAAGCACAGAATGATGAAGAGTTACGCGCTCGCTTAGAAGAGTTAACGTCTGACTCTTAATTCGTTTTAATGTAAAGCTGTTACAAAATCCGCAATCAGTTTGGTCTGATTGCGGATTTTTTTGATCATATCTCCTATGCTTTACGTAACTCATTAAACTAAAAAGAATTAAACGCAAGGAGACAGCGACGTGAAAGCATCCGATTTATTCGTAAAAGCTCTGGAAAACGAAGGTGTTGAATACGTTTTCGGCATTCCGGGGGAAGAAAATCTGGACCTATTAGAGTCTCTTTCAAAATCTAAAATTGAGCTTATTTTAACCCGACATGAGCAAGGCGCTGGCTTTATGGCCGCAACTTATGGTCGTTTAACGGGCAAACCCGGCGTTTGTTTATCGACGTTAGGGCCTGGCGCAACCAACCTGGTGACGCCAGTAGCCTATGCGCAACTGGGCGCTATGCCAATGGTGGTTATTACCGGCCAAAAACCCATTAAAGAGCGTCACCAGGGTCAATTTCAGATTATCGACGTTGTCGATATGATGACGCCCATTACCAAATACACACAGCCTATTATCAGCGCCAGCAGCATTCCGTCCCACGTTCGGGAAGCGTTTCGTCGTGCAGAAGACGAGCGGCCGGGTGCGTCTCACCTGGAGTTATCCGACGATATTGCGCGCGAAGAAGTGAACGCTAATCCAATAACGCCGAGCTTCTCGCGCCGGCCTATCACAGAGCATAAAGCGGTTCGTCATGTTCTGCAGCTGTTAAAAGACGCGAAACACCCTGTGCTGCTTATTGGTGCTGCGGCAAACCGAAAAATTACCGCAAAAATGCTCAGAGCTTTTGTCGATAAAACCGGCATTCCATTTATTACAACGCAAATGGGTAAAGGGGTTATTAATGAAGATCACCCTCGCTGGTTAGGTAATGCAGCAGTCTCAGACGGTGACTACCCACACCGGGCAATAGAAAAGGCCGACTTAATTCTGAATGTTGGTCATGATGTTGTCGAGAAGCCTCCGTTTATGATGAAAACCGGAGTCAACGACGAAAGAAAAGTGGTTCATATCAACTTCCAGGGCGCCCAGGTAGACTCGGTCTACTTCCCACACGCCAGTATGATTGGTGACATTGGTAATAGTATTTGGCAGCTAAAAGAAGGCATTGAGCCGCAAGAGCACTGGGACTTTGACTTTATGCTGAAGGTTCGCGACCACATGCGGGATCATACCGATGAAGGTGCCGACGACAGTCGTTTCCCTATTTTACCTCAACGCTTAGTCGAAGACGTGCGGGAAGTCATGCCAGACGATGGCGTTATTGCATTGGATAACGGCATTTATAAAATTTGGTTTGCCCGTAATTATCCCGCTCGCGAACCGAATACCGTATTACTGGATAACGCATTAGCATCGATGGGCGCTGGTTTACCATCAGCAATGGCCGCGAAGCTGGTTAATCCAGAGAAAAAAGTCATGGCAATATGCGGAGACGGTGGGTTCATGATGAACTCACAAGAGCTTGAAACCGCAGTTCGAATGAACCTGGACATTGTCATTGTCATTCTAAATGACAGTGGCTATGGCATGATTAAATGGAAGCAGCAGCACATGGGCTTAAGTGACTATGGTTTGGACTTCAATAACCCAGACTTTGTGAAATACGCTGAGTCTTATGGTGCCAAAGGGTATCGAGTAGATAGTATAGAAAACCTGATACCAATGATGAAAGAGTGCCTGAACAAGCCGGGTGTACACCTGATTGATGTCCCCATGGACTATTCACAAAACGACCGGCTGCTGAACGAGGAAATTCCTGAACGCAGCCGGGCAATAAAAGCCTATTAAGCTTTAGATGGGTCGGTATCCGCGAAGTAGGGGTAGTCGTTAAGCTTATCAACGAAAGCCTCAAGTCGCGGATACTTATCCAAATTAAAACGCTGACGGAATAATCCCCAACTCAAGAAGCAACCTAGTCTTAACTCACCGTCACTAAATGGGTGGGGACCTTCATAAGCGACCGCATGATCCTTTTCTTCCATCAGTTGCAGTATGTCGTTAATACGCTCTTGCTGGCGCTCTAAATAAGGTGCTTGCGTACTTTTTATTCCGTCTTTTTCCAGTAGAAATATATTAATAGCGGCATCCATTGCGGTGTTAACCAGACAATATTGGTCAAAGTCCTTCGTATCGGCAAAAAACCGTTCACCCGCTTTTTCCCGCACATACTTCAAAATACTGGTGGAGTCATGCAGCCTTAAATCGTTATGGTGCAAAAAGGGTACTTTTTTCGCCGGACTCAGCTTTGCACTAGTATCGTAGTCTGTTTCTGTCAGTGAAAACTTAATATCCGTTTCTAAAAGAGCAATACGACAATGCCGTACAAAAGGTGACGTATAGCTGCCAAACAATTCCATGGTAAACCTCCGTTAATGATCACGACAGGCTTCGTCGGGATACTCCAGCTCTATCGTTGTATGAGCTAATTCAAACTCGGCCAGTTGTTCTGATATTTTTTCTTTCAGCACAGCCCTCTCAGTGCTGGTCAACTCCTTTGATACCACAATATGAGCGGTTAATACATGGCGTTCGCCATCGAGCGACCAAAAGTGCAGATGGTGGGCATTATCAACTAAGTCCAGCACCACCAACTTTTTATGAATTTGCTGATAGACCTCCGGGTCAGGGGAAGCTTGGACAAATAATTTAATCGTTGCTCCAAGGTGACGTATCACATTCACCAAAATAAATAACGTAAAAGCAATAGAAAGCAGAGGGTCAAGAATAGGCCAGTCGACAAACAATAAAACAACAGAAACGATCAGTACGGCAACCCAGCCCAAAACGTCTTCCAACAAATGCCAGTTTAAAACCCTTTCGTTCAGGGACTGGCCCTTTGAGAGTTTAAATGCGGCGTAACCATTCACAATAACGCCAAACACGGCCAGTAATGCCATCCCCTCCGCCATGGGCATAACTGGGTTCCACAGCCTCGGGATAGCTTCAAATAGAATCCAAATGGAACCTGCTGTAAGAATCACGGCATTGATAAAGGCACCGACTAACGAGAGGCGCCGATAACCATAAGTGAAGGTGTTGGTCGCGTCTTTTTTGCTGAATTTATCAAGCAACCAAGCCATACCAATAGATATGCTGTCGCCCAAATCGTGTACCGCATCTGCGAGTATTGCCGTACTGTTTGTCAGTATTCCACCAATAAACTCAATAACGGTAAAACACAGATTCAAGAAAAACGCCCAGCCAATGCGTTCAGACGCTGTGTCATGATGATGGTGGTGGTGGTGCATATTATCCCTAATGTTAATAAATGTTTGTTTTAATGACTGAAAAGCCGTTTGAAAAACGTAATTCTTGTTAATGTAACACTCATTTATAACGCAAATGAAGTATTGCTTACACACGTCGAACAGTCCAAAATTTCGCCAACTTTAGATATCGCTAAATTATAGTGTTGTAACCTTCCTTTAGGAGTTTTTCATGAAGTACTCTTTATTAGCTTCTATCAGTGCAACCGCACTGGTTATGAGCTCTTCTGCGCTTGCCCAGGATCAAATTGAATGGAGTGGCTTTGGTAGTATTGCCGCTGGCATGACAACCGGCAGCGACGACCAGCTGTTCGGCTACGATAACGATTTGGACTTTAACCCAGGCAGTCTATTTGCACTGCAAGCAAAAGCGAATTTGTCTGACAAGCTTAGCGCCACTACACAAATTATGTCGCGCGGCTCTGAAGATTTTGACCTTGGCGTTGAGTGGGCATACCTACAGTATCAGCTGACTGACTCAGCCAGCGTGAACGTCGGTAAACTGCGCTTACCTTTTTATATGTATTCGGACTATCTGGATGTCGGTTACAGCTACCACTGGCTGCGCACCCCTCAGAGCGTTTATCGCGTGCCTTTCGATAATTACACCGGCGTTAGCTTTCAGCATAATGCGTTCGTTGGTGACTTCACTTTTAACACGCAACTTGTTGCCGGCAATATGCAGGACGACATTAGTGTAATTGGTGGTGAAACGGCCGAAGCTGAATTAAACAACCTTATCGGCTTTAATACCAGTGCTATGTACAGCAACCTGACGATGCGAGTCGCGTACTACCAAACCAATGACGCAAACATTCAGTTACGCGGTATTGACGGTAATGTAGACGCATTACTTACGCTATTAGAGCAAGTTGGAGCTGATCAAATCATCGCTGAACTTGATGCATCGGAAGATAAAGGCACCTTCGCTGGTGTCGGCGTTATGTACGACAATTTTGATTGGTTTGTCGGTGCTGAATATACGGAACTAGAGTTAGAAAATAGCTACGTTCCAAAACAGCGTTCAGCTTACATTACCGCCGGAAAACGTTTCGATTCCTGGGCACTGCATGCGACTTACGGCAAAACTGACGACAAAGTCATGAATCCTGAGCGCTTTGCTGTACCCGACCCACAATTACAAGTCGTTGTGAATCAAGCAGCCAATATCGTTGTTACCGAAACGGCTTACAGCTCTATCGGTGTTAACTTCAACATTGCGCCAAGTGCGGTTTTGAAATTTGACGTTACTCACGCTGACAACAAGTTAACCGACGATTCTGATGTATTGGCATCAGCTGCCGTTCAATTTGTATTTTAAGGAAGTATGATGAAAAAGTTAGCCGTATTTCTCATCGTGTTGTTCGCCGGTATGCTCAGCTTCTCAGCGTCGGCAAACAATGGTGTTGTCGTATCTCAGACTGAGATTAACGAAGAGTCTATCGCCCGAATTTATTTGGGGCAGTCCCGTGTTTTAACCGGCGTTAACCTGCCTGAAGATTCAGCCACTCGTACCGCTTTTGAAGAAGCGTTAGTGGGTCAAACCGGCAACCAGTTAAAGCGTCATTGGGCTAAATTAAAGTTCACTGGCCGGGCGACGCCACTTGAAACCTTAAACAACGACGATGCGGTCATCGAGTTTTTGAAGAGCAACCCGCAAGGTATTGGGTATGTTTCAGACAAAAGCAAAGTATCCGGTGATTTGAAAGTTATCGCGACGTTCTAAAGAACTTAAGCCCTCAGCCTCCCGCTGAGGGCTTATTTTTTATTGAACTGCGTAAGTCACCATACCGCCTGCTAACCAAAGGACGCTCACAACACATAAAGTGTTCATCACTTTTTCGCCAACAGACGACGACCCGCCGTGATCATGGTGGTGATGATGCTCATGCCCTTTTTGTTTCTTACGCCAAAGTACAATCATGACCACACTGAGCAGCAAGAAAACAATATTGAGGACAAAACCATAGTTCAGTTTGAAATGCTCCTGTTCAGCCGGTGATGACCATTGAGAGGCGTCGGGTAGTGCGTCAAAAGCTAACAGGCCATAATGCATAGATAGCGACGCCGCGACCAGACAAACGAACAACATTAAAGCGATGTACAAGGCCATTTTCCAGCCGTAATAGCGCGCATTAATCTTTAATACCGGCAAGACAATTAAATCAGAGAAAATGAATGCCATAACACCCGCAAAAGCGACACCTTCACCAAAAAGCACCGCCGCCAATGGGATGTTCCCCATGGAACCTATGAATGTGAAAAATGCAGCGATAGGACCAACAACCGCTTGCTGTAATAATGACCAGAAGTCAGGCTCACCCTGAGTACCCACTCCAATAAACAGCCACTCGAAGAAAGTACTGGGCACGAAGGCCGAGATCACACCGGCGACAGTAAAGCCAATAAGGACATCCTGCCAGACCATCTGCCATTCCATCACGTACTTCTGACCAACTTTTTGCCACGTATCGACACTGAGCAAATCGGAAAGCGTGCTTTCATGATGATGTTCGTCGTCTTCATCTTCCTCTTTACGGGCACTTTTAATGAGGTTTTGAGGGTTGGTTAGGGTGATGAATAACCAGACGAAGAGAATAAGCAACAATCCGCCGACATACTCACCAACGACAAATTGCCAGCCTAGAAATATTGAAATAACAAAACCCAGTTCAATAACCAGGTTTGTAGAGGCCAGCATGAAAGCCATAGAGGCGCTAAACGCTGCGCCTTTGTTAAATAAAGCCCGGGTCGTTGAAAGAGCAGCGAAACTACAGGAGCTGGAAATAAATCCAAAAAAGGTACCCAGCGATACTGACTTAAGGTCATTGCCGCCCATTGCCTTGCGCATTCGCCGCTTAGTAATAAGCACTTGAATTAAGCTACTGATCAAATAACCTAATACAAACGCCCATAACGCCATCCAGAAAAAACCGAGGCTGGTATACGCCGATTCGCCCCATAGCGATATGAAATTATCCATAATGGCTCCTTATCGTTACGCTCTTCTATTATAGCTACGTATTTTTTAAGAGTTTGATCGCTTTTCGGGTATTTACTGTGAGAAGAGACGGCAACCAACAAAGCACGTTATGACAATTATCCAACTAAGCTCTTTCTTTATTTTCCCTAGCTTTTAACCAATAAAGAAAAACATCCACCGCTCCACTGAGAGAGGAAAACAAAAAGATAAATTTAGTTGCCTGCCATGAAACTAGACTAAAATGTTGCACAGTCAACTCTTCGTTTAGTCCAAATTTAATAGCGAAAATAGTGAATATAATAGCAGCACTTATGACTAACCAGCGCAGAAAGCCCTTTAGAAAAATTTTTGCTGGAAACCACATATAAGTAACCTACCGTAAGTAATTATTAATCAATAGAAATCATCTCAGTTACCACAAACTTGTCAGCTAAGTTCACTAAAAAGTCCAATAACATGACTATCTCGGCAACATTGTTGGTGAGGTGAGAGTATATTTGCCTAGATCGACCGAGAGATGTAACTTCATCGCTCCATGTCCTTCCTTATATTCTTTTCGCAATCTGCACCTTGCTCAGCAAGTATTTTTTATTTTGCCATTTCATCAACTCGATATGCTTTATTTCAGCATAACCGAGTTTCTATCTTTATCAAGATAAGCTAACTCTGGTTCTTTATTACTAGGTAATAAACTTTATTACTACGCCACAAAAAAGGGCCTTTCGGCCCTTCCTTATTCCACAGTAACTGACTTAGCCAAATTTCTGGGCTGGTCCACATCCGTACCTTTTATCAGAGCTACGTAGTAAGACAGCAGCTGCAACGGAACGGTGTAAACAATAGGCGCTATCACTTCGTCGCAGTGACAAACGTTCAACACGTTCATTGTGTCATCACTCTTGAAGTGGGCGTTTTTATCAGCAAAAACGTACATCAAGCCGCCACGGGCTCGTACTTCTTCCACGTTCGACTTCAGCTTTTCCAGTAAGTCGTTGTTCGGCGCCACAACAATAACCGGCATTTCTTCATCAATCAGTGCCAGTGGGCCGTGCTTTAACTCACCAGCAGCATAGGCTTCTGCATGAATGTAAGAAATTTCTTTCAGTTTTAAAGCGCCTTCCATAGCAATAGGGTATTGGTTACCACGTCCGAGGAACAGGCTGTGGTCTTTATTCGCAAAGTCCTGAGCCAGCTCTTCAATTTCATCAGCCAACGCCACCGCTTCTTCAAGCTTGGTTGGCAAGGCTTGCAGTGCATGAACAACGGCCTCTTGCTGCTGCTCTGGCATACCGCGGTATTTACCAATGCCTAAGGTCAGCATTAATAGACCGGTAAGCTGTGTTGTGAAAGCTTTGGTCGACGCCACGCCAATTTCCGCGCCAGCGCGAGTTAAAAAGGCCAGATCCGACTCGCGCACCATAGACGACGAGCCCACATTACAAATGGTCAGGCTGCCTTTATAGCCCAATTCTTTGGACAAGCGCAGTGCCGCCAACGTATCCGCCGTTTCACCACTTTGGGAAATAGTGACTAATAAGCTGTTCGGATGAACATAGGATTTGCGGTAACGGAACTCTGAGGCAATTTCGATATTGCATGACACATTAGCCATAGATTCCAGCCAGTAGCGGGCAACCATACCAGCATGATAACTGGTGCCACAAGCGACAATTTGGACATGCTCAATGCCCTTTAAAATTTCCGCTGCGTTCTCACCAAACGCGTTATCCAGCACGCTGGTTTCCGACAAACGGCCTTCCAACGTATTACGAACCGCTATTGGCTGTTCATAAATTTCTTTCAACATGAAGTGACGATACTGACCTTTACCGCCAGCGTCATAGCTGACATCAGACTCGACCACCTCACGCTCTACCGAGTTGCCTTCAGCGTCGTAAATAGCAATATCTGTACGGTTGATATCGGCAACATCGCCTTCTTCCAGATAAATAAACTGGCGGGTAACCGGTAACAGTGCCAACTGATCAGAGGCGACAAAGTTCTCGCCAATTCCAACACCGATAACCAATGGGCTGCCAGAGCGAGCAACGACCAGACGTTCAGGATGCTTAGTATCCATAACAACGGTGCCATAAGCGCCTTCCAACTGACGAACAGCAGATTGAACAGCTTCTAACAAATCGCCCTTGGTTTTGCGCTCATGATGAATTAAGTGAGCGATGACTTCGGTGTCTGTTTGTGAATTAAACACATAGCCTTCGGCTTTTAACTCTTCGCGTAGACGTTCATGGTTTTCAATAATCCCGTTATGCACTACAGCAATTTCATCCTCAGAGCGGTGAGGGTGAGCATTCGCTTCGGTCACACCGCCGTGTGTTGCCCAACGAGTGTGTGCAATGCCAATAGTCCCGTCCAGTGGGTTCTGATCTATCGCGTCTTTCAATTCCTGGACTTTGCCGGTTCGTCTGACGCTTTTTAATTCGTTGTTAGCATCAATAACAGCAACACCTGCCGAGTCATACCCTCTGTATTCAAGGCGTTTTAGACCTTCCAACAAAATACCGGCGACACGGCGTTCTGATGTTGCACCTACTATACCGCACATAACTTAACTTCCTTTTTTCTGAGGGCGTTGCCAGCCACTGATATTACGCTGTTTACCACGCGCTACCGCAAGTTCTTCGTCAGCCACTTCCCGGGTCACTACCGAGCCGGCTCCAACGGTTGCATTGTTACCTATTTTTACTGGTGCAACCAACGAGCTGTTAGAGCCAATAAATGCACCATTACCAATTTCGGTCAGGAACTTATTCACGCCGTCGTAGTTACAGGTAATGGTTCCCGCACCAATGTTCGCGTAATCACCAACCTGAGCGTCGCCCAAATAGGTTAAGTGACTTGCTTTCGAGCCTTTACCTAAACGGCTTTTCTTCATTTCAACAAAGTTTCCGACCTGCGCTTCATCAGCAAGTTCCGCACCGGGGCGCAAGCGAGCAAATGGACCCACTTTGCAATTTTGCGCTACTGTCGCACCTTCAATGTGTGAATTCGCACGAACCACGGTGTTGTCGCCGATTTTAGCGTCTTTAATGACACAGTTAGGCTCAATAGTGACGTTATTACCAATAGTGACATCACCTTCAATAACCACGTTAATATCGAAAGTGACATCGTTGCCTACGGTTAACTTACCGCGACAATCGAAACGGGCAGGGTCAATTAAAGTGACGCCCTGAGTCATTAATTCGTCGGCTTTGCGGCGCTGAAAAGCTCGTTCTAGTTGAGCTAACTGCTGGCGATTATTCGCCCCCTCAACTTCATAGGTCGCATCGGGTTGCGCAGTAGCAATTGTCACGCCTTGTTCAGCGGCCATAGCAACAATGTCAGTCAGGTAATATTCTTTCTGGGCATTGTCGTTACTTAAGTTCTCTAGCCACGCTTTAAGCTTAGCGCCATCGGCAATCATAATGCCGGTGTTCACTTCCTGAATAGCGAGTTGCTCGGCATTTGCGTCTTTTTGCTCGACAATGCCGGTCACTTGTTTACCCGTATTTCTGACGATACGACCATAACCGTTCGGGTCGTCGAGAGTCATCGTTAGAAGGCCTAACTCTGTCGTCTGGGTGGCCGTTAAAAGCTTAATTAAGGTCGATTCGGTTAATAACGGCACATCACCGTACAAAATAACCACTTTTTCATCATCATTCAGGAAGGGAATAACTTGTTGAACCGCATGTCCAGTGCCGAGTTGTTCGCGTTGCTCTACCCAGGTTAAATCGTCGCCCTGAATACTTTGCTGTAATTGCTCGCCGCCATGGCCGTATATCAGGTTTATTGCCTCAGGCTTTAACGAGCGCGCCGTATCAATCACGTGCTCAACCATTGGTTTATTCGCCACCTTATGCAGCACTTTGGGTAAGTCCGAGCGCATTCTGGTTCCTTTACCAGCCGCCAGAATCACAACGCGTAACTTCATAATTATCGAGTCCTTAATAAAACATTCATAATCGGCATTGTAACGACAAAAAAGGCCTTGTTGTACTCACAACAAGGCCTTTTACAGGTTATATACAAACTTTTAGCGTCTAAGCTTACGAATAACCTCAAGCTGAGCTAGCGCACGTGACAATTCAGCAATTGCTTCTGCGTAGGTGACATCGGCACCTGAATCGGCAATAGCTTCTTCTGCACGTTTTTTCGCAGCTTCTGCGGCTTGTTCGTCCAGTTCGTCACCACGTACTGCTACGTCAGCTAGTACAATGACGTGACCCGGTTGAACTTCTAAAACACCGCCAGCGACATACATAAGCTCTTCATCACCTGCTTCACTGACATAACGCACCATACCTGGCTTAATTTTTGTCAGTAGAGGTGCGTGACCCGGGTAAATACCCAGCTCACCTTCGCTACCAGAAACCTGAACCGTTTGTACAGCGCCGGAGAAAAGCTTTTCTTCAGCGCTAACAACGTCCAGAGTTAATGTCTGTGTGGCCATTTAAACCTCCAGATTGGTTACAGGTTTTTGGCTTTCTCAACCGCTTCTTCGATGGTACCTACCATGTAGAAAGCTTGTTCTGGCAGATCATCGTATTCGCCTTCAAGAATACCTTTAAAGCCAGCAATCGTGTCTTTCAGCGATACATATTTACCAGGAGCTCCGGTAAATACTTCGGCTACGAAGAACGGCTGTGACAAGAAACGCTGAATTTTACGAGCGCGGGCAACAGTACGCTTGTCTTCTTCTGACAATTCGTCCATACCCAAGATAGCAATGATGTCTTTCAGCTCTTTATAACGCTGAAGTACTTCCTGAACACCCATTGCCGTGTTGTAGTGCTCGTCACCGATAACCTGAGGGTCCAACTGACGTGACGTTGAATCCAGCGGGTCAACCGCAGGGTAGATACCCAGTGACGCAATGTCACGGTTCAATACAACTGTCGCATCCAAGTGAGCGAAGGTTGTTGCCGGAGATGGATCCGTTAAGTCATCCGCAGGTACGTAAACGGCCTGAACAGACGTGATTGAGCCCGTCTTAGTTGAGGTGATACGTTCCTGAAGAACACCCATTTCTTCAGCAAGTGTAGGCTGATAGCCAACCGCTGAAGGCATACGACCTAACAGTGCTGATACCTCAGTACCTGCCAGTGTGTAACGGTAGATGTTATCGACGAAGAACAGTACATCGCGACCTTCGTCACGGAATTTCTCTGCGATAGTCAAACCAGTCAGAGCAACACGCAAACGGTTACCCGGTGGCTCGTTCATCTGACCATAAACCAGTGATACTTTATCCAGAACGTTTGAATCGTTCATCTCGTGATAGAAGTCGTTACCTTCACGAGTACGCTCACCAACACCTGCGAATACTGAGTAGCCGCTGTGCTCGATAGCGATGTTACGGATAAGCTCCATCATGTTAACGGTTTTACCAACACCAGCACCACCGAACAGACCGACTTTACCACCCTTAGCGAATGGGCAAATCAGGTCGATAACTTTGATACCCGTCTCTAACAGTTCGTTAGTGTTTGACTGGTCTTCATAAGTTGGCGCTGCGCGGTGAATAGACATACGCTCTTCTTCACCGATAGGACCCGCTTCATCGATTGGGTTACCCAATACGTCCATAATACGGCCCAGAGTTTTCTTACCTACTGGAACCATGATTGGCTCACCGGTGTTCTCAGCGGTGATACCACGACGCAAACCGTCAGTTGTACCCATTGCGATGGCACGTACAATTCCGCCGCCCAGCTGTTGCTGAACTTCGAGAATCAGACCTTCTAAACCACCGTCGGTCACTTTCAGTGCGTCGTATACTTTTGGTACAGCGTCTTGTGGAAATTCTAAATCCACAACGGCGCCGATAATTTGTACGACCTTACCTTGACTCATGACGTTTCCTCTAACTCTTCAATTCTTTTTACCGTTGCCGCGTTATACCGCTTCGGCGCCGGATACGATTTCCGAAATTTCTTGCGTAATTGCTGCCTGACGCGCCTTGTTGTACTGCAATTGCAGCTGATCGATAAGATCTTCGGCGTTGTCGGTTGCGGCTTTCATCGCAATCATCCGTGCGGCTTGCTCGCTTGCAAAGTTATCTACGACGCCTTGGTACACCTGCATTTCAACAAAGCGGCGAATAAGCGTATCTAAGATACTTTCAGGATTCGGTTCATACAGGTAGTCCCAGCTGCCTGTTTGTACATCATCTTCCGAACCTGTTTGCGGCAATGGCAACAATTGATGAATGGTCGGCTCTTGGGTCATCGTATTCACAAACTTGTTGAATACAACGTACAAGCGATCGATTTTGCCTTCTTCGTAGGCATCCAACATTACTTGGATAGAACCGGTAATTTCTTTCAGCTCAGGTTTTTCACCCATGCCTGATACTTGCGCCTGCAATTTACCAAAGCGCTTAAAGAATCCAGTTCCTTTACTGCCTATCGCAGCAAAATCGGCTTCTACACCTTGCTCTTTCCACTCGTTTGCGTGCTTAACGACTTTCTTGAACTCATTACCGTTCAAGCCGCCACACAAACCACGGTCGGTAGAAATCACAATATAACCCACGCGTTTTACCTGGCGTTCTTCCATAAATGGATGACGATATTCCAGATTACCGCGTGCCACATGACCAATCACCTTGCGAATGGTTTCAGCGTATGGGCGACTTGCTTCCATACGTTCCTGCGCCTTTTTCATCTTAGACGCAGCCACCATTTCCATAGCGCTGGTGATCTTCTGAGTATTACCGATACTCGAGATCTGAGTTTTTATCTCTTTACCGCTGGCCATGACGATTCTCCTGTTAACTCAACGACAAATGGCCGCGAATAGGGCGGCCACGTTCGATTACCACGATTGCGTTTGCTTGAATTTCTCAAGCGCCGCTTTCAACTGGGCGTCGATGTCGTCGTTATAGTTGCCAGTTTTATCAATCTCAGCCATTAGGTCGGCGTATTCACTCGCCATGAAAGATTGCAGAGACTCTTCAAAATCCATGATTTTGTCGACAGCAACGTCTTTCAGGAAGCCTTTTTCAACGGCGTAAATTGATACAGCCATTTGAGCAACGCTCATTGGCTTGTACTGTTTCTGTTTCATCAGTTCGGTAACACGTTGACCGTGTTCCAACTGCTCGCGAGTCGACTCATCAAGGTCAGATGCGAACTGAGCGAAAGCCGCCAATTCACGGTACTGAGCAAGAGCAAGACGGATACCACCGCCCAGTTTCTTGATGATTTTGGTCTGTGCTGAACCACCGACACGAGAAACCGAAACACCCGCGTTAACTGCAGGACGAATACCTGAGTTAAATAAGTCAGTTTCTAAGAAGATCTGACCATCGGTGATTGAGATTACGTTAGTTGGTACGAACGCAGAAACGTCACCCGCTTGGGTTTCAATGATAGGTAACGCAGTCAATGAACCGGTTTTGCCTTTCACTTTACCATCGGTATGTTTTTCAACGTAGTCGGCGTTTACACGCGCAGCACGCTCAAGCAAACGAGAGTGAAGATAGAAAACATCACCCGGGAATGCTTCACGACCTGGTGGACGACGCAGCAACAATGAAATCTGACGATAAGCAACAGCTTGCTTAGACAGATCATCGTATACGATAAGAGCGTCTTCGCCGCGATCACGGAAGAACTCACCCATTGTACAACCTGAGTAGGCTGCCAGGTATTGCAGTGCTGCTGATTCAGAAGCAGAAGCCGCAACTACAATGGTGTTTTCCATTGCGCCGTGTTCTTCCAGCTTACGAACAACTGCAGAAATAGTGGAGTTTTTCTGACCGATAGCAACGTAAACACACTTAATACCAGAGTTTTTCTGGTTAATGATAGCGTCAACGGCTAATGCAGTTTTACCGGTTTGGCGGTCACCGATGATAAGCTCACGCTGACCACGACCAACTGGAATCATCGAGTCAATTGATTTGTAACCAGTTTGCACTGGCTGATCAACAGATTGACGCTCGATAACGCCCGGTGCGATTTTCTCAACCGGCTCATATCCGTCTGCTTCGATAGGGCCTTTACCATCGATAGGCTGGCCTAGCGTGTTAACCACACGGCCTAACAGTTTTTCACCAACCGGAACTTCTAAGATACGACCGGTAGATTTTACTTTGGTGCCTTCTTGCAAATCTGCATACGGGCCCATAACAACCGCACCGACCGAATCACGTTCAAGGTTCAATGCGATAGCGTAACGATTACCAGGAAGCTCAATCATTTCACCTTGCAGACAGTCTGCAAGTCCGTGAACACGAATGATACCGTCTTGAACAGACATAATGGTACCTTCGTTGCGAGCTTCGCTGGTGACTTCGAACTTCTCAATTCGCTGTTTGATCAGTTCTGCGATTTCATTTGAATTCAATTGCATGCTCAAGTCCCCAATTAGGATTGCAGTGCGGTGGCAAGTCTATCGAGCTTGCCACGCAAGGTGCCATCGATAACGGTGTCACCTGCTTCAATTACCAGTCCACCAATGATGGACTTATCAACACTGCAGTTCAGCTTAATTTTGCGTTGCAGACGTTTTTCCAGTGCTTTGCTTAACTCTGTTTGCTGCGCTTTGAGCAAACGAGTGGCTGATTTGACATCGACAGTAACTTCTTTGTCATGTTCTGCACGAAACGCCTGATAAAGCTCACTAACCGCCGGAAGTGCCGGTAAACGTTCGTTTTCCGCCATAACCTTCAGGAAGTTTTTAACGTTTTCGTCGATTTCATCGCCGCAAACACCTAAAAATACTTCCGTGGTTTTCCCAACAGTCGCAGAGCTGCTCAAGAAAGACGCGATAATGTCATCTTGTGCTACCGAAGCAGCAAAAGAGAGCATTTCGTCCCATTTATCAAGCGCTCCTTGTTCCAAAGCAAAATCAAAAGCTGCTTTAGCGTAGGGGCGAGCGACCGTAGTCAATTCTGACATAAGCTCTAAACCCCTTTATTAAAGTTCAGCGACCAGTTTTTCAACAATGTCGCTGTGAGCGTCTTTATCAATTTCACGCTCGATGATTTTCTGAGCCCCTGTTACTGCAAGAACAGCAACTTGCTTGCGCAGCTCTTCGCGAGCGCGGTTACGCTCAGCAGTGACTTCTTCGTGACCCGACGCAACGATTTTTTCACGTTCTTCGTGACCACGTTGAGTTTCTTCCTCAACGATTTTAGCGCCACGTTTTTTCGCCTGTTCAACGATTTCAGCCGCCTGCTGTTTCGCTTCTTTTAGCTGCTCAGCAATTTCTTCCTGGGCTTTTTCTAAATCTTTTTGAGCGCGTTCGCCCGCATTTAGACCGTCAGCAATTTTCTTCTGACGCTCTTCGATAGCATTGATGATCGGTGGCCACACGAACTTCATGCAGAACCACACGAACACGATGAACGCGATCGTTTGTCCAATTAGAGTTGCGTTGATATCCACAACGGACCTCCTTTATCTGGTGACCGTCGAATCGCGCTTAGCCTAACTGAGTTAAGAACGGGTTTGCGAAAGTGAATAGCAATGCAACCGCAACACCGATCATCGCGATAGCATCGATAAGACCCGCTACGATGAACATTTTAACTTGCAGCTGAGGCGCTAATTCAGGTTGACGAGCAGCAGCTTCCAGGAATTTACCACCCAGCATACCGAAGCCAAGTGCTGTACCTAGTGCAGCAAGACCGATCATGATTGATACAGCGATAGCAGTAAAAGCAACTACAGTTTCCATTGATTTCTCCAGTTTTTCAGTAGATTAAAGTTAAAAAGTAAAACAAAAACTTTTCAGTTAAAACGTATTAAAACTTAGTGTTCAGATGACGCCATACTTAAGTAAACAATGGTCAGCATCATGAAAATAAACGCTTGCAATGTAATGACCAGAATGTGGAATACCGCCCACGCAAAGTGCGCCGGTAGCTGGAACAAACCAATCATTGCAATCAGGATGAAGATTAACTCACCCGCATAAAGGTTACCGAACAAACGCAGCGCCAGTGACGCAGGTTTTGCCAGTAAGGTAATGCTTTCAAGCACAAAGTTGACCGGAATAAGCGCCCAGTGATTGAACGGGTTCATGGTCATTTCTTTGGTGAAACCTTTTATCCCTTTGTACTTTATTGAGTAGATAATGATTAGAGCAAAAACACTCAGACTCAATGCAAAGGTGGTGTTCAAGTCCGTGGTTGGAACCACTTTAAAATAAATGTCATGCGGATTTTCAGCAAAACCTAACCAGTAACCAATATACATAGCCGCTGTTGGCAGCCAGTCTACCGGCACAAGGTCCATTAAGTTCATCAGGAATATCCAGACGAAAATGGTTAACGCTAAAGGTGCAATGAGTTTATCTTTGCCGTGGAAGGACTCTTTGACGCTATTATCGACGAATTCGACGATCATTTCGACAAAGCATTGCCACTTACCAGGTACCCCCGCAGAGGATTTTTTCGCTACTTTGCGGAAACTCCACAAAAATAGCGTACCCAGTAACACGGACCAAAGGATAGTATCGACATTAACCGCCCAGAATCCTTCACCAACCTGCCAATTTTGAAGATGGTGTTGAATATACTGAGTCGGAGTTTGCTCTCCACTTATCATGTTGTTTCCCAGTTACGTTGATTTTAAATACAAAATTGGTGCAATCCACTGCATGATGACGGTTAAAACAAAGCCCACCAGTAACCACACAGGATTAAAATTTGTTACCAGCAACGCTAATACGAGTAGCACTGCCGTTAAAATTAACTTTACGCCTTCACCCACAAAAAAACTCTGGACGACTTTTTTATTCGCTCTTGCCCCTGCATAGCGAAACGCAATGACTGCAAATAGAGCGTTGGGTATTACCGCTGACAGCCCACCAGATAAAACGCCGAGGCCTGACTGTAAGCTAAAAATTGTTATCGTGACTAATGATGCAACCAGCAACACCACAAATTGTGTTGCAACGATTTTTCCTGCCAGTTGTTTGCCTACCGCATTCAATGCCTGTGTCACGATGAAAACCTTTTAACTGGCGGCTCTTGTTGCACAGCTTTTAGACAGCTGTAATGAAACTGGCGCTAGTATAAAGATCTACCCCGAAATTGCAAACAAATTTGGCTGTAGGCGTTGTTTTCTATGCCATTTAACAAAAGTTCTACACGTTTCAGTAAGATGCAGATTTTTACTTGATGTGAGTCAGTATTCCGTCCAATTCATCAAGACTTGTATAGTTGATAACCAGTTTACCTTTGCCTTTTCGACCGTGATTAATTTGCACTTTTGCACCAAGTGTTTCTGACAACTTAGTTTCCAAATGTTCAATGTTGGCGTCAGGCTCTGGTTTTTCAGGTTGTTTAGGAGGGTCAATGGTACGGCGAACAAGTTTTTCAGCGTCACGTACGGTCATATCTTTTGCGACGATTTGCTGAGCAACATCAGCTTGTTGCTCACCTTGCAAAGCTAGAAGTAATTTTGCATGGCCAAGTTCGATATCACCGCGCTCTAAAAGTACTTTAACTCCTTCCTCAAGGTTATTAAGGCGCAATAAATTCGTCACAGTGGTACGTGATTTTCCCACGGCTTGAGCCACGTCCTGATGAGTCATTTGAAATTCATCAAGCAAACGTTGTAACGCGGTGGCTTCTTCCATGGCGTTTAAGTCTTCGCGCTGGATATTTTCAATGAGCGCAATAGCAACGGCAGCTTCATCTGGTACCTCTTTCACTAAACAAGGCACCATATCAAGCTTCGCCAGCTGTGCAGCACGCCAACGTCGTTCGCCAGCAATAATTTCGTATTCATCTTCACCGGTAGGGCGTACCACAATCGGCTGGATAATGCCTTGCGCTTTAACGGAAGCCGCTAAATCTTCCAGCGCTTCAGGCGACATGTCTTTACGAGGTTGGTAACGACCCGGCTTTAACTGCTCAATAGGTAACTTCTGCAGTTCACCTTTCGCTTCTTCAGAAGCTTGCTCCGAAGATTGACGCTCAGAGTTTTGCTGGTTACTCGTTAAAAGCGCATCTAAACCGCGACCCAGTCCTCGTTTTTTTGCCGACATGCTGAATAAATTCCCTTGTTAAGATTCTTCTACAACGCTGTTATTTTTGCTTTCTGCTCGTCGAATCAGCTCACCGGCCAATGACAAGTAGGCTTTCGAACCGGTTGACGATTTATCGTAGTACATTGCCGGCGCACCAAACGAAGGCGCCTCGGCTAAGCGAACGTTACGGGGTATGACTGTACGATAGACCTTATCACCAAAGTGATTTTTTAACTGTTCTGACACATCATTTGCCAGGCGATTGCGAGGGTCATACATGGTTCGCAGTATACCTTCAATCTCAAGCCCCGGGTTCACAACATCAGCAAGCTGACGAATCGTCTCCATTAATGCCGTTAAACCTTCCAAGGCATAATATTCGCACTGCATTGGTACTAAAATAGAGTCAGCCGCCGCCATACCATTCACGGTCAACATATTCAGTGATGGAGGACAGTCAATAAAGATAAAATCGTAACTGTCCTGAACCGACTTCAATGCATTACGCAACCGCAGTTCTCGGGCAAACACTTCCATTAATTTTATTTCAGCGGCAGTAGCGTCAGCGTTAGCGGCAATAAGATGGTATTTTCCATTGGTGTCTGTAATAGCAACGTCTTTGACCGGCTTTTCTTCTATCAGCAGTTCGTAAATGGTGTTTTCAACGTCGTACTTATCGACGCCGCTGCCCATAGTGGCATTACCCTGTGGATCTAAATCAATAAGCAGCACTTTACGGCGAGTAGCAGCCATAGAGGCCGCTAAATTCACCGCCGTTGTTGTTTTTCCAACGCCACCTTTTTGGTTTGCAATAGCAATGGTTGTAGCCACGGGTTTGGTAACCTCTTGTTGTTGTCGTCTACTCGACGCTCGGTTTTACGACCGTTTGCTTATAATGACGATATGTCGGCTCGCGTCAATGCCCGGAACGTTAATTTGCTGAATATCATCGACTTCAAAACCCTCAGTCAACTCGTCCAACTCATCTTGAGGGTATAAGCCTTTCAATGCATAAAATTTACCGTTCTTTTTCGGTAAATGCTGACACCAACTCAGCATATCATTAAGCGAGGCAAAGGCTCTACTGATAACGCCATCAAACTGAGCTTCGTCCTGATATTCTTCTACGCGAGCCTGAACAGCCGTGACATTATCAAGTTTTAGTTCATGACAAACTTGACGAATAAAACGAATTCGCTTGCCCAGGCTGTCCAGTAATACAAACTCTTTGTCTGGCTCTGCTATAGCCAGCGGCAGTCCTGGTAAACCCGGACCGGTTCCTACATCGATAAAACGCTGCCCCTGCAAATATGGGCGTACTGTCACACTGTCCATAATATGCCGTGTTAGCATATCGTTCGGATTACGGACACTGGTCAAATTGTACGCTTTATTCCATTTATCCAATAAACCAACAAGCGCGACTTGTTGTTGAACTTGTTGGTCTGTCAGGGTTATGTCAGCTTGCTGTAAATACTGCTTTAACTGCTCTTCCACACTCAATCCTTAAGCACTTTTGCGCAATAACCCTTGTTTTTTAAGATGCACCAATAACATAGAAATTGCGGCCGGCGTAATACCTGAGATACGAGCTGCTTTACCCACGGTTTCCGGCTGATGATCATTCAGTTTCGCAATGACTTCGTTCGATAAGCCTTTAATTTTAGCGTAATCGAACGGCGAGGGCAGCAGCGTATTTTCATGTCGTTGCTGTTTTGCAATTTCATCCTGCTGACGAGAAATATAACCGGCGTACTTAATTTGAATTTCTACCTGTTCAGCAGCTGCAGGATCAGTTACTCCCGGGGCGAAAAATTCTGTTTTAGCCAAATCTTTGTAATGAATTTCCGGGCGACGTAACAGTTCTTCACCGTTAACTTCTTTGGTAACCGGACTTTTCACTAGCGCATTAATCTGCTCAACCGCTGGATGATCTTTATGAACCCAGGTCGCTTTCAAGCGTTGTTTTTCCTGCTCAACAGCTTCCATTTTTTCATTAAATGCCGCCCAACGTTCGTCATCAACTAAGCCCAGGTTTCGACCAATTTCAGTTAAACGAATATCAGCATTATCTTCCCGCAGCAACAAACGATATTCCGCACGCGACGTAAACATGCGATACGGCTCTTGGGTTCCCAGAGTCGATAAATCGTCGATCAATACGCCCATGTAGGCTTGATCGCGACGTGGCGACCAGGACTCTTTACCTTGTGCCTGTAATGCCGCATTAAGACCTGCTATAAGACCTTGTGCACCGGCTTCTTCGTAGCCTGTAGTGCCATTAATTTGTCCGGCAAAGAACAAGCCATTAATAACTTTGGTTTCCAAAGACTGTTTTAGATCTCGCGGATCGAAATAATCATATTCAATGGCGTAACCCGGACGCGTAATGTGGGCATTTTCAAACCCTTTAATGGAACGAACCAACTGCTGTTGCACGTCAAATGGCAGGCTTGTAGAAATACCATTAGGGTAAACTTCGAAGGTATTTAACCCTTCTGGTTCAACAAAGATTTGATGCGATCCTTTGTCGGCAAATCGCATAATTTTATCTTCTATCGATGGGCAGTACCGAGGTCCTACGCCCTCGATTACTCCTGAATACATGGGCGATCGGTCGAGCCCTGAACGAATAATATCGTGGGTATTTTCATTGGTGTGAGTGATATAACAAGGGATCTGTTCAGGATGATCAGCCTGAGAACCCATGTAGGAAAATACCGGGGTTGGATTATCACCGGGTTGTTCCTGCATCACTGAAAAATCAATGCTATGGCTGGCAATACGTGGCGGTGTACCGGTTTTCAGTCGTTCTACTCGTAAAGGCAGTGAACGCAATCGTTTCGCCAATGCGTTTGCCGGAGGATCACCAGCACGTCCACCCTGGTAATTATCTAAACCAATATGAATTTGGCCACCCAGGAACGTACCAACGGTTAATACAACGGTTTTAGCCGTAAATTTAAGACCCATTTGGGTAACCACACCCGTTACCTGATCGTTCTCTACGATCAAATCATCACAGCCTTGCTGGAATATTGATAGGTTAGGCTGTGTTTCTAATGCATAGCGTATGGCTTGTTTATAAAGCTGTCTGTCGGCTTGGGCACGTGTTGCACGTACTGCCGGGCCTTTCGATGAATTCAATGTTCTGAATTGAATGCCTGCTTTGTCGGCGGCTTTAGCCATAACACCGCCTAAAGCATCAATTTCTTTAACTAAATGACCTTTCCCTATGCCACCAATAGCGGGGTTACAAGACATTTGTCCTAAAGTATCAATATTGTGCGTAAGCAATAGGGTATTAACACCTGAACGTGCGGCAGCAAGCGCGGCTTCCGTTCCGGCGTGTCCTCCACCGACAACAATAACATCAAAGTGTTGTTGGCTCTGTTGTGACATTTAAATGACCTTTCGTTAAAGAAGAGAAAAATAGCCGAGTATTTTAACGTGCTTTGACTCAGATCGAAACGGTTAAATTTCGTTCACTGGTTTTGATCTAAAAAAAGATCAATAAAGGATCTTATTTAGATCTTTTATTATTATTACTACTAGCTAGCGGTTTTCTGTGAATAGATCGCTGAATGCTTTTATTTGCAGTGCTTTTAGAGCGATCAAAAAGTGTAGATAACTGCATAATAACCCCGATCATAGATCGTGGATAACTAGGGTAGTTATACACAGATCGAATTGTCCCCACAGTTATACCCACCTCGTGGACAGTGCTTAACTGATCTTATACTTATCTTAATCACAGCTGTATAAGTCTGTGCAAAAGCCTGTGGGTATGATCACAGAGCCTTTAATACATCTGCCATTGACGGGATCCACTGCGACGCTTTTTGTTCTGGATCGTCCTGGAGCATATCTATTTCAAGTCGCTCTAACATTCGGGTACCACCAAGTTCTTGCAAACGTTCGTCACAGTGACGACCTGCTTTGCAGAAGGTGTCATAAGAAGACTCACCGATGGCAATAACCGCGTAATTAAGATCGCTTAAATCCGGTGTTTGTGGAGCAGTAATTTCGTCGTAAAAGTCGAGCATTGAATCAGCGTAGTCACCAGCGCCATGACTTGATAGGAGTACTAACCAGGGTTCTGAGGTTGGTAAGGCTTCAAGCTCCGGTTCATAATGAAGCTCGGTTTCGAACCCTTTTTCTATGAGTTCATCGCTTATGGTGTCCGCTAAAAATTCGGTATTGCCGGAGGTTGTGCCTACTAATATGTGTAAAACAGCCATATTTCGAGTTACCTTTGCTATATTAGAAAAATACGAATCATACAGGAGAACAATTATGGTAAAAGCTTTCGTTAATGTATTAGTACTTATGTGCGCGGTTTTAGTTTCAATGAATGCTCATGCTGGTATTGAGTCACCCAAACAAGTCTCTGATAACCTTTGGGTTATGGGTACGCCGTCAGACGCGCAATTGTCTGAGTTTGCTGAAAAAGGTGGTGAAGTGGTTATTAATTTGCTGTCTCAAAAAGAAATGACGGACAGTAATGAAGCCGCTGTTGTCACAAAAAATGGCATGGCGTATTACCATGTTCCGGTCAACGGCGCTGACGGCGTGACGTTGGAAAATGCTCGTATGGTCGATCGTATATTACTGAAAAATAGTGACAAGAATGTATTGGTTCACTGTGCATCAAGCAACCGGGTCGGGGCATTAATGGCATTACGAGCGGGTTGGTTAGACGGTATGTCTGTCGATGAAGCAATTGCTGTAGGTAAAGAGCATGGTATGACATCGTTAGAAGCGAAAGTAAAAGCTATGTTGTCTCAGTAAATAGTTAAAGAAGGTAAAAAAGCCAGTTCAAAAACGTGAAAACGCTCTGAACTGGCTTTGTATTTTATAAATGTTCTTTGAGTAACTCAGGCTGACGCTCTGGCGTGAATATCTCAATCCAGTAGCCGTCCGGGTCTTTAATGAAGGCAATGCCTTTCATATTACCGTCGTTTGGACGCTTCTGAAATTCCACACCCATTTCTTCAAAACGCTCACAGGCGGCGTCAATATCTGGTACGGCGAAGCCAATATGGCCAAAACCTTTAGGCTCTTCGTTACCGCTGTGGTACGAAACGGAATCGTCGTTTTCGTCGCCCCAGTTGTGAGTCAGTTCTAACATGGCCGGGCGACCAAAGGTTTGCTCAATGCGCTTATCGTGGTCTGTTGACCAGTCACTGCGTTCCTCCGGCGACATAGACGCCATGAAATACAGCGTAAACTTCATTTCTGGGAAGTCCAGGCGTTTTACTAATGTCATGCCCAGTACATCGCTGTAGAATTTTAACGTGCGCTCTGGGTCTTTAATCCGAAACATGGTTTGGTTGAACACAAAATCATGTGTCGCCGGGTCATGGTTTTCAGATAAACCTTTTGCTTCATCGAAATGTCTGCTCATAATGGAATCCTTCTGTGTCTCTTATGCCTCTCTTGGTACACTGTTATCTGAGGTTGATTACCAAAGAGTTCAAGTCATGTCTTGGTTTGTTTACATTCTTAAGTGCTCTGACAATACTTACTACACCGGCGTCACAAAGGATCTAAAACGGCGTGTTGAGGAACATAATGGTGATGACAAAAAAGCAGCGAAATACACGAAAAGCCGTCGACCGGTTTGTTTATTTTGGTCCGAGCCACATGAATCACGTTCATCTGCCTGCCAAAGAGAAGCGGCGATAAAACGAATGAGGCGAACTGAAAAAGTCGAACTAGCCAGTGGCGTTTAGGCGGCTTTGCCCTTCCAGTAATTGTTTGATAATTGGGGATTTGTCTTTCATCGCGAGTTTGTCAGCCAATTGAGTGAGCTTAAATATACGATGGTAAAAGCGTGCTTTGCGGCGTTTGTACTGGCTTAATGTGAGTGATGTTTTGTTGAGCGCTGTTATTTCCTTTTCCAGTAAGTCAAACAGTTGGTTATAGCGCTTTTTCAAGCTGGTTGGATAAATAATTCGATAAGCGAACATTGCTAAAAGTGGCGCAGATATAACTGCTAATGCAATGGTTATTGAGTGGCTCAAATTGAATATATAGGGCACGGTCGGTTGCATGAGCAGTAAAAAAACTAAGTTAAAATCCATGCTGCCATTGGCCGTTTTTTGATGGGACATGGGGAAACCACCCAGTAGAATAATCGGCATAATCGCTATTAGCATCCAAAAAACAGAATGACTGAACTGCCAAATACCCGCTTGAATCAGTATGGCGGTTAGTGCGCCGACACTTTGCCCAAAAAATACGTATTTCATGGTGAGTGCAGGGTTATCGGCGGTTGAAAACAGGGTCAACATAACCGACGCGCCCAGCATTAAATAAGCCATTTGAAACCAGTGGGTGTACCACCACAACGCACCGATTATGGCGAGTATAATGAAAGTTCTAATCGCAGAGTGACGCGCGCCGCGCCAATCTCTGTGCAGTAATGTCGTTGAAAGTAGCGTTGAATTAGCGGTTTTGCCCGTATCTTTGAACGATAAGCGCTCTTCAGTTGCATCGATAAACTCTTTAAAACGACGTTTTACTGCGTCGTTTTGCATTGCCTGATAGGCATTATTTAACGAGCTTAGAATATCCTTTCGGTGTACAGACGCTTTTATTTTATTTGAAGCTTCAAGTAAGTGTGTACTTACTTCTATATTTTCTTCAAAGCCCTGTATTTGTAATTCGGTGATAAAACCAAGTTGGGTGTTGATAACCTGGCGAATGGTTTTTGCTGACTCGTGAGCGCTGACTGAACCGGTACCGTGGTCTAACAGCTGTGACTCTAAATTAGCCAGTTCTGAAAGCTTTTTATCCAGTTGAATAACGGTATTTTTTGGGTCTGAGAATGCTTGAGCAAGCTCATATAGGTTAGCGGCCGTGTGTCGACGTAACTCGTTAATGATGGTTTGTTCAGCACGCTTGTAAGTGAATAGAAAACCAATGATTAACGAGCAAATAATTCCAACGAAAACGGTCAGCAGGCGGTCAATACCCAGCGGAATAAGGGCATCCGGGCTTTGGGTAAGAAGCACCACCATAGAGGCCGAGTAGCCCGCCAAAATAGTGCCGTAGGAGATAAGCCCATGCAGGAGGTTACCCGTGTAAACACACAGCGTTACCCACAATGTCAGCCCTACGACTAACCAAAGAATATCACCGCCTGAGGTAACTACCAGAACCATACCAAATAAGGTTCCGAGCAGAGTGCCTAATGCCCGGTATGCGGCTTTTTCTATAAGAAGACCACGGGTTGGTTGCGATACTGCCCAAACAGTCATAGCGGACCACTGAGGGTGTTCCAGACCTAACGCCCAGGCAAAAAGAAGAGACAGACAGGCAGCAACGCCGGTTCGAAAGCCAAACCGTAAACGGACGTAGTCAAACCCCCATTGCGCTAAGCTGTCTTTCAAAAAAGAGTCCTTATTTGTCGGTTTATTTATTTACCGATGCAGAACGACCCAAAAATTTGGCCCAGTAGGTCATCAGAAGTAAACTCACCGGTTATCTCGTTTAGGTGTTGCTGCGTTAAACGTAGCTCTTCTGCGAGTATTTCACCGGCCATATTGGCTTCAAGTTGCTCCTGACCTTGTAGCAAATGCATTTTCGCTTTGGCAAGCGCATCTAAGTGGCGACGGCGGGCCATAAAGCTGCCTTCTGAGGTCGCATTATAGCCAACACAATGCTTCAGGTGTTCGCGCAATAGCTCTATACCGTGGCCTGTTTTTGCTGACAAATGAACGACCGGAATGCCGTTATGTTCATCGATTCCCGTTGGCTCTTCTGACAAGTCGACTTTGTTACGAATAACGGTGTAAGGCATGTCGTCGGGTAGTTGCGCGAAAAATTCCGGCCAAATATCGTCTGGGTGTATCGCCGAGGTTTCCTGACTATCGACCATAAAGAGTACCCGGTCAGCCTGGCGAATTTCGTCCCAGGCTCGCTCAATACCGATTTGCTCAACTTGATCGGGGCTTTCGCGTAAACCCGCGGTATCAATAATGTGTAACGGCATGCCGTCTATTTGAATGTGTTCACGTAATACGTCGCGAGTGGTGCCTGCAATTTCTGTGACAATGGCCGACTCTCGTCCGGCGAGCGCATTCAGTAAGCTCGATTTACCGGCATTGGGGCGACCAGCAATCACAATACGCATGCCTTCGCGCATTAGCGTGCCTTGCTTAGCTTCCTGTTCTATATGGAACAGCTGGTCGATAATGTCGGCTAAATCGTTTGCGACTTTGCCGTCACTTAAAAAGTCGATTTCTTCATCAGGGAAATCGATAGCGGCTTCGACATACATACGAAGATGAATAACCGCATCAACGAGCTGATCGACCCGGTGAGAAAATTCGCCTTTTAAGCTTTGTAATGCGGCTTTTGCGGCTTGTTCTGAGTTGGTATCGATAAGGTCGGCGATGGCTTCTGCCTGCGTTAAATCGAGTTTGTCGTTCATAAAAGCGCGTTCGCTGAATTCGCCTGGGCGTGCAGGACGTATACCCGGCATTTCCAGTATGGCTTTTATGATCATGTCGATTAATACTGGGCCGCCGTGACCCTGAAGTTCTAGGACATCTTCACCGGTAAAGGAGTTAGGACCTTTGAAAAACAGCGCGATACCTTCGTCCAGTAACTCGTTGTTACTGTCATAAAAAGGAAGGTATTCGGCTTTACGAGGTTTTGGGCAGTGGCCTAAGAGCTGTTCGGCGACCTGGGTGGCAGCCGAACCACTAACACGGACAATACCGACACCACCGCGACCGGGTGGTGTCGCTTGAGCGACTATGGTGTCATCGCTAAAGGTATCGTCCATGCTGCTGTCTATCATGCCTACTTCTTCTTATTACCTCTTACCATCATGCCTTTTTTCTCTAGCCCACGGTAGATAATCAGCATTTGTGCAATGGTAATTAAGTTACTGACTAACCAATACAGCACCAGACCTGATGGGAACCACAGGAAGAATACGGTAAAGATAACTGGCATATACTGGAACAGTTTCTGTTGCATAGGATCTGTTGCCGGCGTTGGCTGCAGACGTTGCATCAGGAACATACTCGCACCCATTAGTATAGGCAGTATGTAATAAGGGTCTTTTGTCGATAGGTCCTGGATCCAGAAAATGAATTCTGAATGACGCAATTCGACACTTTCCAGAAGTACCCAGTAAAGCGCAAGGAAGATAGGTAACTGCAACAGCATTGGCAAACAACCACCAAGTGGGTTTACTTTTTCTGTTTTGTACAGTTTCATCATTTCCTGAGACAGTTTTTGTCGGTCACCGCTGTAACGTTCCCGAAGCTCGGTCATTTTCGGCTGCAACATACGCATTTTAGCCATAGACACGTACTGTGCTTTGGTCAGCGGGAATAACAGCGCTTTGACGATAACAGTCGTTAAGATAATCGCCAGACCCCAGTTAATGACAATGCTTTGTAAGAACTGAAGTAATTTGAAAATAGGCTGTGCTAGCCACCATAGGAAACCGTAGTCGACGGTTAAATCCAGGTGCTCGACTAACTGGGCCATTGAGTCTTGGTCTTTCGGACCTAAATAGACTTTTGATTCAATGGTTTCTGTGCTGTTTGGGTTTACCTGAGTGGCTGGGTAAACCACACCGATAATAGCTTGAGAACCATTCGCTACTCGCGAGAATAAACGATTGGTTTGTTGTTGCGTGGGTATCCAGGCAGAAACAAAGTAATGTTCCAGCATACCGACCCAGCCCGTTTGAGAGGTGACATCCAAGCGCTTATCTTGCATATCTTCGAAGTCATATTTCTCAAACTTGTCATCATCATGAGAATACGCCGCACCGAAATAAGTGGGCATTATCATGCTGCCACTTTCGCCAGTGCCCATTGAGCGTTTTAACTGACCATAAAACTGAGTGCTTAAAGTTTCCGCAGTGTTGTTTTCAATTTCGAAGCGAACATCAACGTCGTAGTGACCGGGTGTAAACGTGAATATTTTACGGTATACCACGCCGGTCTCACTGGTATAAGTGAGAGGCACTTCAACTTTCTCTGAAGTAGAGGAATACTCCGTCTTTTCGTAGCTATAAACAGCTCGGCCGTTTTTGTTATCAATGCCGTCAGCACCAATTAAGCCAGACTGAGCTACATAAACAGCATTTGATTTGTTTTGCAGTAACTGAAAACGCTCGTCAGAGTCGAGCTCTTTTGCAAACTCTAGCAATTTTGCAGAAACAATATCGCCGCCACGTGTATCGATTTGTACATCAAGCACATCGGTTTCTACGTGAATAGTGGTTGCGCTCGGTGTCTTCGAGACACTTTCGGTTTCGGGGACATCACTGGATGCAGCAACTGAACCACTTGGAACGTCGGTTGATCCTGCGCTGTCAGCGGATTGCTGCTGCGTAGGTTCAGAATTTGTTGGAGCCGTTGTACCTGGTGCCGATTCCACAACCCAATTTTGGTAAAGGAAAAATGACACCACTAAAAAGGCAATAAATAATATCGAACGTGGCGAATTCATAGTGATTTCGTCTCTGTTGGCTGTTTCGTTAATGATTGACTGTTATTTTCAGCGTTAGCTTTTTGTTCTTGCTCGCAAGGAGGGACGGGGTCGTAACCGCCCGGGTGACCGGGATGGCATTTACCGATTCGCTTGGTGGCAAGAAAAACTCCACGGATTGTACCGTGTTTTTCAATTGCCTCACAGGCGTAATGTGAACATGACGGATAAAATCGACAACGCGGTCCAAGTAATGGACTTATGACCCATTGGTAGATTTTGATTAGCGCGATTGGTATTGCACGCAACGCTTTGCTAATTTTCGCCATAAATAATTCAACGTATCCCTTAAAGCCGCGTTATCTTGCTCAACGATACCTGGCTTAGCAATAATAACAATGTCGAAGCTCGGTAGTTTATGTTGGCTTAAGCGAAAAGTCTCGCGCATTTGGCGTTTGATGCGATTACGATCAACAGCGCGCTTGGCGCGTTTCTTACTAATAGTAACGCCGATGCGTGGATGGCCTTTCGTGTTGGGCGTTGCCAACATAGTAATGTGAGAGGTAACAGCTTTTACAGGAGGATTTGAGAAAACAGTCTGAAAGTCAGAGGGAGTTAGCAGACGTAACTCCCGTCCGTATGAGGTACTATTAAGCACTCAATACTTTACGACCACGAGCACGGCGGCGAGCCAATACTTTACGGCCGTTTTTAGTTGCCATGCGAGCACGGAAACCGTGAGAGCGCTTGCGCTTTAGTACGCTTGGTTGAAATGTTCTTTTCATAACTAATCTTCCATCGGTCAGTTTGCTAGTTCCCACGCTGGCCGAATAAGTTGAAACCAAACGTGACGGGAATTTTTTAGAGCGCGGATCTTACCGATCTTTTCTCGACGAGTCAACGACTATGCGCGTATTTATTGGTCTTTTTCGGTGGTTTTTTAGTGATTTTAGAAAGTTGGCATCATCCACAATTCTATCTGTATTTTTTTACAGTATGTGGATAATTTTTGACTTATGCACTTTTTATATTTTTAACTATTTTTAGAATGGATGCTTTCAAAGCAAAATATGAGCCAAATTTATGCTTTGCTGTAAAATAAAAAAGTCCTTTATTTATGCCGTTTTCGCGTGTTTTTGACTGGCGGAAAAAGAATGACTGAAGTACAATCGTTGGATACTATAATAAATAAACGATCCAGGAGAAGAGTGTGAATAATTCGCTTTGGCAACAATGTGCAGAGCGACTGCAATCGGAACTTCCGTTACAGCAGTTCAACACGTGGATCAGACCACTTCAAGCCGAACAAAACGGTGACACGCTAACCTTATTTGCTCCGAACATCTATTCGGTTGACTGGGTGCGCGACAAGTACTTAAAAACCATTAATGACTACCTTTCAAACCTGTGCAATGGTGAAACAGCACCGAATGTTGTTTTGAAAGTAGGTGAAGTTTCCAATGGCCGCTCCTCTTCCGTAGCGTCGGTGCAAAAGCGTGCCGCGGCTGTTCGCAAAAAGGCAACTGGATTTTCCGGTAGCAGTAACGAGTCATCAGAGGAATTCGAAAGCAATATCCATCCAGAATACACCTTTGATAATTTTGTTGAAGGTAAGTCGAACCAGTTAGCGCGAGCAGCGGCAATACAGGTGGCTGAAAACCCTGGTGGTGTTTATAACCCGTTATTTGTTTATGGTGGTACGGGTCTTGGTAAGACGCACTTATTACATGCTGTTGGTAATGGCATTATGGCGCACAAAAAAGGCGCCAAAGTGTTCTATATTAGAGCTGAGCGTTTCGTTCAGGATATGGTGAACTCAATCAGAAACAGCTCGACCAACGAATTCAAGCGTTATTATCGCTCTGTAGATGCGTTACTTATTGACGATATTCAGTTTTTTGCGAATAAGAAGGGGTCTCAGGAGGAGTTTTTCCATACCTTTAACGCTTTGTTGGAAGGTAATCAGCAAATCATAATGACCAGCGACCATTACCCGAAGGAAATAGAAGGGGTAGAAGATCGCTTAAAGTCGCGTTTTGGTTGGGGCTTGACCATTGCTATTGAACCACCGGAATTGGAGACGCGGGTCGCAATTCTGATGCGTAAAGCTGAAGAGCGTGGTTTGAATATGCCGCACGAAGTGGCGTTTTTTATTGCTAAACGGTTGCGTTCAAACGTTCGGGAACTTGAAGGTGCGTTGAACCGGGTGGTTGCTAACGTCCAACTTACTGGTCGTCCAATAACCATCGACTTTGTACGTGAAGCCCTACGCGATTTGATAGCGGCGCAGGAAAAGCTCGTTACTATTGATAATATTCAGAAGACGGTAGCCGAGTATTACAACATCAAATTGGCTGATATTTTGTCAAAGCGTCGTAGCCGCTCGGTGGCAAGACCACGGCAATTGGCAATGGCCTTAGCTAAAGAATTGACCAATCATAGTTTACCGGAAATAGGGGACGCGTTCGGTGGTCGGGATCACACAACGGTGCTCCATGCGTGTCGAAAAATACAAGAATTAAAAGATGCTCAGAACGACATAAAAGAAGATTATCGTAATTTAATACGGACGTTGTCGTCTTAAGCATGTCGTCATTACAGGGGAATGAGTCATGAAATTTTCTATTAATCGCGATGCGTTTTTAAAGCCGCTTCAGGTAGTGAGTGGCGCAGTAGAAAGACGTCACACGTTACCAATTCTTTCCAATTTATTGTTGCAGGTTGAAAACGGGCAATTGAAGCTGACTGGCACGGATTTAGAAGTTGAGTTGGTGTCGTCTGTTGCATTGGAATCTGCGGATATGGATGCATCGGTAACCGTGCCGGCAAAAAAATTAGTCGATATTGTCCGTAGTTTGCCCGATGGTTCAGTGATTGAGTTTACCGCTGAGGGTGACAGCGCCACGGTAAAATCCGGCCGAAGCAAATTTAAGCTGAGTACACTTTCTGCGGATGACTTTCCTAATATTGATGATTGGAAAAGCGATATTCAGCTCGTAACAGAGCAGGGCATTTTGAAAGACTTAATGGAGAAAACGCATTTCTCCATGGCAAACCAAGATGTTCGCTATTACTTAAATGGTATGTTGTTTGAAACAGATAGCGGTATGCTTCGCTCAGTCGCTACTGATGGACATCGTTTGGCTATGAGCACTTGCGCAATTGATCAACCAGGGTTAACGCAGCGCCAGGTAATTGTGCCGAGGAAAGGGGTGGTGGAATTGCTTCGTTTATTAGGCGAAGATGAACACGAAGTAACGGTATCGATTGGCAATAATCATATTCGTGTTGAAACACCTGAGCTGATGTTTACCAGTAAATTGGTTGATGGGCGCTTCCCTGATTATCGCCGCGTACTTCCAAGCGGCGGCGACAAAGTTGTTATTGCTGATAGAGACACACTTAAGCAGGCATTCAGTCGTGCTTCAATCTTGTCTAATGAGAAATTTAGAGGGGTTCGTTTGAACCTGAGCTCGGGCGAACTTTGCATTACAGCAACCAACCCAGAGCAAGAGCAAGCTGAAGAGATTATTGAAGTTGACTACCAAGGTGATGATTTGGAAATTGGTTTCAACGTTAGCTATTTGCTTGATGTAATGAATAATATTGATGAAGAGCAGGTGTCTTTCACGCTTTCGGATTCTAATAGCAGTGCGTTGATAGAACCTCAACACGACGAGTCTTGCTGTTACGTTATCATGCCAATGCGTTTGTAATATCTGTTTAGATGTTTATAAACTCGCTCAATTTAAGCCACTTCCGAAACTTCCAGGAAGTGGCCATCTCTCCTGATAGACATATCAATTTAATTACCGGCAGTAATGGGTCTGGTAAAACGAGTCTTTTAGAAGCAATTTACTTATTGGGTTTTGGGCGGTCTTTTCGACCTGGTGGATTTCGGCAGCTTATTAATGAAAGCGCTGAGCAATTTACGATTTTCTGTCGTACAGAAAATCACTCAATTGGCGTTAGAAGGACAACCGCGGGTGAGCAAACGCTGCGACTGGATAATACAAACGCAACAAAAATGTCAGAGGTGGCTCGCTTAGTCCCCGTTCAACTGTTGACGCCTGAGTCTGTAGACCTTCTTTTAGAAGGACCAAGTTTACGGCGCCAATTTTTAGATTGGGGAGTGTTCCACGTGGAACATTCATTTTATCGAAATTGGGTGTCCTACACTCAGATACTGAAACAAAGAAACAGTTTATTAAAGCAATACAAGGCCTCCGCAAATCAGGATAAATATTGGGTCGAGCAGCTTTCGCAGTATGGCGAGCTTATTACGGTTAGCCGTGAAAATTATTTGAAAGAACTGGCGGATTATATACAAGAATTAGCGAAATCTTTCCTCTCAAATGTTACAATCGAGGTTCGATTAAAAAAAGGGTGGGATAGTACCCAGTCACTTTTTTCGGCCTTAGAAAGCCATACAGACAAAGATAAGAAATACGGCTTTACATCGGTAGGTCCGCATAAAGCGGATATTAAAATTTTGGCTGATGGGGTGGATGTAAAACATCGTTTGTCGCGCGGTCAGTTAAAGGTGCTGGTTTCAGCATTGAAATTAGCGCAGGGGAAACACTTTCAGACGATGAAAAATGAGTCCTGTGTTTATTTGGTTGATGATCTGACATCCGAGCTGGATGCAGAAAATCAGCGATTGTTTTGCCAACAGCTTGAACAACTAGATGCGCAAGTATTTGTCACAGCGATTACTGGTAAGCAGTTGTCGGATAAATTTCAAAAATCGCCCAAAATGTTCCACGTGGAACATGGGGCAATAAACGAATGATATCGAGATAATAACTATGGAAGAAAATAACTACGGTTCATCGAGTATTAAGGTCCTTAAAGGATTGGATGCAGTTCGTAAACGTCCAGGGATGTACATCGGCGATACGGACGACGGTACGGGTCTGCATCACATGGTTTTTGAGGTTGTCGATAACTCTATTGATGAGGCTTTGGCTGGTCACTGCTCAGAAATTCTCGTCACCATTCACTCTGACGGATCCGTGTCAGTAAAAGATGATGGCCGTGGAATTCCTGTCGACATTCACGAAGAAGAGGGCGTGTCGGCGGCCCAGGTTATTATGACGGTGTTACACGCCGGTGGTAAATTCGACGATAACTCTTATAAAGTATCCGGTGGTTTGCACGGCGTTGGTGTTTCTGTTGTTAACGCGTTGTCAGAGAAGTTACAACTAACAATACGTCGCCAAGGCAAAGTGTATGAGCAAACTTACCATATGGGTGAGCCGGAAAGTGATGTTACCCCTGTCGGTGAAACTGACTCGACCGGTACAGAGCTACGTTTCTGGCCGAGCAGTGAAACCTTTAGTGATACTATTTTTCATTACGACATTTTAGCTAAGCGCTTGCGTGAGCTTTCCTTCCTAAACTCTGGGGTCGGTATCCGTTTGCGTGATGAGCGTGATGACCGAGAAGACCTCTTTAAATACGAAGGAGGTATTGCTGCGTTTGTTAACTATCTGAATCAGAATAAAACGCCTATTCATGAAAAAGCCTTCCATTTTTCTGCAGAAAGAGAAGATGGCATATCGGTAGAAGTCAGCATGCAATGGAATGATTCATTCCAGGAAAATATTTACTGCTTTACGAATAACATTCCTCAGCGAGACGGTGGTACTCACTTAGCGGGTTTCCGTGCAGCATTGACGCGTACGTTGAATGCTTACATGGAAAAGGAAGGCTTCACCAAGAAGACAAAGACATCGGCGACTGGCGATGATGCTCGCGAGGGTTTGACAGCTATTATTTCTGTGAAAGTACCAGACCCTAAGTTTTCATCACAAACGAAAGACAAACTCGTGTCTTCTGAGGTGAAATCAGCGGTTGAGCAAGCAATGAATGAACAGTTGGCAGACTACCTGTTAGAAAATCCAACTGAATCAAAACTCATTATTAATAAAATTATTGATGCGGCCAGAGCACGTGAAGCGGCACGAAAAGCCCGCGAAATGACACGTCGTAAAGGCGCGTTAGATATCGCTGGCTTGCCCGGGAAATTAGCTGACTGTCAGGAAAAAGACCCGGCACTTTCTGAACTTTATATTGTGGAGGGTGACTCCGCAGGTGGTTCTGCGAAGCAGGGTCGTAACCGTAAGAATCAGGCAATACTGCCGCTTAAAGGTAAAATCCTGAACGTTGAAAAAGCGCGGTTCGACAAGATGCTATCTTCTGCAGAAGTTGGGACGCTAATAACAGCAATGGGCTGTGGTATTGGTCGCGACGAGTACGATCCGGATAAAACGCGTTACCATCGAATCATTATCATGACCGATGCTGACGTCGATGGTTCTCACATTCGTACGCTGCTGTTGACGTTCTTCTATCGTCAAATGCCTGAGATTATCGAGCGTGGCTATATTTATATTGCGCAGCCTCCGCTTTATAAAGTGAAAAAGGGTAAACAGGAAGTCTACATAAAAGATGACCCAGCACTTATTCGTTACTTAACTAGTCTAGCGCTGGATAATGCTTCCTTGCACGTCAATGAGACAGCACCAGGCATATCGGGCGAGCGTTTGGAAAACCTAGTAAATGGTTATCAGATGGCGCAAGAAAATATAAAGCGTTTAAGCCGCCGTATGCCTGAGAAGTTCCTTCAGCGTCTATTCTATGCGCCTCGTTTGACTGACGAGCGCTTAAAAGACAAAAGCTATATGGAAGGTTGGGTTAAGACACTTAATGATGATTTAACCGCTCGTGAAGTGGACTCAGCCAGCTACAAAATGTCATTGCATGAAGACGAAGAGCGTCAAATGTGGCTGCCAACAACCACGATTCGTCAGCACGGTGTCGATACCGACTACCCACTAAACTACGAGTTTTTAATGTCGAAAGATTACGAGCAAATCGTAACGCTCGGCGAAGAAATTGACTCGCTGGTTGAAGAGGGCGGCTATGTACTCCGTGGCGATAAGAAGCAACCAATCGATCACTTTGTAGATGCGGTTGAGTGGTTAATTAGCGAGTCTAAACGTGGTTTGTACGTACAGCGTTATAAAGGTTTGGGAGAGATGAACCCAGACCAACTTTGGGAAACCACCATGGATCCAGAAACGCGTCGTATGCTTCAGGTAACGATTGAAGATGCGATAGGAGCGGATCAGTTGTTTACGACCCTTATGGGTGATGAAGTTGAGCCACGCCGTGCATTTATTGAATCTAATGCACTGAAAGTAGCAAACTTAGACGTTTAGTCTGTTACTTTTGATACAAAAAAGGCGGCTACCGTTTCCGGAGCCGCCTTTTTCTCTATCTTCTAAACGGTTATTGCAGTAATGAAATATCCGCTATTTCCAGGAAAAGCTGGCGTAAACGGTACAGTAAATTCAGGCGGTTAAGACGGATATCATCCTGTTCAGCATTCACCATAACGTGCTCGAAGAATTCATCGACAGGCTCCTTCAGGTTAGACAGTTGCGTTAGGGCATCGGTGTAGTTACCATCCTGAATGAGCGGTTTAACCGTTTGCTCTGTTTCATTTAGCAACTGATACAATGCTTTTTCAGGCGCTTCTTGTAAAAGGCTTGATTGAACCTGACCGTCTATCGACTCCTTGGATTTCGCCAATATGTTACCTACGCGCTTATTTGCGGCAGCTAAACTCTCTGCTGAATCCAGCGACTTAAATGCTTCAACGGCCTTAACACGCCTGTCGAAATCAACCGGTTTTGACGGTGAGCGAGCAAGTACCGCCTGAATGACATCAACGGAAATGCCTTGCTCTTGATACCATGGGCGGAAACGTCCGAGTAGGAAGTCGAAGACATCCGCTTTAACCGCTTGGTTAGACAGCTTATCTCCAAAACCGTCGGCAGAGGACGCTAAAAGCTCATTTAAGTCGAGTGGTAAGTCACGCTCGACCAATGTGCGTAAAAGCCCAAGCGCAGCTCGGCGCAGAGCGAATGGGTCGCGGTCCCCTTTAGGCACTTGGCCAATACCGAAAATACCGACCAGAGTATCTAGCTTATCCGCAAGCGCAACAGCGCATGCTTCTTTGCTTTGAGGTAAATGGTCCCCTGAGAAACGAGGCCAATAGTGTTGCTCTATAGCCTCTGCAACACTGGCTGTTTCGCCATCATTAAGCGCGTAATGCTTTCCCATAACGCCTTGTGTTTCAGGGAATTCTGAGACCATGTCGGAAACTAAGTCAGCCTTACACAGCAGACCGGCGCGCTTAGCTGCTTGAGCGTCAGCTTTAAGAAGCGACGCAATTTTTTCTGCTAATTCAGCAATGCGGCGAGCTTTGTCGCCAATACTGCCAAGTTGCTTCTGGAAAAGAACCGAATCGAGTTTGGCAATTCGTGACTCAAGCGTTTGCTTCTTGTCGGACTCAAAGAAGAACTGAGCGTCTGCCAGGCGAGGGCGAATAACTTTCTCATTACCATGAATGATTTGCTGTGGGTCGCGGCTTTCTATATTCGTAATGAATATGAACTGCGGCAGTAACTGACCGTTATTGTCCTCGACCGGGAAATAACGTTGATCGTCTTTCATGGTGACAATAAGCGGCTCTTTAGGTACATCCAAAAAGCCTTTATCGAAACTTGCCGTTAAAGCAACTGGCCACTCGACTAATGCAGCAACCTCTTCGACTAAATCATTGTCCTGAATAACGCGACCACCAAGTTCGTTTGCTAAACGCGTAACTTCGGACTGGATAATATCAATGCGCTCTTCGAAGTTAGCAATCACTTTCGCTTCACGCAGCTTACTTAGGTAGTTATCAACGTGGTCGAGCTCGAAACCTTCCGGTGAATGGAACCGGTGACCTTGAATAAAGCGGGCGCTTTTGGTTTCCAGTACTTCGGCTTCAATCAGTTCACCGCCAAGCATGACGGTCAGTGTGTGCACCGGACGAATAAATTGAGCCGTACTGTCGCCCCAGCGCATGGGTTTCGGAATCGGTAGTGTCTTAATCGCTGACTCAATAAATCCTTGCGCTAATTGTGTTAAAGGCTGGCCTTTAACCGTTGCGTTATGAAGTAGCCATTCGCCTTTATCGGTTTTTAAGCGCTCAGCCTGGTCAACCGTAATGCCATTAGAGCGAGCCCAGCCTTCTGCTGCCTTGGTCGGGTTGCCTGCATCATCAAAGGCTACGTTAACCGCAGGGCCTCGTTTTTCAACAACTTTGTCTTGTTGTTCTGTCTCTACCTGATTTACAAGCACCGCTAAACGACGTGGTGTTGCATAAGCTTCAATGCTTTCGAAAGAGAGTTCAGCCGATTCCAAACCTGCTTGTATGCCCGACTTAAAACTGTCACGTAATGCTTTCAAAGCCTTTGGAGGAAGCTCTTCCGTGCCTAATTCAATCAGTAGGTTGTCTTTATTCACAGCTATGCTCTCCTTAGTCTTCGGCTTTCTTGTCGGCCATAGGGAAGCCTAACGCTTCTCGTGCCTGATAATAAGTTTCAGCAACTGCCTTAGCCATGGTTCGCACTCGCAATATATAACGCTGCCTTTCGGTTACGGATATGGCGTGTCGGGCGTCTAACAAGTTGAACGCATGTGATGCGCGCATTACCTGCTCATAAGCGGGTAGAGGCAGGGCCTTTTCTATCAGCAATTGGCATTCTTTTTCGCAGTCTTCAAAACGCTGAAACAGCACATCGACATCAGCGTACTCGAAGTTATAAGTGGATTGCTCAACTTCGTTTTGATGAAAAACATCGCGATATAAGATTTTTCCACGTGGTCCGTCTGTCCAGACTAAGTCGTAAATGCTGTCCACGCCCTGAATGTACATTGCCAGGCGTTCAAGGCCGTAAGTAATTTCGCCGGCAACCGGACGACACTCTAAACCACCGACTTGCTGGAAGTAGGTGAACTGGGTGACTTCCATACCGTTCAACCAAACTTCCCAACCTAAGCCCCAGGCACCGAGCGTTGGCGACTCCCAGTTGTCTTCCACAAAGCGTATGTCATGCGTCAAAGTGTCAAAACCGAGCATTTCTAAGGAGCCCAAATAAAGCGCCTGGATGTCTTTTGGCGACGGCTTCATAATGACTTGAAACTGATAGTAATGCTGAAGACGGTTCGGGTTCTCGCCGTAGCGTCCGTCAGTGGGGCGGCGACAAGGCTGTACATAAGCGAAGCTAGCCGGCTCCGGCCCTATTGAACGCAGAAAGGTCATTGGATGAAATGTACCGGCGCCCACCTCCATATCCAGAGGTTGAACCACGGCACAGCCTTGCTGAGCCCAGTAATCTTGTAAGGCTAGAATAAGCCCCTGAAAGGTTTTTACATCGTATTTCGACATACGCGTTCTCTGCTTTGTTATTTGTGGTTGACCGATGGTCGAAAAATATGCGTAGATTATACCCTCTGAAGCGCCTTGGTTATAGGGGATGGCTTGACAAATAATCAGCCGGAGCGGTGTTCGTGGTGTGAATCGGCCGATGACTATAGGGCTTATCATGACAATGTCTGGGGAAGGCCGGTACGAGAATCGCAAGAACTCTTTGCGAAGTTGTGTCTGGACGGCCAACAAGCGGGTCTTAGCTGGATAACCATTTTGCGCAAACAAGCCGGTTACGAAAAAGCCTTTTTAAACTTTAATCCACAGGCTATTGTGGCAATGAGTGACGAACATCGGGAAGCGCTTTATACCAACCGTGATATTATTCGCAGTAAGAAAAAAATTGACGCCATATTTACCAACGCCGAAGCGTATTTAGCGCTTGAAAAACAAGGCGAAGACTTTGGTCGGTGGTTGTGGTCTTTTGTTGGTGGAAAACCTGTTATCAACAGTTATAAGACACAAGCGCAAATTCCCACCGAAAATGAAGCCTCCAGAGCAATGGCCAAAGCGTTGAAAAAGGCAGGATTCAAGTTCGTTGGCCCCACCATTTGCTATGCTTTTATGGAAGCAGTTGGTATGGTTAACGACCATGTTGTTAGCTGTCATTGTTACGAACCTGTCGTACAGCAAATGAAGCAATTTACGTTGTAAAACGTTGTTAAAAGAGCGAAGGAAGAATGATTGATATAACATTAGCGGATTACAGCAATCCCAAACATCGCAGCGCGGTTATCGCAATGCTTGACGCCTATGCTAAAGATCCCATGGGTGGCGGAGAAGGTATTTCTGAAGAAGTGAAAGAAAACCTGATTGATGAGATGGCAAAAAGAGATCATGTTTTTTCATTGCTGGCGTACGACGGTGACACTCCGGTTGGCGTTGCTAACTGTGTGGAAGGCTTCTCTACATTCGCTGCTAAGCCGCTGATGAACATTCATGATATAGCTGTTATACCGGAATACAGGGGTAAAGGAGTTGCACGTAAACTGCTGGACGAAGTGAAAACGTTGGCAGAATTTCGTGGCTGCGTGAAGCTGACCCTGGAAGTACTGGAAAATAACGACCGAGCCAAGCAAGCGTACAAAAATTTCGGCTTTGAACCTTACGAGCTCGGCGATGTTGGTCAGGCTGAGTTCTGGGAAATGTATTTAAATAAAGACAAAACCTGACACCCAAACGTCAGGCTCTTAGTGGGACTTCCTAACCCAGTAGCGGTAAGGCATATCTTCGGTTTCAGAGCCCACTAATTCATGCTCCATAAACTCGCAAAAGCCCGGAATGTCCCGGGTTGTTGCGGGGTCGTCCGCTATAATCAGTAACACTTGGCCAACTTCCATTTTACGAATAGCCGCTCTTACCAGCATGACGGGCTCCGGGCATTTAAGACCAAGGGTATCGAGTTCTTTGTCGCAGGTAATTTGAGTCATTAGCTTTAAAAAATTAAGTGGAATTAACGGAGAGTTTAACACTTTCGCGCTTAAGAGGTGAGGGGGAGAGGAGCCATTTGGCAGCTCCTCCTTTTATTTAACGCAGGGTACTCAGAAACACGCCGTGAACCCATCCCTGGGGGCTTGACTGCAGCCATCCATGGCTGCAGACAGTTTCTGAGTACCCTACGTCAATTAACAGCGGAGGAGCTACCAAATGGCTCCTCTACTGAGAGCGTCGTATTAAACCGCCCTAATTTTGCTGTTTCTTTTAAACGCGTTCGAAGACAGTAGCAATACCCTGACCTAAACCAATACACATGGTTGCTAAGCCAAGCTTCGCGTCTTTCTCTTCCATCAGGTTGATCAGCGTCGTTGAGATACGTGCGCCGGAACAGCCTAACGGGTGACCTAATGCGATAGCACCGCCGTTCAGGTTCACTTTTTCTTCCATTTTGTCGAACAGCTTCAAGCCCTTAAGAACAGGCAGAGACTGTGCGGCAAAGGCTTCGTTCAACTCAACAACGTCGATGTCGTCAATAGACACACCAGCACGTTTAAGTGCTTTCTCGGTTGCCGGTACTGGTCCGTAACCCATGATAGAAGGATCGCAGCCTGCAACCGCCATTGAACGGATTTTAACGCGTGGTTTGAGACCCAGTTCTTTGGCTTTGTCAGCCGACATAACCAACATGGCAGCTGCGCCGTCAGACAAGGCTGACGAGGTACCTGCGGTTACCGTGCCGTTGGCAGGGTCAAACACCGGGCGAAGCTGTGACAGGCCTTCTGCAGTGGTTTCCGGACGAATCACCTCGTCTTCAGTGACACGTACCAGCTCACCGTCGGCGTTGTGCCCGTTAATTGGATAAATCTCTTTTGCAAAACGGCCTTCCACGGTCGCTTCGTGCGCTTTCTTGTGAGAGCGAGCGCCGAATTCGTCTTGTTGTTCACGGGTAATACCGAATTTACGAGACAACAATTCAGCGGTCATACCCATACTGCCCGACGCTTTTGCTACAGACTTATTCATGCCCGGGTGAAAGTCGATGCCGTGAGTCATTGGTACGTGACCCATGTGCTCAACACCACCGGCCATAAAGATCTCACCGTCGCCATTCATAATAGCGCGGGCTGCGTCGTGCAGCGCCTGCATTGAAGAGCCACACAGACGGTTTACGGTAACGCCGGCCACTTTATGCGGAATACCCGCAATGAGTGCTGAGTTACGCGCAATATTGAAACCTTGTTCTAAAGTTTGCTGCACACAACCCCAGTAAATGTCTTCCAGTTCTTCAACATCTACTTCCGGATTACGTTCAAGTAAGCCCTTCATCAGCGCAGCTGAGAGGTCTTCGGCACGAGTATGGCGGAAAACACCATTTTTTGAACGCCCCATTGGCGTACGAATACAATCTACAATGACGATGTCTTTCATTTTAATAACCTCCTCAAGCCTTACTTCGCGCTGGTTGTGTCAAAGTAAGATTTACCGGCTTTAGCCATTTCGCGCATGCCGTCAGTCACTTGGTAAATTTCGCCTAAGTGTGCGTATTTGTCAGCCAGTTGAATAAAGTTGTCGATACCCACTGTTTCCAGATAACGGAATGGACCGCCTCGGAATGGAGGGAAGCCTAAGCCGTAAAGTAATGCCATGTCTGCTTCGGCAGCAGAGCCGACAATGTCTTCTTCCAGACAGCGAACGACTTCGTTCACCATGGGGATCATGCAGCGAGCAATGACTTCGTCTGCGTCCAGCTTTTTGCCTTGCTCACAGCCAAGTAATTCGTAAGTCGCCGGATCCGCTTCTTTGGTTGGCTTACCTTTTTTGTCGGTACCGTATACGTAGAAGCCTTTACCGTTTTTCTGACCGTAACGCTCAGCCGCTGCCAGTTTGGCTATAGCGCTTGAGGTGTCACGTTTCATGCGGGTAGGGAAGCCGTCTTCCATAACTACCGTACAGTGGTCTGCGGTGTCGATGCCGACAACGTCGCTTAAGTACGCAGGACCCATCGGCCAACCGAACTGCTTCTCCATAACCTTGTCGATGCCGACGAAGTCAACGCCTTCATCAACCATACCGGCAAAGCCTGCCAGGTAAGGGAAGAGTACGCGGTTTACCAGGAAGCCTGGGCAGTCGTTAACAACGATAGGTGTTTTGCCCAGCTTCAGAGCGTAGGCAACTACCGCATTAACGGTTTCGTCTGAGGTTTTTTCGCCACGAATAATCTCAACCAATGGCATTTTATGTACCGGGTTGAAGAAGTGCATACCGCAGAATTTTTCAGGGCGTTTCAGGTTTTTAGCCAGTTCAGTAATCGAAATGGTTGAGGTGTTTGATGTTAAGATAGCGTCGTCACCAATGACACCTTCAATTTCAGCCAGCACCGACCCTTTAATTTTTGGGTTTTCAACAACGGCTTCTACGACAATATCAACGTCTTTGACTGCTTCATTCAGCAGGGTCGGAGTAATTGACGACAAGACTTTAATCATCTTCTCGTTATTTACTTTGCCGCGCTCAACGCCCTTTTTCAGGATCTTACCGGCTTCTTTCATGCCCAGATCCAGTGCGTCTTGCTTAATGTCTTTCATGACAGCAGGAACACCTTTAAGCGCTGACTGGTAAGCGATACCGCCGCCCATAATACCAGCGCCTAATACACCCGCAGTTCTGATTTCTTTGGTTGCGGCTTTGGCGTATTTCTTGGACTTACTTTTAACAGCTTGATCAGCCAGGAATATACCAACCTGTGCCTGGCATGCGTCAGTTTGAGTCAGGTCGAAAAACGCATTATTTTCTGCTTTCAATGCGCCTTCGCGATGTTCGCGAGCACCTTTCTCAATTGCTTCTAGCGCCTTGTGTGGTGCCGGGTAATGTTTACCGGCTTTCGCTGCGATCAAGCCTTTTGCTGTAACCAGAGTCATCATTAACTCGGTATCGTTAGCTTTCAGCGGCTCTAACTTCGGCTGACGCTTGGCTTTCCAGTCTTGCTCACCGGCAGCAGCAGCTTTTGCTAAATTCAACGCCGCTTTTGTCAAGTTCTCTGGTTCAACAACCGCATCGACAGCACCCACTTTAAGGGCGGCTTCTGCTTTGTTGTTTTTGCCGGTAGTAATCCACTCCAAAGCGTTGTCCGGACCAATCACCCGTGGTAAACGCATGGTGCCGCCAAAGCCCGGGATAAGACCCAGCTTAACTTCTGGCAGACCGATGGTTGCTGTGGTGTCTGCTACACGGTAGTCACAGGCTAATAGGGCTTCACAACCACCGCCTAACGCGAAACCTTTAACCGCACCAACTGTTGGTACTGGCAGGTCTTCCAATTGGTCAAATACACGCGATGCTTTTGCTACCCAGCTGCGGGTTTTTTCCTGATCAGAGAATAGTGTCAGGAACTCTGTAATGTCAGCGCCGACAATAAAGGTCGACTTGCTACTGGTGACAATGACGCCACGCAGGTCATCGGTATTTTTAAGTTTTGTCAGCGCTTCGCTGAATTCTTCTAATGTTGCCTGGTCGAATTTATTAACCGAGCCTTTCGCATCAAATTGTAATTCTGCGAAACCTGGTTCGATAAAATCGACCCGAATGCTTTCACCTTGATAGATCATCTTGGGTCTCCCACGACTTCCATTAATTTGTTGCTGTAAAGAAACTGATTCTGTTATAGCTTTGGGTTAAGGTAGAGAGAGTTTGGCGCGAATACGCTAATTTTTCAACGGTTATTTAAACATGCGTTTGAATTAATGAAGAAGCAATCGTTTATCATTCGTTACAGTCGGCCTTTTATTCTCGCTTGTGCAATTGCTGCAGGCGGGATCTCGCATGCAGAGCCTGCGGTAACAGAAATCATGGGCTCAGAACAACGAGAGCAGCAGCGCGAGTTATTCAAAAAAGCGGAATATGCCGCCAAAAGAGGGCGCTTAAATGAATATCGGCAGTTACTTCAGGAATTAGACGGTTATCCGTTAAAACCTTACCTAGAGCTAACTCGGCTCGAGCAGGTGGGTTATTTGGCGAATGAAGACAGAGTGCTTCAGTTTTTAAAAACCTACGAAGGCACCCCTTTGGACTGGCAGTTACGCCAGCCCTGGCTCAGTTATTTGGCAAGTGAAGGTGAAAACAAGCGCTTTATTCGTGATTTCAGGCATCCAGGCACGCTGACGCATCGTTGCCAGTTTATTCATGCTCGCCGTGAAGAAGGGCTTGAAGATGGCCCGTTTAAGCGACAAGTCGACGCGATTTGGCAGCATGGGTTCTCTTTGCCTCAGGCTTGTGATCCCATCTTAAAAGAGTGGACAGAGCTGGGTGGGCGAACGGACGAGATGGTTTGGGAACGGTTGCGGTTGGCCGCCACCAGTGGCAACGCAACACTAATTCCTTACTTAACGGGACTGTTACCAGAACTCCAGCAATATTTAGGTGAGTTTTATCATAAAGTGCGCTATTCGCCCGCGGCATTAGAAGATTCAGGTTGGTTCAAAGGTCGTTATCCATCGCGTGAAGCTGAAATTGCTACCTTCGGTTTGAAAAAATTGATTTGGCGGGACGAAAATATCGCTCTTAGAGCGTATGACAAGCTGAAAGACAGCCTTCCATTTCGCGAAGAGCAGTTGGCAGAGATTGCCGAAGAGTTTGCGGTGGCTCTTAGCTTGGACGACCACCCAGAAGCGCGAATATGGCATTCGCGGGTTCCACCGGAAGCCCTTAACGAACGAGTATTGCAGTGGCGACTGGCCGTTCATATAAAGGACAACGATTTTCAAGGTTTAAAAGCGGTTATCAACGCGTTGCCGATGGCCATAAAGCAGGGGAATCAGTGGCGCTACTGGTTAGCCAGGAGCGAAGAAAAGCTGGGGAATGACTTAGCGGCGCAACAGCTTTATGAAGACCTGTCAGATGAACGACATTACTATGGCTTTCTCTCCGCCGCTCGTTTACAAAAGCCAATCAGCTTAGAGCAGGAAAAGCTGGAAGTCAGCGTGGTTCAGCTTGAGCAGGTGCGAAGTCATCCCAGTGTCCAGCGAGCCTATGAATTTATTCAATTAGAGCGATGGGTGGACGCACGCCGAGAATGGAACCATTTACTGACACAGCTTGACGGCGAAGAGCAAAAAGTTGCTGCGTACTTAGCAAGTGAGTGGGGATGGCACGATCAGGCCATTTGGACACTCGCGCAAATTGGGCACTTTGACGCCGTGGGTATTCGCTTCCCGCTTGCGTATCAGGGAATTTTAAGTCGGGCGTCTCAAGCGGCAGGAATCGATGAAGAATGGGCTCTGGCTATTACGCGTAGAGAAAGTGCGTTTCGGCATGACGCTTACTCAAGTGCCGGCGCCCGCGGGCTCATGCAAATATTGCCGAGCACCGCCAAAAAACTTGATGGTAATTCGAATTGGCGTCGTCTTAATAACCCGTCGGTCAATGTGCGCTTAGGTACGTATTATTTAGGCCGTCTAAAACATCGCTTCGAGAATAACTGGCTGTTGGCCACTGCAAGTTATAACGCGGGCTATTACCGTGTTAGGGAGTGGTTGCCCGAAGAACCGATGGAAGCAGATGCATGGATTGAAACAATACCCTATTATGAAACCAGAGATTACGTCAAAGCGGTATTAAGTTATCAACAAATTTATCGAATGCTGGGTGGTAAAGAAGATAACTTATTTGAAGACGTGATAGACATGAAAATTGTTGGTTCAGAATAGGACGACTATATGATCGCATCGGCCGGTTTATGGCGGTTGTTTCAAAGCCACATTGATGAATTGCAAAAACGCTCAGAGCGTTTGTTAGAGCGCGAAAACTTAGAGTTATTGGCCATTCATTCGGGGCAGCAGAAGCGCTGGTTTCTGGATGACATGAATTATCCCTTCAGAGCTAACCCTCATTTCAAAGCCTGGTGCCCAGAAACACAATTGCCCAATGCTTGGGTAATTGTTCAGCCTAAGACGAAGCCGACATTGGTTCTGTTGGCAGCGGATGACTTTTGGCACACGGTCAAGTCGGTGGAGTCTGAAGATTGGACACGGGCGTTCCACGTGGAACACCTGAAAACGCCAGAGGCTATTGAAACCCTTTTACCTTATGACAAAAAGCACGCCGCTTATATCGGTGAACATATAGAGGTGGCTAAAGCGCTTGGTTTTGACAATATAAACCCCGACCCAGTTTTGCATTTTTTTCATTATCATCGATTATTTAAAACAGACTATGAGTTGGCGTGTCTGGAAGAAGCAAACGCGCTAGCGGCAAGAGGACATATTGCGGCAGCAGAGAGTTTCGCTGAAGGCGCCTCGGAGTTTGAGTGCCTTTTAAGCTATATGTCAGAAACCCGGCAGGGGCAGAATGAAGTACCTTACGGCCATATTATTGGGCAGAATGAAAACGCTAGCGTCCTGCATCACTGGCAGCTAGCTACCGCTAACAGAACCTCGTTGCGGTCAATGCTTGTGGATGCAGGGGCAGAAGTCTGTGGCTACGCGGCGGACATATCCCGCACCTGGTCGTATGAGCACAACGAATACGAAGAGCTTATTGCGGCGATTGATCAAATTACGTTAGCGCTGATAGATAAGCTAAAACCGGGCGTTAGCTTTCCGGACTTGCATACACTTGCTCATGAGCAAATCGCGAACCTATTATTTGCCTTCGGATTTGTCCGTTGCAGCCCTGATCAAATGGTTGAAGATGGCATCACTACAGTGTTTTTCCCGCATGGGCTAGGGCACCCGCTTGGCTTACAAGTCCATGATGTCGGTGCCGCCCAAGCCGACGAACGTGGCACGCCAATCCCTTCACCAAAAGGACAGCTAACGCTGCGGACAACTCGTACGGTTGAAGCGAGGCAGGTTTATACCATAGAGCCTGGTATTTACTTTATTGAGCCGATGCTTAATAAGTTGGCGTCTTCCAATAAAAAGCACCTGATAAACTGGAAACGCGTGGACGAATTTCGTCCTTACGGCGGTGTTCGTATTGAAGACAACATTGTTGTTTACCGAGAGAAAAATGATAACTTAACGCGCCGAACCGAGCTGAAAGACTTTAAATTGAAGGTGAACTGACGTTGTCGGGTGAGAATTATTTAATAGCCATAGAAGGCGCTGAAGCCGAAATTGAGGTGAAAGGTAGTCGATTTATTGCCTGCTTAAGTCCGACAAAAACATCGGAAGAAGCGTTGGACTTTAAAGAGACGATTAAAAAGCGCTACCCTAAAGCCAGTCACTATTGTACCGCGTCAGTGTTTGGTCACCCCGAGGACAGTCACGGTTATGCCTACAGCGATGACGGCGAGCCGTCAGGAACGGCTGGCAGGCCTATGTTGATGGCACTGTGTGACGTTGGTATAGGACAGGTAACGGCTGTAGTTGTCCGGTATTTCGGAGGGACAAAGCTAGGCACCGGAGGCCTTCAGAGAGCTTATAAAGATGCCGTGTGTGAAGCGCTGCCCAATATAAAAGCGGAAACGCTCGTGTATAAACAGTCGTTCTCAATCCGCTTTGACTATACCGATCAAGGTGCCGTTGAGCAGCTTTTTGAACGCTATGATGCAGAAGTTCGGGAAGCAGAATACAGTGACATTATTGCTCAGGAAGTACGGCTAGAGCCTTCGAAAGTGAATGAATTGCAAGAAAAGCTACAGGCCGCCACACAAGGGCGCGTACAATTGCGCCCGTACTAGAAGAACATGGCACTGGGCTGGAAGACTCTTTCTACCTGATCGATGTATTTTTTATCGAGCAAGAACAGAATAACGTGGTCGTCTGAGTGAATGATGGTTTCGCTGTGCGCCATTAATACTTCATTACCACGCACAATTGCGCCAATGGTGGTGCCTGGTGGTAGTTTGATGTCTTTTATGGCTTTGCCTACTACTTTTGAGGTGTCCTCGTCGCCGTGCGCAATAGCTTCAATCGCCTCAGCGGCACCTTTTCGTAGCGAGTAAACGTTCACAATATCGCCACGACGGACGTGAGTCAGTAGCGCTGATACCGTTGCGCGTTGCGGAGAAATAGCAATATCGATTTCACCGCCCTGAACTAAGTCGACATAGGCACTGCGCTGAATAAGCACCATGGTTTTGCGAGCACCCATACGCTTAGCCAGCATGGCCGACATAATATTCGCTTCGTCGTCGTTGGTGACAGCAATAAATACATCTATATCTTCAACGTGCTCTTCTTCTAAAAGCTTCTGATCAGACGCATCGCCCCGGAATATAAGAGTATGCTCTAAACGCTGAGACAACTCTTCGGCTCGTGTCTCAGAACGCTCAATCAGCTTCACCCGGTGGTCATCTTCAAGCTGTTTTGCTAAGCCGGCACCAATATTACCGCCGCCAACAATCATAATCCGGCGATACTTGTCCTCAAGCTTCTGAAGCTCTTGCATTACCGTGCTAATGTGTCGAGTATCGGCAATAAAGAAAATTTCATCGTCCGCTTCAATCACTGTTGTGCCAGTTGGGCGAATGGGTTTGCCCTGACGGTAAATAGCGGCAACACGAGTGTCGATATTGGGAATATGCTCGCGCAGGGTTGAAATAGCATGACCCACAAGTTTACCGCCATAGTATGCTTTGACGGCGACAAGAGATGCTCGACCGCCGGCAAATTCCATAACCTGCAGGGCGCCGGGGTAGTCAATTAAACGTTTAATATAATTGGTAACAAGCTGCTCAGGTGAAATGATGTTATCGACCGGCGCATCCTGATTATGAAATAACTGGTCTTTGTAACGAATGTATTCTTCTGAGCGAATACGGGCAATTTTCTTTGGCGTATTAAAAATAGAGTAGGCGACCTGGCAGGCAATCATATTGGTTTCATCGCTACTGGTCACCGCAATGAGTAAGTCAGCATCGTCTGCACCTGCGCGTCGTAAAACGTCCGGATGTGCGCCGTTACCAGCCACGACACGTAAGTCGTATTTGTCCTGTAAGTCGTCCAATAGGTCGGCGTTTGTGTCGACAATCGTAATATCGTTTTTTTCGCCGACTAAGTTTTCTGCCAGCGTACCGCCAACCTGACCAACACCCAATATGATTATTTTCATTGTGCTTTTTTAAGTCTCGCGTAAAAGAAGCCGTCGCCGTCAGCATCACCTGGTAAAATTTGAACCATGGTCTGATCCGACTCTATGGGTATGAGAGTAGCATCGCTGTGCTGCTTTAGGAAAGTCTCTATCTGAGACTGATTCTCTACCCGCATCACTGAACAAGTTGCGTAAAGGAGTTCGCCCCCGGGAGTAAGCGTCTCCCATAATGCGTTCAGTATGTGGCCCTGAAGTTCAGCAAGCTCGGTGATATCACTTTGTCTACGCAGCCATTTGATGTCCGGGTGCCTACGAATTACGCCAGTCGCAGAACAGGGTGCATCTAATAATATGCGGTCAAAAGGCTTGCCGTCCCACCACTTTGACGGGTCGGCCGCATCCGCACAGTGAACCTCTGCCGAAAGCTGCTGGCGTGCTAAGTTCTCGTTGATGCGTTCTATTCGGTTTGCGTCAAGTTCGACAGCGTGAACCGGGCAGTCAAAAGAGTGCCTTTCCAATAAGTGTAAAAGTTTTCCGCCCGGCGCGGCACAGCAGTCGAGTACCCGGTGGCTGTTATCCACATTAAGATAGTCAGCGGCCAGTTGTGCCGAGCGATCTTGCACAGACACAGCGCCGTCATGAAAATGAGGTAATTTATCGACAGGGCATGGCGTTAGCAATTTAATCGCGTTACGTGCTTCCGTGTCTGGCACCGCGTCAATACCTTCGCTTTTCAGTTGCGCCATATAGTCATCGCGGGAGAACTGGCGCTCGTTAACGCGAAGCCACATCGGAGGGTGCTGGTTATTTTCCCTGAGAATTGATGCCGCTTTATCGCCGTGGTCAGTTTCAAACTGTTGTACTAACCAACGAGGGTGGTTGTGAGCGTTGTCCTCAGGTAAGTGCCGCTCAAAGTTCTCATCGGCGTCTGGCGCTTCGCGTAATAGCTGGCGCAAAACTCCGTTTATAAGCGCTTTGTTACTGCGCTTTTTCAACACAACGGCAGCTTCAACCGTTGCGCTCACTGCAGCGTGGTCTTTGATACGCTGACAATAGAGCTGGTACGCGCCAACCAATAGCAGGTAGTGCAGGACTTTCAGTTTGCCTTTAAGTGGTTGTTGCAGCTTGGCGCCAACAAGCTTGTTTAACGTAGGAAGAACGCGCAACACGCCGTAGCTAATTGCACTTGCTAAACGCTTGTCCTGCGGGGAAAGCTTTGCGGTGGCGTTGGGCAGCGCAGTGGATAACGACTCGCCTTTTTCTAATACCTGGAAAAGCGCAGTCGCTGCAGCAGCTCGGCTCGTTGCACCTGATCCTTTGCTCTCACTTTTGTTTGACTCACTCATAATAGCTGTAAGCCTTCAGTAAAAACCTTGGCATAACCGTTAATGAGTGTTGCGGCTGGCTGAGGCTTTTTTCCTGGCATTTGTGCTTTCGTGATTCGTAAAACACCATCACCCGTGGCAACATCGATACCGTCGCTAGAGGTTTGTACAATAGTCCCCGGCGCTGCTTGGCTTGCACCCTGTGCAATTTCCGCTTCAATAACTTTTATGGTTTTTTGTTCACCCAATTGGCCGGACTCGCACCAGCTCACCGGCCAGGGGGTAAATGCCCGGGTACAACGCTCAATAAAGGCCGCAGACTTATTCCAGTCGATTTTTGCTTCCGCCTTAGTGAGTTTTTTGGCATAGGTGGCTTGTTGGTCATTCTGAACCTGGGCTTTGGCGTGGTATGCGTCTAAGTTTTTCAGTGTCTGAATTAAAGCTTGCGGACCCAGTGCTTCAAGCTTTTTATACAACGACGCTGAGGTCTCATCAGGGTCAATTGCGCAGCGTTTTTCCAGCAGTACGGGACCGGTATCTAACCCCGCTTCCATTTGCATCACAGCAACGCCGGACTCAGTGTCGCCCGCCCATATCGCTCGTTGAATAGGCGCTGCGCCGCGCCACCTTGGCAGCAGTGAGCCGTGCACGTTCACACAGCCCCGGGTTGGAATATCGAGCACAGACTGAGGCAATAATAAACCGTAAGCCACCACAACCATGACGTCTGGTTTTAATGCCTTTAGCTCTTCTTGCGCTGCTTCTGTTTTCAGCGACTCAGGCTGAAACACGGCTAACTGGTTAGCTTCAGCCAATTGCTTTACGGCACTGGGTTGTAGTTTTTTTCCACGTCCTGCAGGGCGGTCAGGCTGTGTGTAGACACCGACTACGTTAAAGTCGGCGTCTAAAAGATGCGACAAGTGCTGTGCCGCAAAATCAGGGGTTCCGGCAAAAACGATGCGCATTATTGGGCTTCCGACGCAAATTTTTCAGCTAAACGCTGCTCTTTTTCCAGTTTTTTGCGAATGCGCTCACGTTTTAGCGGGGACAGATAATCGACAAACAATTTGCCGTTTAAATGGTCTATTTCGTGTTGAATACAAATAGCCAGTAAGCCTTCTGCATTCAGTGAGAACTCTTCACCGTTTTTATCTAACGCTTTGACGGTAATGGTTTCGGCTCGTTCAACTTTGGCGTAAACCCCCGGGAACGACAGGCAGCCTTCGTCATTTTTAAAATGACCTTCGGCCTTGGTGATTTCCGGATTAATGAACACTAACGGCTCATTTTGATCTTCGCTGCAATCGGCGACGAATAAACGCTGATGCACATCCACCTGCGTTGCGGCCAGTCCGACACCTTGTTCGTCGTACATGGTTTCGAACATATCATCGATAACCGCACGAATAGTATCGTCTACTTTCGGAATTACTTGTGCGACTTTACGTAAACGTTCGTCGGGATATTTAAGAACTGTCATTTTTGCCATAGAAACCTCCAAAACTTCATCTACCCTATAGTTTACCTTAAATTGACCGGTGAAGGACAGGGCATGGATGCTGAGCACTTATGTTTATTAATGGGGGCGTCAAAGGCGCCAAACAAGGTACAGAAAGCGGCGAGAGAGAGCACCTCCATTGCGGAGTTATCGGAACGATGGGGGCAATCGTTTAAACCGGTCAACCCTAAATGGATAAACGCAGCCAAAACATGGGCGCAAACGGAGCGGCAGGGCGTCATTTCGTATTTTTGTGACGACTATCCGGAGCCGCTAAAATCCATTCAAAATCCGCCGTGGCTGCTGTATTACCGGGGGCGCAAAGAATTACTGCAAGGTGCAGGTGTCGCTGTTGTTGGGAGCCGAAAAGCATCGCATAGTGGTTTGCAAATTACGGACTGGATAGCCAAAGATTTGGTTGCTGCCGGTATCGTCGTGGTGAGCGGCCTGGCAATGGGTATCGACGCGCAGGCACATAAAACAGCGGCCGATAAAGGGAAAACCATTGCGGTGCTTGGGACGGGAATAGACCAGTATTACCCGCGCAGGAATAAAACCTTGCAGGATTTCATTGCTCACCAGGGATTGCTGATTTCTGAATTTCCGCCGGGGCAGACCGCCAGAATTGATCACTTCCCCCGCCGCAATCGTATTATTAGTGGTATTAGTCAGGCTGTTGTTGTGGTCGAGGCGGCTCGTAAAAGCGGCTCGTTGTCGACCGCCATTCATGGTCTGAACGAAGGTCGAGAAGTGGGTGCGGTGCCGGGCTCCGTTTTAATGCCGGAGCATCAGGGGTGTCACTGGCTATTGCAGCAAGGCGCTAAGTTGATTAACACGCCACAGGACATCCTCGATTGGTTTGATGTCAGTGCGGCTGGCTCTGTCGATGACAACCGACTGAACGGCGAGAATGAAAGCTTGGCAAACTGCCGTTTGTTCGCTAGTCTGAATTCAGAGCCACGAACAATTGATGACATGGTACAATTGTCCGGACTCGAGGTTGCTGAAGTCATGGAGAAGATAGTGTTATACGAATTAGATGGACTTGTGGCAGCCGTACCAGGCGGTTATATCAAAGTGGGGAGGCGCTAAATCATGTTTGATATCCTCATGTATTTATTTGAAAACTATATCCATTCTGAAATGGAAGTGGTGGTCGATCACGACGAGCTGACCAATGAATTAACGCGCGCTGGTTTCCGTGAACAGGAAATTCAAAAGGCGTTAGCGTGGTTAGAGCGCTTGGCCGACTTACAGGAATTAGAAACCAAATCTTATATTGATGCGTCCGCTACCCAAGCGACTCGCATTTACACAGCCGATGAAATGACTCGCCTGGACAGCCAGTGTCGTGGTTTTATCATGTATCTGGAAAACTTGGGCGTGTTGGATTTTGCCACACGTGAAGTGGTCATTGACCGTGTCATGGAGCTGGAAACAGCCCGCTTTACATTAGACGATCTGAAATGGGTTGTTTTGATGGTGTTGTTTAATGTCCCCGGACAAGAAGCTGCTTACGACCAAATGGAAGGGCTTCTGTTTGAAGAAGCAGATGGACCCTTACATTAATGTCCGCTGATGAACGCTGCCCGCGTTGTCAGCGGCCGTTAGTTATAAAACACGTTGGTCATAACAGTTTTTTAGGTTGTACCGGTTACCCGGACTGTGACTACAAGCGTGGCTTAAGAGAACAGTCTGAAATAGAGCCGGAAAACTTAGGCGTTCCCTGTCCTGAGTGTGGCGAAGAACTGCAATTGAAAAGCGGCCGCTATGGCTTATTTGTCGGGTGCAGCAACTTTCCTGACTGCGAGTTCGTTACTGAGCCTGACGCGGGCAATGACGACACCATTCAATGCCCTGAGTGTAAAAAAGGTCAGTTACGACAAAAAACGTCCCGCCGAGGCACCGTGTTCTATGCCTGTGACCAGTATCCGACTTGCCAATTTACGGTGAATCAGCCGCCGGCCGATGAGTCTTGCCCTAAGTGTGGTTTTGCATTATTAGTGAAGCGGAAAACAGCCTCTGGTATGCGAAAAGTCTGTATACAAAAGCAATGCGACTATAAATCTGACACGCTATAATACCCCGCAACAATTTAACGAGAGAGTGTGTTATGTCTCACGACTGGGAAGCCGCGAAAGAAGCGGTAAAAACCGGGGTGATAGCGTACCCAACAGAAGCCGTTTTTGGGCTTGGCTGTGACCCGTCCAACGAAATTGCTATTCAACGACTACTCAGCTTGAAACAGCGTCCGGCAGAAAAAGGCGTTATTTTAATTGCCGCTGATTACAGCCAATTGCTGCCGTATGTTGATGACACGGCCATACCGCAGGATAAACGGTTTTCTGTGCTTTCGCACTGGCCGGGTCCTGTGACGCTTATTCTGCCGGCAAGGAAAACAACGTCGCGACTGCTGACTGGCGGACGAGATACCATTGCTGTGCGTGTTTCCGCCCACGAAGCAGTGCGGGAGTTATGCCGTGAGCTGGGTCATGCGCTGGTGTCCACCAGTGCCAACCTAACCGGCGAAGAGCCGGCACGTACCGCTGAAGAAGTTACGCAGCAGTTTGGTGACAAAGTCAGCTGGGTAATGGATGCTCCAACCGGCGGCGCTAAGAACCCGACTCGTATTATCGACCCATTTAGCAATAAGGTGCTTCGAGACGATGCATAGTAGCTATTTAACGCAAGTAAAAGACTACTTAATGGCACTGCAGGACAGTATTTGCCAGCAGTTAGAAGAGGCAGACGGTGCAGAAAGGTTTCAGGAAGACAGCTGGGACCGACCAGGCGGGGGCGGCGGGCGCTCTCGTATTTTGAAAAACGGTGCGGTTTTTGAGCAAGGCGGCGTCGGTTTCTCGCATGTGTATGGTGAAAAAATGCCTGCCTCTGCAACCGCGCACCGACCGGAACTGGAAGGTCGTGACTTTAATGCCTGCGGCGTGTCGTTGGTGTTGCATCCTAAAAACCCATTCGTACCAACCGTTCACATGAATGTGCGCTTTTTTATTGCCCAAAAGGAAGGGGAAGAGCCAGTTTGGTGGTTCGGAGGTGGCTTTGATTTAACGCCGTTTTATGCGTTTGAAGAAGACGTCGTTGGCTGGCATAAAACAGCGAAGCAGGCGTTAGACAGCGTTGATAAAGCCTTTTATCCAGAATACAAGCAATGGTGCGACGACTACTTTTTTTTAAAACACCGCAACGAAGCGCGCGGTGTGGGTGGCGTTTTTTTTGATGATTTGAATGACCGGCCATTCGAAGAATGCTTTTCGGTGATAAAGGCGGTGGGCGATGCCTTTACCCGGGCTTATTTGCCGATAGTCGAACGCCGTAAAGAGACCCCTTACACCGAGCAGCACCGAGACTTTCAGCTGTATCGACGTGGGCGTTATGTTGAGTTTAACCTGGTGTGGGACAGAGGAACCCTGTTTGGTCTGCAAACAGGTGGCCGTACCGAGTCCATTTTAATGTCGATGCCTCCGCTTGTGCGCTGGGAGTATAACTGGACGCCGGAGCCTGGTTCCCCCGAAGAGCTGCTAACGTCTTATTATTTGCAACCACGAGATTGGTTGGCAGAGCAATGACGAGTCCAGTGCGTTTGGGGGTTTTCGGGAACCCGGTGGCTCACAGTTTGTCACCAACCATTCATAGTTTATTTGCAGAGCTTCGCGATGAGCGTATTTTGTATGAGCGAATGCTAGCAACGCCGGCTCTTTTTCCAAAAGCAGTAGCGGAGTTTTTTCGAAATGGCGGATTGGGTGCGAATGTTACCTTGCCATTTAAAGAGCAAGCAGCACAACTGGCAAACATCTTAACGGATAGAGCCCGGGTTGCTGGCGTAGTAAACACGTTAATGAGAGTTGGCTCAGGCTTTGTTGTTGGAGACAACACCGACGGTGAAGGCTTAGTTAAAGATTTAAATAGCAAAGGCTTTCGTGTAAGTGGGCGCTCACTTGTTTTGTTAGGTGCAGGTGGCTCAGCTCGCGGCGTGTTACCTGCGTTACTGAGTTTGAGTCCGGCGAAAGTGTATTTGGTTAACCGAACGCTGGAGAAAGCCCAAGTTCTTAAGCAGTTGCTTGTCGACTTGAGTGTTCTCGATGCCGAGAATATTCAGGTTGTATCAAATGCCAACAGTATTAACGAACAGATTGGTGCAGTCGTAAATGCCACCAGCAGCAGTCTTCACAATATGGATATTCCGTTGCCGGGACGTTTTACTTACGACGCCTGGGGCTATGATTTAATGTACAGCGATACCCCCACTCATTTTCTGAAGCAACTGGAAAAGGCTGGCGTTAAAAACCGTGCCGATGGATTGGGAATGTTGATTGAGCAGGCGGCTTCCTCTTACCAATTATGGATGGGTGGAGAGCGGCCGAATACCACCTTTGTTATGTCCAAAATACGAGGCTGAACCCACTGATTTCTAAGTGATTTATAAAAAGTTTTATAAATCCGAAAAATTACCGAACAAAAGAATATAAAAAAATGGATTTTGGTAGTAGATCATCCCGAATTTTGTGGTAGTCTGTTTGACCGGTTTGGGAAAAGTTTTTTCAGTCTTACTGAAGACCAAATCAATAAGTTTCCACAGTGAAGCTTTAGCAATAAAAATAATAAGGTAAGCTAGGGTACCTGCCGTTTTAAACCCATCAATATCAATAAGTTAGCTATATTTAAAGACACGGGGAAACTTTGTTTTCTGACTGTGGAATAGATCGTTGTCAACAAACATATCAACAGCTTATGCACAGTCTGTTCAGTGGTGTGAAACCGCCAGATGTGGCATCCTATTAGGAAATGTTTAATCGGACACAAAACCTATGTCGGCAACCGTTCCTGAGAACCCTTTTATTCTTGTTGATGGCTCATCGTATTTATTCCGTGCGTTTCATGCGCCGCCACACTTAACTAACTCCAATGGTGAACCAACCGGCGCGATATATGGTGTGGTAAATATGCTTCGCAGCCTGTTAAAAAAATACCAGCCCTCGCACATGGCCGTTGTGTTTGATGCGAAAGGTAAAACCTTCCGAAGTGATATCTATGAGGAATACAAAGCGCACAGACCGCCAATGCCGGATGATCTTCGAAGCCAAATTGAGACACTCCACAGTATTGTTAAAGCAATGGGTCTGCCGCTATTGTGCATTGACGGTGTCGAGGCCGACGACGTTATTGGCACATTAGCGCAGCAAGCCGGCGATCAGGGCCGTTTTACGCTCATCAGTACGGGCGATAAAGACATGGCGCAGCTGGTGAATGATCACGTTATGCTGATAAACACCATGACCGATACACTCATGGATACTGAGGGTGTTGAGAAGAAGTTTGGTGTTAAACCTGAGCAAATTATTGATTACCTGGCACTCATGGGCGACAGCTCAGATAATATTCCTGGCCTGCCCAAGGTCGGTGAGAAGACGGCTCAGGCCATGCTTCAGGGCATACCCAGTATTGATGAAATTTACGACAATATCGACGCGGTAACGTCCCTATCATTCCGCGGTGCTAAGTCGATGCCGGACAAGCTTCGTGAGTACAAAGACCAGTTGCTGATGTCGCGTGAATTGGCCACTATCAAACTCGATGTTGAGTTGCCCATGCACCCGGATGATCTCCATATTCAATCAGCAGATGCGGAAAAATTAGCAGAGCTTTATGGTCAGTGTGAATTCCGCCGTTGGCTGGGAGAGCTTATGGAGCAGGGCGCTGCGACTGATCAAGCGCTGGGTGAAGAAAGCTCTGATAAGGTCAGTAGCGATATTTCCTCAAAGTGCTACCGAACGCTACAAACCGAAAAAGACGTAGAAGACTATCTCAATGGGCTTTCTGACGCGGATTTTGTGGCATTTGATACCGAAACCACTAGCTTGAATTATATGCAGGCTGAGTTAGTTGGCGTGTCATTAGCAACCGAGCCAGGTGAAGCGGTTTATATTCCGGTGGGGCATGATTATATGGACGCACCTGAACAGGTGGGCCGCGACTGGTTGCTGAAAAAGCTAAAACCGATTTTAGAGGGCGACAGCCCGAAAAAAGTGGGTCAGAACTTAAAATACGATGCGCATATTTTGCGTCGCTATGGCATTCGGTTGGGTGGCATTTTAAATGACACCATGCTGGCGTCTTATGTGTTTAATAGCGTGGGTACGCGCCACGACATGGACACTCTAAGCCTGCATTATTTAAACCATAAAACCATTGGCTTCGAAGACATTGCCGGTAAAGGTGCGAAGCAGCTGACCTTCAATCAAATTGAGCTTGAGAAAGCCGCCCCTTATGCCGCTGAAGACGCGGATATTACGTTGCGTCTGCATGAGGTACTTTGGAAAAAAGTGGAGGAAACGGGCAGCGAGCTACAAAGTGTTTTAACCGATATTGAGGTGCCGCTTATTTCTGTGCTGTGCGATATGGAGCAGTACGGTGTGCGTATTGACGCTAATTTGCTGGGCAAGCAAAGCCAGGAAATTACCGAAAAGCTGGCTGAGCTTGAGAAAAAAGCGTTCGATATTGCCGGAGAAGAGTTTAATTTAGGTTCGACTAAGCAGCTACAGCGCATTTTCTTTGAAAAGCTGGAGCTTCCGGTCATTAAGAAAACCCCTAAAGGTGCCCCGTCAACGGCAGAAGAAGTGTTGCACGAGCTAGCGCATGATTACCCGCTGCCGGATGTGATATTGCAGCATCGAAGCTTGTCTAAGCTGAAATCAACCTACACTGACAAGTTGCCTAAAATGATAAACCCCGAAACGGGGCGAGTGCATACGTCGTATCAGCAAGCAGTTGCAGCAACTGGACGACTGTCATCGACGGATCCAAATCTGCAGAATATCCCGATTCGAACCGCGGAAGGTCGTCGAGTTCGTCAGGCCTTTGTTCCTGAAGACGGGTATAAAATCGTTGCGATTGACTACAGTCAGATTGAGCTGCGGATTATGGCTCACTTGTCGCAGGATAAGTCACTGTTGAATGCCTTTGCCGAAGGTCTGGATATTCACAGGGCGACGGCGGCAGAAGTCTTTGGATGCAAAACCGAAGAAGTCACGGACGAGCAGCGTCGGCAAGCCAAGGCGGTAAACTTTGGGCTTATTTACGGTATGTCGGCATTCGGCTTGGCTCGTCAGCTGGGCATTGCCCGTAACGATGCTCAGCATTACATGGATAAATACTTTGAGCGTTTCCCCGGCGTCTTGAGATACATGGAAGACACCCGAAAGCAAGCGAAAGACCAAGGTTACGTCAAAACCTTATTTGGTCGCCGCTTGCCGTTGCCGGACATAAAAGCCAGTAACGGCGCGCGTAGAAAGGGTGCTGAACGAGCGGCAATTAATGCGCCAATGCAGGGCACTGCGGCGGATATTATTAAAAAGGCGATGCTGCAGGTGGCTGACTGGATTCAGAAAAATAACTGCCAGGACGATGTCCGTATGCTGATGCAGGTGCACGATGAGCTTGTTTTTGAAATAAAAGAAGCAAAACTGGACGACTATATTAAGGAGTTAACAGCGGTTATGGAAAACGCTGCACACCTTGATGTGCCTTTGATTGCAGAAGCGGGCAAAGGAAAAAACTGGGATGAAGCGCACTAGATTCAAAAAAAGCTGAACTTTTTTTGAGCACCCTAGTCAGATTAATTGAGGGAAATAATCCACCCTCAACAAATTGTTCTCCCTGGATTACTTTTACCCGGCTCTATTGAGCCGGGTTTTTTATGTTTCTTTCTGAGTTGCGGTGTTTTTGCTTTTATCCCGCGCAGGCATGCCTGCAAGCCCTGAACGACCTTTTCGGTTAGCAAACCAGACACCAACTAAAATGGCTGCCATGCCGATACCATGCTGAAACCAGAACGGTTCGCCGTCGAGTACACCCAGCAACACGGCAACAACTGGAATAAGGTAAGTGACTGAACTGGTAAATACCGTATTGGTTAGGCGAACGACGTGGTTAAAAATAACCAAGGCTCCGGCTGTACCAATAATGCCTAATACTAATACCGACACCAATGACAGCATCGCACCCGGTTGTTGAACTTGTGTCACAAACTCGGTACCCACAAACAGGTAGATGGTAGCTGGTACCGCCGCCATTAATAAGGAAATGCCGGTAATTGTCAGCGGCGCCAAATCGGTTATTTTGTGTTTTATCAGGTTGAGGTTAAGTCCGTAACAAACGGTTGCGGCCATGACCAGCAGTGCGTAGAGATTAAAATCCCAACCACCATTCGCTGAGGCCGTTATTAGTAACAGTGTACCGCCTAAACCAATGATAATACCGATAACCTGAGCCACTTTGGCCGACTGATGGAAAAATAGCGCGCCGATAACCAGTGTGGTGATGGGCGTTAATGCATTCAACACGCCGGTGACACCACTGGCGAGCTGCGTTTGTGCAATGGCAAACATGAAAGCCGGTATGAAGCTGCCGACCAATCCAACGCTGGCCAGCTTCAACCAGTGTTTACGAGTAATTTTATTCAGACGTTTTGCTATAAAGGGCGCTAATACAATACCTGCAGAGCTAATTCTTAAAGCGCCCACTTCCATGGGACCAAATGCGATAAGGCCCTTTTTAATCAACAGAAATGAGCTCCCCCAAATAAGGGAAAGTAACCCCAATAACAACCAAGCGCTGAGTGGGTGTTGATTATCCGTCATCTTGGCTGCTAAACCACTCGTTGAGTTTGTTTTCAAGTTGCTCTACGCCAATGCGCTTTAAAGAGGAAAAGGCTTCAACCTGGACGTCACCATTGAAGGCAATGGCGGCTTGTCGAGCTTGCAGAACCGTCGATTTGCGTGGACCTTGCTTTAACTTGTCTGCTTTGGTCAGCAACGCGAGTACAGGAATACCGCAGTCGGCTGCCCAGTAGATAAGCTCTTGATCCGTTTCGCGGAACGGATGGCGAATATCCATAAGTACCACAATGCCTTTTAAGCTGTCGCGTTTTTGCAAGTATTCAGCCAACGCCTTTTGCCACTTTTCTTTAACTGCCATAGGCACTTTCGCGAAACCATAACCGGGTAAGTCGATGAGTCGCTCGCCGCTGTCGAGTTCAAATACGTTAATTAACTGCGTACGGCCCGGGGTCTTACTGGTTCTGGCCAAAGCTTTTTGCCGTGTTAACGTGTTGAGAGCACTTGACTTACCGGCGTTAGAGCGCCCGGCAAAAGCAATTTCAATTCCCGTATCAGGCGGCAATTTCGTTATGTCTGGTGCGCTGGTGACGAAGCTAGCGCTTGCGTAGTTCAGAGGTTTCATTGACACAGATAGGGTCACTTATTGGTTAAAAAATCTAAAACAGACCCCATTATGAATGATCTCAGCACGTCAGCCAACGACGAATTCCAGATAGATTAGCTATTAATCATTTAATCCACACAAGTTTTGTGTAAAATAGCAACCTGTTTAAGGTGATTTGTTGGGGCGCGTGGCGCCATCCAGAACAGAAGAGAAGCAAACATGAAAAAATTCGCAATCTTATTGGGACTTTTCTTCGGTACCACGGGTATCGCATTAGCGCAAAGTGGCGATGCCGAAGCTGGTAAAGAGAAATCACAGGTATGTGCGGCTTGTCATGGGCCCAATGGTGAATCTCCAACCGATATGTACCCGCACTTAGCCGGTCAACACGAAAAGTATTTGTATAAGCAGTTGATGGACTTTAAGCGCGCCTCTGAAACGGGCGGTGAAGAAGGCCGGAACAACCCGATTATGATGGGACAAGTAGCAAGCTTATCTGAACAAGACATGGCGGATCTGGCTGCATTCTATGCATCGCAGGACGAGCCAAAAGGCGAAACACCTAAAGAATTAATTGCAAAGGGCGAAGATTTCTTCCGCCGCGGTAATCCCGAAACCAATATTCCATCATGTGCAGCTTGTCACGGTCCGCGTGGTAACGGCATGGGCTTAGCGGCATTTCCTGACATTTCAGGTCAGCATGCAGCCTACACGGAGTCTCAGTTGAAAATGTTCCGTAGCGGTGAGCGTGCAAATGATCCAAATGGCATGATGCGAGGCGTTGCTGAGAAAATGACGGACGAAGAAATTGAACTCATGTCGAAGTTTTTGAGCGGTTTGTACTAATCGTTGCTCAAAATAGAGTCAATTTGAAAGAAAGCGGCTTGTGGCCGCTTTTTTTATAACTAAGCGCATAAAAAGTCAGTGCTTTTTTGTTTTGTTATCAAAAAGTAATAAAAAAGTTGTTTTTTAGATCAAGAAAGTTGTTGAATTAATATTTGGTTCAAGTATTGTTAACAACGCTCGAGGACGGTCTAGCCTGACAAAAACAAAAATAATTGGCTTGTAGCCCTTGAGAAAATAATAAAAAGACTGTAAAAATACAGCTAACTCGATACAAAAAAATAACAAGAGGTCGAGGCGATTATCGAAAAGTTAGATTTCCGTTTTGTAAACAGTCATCTCATTTATCGATAATCCAGGGAGTAAACAGCCGAGAGGCTTGCGGTTGCTCCATTTAATAATAACAACAATAAAAACAGGTTACGGAAGACCGCAATAACAACTCGGAAGCAGTGACAACCATTCTCATAGTAGCAGTGCGCTGCCCGTCTTATGAGAAAGCAGGCGATGGCAACATCGCCTTTTTTCTTTTCTACACCCTCATTCTTATTCCAACAATGACGTTTTACGCATTCTTGCGTTACAATACCTCTATATCTTTACTTTAACGTTTTCCTAACCAGGAGCGACAATGACTCGCCGAAAGAAAACACGTAAGACAGGTCCTTTGGCACCCTCGAAGCAGCCAAAAGACAAGCGCCCAAGTGAAGTAAGCACTAAGGGGAAAAAGAAAGGGAAAGGTCTGCGGCCGGGCCAGCGCCACCTTGAGCATCAAAAAGCAACCGCGACTCAAAGCGAAAGTTCGGATGAGAAAGATCCTCGCGTTGGCAGTCGCCGTAAAATAGAACTTGTGATGACGCCTGAGCAGGAGTTGCAGCAGCTGCAAAACGATGAGCGCCTACAAAGTTTGGCTGAACGCTTTGAAGAAGGGGAAACCTTGAGTGCCGAAGAGCAGCGCTATTTGGATGAAAAGTCAGAGCGTTACGAAACACTTATCAGCAAGCTGGGTTACGAGCTTGATGACGACTGGGATGACGAGGAGTACTAATGTCCAGTGAACTACTTTGGGTAATAGCCATAGTTGGGCTCGTTATTATTATCGGGCTTGGATGGTATGCGGCAACGCTAATGTTACGACTACGTGGTCAGAATAATATACGCAAAGCGGCCGTACAAAAGCGTGTTGATCGAATTGACGAAAGTATTATTACGATAGCTAAGGCAATGCAACAAGAGCAGTGTCCTTTGTCTGAAGGGTGTTTACGAATCGTTGTGCTGCTCGATCATCGGCCGGAAGCGGTCAAATATGACTACTCGCAGGACTATCCGGCGATGCATGACATGTACGACAAAATTAAACACATGCCGACGCATGAAAACCGCAAAAAGTTTCCTAAGAAAAAGATTCGTGAGCTGGATGATGAGCGTGAAGGATACGAGAAAAGCATGCGCGACATTATCCTTGCCGACGTCGACAAGCTATTGAAGAATTTTCCCGCCGCCTGAGGAGGCCGCATGGCGTTTTTTAAAGGAATGAAAGAAGACATCGCCAGTGTATTCGATCGTGACCCGGCTGCTCGCAATACCATGGAGGTACTGTTCCATTACCCTGGGCTGCACGCCATTTGGTTTCATCGTATAAGCCATAAACTGTGGACGTGGAAGCTTTACTGGTTGGCTCGTTTTCTTTCAAACGTTGCGCGTTGGCTGACCGGTATTGAAATACATCCGGGCGCTAAAATAGGGCGTCGCTTTTTCATCGACCACGGTATGGGCGTTGTGATTGGTGAAACCGCGGAAATAGGTGACGACGTTACGTTGTATCACGGTGTCACTTTAGGCGGCACCAGCTGGCATAAAGGCAAAAGACACCCAACGTTGAAAGACGGTGTTGTTATTGGTGCCGGTGCAAAAGTCTTAGGGCCGCTCACTGTTGGCCAGCAGGCGAGAATTGGCTCGAATGCCGTGGTGGTACGCGATGTTCCTGAGCTAACGACGGTTGTTGGTATTCCTGCTCGTGTGGCGAAGTCGGGTGTTGATAAAGAGACCAGTGAACGCCGGGAAAAAATGGCGCGAGAGTATGGCTTTGATGCATATGCGATTTCGGCGGATAACCCTGATCCCGTCGCGACAGCGATAGGTCGTATGCTTGACCATGTTCAAGTTTTAGATACCAAGGTCGCTGATCTTTGCCAGGCAATCAATAAGCTTGGTGGTGATGTATGCGGCGAAATTCCGGAAGTTGATGTCGATGATGTCGACTTTTTGGAAGAAACTGAGCGCGCCGCTGAGCGACGCACTCATCATAAAGAGCAGGATAACTCTTAAGACTTCAGGTCAAAGCGTTCAATAAGCGAGTAGAGCTGCTTAATGGTTGATTGCAGCTCTGTGCTTGAACTTTGAGTCTGCTCTGACGTTGCCTGAGTTGAGCGTGCAGTGTCCGCAATCGAGGTGATTTGCTCGCTGATATGCTCCGCAACTCCGCTTTGCTCTTCAACGGCCGACGCCATTTGGGTGGACATATCTGAAATTTCCTGGATAGCCGTCGATATTTCGCCCAACGCTGCGTCGGCTTCCCGAACCTTGTTGACCCCATCAGCCGCAGCTTCTTCACCTTTGTTCGATACAGAAACCGCGTTACCCGCTTTATCGCGCAGTTGTTGAATGACCTGATGAATGCTGTCTGTTGATTGAGTTGTGCGTTGCGCCAAGTTACGTACTTCGTCTGCTACTACCGAGAACCCACGACCGTGTTCACCGGCACGTGCTGCCTCAATGGCGGCGTTAAGAGCCAGTAGATTGGTTTGGTCGGCAATCGATGAAATTAAATCGGCTGCTTCGCCTATGGCTCCGGTTGACTGATCGAGCTCATGAACCGTTTGAGCAATTTCCTTAACCGCATCGTGCAAGCTGACAATAACATCACTGGCCTGACGGGCTAAGCGGACACTGTTCTCAACGTTCGCATTAGCAGACTCGGCTTGCTGCGCATTACGCTCTACCGTATCAGCCACTTCTTGAATTGCTGAAGACATTTCGTTCATCGCCGTTGCAGTTTGTTCGGTCGATGCTGTTTGCTTGTCTATTTGCGCTTTACTGTCCGCTGCTTGTTGGTGAGTGTCATCTGCTATCGCTAAAAGCCCTGAAACTGCATCTTTCATGCGGCTAAGGGCGGTTCGGTTTCGTGCGCCTTCGCTTAATAGCTGCATCGCCAATTTGGCTTCTCGCCCCTGCATATCGAAGTAGGTCATTCCTACTAACTCAGAGTCGAAGGCTTCGGGACGTAGGTTAAGTAGTCCTTGCAGCATCCGGCCAATATAAGCGCCATAGGCAAAGGTCGTTACGGCGGTCGCCGCAAGTGCGATAAGCGCAGGCACGGGTTGACCCATTAGTGCAATGACCGCACTGGCCGTAACGCCCGGAATCACAACCGGCATGAGGTCTTTGCAGCCAAGCCATAAACGCTGTGTTAGAGGTAGGGCATGTTTGTCGGCATTTAAGCGATCGTAAATAGCTTGAGCGCGTTTTTTACGCTGCTCGGATGCGGCAACGCGAACGGACTCAAAGCCTTTAGGTTTTCCATCTTCCATAATAGGCGTGACATACGCACTGACCCAGTAGTGGTCGCCATTTTTACAACGGTTTTTGACCAAACCCATCCAGGGCTTGCCGCGCTTAATGGTTTTCCACATTTGCTCGAAAACGCCAGCCGGCATATGGGGGTGACGAAGAATATTGTGGGGAGAGCCAATTAATTCTGCACGAGTATAGCCACTGACATTGACGAAATCTTCGTTGCAGTGGGTGATAATACCCTTGAGATCTGTCGACGAAATGAGTCGATAGTGATCGGGAAAGCGGTTTTCCTTGCCGGTGACCGGACCATTGTTTTTCATAAGAGCCTTTTTGAAAAAGTTTGATTAACATCAATGTTAGTAAGGTTATCGTATTTTTGAAGGGAAAGTTTAGGAATAAAGCAAATAAAGTAATTGGAAGCATAAAAAAACGCCGCTTAAAAAAGCGGCGTTTCGAAATTCTTTAAAACGCTTAATGCACTATGCGCACTAAGAGTTCCTTACATAGGAACTACGTTTTCAGCTTGAGGACCTTTAGGACCTTGAGCAACGGTGAAAGAAACTTGTTGGCCTTCAGCCAAAGTTTTGAAACCGTCTGCTTGGATAGCGCTGAAATGTACGAATACGTCTGCGCCGTTTTCTTGCTCGATGAAACCGAAGCCTTTTGCTTCGTTAAAGAATTTTACTTTACCAGTAGTAGTAGACATGCTGATATTTCCTCGTAGTGCATGTTAAAAACAAAAATGCTCAAAAAACTTGGTATTACTTGGACTTACAAAACGAGGTACAGCAAAAAAGGACTTCGTAAATAATCTCAAATCAATAGCCGAAATTTTCTCAGCGGCTTCGAGTATACGCTTTATACAGCCCGAGTCAACAAGACCTTGTTTTATTTTAACCAGTTACGACTAATGTGGCGGAACGTATCGGTGCCGGACTTCTCAAGCCACTCAAACGCCGCCATTTCGGAAGTAATAATTTCAATGCCGGAGTTTCTCATGCGCTCTATCGCACATTCTTTGTCTGTGGGGCGTCTTGAGCCAACAGTATCAGACGGTAAAAACACCTGGTAGCCGGCGTTTTGCATATCTATGGCGGTTTGCATGACACAAACGTGCGTTTCCATGCCCATGACGACAATGTGTTTTTTATTGTATTCACTAAGAACATCGCGGAAGGTTTGCTCTTTTAATGCACTGAAGTGCGTTTTCTCAACCACACGACCGGCTTCAATAATTTCCTGTAGAGAACTGACGGTGTAGCCCAGGCCTTTGGGATATTGCTCGGTAATTAAAATGGGCACGTCCAGCTGCATAGCAATTTCGCCCAGCCAGCGCATACGTGAGGTGACAACGTCACGTTGGTGAATGGCCGGTAACAGCCGTTCCTGAGCATCGACAATAAGAAGCAGCGAGTCTTGGGCTGAAAGCAACATGGAATACCTCATTAGCAATGTTTTATAGCATTCTACCTTAGCGGATTAACAAGGCGATTAGCAAAAAGTCGTAGCTTGCTTAAAAAATCCGCAGTAAATTTGCAGTCGCGCCCGCCAATAGCTACAATTCCCGCCTTTCCAAATACAGACGCACATCCAAACAGTAAATAAAAGGTGACACCATGGCTCCGGTATTGATTCTAATGGGTTCCCAGTCCGATTGGCCGGTAATGCAGAAAGCAGCAGAGATGCTGGAATCGCTGAACGTAAAGTGGCAGGCGAAGGTCGTTTCTGCGCACCGCACGCCGGACTTATTAAAGTCGACGATGGAACAAGCCGAGCAAGACGGGGTGCCTGTGGTTATTGCCGGTGCTGGTGGTGCTGCTCACTTGCCCGGTATGCTGGCAGCTTATACCGCTATTCCAGTGTTTGGTGTGCCGGTTCCAAGCAAACAGCTGAAAGGTTTGGATAGCCTACTCTCTATTGTGCAGATGCCTAAAGGTGTTGCCGTGGGAACCTTGGCTATTGGTGATGCTGGAGCAGCGAACGCCGGTTTGCTGGCTGCTCAGGTTATTGGCAGTTTTGACAGCGACGTGCGTAAACGTGTCCATGAATTTCGCAAAGCGCAGAAAGAAAAAGTCATGGCGAATTCAGACTTGGAGCTGGCAAAATGAAAATTTTGATCCTTGGCAACGGGCAGTTGGGTCAAATGCTGGGTAAAGCGGTTATTCAGCAGGGGCATGAATGTGTCTTATACAGTGACCGACTGGATAAGGTGATGGCTTTAGGTAGCCAACAACCGTTAGCAATGACGTTAGCCGAGGCCAATGAGTGGGCGGATGTGACCACCTGGGAGCACGAGCACTTAGGCGAAGAACTGGTTGCCCAAACGGCCGATAAATTTTTATTGAAAGCCGAGCGCTTTAACGAATTGGTTGATCGCCGTACGCAAAAAGCGCTATGCGATGAGCTGGGTATTCCCACATCCGCCTGGAAGGCTTATGAGAATGTAGCTGAGCTGACGGCTATTTTAGAAGGCTGTAACCATGCGGTTGTCATTAAGTCGGCGAAAGGCGGCTACGACGGCAAAGGCCAGTGGCGCTGGAAGCCGGGTGAAGACATCGCTGTTGTCGCTGAAGAGGCTGGACAACGCCCGGGCATTGTTGAAGACATGATTAACTTTACCGACGAAGTGTCGGTTGTTGGCGCTCGCTCGCATAAAGGTGAGCAGCGCTGTTTTCCGCTGACTTTGAATGTTCATACGCAAGGTATTCTGTCTTACAGTTTGGCGGGCGCAGAGCACTTTTCTAAAGCGCTTGAAGCGTTAGCCAAAGAGCATCATAAAAAGCTGACCGATGCACTCGACTACGTCGGCGTTTTGGCTATAGAGTTTTTCGTGGTTGGAGAGGGTGACAACCAGCATTTGCTGGTGAACGAAGTGGCTCCGCGAGTTCATAATTCAGGGCACTGGACGATGAGCGGTGCTAACTGTGACCAATTCAACCTGCACATTCGTGCGATTACCGGCTTACCGCTACCAGAACTGCTTATCGCGCCGACATTAATGGTTAATGTGATTGGCGTGGCCGGTATTCCTGAAGCCTTGTGGGAAGCGGCTGCCGCTGAATGTCATTGGTATGGCAAGGATGCGCGACCGGGTCGTAAAGTCGGTCACGTGAATATTATGATCGACTCGTTTGAGCGGGGCGAGAATTTAGCTTCTACGTGGGCGGATAAACTGCAACTGTTAGCGAGTTAATTCCAGCTTAGATGAGCGGTTAAAACCGCTCATCCAGCCATTTCTGCATATCCTGAACCTGCTCTAAGCACAGTGAGTGCGGCATTGGGTAGGTTTGATACGTCACTGAAAACCCTTTCTCTTTCAAAATTGCACAAGCTTTCTGGCCAAGAACTTCCGGAACCACAGGATCTTGGGTACCGTGTTGCACCAAAATGGGCAGTTGTGCATTGGCTTCATTGACCTGAATATCGTCGGCTGTCGCAAAGTACGTAGAATGCGCCATTAAACCCGCCAGCGGTTTCGGGTAGGTTAAAGCAGCTTCATAACCCACGGCGCCGCCCTGTGAGAACCCGGCAATGATAATGCGTTTACTGTCTATGCCTTGAGCAACTTGCTCGTCTATCATGGCGTGTACTTTAGCCGCCGACTCGCGCAGCTGTTTGCTGTCTATCTGGCGATCGATGCTCATGTCGGTAATGTCGTACCAGGCAGGCATAACCATGCCCTGGTTTATAGTGACCGGCATTTGTGGTGCGTGAGGAAACAAAAAGCGAACCTGCGCGTTGGCAAATTTCAGGTGTTCGGTCATAGGCACAAAGTCATTGCCCGAGGCACCTAGACCATGTAGCCAAATGATAACGGCGTCGGCTGTGCCTGCCGGTTCGTGTTTTATAACTTCCAGAGACATTACTGCTTTCCTATTTCTGCGGCCGGGTAAGAACCCAGCCAGTGAATGTTGTTCATAGCGGCCAATTCTTCAAGAGCCAATGCGACACCCAGTTCGCTGCGGTGGCCATCAAAGTCGATAAAGAAATGATAGTCACCAAACTGACTACCCGCCGGCCGCGACACGATAGAGGTTAAGTTGATTTGCTGCTTTGCAAACACCTGCAAGCTGTCGACCAGTAAGCCGGGATGGTCGTTGTCATCAATGAGCAGCAAGCTGCTTTTCCAACGCTTGTCCTTAATGAACTCAGGCTCTTCAGATGTTGCGGATAATACCACGAAGCGCGTTTCGTTGCGTGGGTTGTCAGCGATATTGTTATTCAATATCTGCAACGTCTCCGGGCAACTAATGTGTTGGGGAACGATGGCTGCAGACGACTCCTCAGCTGTCAGTAGAGCTTGAAGCGACGCGGCGTTGCTGGCCGTATGAATAATAGGCAGTCCGAGCTTGTGTAAGTACGAGTTACATTGTCCGGCTGCGACAAACTGCGCCCATATCTGCGTAGGATTTGCGTTGTTGCTAAGACATTGGAAGCCAACAGGAATGCGAATTTCCGCCTGAATGCGCAAGGGTCGTTGAACCAAATAGTCGACGACCGGAGAAACGAAGCCTTCGGTCAAATTTTCAATAGGAACAACGGCAGCGTCGCATTCTCGTCCAACCGATTCCAGGCAGCTAACCAGGTTATCCAGTAACTGAATGTCGTGATCTTGTTCAGGCTGGTAAAGCCCTGCAGCAACCTCGGAAAAGGTGCCGGCAGGACCTAACGTGGCTAGCTTCATTTCTTATACTGCTCAAACCAGGCCAGTGCATGCTCAATTTTGGCAATCATGTTGGAGGGTCGAGCCGTCACCCCATGAAAGGCATCCGGAACACGAACCATAGCCGTATCTACTTTTTGCAGCTTCAATGCCTGATAGAACTGCTCGGTTTCAGATATCGGCGTACGACGATCTTTCTCTCCGGTAAACAGCAACACTGGCGTTTCGACGTCGCCGACCATAGACAGTGGTGAACGTTGCCAATAGTGCTCTAGCTCTTCCCATGGCATACCCGGGAATTGGTTGGTAATTTGACCAATTGAGCTGTCAGCGGTCAGTACTTTACTCACCCAGTTAATGACCGGGTTCGTAGCTGCCGCAGCGTTGAAACGGTTGGTTAGACCTACGGCGTAGGCTGTGGCGATGCCACCTGCAGAACCGCCGGCAATAAAGAGGTTGTCTGAGTCGGCAATGCCCTTATCAATGAGTAAATCAATGCCAGTCATGTGATCAGCAAAGTCATAAGGTGACGAGTAGTTGCCGTCCAGCAGCATGGCAAAGTCTTTACCGTATGAAGTACTGCCGCGATGGTTTACATAAAGCACCACATAGCCTTCGGCTGCATAGCGCTGGTGTTCTGCAGCAAAATGCGGACCGTAAGACAGGTGAGGACCGCCATGTATTTCTAATAGTAACGGGTACTCTTTGTTTTCATCGTAGTTTGGCGGAGTAATGTACCAGCCATGAATCTCTTCGCCGTCATAGCGCGACTCATAGCGAATTTCGTGAACTTCACCCAACTCACGGTGACCAAGAAGGTCTTCATTAAGCTGAGTAAACTGAACCGCTTCGCCATCTTGTGGCTGATAGCCGACATCAGCCGGGCGGTATTCGGAGCCTTTGGTGTAGGCAATAGCGCCGGTTTTTGACGCTGTAAACGAGCCCATGGTGTAAGGGCGGCTGACGTAAACACCGGACACATCATCCACCCGATTCGTCAGCTCGTTGCTCAAGGTGACATCAGCAACCACGGTTTTGCCCTGGTCGGCGTATGAAACCGCCAGTGATTCATTGCCTGTCCACTGTGGCGAGCTGAAAGAACGATCGAAGTCAGCCTGGAGTTCAGTTTCTGAGCGTTCGCTCCAGTCCATGATCCATAGTTGTGATTTATGGTAAGGCACCGGCTCGTTCGAGCTGTGTAAGTAAGCCAGACGCTCGCCGTCAGGAGAAAATTGTGGTGATGACTCGCGGCCAGGCTTGTTCGTAACTTGTGTTACTTCTTTTGAGCTCAGGCTGACGCTGTAAAGGTCGCTTTCATTCACCTGATACGCCCAGTCTTCCGAGCGGTTGCCGGAAAACACGATTTGACCATCATCTTCTGTCCAGGCCAGTGGTCCGCCATGTCGGTAGGGGCCGTCGGTTAGTTGGCGAGCGGTGCCACCCTCAGCGGGAACCACGAAGAGTTGGGTATGTGCCGGCTCCAGAACGCCGCGACCATCGCGCTGATAATAAGCTTCTTCCACAATAATCGGCGATTCAGACCATTTAGCGCCCTTGGGTTTTTTCGGCTTTTTCACGCTTTTAGCGAATGGCGTAGGCTCTGCATTCACCGACATGGTGAAGGCTAATTGAGAGTCGTCGTTTGACCAGCTGATACTGCCGGGGCTATTGCTCACGTGCGTGACTTTTGCGGTACGCTGCTCTTTAATCCAATGAACATGAATTTGGTTTTTATTAGAGCGGTTAGACGCAAAGGCAATACGAGTACCATCATTCGACCAGGCCAGACTGCCGTAGCTGAATTGATCGTCAAAAATCGGTAAATGTTGACCGGTTTCAGTATCAATCAGCCATAATGAGCGACGCGTATTGTCTTCCATATCGTCGAAACTGTTGCGTATGTAGGCAATGTATTTGCCGTCTGGCGAAATACTGACTTGATTGGCGTATTCAAGCTGGAAAATATCTTCCGCCTGGAATGTTGTCTTGGCGGCGTCTTGAGCCAAAGCTGGCACGGAAGTGAAAAGTAGCGCTATGCTACCTGCGATAACGGATTGCTTTAACCACATTGTTGTTCTCCTTTCGGTTATGGCTTTACGTTACTCAAGCTGACGAAGCGATGCAAAGAGTTCCGTTCAAGTTCGCAGAAAATACGGTAAACTGACGCTCTGCCTCCAAAACAGGAAAAAAGGAAATCCCATGCACTACCGCCAAACTCGCGCCGAAATATCGACTGCAGCAATTGTGCATAACGCTCAGTGGGTACGTAAGACAATGAATGGCGGAAAGCTATTAGGCGTAGTAAAAGCGGATGGGTACGGGCATGGTGTTGCGCCTGCTGCTCAGGCGTTGGAGCCTCATGTGGATGGTATGGCGGCGGGTTTTATGGAAGAAGCCTTAGCGGTTCGAGAGGCAGGTTACACCGGGCCCTTAGTCATTTTAGAGGGCTGCTTTTCAGAGTCCGAACTTTCCGTGTGCGCAGAGCATAACCTAAGCCCGGTAGTTCACTGTGAGCAGCAGCTAAAAGCTATTGAACAGAGTACGTTAAACAAACCGCTGTGGGTATGGCTAAAAGTCGATACCGGCATGCACCGGTTGGGTTGGTCTGAAGAGCAGACTCAGCAGGCCATGGTACGGCTAAACGCAAGCGAGAATGTCACGGGCGTCACTCTTATGTCGCATTTAGCGAATGCGGATGCAGACCATGAGCTGAACGCCGAGCAGAAGCGACTGTTCTGCCAGCTGTCAGAAAGCACCAAAGGCTACCAAGCTCGCAGTTTTCATAATTCAGCTGGCTTATTGAATCCGGAAACCCAGTGGGTGCTGCAAGAGAATGACTGGGTCAGGGCCGGATTGTTGTTGTACGGGGTTAATCCGTCAACGGTCACAGAAGTGCAGGCGTGTTTAAAGCCAGCCATGCGCTTAGTTGCTCCCATCATTGCGTTGCATAAGCTAGAGAGAGGAGAGTCGGTTGGCTACGGTAGTGCGTGGACCGCTCAACGACCAAGTCTTATAGCAACCGTGGCAATGGGCTATGCGGACGGGTATCCGCGCCAGGCTGAAAATGGAACGCCTGCTATGGTTCGTGGGCAGACCGTTGGTTTAGCTGGTCGTGTGTCAATGGATATGCTGACCATAGATGTGACGGATGTTGCTGATGTACAAATTGGCGATGATGTTGAACTCTGGGGTCCGAATATCGACGTGCGTCAAATTGCCGCATGTGCTGGTACTATTTCCTGGCATTTGCTCACGGGGGTTAGTGTGAGAGTGCCGAGAATTAAGGTGTAGCGGCTTATCAGGCTATTAGCCATACAAAAAGTATGGCAATTATTAGTATTTGTCCTGCAAGCGTACCTGATCTTTATCAATAAGGGCGTATACTGAAGGCAATCCTAAACAACCGGTGCTTGCCATGTTTGAGAGTTTTGACGCGCTATTTCTGGCGCGCTTTCAGTTCGCTTTTACTGTTGCGTTTCACATTATTTTCCCTGCCTTCACGATTGGGGTGGCTAGTTATTTAGCCGTTCTAGAAGGGCTATATCTAAAAACCAGAAATCCGGTCTACCAGAAATTATTCCGATACTGGGTCAAGATTTTCGCCGTCGCTTTTGGTATGGGGGTAGTCTCCGGCATTGTGATGAGTTACCAGTTTGGTACGAACTGGTCGGTATTCTCAGACAAGGCAGGGCCGGTTATCGGGCCGCTAATGGGCTACGAAGTGCTGACAGCTTTTTTCCTTGAGGCGGGCTTCTTAGGCGTGATGCTGTTTGGCATGAATAAAGTCGGCGAAAAACTGCATTTCTTCGCTACCTTGATGGTGGCATTTGGCACAGCCCTTTCAGCGTTTTGGATACTGTCGGTAAACAGTTGGATGCAAACTCCGGCAGGCTACGCCATGAATGATGTGGGTCAATTTGTGGTGACCGATTGGTTTGAAGTGGTGTTTAACCCTTCTTTTCCCTACCGGCTGGCGCACATGCTGCTGGCGGCTTATCTGACCGTCGCTTTTGTGGTGGGGGCAGTCGGTGCTCTGCATTTGCTGAAAGACAAAACCAATGCGGCGGCACGTAAAATGTTTTCTATGGCCATGTGGATGGCGCTTATTGTGGCTCCGCTGCAAGTTCTTGTTGGCGACTTTCATGGACTGAATACGCAGGAGCATCAGCCGGCCAAAGTTGCAGCAATGGAAGGACACTTCCATACGGAAGCTGAAGCGCCTTTATATCTGTTCGGCTTGCCCAACGAAGAAACGGCGAAAGTGGACTATGCACTAAAAGTCCCCGGCCTTGCCAGCATTATTCTTAAGCACGATATTAACGCCGAAGTCACTGGTCTTGACCAATTTCCGCGTGAGGAATGGCCGCCGGTGGCAATCGTGTTCTGGGCATTCAGAATTATGGTTGGTATTGGTGTGTTAATGGTGCTTGCAGGGTTATGGTCTGGTCTGCAGCGGTTACGCGGTAAGCTTTACGACAACAGCCTGCTGTTGCGCTTCAGTGTGTTTATGGGGCCAATGGGTTTTGTTGCTGTTATTGCTGGTTGGATAGTCACCGAAGTTGGGCGTCAGCCTTGGGTTATTCAGGGCCTTTTACGCACCGCCGATGCGGCGTCTCCTATTGATAAGGCCGGTGTCGCAGGCAGCCTAATCGCCTTTATTGTGGTGTACTTCCTCGTTTTTGGTGCCGGCACGTTCTATATTCTGCGCAAAATGGCTGGAGACCCTGAGAAAGTGACCATTCCTGATTATGCTAAGCATAAGCCGACAATGGCGGCTGAACGCATTTACGATGAGGAGGCCTAAGCTATGGATTACGCACTGATTTGGGCAATACTAATTTCGGTTGCCGTATTTGCTTATGTGGCACTGGACGGCTTTGACCTGGGAATTGCACTGCTTTTCCCCTGGTTTAAAAAAGAAGAAGACCGGGACGTCATGATGAACACCGTGGCGCCAGTCTGGGATGGTAATGAAACCTGGCTAGTGCTTGGCGGCGGTGGCTTGCTGGCGGTGTTTCCGCTCGCGTATTCGGTGCTCATGCCGGCTCTTTATATGCCGGTTATTGCGATGCTGCTGGGACTTATTTTTCGCGGTGTGGCTTTTGAGTATCGCTTTAAAACCAAGCGGGCGAAAGGCATCTGGGACTTGTCTTTTATCGTTGGCTCGCTAATAGCCGCACTGAGTCAGGGGATTATGTTAGGTGCAATGCTACAGGGTATAGAGGTTACTGATAGGGCGTATTCTGGCGGTTGGTTTGACTGGCTGACCCCATTTAGTTTCTTCTGCGGGGTGGCTGTGGTTATTGGTTACATGATGCTGGGAGCGACTTGGCTGGTCATGAAAACCAAAGGCGACCTGCAGCGTCAAAGTTATCGCGCGGGCTGGTATAGCGCCATTTTACTGGTGGCCTGCATTGCCTTTGTCAGTCTTTATTTGCCTTACGTTGACAGCTACATTGCTGAGCGTTGGTTTACTTACCCAGCATCGGTTGGCTTGTGGGTGTTACCAGTATTGTTGGTGGTTATTACTCTGGGCTTACTGCGATCGTTACAAAAACGGCAGGAAGGACGGCCTTACCTCTGGGGGCTTGGTCTGTTTTTACTGTCCTTTGCCGGGTTTGCGGTCAGCATTTTCCCTTACCTGGTACCGCGCAGCATTACCTTGTGGCAGGCCGCCGCGCCGGACAACAGCCTGAAGTTTTTACTTATTGGCGCTGTAGTGCTCTTGCCGATTATCTTTGCCTACACGGGTTATACCTATTGGGTGTTCAGAGGTAAGGTAGACCCGAACAGCGGGTATCACGACTGATGAAACCGGTACTTAAAAAGTGGCTGTGGTTTGTCGGACTATGGTGTTTGGGTGTGCTGGCTGTCACGTTAGTCGGCGGCCTTATCCGCTGGGCGTTACTGTAAAAACAGGAAGGCACCCATTGCGGGGTGCCTTTTTATTTGAGATCTAATGTTGCTTAGTTTTCTAACTGATGAACCCACTCAGTTAATAAGCGCACCCCAAAGCCGGTTGGTCCTGCCGGATGAATACCGGTATCTGAGCTGACCATTGCGTCAGCGGCCATATCGATATGGATCCACGGCGTGTCGCCGGCAAAGTGCTTAAGAAATGCTGCACCTGCCTGAGTACCCGGAGAACCAATGTTACGAATATCAGCCAACGGGCTGTCGATAATACCGTCGTAGCCTTCTAATGGCAGCTCCCAGACTTTCTCACCAGTGATATTGCCAGCCTCGATAATGGCTGAGCGTAAGTCGTCCTGGGACGCAAATAAAGCAGCGTAGCCGGTACCCAATGCACCAACTTTCGAACCGGTTAAGGTCGCAATATTGGCAATGGCGCGAGGTTTGAATTTGTCGTTGGCATACCAGTTACCGTCGCCAAGAATCAGACGGCCTTCGGCGTCGGTGTTGGCAATTTCTACCAAAGTACCGTCACCGGCTTTAACCACGTCTCCCGGTAACGTTGCTGAACCAGAAATAAGGTTGTGCGACAGCGGTGCTACAGCAACCACATTGACCGGTGCTTCTTGCGCTGCCAGCGCCATAACCGCGCCGATAACGGCTCCAGCGCCAGCTTTGTCGGTTTGCATGCGCAAAATAGACGAAGAACTGGTTTTTAAGTTATAGCCACCAGTGTCAAAGGTATTGCCTTTACCGACCAATGCAATTGGGTCGGCGTTACTGCCTTTATAGTGCGCGGCCAGCAGGTAAGAACCGTGTTGGCTGCCCTGGCTAACACTTTTTAATAAGCCCATACCCATTTCGTCGACCTGCTCAGGCGTGACAATGGTCAGCTCAATGTTTAAGTCTTTCATGGCTTCCTGAGCTAATTTCACAATAGCTTCAGGGTAGCCGTCGCTGCCGGGCAGAGCGGTAATGTCGCGGGCAACAAACACGCCTTCAGCAATGGCGCGCGAGGCCAGATATTTCTTCTCTGCCATGTCAGGGCTTTTCACTAACCAATGGTAAGCCGTTTGTGGACGCTCTTTTGGCTCGGACTGATAACGGTCAAAGCGATAGTTGCGCAAGTCGATGCCATGAGCAATGTGTGCACTCAGCTCAGCAGCAATGCCTGGGTTGCTGATCAGGCGTGTATCGAAAACAACGCTTTCTAACTCAGGCTTTAAAGCAGCGGCAATAGACGCGCCTAACTTCTCGGCTTCAAAACGGGAAAGTTCAGCCGGGTTACCGACGCCCGCCAGAAGCAGGTGATTGGCCTTGGTGTCTTCCGGGGCAATCACTGTGGTTAACTGTGACGCTTCGCCTTTAAATTCTTCAATTTCTGCAGCGCGGCTAACGGCATTTACATCAGAGCCTGACCATTCTGGTAGCTCAACTGTCGTACCTTCTGGTACGAAAATAACGCGAGTTTTGGTGTTTTTGTTTTCATCAGAAAAGCTCGTGGACGTGTCCAGGTAGTCACTTGCCAACGCAGGCAGCGACAAAACCGAAGAAACAGCCAAAGCACTCATGACTTGTTTTAACGACATAGTGTTTTCCTTGAATTAGGTTTTCTTGAGTTGTCTGTGCTTAATATAAAACCATAACCCACTGACAGGCAAAGCGATTAAGGCCAAACCCGATAAAAGCACGACGAATTCAGTTTCAGCTATAGTTGATATCGGTAAAAATTAAGTCGGTTGTGGTAGTCTGTTAGAAAACAAGAAAAAGGTTAGATCATCATGAAAACGCTCTCCAAAATTTTGTGTGTTAGTGCCATTGCTGGCGCTTTAGTGGCTTGCTCTGACAGCGTAAAGGTTGAGCAAGAAGAAGGTACTTCACTCGAGCAAAAAATTCGCCAGACCGCAGAGCAGTCGTTGGATGCTTTTAACATTCCGGGCTTGGCGGTAGTTGCGGTAAAAGACGGTGAAGTTATTCTGGCCGAAGGCTTCGGTGTGCGCGATATGGAGTCGCAGCAACCGGTTACGCCAACCACCTTGTTTGGCATAGCTTCTCATACCAAGGCATTTACCGCTGCGGCTATGGCGACTCTGGTTGAGCAGGGCAAGTTAGACTGGAATGACAAAGTCATTGAACACTTACCCAGTTTTAAACTGGCAGACCCGTACATTACTCGCGAACTGACCATTCGTGATTTATTGAGTCACCGCGCTGGTCTTGGGCTAGGTGCCGGTGATCTGATGATTTGGCCGAACACCGACAAAACCACAGATGAAGTGATTGCCGGGTTGGCGAATGTGCCTATTCAACACGGTTTTCGCGAACGCTTTGACTACAACAATTTAATGTTTGTGACAGCCGGCGAGGTGATCAGCGAAGTATCGGGTATGCCGTATCATCAGTACGTTGAACAAACACTGTTTGAACCGATGCAAATGGATGAAAGTACCATTGGCTTTTCTCGTATTGATGAAAGCTATGACAATGTAGCCGTCGGCACTATTGAAATGGACGGTAAGTTACATCGTTTTCCGCTCGACTTTTTGGAAGACTTTTCTGCCGCCGGCGCAACCGCAGCGAGTGTTGATGATATGAGCCGCTGGTTACTGACCCTTTTAAATGAGGGAGAGACGCCTAACGGCGAACGCTTGTTTAAGGAAGAGTCGCTGCATGACATGTGGCAACTGACTACGCCACTGCCGGTATCGGCTAACGCTTCAGAGCAGGGTACCTACTTCCGTGGTTATGGTTTGGGCTGGTTTGTGAAGGACTACTACGGCGTTAAGCACGTGTCGCACAGTGGCGGTATTCTAGGCATGCTGTCTTTCACAACGGTTATTCCGGAAAAAGAGTTTGCTATTACCGTTCTGAGTAACCAGCAGGCGTTTGGTGCGTTAACCGCAATAGTGCAAGAGTCTCTGGAAGAAGTCCTGGGTGTGCCGGACCAGGATTGGGTTGCTAATGAAAGTAAGAAGTATCATGAGTTCATTCAGAAAAAAGCGGATTTTAAAGTAGAAGCCGTTGATGAACCACAGCCATCGCTGGCGTTATCGAAATATGCGGGAACCTATACCGATGCATGGTACGGCGACGTGGCTATTTCAAAGCAGGATGATACGCTGCGTATAGACTTTACGCACACCGATATGCTGAAAGGCTCACTGGAGCATTACAACGGCAATACCTTTATTGTGCGCTGGGATGAGCCCTTGTTGGAAGCCGATGCCTTTATTGATTTTGATGTGAACAGAAACAACGAAATAAAGACGGCAACCATGGAAGCAGTGGCAGACTTCACTGATTTCAGTTTTGACTTTCACAACCTGAAACTTGAGAAGCAGTAACCATGTGAACTCTGGACATAGCGAGGGCCAGTCCCTATAATGCCCTCGCTTTTCACAAAGTATGCGCACCCTTAGCTCAGCTGGATAGAGCGTTGCCCTCCGGAGGCAAAGGTCATAGGTTCGACTCCTATAGGGTGCGCCATCTCAGCGAGACTTTCCTTGATAGTACCCGCTTACTAAAAACGTCATGTGTCCAAATTGTGGTCGAATATTTTCGGACTAACGTTTCATAAACTAAACTCAGCTTGCCACTGTACATTAATAAGGTACTACCATATTAAAAAGGCGAAAGAGTGTTAAAACCCAAAGCTTTGTTTCCTCAACAGTTCATAGACGGGCACCCGATTCATCAAGGGGAAGAGTTTGGAGTGCTGTGTTGGAATACGCAAAAACTTACTGAGAGAAAAGGTTTTCAGCGCACCCTAGAGCAAGTTTTAGCAGAATCTCCCTGTTTGTTTTTGTTGCTGCAAGAGGTGAAGTTGAGTGCGAAAACTAATTGGTTTCTTCCGCACTGGTCTTATGCTGTTGCGCCGAATATGGAAACACGTCGTTCTGTTTATGGTGTCCTCACGGCAAGTCGGTATGGGTTTAAAGAAGCTCAGGCAAGGCTTAGTAGAAAGCGCGAAGGCATGTTCGCAACACATAAAAGCTACATGCTCTCTTATCACTCACTAGCTGAGGGTGGGTCATTATTAGTGGTCAATGTCCACGCGATTAACTTTGTTCGTGCGCGCCGATTTTCCCAGGAAATAGAGCTCATCAAACAAGAGATATTAGGACATAAAGGACCACTTATTGTGGCTGGTGATTTTAACGTTTGGAGTCGCCGGCGCCGCCTAAGCTTGCTGCAGTTCTGTCGTAGTGTGGGTCTTCGCCAAGCCATTATGGTCGACCCCCATCATGTTAAAGCCTACCGACAGCACCCTCTTGATTTTATCTTTTATCGCGGTCTTGCGTTGCAGGAAACAATAGCGATCGATACCAGTACAGTGTCTGATCACAACCCGCTTTATGCGCGATTTAAGCTATAGCCATTCTTAACTTGGCGTTGCTTTATCACAAAAAAGTGAGCCCCTGCTACAGAGCTCACTTTCCTTAAAATATGTATATAAACCCAAAGCCGATTTCGGCTTCGTAATTACTACGAGCGATTGGGCTATCGCGAACGTCACTACTGTAATATTCAAACAAGGCTTCGCCGTAGAGCTGCCAGTTGTCATTGATGTAGTGGCGATAGTTGTAGTCAATGCCAATTGAGCGTAATCCGCCACTCATTGACGTTTGCGGTAGGGCGGACGCTGCGGCTTGACCTGCATCTATGCCGAAGCCTTTATTGGCGTACTCGCTGTCGTGAAACGTTGCCACGACATTAATTTCTGAGCCAGTGCCATCCATTTGCTCGCCAAAGCGGCGGCCGACACCAAACAGCGCGAGATTTCCTTCATCACTTGCTACAACACGGCTGACTAACCAATAACGCCAATCGTCATCAAGTGCGCGGCGTGCTTGCAGCACCAGTTCAGCCCCTTCGTCCTGATCACCAAGCCCATCCAAATAGCCGTCTTCGGAATCATTCTCTTCACGGCCTTCATCGAAGCCAATGGCTGCCTCTAAAAGCCAGTGCTCGGCGCGCAAACCACGCCAGCCGAGTGCTTCACCCGCAAAGTAGAAAATGTTGTCACCGCTACGCCATTGCACAGCGCCCGCAGGCTGAGGCTCAAATTCAAATTCGTCCGAACCTTCGTAGGCGGTTTCGTATTCAACCGTTAATCCCAGACCAAAAGCCCAGCCATCCTCTCCTTTAGAGAAGTCGTCTTGTGAGGGTAAGGGCACCATCGCCGTTTTTTCATCTTGTGCCATTGCCGTTTGGGCGGTTAGCCCGCTGATGCACACAGCAAACAGTAAGCCAGTAAATCTTTTCATGTCGAACTCACTCTAATAAGTGTTGGTCATATTAATTCTGGTTCTAAAGCAGAAAAACGCAAAGTTTTTGTGATTAGATCAAACGCCGGCAATAAAGGTGAGAGGGTCACCAATGAATGGCGGCCAGAAACCCCGTTAGAAATATACTTAAGTACATTGGGGCGTAGCGTTCGAGACGTTAAAGATAATGCCGCAAGAAGAGTTCAACCTGTTCAATCGTTTCGAGTTGTCCCGCTTGCGCTTGCTGAACAATCTGATGTTTAAGAGGGTGATCGCTGGTTTCTTCAAGGGCACTCAAGTTAGAAATAATATGGGCTAGAGCAGCATGAATGTTTCCTTCAAGCAAATAAAACTGGCAGCTTTGCACGATGCCGCTTATGTAATCATCGATATGCTCGTCTTCCATTCTTAGCCTTGCATGTAATTAAAGATGTCGCGTTCTGCTTCGTCTTGAAAATACTTAGATAAATTCAGCCAATACTCACCACAATCTTGTATGTTGTCGTCCTTGTCGAAGCGACATATTTCGTATATCGGCTTTCCGGAAAAGGGCTTACCGTAAAATTTAGGTCGGTATTGGTAAGAGTACCCATAGAGATTAGAAAGCCCCTCTTTATCAATAAAGGTCACCTTAAACGTATCATTATTATCAACACGTCTCGCATGTACGGTTGTCAGCTTTGCCGGAAAATCTTTCGACTTTAATAACGCCGTGAACTGATAAGGGCCGATTTCCTCCACCAACGTAATATGGATAAGATCAGCAGGTACTTGAGGGTGATCAAGTTGACCGTATGAACCAAACGCCTTTTCTGCTTTTTCTACGCTGCTTTTCACCACTCGTTTGGCTAGTGTTTGCTGAGACTTGGAGAGTTCACCCGCGACTTTAAACTCTAACAAGTCTTCATATTCATAGTAGTGCAGCGTAGAAGCGACGACTCTTGCTTTGCCAGAGGTAAATACGTGTAAAACCTGCCTCTCCGTTAAGTTTACAGGATCCATGTACTTTTCATCCCCCTCAATTTGCTCTAGCAGAGTATGGGACAGGCAAACGCGAAACTCAGTATAGGGTGGTTGCTTTAGGCACAGGGTTATTGTGCCGTTTAAATAGACATCAATAGGGTACTGGACGCCCGAGGTTGCTTCGACGTATCCCGTAAAGACCCCGGAGTCCTCAATGTTATCAATATAAACGGTTTGGTTGGTTATGGAGTTTGATAATAACGTAGCTTGCTCGGCTGGTTGAGGCAGACCGGTTTTGCTTTGCATAGCGAGCGTTGCAAAACTGATAAGGTAGATAAAACTCGAGCACAGGGTCGTGATGTAACGCATTGAAAGCTTCCAACTCTTAATTTTTATAAGAGTTTAGTCGAGTGTTATGAAAAAGTTAAGCTTAACGCGTACTAAAACAGCTGCGTAATGCCCAGCAAAATAGCGTAACGACCCGATTTACTGACGAAAACCAGAATCAGGAACTGCCAGAAGGTGAGTCGAAGCATACCGGCAATAAAGGTAAGGGGATCGCCAATAAATGGGGCCCAGGCCATAAGGAGAGACCACTTACCGAAGCGCTCAAACCAGCGATGACCACGCTCCAGAGATTTAGGTTTGAACGGGAACCAGCGACGATCCTGATACTGCACCAGGAATCGGCCCAGAATGTAATTCACCACAGACCCTAACGTATTGCCAATTGAGGCCAGCCACCATATCGCCCAAATGTTGTAACCCATCTGTTGAGCACCCGCGACAACAAACTCTGACTGAGCGGGTAAAATCGTAGCGGCGAGAAATGCTGTAAGGAATATGGTTAAGTACATAGGACCATAGTTATTTTGAGTAGCTTACATCGATTAAAAACCATATTACACTTACGTAAATAAACACCGTTATAGTTTATGTTGAGTGAAAGACAACAGGAAGCAAACTCAATGACTGAAAAAATGATTGTCGCGTGCCCTTCATGCCACAAGAAAAACCGCATTGCGGTCGATAAGAGAAACGAGAACGCCGTCTGCGGTCAGTGTAATTCATCGCTTTTTAGCGGAGAAGTTATTGTCGTAAATAGCGATGAATTTAGAGCGCATCAGAGTGCCGATATGCCGTTAGTTGTCGACTTCTGGGCGAGTTGGTGTGGCCCTTGCAAACAATATGCCCCTCACTTCGAACAGGCGGCTATGAATATGCGGTATGACGCTCAATTTTTAAAGATAAGTACGGAGCAAGAGCCCCATTTAGCACAACAATATGCTGTACGAAGTATTCCGACAACATTGTTGATTAAGAATGGACAGGAGGTGGCGCGCCAGGCGGGTGTTATGTCTGCGTTACAGCTTCAGCAATGGGTAGGCCGCATTTCATAAGCGGCCATACCCTATTAATTAAAGACCCTGTTAACGCTTTTCTTTTTCTAATAAATCTAAGAAAAAGGCGTATTCCAGCGCCGTGTTTTTTAACCGTGCAAAACGACCCGAAACACCACCGTGACCAGCTTCCATTTCTGTTTTGAACAGTAATAGGTTGTCATCGGTTTTGTAGTCGCGCAGCTTAGCAACCCATTTGGCTGGCTCAAAGTATTGTACCTGAGAGTCATGCAAACCAGTGGTGACTAATAAGTTAGGGTAATCCTGCTTTTTGATTTGGTCATAAGGTGAATAGGAAAGCATGTAGTCATAGTACAGCTTCTCTTTCGGGTTGCCCCATTCATCAAACTCGTTAGTCGTTAGCGGGATACTTTCGTCTAGCATGGTGGTGACAACATCGACAAAAGGAACATGTGCAGCAACACCCCGATATAACTCGGGAGCTTGGTTAATTACAGCACCCATGAGTAAGCCGCCGGCACTTCCGCCCATAGCAAATACTTTATCTTTTGCTCCATAGCCTTTCTCAACGAGAGCTTTAGTGACATCGACAAAATCGTTAAAGGTGTTTTTCTTGTTTAGCTTTTTGCCGTCTTCGTACCATGGGCGGCCAAGCATTTGTGAACCACGAATATGTGCAATAGCAAAAACGAAGCCGCGATCTAATAAACTCAGACGGTTACTGCTAAAGCTCGGATCAGAGGTAGAGCCATAAGACCCATAACCATACTGATACAGCGGGTTGGTACCATCTTTGTTGAATTTATCTTTGCGGTAAACCAGCGTTACCGGCACTTCGGCGCCATCACGTGCAGTCACAAATAAACGCTCAGACGCGTAATTGTCAGCATTAAAGTCACCCAGTACAGGTTGCTGTTTTAAAAGCGTTTTATCTAAGCTGTTAAGGCTGACATCATAATGACTACCGGGTGTTGTCATGCTGGTGTAGTAAAGGCGCAACGAGTCGTTGTCGAGCTCATTATTACCGTATAGGTAAAGCGTGTAAGCTTGGTCGCGGAAGTTTAGTTGCTGGTCGTTATTGGTATCCAGGTTGCGAACAAACACCTGAGTTTGACCGCGCTGGCGTTGTTTGTAAACCAAATGCTCGTCGAACAATTCAATATCTTCCAGGCGAGTATCGGCTTTGTGAGGAATGACTTCTTCCCAGTTCTTTTTGTCGCCGATCTGGCTTGCCCTTACGCGCATTAGACGAAAGTTCACGGCGTCCAGATTGGTTAATACATAATAGTCGCTGCCGTGTTTGGCAATGCTGTACTCCAGTCCATCTTCTCTTGGCACAAACTCAACAGGCTTGGCGTTTGGATCGTTTGCGTCAATGAGCGAAACCCCAGATGACTCTGTGGCATCGTGAATAATATAAACTTTCGAATCGTCTTTGCTCTTGGCTATGCCAGTATAGAAGGTCGTATCCTTCTCTTCATAAACGAGTTCGTCTTCTTGTTGCTTGGTACCGAGTGTATGGCGGTAAACTTGGTAGCCTAATAAGGTTTGAGGATCCTTTTTAATGTAATAGAAGTGCTGACCATCGTTGCCCCAGACAATACTGCCTGACGTGTCTTTAATCTGGTCAGGAAGCAGTTCACCTGTTTCCATATCTTTCAGTTTGATCTGATACATACGGCGACTGACCGTATCTTCGCTGTAGGCCATCACTTTGTCGTCTGGGCTTATAGCGAGTGTACCTAGCGAGTAATAGTCTTCACCTTCAGCAAGTTTGTTGACGTCGAGCAGAACTTGCTTGTCAGTACCTTCGAAGTCGGTGCTTCTAACGTAAATTGGGTATTCGTTGTCGCCACGCATTTCAGTCGAGTAAAAATATTCGCCGTCGCGTGTGGGTACTGAATTGTCATCCTTCGCTATCCGGCTTTTCATTTCTTCAAATAGCGTTTGCTGTAGCTGTTCTGTGTGAGCCAGTTTCTGTGCTGCATATTCGTTTTCAGCTTCGAGATAACTGAGAACTTTAGGATCTTTGCGTTCGTCGTCTCGCATCCAGTAGTAATTATCGATGCGAGTATGACCATGAATGGTCATTTCGTACGGTATTTTTTCTGCGACAGGGGCTTGCACACTGTCAGAGCGAGAGCTTTGGCTCGCCGGTGAGCATGCCTGGAGGAAAGCCGCACCCAAAAAGGCAATATAAAGTGCTTGTCGTCTATGCATTTGAATTTCTCTTTGTGATTGTTGTTTTTAAATTAAGTTTGGTAGAAGTCGTTTCATTACCCGGTCGCTAAAACCGCTCTATTTCGACCGCTTTGCTTCGCTTTGAAAAGCGCTTCGTCTGCGCGAGTCAAATCGTACTGGTAGTCCGGATGACCAGAGTAAACGGAGATACCGATACTGACGGTGACGTCTATTGTTTGTCCGTCTAATAATTGAAAACTTTCTTTGAAAACGGCCGCTCGTATTTTTTCCGCTAACATTTGCGCTCTTTTCTCATCAACATCGACGAGTAAGACCATGAATTCTTCACCTCCGAGCCGAAACGTATAATCCCCGCTTCGGGTGGTATTCGTCAGTAAAACAGCCAGTTGCTGTAAAACACGATCGCCGTTGTCATGACCATAGGTATCATTAATTTTCTTGAAGTGATCAACGTCTATAATGAGTGCGGCGTATTTTTCTCCGCGTCGTCGCGCCATCTCAAGTTGCTTTGACATAACGGCCGGCAGAAACTTACGGTTAAGTAACCGGGTAAGAACGTCTTTTCCTGCCTCCAGCTCTTCACTTCTTTGGAACAGGCTATCAACGCAATAAAGCACGTTTTTCAACGCAGCCCGTAATTCGCGTATATGCTTGATGGTCGGGCGTGCATCACCTTCTAACGTCGGAAGAAGGTTGTTATCGATATTCTCCATTTGCTCCAGCACCTGGTTACATTCAGGCGCTCCCTCAAAGGCATGCAGGCCTTTGTGACGGAACCAGAGTCCAAATTCGGACTGTGTAATGCGCATGACTTTATTTTTACCATCGGCTTCAGCATACGAATAAAGCAATTCATTTTCCCAATCCAGCAATGCTGCACGCTGAAACTCTTTCTCGCGACCGATATTTTGGGTAATTGAGAACAGTCGGTATGCCTCTTCTTCTCGGCTATTTCGCTCACTGTTTTTATGATACGCAATTGACATGATCTCTAAGGCTGTATCGATAAGCTGTGAAAAGAAGTTAAAATCTTCAATTGATGGAGCGTGTCGATTTAAATATTCCTGCTTCAATACTCTGCCGCCTCTTGAAACCAAATGTACGGGGATATTAATTCGACCGTGTACTTCGCCGATGTGAAGCTGGGTCTGAATGGTATTATCCAGGTCTTCCTCTCCCACATTTGGATCGAAAAGCTTTGTGAGCCAAGTTTGGAGTGAGCCTTTAAGGCGTGTCTGTACGACTTGGTTGTCTAAATACTGAGAGGCCTCTTTATGAGAAAGCATCACCTCATAAAAAGATTCAGCCAGTTCCGTTTTAATCTGACAGACGTTTCTTGCGATCTGTTGACGAGTTGACTGAGTCACGCTCTTTAGCGTGATGGCGTAATCCTGTTTTAGCTGATCAAGAAACATCTATTACTTTATCCTTAACAAATTTTAGGCTGGCACTGCATTGTAAAAAGCTCAAGCGTATTGAAACTCAAATTTACCATGATTCCAGCCTGGTTATTACTCTTCTTTAGCTGCCGATTTAGCGATGACGTTTTAACCGTTGCCTTGCACATTTGAAAGGAATTTTGATCTAAATCATATAACCTTACTTTTAACGTGGTTATTATGCAGCTTGTCGCAATCAGTTAACAAGTTATTAAAAAGATAGCTAATTTTTATACGTTTTTTTAACAATTTGAAGTGCGCTGAATACTTCGCAGCTTTGGGATGCCTTTATGAAACAAAATCTTCCAATAACGGGAGTAGAACAAGAGTTTTCAAATAGAGCGAATATTTTATCAACGACGAATTTAAGAGGGCAGATATCCTATATAAATCAGGACTTTGTTGACATTAGTGGGTTTTCCCAAGATGAGCTGATAGGTCAAAGCCACAACATCGTCCGGCACCCAGAAATGCCTCCATCCGTTTTTAAAATGTTTTGGTCCGATTTGAGAGCTGAACGGTCATGGATGGGTATTGTTAAAAATCGTTGCAAAAACGGTGATCACTATTGGGTCGATGCCTACGCTACACCGATAAAGAAAGAAGGCAAAGTAGAGGAGTATCAGTCGGTTCGTCGTAAAGCTAAGCCTGAATTTGTAGAGCGGGCAAAGGCTGTTTACGAGTGTATAAATAAGGGCGCTAACCATCGAAAAACGAAGCAGCCTGTACCCTTTCCAGTAAAGTTAGCGATGGCTTTTTCTTTATCTTTTATTGTGCCATCGGCCGCTTATCTTTTAGGAGCCGGATTACTCACGTTTTGGTTCGCATCGTTGGTGAGCTCGGCTATTGTTTTTGCCGTAATTTTGACTCTTTTGAAACCAATACAAAATGCCGTCGCTGCTTGTGTAAAGATATCCAACGACCCGGTTGCAAGGTTCGTTTATACAGGACGGTCTGATGAAGCAGGGTCAATTCTGCTCGCGATTAAAAAGCTGGAATCTGAAAATGCAGCTCTTGTTGGCAGAATAAATGACATGTCCGGCGCTTTATCAGAAAGCACCGATAGTTTAAGTAGCGCGGTTGTTCAGTCGGAAACTGGCACGAAAGAGCAGTTTGAGCAGACCGAGCTTGTGTCTGCCGCTATTGATCAAATAACCAACTCAATACACAGCGTGGCTAATCATGCGAATGAGGCAGCTGACGCCTCCAGCAATGGTCATCGGGTAGCGACTCAGGGGAAGGTAACTGTTAATGAGAACTCTCAATCGGTTAACTTACTTAAGAATCAAATAAGTAAAACGGCACAACTGATTAATGAAGTTTCACAGAATAGCGGCAGTATCGAAAATATCCTTAACGTTATAACGGGAATTGCAGAGCAAACAAATTTGCTGGCGCTAAACGCAGCTATCGAGGCAGCCAGGGCCGGAGAAACAGGGCGCGGCTTTGCTGTGGTTGCAGGAGAGGTTCGATCTTTGGCGAATAGAACTCAGGATGCAACGGAAGAAATACGTACCGTTATCGAGCAACTTCAAACGGGTGTTAACAAAGCCGTTAAAGCGATGAGTGACGGTGAACAAATGGCTGCTGAGAGTGCCGAGAAAAGCTCTCAAACTGCTGAGAATCTTGAGCAGATAGTGGCCGCCATCACACAGATTTCAACTATGAGCCAGCAGATAGCCACCGCGATGAAAGACCAGGGCATAGCGGCTCAGGAAATTAATACCAGTATTGGCTCGATAAGGACGAATGCTGAGCAAAACTTGGAGGCAGTAAAGTTGAGTAGCGATGTTAGCAACGCAACGGTCGCTATTACTAACCGCCTTGAACAACTGACCGCCCAGTTTTGGGAAAGCCAACAACATGGTTAGCTTATGCAGCAGTTAACGCATCGCTTTGTTAGTAATGAGCAATTAACGAGTTTTATTGATCGGCACAGGCTTAGAAATGAGCGAGGTATGGTGCAGGTGGCTTCGGGCGTTAACGAAGAACAAATTGCGCCAATTTTAAAGCGATTGAGGCGACTCTTGCCCGAATTCTCAATCATTGGCTCGTCAACGTGCGGAGAAATAGTTCAAGGGCAGTGCTACTCAAATTCAGTCGCCTTACAGTTCTGCCTTTTTAATAAAGGAACTGAGGTAGTCGTTACCCCTCTTGATGAAATGACAACTCAAGAAGGTGAGTTAAACCTCCCATTTTTATCCGGGGCTTCCCCAAAAGTGGCCATTATTTATGTTAATGCCTTTAGCGTAAACCCAGATAAGGTTATTGAGCATTTGTCGGCAGCGAACCCGGACTGCTGCGTTGCCGGTGGGGTTGCCGCTGATAACGGTCAGTTTCAATCGGCATACACAATAGCTGGAGACCGAATTCTAAAGGCTGGCTCTGTGTGTGCGTTTTTATATGGTGAGAATCTACATTTTTCTGTGGACAGCTATCAGGGGTGGAGACCGATAGGGAAAACGTTTACCGTAACTAAAGCGGCCGGAAACCATGTGTATGAGCTCGATAGAAAGCCTATTCTTACGGTCTATCAAGAGTATATTGGCGAACATATTGCGGAGCAGTTCCCCAGAAATGTTATTGAGTTTCCCTTGATGATTCGCCGTCGGGAGTGCTTTGTCTTGCGAGCACCTATCGGTTATACGCATTGTCAAAGCGGTATAAAGTACGCGGGCACTGTTAAAGAGGGCGACAAAGTCTCGTTTTCTTTTGCAGACGTATCGGCCATTTTGGCGTCAACGCCTGAATTTGAACCGCAACCGAATGTTTGTACGCTAACTTTTGCATGTGCTGCCAGACGCTCCTTCTTAAGAGGGCGTATGAGTGAAGAGGTTGAAAGAGTAGCAGCAAAGACATCGGCTATTGGGGGCTTTTTTTACGGTGAATTTTCAACCATTGAGGGTAAAACGGAACTGTTAAACTTGAGTACCACAGTTTTGCAGCTTAGCGAAGAACCACTTAAACGATCCTGTAAGAAAACCACACAGCAGTCGTTGCCAAATTCAACTCAAGCATTAGCAAATTTAGCGAGTAAAGCGAGCCTGGAGCACGAAGAGCTGCTTTTTTCCCTGCAGCAGCACCAACGCGCGTTAAGCAAGAGCTCTATCATATCGGTCACCAATTCAATGGGTGTCATTACCTATGTTAATAAAAAGTTTGAACAAGTAAGCGGCTATGGCGCTAATGAGCTAATCGGTAATACCCATAGCGTCATTAGACATCCTAAAATGAAAGACAGGGTGTTTCAGCAGTTGTGGCACACCATCACCGCGAAAAAACGCTGGCAGGGACTTCTTCGTAACCGCCGCAAAGATGGCTCTTCATACTATGTAAAAACAGTGATTTATCCCATCACGGATGCAAGTGGTGAAATAAAGGAGTTTTTTAGCATTCGCAACGATGTGACTGACATCGTCACGGCCAGAAAAACCATCCAGAAGCACAATATTGACACATTGACTCAACTACCAAACCGAGCAAAGCTCTCAAGGGACTTGGAACGAACGCCGGTTGACTGTGTGGCTATCTTGGATGTGAAGAACTTCAAGGTACTTAATGACTACTGGGGGGTTAACCATGGTGATTTTATCATTAAGGGGATAGCGGAGCGGCTGCGATCATGCTGTATGAATGACTCGCTTAAGGTTTACCATATTAACGGTGCGGTATTTGCGCTCAGACCCCTTAAACCAATTTCCACTGAGGCTTTCAGAAGCCAGGTACTGCGTATTAAAGACGCACTCGAGTTATCGGATATCGTTATTGACGAACACCACCATGAAATTAATTTCTCAATTGGTATAGGCGCCTCTTCAAAGCGAGCCTTAGCTTATGCTGAGAGTGCTGCTATCGAAGCGAAAAATGAACACTTTATTACAAGCATAATTATTAAAACAGAGGACTCGCAGGCAAATAACTTCTACTTTTGGTTAGAAGAAGTAAGGCTTGCCTTACAGGAAGAAAGAGTTCTTCCGTACTTTCAGGAGGTCGCGACAGTTGCTGAGAATCCGCTGCCAAATAAGTACGAGGCTTTAGCCAGAATTCAGTTACGTAATGGCGAGGTGGTTTCTCCTGGGGTGTTTTTGAACTATTTAAAGAAAACACGTTATTACCCTCAGCTAACCCGGTTAATGGTCGGCTTTGCCGTCAAGCAGTCCATTCTTTCTCGGTGTCCTATTTCAGTCAATTTAGCGAGTCAGGATATTCTTAATAGGGAGACCGTTAACTATATTACCGATGCCTTGCAGGGGAACCCTGAAGCTAAGATCATTTTTGAAATGACGGAAACCGAATCTATAAAAGACTTTAATGCGATGAATCGATTTATTCATCATATTCGTTCGTTTGGCGCAAAGGTTGCCATTGATGATTTTGGTAGTGGGTACTCAAATTTTGTCTACTTAGTTGAGATGAAGCCTGACTATATAAAAATAGATGGCTCTATTATTAAATCGATATGCACGAACAAAAACAGTCTCCATGTTGCTCGAAGCATTGTCGACTTAGCCAGGGGGTTAAACATTAAGACGATTGCTGAGTTTGTGTGTGATAGGGAAACCTTAGTGACCCTGACGGAAATCGGGGTGGATTATGCTCAAGGGTATTTTATTGCTGAGCCAAAAGCAGAAATAACGCATTAGTAAAAGTCCCATCTTAATAAACAAACTCGCCGTTTATTTTGAATGAAACAGCGTTTAAAAGCTTACTTGATGCCAGTGAATTGTTTTTCGCAATCTGAGATAATTGCTAAGAATTAATAGCAAACAAGGTTCCAGATGCCCTACGGAAAATATCAAAACCTTCCATTGACCGATCGTCTCATGATGATGCTTGAAGCGACTCAAGCAGGAACATGGGAATGGAATGTGCAAACCGGAGAGTGCTACTTTAACGAGCGCTGGGCTGAGATTATTGGATATACGTTAGACGAGTTAAAACCTCTTTCTATCGAGACGTGGCTAGAGTATGTCCACGCCGAAGATGGACAAGTCTCCGATAAAATTCTGAACGAACACTTTGATGGCAAACGCAGCTTTTACGAATGTGAAGCTCGGATGCGTCACAAAGATGGGCACTGGGTTTGGGTGCGGGACTATGGAAAACTTGTTTCCCGAACCGCCGATGGTAAACCTGAGTGGGTGGTTGGCACCCACATCGATATTAGTGGACTAAAAGAACTTAGCCAGCGTTTTGAAGCTTTTGCCGATCTCTTACCTGGTGTGGTCTATCAATATGAGCAGCGTCCTGACGGCAGCTCATGCTTTCCATTTGCTAGTCAAGGACTACGCCACATTTACGGTGTATCACCTGAAGCCGTTAAACATGATGCATCATCGGTGTTTGATGTTATTCACCCAGATGACTTGCCTCGCGTAGCAAAGACAATTACGGAGTCTGCTGAAAGAGGTGTTGACTGGATTTGTGAGTATCGAGTTATTCATTCTGGTAAGACTCGATGGGTTTTCGGGCACGCTAGACCGCAATCAGGTATTGATGAATCAACGCTTTGGTATGGCATGATCATCGATATTACTGAACGTAAAAACCTCGAGCTAGAGCTCGAGAAAAGCCAAGCCAACTTAAAGTTGGCCCAGAGAATCGCACGGACAGGTCACTGGGAAGCCAATATGGCGTCGGGTGAACTTTATTGGTCGGATATGGTTTATGAAATTCTGGGTTATGAACGAGGCGAACTTGAACCGTCTGTCGAGCTCTTTAGAAGTTTGGTTCCCGATGAAGACATGACATCCGTTGCTCGTAGCGAAGAGAGAGCTCAGAAGACAGGGATTCACGACGTTCAACACCGAATGACAACTCGTGATGGCAGCCTGATCTGGGTGCACGAACTTGCAGAGCTACAGAGCGACGGTATTACGCTAATTGGTACAGTTCGAGATATTACTGAACAAAAAAATCTTGAGTTAAAATTACAGCAGCAGGCTGTTATTGACCCCCTAACCCAAATTGGGAATCGCCGAGCATTTAATAAAGCGATGGATAGAGAGTTTAACCGCTACTCTCGCTATAAAAAGCCCCTTTCGCTGATAAGTTTCGACCTTGACCACTTTAAACGAGTAAATGATAACTATGGTCATGCAGCCGGAGACAAAGTCTTATCAGAGGTGACGGCAGCTATAAAAGTCGAGCTTCGTAAGGAAGATGTTTTTGCCCGGGTTGGTGGTGAGGAATTTGCCGTACTACTTCCTGAAACCGATAAAGAAGAAGCATTTCAAGTTGCCGAAAAAATAAGAACGCTTATTGCGAGTCTGAGCATTAACTATGAAAATCAAGACATTGCAATTAGTGCCACCTTTGGCTTAGTGACTGTTTCAGAGCAAGAGCAAATTTCAAGCCAAGAACATTTACTGCAAATTGCGGATAGGGCGTTGTACAAAGGTAAAACAAATGGTCGAAACCAAGTTGTTGTAGCTGATAAAAGTTTGTTTGAGTCGACTGGCAAATAATTTTTTTGCTAAAAAGAAGGGCGGTGCTTAACCGCCCTCTATCGTTTATTTATAGCTCTTGCTTAGTAGGACGAATAACCATTTCATTCACATCAACCTCACCGGGCTGCTCAATAGCAAAAGTAATTGCTCTGGCTATTGAGTCCGAATCAATGGCGTCATTGTATAAATCATCTGCCATTTCTTTCGAATCTTTATGCGAAATATGATCCGTCAACTCGGTGGCTACTGCCCCCGGCGAAATGTTGGTTGAGCGAATTTGGCCATTAGATTCCTGACGAATGCCTTCGCTGATCGCTTTAACAGCGAATTTGGTTGCACAGTAAACCGTGGCGCCGGGGAATACGACGTGGCCAGCGACTGATGATAAATTGATAATATGACCGCTTTCCTGTTTGCGCATGGTGGGTAACACAGCGCCAACACCATACATGACACCTTTTATGTTCACATCAATCATCTGATCCCATTCATCAACTTTGAGCTCATCCAGTGGAGCCAGTGGCATTAGACCGGCGTTGTTGACGAGCACATCAATGCGCCCAAATTTATCAAGCGCAGCATCGGCCAAGGCTTCTACCTCGCCGCGCTTAGTGACGTCAACGGTCTTATAAATGGCTTCACCGCCATCGCTTGTAATGTCATTAACCAGCTGTTGTAACCGTTTCTCGCGTCGTGCGCCCAGCACTAGCTTAGCTCCTTTCTCTGCCAGCATTTTTGCGGTGGCTTCACCTAAACCACTACTCGCGCCGGTAATAACAACTACTTTTCCTGCTACTTCAGACATAACATTCTCCGTTTTTAAACTGTTCTTATGTCTACGAATTCAGCTGTGTTTGGATTACTTAGTTGGAAGGCTCTTTTTCAGTTAGCGAAATAAACGTTGCCTTGATCGTTTTCGATGCGCTGACCATACTCATAAGAGACAGGTTGTTTATTATTCAATAAAAGCTTGGAGGTATGCATGAGTAATAAAGATGCATTTGAGAAAAAGCACGAAGCTAAGATCGAGGAAATGAAAGCAGAAATTGATCGGTTAAAAGCAAAGGCTAAGCAGTCAGAGGCTGATACTCAAATAAAATATGAAGAGAAAATTAGCGAACTTGAAGCATTAAAAGAGCAGGCAGAAGAAAAGCTGGAAGGTTTAAAAAAGTCGAGTGAGAACGCTTGGTCTGATATTAGTAAGGGTCTTGAATCAGCCACCCAGTCTTTAACGACCGCCGTTAAAGCGGCAAGTAGCGAGTTCAAAAACTAACCATTGCTTCGGAAGTGGGGCGCAGTATCCCTACTTTCTTTTGATGAGGTTAACGTCGAGACGACGCCACGCTTAATACCGTTACTGTCACTAAAATAATGACGATGCCGGTCAGCTGCGCTATGGCTAACTGATCTCCTAACACAACCACACCGAACAACGATGCTGAAATCGGTTCAGCCAAAGCCACAACAGAGGCAATTGCCGGAGCGGTTTTGCGTAGTCCGAACAAATAGAGAATGAAGGACGTACCACCACCTAACACACCAAGCAAAATCAGCAGCGGAAGCTGCTCTGATACTAAAGCGGCAATAATACTTGATGGCTGACTAGGTACGAATAACGTTATCAGAACCACTAAAAATGAAATCGACAAAATAGATTGTGGACTACCGTGACGGGTTGCGTACTTAAAGGAAAAAATGAATAGGGCGAGAGAGGCTCCCGCGAGCAGCCCAAAAAGGATCCCCAATACATTCATATTTGAGCCGTCGGCTTTATAGACTTCCGTCAGAAGCGTCACGCCTACGACAACGAAACCTATACCAATAAATTTTAGGAATGTTGGTTTCTCGAGTTTTAAAAGAAATGAGAGTAAATAGACGAATATGGGGGCGCAATACATTAGGGTTGCCGCTATAGATACACCGCTCTCAGAAATACTGAGAAAATAAAACGAGAAGTTTCCGGCAACCCCGAGTCCCGCAAGGAGAGACCATAACCATAGCTTTTTTTTATGCAGCCCGCTCTTTGCTGGCGCTAAAATTAACCAACTTGAAAAGGCTATTAGTCCTATAGCCGCACGATAAAATGATATTAGGAAAGGACCCCATCCTTCCTCAATGAGAAGGCCGGCGATACCTCCGGAAAGCCCCCAGCAGATAGCCGCTGAGAACACTAAAAAGGTACCGCTGTTTGGCGTTTTGGCGCGAATTTTACGTAAATTTTTATGCGTTCGGATCGGTTGCCTCAAGCCGTTGCACTCCTTACGTATTTACTCAAAAGTGTAGTCGTGCTTAAAAAACTTGTCGAACCGGCAAACGCTGCGTTTTAAGTTGATATATCCGCGCGAGCGAGGTACGTTTGCGGACACTTTTAATTAACAGTAAGTTCATATGCAACGCCTCATTAATTGGTTAAAAACACTTAGCGCTATTCCCCTGACACTGGGTGTCATCTTTCTCGTGCTTTTGCCCTCAATTTTACTGTCGATGCTGATTGTGGGTGTGTTCGATTTGTTGTTTCTGGAGCTTGCCTGGATGTCCTGGACCGCGTTTTGGTGGGTATTGGGCACTTGGTTTGTTTTGGCGTTTTTAATGGTAGCGAACAGTTCGGATAAAATATTATTCGGTTTGTGGCGTTAATAACTAGCGCCGTTGGAGTAAAATAATCCGGTTGCTGACTATTTCAATGTCTAGCGCAAATTGTTTTGCTATCCAATGCATAGTTTTGGGCGAATAGAAACTAACATGTGTCGGATCGTTTTTATATTGCCACTGCTTAAAGAATTCAGGCAACTCTCTGGTAAACATGGATGTCATAATACCGAGCCATCCGCCACGCTTGACTAAGCCAACCAGCTGGGGCCAGGCTTCACTGGGTTTATAGAAGTGTTCGACAACTTCCGTACTGGTCACAAAGTCGTATTGACGAGCTACCTTGTTCTTGTCTGGGACATAGTAAATGTCGTATACCGACATACTCATACCATGTTCTTCCATCATCAGGTTAAGAACTGGACCAGGCCCACAGCCAAAATCCAAACCTTCCATACCAGCAGAAAGTTTACCGAGAAGTGGCGTTGCCAGCTGGTTTAGAAACTGGCGGTAGCGATCGTCATTAGGATCGTTTTCGTGAAAGTCATAAATCGCTTTTTCGTCGCTATCGTTCAGGTAACTGTCGGGGGAGGCAAAGACTAAGTCACACTCAGTACAGCGAAAGTACGGGCGCTTTTTGTCTTCACAAAAGAAAGTAGCTGGTGCATGGCATAAGGTGCAGTTCATAGACGTATGGTATGTCAGTTTGAAGTTTTGTCAAAAGGCGACGCGACTCATTCGATCTTTTCCTTTCTTTGAGCTGTATCTATAAAACCTATTAAAGCAAACGGTATGTTGCCTTGGAGGCATTAGCAAACCGTTGCTATAACTATTACAACAAAGTTAATAGTTCACTAGAAAGAAGGAAGACGTAATGAGTAGCTCAAACGGTGGCGGTAAATGCCCAATTATGCATGGCAGCATGACGTCTGCTAAGAAAACCAATACGCATTGGTGGCCTAATTCATTGAAGCTGGAAATTCTGCGCCAGCACGACACAAAAGCCAATCCAATGGACGAAGACTTCAACTACGCAGAAGAATTCAAAAAAATTAATTTAGAAGAATTAAAGCAAGACTTAAAAGACCTCATGACCGACAGCCAGGACTGGTGGCCAGCTGACTGGGGACACTACGGTGGTCTAATGATTCGTATGGCTTGGCATTCGGCTGGCTCGTACCGCTTAGCGGATGGTCGTGGTGGCGGCGGAACGGGTAACCAACGCTTCGCCCCGTTAAACAGTTGGCCAGATAACGTCAGCCTGGACAAAGCTCGCCGTCTGTTATGGCCGATTAAGAAGAAATACGGCAACAAACTGTCGTGGGCGGACTTATTCATTCTGGCCGGCAACATGGCTTATGAGTCGATGGGTCTTAAAACCTTTGGTTTTGCAGGCGGCCGCGAAGACATCTGGCACCCTGAAGAAGATATTTACTGGGGCAGTGAAAAAGAGTGGTTGGATGCGACCAAAAACCGTTACGACTCGGACCAAGAACGTGACTCTCTGGAAAACCCATTAGCTGCTGTACAAATGGGCTTAATTTACGTGAATCCGGAAGGCGTTGACGGCAACCCTGATCCATTGCGTACCGCTAAAGACGTGCGCGAAACGTTTAAACGCATGGCGATGAACGACGAAGAAACCTGTGCGCTAACCGCGGGTGGTCATACGGTCGGTAAGTGCCACGGTAATGGCAAAGAAGAAAATTTAGGTCCTGAGCCAGAAGCGGCAGACGTTGAAGAGCAAGGTTTTGGCTGGCGCAACAGCGGCGGCAAAGGTATGGGTCGCGACACGGTAACCAGTGGCATTGAAGGTGCTTGGACCACAGAGCCAACCAAGTGGGACAACGGCTATTTCTACTTGCTGTTCAACTACGAGTGGGAGCTTAAGAAGAGCCCTGCTGGCGCATGGCAATGGGAGCCGATAGACATTAAAGAGGAAGACAAACCGGTCGATGTGGAAGACCCGTCTATCCGTCGTAACCCGATTATGACCGACGCTGATATGGCGATGAAGATGGACCCTGACTACCGCAAAATTGCGGAGAAGTTCTACAAAGACCCAGAGTACTTCGCAGAGGTATTCGCGCGTGCTTGGTTCAAACTGACACACCGCGACTTAGGTCCCAAAGATCGTTATTTAGGACCGGACGTGCCAGAAGAAGACCTAATTTGGCAGGATCCGATTCCAAAAGTGGATTACACGCTGAGTGAAACAGAAATTGCTGACCTGAAAGACAAGTTGCTAAACAGCGGTTTAACCTCTTACGAGCTAATTTCTACCGCATGGGACAGCGCGCGTACATTCCGTGGCTCAGACTTCCGTGGTGGTGCAAACGGTGCCCGTATCCGTTTAGCGCCGCAGAAAGACTGGCACGGTAATGAGCCGGAAAAACTGCAAAAAGTATTGGCAAAACTGGAAGAGGTGCAGTCATCACTGGACAAGAAAGTAAGCCTTGCTGATTTGATTGTTCTGGGCGGTACCGCAGCGGTTGAAAAAGCAGCGAAAGAGGCAGGCTACAATATTACTGTGCCGTTTGCTCCGGGTCGTGGTGACGCAACAGACGAACAGACTGACGCCGAAAGCTTCGATGCGTTAGAGCCGTTGCATGATGGTTATCGCAATTACTTGAAGAAAGATTACAACGTGCCTGCAGAAGAGTTAATGCTCGACAGAACTCAATTAATGGGCTTAACAGCGCCAGAAATGACGGTTCTTGTTGGCGGGATGCGCGCGTTAGGTGCGAACTACGGCGAGTCTAAGCACGGTGTATTTACGGATCGTGTCGGCGTATTAACGAATGACTTCTTCGTTAACCTGACCGACATGAACAACGTTTGGAAAAAGGCGGGCGACCACTATGAAGTTCGCGACCGCAAAACGGACGAGCTTAAGTGGACAGCGAATCGCATTGATTTAGTCTTCGGTTCAAACTCTATTCTGCGTTCTTATTCAGAGCTTTACGCTCAGGACGACAACCAGGAGAAGTTTGTGAAAGACTTTGTGAAAGCCTGGACGAAAGTCATGAATGCCGACCGATTTGATTTAGCTTAAGGAGGAAGCATGTCGAAAGTACTACTGATTACCGGTGCCTCAAGTGGCATCGGTGAAGCGACAGCGCGTAAAGCGGCGAAAGAGGGGCTAAAACTGATACTAACGGCTCGTCGGAAAGAAAAGTTGGATGCGCTGGTTGAAGAATTTGGCTCTGAAAATGCTATTGGTGTTGCAGCCGATGCCGGTAACTATGATGAGCTTGAGCAGGCTGTTAAACAAGGTGTTGATAAGTTTGGTCAATTAGATGCGGTGTTCGCCAATGCGGGAACCGGTGTTTCAACGCCGGGAACAGAAGAAGGCGACCCGGAAGAATGGAAGCAGATGGTGGATGTGAACGTCAACGGGCTTCTCTATACGGCGAAGCTGACGTTGCCGCACTTGCGTAAAACCACCGGCCATTTCTTAATGACGGGCTCTGCTGCCGGGCGCATTACATTGAAAGGCTCGGTGTATGGCGCTACGAAGTGGTTTGTACATGGCTTTGCACAAAACCTGGCCGAAGAAATGAAAGAATGGAATGGTCGCTGTACTACCATTGCTCCGGGGATGGTGAACACGCCGTTCTTTGATGAACCTAAGCCAGACAAGCTGGATCCGGATGATGTTGCCGATGCGGTACTTTACGCAATAAACGCAAACCCGCGTAACTGTGTGCGCGAAGTATTCTTAATGCCGGCATATTAACGGGCAAGTCTTAACGTCTTGTTTTGACATACTTTCTCCGCCCCCTCATAATCTCAGGCAGATACGAAGGGGTGGAGAATCATTCATGACAACCGAAAGTAAGGATGTGCAAAAGCCCCAAGCCTCAGGGAAGCGACTCGCGTTATTTGCATTGCTGTTCATTGCGCTAACAGCCGCTGGGTTCTACGCCATTTATGATCACTTTTCTAACCGCGAGCTTACCTTCGACTTTCGACTATTTGCCCCGGAAGTTATCAGCCTGACTATTTTGTTGTTAATGGTGTACTTTGCCGCCGATGGATTACGACTTTATTACACCTTAAGAGCGCTGGGCTACCGTATACCCAAAAGAGCAATGGCCAAGCTGGTGTTCATTAATATTTTCTTCTCAAACATTACCCCTATGGCTACGGGGGGCGGCTTTGCGCAAGTGTGGTTTTTGCACCGACATGGTGTGCCTATAGGCAGAGCAACCGCAGCGACAACCATTAGAACCGTATTGGCGATATTCTTTATATTTTCGCTAACGCCGGTGTTTTTGTTGACTCTGGCCCCTTTGCAGCATGAGGCGTTTATCAGCGATATTGGCGGCGCATTGGCGGTCTTTATTGTTCTCTACTTGGCGTTTTTCACTATTGTTCTGCTAAGAGCACACTGGCTGATTGGCCCACTCAGTAAGCTGTTTTTAAGTCTGCATAAGCTGAACTTAATCAGCGAGTCACGGCATCAACGATGGCAGTACAAAGCTCGTCGGGAAATGCTGCGTTTTAGCCGAAGTTTCTCTGAATACTTAAGAGGCTCTAAGTCAGCTATTGCAATGTCGGTAGTCTTTACGGCTGTATTTTTAATCAGTCTTTTCAGTTTCCCGGCACTGCTAATGTGGGGGCTGGGTTATGATGTCAATTACCTTGTCAGCTTAGGCTTGTTGGTCGTTACCACCTTCATTATGTATTTCGCCCCAACCCCTGGCGCATCTGGTATATCAGAAGGTGTTTTTGGCAGTTTCTTTAATGAAATTTTGGCGAATAATCATTTATTGCTAGTCACGTTCAGTTGGCGATTTTTAACGATTTATCTCGGAATGCTGGTCGGCTTAGTTGTACTGCAAAGGTATCTCGTTAAATCTGTTCAAAAGCAGGATGTATCATGACAAAAACGAAGCTTTTAAAAATCCTGTTTTACTTAAATATCGCCATTATCGTTGGCCTTATTGGTTATAAAATTTACCTGAATTTGGTCACCTCAGAGTTCAAGGCGGAACACACAGATCAGCTGGCTGCCATTAGCGCACGTCTGGAAGGTCAAGACAGTTATAGTTTCGCAGTTGTCGGCAATATTAATAACTCGGTAGGGATATTCGAGCGCCGCATTATTCCTATGCTGAACAAAGACAATATCGACTTTGTTATTTCTGCTGGTAACGCGGTGAGCGGTGGTGGGGAAGATAAATACCGTGCCTTGAGAGGCACATTGTCTCATTTGGACATGCCCTATTTGCTGACGTTCGGCGCTAATGAATACGAAGAGTTTGGAAGTTTTCGTTTTTATGATCACTATGGACCGCATTTCTTCAGTTTCACCGCGGGAAACAGTCGTTTAATATTTTTGGACAGTACTGGTAAAACACCATGGCAATGGCAGCTACGCTGGCTTAACGATATTTTAAAGGCGGATTCCTCAAAGCACCGCTTCGTTTTTATTGGGCACCCTCCAGTGGAGCCTGAGGATGAATTTATTCTCGCGGAAGAGGAAGACTATCTGCAGCCCGTTGAGTTTCGATCTGCACTGCAGCAAACACTCAGTAATTACGGCGTCGATCGTGTGTTCTCTTCCAACATCTCTATGTACTCTGAGAGTGAACAAAATGGCATACCTTATATTACTACCGGTGGTGCAGGTGGGTTGGTTCTTAATCAGGACGAAAGCTTTTATCACTACGTAAAAGTGACCGTGAATGCCGACGGCAGTGTTGAGCACTCCGTACAAGAACTGGAAATTGGTCAGCATCCAATACTGAAGCAATTAGAGAGCTTCTGGTTTTTCATTCACTCTCTGTTTTATGTGGGCTACTTAAACTTCATTCTATTGCTCGCGGTATTCCTGGTTATTAGTACCAAGCTCTACAATGCGGTATTTGTAGGAAAAGATTATTACCCGGATTACGACATTGACCCTGATCCATGGTTAGGCCGCCAATTAAAAGTGGCGATGTTTACCAACAATTACCTACCGTTCATTGGTGGCGTGCCTATTTCAATAGAGCGTTTGCGCTGCGGCCTGGAAAAGTTAAAAGACACGGTGCTTATTGTTGCGCCGCGCTACAAGAGTAAACGAGAGAAAGAAAAAAACGTCATACGTATGCCGTCTATTTTTTCTTTTGGTGAAAAGAGTGAGTTTCGCTTTGCGAATATCTTCTCGTCGGCGGTGCGTAAAAAAGTTAAAGCGTTTAAACCGGATATTATTCATGTTCACCACCCGTTTTGGATCGGCTCGCTTGGTGTTTATATGGCGCGCCGCTTGAAAGTACCGGCCGTTTATACTTACCACACGCGACTGGAGCATTACTCGCACTTTGTGTTTTTACCCGGCTCGCTGTTCCGCAATATTATTGCGCACTTTCTGGTGCGTCGTTTTGCGAACAAATGCGACGCTGTTATTGTGCCAACCGACTCAACAGAAGAATACTTGCGCATGATAGGCGTGACGGCACCGACCTATGTGCAGCCGACAGGCATTGAATATGACCGCTTCCAGCACGTAGAGCCAGCCGAAGTTGAAAAGCTGAAAAAGCGACTGAAAATAAAAGACGAAACGGTTTTTGTGAGTGTGTCACGGCTGTCGAATGAGAAAAATATCGACTTTATGATCGATGCGCTGGCAGAGTTGAAAAAAGCCACTGACAAGCCGTTCAGGCTGCTAATCGTCGGCGATGGGCATCAGAAACAGCGGTTACAAACGAAAATTGACGAGCTCGGTTTAAAACAAACCATTCAGTTAGTCGGCTCCGTGGCGCCGGAAAAAATGGCCAACTGGTATCAACTAGGCGACGCCTTCTTATTCGCGTCTCAGTCAGAAACGCAGGGTATGGTTATTCTTGAAGCGATGGCGGCTGGTTTGCCGGTTGTTGCGGTGCGCTCCAGTGGCATTGACGACGTTGTGGATGATGGCTTTAACGGCTACAAAACGCCTGCGAGACAAGCGGTTTGGCTAGAACGAGTGGAACGCCTTCTTAACGACGAAGAGCTGCTCGGGCAGTTGTCCGGTAACGCCGAAAATTTTGCCAAGGCATACTCTGTTGAACGCTTTAGCCAGGATGTCCGTCACATTTATGCGGAAACCCTGGCTCGTTATCATGAGCATAAGAATTAGAGAATATGGTTTCCGAATACTAACAGTTCGCAAACGATTACCGCTGACGTCAATATTAAGCGGATGCGGTAATACCCCATATAAGACGTCATGGCGGAGCTTCTTGCCAGCTTCTGTTCAAAGAAAAGCAATATGGCAAATCCCGCCATTTGCAGGCCGAGCGACCAAGCAGATGAGTCGAGTAATAGAGTCAGCCAGGCAAGCAAGGCAAAGACATTACTCAGAATAAGCAGCGCATTCGTTGGCTCACTTTCCGCACGGTGCAGCGCGCGTCCCCACAGGACACCACCAAGAAACGTCAAAATAATTGCACCGTAGGTAATGAGCAAGTTGAGTGGCCGAAAGCCAAATATAGAACCGACCTGCATAAGCTCCGCAAGCGAGCTGACAATAAATGGAACAAGTCCTAAAAATCCGAGTGTGTAAATAAGCTTATTTTTGGCTGTGTTCATAATGAGCGAGTCTTTTTTTGTGTTTTATTTAAGTGTAGAGTAAAGAAAAATAACGACCACTCTACAACCGAATGATTTTAGGTCGTTGAAATTTATCCCTGTTAGCTTCTACGTACGTGCAAACTAAAAAGTTGCTTATCGTTATGTAATGTAGGTTATCGGTAGGCTCGAACGGTTGCGCTAAAATCTCTAGTAACGGCTGTCCCGACGCTTTTGCGTAGGCTTCCGCAAGCGTCCAGCGGTAAAAGAACGCTTCTTTTGTCGTTACTCCCTTCAAAAAAGCGTGCGCATAATGCTCTCGTATACGACGGTAATCTTTATTTGATTCTAAGTTCTCGACATCAACGCCTATGGGGTACGCGGCGGAGTATCCGGCAACGACACAGTTGTTTTTATGGCTAATAGAACAATAGGCGTTAGTATCGGCAATGGACAATTGAGGTGCACCATTGTCATCCTTTTTAACGGAAATATCAGTTTCGGTCACGCCAGCTTCTTGCGCAACTAATTGTTTTAATAGTTTTCTTGCCTCTGAGGACGTTTCTTTGCGGCTTAAGCCGCAAGGGAGTAGCCTATATCCGATAACCATACACAATGTTATATTTTTGAAAGTTGACGCTAAATTCTGTACTATTCCGCATCTTTTTTGAGTACCTGAACAAATACATTATGAGAGTTTCTCAAGCGAGGGTCTTCGTCGCTGATAGTACCTTAGTTACCAGTGAATGTCGTGACCGTTTAAAGCGTGTCCCGGCGTCAATGCGACGTCGTTTGAGCTCGTATTCCAAATTAATTGTAACAGCCATAATAGAGCTTGCAGAAAGGGAAGAAGGTATACATAACATTCCTGTCGTTTTGGCCACACGTCATGGCGACTTGCACCGTACCGAAAAGCTGTTAAGAACATTGGTTCAGGGTGAGGTGTTATCACCGACTCAATTCGGGTTGTCGGTAAATAATGCGGTATTGGGTCAGTACAGTATGGCGGTTGGTAACCAGCAGGCTATGACCACGGTGTCCGGTGGCGAAGAGACTTATCCGTTAGGATGGCTGGAAGCCATTGCACAAGTATCGAATGAGTTTGACCAAGTCTTGCTGGTAGTGGCTGATGAAACGCCGCCTGAAGTATATAAAAAGCAGCAAAATTCGCCGATTCATGCATTCGCTCAGGCGGTTTTACTCGATAGGAATAACGGTCGCGAAGTGATTTTGGATCAATCCGGAGAATCGGCTAAAAACGATGACGCTTACGAGGTCGTCGAAAAGCTTCAACATTGTCTGGAGCAAGGCCAGCAAAGTTTAGTCGTCAACTATGGCAGCAAAGCGTGGAGTTGGCATGTTGATTAGACTCTGGAAGTTTATTAACCGAACCTGGCGTCGTTTAGCGACAGGGCTGTGTTTTGCCATTTTTGGTATTGGTGGCGTGATTTTATCGGTCACGGCATTGCCTGCGCTAAAGCTGGTGTCGGGAGGCAACGAAGAATTGCGTCAAGCGCGAGCAAGACGCTTGGTTCAGCTCACGTTTCGCTGGTTTATTGGTGTCATGAAATGGACGGGCGTGTTCAACTTCGATTTCAAAGCGGCAGAGCAACTTAAACAGGTGAAAGGGCAGGTGATTATTGCGAACCACCCTTGTCTTATTGACGTGGTGGCGCTCATTTCCTTTGTGCCAAACCCTGACTGCGTAGTGAAGTCACATTTGTGGAAGAATCCCTTTATGAAAGGGGTTATTAAATCGACCGGTTATTTAAGTAATGAAGATCCGGATGAGCTGGTGAATGACTGTCAGGAGTCTCTTGAGCAGGGTTGTAACCTGATCATTTTCCCGGAAGGCACACGCACAACGCCAGGCTCTGGAATACGTTTTCAGCGTGGGGCAGCGCATTTAGCCTTGCGAACAAAAGCGAAAGTCACCGCGCTTTGGGTTGACTGCTCGCCCGTGACACTCATTAAAGATGAGATGTGGTATCAGGCACCGAAAGACAAGCCGACACTTTCTGTTCATTACTTGAAAGAAATCGATACCCAATCTTATCGCAATGAAGAAAAACTGAGTATTGCCGCGCGCCACTTAACGCGTGACTTGCAGAATTACTATGAAAAGGTGTTAGAAGATGACAGACAGTCTGAAGACAGAGATCAAGCACTTGATTATCGAGTCGCTGGATCTTGAAGACGTAGAAGTATCCGATATTAACGACTCGGCAGCGCTATTTGGCGACGACGATGACGGCTTAAACCTCGACTCGATAGATGCATTAGAGTTGGGGCTAGCCATTAAGAAAAAGTTCGATGTGAAGCTGGATGCGAATTCTGCGGAAACGAAAAGGCACTTCTACAGCGTGGATACGCTGGCTGACTTTGTTGCAGAAAACCGTGGTTGATTAACGAGGGAAAGATGAAAACGAAAGACGAAGTATACGCCAGGCTCAGCCAAATTCTTGAAGAGGATTTCGAGATAGAGTCGGATGACATTTCATTAGACGCCAACTTATACGAAGATTTAGACCTGGACTCGATCGATGCAGTGGATCTGGTCGTTAAGCTACGCGAAATAACGGGTAAGAAAATTAGCCCGGATGCCTTCAAAGCCGTGCGCACGGTTGAAGATGTTGTTAACGAAGTTTATAAGCTTGTTCACGGCGAATAATGAAACCCTTGCTGCGCGCTTTAATCAGTTTAATGCTGATTGCCTACCCACTATTAGTCTGGTGGTTAGCGCAGCAAGGATTGACTGACGGCCTGCTGTTTTTACTCCTCGCGGTACTGCTGTTACAAGTGGTTGTGCAGGGAGTAAAGGCTCCCAAAAGCTGGCTCTCAGTAGCGGTTCTTATTGTTGTTACTATCACCTTTTTGCTGACCGATCAGTTGACCAGCGTTTTGCTCTATCCTGTTTGGATGAATGTCGCAATGTTGACTGTGTTCTCGCTGTCTTTGTGGTTTAAACCCGCCGTTATCACACGTCTGGCTCGCTTAATGGAGGGGGAACTATCGGAAAAAGCCGTTGCTTATACTGAAAAGGTGACCGTGGTATGGATAGGTTTTTTCCTCATAAATGGTGCGGTTTCGCTTGCCACTGTACTCTATGGCGATATGGATATCTGGAGCCTTTATAACGGGTTTATCGCCTACGTGCTGATGGGCTTATTGTTTGCTATTGAATGGAGTGTGCGTCGTGTTGTTAAAGACAGACACTGACCGCTGGAAACTGTCCTTTCGGGCGCCGACGACAGCTTGTATGCAAACGTCGCAGGGTGAAGTGGACGCTGAACAATGGCTTGCGGAAGTGTATGGCGCAGTAAAGTGGCTTGAGAGTCATGCCGGCAGAGTACTTTTGTACCGCCGAGACTTATATGAGTTCAGTGTTTGGCTTTTTGCGTTGTTAAGCCTGGGTCGCGATATTGTGCTGCCTTCCAACGACAAACCTGCCACATTAGCTGAACTGAACGAGAGTTATGATGTGTTGCCACCATCATCTTTGCCGGGCTTTGATGAGTCCCCGGAAACGCTGGCGCTTAATGGCACGTTAAACAGTCAATTGACGTTTTTCACCTCAGGCAGTAGCGGTAAGCCTAAGCCTGTTATTAAAACAGTTCGCCAGCTGTTCAATGAAGTTGAGACGTTGGAAGCGACTTTTGGCGAGTTGATAGCGGGTAGCCGCATAGTTTCAACCGTCACCCATCAACATATTTATGGCTTGCTGTTTACCGTGCTTTGGCCGTTGGCGAGTGGTCGGGTCGTTAATACGCAGCTCGTTGAATACCCAGAACAGCTTGCCGAGGTGCTAGCGGATAACGATCAGCGTCATGTGTTAGTCGGCAGCCCTGCGCATTTGCAGCGACTGGATAACCTGGATGAACTTAGCGCACATAAAGAAAAGCTAACCGCCGTGTTTTCGTCAGGTGGTCCGTTACCAAATCAGGTGCCTGTCGACTTTAAGAAACACGATTTAACGGTGCCTATTGAAGTCTATGGCAGTACAGAAACCGGGGGGATCGGCTGGCGTCAGCGCGATGACAAAGGAGACACCTTTAGGCCGCTGTTAGGGGTGAAAGTCAGAGTAACGGAAGCTGGCGTATTAGCTGTGAAGTCGCCCCATTTAAGGTTCCCTGAGGATGAGTTTATTTCCGAGGATAGGGTTAAACTTGAGCCGAACGGGCATTTCCAGTTACTGGGCAGAAAAGACACCGTCGTGAAAGTGGCTGAGAAACGAGTGTCATTAAATGAAGTTGAAGTTTTTGCGGTTCAGCATGACTGGGTAAGCCAGGTGAAAGCCTGTTTGCTTGAAGGTAAACGACATGAAATTGGCTTGGTTATAGTACTAAGCGATGCAGGCAAAGAGGCACTCGATAGTGAAGGTCGCTTTTCCGTTCGACAGGCATTAAGACACCATCTACAACAACGGTTTGAAAAAGTTGTCGTCCCCAAACGGTTTCGGTATGTTGCCGCGTTTCCAATTAACGAGACGGGCAAAGTAACCCAGGCTGCACTGCAAAACCTCTTTACCGATACAGGAAGCGACACAGGAAGGAATGACTGAAATGAAAACGCAGCTACCGGAATTTTTATCACTGAATGAACGAGCGAACGATGCTGATAAGCCTGAAATAGTCGGTCAATTTCGGTTAAGTGAGGACTGCATCTATTTACAGGGACATTTTCCGTCGGCGCCTATTTTGCCAGGTGTAACGCAGCTTGATTGGGTGGTACAGCTGGCATCGCAGTATTGGTCTACGCCGGTCAGTATTCAACGCGTCGAGGTGTTAAAGTTCAACGATATGATTTTACCCGGTGCGGAGGTAGATTTGGTGATACAACGTAAGCGTGAGGACTGCATTACGTTTAGCTATAAGAAGGGTGACCAGGCGCTATCGTCTGGCCGCTTGGTGTTTTAAGTGACCGCTATGCCTGATCCAAGATTTTGTTTTCTTATTCCTATTTATAACCACCACCGTACTATCGAAGCAACGGTGGAGCAGCTTCTGAGTTATGCACTGCCCATTATTATTGTTGATGATGGCTCTAACGAAGAGACAAAAAAAGTACTGTCTCAGTTGACTGAGCGTTTTGCATCCGAGGTGTTGCTGCATACGCTTCCTGAGAACACGGGTAAAGGTGGTGCCTGTTTAGCGGGGTTCAGGGTTGCCTCAGAGCAAGGCTATACCCACGCCCTCCAAATTGACGCTGATGGTCAGCACGACAGCGCTGATATTCCTCAATTTTTAGAGCTCGCCAAACAGCGGCCAGAGGCTCTCATCAGCGGGCACCCGCAGTATGATGATTCCATGCCAACCGCCCGTCGAATTGGCCGAAAGATTACGCATTTTTGGGTGCATATTGAAACGCTTTCTATGTCAGTCAAAGACACCATGTGCGGATTCCGAGTGTACCCGTTAGCGGCTACCACTGAACTTATGGATAAGGTCAACATTGGCACGCGAATGGACTTCGACATCGAAATTATGGTCAGGCTGTATTGGCGGGGAGTACCCGTTTTGTTTATCCCCACTAAGGTTATTTACCCCGAGCAGGGGCAGTCACATTTCCGGGCATTTAAAGACAATGTGAAAATATCCTGGCTGCATACGCTGCTGTTTTTTGGCATGTTGCCCCGCGTACCAATGTTATTGGCGCGGCGGTTTAAGAGTTAACTCATGGCAGATAAGCATTGGGCGCAAACTGATGAACGAGGCAGCTATTGGGGCATTTTGTTTGTCCTGAGAGCTTATCAGTATGGCGGACATTGGCTGATGCGCTTGGTGTTGGCGCCTGTCATTACCTATTTCTTTCTAACGGGAAAGGCGTCGCGCCGGGCATCGCAGCAATTTTTGCGGCGTGTTCATGAATTTGCGGGGGGCGAGAGCCCATTTACCCAGCCGCCCGGTTGGCGGAAAAGCTGGTATCATTTTTGGCAGTTTGGTTTGCATGCCCTGGAAAAGATTGATGCCTGGGTCGGCAAGTCCCCAAAATATACCGTCCGCAACTGTGGCGATACGCAATTCTCTGAACTGGAAAAGCGACCGGAAGGCGGACTACTGGTAGGAAGTCATTTAGGCAACTTAGAAGTCGCTCGGGCAATGGCCGGTAAAAAATACAGTCGACGCCTGAATGTGCTGGTGTTCACCCAGCATGCTCAGTCGTTCAACAAAGCATTAAAAGCCGTTAACCCGAAGGCGGATATTGACCTGATTCAGGTGACTGACATTGATATGGGGCTGGCCATTATGCTTAAGGAGCGTATTGATAACGGCGAGTATGTCGTTATTGTTGGTGACAGAACGTCGGTAACGGCACCTCAGCAGTCAGTGAGCCATGAGTTTTTAGGGGAATCAGCGCCCTTTGCTTTGGGACCGTGGATATTAGCGAGCGTGTTAGAATGCCCCGTATACTTTTTATTCTGTTTGAAGAACCCGGAAGACGGCAACTACGATCTGTATTTAAATTTCGCTTGTGAGCAATTAAAGCTTCCGCGAAAAAATCGGCAAGAGGCCTTGCAACCGGTATTGAAGAAATACGCCGGGCAATTAGAGCAGCTCGCTATTCACTACCCATACCAGTGGTTTAATTTTTTTGATTTTTGGCATAAGGACAGTCAGTAGTATGACGACATCAAACGTTTGTTTTGGCGAACAGCCGGTCACCATAAAAGATGTTGTAGCGCTTGCTAACAACGAGGTGAAAGCAACCTTGAGTAAAGCACCGGACTTTGCCGCCCGAATTGACGCTGGTGTTCGTTTCCTTGATGACTTGTTAGAACAGGATGGCGTTATTTATGGTGTGACCACGGGGTATGGTGACAGCTGTACCGTTTCTGTGCCTGACAACCTAGTTTCAGAGTTGCCTATTCATTTAACGCGCTTCCACGGTTGCGGCTTGGGTGACTATTTCAACGAGCAGGAAACCCGCGCTATTTTAGCCGTGCGCCTTGCGTCATTGACTCAGGGGTATTCGGGCGTCAGCTGGCCGCTGTTAGAACGCCTGGTCTTTATGCTGAACGAGAACATGCTGCCGCTTATTCCGAAAGAGGGTAGTGTTGGCGCCAGTGGTGACTTAACACCGCTGTCTTATATTGCCGGTGCTCTCATTGGTGAGCGGGATGTGCTCTTTAAAGGAGAGATTATGCCAAGCGCGGAAGCCTTTGAAGCGCTCGGTGTTGAACTGCATACGCTGCGTCCTAAAGAGGGCCTGGCCATTATGAACGGCACGGCGGTGATGACAGCATTGGCGTGTTTGGCCTGGGACCGGGCTGACTATTTGACCCGCCTGTCCAGCCGTATTACGGCGTTAGCCAGCATTGCGTTAGATGGTAACTCGAACCATTTTGACGAACTGCTGTTTGCCGTTAAGCCGCATAAAGGCCAGCAGCAAGTCGCTAAGTGGATACGTGACGACTTGAATCATCATGAGCATCCGCGTAATTCATCCCGGCTACAGGACCGCTACTCTATTCGTTGTGCGCCACACATTATTGGTGTGTTGAAAGACGCGCTGCCGTGGTTCAAAGAAACCATTGAGAACGAGCTGAACAGCGCCAACGATAATCCGATTATTGATGGCATTGGCGAGCATGTTTTGCATGGTGGTCATTTTTACGGTGGCCATATTGCGATGGCCATGGATTCGATGAAAGCGGCGGTAGCGAACCTGGCCGATTTGCACGACCGTCAAATGGCGTTGTTACTTGATACGAAAATGAATCATGACCTGCCATCGAATTTGTCGGCTGCAGAAGGCAACAGAAAAGCAATTAACCATGGCTTTAAGGCCGTGCAAATTGGTTGTTCTGCCTGGGCGGCGGAAGCATTGAAGTTGACCATGCCGGCGAGCGTATTCTCACGCTCGACTGAGTGCCATAATCAGGACAAAGTTAGTATGGGTACGATAGCTGCGCGTGACTGTATACGGGTACTGGAGTTAACGGAACAAGTGACCGTGGCGACCTTGCTGGCGGCTTATCAGGGCAGTGTTTTACGTGAACGTATGGCAGGGAAATTGCGTGAAACCGGGCCCGAGTTAGCGGCAATGCGAGAATCGTTAGCTGCTGACTTTGAATTACTCGTGGAAGATAGGCCGCTGGAGCACGAGCTTAGATCCTGGCTGGAAAAAGTTCGCAGCAAACCATGGAACTTGTATGGGGAGTCCGCATGAAACAAGCCAGCTTAACCATTAACGTGCCATTTTTTGACGTCGATGCTATGCAAGTAGTTTGGCACGGTCATTACATTAAATACATTGAAATGGCGCGTAGCGAGTTGCTGAGAACTTTCGACTACGATTATCCGACGATGGAAGCGAACGGGCACCTGTGGCCGATAGTCGACTTACGCCTGAAGTATGTTGCGTCGGCGACTTACGGTCAGGATATTCGCGTGACGGCAACACTCGCCGAGTGGGAGCACCGGCTGAAGATGAATTACGAAATTCGCTGTGTTGACACCGGTGAATTACTGACTAAGGCGACCAGTGTGCAAGTGGCTGTCTGTAAAAACACCAAAGAAATGCTGTTCGAGTCGCCGGACATTGTGTTTGAAAAGCTGGGGGTCACGCGCTCATGATCCGTTTGCTCAGTTTATTGTTGGCTTTGGTTGTCTCAGCATGGGTTGGGGCCGCACAGGAAACGTCGCAACAGGCACTGACAATGCTTTCGAAGCAGGCTCAACCGTTACCGCTGACGGTCACCTTCGAGCAACGAAAGTATCTGGCAGGCTTGCCGCGAGCACTGGTGAGTTCCGGCAAAATCACCATTAAGGAAGATGAAATTCTTTGGCAGACCCAAAAGCCACAAACGCAAACGTTAAAAATAACGGAACAGGGCATTTTTAAAGGCTCCGAGCAAACCTCGGCAACGGGCAGTGAAACCATTGCTGAGTTGTTGTTGGCGATTCTTCAGCAGGACCAAGCGGTGCTGAGCCAGCAGTTTAGCTTAAGTCTGGACGGAAACTGCGTAGAAATGACGCCGAACTCCGAGGTGCTGGTTAACGTCATGCAACGTATTTTGAGTTGTGGTGAGGGCCGGGTTGAACGTGTCGAGCTGCATGAAGCCAACGGTAATAAAACCGAAATCGATTTTGCTGAGGCGGCGCAGTGATACGGGTATTCCGGGTTGTCTTACTGTTGATATTTTTGGGCCTATTGGTGGCTGGCTTAAGTCACCAGCTACCCAAAGCAAGTTGGCAAAGTAGTCTGGCCGATGCCTTACCCAATCAAGTGTCAGAAACCCAGCGTGCCTATCTTGAGAGCCAGCAACCCAACACGCAGCAACTCCTGATTGCGTTTGAGCAGCGCACAGATAGCACCAGTGACTTGCTGACCAAGGTTGAGAATGAAGTCGATTCACTGTTAACCACTCAGCCAACATTAAAGCGTGCGGAGCTTACGGATACTAAAACGCTTTTAGCGTTTTATAAAGAACACGCAGGCCTGTTGGCGACGGTCAGCGACACCCGTCGCTTGCATAAAAAACAGTACAGTGAACTCATTAAAGACGCGCAAAGCCTGCTGCAAAGTCCTGAGCCGATTCTTGTTCCAATCACCCGCGATCCATTGTTGCTTACTCAAAATTATATTAAGCACCTACCCGATCTAATGCCCGGATATAAAAGTTATCGTGGATTGTACAGCCGCACGCAGGGAGATATCGTGCAAGTGCTAGTGCCTCTGCAGATAGCTGGCGATGCTCTCAGTATTAATGAAACACAAGAAGTGGTTGCTCAGCTCAACGGACTTATCGCATCAGTTAAGCAAGCTGAGAGTGGCATAACAAGCTATCGGAGTGGTTTGATATTTCACGCCGACGCGGGCGCAAAACAAGCCAAACAGGAAATGACCTGGTTTGGTGGGCTGTCTTTATTGCTGGTGCTCAGTGTGTTGATTTGGGTATTTCGATCCGCTTTTCAACTGCTTTATACGTTGGTGTTATTGGCTGTTGCGTCTGCATTTGGGCTACTGGCCACTCTATTTTGGTCGACGTCGCCACACGTGCTGATGTTGGTATTTGCAACCAGCTTTATTGGACTTTGCATTGACTACGTCATTCATGGGTTTATCGCGAGAAGTCACGGGGAAAAAGCCTGGAAGGCACTCATGCCGGCACTTTGGCTGGGTGGTTTAACGACCATTACCGGTTATGTTTTATTGCTCGCGGTACCCTTGCCCTTGTTACAGCAGCTTGGCGTATTTATGGCGACGGCATTATTGAGTGCGGTTCTGTTGGTGTCTATTACTTTACCTTGGTTGCCAGAGCCGAAGCAGCCGCAAGTTAAGTGGCAGCGGTTTTGCGCAAAAGCAGAGAAGGCGTATCACCAGGCACGACAACGGCTGCCTAAACGCTGGCTAACCGTATTGCCTGTGGTCACCGTTATCGTGTTGATTGCGGCTTATGTGTCTAATGACAATGTGCGCCTACTTGCCAGCTCGCCAAAAGCGCTGTTGGAAGAAGAAAATTATTTACGTGAACATACCGCATTTTACTTCAGCCCAGAGGTTATTTTAGTGTCTGGCGATACTCGCCAGCAGGCACTGGAGCGTACAACGGACGTTGCTAATAGCTTTCATGCTATTGGTATTACGGACTATTACCAACCGGCGTCACAGCAAAAGGATTTAATTAAGCAGGAGCAACGACTGTTTCGGTCTGATGAGGGCGCTGCGTACTTGCAGTGGTTGGGTATATCGGCGCCAACGCTGAACCCTACAGAACACGTTCATCCATTGGAAAGTCAGTTCCTCTATCCATTCAATGAAGGGTGGTTAAGTGTGGTGCGGTTAAAGCAGGAGCATAACGCACCCAACCTTGAGAATAAGTCTTGGGCAGAACCATTTAACCCAATAGAGCACGCCTCGAATGCGTTGGGGGAATATCGGCAGTCCATGCAGCTTTGGTTAGGGGCTTTGTTGCTTTTAAGCTTTTTCATATTGATGCTGTTTCTGAACCGTAAAGCGCCATTTAAAGTGCGGGCAAAAGCGTCATGGCAGGTGTTCAGCGTTATTTTATTGTCGGTGTCGACGGCGTTGCTTATTGCTCAGTTAAGCCAGCCCCTGAACCTATTTCACTGGATAGGTGCCATGTTTGTGCTGGTGCTGAGCATTGATTACGGGGTGTTCTGCGCTGGTCGTCTGCAACGTGCGCATGCATTGCAGGCCATTTACTTGTCGGCTTTAACCACACTTGTTGCTTTTGGTGCGTTGACGTTTAGCTCAACACCGGCCATTGCTGCATTTGGCAAGGTTGTCATGATAGGTGTATTAGTGAGTGTGCTGTTTTGCCCGTTGATAACCGATGCAGCAACCAAAGAGAGTAAAAAGGAAGAAGCACAATGAAGGACCCAATTTATGATGTTGCTATTGTCGGTGCGGGCCCATCGGGTGCGACCGCCGCAGCAATGCTGGCGGACGCCGGAAAAAAAGTGCTGGTTATTGAACGCCAGCAGTTTCCTCGTTTTTCCATCGGCGAAAGCCTGCTACCGCAGTGCATGACTTACTTACAGCAGGCAGGATTAGAGAGTCTGGTGGCGAGCAATGCTGATGACTCAGGCTTTCAGTTTAAAAATGGTGCGGCTTTTTATCATCAGGGGCAACACGTCAACTTCGACTTTAGGCAAAAGTTCAGTGAGGGGCCCGGCACGACGTTTCAGGTGAAAAGAGAGCGATTTGACCAGCTGTTGATTCAGGGGGCAGAGGATAAAGGCGCTCAGGTTGAGCACGGTGTGACATTAACGGGTATCGACTTTTCGTCTTCTGAGCAGGTCGTATTGGAAGCAGCGACAGACACTGAAACTGTTGAGATAAAAACGCGTTTTGTACTGGATGCAAGCGGCTTTGGTCGGGTATTACCGAGATTGTTGTCGCTGGAGTCGCCGTCAGACTTTCCGGTTCGGCAGGCGGCATTCTGTCACGTGAAATCAGATTTGGCGGGTGGTAACTTCGACCGTAACCAAATACTTATTACGGTCCACCCGACCAATCCCGAAATTTGGTACTGGCTGATTCCCTTCGCCGATGGCACTGCGAGTATTGGCGTAGTCGGTGAAGAAAAGTTATTTGCACGGTACGAAACGCCTGCTGATAAATTATGGAATATGGTTAAGGAAGAGCCGTATTTACTTGAGGTACTGGGCAATCACCAAGTCATCCGAGCCGAGCAGTGTATTACCGGCTATTCCGCTAACGTAAACCGTCTTTATGGCGACCGTTTCGCACTGTTGGGCAACGCCGGTGAGTTTCTGGATCCGGTGTTTTCGTCCGGCGTAACAATCGCAATGAAGTCGTCATCGCTGGCGGTACCACTGGTATTAAAAGAGCTGGACGGACACAAGCAAGACTGGGAAAACGACTTCAGCAAGCCGTTACGCGTTGGTATTTCGACGTTCAGAACCTTTGTGGAAGGATGGTATGATACGCGTTTTCAGAAAGTGATTTTTTATCCGGAACAGCAGCAACAAGTGAAAGAAATGATCAGTTCTATTTTAGCCGGCTATGCCTGGGATACAAAAAATCCTTATGTTGCAGAGAGCGAGCGCCGCTTAAACGTATTAGCGGAGCTTTGCGCGTGACCAGTGTTTTTCGATGCGTAACGCTAGCCTTAATGCTTTTAGCTGTTGCGGGTTGTGCGACTTTGGAGGGGAAAGACCGTTTGCAGGTACCGGTGGGCACAGGGTATTACAGTTTACAGTGGCAGTGGCCGGGTGAGCCGGTACAGATATGGCAAGACATTCGGTGGTCACCAAAAGCGCAACAGGCGAAAAATCGAGAGCTTGTGGTTTCTGTTTTGCTAGAAAATGAACGCTTGTTACTTGTGGCATTGTCGCCACTGGGGAATGAGCTGTTTCGGTCTGAACTCACTGCCTCCGGACATAGGTTTAAAGGCTCGGAATTTCTTGAGGAACCCAGAGTTGCGCTGCAAGTCTGGGCGGATATGCAACTCTCTCTATGGCCGCTAGAAACAGTGAACGCTCACTTGTCTTCGCTGACATTAAAGCAAACGAGTAGTCGCAGAACGATAACCGATAATGGCGAGTTGATTTGGTCTTCTGGTGTGCAAATGAATACAAACGGCAAAATACAGAATAACCAACGGGACTATGAGCTGACCGTCAATACCCTACAGTACGAAGTGTTAAACAACGATGAGAATTAGCCTCAGTAAGCCAGGCGCGGTCTGCGCTGCGGGAATGACATGCGATGACATTTGGTCTGCCGCGCTTGCGGGAGACAATACCGGTTTGTCATTGGCGAATGACACGCTTAACGACGGTAGTGACTATTACCACGGCAAAATTGCTGATGATAAATTGCCGGCGTTGAGTGAACTTCCGGTTGCTATGCAAACCCGCAACAACCAACTGCTGCTTGGCGCTTTAAAGCAAATTGAGACACCACTTAAGACGTTGATCAATCAAGTCGGTGCACACCGTGTTGCCGTGGTGTTAGGTACCAGTACATCTGGTATTGCGTCAGGAGAAGAGGCGCTGGCTCACCACGAAAAACAGGGTGAGTTGCCTGAGAGTTTTCACTACAAAATGCAGGAAATGGTCGCGCCGGCGGAGTGTCTGGCTACGCTCATGGGCATCGAGGGACCCGCTTACGGTATCTCGACAGCTTGCTCATCGAGCGCAAGAGCCTTTATGAGCGCACGCTCTTTACTGGCGTCTGGGTTTGCTGACGCTGTCGTTGTGGGTGGTGTTGACTCCTTATGCAAGCTGACTCTGAATGGTTTTAAAGCACTGGAGTCGATGTCTTCGGAGCGCTGTAATCCGTTTAGCGTCAATCGTAACGGTATTACGATTGGTGAAGCTGCTGGACTATTTATTGCGACGCGTGCCGAAGACAACTTGCAGAGTGAACAGGTGTGTCTGACTGGCGCGAAATCGACCTCCGATGCGCACCATATGTCAGCACCGCATCCGGAAGGGCGAGGCGCCGTCGCCGCGATGCATGGCGCGCTGACGGAAGCAGGCGTCGAAGCCTGTGAATTGAGCTATATCAACCTGCACGGTACCGCGACGCCGCTTAATGACAAGATGGAAGCGCATGCGGTCACCGAACTAGGCCTGCAGCATATACCGGCCAGTTCCACCAAGGCATTAACCGGGCACACGTTGGGAGCGGCTGGCGCGATAGAAGCCGTGATGTGTTGGTTGGCGCTGTCAAAACAAGCCGGGTTACCCAAGCATGCTTGGGACAGGCAGACTGACTCTGACATTCAGCCGCTCAATCTGTATCAAGGTGAATCGGTTGCTAAACCGGTTAAACATTGCTTAAGCAACTCGTTTGCGTTTGGCGGAAATAATGTTTCGCTTGTATTTAGTAAGGGTGAACTGTGATCTATACACTCAATGAATTAATTAAGCACCAACCGCCAATGAAGCTCATCGACGAATTGGTATCGGTGGATGACACAAAAGGACGTTGTCGGCTGACAGTTACTGAAGATAACTTGTTTTATAATGACGCCTTAAAAGGTCTACCCGCCCATGTCGGCATTGAGCTCATGGCGCAGAGCATTGCCGCCGTTGCCGGTAACCGCCACAAAAGCCAGGGTGATGATATTAAGTTAGGGTTTTTACTTGGGACTCGGAAATACATCTGTGACGTGGAGCATTTCGAATTGGGGCAAAGCTATGACGTTGACGTTGAAGAAATTCACGTTGAAGAGTCTGGTTTGAGTGTGTTTGAGTGCAGTATTTCTCAGCAAGAGGCTGTCGTAGCCACCGCGAGGCTCAATGTGTATCAGCCGCCCGATGAAAAAGCATTTATAGAGGAAAATTATGGCGACTAAGATGGCGACAAAAGAAGCTAGCGATAACAGTCATCGCGTTTTAGTAACAGGCTCTGGTAAAGGGATTGGGCGCGCTATTGCATTGCAGCTTGCCGGGGACGGTTATGATGTTGCGGTGCATTGCCGTTCTGATCGCGCATCTGCCGAGAAGGTGGTGGCTGAAATTGAAGCGTTGGGGCAGCAAGCGTCACTTTTAGTCTTTGATGTTAGTGACCGAGCAGCCGCCAGAAAGACTATTGAAAACGATATTGAGCAACACGGTGCCTATTATGGTGCGGTGTGCAACGCTGGGGTTACGCGTGACGGTGCCTTCCCTTCGTTAACAGAAGATGACTGGGACAGCGTTTTAGAAACGAATTTAGGCGGTTTTTACAATGTATTGCATCCGCTCATTATGCCAATGATTCAAAAGCGTCAGGGCGGGCGCGTTGTGACAATCGCATCAGTTTCCGGGATTGCCGGTAACCGCGGGCAAGTGAATTACAGTGCCTCGAAGGGCGGTGTTATTGCGGCGACAAAAGCGTTGGCATTGGAGCTGGCAAAGCGCAAAATCACCGTTAACTGTGTGGCGCCAGGACTCATTGAAACGGATATGACAGAAGAGCTTGAGCACGAAAAACAAATCATGTCGATGATTCCGCTACGTCGAGCGGGCAAGCCAGAAGAAGTTGCCGGTTTAGTCGGTTACTTGTTCCAGCCTTCGGCGGCGTATATCACGCGCCAAGTCTTCTCAGTGAATGGTGGGTTAGTGTAATGAAACGGGTTGTCGTAACAGGGATGGGCTGCGTCACTGCCTTTGGTGATAACTGGCAGGATTTTCGTCAACAGTTAGAGGCGGGTAAAAATGCGGTCGTCACTATGCCGGAATGGGAGCGTTTTGAAGGCTTAAATACGCGCTTAGCTGCGCCTATTCAACCGCCTTTTAAAAAGCCGAAGCATTATTCGCGTAAAGCGGTGCGCTCAATGAGTACCGTCAGTTTGATGGCTACCCGCGCCACAGAAATGGCGCTAGAAGACGCCGGGCTACTGAATGATGAATGCATTACCGATGGCCGTTGCGGCGTCGCTTATGGCTCGTCTACGGGCGATACCGAACAGATGAAAATTTTTGGCAACATGCTGTCCACAGGTGACATGACGGGCTTGAATGCGACGACTTACATAAAAAGCATGGGCCATACTACGGCGGTGAACTTGGGCGTTTTTTATGGCGTAAAAGGTCGGGTGCATACCACTAGCTCAGCCTGTACGTCGGCGTCGCAAGGTCTTGGCTATGCTTATGAAGCCATTCGCTATGGTCATCAGAAAGTGATGATTGCCGGTGGTGCCGAAGCGTTATGTCCATCAGAGGGCGTGGTCTTTGATACCTTGTACGCGACCAGCACGCGTAATGATGAGCCAGAGAGTACGCCGCGACCGTTCGATAAAAACCGCGATGGTCTGGTAATAGGTGAAGGCGCGGGTACCTTCATACTGGAAGAATTAGACCATGCGCTTGAACGAGGCGCCCCTATTTACGCTGAGTTAGTCGGCTTTGGTACGAACTCAGACGGCGCTCACGTGACTCAGCCGACGGCTGAGACAATGGCTGTCGCTATGAAGCTAGCGCTGGAACAAGCGCAACTGAGTCCTGATGCTATTGGGTATGTGAATGCGCACGGAACAGCAACTGATCGTGGCGACGTTGCTGAGTCGAATGCGACCGCGTCTGTTTTTAGTCGTGCCGTGCCCATCAGCTCGTTAAAGAGTTACTTAGGACATACCCTCGGTGCGTGCGGCACTATCGAGGCCTGGGCATCCATAGAAATGATGAAGGACAAGTGGTTCGCACCGACGATCAATTTAAATGACGTCGATGACGAGTGCGGAAAGCTGGATTACATTACAGGTGAAGGACGCGAGCTCGATACTGACTATGTCATGACAAACAATTTTGCTTTTGGTGGTATTAATACATCACTGATTTTTAAACGTTGGAATAACTCTAATAAATAAGGAAATACTCATGAAAAACTTACTCGTTGCTAGTGCTCTTACGGTTTCTGCGTTACTGTCATTCTCAGCTGAAGCGAGAGATGATGTCGTTACTCTTGAAATTAAGCCAGCGGTTGAGACGGCCAAGGCAAAAGCGGCGCTACACGATGTGCCTTTTTACTTTGCAGGGCAGTCGCATCCTGAAGTGGCTCAATCGATGGGTGTGATTAGCACAAGTCGTAAAACCAATGCCTTTGGTAAATCTGACCGAGAAGCTTGTGAGTGGGTTTTGTTGTCAGCACTAAAAGTTTTACAGGAAAATGCTCGTGAGAATGGTTATGACGCGGTGATTAATATCAAGTCGAACTATAACCATAATGAGTTTGCGAGTGCTGAAGAGTTTCAATGTGGCGCAGGCTTTCTAATGGCGGGTGTAGCGCTAAAAGGTGAAGTCGTTAAGTTCAAATAAGGATAACAACAATGAAATACTTACTAGGAGTGGTTGCTGTGAGTTTGCTGACAGCCTGCTCACAGTCACCTGACAATGACGAAGAAGTGAATAATCAAATGCAGTATCCAGAGACGCGTAAAGGCGATGTGGTCGACACCTACTTTGGTACCGAAGTGGCGGACCCGTATCGCTGGCTAGAAGACGACCGTAGCGAAGAAACGGAAGCCTGGGTAAAAGCGCAAAATGAAGTAACGTTTAGCCATTTAGAGAAAATTCCGTTCCGCGAGAAAATTGAAAAGCGCTTAACGGAACTGTGGAACTACGAGAAAGTCAGCGCGCCTCGCTTTGAGGGGGACTACATCTATTTCTACAAGAACGATGGCTTGCAAAACCAATACGTTGTTTACCGTAAGAAAAATGAAGACGCTGAAGCCGAAGTCTTTTTAGACCCAAATAAGTTTAGTGAAGATGGCACAACGTCTTTGGCGCAGTTAACGTTCAGTGAAGACGGTTCTATTGCGGCGTATTCGATTTCTGAAGGCGGCAGTGACTGGCGTAAAATTATTGTGATTGACGCAGAAACAGGTGATCAACATGAAGAGCCGCTCGTAGACGTTAAGTTCAGCGGTATTTCGTGGAAGGGCAACGAAGGTTTTTACTACTCGAGCTATGACAAACCTGAAGGTAGTGAATTATCAGCGAAGACCGACCAGCACAAACTGTATTACCATGAAATTGGTACGCCTCAGTCTGAAGACGACCTGATTTTCGGTGGTACAGAAGCTGAGAAACATCGCTACGTGGGTGGTTACGTAACTGAAGACGATCGTTTTCTGGTGGTTTCGGCCGCGAATTCGACGTCTGGTAACAAGTTGTACATTAAAGACTTAACGAAGCCCGACTCAGAGTTAGTGTTGGTTGATGGTGATGTGGCTTATGATACGTCAGTTCTGACGACTCGTGGTGACACGCTGTATTTAGAAACGAATATGGATGCGCCAAACGGTCGTGTTGTGACCGTGAATGCCAGTAACCCTAAGCCGGACAATTGGCAGGACTTTATTGCGCACAGCGAGCACGTATTGAACCCGTCAACCGGTGCGGGCTATATCTTTGCAGAGTATATGGTCGATGCGGTCTCAAAAGTTGAGCAGTACGACTACGACGGCAATAAGTTACGTGACATTGCTTTGCCGGGCGTTGGCAGCGCGAGTGGCTTCAGTGAGAAGCAGGACGCTGAAAAAGTGTATTACAGCTTCACGAACTACAGCACGCCAAGCACCATTTACGAAATGAACCCTGAAACCGGAGAGTCGGTCGTTTATGAAGCATCGGGCGCGGACTTCGATTCGAGCGAGTATGTTAGTAAACAAGTCTTCTATAGTTCTAAAGATGGTACTGAGGTTCCGATGATCATCACCCATAAAAAGGGTCTTGAACTGGATGGTACGAACCCAACTATTCTTTATGGTTACGGTGGCTTTAACATCAGCCTGACACCAAGTTTCAGCATTGCTAACGCAGCCTGGCTGGAAATGGGCGGTGTTTACGCGGTTGCCAACTTACGTGGTGGTGGCGAGTACGGTAAAGAGTGGCATAAAGCCGGCACTAAAATGCAGAAGCAAAACGTGTTCGATGACTTTATTGCGGCAGCGGAATATCTGATAGAAGCTGACTATACTTCGTCTGAGCGCCTGGCGGTTCGTGGAGGCTCAAACGGCGGCTTGCTGGTTGGTGCGGTAATGACTCAGCGTCCTGAGCTGTTTGCGGTTGCTCTACCGGCAGTTGGTGTATTGGATATGCTTCGCTATCACACCTTCACTGCGGGTGCTGGATGGGCGTATGACTATGGTACAGCAGAAGACAGTAAAGAAATGTTTGAATACTTGCTGAACTACTCACCAGTGCATAACGTAAAAGAGGGTGTTGAGTACCCGGCAACACTAATTACTACAGGTGATCATGATGACCGAGTGGTGCCTGCCCATTCCTTTAAGTTCGCAGCAGAGCTTCAGGATAAAGCGGGTGGCAATAACCCTCAGTTGATTCGTATTGAAACCAATGCGGGTCATGGTGCGGGGACGCCAGTATCAAAAACAATTGAGCAGTATTCGGATATTTTCGGCTTTACGCTCTATCACATGGGCTTCGAGTCACTTCCTAACGAAAAATAGGAGTTTGATATGAACGCATTAAAACTAACCGCGATGGCAGGTGCAGCTGCATTGTTAGCCGCTTGCAGTGCCGAAGAAACGGAAACGCAGTGCACAACGGCGCCACAATCAGAGTGGATGGATCAAGAACAGTTCCAGGCTGGTTTAAAAGAGCAGGGCTATGACATTAATGAGTTTAAAGTCACTCCCGGCAACTGCTATGAAATTTACGGCAAAAACCAGGCAGGCGAGAAGGTAGAAATTTACTTCAATCCTGTTGATGGCAGCGTTGTAAAAGAAGAAAAAGAGTAAGCTAATGAGTAAGCCAGTGGTTATTTGGGATAAGTATATTCGCATTTACCACTGGCTTATTGTTATTGGGTTTACGCTAAATTATTTTGTACTAGAGCCTGGCGAGACGATTCATCAGTGGGTTGGCTATTGTGTCTGGATTTTAGTGTTTGCTCGTATTATTTGGGGTTTTATTGGCCCTAAACGCGCACGAGTTATTGATTTTTTTCCTACCCCTAGTCGTATAGCTCAACATTTTCGTGAACTAAAAAGTCGCGAGATTCCTAAAGAATCCGGGCATAACGCTGTTGGGGGTATGCTGATATTGCTGTTTTGGTTCTTGTTTTTAGCACAGGGCACTACCGGTTTTCTGCTCGAAGAAACAGACGCATTTTTTGGTAGCACGCTGGTCGAGAACATTCATGAATACATTGCCCATAGCTTATTTATAGGGGCTATTATTCATGTTGCAGCCGTGTTTTTGACAGGGTGGTGGGGCCGCATTGAGCTTATAAAGCCCATGATTACAGGGCGTCGTAAATCTTAAATTTATAACAACCGTTCATCTTTTCTTTTATTAAAAACTACCGTAGAATCTTGCTTATAATCAGTGTTTAAAAAGTAGACAGGTTTGGAATCATCCCCTTTATTGGCGGCCCAGCCAATATACGACAGAAAAAACCGTTTTTACGCGGTAGAACTGTTGTACCGAAGCGCCATTCATTTATCCGCCGAAACCGTGGGCGATACCGCTGCTACCAGTGAGGTGGTGTTTAACCTTTGCGCGGGCATCACTGAGCAAACCACTCAGTACGATGCAACGGCTTTTATTAATGTTTCCAGCGACTTTCTGCTGTCTCAAAGCTTCCTGCCTATTGAACCTGATAAGGTCGTTATTGAGCTTTTAGAAACCATAAAGCCAACGCGAGCCGTTGTGAATGCGGTAGCACGCTGGCATGACAAGGGTTTCCGTTTCGCGCTCGATGATTTTGAGTTCGACCCAGCGTGGGAGCCATTGCTAAAGTATGCATCGTATATAAAAGTAGATGTCTCTACGGTGACCGTTGAGCAAGTTCGGGCGTTTAAAAAAGACTTAACTAGCTTTAAGGGTAAGTGGCTGGCCGAGCGCGTTGAAGATGAAGCCACTAAAAAGGCCTATGAAGCGTTGGGTTTTGAGCTGTTCCAGGGGTACTACTTTGCCAAGCCCGAAGTTATTTACGGCACCCGGTTAGAGCCCTCTTCGTTACAGTTAGCAAAAGTGCTGTCCTTATGCTTTGAAAAGGAGCCAGACTTAACTGAGTTATCGAAGGTGATATCTGAAGATCCTAAGCTGTCAGTCAGTCTTCTGAAAATTGTGAATAGCCCTCTGTATCCAACGGCGAGCCCAATTACTCGGGTCAAAGATGTGATCATGCGATTGGGTATTGAGAAATTGCGGCGCTGGATAGCGCTTATAGGCTCCGTTGCTGCCAGTAGCCAGGAAGCGTCACGTATGGTGTTGGTAAGAGCACAAATGTGCTATGAGTTAGCCAAGGGTCAAAAGAATCAGGGTTTAGATCCTGACCAGTGTTACTTTGTTGGTCTTCTATCTGGTATTGATATAATGCTGGGCGTGGATAAAAAGGCGTTTTTTGAAAAGTTGCCTCTGTCACCTGAAACACAAGCTGCAGTGAATAATTTTAAAGGGCCTATGGGACAGTGCTTGAGTATTGCGTTGAAACTGGAGCGGTTGATTCAAATGAAGCAGCGGCTGGAAACAATTCAACCGCGTCTGTTGTCAACCTACCGCTCTGTATCGAATAACGTTCAAGAACTGTTTAATACCATTTAAGCGTTGGCGTTCTTGGCCAACTGCTGGATTTTCCCAACAATAGCTCTTAATCCATTCCCGCGAGTTGGGGTAATGTGGTTTTCCAGGTCGAGTTGATTAAAATATTGGTCAATATCGAACGCGAGGATTTGTGCGGGCGTTTTGTCATGGTAAGCCGCCATAACCAACGTTAACAGCCCTTGCACAATGACGGCATCACTGTCGACGTGAAATAACAGCTTGCCGTCTTTCTCTTCACTAATCAGCCAAACATTACTCTGACAGCCGCGTACCAGATACTCTTCTTTATGCTGCGCTTCCGGCAAACCCGGTAGCGCTTTGCCTAAATCGATAATGTACTGATAGCGTTGTTCCCAGTCGTCCAGGAACTCTAAGTCATCAAGAATTTCGTCAGTTGTTGGTAAGTTCATGGTTAATTCGGTATTCCCGTTTAGAAAAACACACCAGCTTCAAGCTGCGCTTCTTCGCTCATCATATCGCGAGACCAAGGTGGATCGAACACTAGGTTTACATTGACAGTATCAACATTCGGTACCAGTGAGACACGGTACTCAACGTCGCCGACCAACACCGGTCCCATGCCGCAACCCGGAGCGGTGAGCGTCATATCAATATTAACCCGCGAACTGTCTTGGTCTATATCGACTTTATAAATAAGCCCAAGGGACACTAAGTTAATGGGAATTTCTGGATCGTAGATGGTTTCCAGTGCATCCCAAACTTGTTGTTCGGATATTTGCCCGTCTTCAGGCGCAGGAAAGTCGAGCTTTTCCGGTTTGCGGCCAATGGCGTCGCCATCGGTGCCGTCAATGCGCAGCATATTACCCTGCCAGGTCACGGTGTAATTACCGCCCAAATCTTGGGTAATATTAACAAATTCCCCTTTGGGAATGATTTTAGGTTCGCCGGATGGCACCTTACGCGCTTTGACTTCGCGTAAGGTATTCACCATTTTCTGTTGCATGCTGTTGTTATCTTTCCCGTTTAGGTAACGCTGAAGCTTTCGCCACAACCACATTCGTTAACAACATTAGGGTTGTTAAACTTAACAATGCCGTTAATACCCTCTTTGACGTAATCGATTTCTGTATTACGCACCAGTTCCAGCGCGTTGGGTGCAATAGCAACCTTAATGTTATCGTTAATTTCCACGACTTCATCACCGTCTTGAATGGCATCAACAGAGTCAAGAACGTAAGCATAACCTGTGCAGCCGCTCTGTTTGGTTGATAAGCGAATCAAATGGCCCGATTCGTTTTTCAGTCGTGACTCAAAATACTTAATGGCACTGTCCGTCATGGAAATAAGTGATGACGATGGACTAAACGTTTCTACAGACATTGTGTCCTCCTGCCGTTAGGCTAGCATCATACGAGCTTTGTTGATGCCCGCAAAGAGCTGATCAACCTCGTCTAATGTATTGTAGATGGTAAATGACGCACGTGCGGTACCCGGCACATTCAGGCGATTCATTAAGGGTTGGGCGCAGTGGTCGCCGGTACGAATTGCGATACCCTGTTTATCCAGCAAAAAACCGATATCGGCCGGATGTGCGCCTTCCAGAACAAAGCTGAGTACGCCAATTTTATTGGGGGCGTCACCAATAATTCTCAAGCCTTCAGTTTGCTTCGCTAACTCGGTCGCTCGTGCCAGTAACGCTTGTTCGTGCGCACGTATTTCTGCAGCGTCGTATTGCTGAATCCAGTCAAGTGCGGCAGCTAGGCCAATAACGCCTGCTATGTTAGGCGTACCCGCTTCTAAGCGGTTAGGAAGCTCACCCCAGGTGGCATCCTGATAGCTGACGGTGGCTATCATCTCACCGCCGACTAACCATACTGGCCACTCATTCAGCACATCGAAGCGACCCCAAAGCACGCCAATACCTGTGGGCCCGAACACTTTGTGGCCTGAAAATGCGTAAAAGTCGCAACCAATGTCCTGAACGTTGATGGCGCCGTGCGCAACACCTTGGGCACCGTCAATTAATACCAGAGCACCTTTACTTTTAGCTGCCGCAGTAAGCTCCTTTATTGGGTTCACAGTACCCAGCGCATTGGATACATGCGGCATGGCAACAAAAGCTGTGTTGTCGCTTAAAAGCTCATGAAAGGCATCAACATTAAGTTCGCCATTGTCATGAATGGGCACCACTTTTAAGGTAGCACCAGAGCGTTTACAAGCTTGTTGCCAGGTGACGAGGTCAGCGTGGTGCTCCAGTTCAGTCACCAAAACTTCATCGCCCACTTTCAAGCGCTGTGAAACACCATTCGCCACCAAATTAATGCCTTCAGTGGTACCGCTGGTCCAAATCACTTCTTCGCTTCGGCCTGCATTAATATAGGTTGCAACCGTTTGACGTGCCGCTTCGTAACGGCGCGTTGCTTCATCTGACAGGTAATGCGCCCCGCGATGCACGTTAGAGTTGCATTGCGTGTAATAGTCCACCAAGGCATTGATAACGGCCTGCGGCTTTTGTGTCGTTGCTGCGTTATCTAGGTAAACCAGCGGTCGACCATTCACTTCCCGAAACAGAATCGGAAACTGCTGGCGAATGTCTGCAACATTTAGGCTCATTGCTGCTCCATCATACGCTCAAAGCGTTGCTTCAATATTGGTTGCAACCAGTCGGCTAATGCGCGATTTGGCATTTGGAAAAGCAGTTCCTGTACAAAGCCGAAGTTCAGCATAACCAAGGCCTGTTGCTTATCGATACCGCGTGTCAGCATGTAGTAAAGTGCTTCTTCGTCAATTTCCGCAACGGTTGCACCGTGAGCACACTGAACGTCGTCCGCATAAATTTCCAGCTCAGGCTTGGTATTAATTTGTGCACCACGAGTGAGTAACAAGTTACGGTTGTTCAGCTCAGCAAGGGTTTTTTGCGCATGGCGGTGTATGTGAATACGACCGTTAAATACCGCTTTTGCCTTGTCGCCAATAATGCCGCGCGCATTTTCTTCGGTGGTACCGTTAGGCTGCGCGTGTTCAATTGTGCTGTGCAGATCAAAGTGCTCTTTGGGAGCCAGCAAATAAATGTTGTTGAACTTCGCGAAGGCGTGTTCCCCTGCGTGCTCAATATCGACGTCCAGACGCGTCAGCTGAGAGCCGTATCCTACGAGTGTGCTGTTAAGCTTCGACTCATTGTGTAAGCGGAAATGGCTACCACCAACGTGGATGGCTTCGCCTTCGTGTAAGGCTAAGCGATAATGCTCCAGAGCGGCTTTGTCTGCAATGTCGTACTCTGCGAACGCGGTATTCAGACTGTGGCCATTACCTACGCCGTGCTCAATAATAACGGCTTTAGCGCCTTCACCGACACGAACCAATGACCGCTGGTGCGACTCCACACCATCGCTGGCGAAGTTAACAATGCGTATTGGCTGCTCCACGTTTGCGTTTGGCGCAATATCAATGACGACGCCTTGCTGAGCAAGTACGTCATTGACCAAGCCGAACAAGTGATGCTGTGGCTTAACTTGTCCGAACAGATTTTCTGCCGCGTCGTTTTTCGTGTCCAAAGAGGCAATGGTGACGCCATCAGGTAATACCAAGTTGGTCATGTCGCTCGTCAGGCGACCGTCAACAAACACCAAATCAATGCTGTTTAAGCCTTCTACTTGGGGCGCTTCAGCGGTTGTCGCGTTGCTTGTCGTTGCAAGGTTTAAGTCGGCAACTTTGTGCAGTGACGTGTAACGCCAAGCTTCTGTGCGACGTCCTGGCCACTCTTTTTGTTTTAGCTCTGCTAACGCTTTCGAGCGTGCAGATGCTAACCAGTCGTCAACATTGCCGGCACGCTCAATCACTTGTGCTAGCCATTGACTCATGCGACTTCTCCTTCCTTAAGCCAAGCGTAGCCTGACTTCTCAACTTCTTTAGCCAACTCAGGGCCGCCACTTTTCACGATTTTGCCGTTTGAAAGAATGTGAACATAGTCCGGTTCAATGTAGTCCAGCAAGCGCTGATAGTGAGTCACAACGATAAAGCTACGCTTGCCGTCGCGCTGGCTGTTTACACCTTTGGCAACTACCTGCAGAGCGTCTACGTCTAAGCCTGAGTCTGATTCATCAAGAATAGCCAGCTTTGGTTCCAGCATAATCATTTGCATGATTTCGTTACGCTTCTTCTCGCCGCCTGAGAAACCTTCGTTAACGCCACGCTTTAAGAAGTCCAGAGGCAGCTCAACCTGCTTGCAGGCTTCCTTTGCCTTTTTCAGGAATTCAGCAGAGCTTAGTGCGTCTTCACCGCGAGCTTCGCGCATGGCATTGACTGACTCTTTCATGAATTCCATGTTGCTGACACCCGGAATTTCGACCGGGTACTGGAATGCCAGGAATAAACCCGCTTGAGCGCGCTCTTCCACTTCCATATCCAGTAAGTCTTTGCCTTCAAGGCTAACGCTGCCGCTTTCTACTTCATAACCTTCACGGCCAGAGAGTACGTAGCCCAAGGTACTTTTACCGGCGCCGTTGGGGCCCATAATGGCATGCACTTCACCCGGCTTAATATCTAAATCAAGGCCTTTAAGAATGGTCGTTTCTTCCACGCGTGCGTGTAAATCTTTAATTGATAGCATGTCTTACCCCACTGAACCTTCAAGACTGATTTCAAGCAACTTACCGGCTTCCACGGCGAACTCCATTGGCAGTTCGCGGAACACTTCCTTACAGAAGCCATTCACAATCATTGAGACTGCTTTTTCAGGGTCGAGGCCTCGTTGCTGACATAAAAAGAGCTGGTCGTCACTCACCTTAGAGGTGGTGGCTTCGTGTTCAACAATCGCCGTTGGATTGCTGCTTTCGATATACGGGAATGTGTGCGCGCCACATTGGTCGCCAATGAGCAGCGAGTCACATTCGGTAAAGTTACGCGCGCCTTCAGCGCCAGGGCCCATACGAACCAGACCACGGTACGCATTATTGCTGCGTCCGGCGGAAATACCTTTGGAGATGATGGTCGACTTGGTGTTTTTACCTAAGTGGATCATCTTAGTGCCGGTATCGGCCTGCTGCTTGCCGCGGGTGAGGGCGACGGAGTAAAACTCACCAACGCTGTTATCACCTTTTAGAATGCAGCTTGGGTATTTCCAGGTAACCGCGGAGCCTGTCTCAACCTGAGTCCAGGATATTTTCGCATTTTTCTCGCAAAGTCCACGCTTGGTTACAAAGTTATAAATACCACCTTTACCGTCTTCATCACCCGGGTACCAGTTTTGCACTGTTGAGTATTTAATTTCCGCATCGTCTAGTGCGACAAGTTCTACGACGGCGGCGTGTAACTGATTTTCGTCGCGTTGCGGTGCCGTACAGCCTTCAAGATAGCTGACGTAGCTGCCTTCTTCGGCAACAATGAGTGTGCGCTCGAACTGGCCAGTATTTTGTTCATTAATACGGAAATACGTCGACAGTTCCATTGGGCATCGAGTGCCTTTAGGAATGTAGACGAAGGAGCCATCGGTAAATACCGCGCTGTTCAGTGCTGCGAAATAGTTATCCCCTTTAGGAACAACGGTGCCCAAATATTTTTTTACTAAGTCAGGGTACTTATGAATCGCTTCAGATATTGGGCAGAAAATAACGCCGGCTTCTTCAAGCTTCTCGCGGAAGGTGGTTACCACGGAAACTGAGTCGAATACGGCATCAACCGCAACACCCGCCAGCATTTCTTGCTCATGTAATGGGATGCCTAACTTTTCGTATGTGCGTAAAAGTTCAGGGTCAACTTCGTCCAATGATTTAGGCTTGTCTTTCATGCTCTTCGGCGCTGAGTAATAAGAAATGGACTGATAATCGACCTTCGGATAGTCGACGTGCGCCCACTCAGGCTCATCCATTTTTAGCCACTTGCGGTAGGCCTGCAAGCGCCACTCAGTCATCCACTCGGGCTCACCTTTAATCGCCGATAAACGACGAATGACATCTTCGTTTAAGCCGGGCGCAAAGGTCTCCGATTCTATTTCAGAGACAAACCCTGCATCGTATTTACGTTGAAGAGCCTGATCAATTTGTTCGCTCATGTTTACCACCTTACTTATATGCGAATACTGAGCATTATAAAATACCTGACTAAAACACTCAACTTTATCCGAGCCCTTGTTTTAGGCTGCGCGCATTATACGTTTGTTTGTATACTTTGTCGCCTTAGGTTGGGATTTTGGGCGCTGGTAGGATTTGGCTTTTTTGATAAGTCATGTAGCCTTTGAATAACAAAATGAGTCGTACAATTTGCATTGGCAACTCTTTAATTTTTAAGGGATGTAACAAATTGTTACATATTGCTTACCTGCACTATCTTCCCAGCGGCTCTTTTTTGCTATTATAAAGGGTCATGGCTTTCGTTTAAAAAATGTAAATAAAAAATTGAAAGTCTTTGTAGTCGGTTTTAAGGGGTGTTATGACGCGCTTTTCTCAACTTGCTCTAATTGAACACCAAAAACGGACGCAGAACCTCGCTTTACTTGCGGAGTCACTGGAAATCGAAGTAATTCATCCAAGCCTACATGAGTTGCTTAACCAGATTCCAGATAAAGAGATTATGGTTGCGTACTCGTTAAGTTCTGAGCAATTATCACGTACGAGCACAGCGAATGAAGTCGCTGCGCTTGCAAAGAGCTACGCCCTGTTTTTGGTGAATGTGAAGCCGGATTCTGTTAAGCCTTCGCAGGCTCTGAACTTAGGTGCGCGCGGCATTATCTATGAAAATGAACATTTAGACCGGGTGCTAACCGCATTGAAGGTCATTAGCCAGGGCGAACTTTATTACCCGCGATCATTACTGTCAGACAAAATAGAAGAAATGATGTTGCGCCGTCATGCTGATGACGACACGGCTACGTCTTTTTCACAGATTAGTTCTTTAACACCGCAAGAGTTAAAAATCATCGAATTGGTCGGCACCGGCGCCAGAAATAAAGAAATTGGTGAGCAATTGAATATCAGCGCACATACTGTGAAAACGCACCTGTCTTCGATTTTCCGAAAGACAGGTGCGCGTAACCGAGTCGAACTTTTGAAGTGGGCGAGTTACGCGTCAACCAATTAACGAGCTGGTACTAGCTATCTGCCCGCCAAAAGCCTCGCTCCTGACCTTTTTCTATCAGTTCCACTAACGCTTTTTCCATCGCCTGTTTCACTGAAAGTTGGACAGGTTCATTAGTTGAATAACCCCCTTCAAACTCCGCTAAACGATTTAAAGAAACGTACCGGAACAGACCTGCTCTTAATTCTTGTGAGAAGACCTTCTTGTTGGCAGATACGGAAAGCAGGACTTGACCCGTGTATACGTCGACGGCGCGCAAGTACACTGAAACCTGATCTTCACGGTAGAGCTCTGATGCCCCAATGCCGAAGTATTCAGCACCGATACCACCAGTACTAACGTTAGTGTCATAGCTAATAATGCCGCCTTCAAGCAGCAGTCTGGCTTCTCTTAACGGCGGTAAGTCAGAGTCTTTACTGGAATTGTGAATTTTTCGCTCAGTCAACAGATTTTGAAGGTTTTCCCGCTCCATTGGTAGAAACCAGCCAGACTCAAGCAGCATCTGCGTCAGCATGGAAGTGGCTCCTTGAGTCACCGCCGTTGAAAAGCTTGAAACATTGGCTTGTGGCTTATACTGCCCGGTTTGATCACGAAAAGCGTACACTGAAACTGGGATACGGCTTTTTGGCACTGGCTGTTTTTGTAGTGTCATCATCATTGAACTTGGCGCATCTATCTCTGCTGGCGTAATGTTCAAGTCAGTAGGTTTGGGCATCATTGCACAACCCGACATGAGTAATGAAACAGCCATTAAAGTTATCGTTCGTATAGTCATAGTTACTCTCTTTTATATTGCCGGCATGGTAATGACGGTTTGTTCGCCTGTTTCGTTGTGCGTGATGTAAACAAGCACGCTACCGTCAGGTTGCCCAATAACTTCTACGGTGTACTCACCGGTGTCATACAAACCTTCGACAATTTCACCATCTGCAATACGACGGGTGAGAGAGTTGATAATATTGCGCTCCAGTGCATCGCGGAATCTATCAACGAAAGAGCGACCTTCATCTGGAGCGGTATGAGCATTCTGGCTCTGAGCTTTTTGCAAAAGGAAATTACCATTTAAGGGATTTCCTCCGAAGCTTGGGTTTATTGGCTGATAGACTATCTCTGTTGCGCTCACTGATGCCGAAGTGAGTAGTAGAGCCAAAGTAACAGTTGAGAGTTTTTTCATAATTAACGCCTTGTTAAAATTCATTATTGTCTGGCGAGTCGAAAACGGAGTCAGCTTTAATGCGAGCGACTTCGTTAATACTAATAAGGATGGCCTGTTCGGCTAATTTTTTAACGTCGTTCTGGCGTCGCCCAAAATAGGTCTCGAACACTTTCTTTTGTTCCATCTCCACCCACAAATAGGTTCCAGCCTGCGGATAGACGCGTTCGTTGACGACGACGGTAATACCGTTTGTTGAAGGAATGTCCCGCCAGTAACTTGTGTAATAGAAGAAAAAGTCTTTACCAAAACGCGAGATCGTTCGGTCTAAAACCATACCGCCCAGCTCAATTTCGTCAGCGTGGCTAAATGGTGTTATTAAAATTATTATCAATAAGAGTTTCTTAATCATAAGAGCCTAAAAAGCGGCCGCTAGGTAGCAGCCGCTTTAATCTAGAGCGAATCATCAATTAGTATTGAACGACAGTTGCTACGTTGTAGTCGCCTTGCTGATAAACACTCATTGTGTTGCTATCGCTAAACTGACCACCGGTGACAACGTTGTTATTACCAACTTGTTGAATATCAACACTACCGCCATTACCACCAACAATGAATGAGCCTTCATCACCAGCAATAACGTTGCTGTTACCTTCCTGAACGAAAGCAATAAGGTTGTCATTACCACCGATAATAGTATCGATTAAGTTAATGTCACCCGTTTGCTCTGACTGCAGCTCGTTACCAGAAGTTGTTCCAGCGTCGTAAGAGTAGGCAAGGAATGTGTTGCTGTCACCGTGTTGGCGAGAGTACACATCATTATCGTCACCAGCGATAACAATTTCTGCGGTATTTACATCACCAATTTGTCGGCTATCAGCTTCGTTACCAGAACCAATCAGAGCAACACCGTTAAAGTTTTCATCACCGCGGCTAGAGATGCGGATATCGTTGTATGAGCCATAAGACTCTGCAACCGCAATGTTGTTATCGCCGCGCTGATCCATTTCGATGATGTGATCATCACCTTCAGTAGCGAATACGGCGTAGTTATTATCACCGTCTTGGCTCGCATCAATGGTGTTATAGTTTCCTACCATGCCTGTAGCGGCTTCAACAACGTTAGTATTACCTTCTTGTTGAACCACGATTTCGTTCACATCGCCTTGAATTGGTTGAATTAGAAATTCATTGCTGGAACCGTCTTGATAAACATCGACGAAGTTTTCATTACCTGAAAGACTTTGTGCGATGAAGATGTTAGCTGAACCAAATTGCTGGACATAGACTTCATTCATATCGCCGTTAGCACCAACAACACCACCAACGTTTCCGTCGCCTTCCTGGTCAGCAATGAATGTGTTCATATCGCCAGTTGCAGTGAAGTAACCGGCTTCGTTAGATGAGCCTGCCTGGTTCGCTTCAAAGTAGTTATCACTGCCTTCGATCTGGAAGTTTGCCCAGTTAAGGTCACCAGATTGAGCAATAGAAGCGCTGTTGTAATCGCCTGCTAAATCGATACCAGCCGTATTAGCGCTACCTGACTGTTCGACAATTGCAGTATTTGCATTACCTACTAAGAAAACTTCAGCGATGTTGTAATCACCTTCCTGGAAGCTTGACAGTGCGTTCTCGTCACCTTGAATATCTGAATCTAAGGTGTTCCAGAAGCCATACTGTTCGCCTTCCACTAAGTTAAAGTCACCAGTGACATAAGCGTATGCTTCTTGAAGGCTGTCTAGCTGTAACAAGAAAGTGTCGTTTCCTTCACCGTATTGGTCAGCGTAAGCCCAGTTTAAGAAACCACCTTGCTCGATATACATGTTGTTGCCTGATTCAACCGCTTCTGATGAATCTTGGTTTACAACAGCGATGTGTGCTTCTGCCGCCGCATAACCTGAAAACGCTAAGGTTAACGCTAAAGCAACTGCACTTTTTTTAAGAATTGTATTAGACATGATTGTTCTCCATTGATTGTTCTTATTTGAACTGCGTGATGGACATTTCAGCGGCAGCACCAGTCTGCTGAATGCTTATTGAGTTGCCATCACCAAGTTGTTGAAGCTGAATAACGTTGTTCGCACCAACTTGAAGAATGGTCGCTGAATTACTGCGTCCAGACTGCTCTGCAGTGACAGAATTATTGAACCCTTGCTGCTCGATCGTCAGGGTGTTTTCCAGCCCATACTGAGCGAGGTATGCGTAATTTTGCTCGCCTACCTGGGCGAGTGAAGTGAGGTTATAAGAGCCTAGCTGAGCAATTTCCGCATGGTTCGCAAGGGACTGCCGCTCCAGTAACCCTGCTAAAGCAACAGGAATGTCGTTGGCTACTCCCGGAAGAGAGACCAACATAACCACTGTTGCTGCTAAAAGTTGTTTTAAAAAAGTCAAAGCGGAACACCTTTTGTTAATAATTCCGCTAACAAGAATAACGGCTGGTTTTTACTCAACAATCGTATGAACGGTGTATTTTAAAAATTGTTTTTGAACGTAAATTTTTAGTTAATACAGTGTGTTATGTGTTTTGGGGTTGCGAACCCACCTAGATGTCCTAGTCCCTTTGTCGTATTTAGCGTTAAAAAACGTAAATCTCTAACTTTTGGCGTAAATTGCTGTGGAAAATATGCTACTTATTTTTTTAGTGACGAGATGAGCAGTACGCACATTTGAATGAAATTCCTACAACAATAATGAGGAAGGAAGAATGACGAATTTGAAAAAATTAGTCGTCGGCGTATCCATGGCGCTCGCAACAGGTGCTGCTGCGGCGAATGGTAAACAGGCGGACGATGATTCATTGCTGGTGGTATTTAAGCACTCGGTGACGAAAGAGCAGCGTCAGGATTTAATTAACCGAGCTGGCGGAACATTACGAGCTCTGGATAGCCGCGGGCGCGATATTGCGATGCGTAATATTGCGGATGGTCGTATTGCACAGGTCAATGTTCGCAATGCAAAACAACGCGATGCCCTTATTAAACGCCTCTCTAATCACCCCTTTATCGAGGTCGCTGAGCCTAACTACATCATTTCAATTAATGACACGAAAAGCTCTAACTTTAATATTTTAGCAACTCCGGATGATCCTGCATTCGGTGACATGTGGGCATTAGAGAACACGGGTCAAAGCGGCGGAACGCCAGGTGTTGATATTGATGCGCGCCCAGCCTGGGATATAACCACCGGCGACTCCAGCGTCGTTATCGGTGTTATTGATTCTGGTGTTGATTACACGCATCCGGATCTTGCTGACAACATGTGGGTTAACCCTGGTGAAGTTTGCGGTAACGGTGAAGACGATGATGGTAACGGTGTAGTCGATGACTGTTATGGTTACTCAGCAGTTAATGGTAACGGTGACCCAATGGATGGTAACGGTCATGGTACACACGTTGCCGGTACTATTGGCGCGAGCGCCAATAATGGTCAGGGTGTAACCGGTGTTAACTGGGATGTCGAAATTGTCGGTTGTCAATTCCTGGGCGCTGATGGCCGAGGCAGTACAGCGGCTGCTATCGAATGTATTGATTACATGACGAACTTGAAAGTCAATCATGGGGTTAACCTAGTAGCAACAAACAACTCGTGGGGCGGTGGTGCCTACTCTGAGTCGCTGAGAACCGCGATAGCTGACAGTATTGATCAGGGCATTATGTTTGTTTCTGCTGCCGGTAACGACGGAATTGATGCGGACGTTACGGCTAGCTATCCAGGTGGTTATGACCTGGACGGTATTGTGAATGTGGCTAATACAACACGCACTGACTCACTCGCTGCGTCGTCAACTTATGGTGAGGTGTCTGTTGACTTAGGTGCGCCTGGTACCGAAATCCTTTCTACGTACTTAAATGGAGGCTATGCAACAGCTTCGGGTACGTCTATGGCAAGTCCGCATGTTGCTGGTGTGGCTGGCCTTATCTGGTCGATTGCGCCACACCTGAGTGTTACAGAAGTGAAGCAAATATTGATGGACTCTGGCGAGAGTATTCCTGCTCTGTCAGGTAAAACTGCGTCAGGAAACCGCTTGAACGCGCTTAATGCACTGCTTGCTGCTGACCCAGACCCGGCTTACCGCTTAGAGCTGAGCCCATCAAACCAGGAAATTGTTGCGGGTGACAGCACAACTCTAACGCTGGATGTTGGCAGCATTGCTGATTGGTCTGGTGCGGTTGACTTAAGTGTTTCTGCTGAGCCTCAATTGGATGTTTCTTTGTCTTCCAACCAAGCGCAAAATGGCGAAACGGTTGATGTACAAGTGACAACAACAGAGGAAACAGCTTGGGGCGAATACGTTATTACGGTTAGCGGTACCGATGTAGAAACGGGCGAAATGACTCGCGACGTAAGTGCTACTGTATACGTGCTTCCGCAAGGTCTTTCTGACTTTTACTATGAAGATGTACCAAATGCAGATATCCCGGATGATGACAGCAACGGTATCAGCCGTGTTATCAATGTGCCTGAAACCGGTATTGTTTTCGGTGCTGAAGTGAGCGTTGATATTACTCATACATGGCGAGGTGATTTGATTGTTACATTGACTTCACCTGAAGGTACGACCCAAACCTTGCACGACCGCGCTGGTAGCAGTGAAGATGATCTGGTTGCCACTTGGACTGTCGATACCTTTAATGGCGAAGACATGACTGGTGATTGGACTCTGAATGTGTCGGATAATGCGGGTGCTGATACGGGTACTCTTAACAACTGGTCATTAACTCTGACCGCCGTTGAAGAAGACGATGGTTTACCAGATGCGCCAGTAGCAGGTTTTGAGGCGAGCGTTGAAGATTTGACTGTCAGCTTTACCAATACCTCAAGTGATAATGATGGCGACATCGAAAGCTACTTCTGGGAGTTTGGTGATGGCAGCACTTCAACCGAAGCAAACCCTGTTTATGCATACTCTCAAGAAGGTACTTACGATGTGACTTTAACAGTGACTGACGCTACTGAATTGTCAGACACAGTCACGCAGTCGGTAACCGTTAGCCTGACGGACATCGAGTTGGATGTTTATCGTTCTCGCTTATTGCGTAGTGGCACTGCTTTAGTCGACCTTCGCTGGTCAGGCGCTGCAGGTGACGTAGACTTGTATCGCAACGGTGAGTTTGTTGAGACACTGTCAAATACAGGTCGCGTTCGTGATCGCTTTGATTCAGATGGTAGCGATGTTGTTTACCAACTGTGTGAAGCAGGTACAGAGGCCTGTGACTCGGTCACAGTTAGTTTTTAGTTAACATTGAATTAACAATTTAACTAGTATTATAATAGGGGCCATTACGGTCCCTATTTTATTTTTGGTGCTTGGTTATGCGACGCAGTAAAGGATTTACACTAGTCGAGCTTATTATCGTCATTGTTGTGCTTGGTGTACTCTCGGCGACCGCCGCCCCTCAATTTATCAACTTCTCCAATGATGCTAAAACAAGTCGGCTTCACGGTTTGGAGGCTTCCCTTAAATCAGCGTTGGACATGACGTACGGTAAAGCCGCTATTCAGGGAATAGAAAAGCAAAGTGCGACCTGCTTGGGTGGCAAGTTTGATGACGTCAATATCAGTTGTCCGGATGGCGGAATATTACTCTTTTATGGCTACCCCGCGCCTAAAGAAAGTGCGCTGAGTCAAGTGATTCAATTAGACGACTGGGCTGTGTCGGAAGTGGGTATTGGCAATGTTATTGGTCTTGCCGCAGATGAAGACAGCCTGATGAGTTGCTATGTCAATTACATCGGTGCGACATCGACCAGTGAACCCGAAGTTAAAGTCTACGCTGACAACTGCTGAAGTGCTTCTTTGTAGAATTTCTCTGTGACATCAGGGTGTGACCGTTTGCGTCCCTTTAACACGTTTTCTCCAACCTTGCGAAGCAAAGGGTTATTAGGATCACTGCTTGGCCCGTGAGCCAGGCGTTTCAGATGATCAGGTAGCGGCAGAACGGGAATATCGGCATCAAGTTGCGCGGCCATGAAAAAAGCCGACGAATAACGGGTGACTCCGGCGGGGGGACTGACAACTCTGTGGTTCGTTGCTTTTAAATAGCCGTCTGATGCTAACTCAAGCAGCTCTCCAATATTTACCACCAAGGCCCCTTTACGCGGGCTTACCGAGTGCCATTCATTGTCAATTTCCACTTCTAAACCGCTGTGTTCGTCTTGCAGAACAAAGGTTAGATAGCCGGGATCTTTATGTGCGCCCACACCTTGATTACCGGCGGATTCGCTGCCGGGGTACTTAATTAACTTGGTATGTCGATAAGGGCCGTTTTGCACGGTGGGTTGCAAGGCATCGGCTGGTTGCTCCAGAGCCTCACAAAGAGCGGACAATAATGTCAGTCCAACCTTGGTTAAACGATCCTGCCATGTGAGTAATGTTGAGCGCATGCGAGGCATTGCGTCAGGCCACTGGTTAGGTCCAATGAGCTTTTGCCACTCCTGAGTGACGAGCTGGGAATGTACTGCTGGCAGTTCATCCATGATGTCGAACTGCTCACGAAAGTCTAAAGCACCAGCTGTAACCTCGGTATGCGTTTGATTGTAGCCACGAAAATGCGGTGAATTTGCCATTTTCACCTGTCTTTTTTCTTTTGCATTCAAAGCAAAAAATGACTTCGACAGTGAAATAATGTCGTCTTGCTCAGCTTGGCTTAAGTCGTGACCTTCCAAATAGAAAAAGCCCACATCCCTTGCGGCAGCACCCAGTTGTCGTATAAACGACAGTCTGGTTTCATTATCAGTGCTTTGATAGTCAACAAGTGACAAAACCGGAACTGAAGACGACATAACACTCCTCAATAAAGCGAATTGCTTTAAAATTTGATCTGGATTCTACGCCCAGGTGGAGCGGCACTGAAGAATCAAAACGTTCTATGGTAGATATATTGGCTATATTGCATCGGCTGTGTAGAATTACCGACTTCTGTTTTTTTAAAAGAGAGTGAGACGATGGGTCGCGCCTACCAAAACCGTAAAGAGTCGATAGCCAAAACTGCCAACGCTAAGAGTAAAGTCTATAGCCGCTATGGTCGTGAAATTTATGTGTGTGCAAAGCAAGGCGGGGCAGACCCTGACGCAAACTTGTCTCTTCGCTCGCTTATTGACCGTGCTAAGAAAGACCAGGTGCCGGCTCACGTTATCGAGAAAGCCATAGACAAAGCACAAGGTGGCGCTGGTGAAGATTTTTCTCCCGCTCGTTATGAAGGTTACGGACCAAGCAACTGCATGGTGATTGTCGAGTGTTTAACCGATAACCCGAACCGTACATTCGGCGACGTTCGTAACGCCTTCACCAAAAGCAAATCAAAAATTGGTGAGCAGGGCAGTGTCATGCACTCGTTCGAACATTGTGCGATTTTCGCCTTTAAACACGACAGTGAAGACGACGTGTTAGAAGCGTTAATGGAAGCCGACGTTGATGTCACTGACGTTGAGTTCGAGGACGGCCAGGTCACCGTGTTTGCTCCGCATACTGAATATGCAGCGGCTCGTCAGGCACTCACTTCGGCATTTGAAAATATCGATTTCGACGCAGATGAAATTCAATTTCTGCCGCATGTCACTACGACAATTTCGGAAGAAGACCAACCTATGTTTGAGCGTTTAATGGATATGCTAAACGACTTAGATGACGTACAAAACATTTATCACAACGCCGAACAGTAGATTGATAGAGATCAATACGCTCTATCATTAAACCTTATAAGCTTTATGGGTATTCAATAACAAGGAGTTACCCATGAAGCTTAAAGCGTTGTCTTATGGTGTATTGTTGAGCTTGCTAAGCACTTCTGCTTTAGCAAATGATTTTTCCCTCAATGTTGGTGCCATCTCGGTTATGCCAGATGACAGCAGCTCAAACCTGAATGTGGTTGAAGGCGTCGCAGGGTTGCCGACTAACAGCACGGGTGTTGGTGTGAATACCAATACGCAGCTTGGTCTGACTCTCGACTATGCGATAGACAATAACTGGACAGTGGAACTGGTTGCAGCCACTCCGTTCAATCACGACATTACCGCCACAGGTGCCTTAGCTGGTTTAAAAGTGGGTAAAACCAAACATTTACCCCCAACACTGCTGGCGCAATATCACTTCGATTTAAACAGTGACACGTTCAAACCCTTTGTTGGTATTGGCGTGAATTACACGGCGTTTTTTGACGAGCAGGTTGACCCTCAGTTACGCTCAACCTTAGGGGCTTTGGGTGTTGTGAGTGACAGCGACTCGGTTGATTTAGCGCTTAAAAACAGCTGGGGCTATGCGTTGCAAGCCGGTGTCAACGTGGCAATAAACAAGGACTGGGGTCTGCACTTTATGGTCAGCAAAATGGACATCGATACCACCGGTGACGTACGTGTGAACGGCAGCACCATTCAAAGCGTTGACGTTGATATCGACCCGTATGTTGCGATGGCAGGTGTGCGCTACAACTTCTAAAGTAATACTTAATGCGGCGAGCGCTTTGCTAACTTACGTTGCAGCGTTCGTCGATGCATACCTAAGTCTCTCGCCGTTTTAGAAATGTTCCCGCCATTGTCGTGCAGCGCTCGCTGAATATGCTCCCACTCAATTTGGGATGGGCTTAGCCGTTGTGTTTCTGACACGTCGGTATCGACTTCTTCATCCCGTATTCGGCTTAACAATTCCGATGTACCGACGGGCTTGGTTAGGTAATCTGTTGCGCCTCGCTTCATCGCTTCGACGGTGGTCGCTATGCTCGCGTACCCGGTAAGTACAATAAGGTGTTTAGGCTGAATGTGCCGGGTAATAGGCTCAATCAGTGACAGCCCGTTATCATCCCCAAGCATCATGTCGAGCAATACGACATCGAACTCGTCTCCAGCCGCAAGCGCCTGAGACGCCGAATGAGCAACAGCGACATCGATATCATGCTGTTCCAGCCGGCGTTTTAAAATGCGACAAAAGCCTTCGTCGTCGTCAATAATAAGGAGCTTTATTTCAATCATTGTCCACTATGGGTAGTCGTATCTGAGTCATGGTGCCGTTGGCATTGGATTGCCAGCTCACTTTGCCGTTAAGGCGCTCGATGGTGGCGTGGCTAATGACCGCAGCCACACCCATGCCAGTATCACTTTTACTCAACGACATGCCAAGCTTTTCCTCCCCGGAAACATGAATACCCGAACCTTTGTCGAGAATTTGAATCACTAATTGCTGTTGACCGTCCGATGTATAGTCGCCGAATGTAACAACGGTTTCTTGTTCACCATTACGGATACCGGCTTCAATGGCGTTCATAATCAAATTGGCGATAGCCGGGAAGAGTGTTCGGTCGGCTTTAATTGCGAAATCACGTATGGCTTCTGGTAGCTCCCAATGCAGTTGAGCATCGGGTTTAACCACGCGTAGAAGTTGCTGCAGTTGTACTGACATTTCTCCTGTGGTGTATAGGCGCTGGCGCTTGCTGCGAACATCATCGGCAGCTTCTCGCCACTGAGTTAAGCTGAGTTCAACCTGTCGCAGATACTCGCTAAAGTCACGCTTAAGAGCAATGTCCACATCAGTTTCCTGGAGTTCTTCATTTAATAAACGCAGAGATTGTACCGGTGTGGCGACGTCGTGGGTGAGCTGTGCTGCCGCCGCGCCAATAGTAAGAAGTTGTTCGTCTCTAAGTTGCCTTTCCCGCATTGCTTGAAAGGCCTTTTCAGACTGTAGCCACTGCCGTTTCAGGTAGTACATCGACAAAGCAATAATCATCGCCGCAATCACAAAACCGATGAGCATACCTTGTGCGTGTTGCAGCATTTCGGGATGCATGGCGTGTGGAAACTCCACGGTTTTTGCTTGCAATAGTGATGGCAGCTCAAGCTGGGACACCTGTCCCAGAATACTTATACAGAGCGTTGCAACCGCCAGTGCTGTCGGCAGTAATAAGAACGCTATGACAATAAATATCAGTAGCAGCGAGGTGAACGAGTTACTAATGCCGCCATTGTAGGCTACCCATACATTTCCCAGAGCTATATCAATGACCAGCGCTATAAAAACGGCCCAATGCTGTTTTGAGATGAATTTATAGGTCAGTAGGGTAATCATTATTTGCCTCAAAAGTTATAATTGGTCTGTAACCAGAATGTGCGACCCGGCTCATTCACCTTATCAATTTGCTCATACCCTGAAATGCTGGATGCTGAACGACTCAAATGTTCAGCATAGGTCTTATCAAGTATATTATCGACGCCCAGGCTGATCTGCCATTGTGAATCAACTTCCCAGTCGATATTTGCAGATAGCACACCAAAACCGGCGCTTTTTTCTAAGTCGTAACCAATAACATTCCCTTGGTTGGGCGCAATACGGTCTTGCTCTTTAACCAAGCGCCACAGTACAGAGTAGGTGAACTCCCCAAGACGATAATCACTGGCCAGGCGCAATTCGTCTGCTGGTTGCTGGGGCAGGTAGCTGTCGTCCGTTGTATTGGTACCACGAACAATGGCAATGGCGGCGGAGACAGACCAGGGAGTGCTTAGTTGGTAACGTGAAGTCAACTCACCACCCCAGCTGCGGGCGTCAATATTGCGCACCATTTCAGGTTGCATCATCATGCCCTTCTCCAGCAGGATAAAATCATCCACTTCGCTGAAAAATAGCGAGCTTTCCAGGGTGAGTTTATTACTCTTCCAATTCAGCCCAATATCCCACTGGCGGTTGGTCTCAGCGTTAGTATTAAACGCCGACATAGAGCTTGGTGAGCGACGGTTGTTGCCTATCACTTCCCAGTAATCAGGGAAACGCTCGGCTTGTCCCCAGCCAGCATACCAGTAACCGTTGTCGAATTTTCTTTCAAAACGCACAAAGCCGCTGTGTAAATTGTCGCTGCGAGTTTCATTGGCGGTTGGGTTAGGTTGTGCCGGGGAACCCATGACCATTAACAAGGCTCGCTTGTCAGTGATTGACCAATGATCAAGCCGGTAACCTGTCACTACCTTCCAAACAGCATCAATGGCGTAATCGTACTCTGCATAAAAGGCATCCTGGCTGAACTCGGCATCGTCGATGCGAGGCAGATTTTGATAAGACATATTCAGCTGATCACGGCTAATACGATCGCGATGCTTCGATTCATGATGTTCAACGCCGGCTTTTAAACCACTACCGGCCGTTAGTGACCATTGAGACGTTATTTTTGCACCACGTGAATGACGATCGGGATTACGGGCTGTGGGGTTGGGCATCATTATGGACGGAGTGAAGTCACGTAATGAGTAGTTATCCATAACGTGGTCGATAGAGTTAACGTAAGTATTTACTGACACTTCGTCCAAATGGGCGCCCTTGGGTTGCCAGTTGTAATCGAGAGCCATACTCTCCCGCTTAAATAACACACCGTCCATGCTGCGGTCTGCGTAAGCAGCCTCGCCGTCACTGGCGCCTAACTTAAGCATAAGGCGCTGGTTATCTGAAGGCGTCCAGACAAGGTCCACGTCACCACTCCAGCGTTCATATTGGCTGTTAATTTCACGGCCAGAGCCATCCTGGTAATCATCGGCAGTGGCGGCGGTTGCGTTTAAGCGTACAAACCCCGCCGCAGAGCCCCAGGTCATATCAGCCGAACCGTTAACACGCCCGAAACTGGCAGTGGTAGCGTTCAGAAAACCCGAGAACTCGTTGTTATCAAACCGGGTGATGTCTCTTTCGAAGTGAATAGACGCTGCAGACCCGGCAAACAGAACGGTCTGTGGGCCTTTAACCACCGTCACGCTGTCGTAACTCTGAGGCGTAATGTAAGCCGTGGGGGGATCCATGCGGCTGCTACAGCCTCCTAACAACATTTGGTCATCGGTCACGATAGCCAGTCGCCCAGCGCCCATGCCTCTGAACAATGGGTCTGAGGACGCGCCGCCTTTACGGGTTGAACTGAACCCCGCCAGGCTTTTCAAAAAGTCTCCTGCGTCATGAGCGGGTAATGGCTGGCGCGGCTTTTTGGCGTCAACCACCCATTCACTGGGGGCCTGCATCGATTCGCCAATAATGACAATGCGCTCATCGACAGTGGTTTGCTGAGCCAAAACGGCAGAGGGTATTGCTAATGCTAAAACTAACGGGGTAAATGACTTCATACGACACAATCTCTAGCAAGATAATGTCGCTATTATCATGAAATTTAAGGCAAAGCGGGATGCGACAAAAGGTAGCATCCCCAAAGGAATATCACTAAAGAGACGGACAGAATTTGGTTTTCAGCAACTTCATGAAGGCTTCGGTATCCGGATCTTTAATTGAATAGAAAACCGTTTGAGATTCTTTGCGAATGGTCACTAATTCTTGTTCCCGAAGTACCGCTAAGTGCTGTGAAAAAGCAGACGCACTTAAATCAAAATGTTGGTGTAATTCACCCACACTTTGTTCTCCTAATGCCAGGCGGCATAAGATTTGTAAACGATGGGGGTTGCCCAGCGAGCGCAGAAAGCTTGCCGCGTTCTGCGCTTCTTCCTGAAGCATCTCTTGTGATTCAGTTGCACTCATGGTGTCTTTATTTTCCTGCTTTTTCTAACTCGCGTTCGGTTTTAAGTCCAAAGGCCTTTTTCATAACCATACTGGCCGGGCAAAAGCCGGTAAACGATTGCTGGAATAAGTTAGCACCAACAAACACTGTTAGCCACATCCAGTTTGGGTGAACCCAGTAAGTTAAGGCTACAGACAACAATACCATAAAGCCGGCAAATGCGGTTAAAGCTCTTTCTACGCTCATCGTAAAACTCCTTCAGTTTCTCGCATTAAAAGGCGTATCGCATGCGCAGATACGCGTTGTTATTCTCCGTGAACTGACCGAAAAAGGTATTCGGAGTCTCGCGGAAGAACAGGTTAAAGCCACCGCTGAACGACCAATGGTCGTCAATGCGGTAGTCAAAGGTCGGGCGCAGGTAGCCGTCGTTTTGATTCGGCGACACAAATGCAAACAGTGACAGGCTCAGGTCATCGCGCTCGTCGCGCCAGGTTAAGCGGGTGGTAAGTACTGTGCGTGTTTGGACGTCGCCTTTCTCAATGTAGGCCTGGAAGCCCCCAGTAAAGCGTGTCCAAAGCTCTTGCTCATAGCCAATCAGTGCGCGCCAGTGGTCTGCTGCGTTGTGGCGGTTGTAATTGGCCACCTCAGCGTTAACCAGTCCCGGGCCAAAGGTCATCCGCACTGAAGCCCCAGCCACAGTTAAACGACCAAAAGTAGGTTGAAAGTTATCAGTAACGGCTTCGGGGCTTTTAGTGAAGCCGTCGTAGCCATAAAGGGCGTATTCCACACCATCAATATTACGAAATACACGCAAAGCGAATTCGTCGCGAGAGGGCTCTATAAACTGAATAGAAGGATCGTCGCCAGTCAACTGGCCGGTTAAAGGATTAAAGTAGGAGATACGCTCACCACGAATGTAGTTATCGTGATCAAACTCTGGTGTCCAGACAAAGTCGACATTAATCCAGTCGAAATAGCTGGTCACCCGAAGTGCGTCAGAAGGCGCTTTTAAGTACTCCTGGTCACGCCCGACAAAGAAGGACTGCCAGTCTTTCGGGAACAGGTCGTTCAGGAATAAATAATCGCCAGTGCCCCAGGTGAGTACCTGACGGCCCACTTTTATATCGGTATTATCGAAAACTGTGAACTGGGCATTCAGCTCGCGAATTTGGCCATGCCAGGTTTCATCGAAACCGTCGTACCAGCCGTCGGCTTTTGCGGTCCAGGTAATGTCCCGCCAGCGTTCGTCAAAACCGAGCTGAAGTCGAGGTTCGGCAATAGACAAACGCTTGTGATAGGGAGAGGATTCAAATCGTCCGCCTATTGCCGCCTCAACGAAACCATAGACATTAATACTCTGATCTTGTTCCACACCCCAGCCCGATTCCCATTGTTCATCGCCCCAGGAGTCCTGTGCCGACGCGGTCTGAGCCAAAGTGAAAAGAACGGTAAAGAGGAAAAAAGCACGATATGTCATGACTCGTCTCTCAGTTGCAGCCATTCTGTTGGCGGGTTACGCAGGCTACGCTCGCTGAAAATGCTGTCCGGCAAACCGATGTTGTATTTCATAAAGCGAAACTGCATTTCAGTTTGTCCGCCATTGGTTAAGTCAGACATGCGTGAATGAGTCACGGTTGGGTAGCCCTGAACGGTCTCTACTTTAAGTACTTCCATTTTTCGGTAAGCTTCGCCGCTGTCGTTGTAGAAAGTGCTTTCGACGGGCAGCATGTGTTCTTTATCTATAACCACCTCGTAGTAGCTAAATTCGACGTTACTGGGGTTTTTCGGGGTGCCTTTTAGTACGTAATTATCTTCGCTTTCAGAAATCAGCTCATAGTTATCGAGCTCAGTGTTGCGGCCTGACACATCTTCATAGAAAAAGTGAGAACCGACAAAAGACGTACGCTTGTCACCGGCTGATATGCGTTTCACCAAATCGAGATCGGGCAAATACAACCAACGATCATCGTCATCGTTAACTTGTTTAACGACACGGAACACCGTGTCGCGCACATCAGCGGGGCGCGAGAAAAATATCATCATGTCTTGTACGCCGCCGTCCTGCTGGTCTTTACGCAAAATGGTGAATTGGCGCATTTGTTGGCGTCCCTGATTATCGGTAATAATCATACGTGCTGCGCTGCGACCGTCATCGCCTGAGTAATAGGCGTTTAACTCAGCTTGCTCGACAATTTCACGAGCGCTTTTTTCAGCGCTAATAGCCTGCCCACTAATGAACAGCAAAGCAGCCGATACAGCAGTTAAAAATAAAGCTTTCATGATTGACCTCCACGGAATATAAGGCGGCTAAAGGCACTCATCACCGCCGGGAGTATAATAAGTGTCACTATGGCCGATATCGCCATAATGCTGGCTAAGAATACGCCTACGGTAATGTAGGGCACTAACGGTGCGAACAGCAGTGGCGTAAAGCCAATAGCAATGACAATGGCATTGCGGGAAATGGCTCGCGCGGGCTCGTCAAACATAACCGTCAGCGTGTCTTGCCAGTTACCGGTTTGTTTGAAGGTTGCGCGTGTGCGTTCAATGAAGTGAATAGCAAAGTCCACCGACAGCCCAAGCGTCAGCGAAGACAGTACGGCAATAGGCATATCGTAGTCTTTACCGACCCAGCCGATAAGTCCGTAAATAAAGGCAATGGTCAGACTCAGAGGCAGCATTGCCAGCACGCCGAAGACCACGGAGCGGAACAATAGCACCATCATAATGAACACCACCACAAAGGCGCTGATTAAGCTGTCGAGCATGCCTTCGACCATAGCTTCCTGCCACACAACGTTCAGGTAAGCTTTACCGGCCCAGTCCATTTCAATGTTAGCAGGCAGCGGGTTGTCCTGAATGTAGTTATCGACAGCATTGACGACCTGGGTTACGTGCTGGTTGTCACCGCTGGTCAGCTGCAGCCATATTAAGCTGCGTTTGTAGTCTGGCGTTACAAAGTGCCAGAGATCTTGCGGACGGTGCGATGACTGATACTGCAATAGGGTTTGCGCAACGCCGTTGGCATTGTCCGGCAGCTTGTAGTCTTTTGCTTCGCCTGAACGTAATTCGCGGTTTACCGTTTTGACCACGTCAGACAGACTGTTTGACTTGCCCACCAAGCCTGTCGTTTGTAGGTAAGCTTGCATCTCGCTCATGTAGGACAGTAGCTCAGGATTTTGAAAAGCTTTGCTGGCGCTGTTGAGTTGCTCGAGCTCAGTCATTAAGGCTTCTAAAGGCTGTAATTGGTCAGAATCAACGCTAAAGAGCAGGTCATCAATCGCGATAATCCACTCGTTAAAGCGCACTTCTTCTTGCTCAAGCAAGGTACTTAATGCGTCACGAGACGCTTCTGAGAGTGTGTCGTTATTTAATGCATCACGAACTGCTGAACGCGCTTTTTCAGTGGCATCTAGAGTGTTTTCGAAAACCATGTAGGCGTTATAAGTACCGGCAAAGTGGTCATTTAATACTTCATCGGCAATGCGCACCTCATGGTCTGATTTAAACCAGCGTACGGGGTTGTCGTTAATATTAATTTGCTGGATACCAAACCAGGCAAATGCCAGAACAGCCAGGAAAAAAGCTATCCATAGCTTCGCGTGACGAGCAGCGACAGCGCCCAGTTTTTGTAGCCAGCCATCCTTTTGTTCTTCATGAGTGGTCTGGGCAAAGCCTTCCAGGGTTGACGGCTTCAGTGCGCACACATAGGCAGGCACGAAAAACACGGTAATTAAGAACGCTAAAAGAATACCGGAACCAACGAAAGCGCCGAATATTTGTACCGGCGGAATTGGTGTTAGCATTAACGAGTAAAAGCCAATGGCCGATGTAACTGAGGTAAACAGCATGGGGGTAAATAAGTGCCTCAGCACGTCTTTTATCGTGTCTTTCGCATTGCCTTTTTCACGGTAGCGGTCAGAGAATTCTGACATAATATGTACTGAGTCGACCACCGCAATCGGCATCAGGAAAATGGCGATCATCGACGACATAATGTGTACAGTGAAGCCCAACGCAATAAGCGCACCCATGGTAATGAGTACGGTCGACATGGCGACTATCATAGCGGCGCTAATGAAGCGGACATTGCGGAAAAACACCCACAGCAGGGCGAAAATAACCGCTGCTGCTAACGGTGCGGAAATGCCCATTTGTACAAACATTTCATAACCAAATTGGTCTTCAGCTACCGGTAAACCGGTGATATGCCAGTCGTCATTGCCATCCAATGTGCTGATTTTGCCCCGTAGTTGCTCTGCCAGTGCGTAGCTCTCGTCCTTGCTCTCAATAGGCACATAAATAGCAGCCGCTTTGCCGTCACCGGAAACAATGGTGTTATAAAGCAGTGGCAGGTCTTCAACTTGCTTTTGAATGTACTGCGCTTCAGCGTCATTTTCCGGCGGCTGCTTCATCATCCACTCAAAGCGAATGGTGCCGGGGCCTTCCTGAGTAATGTTATCGACATTAGCCAGTGACATCAGGTCGTCAGCAATAACGCCGTCCAGCGACTCCGCATAATTCGACACGGTATGCAGGTCGGTTAGTGTTTCTTGGTTATAGACGGTGTTCTTATTGACTACGCCAACAACAATCATGTCGTGCATAGCAAAAGTTTCTTTGACCTCATTATGGAAAACCCGCTGCGGATTGTTGTCCGGCAGCATGTTCTCCGGATCGGTATCAATGGTAATTGAGGGGATAAAAGCAGCAACGCCAAGCGTGATCAGTGTCAATAACCAAAACACGCTTCTGCGGTACCCTGTCGCCAATTTCATAATGACATCGATCATATTAATTCCGTATTTACTAATTTAGATAAATACGAAATATAGTCGATCTTTTTCATTTTGTCATCTATTTTGGTTAAAAAACTATCAGAGTAATTGCTATGACCACACCTCATATTGCTGCACAACCAGGCGCTTTTGCCGAACTTTGTCTTTTCCCTGGAGACCCGTTACGCGCCAAACATATTGCCGAAACACACCTAAGTGATGCGGTGCTTGTTAGTGATACCCGCAATATGCTGGCGTTTACTGGTAGCTATCGCGGTGTTCCGGTTTCGGTGATGGGCTCCGGTATGGGCATGCCTTCTTGTATGTTGTACGCGCAGGAGTTGTTTCAACATTACGGTGTTCAGCAGCTGATTCGTGTCGGCAGTTGTGGCTCTGTCGCTCCTCATTTGACGCTCGGGGATATTGTTGTGGCTCAGGGAGCGTGCACGGACTCTGCAATGAATCGACACCTGTTTGGTGATTACGATTTTGCACCTATTGCTGACTACAATTTGCTGAGCCGTTTCGTCAATCATTGCGACTTGAGTCATCAGCGTATTGCCGTCGGTAATGTGTTTTCTACTGATAGTTTCTATCATCCGGATAAAAAGTTGAACCAGAAAGCCGAGGCTATGGGCGCATTGGCTCTGGATATGGAAGCTGCCGCGCTTTATGCCGCCGCGGCAGTGCACAAACGCCAGGCGTTGGCTGTTATGACGGTATCTGATGAGTTGCAAACCGGGCGAGGACTGTCGGCTTTGGAGCGCCAAACAGCGTTTAAGGATATGACCGAAATGGTCTTAGAAAGCACAGTCATTTACTAAGCTGAATAAATTTATTGACTGAGATCAATAAAGAGCTACCTATTAAGTAATAACCCTATATTTCATGTGACTAATGCCGATGTATAGGCACAATAGCGAGTTTGTCGCTAAATGTATTCGCTTGAAGTGGAGTGGTTATGAAGTGGTTGGATAGGCTGACGCGACCGATTCAAAAGTTGTTTAATGTGCTGAGTTTTCGTCGAAAGTTCAGTCTGATTGGGTTTTTGCTATTTTTGCCGGTTATCGTGCTAAGCGCGCTGACCGTAAGTGACTCCCTTAATAAAAGCGATGCGCTGGAACAAAAGCAGCAAGTGGCGATGTACTGGCCTGAGTTTAAAGGCTTGTTCGAACATGTCGCCAAGCACCGGGGCATGACTGGAACGGCAGAGCAGCGCCGTGCTTTTTCGACAGAAATACAGCGTTCTGCACAGCACGTTGATAAACATTTAAACGCGTTAGCGGATTTAGCCAGCCGCTATGAAAGCCTATCTGAAAGCCGAGTTAGTGCGTTTAAACGCAGCTGGCAGCAGTTGAAAGGATCTACCGGTAAGTTTGACTCACATTCGCAGCTTATTGCACAGCTGCACCAAGCGTTAAAACAACTCAGCACTGACGCCAAACTGTTATTGGAAGACGACTTGGTCAGTCTGCAACTGGCGCGTTTAAGCACCGAGTCATTACCGCAGCTGGTTGAACTAAGCGGACAGTTACGTGGCCTGGGCGCCCAGTGGTTGAACACTTCTGGTACTGCCTCACAGCAGCAGGTCATGACCTTAAGCTACGTCCTTGAAAGTGAAGTGGAACAATTCGTTCAGGCGGTTGAAGCACTTACCGACAATAATAACGATGAAACCTTAATGAGCCACGCTAAAGCGGCAGAACAGCAACTGTCTATGTTTAGTAGTTCTGCGGCGCAGCATTTAGCGAGTCGGACTATGTCTGCCGATGACTTCTTCCGTGAAGGCTCTGCGGCTATTGGTACGTTACTTGGTTTCTATGATGCCATTATTCCGGTGTACCAACAGCGCTTGGCGGAACGCCTGGATAAACTGGATGGCGTTATCTGGAAAAACATTGTGCTGCTGGCGCTGGTATTGCTATTACAACTGTTGCTATTCACCAGCCTGTATTTAGGCATTTATCGAGCGGTAACCGCGAATATCAATATGGCTAAGCAGTTGGCTAACGGCGACTTGAACAGCTTAGGTGTCGCAGAAGGTAAAGACGAGCTGTCTAAAATTACCGACTACCTCAATTCGGTGGCCATAGAAACCAGCTATTCGGTTGACGCGATTCGTAAGTCCAGCGACGGTATGGATCGCTTGGGAGACGGTAACTATCAGGCCATAAAAGAGTTAGCTGAGCGTGCCAAAGAACAGGCTGCACAAATGCAAAGCGCGGCGGCAGCGGTAGAACAAATGACTGCGGCTATCAGCGAAGTATCTGAATCGACCCAAAAAGCGGCCACGGAAGCCGACAACACCATGACCTCGGCGCAAAACGGTCAGCAGGTCGTCAATACTATGGTCGAAGCTATTCAGCGGCTCGAGCAAGAGGTGTCTGAGTCCCAACAGGTCATCAAAACCTTATCGGAAGACAGTCAGGCCATTTCGAAAATTCTTCTGACTATTAACGATATTGCCGACCAGACTAACTTGTTAGCACTGAACGCGGCTATCGAAGCGGCGCGTGCCGGCGAGTCGGGGCGAGGCTTTGCGGTGGTTGCCGATGAAGTTCGTCAGCTGGCGCAACGTGTACAGGCGTCGACCGGTGAAATCCAGAGCGTTATTGGGCGCTTAGAAAGTAATACGGAAAATGCCGTTCATACCATGGAGCGGAACAAAGCGTTGGCCGGTGAGAACGTTGAGCACGCGAATAAGGCGTCAATGTCTCTGACCGACATTGTTGAAAACGTGGGTGTGATTAACGATCTGAATACGCAAATTGCCTCTGCGGCAGAAGAGCAGTCAGCAGTGACCATGAACATTCAGGAAAACGTTAACTCGCTGTCAGAAAGCGCGAAAGTGATAGATGAGCGCTCTCAGGAAGCGTTGGAGAGCTCGGCTCAGCTAACCACTCTGGGCGGTGAAATCAAGTCGCTGGGTGACCGTTACTACATTGAAAATGCCGTTATTGAGAAACGCTTACAAGAGCAAGATGTGCTTATTGAGTGGTCCTCGAAGCTGGACGTCGGCATTGAAGAAATTAACCGTCAGCATCAGCGCTTAATTTATATTGCTAACGAGCTGTATCGACTGAAGTTACGCGACGGCGACCAGCATGCGCTGCAACGCTTGGTGGACTCGTTAATCAACTACACGGCCACGCACTTTAATTACGAAGAGCTGCTCATGGAGCGAAACGGCTATCCGGATTTAGAAAACCACAAAGTGAAACACAAGGACTTAGTGCAGGATGTTATGCGCTTTAAACACCGCGTCGATAACCATGAAGACGTAATTGATGAGCTGTTGGACTTTGTGAAAGCGTGGCTAATGAACCATATTATGAAAAGCGATATGGCGTACAAGAGCCACCTAAACGGCAAGGGCATTCGCTAACTTTTATAGGAACTTATAGCCCCAGGCTAATCACTGGGGCGTTGCCGCCTTCTTGCACAGTGCTAAAGGCGTCTTTGCTGTTAATACCACGCCAGTCCATGGCAACCAGCGCCTGACCGGTGGCACCGCCCAGACTGTTTCCTGGCCCTAAGAGCAACAGCTTGTCCGGGGCAAATTCGCGTAATGCCACACGAATAGCGCGGCTGTAGTCATAACACTCAGTGACCTGATGCCCAAAGGTATAGTGCTTCAAGGTCTCTTTATTAACTGCGCCGGGCTCCCAAATAACGCCACGGCCGTCCACTAACGGTACCTTGGGCTGAGAAAATGTATCCACCGACCAATGCTTCAGAGCGCCTTCTGACGCGTCAGACATCAGCGGTGAATGGAACGCGGCATGACCCGGCAGAATCATTGGAAAACGGTCATCAATGGGCTCTAAGGTGTTACTTGCTGCTTGAATCGCCTCTGTTGTGCCTGCCAATAAGGCGTAACCACCGTAGCGAATGGATAAAAACAGTTCGTCCGGATGCTCATGAATGAGTGCGTCAATGGCGCTTTGTTTGTCAGCGTCGGGTTGCCACTGCTCATTCATTACTGGGTAAATTAACTGCGCACCGTCGGCCTTTGCGGTACACAGAGCCATATCTGTGACAATTTCCATAGCCGAGTCAGGCTGCCAAACACCAGCGCATGTTAGCGCCGTGTACCAACCCATAGAGTTGCCGGTAATGGCCACAATGTCGTACTGGTTGGTATCAATAGATTTAAAGTCGGCATAACCGGCGCCATAAATGAGCGCGGCCGAATTTTCCGGGGCGTAGTGGACTTTGTGCTTGAAAGTAGGTTCGCTGTCGAGCTCGCTCACTGTGGGGTAACCAAGTTGCTGACGTACACGATCAAAGGTGTCTATTAGCCTGGCTTGTTGCGGTAAGTGTCGGCGTCCAATAGAGCCTAGCTCTGGCTTGTTATAGCCGCCACGTCCGGGGCAAACGACAACAGCGGTTTGTTTCATAGCGACAGTTGTTCCTTCAAATATTCGATAATGTCCGCTTTTTGCGGTAACACCGTATTGGCGGCGCCACCCAGCGGAATAAAGCAGTCTTTCGCGGTAATACGGTCAATATGCAGCCCGTCCAGGCTCTCATGTAACGCGGTGACCAGCTCCTCGCTCAAAGATCCGCGCTGGCGGCACTCGTCGACAACCAGTAGTTGTTTGCTATCGCCTAAAGCTGAAATGACCTTATCGATATCCAGTGGCACTAAATAACGCAAATCGAGAATACGAATACGTTGCTCTAATGACAGCTCCGCACACGCCTGGCGCGACAGGTAATAGCCATTGCCATAGGTAATAATGGTCAGCTCGTCGCCGGAGCCGTAACTGCCGGGCTCTCCGAATGCCGGAAGTTTTGCGCTTTCAGGCGGAAATTCATTGAGCCAGCCGTTGTCGCCTTCTTCGAGTAAGTCCCGAGTCATATAAAGCGCAATGGGCTCTAAAAATATGACCACGCGTTTTTGCACATGAGCGAGTTCTATCGCCTGACGCATCATTAATACGGCGTCGTATCCGTTAGAGGGGCACATGACAACAACCCCGGGAATGTCTCTGAAAACAGCAAAGGAGTTGTCGTTGTGGAAGTGTCCGCCAAAGCCTTTTTGATAGGCCAGGCCGGCAATACGAATGACCATGCCGTTATGGTATTGGCCGTTCGAGAAAAACGGCAAGGTCGCAGCTTCGCCCCGAATTTGGTCTTCAGCATTATGTACGTAGGCTAAAAATTGAATTTCCGGTATCGGCAAAAAGCCTTGTTGCGCAAGACCAATAGCCAGCCCGAGTATGCTTTGCTCATCGAGCAGTGTATTGATAACCCGATTCGGACCAAATTGATCAAAGAGTTGATTCGTCACGTGGTACACGCCGCCTTTCTTGCCGACGTCTTCACCAAAGGCCAGGGCGTTTTTACACCGCGACATTGCTTCATGCAGTGCCCAGTTAATCATTTTCCCCAGAGGCTGCGGTTTACCCCAATTACGCTTGTCGAACGCCAGTACACTCTTAGTGGGTTTGGGCGCATCAGGCAATGGCGTATGGCAGCCCGATGACGGCTGTATTGAGGCCATAACATCGTCAGGGCAGGTGAGTTTCGGTCGCGAGGACGCATCGACTGCAACACGCGATATTTGCTGTTGCCAGCGGCTTAAGCGCTCACTGAGTTCTTGCGCCGGGCAAATGCCCCGGGCAATAATTTGCGCCGCGGTTTGCAGTAACACGTCGGCCTCAAACGCCTGCTCAATATCCTCTTTGGTGCGGTAGGCAATTTCAGCATCCGCACCGGCATGACCAAAGAATCGCTGGGTTTTTAAATGCAAAACCGCCGGTTTACCGGTTCGCCGAATATAGTCAGACGCCTGCTGAGCCACCCGATAGGTTTCTATGGCATCGCCGCCGTTGGCAAAATAATAGCGAATACCGGTATAGCTTTGTAACTGTTGTTGCGTCCAGCCGTTAGGTGTCCGTGTGGAGATGCCAATGCCATTGTCTTCGCACACGTACAAAATAGGCATGGGCATGCCCTGATAGCTAGCCCAGCCGGTGGCGTTCATGGCACCAACGGCTGTGGAATGGTTGGCTGAGGCATCACCAAAGTTGCACACCACTATTGCGTCGTCAGGCCAGGTACCATCGTGCGCTGTGCGTCGACTAAGGCCAATGGCGTAAGCCGTACCCATGGCTTTGGGTAAATGCGAGGCGATAGTCGAAGTCTGCGGTGGAATATTCAGGCTGAGGCTGCCTAACACTTTATGACGACCACCGGAAATAGGATCTTCGCTGGAGGCACAAAACGACAGCATTAAATCGTAAAGTGGGTGGCTACCTTCAAGCTGCTTAGCTCTTTGTAGGAAGAAAGCGCCGCTTCGATAGTGCAAAAATGCAGGGTCAGTGAGCTTTATTGCAGCAGCAATGGCCGCATTGGCTTCGTGGCCGGCACTGCCAATGGTATAAAAACTTTTTCCCTGACGTTGTAAGCGGCGTGACTCTAAGTCTGCGAAGCGACTAGTGGCTTGACTGTGAAACAGCGAGAACAGTTGCTCATCGCTTAACTGGCTGTCGACGGATAACGGCGCAGGCAAATCGCCTTGCGCCACCCGTTCAATAAAGTCCTGCTGCCAACCATCGGGTTCGCTGCGCATAATAACCTCTTAAAATGCAGGAATGTCGGTTTGCGCCCGACCGAGAATTAATGCGTGAATGTCGTGGGTACCTTCGTAGGTATTTACAGCCTCTAAGTTCATGACATGACGAATAACATGATACTCGTCGGCAATACCGTTACCGCCGTGCATGTCCCGAGACTGGCGGGCAATATCCAACGCTTTACCACAGCTGTTGCGCTTAATCAGTGAAATAGCCGTAGGGTTCAAAGTGCCGTTGTCCAGTTCGCGACCGGCTTGCAAGCAGCCCAATAGACCTAAGCTAATTTCCGTTTGCATGTCCGCCAGCTTTTTCTGAATAAGCTGGTTTGCCGCCAGCGGCTTGCCAAACTGACTGCGCTCCAGCGTGTATTGACGTGCAGCGTGCCAGCAGAATTCAGCCGCCCCCAGTGAACCCCAGGCAATGCCGTAACGCGCTTTATTGAGGCAGCTAAATGGGCCTTTTAAGCCTTTCACTTCCGGGAAAATATGGTCTTCTGATACTTCAACGCCATCCATAACAATTTCGCCGGTAATAGACGCACGAAGTGAGAATTTCCCGTCAATTTTCGGGGCGCTCAGACCTTTCATGCCTTTTTCCAGAACAAAACCGCGAATCTCGCCGTCGAGTTTCGCCCATACGACAAATACATCCGCGATAGGCGAGTTGGTTATCCACATTTTCGAGCCGGACAGCACATAACCGTTGTCGGTGCGCTTCGCGACCGTGCGCATACTGGCAGGGTCAGAGCCGGAGTCAGGCTCGGTTAAACCAAAGCAGCCGACCCATTCGCCGCTGGCGAGTTTCGGCAAATACTTTTTACGTTGTGCTTCGGTACCAAAGGTATAAATAGGGTGCATGACTAAGGAAGACTGCACACTCATGGCACTGCGGTAGCCGCTGTCAACGCGCTCAATTTCGCGGGCAATAAGGCCGTAGCTAACGTGGTTCACACCGCTGCCGCCATATTCTTCCGGTAACGTTGAGCCCAGCAGGCCCATCTCACCCAGCTCACTCATGATGGCGCGATCAAAGTTCTCGTTGCGGTTGGCTTCCAGTACTCGTGGCATCAACTTTTCTTGTGCGTACTGATGCGCGCTTTCCTGAATCATTTTTTCTTCATCAGTGAGTGCGTTTTGCCAGTTGAGTGGATCGGACCAGTTAAACCCAGCGGATGACATGTAACCTCCTGCTTAGCGCTTAAGCGACGCGACGCTCCAATGCGCTTAAATCATTAATTGTTAAAATGGACTGTTTGGTTTGAATGAGCTCTTGCTCTTTCAATGCAGTAAATATACGGCTGACCGTTTCAACTGCCAAACCCAGATAATTGGCGATATCGGTGCGAGTCATTGGCAGCCGGAACTCACTGCGGGACAGCCCATGTTGCTGCATGTGCGTACTTATTGAAAGTAAAAAAGACACCACTTTCTGCTCAGCGCTGGTGTTCACAATGTTTAAATAATGCTTGCTGTTGTTGCCCAGGCGACGACTCATTAGGCGCATCAAGTTCCCTTCTACTTTGGGAAGCTCCTGTGCAAACAGTTTGCCCAGTTTAATTTCACAAAGCATGGAGGTTTCCAACGTTTCGCAATAAGTGCTGGCGTTGCCGCTGGCAAGAGACTCAAGCCCGACAATATCGCCCACCATATGAAAGCTGGTAATTTGCTGCTTACCATTGCTGTCTATGGTGTAGCATTTCACCGAGCCACTTTTTATCGCAAAAACGGAGTTCAACGCTTCGCCTTCGCTAAATACCACACTGCGCTTATTGTATAAGTGCGGCTCGCGGCTGCTTTTATCGAGAATTTCGACATCGCTGGGAATAAGCCCCGCAGGTACACAAATAGATTGCATGCTGCATTGATTACATTGAATTGGAGTACGCATAGTCATCTCATCGACTGTATTATTGACCTGGCTCACTATACAAAACCCTCCAATTGATTTATGTACCTCTAAAGAGAGGGGGGGACATACCCCTTTGCTTATAAAATATCGACTGCCTCTACCGGGCAAACCGCATAACAGTTAGGCGTGTCGTAATACCCCTCGCATTCAACACACTTGTCCTGATTTATTTCGTAAATGTCGTCGCCCATCGCAATGGCTTCTGTAGGGCATTCGGGCTCACACATATCGCAGTTAATGCAACCGTCGTTTATTTTGATCATGCCGCCTTCCTCGCAAGGTTTTCTTTGACCAGGAAACAGTAGGGGATGTCTTTTTCATCAATGGTGACTGGGGTGTTTAACACCACGGTATAACCAGAACCGGGCGCGCGAATCATGGCTTCGTCTCGTGTTGAAGTCATATCCACCAGCTGAAAGCGATGATTACCGTTCGGTGTCATTAGCAGAAGTTCATCGCCAATGGCAAAACCATTTTTTACGGACACTTGGTAACGACCGTCGCCATGCGCATCACAAAGCTGGCCAACTAATAAGTGTTGCCCTTCGCTATGTGAGCGTTCGTAGTTTTGTAAGTCGTGCGGTGTATGGCGTTGCAAAAAACCAGCGGTAAAACCGCGATTGGCCATACCTTCTAAGTCGTTCAGCAACGTTGGGTCAAAGGGCTTACCGGCAACCGCATCATCAATGGCTTGACGGTATACCTGGGCGGTGCGGGCAATATAATAGTCGGACTTAGTTCGACCTTCGATTTTTAGCGAATGCACACCCATTTGCACCAAATCATTAACGTATTCAACGGCGCGCAAGTCCTTTGAATTCATAATGTAAGAGCCGTGTTGGTCTTCGTCGAGCAGCATTAAGTCTTGCGGTTTTTTAGGGTCACCAAGTAGCACCGGGTCGTACTGCCCGACGGCATTTTCTTTGGCTTCGTGCACTTCATAGCCCCAGCGACAGGCATTGGTGCAGGCGCCTTGGTTCGGGTCGCGTTTGTTCATATAACCCGACAATAAACAGCGGCCGGAATACGCCATACAAAGAGCGCCATGTACGAACACTTCGACTTCAATGTCCGGCACCTGCTGGCGCATTTCGGCAATTTCTTTTAAACCCAGTTCGCGCGATAGAATGACCCGTTCAATGCCTTGTTTCTGCCAGAACTTCAGCGCCGCCCAGTTAATGGTATTGGCCTGAACCGACAAGTGCAGAGGCTGACTTGGAAAATGCTCCTGCAACAACATCACTACGCCGGGGTCAGATACAATTAACGCATCGGGCTGCATGTCCACAATAGTACGCATGTGCTCGACAAAGCGCGTTAATTTCGTATTGTGCGGTGCGATGTTGACGACCACGTAGAAACGCTTACCGCGTTCGTGGGCTTCTTCAATGCAATCACCTAAGTTGTCCAGCGTGAAAGAGTTATTTCGTACACGTAGACTGTAACGTGGCTCGCCGGCATAAACGGCATCCGCACCATAAGCAAAAGCCATGCGCATCGCTTCCGGGCTACCGGCGGGGCAAAGCAGTTCAGGGCGGAAATTAGCGGCTGATGCAGACATAAAACACCTGTATGACCAAAGTGGCGGCAAAGATTAGCAAATTTCACGGGCGCTCAATTTGATGCAAATCAAGCTCCATGGCCAAGGTCTACCCCTTAGGTGGTATTCTGCCCCTCTCTTCCTGGGAATTTCGGTGGCAACACCTTTCTACTAAGCTTTCCTCACTACGCCGAGCTGCTGGCTCTAACCCCTTTTCGCAAGACAAACGCAAGGGTATGAACAGTATGCCGTGGTAATTCTGCCACCAGGGTGCATTTGGAAACGAAGGTACCTCCCGACATTTGGAAAGGTGTGAATATGCAACCATTACAAGATCGCTTCTCGCGTCGCTTCACCTATTTGCGACTGTCGCTGACTGAAAGCTGTAACTTTCGCTGCGATTACTGCCTTCCTGACGGTCCTGACTGTAGCTCTCGTAAATACGAAATTACCCTGCCGGAAGTTCGCCGGTTGGTGACCGCATTTGCCAAGCTGGGCACCACCAAAATTCGTTTAACCGGCGGTGAACCTTGCCTGCGTAAAGACTTAAGCGAAATTATCGCGACCTGTAAGTCGGTGCCGGGTATTGAGAAAGTGGCCATTACGACGAATGGTTATCGCATGAAGCGCGACTTACAGGACTGGAAAGAAGCCGGTCTCGACGCCATTAATGTCAGTGTCGATAGCCTGGATCCGGGTACGTTCCACTTGGTCACCGGTCAGAATAAGCTGCCGGAGATTATCGAAGGTATTGATCAGGCGGTGGATATGGATTTTGCAACCGTTAAAGTCAACACTGTGTTGTTGAAACAGTACAATGGTGGCGAGCTGCCTGAGTTTCTCAAATTTATCAAAGACCGTAATGTGGCACTGCGCTTTATCGAGCTTATGCGCACCACCGATAACGCCGACTACTATCAGCGCCAGCACGTAAGCGGTCAGGATATTAAGGAACGCTTGCTGAACGAAGGTTGGTCGCTGACGTCAAGAGCAGACAACGCGGGGCCGGCACAAGAGTTCGCACATCCGGACTACAAGGGCAAAATGGGTTTGATAATGCCCTACAGCAAAGACTTCTGTGACGACTGCAACCGCTTACGCGTCTCCAGTTTAGGGCAATTGTTCTTGTGTTTGTTTACCGAGCAGCATCAGGACATTCGCCAGTATTTGCAGGACGATGATCCGCAACCGTTAATTAATGCCCTTCGCAATAACGTCATGCTGAAAAAAGCCACGCACGGTTTGCATGAAGGCAACAGTGGAGCAACTCGCCATTTAGCGATGATAGGCGGTTAACATGTCGGGGGAAATTCCGTTTAGCGGACTGCTTTTGGCTGGTGGACGTTCTCGTCGCATGGGCACCGATAAAGCCTTACTGCCGGTGGGCGAAACGCCACTGCTCGATATTATGGTCGATAAAATGTACCGAGCCGGTTGTGACGATGTCGTTGTTAGCCGCAATGAAAGTGGCTACACGCAAGACATAATTACTGACAAAGGACCGTTGTCAGGTCTGCACGCCGGCTTACCAGAATGTCAGCATTCCCGGGTTTTAGTGGTTCCTGTCGATATGCCCGGCTTAACCGTCGAGGCCATGCGCACGCTAGCCAGTGCATCGGGATCAGCGTATTTCGAAGACTGTGCCTTGCCCTGTGCTCTGAAACGAACGACCGATCTGAAAGACTACATTGAGCACCAACTTCGTTCTGACAATGGCCGGCTGTCGGTCTACGCTTTACTTAAATACACTCGCGCCACAGCATTGCCGCGCGTAGACGAGAGAACCCTGTATAACACCAACACGCCAGAGCAATGGTCGACGTTCTGGCGCAGTGAGGAGACTTACCATGAAGGCAAATAAGTCGTTTAAGCCTTTAAATATCGCTGTTTTAACATTGTCCGATAAACGTACTGTCAGTGATGACACCACCGGCGACTTGCTGGATGAGCTGGCGACAGAAGCTGGGCATTCGGTGGTTGAGCGCCGCATTTCATCGCATGACTTTTACCAGATAAGAGCGGTTATTAGTCAGTGGATTGCCGATGACAATATTCATGTCATTATCACGAATGGCGGAACGGGGTTTGCTGCGGATAATGTGACTCAGGACGCGATTGAACCGTTGTTAGCCAAACATATTGACGGTTTTGGGGAGCTGTTTCGACAGCTGTCTTTTGAGGATATTGGTACGTCGAGCATGCAGTCGCGCGCGTTTGCTGGCCTGGCGAATAAAACGCTGATAGCTGCGGTTCCTGGCTCAGGCGGTGCGGCAAGGCTGGCTTGGGAAAAATTGCTGGCTCCGCAAATTGATGCGCGCCAGGGCCCCTGTAATTTTGTCGGACATTTAGTGTGAGGTTGCAATGAGTGAATTAACCCATGTGAACGAACAGGGCGCAGCCCACATGGTGGATGTTGCCGATAAGGCCACCACAACCCGGGTTGCTGTTGCGCAAAGTAAGGTAAAAACCCGCAGCGATGTCGTTGAATTGTTAGAGGCAGCGGCAGCGAAAAAGGGCGATGTCATAGCCACTGCGCGCATTGCCGGCATTATGGCGGCGAAAAAATGCAGCGATTTAATACCCTTGTGTCATCCGCTGGCGCTGACCAAAGTGAGCATTGAGTTCGAACTCGATCGCGACAAAGGCGAAGTACGCATCCAAAGTTTATGCAAAGTCACCGGTACAACCGGTGTCGAAATGGAAGCCTTAACGGCAGCATCTGTCGCAGCGCTTACGGTATATGACATGTGTAAAGCCGTCGATCCGGCTATGGTCATCACCGACACTTGCTTACTGGAAAAAGAGGGCGGTAAACGCGGACACTGGCAGCGAGGAGGCAAGCCGCTATGATTAAAGTGAAGTTTTTTGCGGTGTTACGGGAACGTTTAGGCACCTCTGAAATGGCGCTGGAGCCAACGGGTATTCATACTGTGGAAGATATTATTAAGACACTGAAGCAGCAGTCCGACAAGCACCAGAAGGAGCTGGAACGGTATCAACTGCTATGTGCGGTGAATCAGGACATGTTGCCCTTGTCGGCGAGCGTAAAAGCGGGTGACGAAGTGGCGCTGTTTCCGCCGGTAACCGGGGGATAATGACGATGCTCACCCGTATTGAGGTGCAGGAAGATGATTTCTCTGTCGCTAAAGAATATGAACGGCTGTCAGCAAATAGCGCCAGCGGTGCGGTAGTGACTTTTTCCGGCTTGGTACGCAACACACCAGACGGCCAGTTAAAAGGCCTTGAGCTTGAGCACTATCCAGGCATGACCGAAAAGGCGCTGGGCGCGATTGTGAAAGAGGCAAGTCAGCGTTGGCCGCTGCACGGTGTGACGGTGATTCACCGGGTCGGTTACTTGCCGCTGAACGAGCAAATTGTGTTTGTTGGCGTTGCCAGTGGACACCGTCAGCAAGCCTTTGATGCCGCCAGCTTTGTTATGGATTATCTGAAAACTCAGGCGCCGTTCTGGAAAAAAGAATACACGCAGGCGGGCGAGCAATGGGTTGAGGCAAAGAGCTCTGACCAACAAGCAGCTGATCATTGGCGTAACAGTGACACGAGTTCACAGGAGTAGGGTTGAATGCGCGGGTTGCTTTGTCTTTTAATGTCATTCCCTTTGCTTGCGAGCGCTACGGATTTAACCATCGCGGCGGCGTCTAATTATCGTTTGTTACTCGACGATATCGTGCAGCGATTTGAGCAAGCCGAGCAAGTTGATGTGAGCGTTATTTACGGTTCGTCTGGCAAGTTGGCCACGCAAATTCAGCACGGTGCGCCTTATGATCTGTATTTCTCGGCGAACTCAGCTTATATGGCTCGACTAGAGCAGGCGGGTGAGCTTACCGGTAGGGTGATGACTGACGGTTATGGGCAACTGGTGCTGCTGGCGTCTGCTAATTCGCAAGAGCCTTTTGTTAGGCCGTTAGAAACCCTGATGAAGGGCAAAGCGGTGGCTATTGCTCAGCCTAAACACGCACCTTTTGGAAAGGCGGCTGTTAGCTACTTAAAATCAGAGGGGGTCTACGAGCAGGTCAGTCCGTCGTTGGTGTATGCGGAAAATGTTGCGCAGGTGATGCACATGGTTCGCTCGGGTGCGGCCGACTATGGGTTTGTGGCGTTGTCACTCATTGAGCAAGGCACCGATGCGGCGCAGCGGATGAAAATCCTGCCTTTGAAAGACAAACACCTGCTTAAGCAGCAGCATGCGGTTATTGCTGGCGCTAAAAATACACAGCTCGCTACTCGTTTCAGTCAATTTATGCAGCAACCGGAAATAACCCAGTTAAAACGCCGTTACGGTATAGAGCCTGTCAATAAGCTGACAACCGATAAGGAACCGATGCATGGCAGAGGCTGACTGGCAAGCCGTTTGGCTCACCTTAAAATTGGGCGTTGCCAGCACCGCCATTTTGTTGCTCGTTGCCACGCCTTTGGCCTGGTGGTTAGCGCGGCGTAGTGGCTGGCTTGTAGCGTCCGTTCAAGCAGCAGTCGCGTTGCCTTTAGTTTTACCGCCCACAGTGCTGGGTTTTTATTTGCTCTTATGGCTTGGTCCCACCGGCTTTATTGGTGAAACGCTGGAATCTCTCGGGCTGAATCATTTAGCCTTCAGTTTCGAGGGTATTTTGGTTGGATCTATCATCTACTCATTGCCCTTTGCGGTACAGCCGCTAGTTGAGTCGTTTCGTCGCATCGACGACGAGCAGTTACAGGTCGCGGCGACTCTGGGGGCGGGCGCTTGGCGACGCTTTTGGACCATTGTGGTGCCATATTGTCGAGGAGGATTTTTAGTCTCGGCAACGCTCAGTTTTGCACATACGTTGGGTGAATTTGGCGTCATTTTAATGTTGGGCGGCAGCATACCCGGCGAAACGCAAGTGCTGTCAGTGCTGATATACGACCATGCAGAAGCCATGAATTATGACGCTGCGCACCAGCTGTCTTTAGGGTTGCTGGTATTTTCCTTTGCGGTTCTGGTGTTGGTTTACGGTTGGCAAAAGCGTTCAACTAAAAGCGAGACGCGACTATGCTAGATGTTTCTGTGAAGGTGTCTCTGGGAAGTTTTCAGCTTGCGGTTGAGCAGCAATTTTCCGATGCCGGTGTGACCGCCATTTTTGGACCGTCGGGCTGCGGTAAAAGCACTTTGCTGAAAACCATAGCGGGCGTTATCAGCAAGGCAGAAGGGCACATCACCTGGCGCGAGCAGCCTTGGCTGAATGACTCAAAAATGCGAAAGCCGGAGTATCGGCGGTTGGCTTTGGTGTTTCAAAAGGCACACTTATTCGAGACACAAACCGTGCGGCAGAACTTGCTGTATGGCCTTCCCAAAAACCGGGCAGCGGCTATTTCAGAGCAAGACGTTGTTGCCATATTGTCGCTGCAGGACTTGTTAAATCGCATGCCGAGTCAGTTGTCGGGTGGTCAGCAACAGCGTGTCGCCTTAGGCCGGGCGCTGTTGTCACAACCTGAGTTGTTATTACTCGACGAACCTATGAATGGGCTGGATAACAAAGCCAAACGCAACATTATGGACTACTTAAAGCAAATTCAGCAGCGCTTTAGTTTACCGATTATTGTGGTGACACATCATGTTGATGAGGTGGTGCACCTGGCTGACAACCTCGTGCTGATGGAGCGGGGGAGAATCGTCTCCAGCGGTACTTTACAGGAACAAATTGCTGAACTGTCCGGTCACTCTGAAGGCCCGTTGTCGGTATTGAATGTCTCAGAGTCTTTAGTTAACAATAACCGAACTGAGGGAATGTCGACCTGGATGCTGGGCGATCAAACCCTCACGCTACCTCAAGTTGGCGAAACGATAGAGAGTACCCGTCGTTTGTTGGTGTGGGCGCGGGACGTTAGCATTGCTACTCACTTTATTGAGTCGACCTCATTGACGAATCAGGTTAAGGCTCAAGTTCAGGGGTTTGAAAGCGCTGAGCACAGCGCCGAGGTTATTGTGCTGCTTGAAGTCGCCGGGCAGAAGCTTCGGGCGCTAATAACCAAAGCCTCTGCCGAGCGGTTAGATTTGCAGCCGGGGCAGTGGGTTTATGCGTCGTTCAAAGCCGCCGCTATGCATTAAGAAAACGGTACGCAAATCGATCTAAACGCTCAGTGCGCGCGTCAGCAGCAAGTGCTACCTCAATAAACGAGACTTTTTGCGTTTGTTTTAGTGCATTTTCCACCGCTGTTTCTAATTGTTCTTCGTTGTTTGCTGAATGATACTCACAGCCCATACTTTCGCTGAGCTTTTGATAATCCCAACCGGTTAAGTCGGTACAACCTAAGTCTGGTGCAAACGCCTGAATCATGTCCCAACGTTTGTTGTTGAAAAGCACCACAATGGGGGCGTAGTTATGTCGTTGGAAATGCCCAAGCTCTAACCCGCTCATTAGAAACGCGCCGTCGCCGACCAGAACCATCGGTCGCATACCGGTGGCGGCTTGAATGCCATAGGCCGCAGGAACGGCGTAGCCCATGGACGCATAATACGCTGGCGCAAGGCACAGACTTGGCTGTGCTAATAATGAAGCAAATAAACAGTCGCCAACGTCCGTTACAAAGGGCACGGTGTCTTCTGAGGACTCAAGTGTTTTGTGAATGACTCGAATAGCATGGTCGGCGGTGAACTTACCCTCGGCTACTGTCGGCTCGCTCACTCTAGATACAGAACGACCGAACCACGGCAACGACGCTTGGTTGAGGCTTTCCAGTACGGTTTTTAAATTCACCTGATGGTACTGACTTTTACCGACTCGGCAGCGGTTTTGTTGCAAATCGAGCAGCTTTTCTTCGTGGAGCAAATAGTTGTGTGCCGCGAAATTGCTGTCGGTGCGAATAATGCCAACCGACAGTATCAAGTCGGCGTCTGTCAGCAGCTGATAAGCGGCGGAGTCGCTGTCGTCCAAAAATACGCCAGTGTAGTTCGGGTGTTTCACGTTAATAACTGAACGGCCTAAAAAGGTGGTGACAATCGGTATGCCGGTTTTCTCACTAAAGCTTTCTAAAGCCGCTGAAACATGAAAGCGACGCACATCAACACCCGCAAGAATCACTGGATTTTTGGCCTTTTGCAGGCGTTCCTTAATTTGGGCGTTCAGACTGGTTAGTTCAAGTGACGGCATTGCAGGCTTCGGCCAGTCTTCCGGTTCAGCGACCTCATAGGCAAAGGCATCACGCGCTACTTCAATCAGAATAGGTCGAGATTGCCGCTGACATTCCGACAAGGCATTTTGCAAACGAGCGGTTGCTGTTTCCGGGGAGTCGATACGCGTTTGGTAACAGGTGACTTGTTCGAACACCCGCGACTGTGAGTCGGTATGTTTCGCCTGATGGTGTATATGCAGTCCGCGATCAATCTCTTTCTGAGCAGGAAAGCCTGCAATAACAATGAGAGGAACATGCTCTTCATAGGCCTGAGCCACTGCATTCACCGCATTTAAAGCACCGGCACCATAGGTTAAAAACACAGCAGCGGGGCGGTTGGTAATACGCGCGGCGGCATCAGCACAAAAAGTAATGGCGGGCTCGTGACTCAAATAATGAAAGGGTATGTCACTGCGCTTTTGAATGTCACTTAACAGCGGCAGAATAAAGTCGCCGGGAATGCCAAATAACTCTTTAATGCCTAGCTTATTGAGTTGGTCGAGTAATACGTCGGTAAATTGCATGGACACCTCCTTGAGCAGGACAGTGTCCATGTTTTTCAGTTGGCTGAATTGATGCTGATCAAACTTTAATCAAACAGGCGTGAAAAAGGCAGAACCTTAACCGTATCACCTTGTTCCACGGCGCCTTGCTCCTGCTCTAACAATATTAAACAGTTGGCTTTTTTCACCGTACTCAATACCGCAGAACTTTGTGAGCCAGCGCTGCTAACCGTCAGTTCGCCTTGCGCATTCTGCTCGTAGAAGCCTCGTTGGTAGTCCGCACGTCCAGGACGCTTCTTCAGTGGCGCTGACGCAACCGCGTTAAGTGCCAGCGGCTTAAAGTGCTTCTCACCGCTTAGATGTCTGAGCACAGGCTGTGCGAGCTGATCCATGGTCACCGTTGCGGCAACCGGATTTCCCGGCAGACCAAAGAACCAGGCGTTACCGAGTTTCCCAAAGGAGAAGGGTTTGCCGGGTTTCATGGCCACCTTCCAGAAGTTGACCTCGCCGAGTTGCTCTAACGCATCTTTAGTAAAGTCAGCATCGCCGACAGACACGCCGCCACTGGTAATAATGGCGTCACAGTTACTTGCCGCTTCAGACAGCGCCTTTTGCAGCGCGTCTAAGTCGTCTTTCAAACACCCTAGATCGACAACATCAACCGGCAAGTTGCTGAGCATGGCTTTCAACAAGTAGCGATTGCTGTCGTAAATTTGTCCTTCGGCCAGCTTGCCTCCGGGAGCGACCAGTTCATCACCGGTAGAGAATACGGCGACTTTGGGCTTTTTAAAGACCGGTACTTCCGCCACGCCTAATGACGCCAACAGGCCAATATCAATGGCACTGAGTTTTGTGCCCTCGGCAATCACTTCTTCACCCACGGACATGTCACTGCCGCGCAAGCGAATGTTTTCGCCTTCCGAGGGGGCTTTATTAATGACAACGCTGCTGTTGTCTGCTGCCTCAGTGTTTTCTTGAATAACCACGGCGTCAAAGCCTTCTGGCACCGGTGCACCGGTCATAATGCGCACACACTGACCAGCTTCCACTTTGTCATTAAACGGATGACCAGCCGACGCAACACCCGCTATGATTAAACGCGTACCGCTCTGAGCTTCCTTGCAGCGAACGGCATAACCATCCATGGCAGAATTGTCATAACCGGGCACGTCCAGCGTTGAATTGACAGGTCGGCTAAGAATGCGACCATGCGCATCATTAAGCTCTATGACTTCTTTTTCTTTGGTTATTTCAACGGCAGCTAGCATCTCTGCCAGCGCTTCTGTAACGGGCTTGAGTGGTTGACTCATTCCTGCTCACCTTGTTGGTTAACCATCCAGACTGCCGCTTCAACACGCGAGCGCAGTCCGAGTTTCTTCAGTAAATGTTTAACGTGTACTTTCACCGTACCGTCAGAAATATCCAGTTCGCGCGCGATGACCTTGTTGCTCATGCCTTTCGCAATAAGGCTTAGAATTTCATACTCGCGATTAGTCAGCGAGCTTAGCTGCGAGCTTGGCGACTTGGTTGGTTGGCGCAACGCCGTTGCCAGAATTTCAGTAATGGCTTCGCTTAAGACCATTTTTCCGGTCACTGCGCGGTGTATTTGCTCCAATAGCAGCTCTGGCTCCATATCTTTTAACAGGTAACCGTCGGCACCATTGGTTATGGCCGCAACCACGTCGTCGTCTGCGTCGCTGACTGTCAGCATAATAATACGAGAGGTAACGCCGTTGTCGCGCAGCTTTTTCAGCGTTTCAATACCGTCCATACCCTGCATGTTCAAGTCCAGAACAATTAAGTCAGGGTCGTGCTCTTCCGCGAGCTTTAAAGCGTCTGCGCCACTACTGGCCTCCGCAACAACTTGCATGTCGTCTTCCATGGCAATCAGTTGTTTAAGCCCCTTTCGTAGCAATGGGTGGTCGTCCACCAACATGATACTGGCTGCTTCGGTTGTCATGATTTTCTCCCTAAATAACAAACTGTTGATAGTTTGACATAGGTCGTGTGTAAATTCATCGCAAACACCCCGACTTGCCCATTTTGAACCAAAAACTACCTAAAAAAGGGTAGTTGCCTACCTCACAATAACCCGCCAACTAACTAATGATGCAAGTTGCGCATTTGTCGGGCACAGGTCAAAGTTTCACTATGATTCAAAACCCTACATTAGCCAATAGCGACCTGTATATGCAAAGTACATCGGCTACTCGCTGGACCACATTAACAACGCTTTTGCTCGGTGTGACACACTGGGCTAGCTGGAGCGTTATTGTGGTGCTATTGGCAAAGTCCAATTTGTCACTGGATCCGTCACAGCTCATGTTGTTGGTGGGGCTGGCAGGTGTTAGCGGCGCCGCGTTTCGTTTTGTGGGTATATTTCTGGGGCGTTTACTCGGCCCATGGAAACCCGCGGCTACTAATGTATTGTTATTGGGGTTGTCACTGCTCAGTTGGCAGGCTTTTTCTTTATTTGAGGTGAGTTACGTCAACTTAATGGGGTTAGCGGCGCTGTCGGGTGTTGGCTGCATGATGTTTGCTCCGGCTTTCGATTTAACCCGGCGAGACAAAGAAACTGAACGCCTGCCTATGTCCATGAGTCTGGTTATTGGCATGATGATATTTGCCATGTTTACCGCTCAGTTAATTATTCCTTTCTTGTCGACCTGGCAAGCCGACTTTATGCAATCCGGGCTGATTTTAGAGCGCAGTAGCGGGCACTTTTTCTCGCGGGTCGATGCCGGTCAGCCCATAATGTTGAGCACCATCAGTGCGCTATGGATGTTTGTGTTTGCAGCTATGGCGTTGCTGAGCATTGGTGTTGCCTGGCTATCACCCCAAAAAACTCCGTCCGAGAAAGCCCAGTCGGACAGTCAATTATTGCGTAATGCTCATGTGTGGTATTGCAGTATTTTGTACAACATGACCTTTGGCAGTTTCATCGGTTTTGCCATGGTGTTGCCTCTCGTGCTGGAGTTAGTTTTTGGTTATAGCACGCTTATTTTGGTTTGGATGGCTCCGTTTATTGCGTTGTTAGCAAGGCCTTTTGGTCGCTGGCTGGCTGGTATATTCGGTGGTGCGGTAGTGACACAAATTAGCTTGCTGCTAATGATAGTCTTCGGAGCCGTGGCGGGGTGGTATCTTTACTTAGCGCAAAACGACACTGCCGAACTCTATTTCGAACCCTTTTTCATTAGCATGATGGGTTTGGTATTCACCAGCGCATTAGGCAATGGCTCCGTGGTAGTCACCATGACCAAAGTTTTCCCCAGAGCTTACACCCATAAAGTACTTACCTGGGCGGGAACCGTCGCTATGCTCGGCGCCGTTTACCTGCCATTTCGCTTCACTATAGCGCTAGAGTCACAGTCACTCGACCTAGTGTTTGTCGACTTTGTTGTCTTTTACTTAGCGGGCGTCATACTCAATGGCTGGATGTACCTGCGCAAACATGCGCAGTTTTATAATCCGTAGAGTCAGTAAATAAGTTGAGGTTTGACACGGGTCGTGTTTTATTTAAGTAGTTTAGCATTACTTTTTTAAAAGGTCGCTCGTCATGAAAATAGATCGCTCCTTCAAAAAGCTATCGAAAGCACTGCCTTTTATGTTGGCGTACGTAGATAATCAACGTCGGTATAAATATGTGAATGAAGCTTACGAGCGTTTCTTTGGTGTGAAATTAAAGGAGCTTAAGGGCAAAACAATAGCGGAAATTGTCGGGCGTAGTAGTTACGAAAAAATATCGCAGCTGCATGACAAAGTGCTTAAGGGAGAGGAGTTAAGTTTTGTCGATAAAGTCGTTTTGAACGATGGCAGAACGTTGCAGCTTGACGTTAAATACGTCCCTAACTTCGAGGGGGCTGAAAAAACAGTCAATGGCTTCTTTGCGGTTATCAATGATATTACGGATTATGCAAGCGCTGCAGAAGTACTGCGAGCGGTACATGATGTCGTTAATAGACAATCTAAGACGCTCTCTACAGATCGAATTAACAAGTTATTACGCTTAGGCTGTCACTACCTCAACGTCCAAACAGGTATTGTGAGCTTTGTCGACGGACACGACTACATCGTAAAATATGCGTACTCGGAAGGCGACCCTATTCCACCGGACACAAAGTTTGAATTAGGTGAGACTTATTGCTCGGTGACCCTCGCGGCTGACGAGGTAATTGCTACCGCTCACGCTTCCGACAGTGAAGAGTACTCAGGACACCCTTGCTTTGATAAATTCAAACTTGAGACGTATTTAGGCCTTCCCGTAAGGATTAACGGTAAGGTTTGGGGAACGCTCAATTTTACTAGTCCTGAAACTCGCATAACGCCTTTCACAGAATTAGATATTGAGTTAGTAGGCCTAATTTGCTCTGCTATTGAAACTATCATTATTAACTCTTCAAAAACCAAAAGGCTTGAAAAGCTCGCCTATACCGACTTTTTAACCGGGCTGACCAATCGACTTTTTATTACGGAGCGCTTTGCTGAACTGCAAGCTCACAAAACGTCAGCAAATAATGTCTCCTGCTTTGCAATTATCGACATCGATCACTTCAAAAGCGTTAATGACACTTATGGCCACGACGCAGGCGATAAAGTTTTGCAGCAAACTGCTCGAACAATTGCTGAGCTGGTGAGGGTGAGTGATTTTTGTTCAAGAGTCGGGGGAGAAGAGTTTGCGATTATATTGGAAGATATCCCGCTTAAAACGGCAGCGGATGTATTAGAAAAGGTTCGAACATCAGTAGAAGATATGATTGTGGATATTGGAAATGAGCAAAATGTCTCAATTACCGCATCAATTGGCGTTACTCAGTTGACGGAAGAGGATGAATTTAATAGTGCCTACAAAAGGGCGGATATAGCGTTATATCGCAGTAAAGACGGAGGACGAAACCAAGTCCAGTGGCATGAAGGGGATGAGTGATGCGAGTAGTTGCTAAACCGAAGAGGTCACCACAGCCAAGATCATAGCTAGTTACACTTTTCCCATTGCTCGTATGCTGGCAGCAGGTAAAATTGCCTCCATCACTTACTTAATTCGTTAATGAAATGATTTTTAAAGTTATTTTGGCTTTATCACTGCTTCTAATCTCCTCGGTGAGCTTCGGGAAAACATCACCGCAACAGGCAGAGCCTATCCGAGTCGTTACCTTAGGAACCTTTCATTTCAACTTCCCTAACCTCGATGTTGTGAAGGTTAAAGATGACAGCAAAATTGATGTTTTATCGAACAAGTATCAAAGACAACTTGAAGTTATCGCGCAGCAGTTAAAAACTTTTAGCCCAACACATATTGTTGTCGAGCATAAGACTGAAAAGCAAAAAGAGCTGTCTGATAGTTACAAAAACTACTTATCTAATACACCAACACAGCCTAACCAACTCCCACGCAGCGAGGTCTATCAACTTGGGTTTCGGCTCGCGGAAAAGCTAGGGCATAAAACATTGTTCGCTGTAGATACTTGGGGGAAAATATATCCCCAAGTCGACAAAGTGCTTAACGATGAAGTTAAAGTAGCTGAGTTCGGTAAGTATTATAAAAATAATTCAGATAACGCACTGCGTTACGATACCGGAAATCCAGTGTATAAGTCACAAAGTATTACGGCGGAGTTATTACGTATAAACAATGAAAAACACATCAAAAAATCGCTTGGTAACTATTTGATTGGTCACTTTAAGTTTGAAAATGAAGAAAATGAGTACTTTGGCGCTGACTTTGAGACAGGTCGTTGGTTTAATAGAAACCTAAGGATCTTCAGAAATATCCAACGAGTTCCAACCCAGCCTGGGGATAGGATCTTAGTCATCTTCGGTTCAGGACATATGAATCTTCTGAACTTATTTTTTGATGCGTCGCCTGAGTATAAGCGAGAGCCTTTAGAAAAGTATTTGAGCACTTCCAAATAATAAGAAATCTTCTTTGTATGCTGGCAAACTGGGTACCAGCATCACTGTTCGGTACCCGAACTTTCTAAAGGCTCGCCTTCTTCATCTTGCAGCTGATTATCGTACGCTGCTTGCAGACCGGTTTCTTCTTCAGGCACCTCACCCTCATGTTCAGTATGACCGGGATAGAAAGGCGATATGAGTGCGATAAAAACACCCACCGCCGCAAAAATAGAGAAGCTTTCGGCATAGCCAAATTCACCAACGAGTAAACCAATAATAGGCGATCCTGCTGCCTGGCCTAGGGCACACGCCACAAAGGGCAGCACGGGTCCCATTGAGAGACGGCCTGGTAATAAACGAATGCCTGTCATCAGGTACAATCCGGTTAGGCTCATGTAGGCCAAACCAAAAATCAATGCTGAGAAAACGGCCAGGTAGATCTGGCTGGGGCTGGCGGCCAACAGAGTTAAACTGGTTGTCAGCATCATTAGCATGAGCGCGTGGGTTATCGCCGCCTAAGCCCGCAATACCTAAGGCTAACCATAACCAACCGCTTTGTTGGGATGACAGTGACCCCAAATTGGTGACTAAATCCGGCCCAAACGTCCAATATGCAGATGCAATAAAACCCATGGCGAAGGCAAATAAGGACAACTTTAATAAGCGCCACCATTGTCTAGCTTTAATCTTAGGTGGTGGTGCGGCATTAGAGGGAGTAAGTCTGGAAACCGACGGAATTAAAAACCAGGCAAGTAGAACACCAATAATGGCGACTACCGTGAAGGACAAATAGGCGTAACGCCATGCCCCCACTAAAAACAAGACGGCCGGAACAGAGAGCGCCACACCAATGCTCGTGCCCGCATTCATAACAGAACTGACACGGCCATGAATGGAACGGTCGACCAAAGCCTGCATGGCGGAAGTTAACGCCGGCATCATTAAACCCGTGCATATACCGCAAGCGAAGACACCCAAGCCGAGGCTAATGGGTCCCGCTGCCTGGCTGACTAACGCCAGACCGAAAACACCAAATAAGGCGGATAGTACGGTTGTATTACGCGCACCAAAATACTTGGTGACTAAAGGCGCCACTAAACTGATAAGAACGAAACTGATAAGGGGGAGTGCGGCGATAACACCAATTGTGTTAGCGCTGATTTCTAGGTTAGTACGTATTTGCGGGACAAACAAACCAAAGGCGAAGCGAGCCAGCCCAAAGCTTATGGCAATAAGTGTGGCGCCTGTCAGCGCAAAACGGATGCCTGAAACCTGTCCCATAAATGCGTCTTCAACTGATGACTTGTACTACCAGTCTAGGATGCATTTTGGGGTTACGAAAGCCGTGAGTCTATTGCGGGTGCATCCTACTGCAACAAATAATCCGGGGTAAAGGTAAAGAAGACTTCGGTGCCACCGCTTTCGAGTCGCTGCAGGCGAATGTCGCCGCCGAGGTTACGGCTGCGCTCTTGCATAATTGCCAGACCGTAGTGGTTAATTTTCTCGGCGTTTTCAGGCAGGCCAATGCCGTTGTCGCGAATGTGCAGTTCAACGTCTTGTCCGCTTGGCTGTGACAGGGTAATGCTGACTTCACTTCCTTCGCTGTGGTTTATCGCATTTTGACTGGCTTCACGAATAATCTGTAGCAGGTGAATTTCTTCGTGCGGCGCTAATGGAATATTGTTCAGGCGATAATCTAAGTTAATGGCCATGTCGCTTTGTTCGGAGAATTGTTTCACTGTGGTTTGCAGCGCGTTGTATAGGCCAGAGCCGTCGACTTTCAGGCGGAAGGTAGTCAGCAGTTCGCGCAACTGGCGGTAGGCGGCGTTCAGGCCTTCGCGCAGTTCGTTGCTCACGTCGTCAATGGTGTCACGGTCATCTTTGTCGACGGCTTTGTGCAGTCGCGTAACCTGAATTTTTAAGTACGACAGTGCCTGCGCCAGAGAGTCATGGAGCTCACGCGCAATAACGGTACGTTCGTGCATCAGTGCCAGACGGCGCACTTGCTCTTCTTCTGATTTAAGACTTTGCGATAAGGCCAGTTGGTCGGCGGTTGAGCTCATCAGCTGTTGCTGCCAGGTGGCCAGTGGTTCTGTTGGGTCGCAGCGTACAATGAGCACACCGTAGTTTTGGTCTTCGCGTTTTAACACAAAGCGATAGACCATTTTGTCCTCAATAACCGACGCACCCGGGCCGGCTTTTATACAAGTGGCGCAGTCACCGGCTTCACAGGGCTCATGAGAATTTGGGCGTGGCTGCAATTGCAGGAATGGGCGGTTCCCTTCTTCGGTCAGCAGGCACAGTTCAATATCTTCAACTTCGCCCACTTCGTAGAGTTTCTCAATAACTTCCTGATAATTGTTGTAGTCGTAACTGTGCTCAATAATAGAGCGAGCAGTGTCGTACAAGAACGACAGCACTTTATTTTTACGCGACAGCTCTTCGGTTTGCTGCTCGACGCGGCGCTCCAGTCCGCCGTAAAAGTAGCTGACGGTTTCTGACATTTTATTCAGTGTACGTGCTAGTTGGCCAATTTCGTCGTTGTTATTAAGCTTGGACTTGGCGGTAAAGTCACCGCGACCTAAGCGCTTAGACACTGACAATAAATGCGTGAGCGGTTCGTCGATTTTGCGTTTTAATACGGTCAGCAAGAAGAAAAACACCGCCACAATAATAAAGGAGGCCAGCGCCAAGGCACTGCGGACACTTTCCATTCTGTGCTCAGAGTGCTCCTGTAACATACCTACGAGCTGATCAAGCTGGTCGACATAAACACTAATTCGCTGTGAATCACTGTCAGAAAGTTGTGAATAGCCTCGCTCTTGCGCGTCTCGAGCAATACCTTGCCATTCCTGCTTTACCTGGAGGGCGTAACTTTCGAGGTCTGTGCTGGCTTTAGCGAAATGACGATTCAGAAGTGGCTTTTCCCACAGACCTTCAATTTTTTCGACAGTCGCCTGGGCTTGTGCCGGTTGATCATTAGAAAGTTCGGTCGCGAACTTGTAGGCGTGCATGCGCATGGAGCCTGCAACGTTAATAAGCTCGGCGTCCTGCTCGGATTTTTCCAACAACCAGAAAGCGGACAAAGAGGATGCGCTGGCGACAATCACAATAATCGCGAGGGATATTCGAAAGACATTAATGATTGAGGCATTACGCAGCATAAATAACCAGCGTTCCGTTTTTAAAAATACAGGACAATGATATAGCAACAGTGGGTAGAGAAACAACGATTGGTAACTTTGGGCTACCTCTTTTTTACCACTTTGTAGGGTAGGTGATAACTATTCTCAAGTAGATTTAAAAAAAGCCTTGTAAATCAATAGGTGCAGTTTAAATGCATATACCACCTTAGTGGTAGTTTTTGTTTCTAATCAATAGCTTAGCTCAGTTCGGTGGGTGGCAAGTCAAGGAAAGATGGCGCAAACTTCAGCCTACGTGATTATTAATGTTAGGCGTGGACTGGGAGTCTGAAATTATGAGTCGTCTACTCGAAAAACTGCGTTTTTTTAAAACGCACAAAGAACCATTTGCCGACGGTCATGGTGTCACAACCGACGAAGACCGCGCTTGGGAGCAAGGTTATCGGCAACGTTGGCAGCATGACAAAGTGGTACGTTCTACCCATGGGGTAAACTGTACCGGTTCGTGCAGCTGGAAAATTTATGTCAAAGACGGTTTGGTGACCTGGGAAACCCAGCAAACTGACTATCCGCGCACACGTCCTGACTTACCAAACCACGAGCCGCGTGGCTGTCCTCGTGGTGCGAGTTATTCCTGGTACATTTACAGTGCCAACCGTCTGAAGTATCCAAAGGTTCGTCAGCAGTTAATGTCGCTGTGGCGCGAAGCGAAAGAAAAGCACAAAGACCCGGTTAAAGCCTGGGAGTCTATTGTCACCGACCCTGCTAAAGCGAAAAGCTACAAGCAAGCACGTGGTATGGGCGGCTTTATTCGTGCTAGCTGGCAGGAAGTGAATGAAATTATCGCTGCGTCTAACGTTTACACGGCAAAAGAATACGGTCCTGACCGCATAACGGGCTTCTCGCCTATTCCTGCGATGTCGATGGTGTCATACGCTGCCGGCGCACGTTATCTGTCGCTGATTGGCGGTAACTGCTTAAGTTTCTACGACTGGTACTGTGACTTACCGCCGTCTTCACCACAGGTGTGGGGCGAGCAAACCGACGTGCCGGAGTCAGCAGACTGGTATAACTCCAACTACATTATCGCCTGGGGTTCAAACGTACCACAAACCCGTACACCAGATGCTCACTTCTTTACCGAGGTGCGTTACAAAGGCACCAAAACCTGCGTTATTACGTCGGACTATTCCGAAGCCTCAAAATTTGGTGATACTTGGTTAGCGCCTCGTCAGGGTACTGACTCGGCATTGGCCATGGCTTTTGGTCACGTCATTCTGAAAGAATTCTACGTGAACAAGCAAAGCCAGTATTTCCACGACTACGTGACGCGCTACACCGACATGCCAATGTTGGTGATGTTGGAACCAGGTGAGAAAGTCTTGAATCAAGGTCGTTTCCTGCGCGCTGCTGACTTGGTCGACAATCTGGGCGAAGACAATAACCCAGACTGGAAAACCATTGCTATTAACAGCGACGATCAGCGTTTAACCAGCCCGAACGGTGCTATCGGTTATCGCTGGGGTGAAAAAGGCAAGTGGAACCTGGAGCAGAAAGATAAGAAAGGTGACGTTGGCCTGCAGTTGTCATTAAAAGATAACCACGACGACGTGGTTGAGGTGGGCTTCCCCTACTTCGGTAATGCACCGCACGAGTATGAATACTTCCAGCACACCAACCACGACGAAGTTCAGGTTCGTAAAATTCCAGCGAAAAAAGTCGAGTTGGCGAACGGAGAAACCGCTTACGTTGCGACCGTCTTTGATTTAATGCTGGCGCAGTATGGCGTCGACAACGGCATTAATGACGAGAATCGTGCCAAAGACTATAGCGACGATGTGCCTTACACACCGGCATGGCAAGAGCAAATTACGGGCGTTAAACCAGAAGACGTTATTCGTGTGGCAACCGAGTTTGGTCGCAACGCGGACAAAACCAAAGGTCGCTCCATGGTTATCGTGGGTGCCGGTATCAACCACTGGTACCACATGGACATGAGCTATCGCGGCATGATCAACATGCTGATGATGTGTGGCTGTATTGGTCAGTCTGGTGGTGGTTGGGCTCACTACGTGGGTCAGGAAAAGCTGCGTCCGCAAACCGGCTGGCAGCCGCTGGCATTTGGCCTGGACTGGCAGCGCCCGCCACGCCACATGAACGGTACCTCGTTCTTCTACAACCACTCAAGCCAATGGCGCTACGAGAAGCTGGATATGAGTGAAGTGGTGTCGCCGCTTGCCAACAAAGACAAGTGGAACAGCACCATTTTGGACTACAACACCCGCGCTGAGCGCATGGGTTGGTTGCCGTCTGCACCACAACTCGGTACTAACCCACTGGGCTTGGTGAAAGCGGCGGAAGAAGCTGGCATGGATGTAAAAGATTATGTGGTTGACCAGCTGAAAAAAGGCGACTTGAAGTTTGCCTGTGAACAACCGGATGATCCGAAAAACTTCCCGCGTAACTTGTTCATTTGGCGCTCAAACCTTTTAGGTTCCTCAGGTAAAGGTCACGAGTACATGCTGAAGCACTTGTTGGGTACTAAGCATGGCCTGTTAGGTAAAGACTTGGGCGAGTTTGGCGGTAAGAAACCAGAAGACGTAGAGTGGGTAGACGAAGCGCCGGAAGGCAAAATCGACCTGTTAACCACACTCGATTTCCGTATGTCGACCACGTGCCTTTACTCAGATATCGTTCTGCCAACAGCAACCTGGTACGAAAAAGACGACATGAATACCTCGGATATGCATCCGTTTATTCACCCATTAACAGCCGCGGTTGACCCGGTTTGGGAAGCTCAGTCTGACTGGGACATCTTTAAAGGTATTGCGAAGAACTTCTCGAAAATGAGCCAGGGCCATCTGGGCGTAGAGCAAGACGTAGTGACTGTACCGTTACAGCACGACTCGCCGGGTGAATTAGCACAGCCATACGGTGGTAAAGCGTGGTGGAAAGGCGAATGCGAAGCCATTCCGGGTAAAACCATGCCGAACATTACGGTGGTTGAGCGTGACTACCCGAATACGTATCACCGCTTTACCTCACTGGGCCCACTAATGGACGAGTTGGGCAATGGTGGTAAGGGTATTAGCTGGGACACCAAAGAAGAAGTGGAATTCCTTGGTAAGCTGAACCGCAGACATGTGGAAGAGGGGGCCAACCAGGGGCGTCCGAAGATTGAATCGGCCATTGATGCGTGTGAAACCATCTTGTCGCTGGCGCCTGAAACCAATGGTCATGTTGCGGTTAAAGCCTGGGCGGCACTGGGTGAGCTGACAGGGCGTGATCACACACACCTGGCGAAGCCGAAGGAAGAAGAGAAAATCCGCTTCCGCGATATCGTTGCACAGCCACGCAAGATCATTTCGTCACCGACCTGGTCAGGTCTGGAAGATGAGCACGTGTCTTACAACGCCGGTTACACCAACGTTCATGAGCTGATTCCATGGCGCACTATTACCGGTCGTCAGCAGTTCTATCAGGATCATGAATGGATGCTGGACTTTGGTGAGAGCCTTTGTGCGTATAAGCCACCGATTAACCTAAAAACAGTTGCGCCGGTGCTGAACAAGCGCCAGAACGGCAACAAAGAAATTGTACTGAACTGGATTACGCCGCACCAGAAGTGGGGTATCCACAGTACTTACTCCGACAACCTGATTATGCAGACCTTGTCACGCGGTGGTCCAATCGTCTGGATAAGTGAAATCGACGCGAAAGCGGCTGGTATTGAAGATAACGATTGGATGGAAATATTCAACGTGAACGGTTCAATCTGTGCTCGTGCAGTGGTTTCACAGCGCGTACCAGAGGGTATGAGCATGATGTACCACGCCCAGGAGCGTATTTTGAATATGCCGGGCTCTGAGCTGACCGGTACCCGCGGTGGTATCCACAACTCAGTAACGCGTGTCGTTATGAAGCCAACCCACATGATTGGTGGTTATGCACAACAGGCGTACGGCTTTAACTACTACGGGACAGTAGGCTGTAACCGCGATGAATTCGTGGTGGTCCGCAAGATGGACAAAGTCGACTTCCTGGATACTGAATAATTCGGAGTGAGGACAACACGATGAAAGTAAGAGCTCAAATTGGCATGGTGCTGAATTTGGACAAGTGTATCGGATGTCATACTTGCTCCATCACCTGCAAAAACGTATGGACCTCTCGCGAAGGGGTCGAATACGCTTGGTTTAACAACGTAGAAACCAAGCCAGGCATTGGTTTCCCGAAAGAATGGGAAAACCAGGACAAATGGAACGGCGGCTGGTCGCGGAATAAAAAAGGCAATCTGGAGCTAAAAATTGGTAGTAAACGCCGCGTTTTGGCGAATATTTTTGGTAATCCGGACTTACCTGAAATTGACGATTACTATGAGCCGTTTGAATTCGATTACCAACACTTGCACACGGCGAAGCCGAGCAAGCACCAACCGACTGCACGGCCGCGCTCACTGATCACCGGTAAGCGGATGCAGAAAGTTGAATGGGGTCCGAACTGGGAAGAAATTCTGGGTACGGAATTCGAAAAGCGTAAGAAAGACAAAAACTTTGACGACGTGGTTCAAAAAGACATGTACGGTCAGTTTGAAAAGACCTTCATGATGTATTTACCACGTCTGTGTGAGCACTGTCTGAACCCGGCGTGTGTGGCGGCGTGCCCTTCGGGCGCTATCTATAAGCGTGAAGAAGACGGTATTGTTCTGATTGACCAGGACAAATGTCGCGGCTGGCGCATGTGTGTATCGGGTTGCCCGTACAAGAAAATTTACTACAACTGGAAGACCGGCAAATCTGAAAAATGTACGTTCTGCTACCCGCGTATTGAAGCGGGTCAGCCAACGACCTGTTCAGAAACCTGCGTCGGTCGTATCCGTTACTTAGGTGTACTGCTTTACGATGCGGACCGCATTGAAGAAGCTGCAAACACGCCAAACGAGCAAGACCTGTACGAAGAGCAGTTGGGTATTTTCTTAGACCCGCATGACCCTGAAGTTCAGGAAGCGGCGCGTAAAGAGGGCATCGCTGAAAACTGGATTAAAGCCGCACAGCGCTCACCGGTTTACATGATGGCGATGCAATGGAAAGTGGCACTGCCACTGCACCCCGAGTACCGCACACTGCCTATGGTTTGGTATGTACCACCGCTGTCGCCAATTCAAAGTGCAGTTGAAGCAGGCCATGTCGGCATGGACGGTGAAATTCCGGACTTGAAGTCGCTGCGTATTCCGCTGCGTTATCTGGCGAACTTGCTAACTGCGGGCGACGAGAAGCCAATTATTCGGGCGTTAGAGCGAATGATTGCGATGCGCTCTTACATGCGCTCGCAGCATGTGGACGGTGTTGAAGACTTAAATGTACTGAAGCAGGTGGGCTTGAGTAAAAACCAAGTTGAAGAAATGTATCGCTACATGGCGCTGGCTGACTTTGAAGATCGCTTTGTGATTCCGACCAGCCACCGTGCGTATGCTGAAAACGCGTATGACGTTAAAGGCGGCTGCGGCTTTAGCTTCGGCAACGGCTGTAGCGATGGTAACAATGGTGTGAACCTGTTCGGCGCGAAGAAACAAAGTGTTCGCCAGGTCATTCCTGTGACCATGAAGGAGTAATCAGATGCAAGTTTTACAGGTTATTTCTTTATTATTGGACTACCCAAAACCCGAGCTTATTGAAGCTCGGGCAGACTTGGAAGCCATGGTCCAGCAATCACCATTAGCAGCGGGCGATAAAGCGGCGTTAATGGAGTTTCTGCAAACGCGCTGCGACATGAGCTTAATGGACTGGCAGTCGGAGTACGACAGCTTGTTTGAGCGTGGTCGAGCCTTGTCATTGCTGCTGTTCGAACACGTGCATGGCGAGTCGCGTGACCGCGGTCAGGCCATGGTCGATCTGAACAACCAGTACAAGCAAGCCGGTTTGGAACTGGGCGTTAAAGAGTTGCCCGATTACATTCCTTTGTATTTGGAGTTTTTATCGACCCAGGGTGACGAAAATGCGCGCTTAGGCTTAGAAGAAGTGGCGCATATTCTGGCGCTTCTGACGGCTCGCCTTGAACAGCGCGGCAGTAATTACTCACTGTTGTTTGAAGTGCTACTGCACGTGTCGGGTATTGATATCGACCTTGACGATGTGCGTCGTCAAATCGCCGATGAAAAACGTGACGACACGGCGAAAGAATTGGACAAAGTGTGGGAAGAGGAAGCGGTGACTTTCACTGGCAATGACCAAACCAATGGCTGCCCAAGCGCGCAAAGCCGCCCGTCAGAAGGTCAGCGTCGCGATCAGTACGTGCCGTTTAACACGGATGACTTAATGCAGTCAGGTCAATCGCAACCGGTTCAGACGCAGCCAAGAAAAGTTTCAGGCATTTAAGGAGAGCATCATGGATTACATTAATATGTTGGCCTTCGGCGTATATCCTTATATTGCCCTGGCTGTATTTTTTATCGGAACGTGGATTCGTTACGACCGCGAACAGTACACCTGGAAAACCAGTTCCAGCCAAATGCTGGAGAGCAAGCAACTGCGCAAAGGTAGCTTGCCGTTCCACATTGGTATTATTGGTATTTTCTTCGGTCACTTAGTTGGGTTATTAACGCCAAAGCCTGTCTGGCATATGTTGGGTGTTAGTAATGAGTTCAAGCAATGGGTTGCTATTGTTATGGGCGGCATATTTGGACTCATTTGCTTGTATGGGTTAGTTATTTTAATTAACCGCCGCATGAATATTGAGCGCGTAAGAATCAATAGCTCGAAAATGGACATTTTATTGCTTTGGATTCTCTTTGCTCAATTAGCACTGGGGCTTATCTCAATTTACTATTCTACGATGCACGTTGTTCATGGCGCAGAGGGTGAAAAAGCAGGCGTTATGCTGATGCTTATGAGTTGGGCTCAAAACATCGTTACGCTAGATCCTGTTGAGTCGGTGGCGGCTATTTCTAACCCTCAAATAGAGTGGGTATTTAAGCTGCATGTGTTTTTGGGAATGACCATCTTCTTAATCTTCCCATTCACACGTCTGGTGCATATGTTCAGTGTGCCGGTACAGTACATTACTCGCCAGCACCAGGTTGTACGCAAGAAATTTGCTAAACCGACGTATTAAGTGATTGAACTAGAGGGGGCAACGCCCCCTCGAGGAAGTAATAATGATTCAAGTTAATCAAACGGAAATTCCGGAAAAAATGATTCTGGAGGAAATGCAGTATCATCCGGCAGAAACGCGTGAAGAAGCCATGGCGAAAGCAGCGGAAGCGCTGGTCATTGGTGAACTGTTTAAACAGCGTGCTAATGACTTAGGTATAGAAGTGCTGGATGACACAGCTGACGGTGGCAGTGACGATTTTATCGAGAAACTGATTGATCGTGAGGTTGCTCGTCCCGAAGCCGACGAACAAGCCTGTCGTCAGTATTTTGAGCAAAACCCGGAGCGCTTTAAAACGTCACCCATTGTTGAAGCTCGACATATCCTGTTGGCAGCCGCACCGGACGACGACTTAGAGCGTGTTAATGCCAAGCGTATGGCAGAGCAGTTAATTGAAGAGCTCAAGCAAGGCCACGACTTTGCTCAGTTAGCGCGTCAGTACTCTTCGTGCCCGTCTAAAGAAACCGATGGTAACCTAGGGCAACTGAGTCGCGGGCAAACCGTTCCTGAGTTTGAGCGCCAGTTATTTACTGCCGAACTGGGCGTGATGAAATATCCGGTTGAAAGCCGTTATGGCTTTCACGTTGTCAGCGTGGATCATAAAATCGACGGCAAACCGTTACCTTATGACGCTGTTCGCGACAAAATTGCTGAGTATCTGGAAGAAAAAGTGCATCGTAAAGCGGTGTCACAATATATTCAGGCATTGGCAAATGAAGCGGATATTAAAGGTTTTGATTTTGTCAGTACCGGGTCACCGCTGTTACAGTAAGGCCCAGTAATGCTGGATTTTTAACGTATTTAAAGGCACCCTTCGTGGGTGCTTTTTTATTGGTAGTAACCGTTTTTAAGGTAAGGAGTCACCATGGAAGCCAGCTTTTGGCATGAACGATGGGAAAATCAGCAAATTGGCTTTCACCGTCCGGAAGCTCACGAGATGCTGCGGCGCTATTTTAAGAAAGTCGCCAAACCGGGTGCGACAGTATTTGTGCCGCTGTGCGGTAAATCAAACGACATGCTGTGGTTATTAGATAACGGCTACCGGGTGTTTGGTATTGAGCTGAGCGACCTTGCAGTAAAGCAGTTTTTCAGTGACAACGACTTAACGCCGACGGTGACGCAAAAGGGTAAGTTCAAAGAATACGCACTGGATGAGCTGGTCATTTGGGTGGGGGACTTCTTTGAGTTGACCGGCAAAGATTTAGCCGATGTTGACGCCTGGTATGATCGAGCTGCCATGGTGGCGTTACCGCCGGAAATGCGTCGACACTACGTGAAGCAGTTAAGCGAGCAGTTGCCTGAACGCGCTCAGGGGTTACTAATAACCTTGCAGTATCCTGCGGGATTCCGGGAAGGCCCTCCGTTTTCGGTTAGTGAAGGCGAAGTAGAATCCGGTTTTGGTCAGCGTTTTAGCATTGAGCAACTCGAGTCTGATGAAGGCATCTTGAATGGCGAGAAGCCCGAAGATAATCCGGTGACAGAGCAAGTTTATCAACTCACTTAATAGCCAGTTACATTAAGCTGTTACGTCGTAAGATCTTTTCGGTGCGGCGTGCTAGCTTTTCCATGAAAACTAAGTCTGCCAGAGTCGGGTCAGCAAGGTCATTATCCAGGTCGGCCTGCCACTGGCTAACTTCGGCATCCAACATTTCCATCATTTTTTTCGAGCAGCCGCGACAAATACCCTGACACATATCCGCTTCTTTTAACCCAAAAGGAATGTGTTCGCGAATAACATCCAGCAGCTGGTACACTGCGGTTTTGGTATCGGGTTTGCGGCTCATACATCCTCCAGTAAGCTCTCCGACATAATGCGAATATGATGGTTCACGTCGCGGTTGTATTGTTCCATTTTCTCGAGTTGCTCGCGGGCCAGTGGAGTATTCTCTGCTTTCACGGCATCGACAACGGCTTGCGCCGACTCATGGACACGGTCATGAGGCGCTTCAATCGCTTGATAGCTTTTATGTGTCTTAAACCGCTCACGGAACAGTTCCGAATAATACCAACGACCAATGCCACACTCGTCCGAGTCAACAACATTGCATTTATCGGCGGCTAAGGTGCCCAAATACACACGATAGACGTCCATCCGCAGTTGCATTTCTTCAATATTGGCCAGCTCAATCTGCGCAAGCAGTGCACTGTTAGAGATACTGCCGCCCAGTTGCTTAATGTGCGTATTTTCTTCGGCAAGAGATGATAAATAATGCTTTGTTGACTCAATATTTTCACGCGTGGTCTGCATGGCTTCAACACTCAGAGCATGACTTGAGTCAACGCCTTGCACAATTTGTCCGACTTTATCGTTAATTCGGTCGGTCAGTTCCGTTGTACGCTGAGAAAGTGCCCGGACTTCGTTAGCGACCACGGTAAAGCCACGGCCATGTTCACCGGCCCGCGCCGCTTCGATATTGGCATTCAAACTCAGTAGGTTAGTGGTCTCCGCCACACCACGGACATCACCGCTGGTTTGCTCAATTTCCTGAGTGTGCCCCTTTAACGCGGCGATACTTTCTGACGTCGACTCGATATCATTAACAATGGACGACAAGTTGCCGACCACAGCTGACATTGTGGATTCACCCGACTGGTTGTTTTGGTCAATGGTAAGAATGGTTTCGCGTTCTCGTTGTAGTAAATCGCTGAGCTGTGAAAAGGTGTTTTGGTAACCCGCCAGTGACTCAGTGAAATTCTCAACAAACGTCAGGCGTTGACGGTAGTCGTTGAGTTCGGTTTGCTGTTGCGAAACGGCTTGCTGAGCCGATTCTAGTTGTCCTGACAGCGTGGTGTTTTCAGCTTCAAGCTGTGCGATACGCTGGCGTAATTGAGACTGAGTCGATGAGCATTGATGACTGCGGACATACCCTAATTTTTCGATTAACTGCATGGGGCCTCCAAAAAGAAAAACCAGACTTCTACAAAAGTTGCAGAAGCCTGGTTTAGTAAGGGTTAAGCAGATTTATGCTTTAAGCCTTTGACGACTTGCCAGCTGATGCCGAGCGCACCAACGATGAAGACCATATCACCAAGGGTACGGAACCAACGCAGGTTCTGTAGCAGAGGCTGTTGCATGAAGGCCTCACTGCGCGCGTACCATAAACCTTCAGTCGCCGCCGCGTAGAACTGGATGAAACCGACGGGCAGCAAGCTAGTGAAGAGCATTAATGCTAAGCCTATGTTCATGGTCCAGAAGGCCATTTTCATCAGTTTCTCGTCGAACTGCAGGTTCGGGCGAATGTAACGGAGCACCAGTAATACAAAGCCTAATGCCAGGAATCCGTACACACCAAATAAGGCTGCGTGTGCGTGAGTAGGTGTGGTGTTCAGACCTTGCACGTAGTACAGCGAAATAGGCGGGTTGATCATAAAGCCTAGTACGCCGGCGCCTAACATGTTCCAGAACGCAACAGCAACGAAGCACAGTAGTGGCCATTTAATGCGTTGCATCCAGTCAGCACGTTTTTGCAGGCTGTAGTTTTCCCAGGCTTCATAGCCCAGTACAATCAGCGGTACCACTTCTAGCGCAGAGAAGGTTGCGCCTACGGCCATAACCGGTGTGGTTGTGCCCGCGAAGTACAAGTGGTGGAAGGTACCTGGTACACCGCCAAGCATGAACAGCGACGCTGAAGCCAGTGCAGCAACGGTTGCCATGCGGCGAGAAACTAAGCCCATGCTGTGGAAAATAAAGGCTAATGAGGCAGTGGCAAATACTTCGAAGAAGCCTTCTACCCACAGGTGAACAATCCACCAGCGCCAGTATTCCATAATAGAAATGTGAGTACGCTCACCGTAGAAGAAGCCAGCTCCGTAGAATAGGCCAATGGCAACGACTGAAGCGGTGAATAATGCCAGTAAGTTCTTGTCGCCTTTCTCTTTGAAAGCGCCAACAACACAGCGCATCATAAGAACAAGCCAGAAGACGATGCCGAGGAACTTACCAATTTGCCATAAGCGACCTAAGTCGACGTACTCATAACCCTGATGGCCTAACCAGAAGTTCAGGTGTTCTGGCATGATTTGCGCAATCGCCAGCCAGTTACCGATAAAGGTACCCGCAACAACCAGAACCAGCGCCCAGAACAACACGTCCACGCCGAGCTTTTGGTATTTAGGATCTTTACCGCCGTTAATAATTGGCGCCAGGAATAAACCGGCGGCTAAGAACCCGGTCGCAATCCAGAACATAGCGGCCTGGATATGCCAGGTACGTGTCAGTGAGTAGGGGAACCACTCAGAGATATTGATGCCGTAGAACTCTTGTCCTTCAACCGTATAGTGAGCGGTTAAGCCACCCAATAAAACCTGTAAGCTAAACAACGCAACCACAATAAACAGATATTTACCCAGTGCTTTTTGCGAAGGTGTTAGCTTGACCTTAGAAATAGGGTCGTGCTCCGGCGCAATCAGTTCCTCTTCTTCCTGGTCGCGTAAAAATGCCCACGCCCAAATCAGGAAGCCAATACCGGCAATTAAAAGAATGACACTGACAATAGACCAAATGATGTTTTCCGCGCTAGGCACGTTGTCTATCAGTGTCTCGTGTGGCCAGTTGTTGGTATAAGTGATATCGGCACCCGGGCGTTCAGTAGCAGCCGCCCATGCGGTCCAGAAAAAGAAATCATTCATTTGCGCACGACGCTCTGCCGAAGGTAATGTGTTTTCTTTCATCGCATAGCTGACGCGAGTAGGACGCAACTCAGGGTCGTCACTGAACAGTTTGGAGTAGTACTCACCGGTTTGCTCAATGGCCTGAATACGGCGCTCGCTCAAAATAACTTCGTTTGAGCCTTTGTCGTATGTATTGGTGCGATACTCTTCTTTCAGTTCATACTCAAGCTGGTTTTGTTGAACACCGGTCAGCTTGTCATACGGCTTACCGAACACTTCTTGTGCACGAATGTCTAACCAGGCCAGCAGCTCACGGTGCAGCCAGTCCGCTGTCCAGTCAGGTGCCTGGTACGCACCGTGACCCCAAATAGAGCCTAACTGCATGCCGCCCACAGACTGCCATGCCGTTTGTCCGTCAAGAACCGACTCTTCGGTTGCAATGACGTTACCGTTGGTACTCACGAACTTGTCCGGAATAGGCGGTGCCTCCCGGTAAACTTCCGTTCCAAAATACCCTAAAACACCAAAAGTAATTGCAAGAACACCGATTAGTGTCCACCAAAGCTTACGATACCCGGCCATTGTTGACCTCCTTGATACCTCTGAACCACATCATGGGTTGTTACTCCCTCAAAAAAGAATGAATAGTGATGTTGATCTCACTGTCCCCATGCCTAGAGCAACTTCAGTGCCAATTTTTAACATTTTGATTTTTATAATATTTTTTATTTTTAGGGTTTTTATGACTTAACTGGAAAGGGTTTTTTTTACTGTTAGGGTTAAAACAACCTTTAAGGTATTTTCTACCCCGTTAGAGGTATTCAACGCGTTTCTTGAGGATGATCAATGCACAGTATTTTATGTTGCCTATGCTAAGAAAACACAAGATATAGTGTTTTATTCATAGATTAGTCCGATATATGGTGTTTTATGACGAGCTACCCACAACAGCTACATTACAGCTCTGAACAGGTTGTCTGGCAGGAAGTGCCGGATGAAGTGGCGTTAGCTTACACCATTACGGGTTGCCCTGTCGGGTGTAAAGGTTGTCATAGCGTGGACAGTTGGCCCATCGGCAGCGGTTTAGCGTTAACCGAAGACTACTTGCAAGAGCGCCTGGCTATGTACAAAGGCCTCATTACGTGCGTGTTGTTTCTGGGCGGCGAATGGCAACCGGAAGCGCTGATAAAACACTTAAAACGAGTTCGCGCCGAAGGGTTGGAAACCTGTCTTTATACAGGCTACGAAGATGTCTCTTTGCGCATTAGGGAACAGTTGACGTACTTAAAAACCGGGCCATGGATAGCCGAGATGGGCGGTTTAGACAGCCCCCGTACTAATCAAAAATTTTATGATTTAAGAACAAAGCAGCTACTGAACTGCAAGTTTCTGACAGGAGAATAATTATGTTGCGCTTAAACGACGACCAGGTTTCAGAAAAAGTAGACTTCATTGCGGACTATCTGAACGCACAAAATGCGGCAGACGGTTCGAAAATGGACGCCAACGCAAATGTTACGCAGAAGAACATTGCGACCTTAGAGGCTGAGTTAATGAAAGACTTTTTTGTTCAAGTGAACCGCAAGCAGGTCAGTAACAAAATTGCGGAGCTGTTCGATGACAACTTAGCAAAAGAATATGTGCGCCAAATAGAAGATCATGAAATTTACGTGCACGATGAGACCAGTTTGAAACCCTATTGCGTGTCAGTGACGATGTACCCATTTTTAACCGACGGTTTGACAAAACTCGGTGGCGAGTCGCTGGCGCCTAAACATTTAGAGTCGTTTTGTGGCTCCTTTGTGAATTTTGTTTTCGCAGTGAGCTCGCAATACGCTGGCGCGGTGGCAACCGTTGAGTTCCTGACTTACTTCGACTATTTCGCGCGTAAAGACTACGGTGATGACTACTTAAACACGCACCGCAAGCAAATCGAAAATCATTTACAGCACGTTGTGTATGCGATTAATCAACCGGCAGCTGCGCGTGGTTATCAGAGCGTGTTCTGGAACATTTCTGTGTATGACAAGCATTACTTTGACAGCATGTTTGGCGACTTCGTCTTCCCGAAAGATTTTAGTAAACCTAAGTGGGAAACCGTCAGTGCTTTGCAGGACTTCTTCTTAGACTGGTTCAATAAAGAGCGTGAAAAGTCCATTTTGACCTTCCCGGTTGTGACCGTTGCCATGTTAACGGAAGAGGGCGCCTGTAAAGATCAGGTTTTCGCGAAGAAAATGGCGGCGGAATTAGCCAACGGTAACTCATTCTTTGTGTATTTGTCAGACAATGCCGACTCACTAGCGTCCTGCTGCCGTTTGCGCTCAGAAATTAGCGACAATACCTTCTCTTACACCCTGGGTGCTGGCGGTGTTGCGACCGGATCGATCAATGTCATTACCATTAATATGAACCGTTTAGTGCAGGACGGTCGCGATTTAGAGGAAGAAATTAGCAAAATTCATAAGTATCAGGTGGCTTACCGCAAGCTTATGGAAGAGTACAAAGACGCAGGTATGCTGACAGTGTATGACGCCGGTTTTATCAGTCTGGACAAACAGTTCTTGACCATTGGCATTAACGGCATGGTCGAAGCCGCCGAATCTCAGGGCATTAGAGCAAGCAATAATCCGGAGTATAAGAGCTTTGTCGAACGTCACCTGAAGGTTATTTATGACGCCAACAAAGCCGCCAAAACGGAATACGGCTACATGTTTAATACCGAGTTTGTTCCGGCAGAAAACTTAGGTGTTAAGAATGCAAAATGGGACAAAGCCGACGGTTATAAAGTATCGCGCGACTGCTACAACTCGTATTTCTACGTCGTTGAGGACGACGAAACGAATGCTTTGGATAAGTTTGTGATGCATGGTAAGGAGTTGGTGGAGTATTTGGACGGTGGCTCGGCATTGCACCTGAATATGGATGAAAAGCTGAATACAACCGGCTACTTGTCACTGCTGAACATTGCTGCGAAAACTGGCTGTAACTACTTCTGTATTAACGTCAAAATCACCATTTGTAATGAGTGTGAGCACATCGACAAGCGCACGTTAAGTGAATGCTCCAGCTGTCATTCAGAGAATATTGACTACGGCACACGAGTTATTGGCTACCTGAAGCGGGTTTCTGCCTTCAGTGCGGGGCGTCGTAAAGAGCATGCTGCGCGTCACTATCATCGCGACGAAGCGAGCCAGGCCACTAACGGTGCGGCTCAGGCCAATATAGGGCTGCGTAAGGCAAGTTAAGTTGACACATCTACCCACAAAGAGGGAGTTCAGCTCCCTCTTTTTTGATGCATTTAAAAAGTGGTTTTGTGGTATTCTCCGCCCGCACTTCACGAATACGCGGTGACACCATGGAAATTACCAGTTATCAAGACTTTATTAATATGGCAAAACAACAACCTGAGCCGCAAAGGCTACTGTTTGTTTTGGCCAAAGCTCAGCTACCTGAGCAACCCACTCAAATTCAGCAACAACAGTTTGAACAACAGGCCGGTGGCAACTTGGAGCCTGTATTGTGTGTCGACAAGTTGCCAGAAGAAGTTGAGAACTTCGAAGTTCTTGTCGAAGAATCGAAACGCACAGACATTGATTGGGACATTGCCTTTATAAGCGCAATGGATGGTCGTGGCGGACATCCTATTTCCAGTGACGAAGCCTCACAGCCCTTAGAAATGATGGTCCAGCAAATCCAGGCTGGCATGATCAAACACTTTTTAACCATTAACCGACAAGGAGAGTTGGTGCAAGTTATGTAAATCGGCATAACTTGCGCTAAAAAAGCGCCATGACAAAATTACTGTTTACCGTCATTTCCCTGTTATTTTCGGTATCAGTGCTGGCAGCAGAGCCCTCTGCTGACCGTATCGATTTAACCTCTTCCACCGTTGGCTACGCCGCCCTGATTATTTTCGCTCTCGCATATATTTTGGTGATGGGCGAAGAAAAGCTCCACATGAGAAAGTCCAAACCGGTGCTGGTTGCCGCTGGTGTTATTTGGATTCTCATTGGTGTTGTCTATACCGGAGAGCATGCCGCGTTAGCCGAATCGGCGTTTCGACATAACTTGTTAGAGTTTGCCGAGTTGATGCTTTTCTTGCTGGTGGCAATGACTTATATCAACGCGATGGAAGAACGACGGTTGTTCGACGCATTGCGCGCCTGGCTTTTGAAGAAAGGCTTTAGTTACCGCAAGTTGTTCTGGATAACGGGTATTCTAGCCTTCTTTATTTCACCCGTTGCTGACAACCTGACAACCGCACTGTTGATGTGTGCCGTGGTTATGAAAGTGGCGCAAGACGACAAAAAATTTGTTGCTCTGTGCTGTGTCAGTATTGTTATTGCGGCCAACGCCGGTGGTGCTTTTAGTCCCTTTGGTGACATTACCACGCTGATGGTTTGGCAAGCCGGGCAAGTGACGTTTACTGAATTTTTGCGGTTATTCCTGCCGTCAGTAGCAAACTACTTAATACCAGCGCTTATCATGAGCTTCTTTATTGAAAACAAGAAACCCAGCACACTGCATACTGAAGTTGAATTAAAGCGTGGCGCACTGCGCATTACTTCATTATTTTTACTGACCGTAGCAACCGCCGTTATCTGTCATATTTGGCTACATCTGCCGCCGGTATTGGGCATGATGATGGGTCTGGGTTACTTACAGTTCTTCGGTTACTTCCTGCGTATGACCTTACCAGGCTCGTTAGCGCGTAAACGCGCCATGGCTGAGCGCGCCGGTGATCAGAAACGTTTAGAGCAGCTGGGATCCGTTGTGCCTTTTGACGTGTTTAGCCGTGTCTCCCGAGCCGAATGGGATACCTTGCTGTTTTTCTACGGTATCGTGCTGTGCGTAGGTGGTTTAGGTTTTATGGGCTACTTGAGCTTGTTGTCTGAATCATTATATGGCGGTGTGAGCCACACTTGGGCGAACAGTATCCTGGGCGTGATATCCGCATTTATTGATAACATCCCGGTTATGTTTGCGGTGCTGTCTATGGAACCCGACATGTCACACGGACAGTGGCTGCTCATTACCCTCACCGCAGGTACCGGTGGTAGCTTGCTATCCATTGGCTCCGCTGCTGGTGTTGCCTTAATGGGTCAGGCACGCGGCTACTACACTTTTGCCTCACACCTAAAGTGGACACCCGTCATTGCACTAGGCTACATAGCAAGCATACTGCTGCACCTGTGGCTTAACGAAGCAACGTTCCATATTTAGGCGGAAGCGGCTCTCTCAGGGCAGAACTTCTGTTATCAGAGAGACGCCTGCAAGTACATCCCTGTAAGGCTTGAGTGGCGCCATCCTTGGCGCCACACACTCTCTGATAACAGAAGTCCCGCCCTGAGGCGCACTTTACCTATCAGCCCAACTTCATAAATAAGTCGCGAAACCCACCGGACGGGTAATTGGCTCGCTTAGGTTCGTCGGTTATCTCGAACTCCTCGAAGTGTTTTAGTAATTCTTCGGTAAATATACGAAGTTCCATTCTGGCTAGCGGTGCGCCGGGGCAAATGTGTATACCACGCCCGTAAAGCAGGTTGTTGGCTTTGTTTTGCTCAGGGCTAAAGGTGTCTGCTTTGCTGAATACGGACTCATCGCGATTGGCTGATGCCCAGAGTACTGTCACTTTTTCGCCCCGTTTCACGGGACAGCCTGATATTTCAGTGTCTTTGGTTGCGCGGCGGCGGTTTGATATAAGTGGAGGGTCAATGCGCAGTATTTCGTCTACGGCGTCGTCGGTACTTAAGTCGCCGTTGCGTATTTGCTCTGCAACAAGTGGATTTTCTGCGAAGAAGTAGAAAATACTGCCAATCGCAGCAGCAATGGTGCCCACTTCGCCGGCGGTCCAATTGCGTAAAATGCTGACAATTTCCTCGTCGCGAAGGCATCGCTTTTCGCCATTCACTGTGACTGTTTCATGCATTAAGCGGTATGTATTGTCGTCTTTAGCTGTGTTTGATTGTCTGCGAACGTCAAGCTGCTGATGAATCAATGCCTCAAACTCATCCGCCTTTTGCTTTAACGTTGCTCTATCGTTATTCACAATGGCTTGCTGGTTTGCTTCAAGCCATTCGCCTAGTGTATCTGTTAGCGATTCTGGCCAACCGAGAAAGGCGCACTGAATATGTAATGCAAAAGGCTTTGCGATTTTACTGACAACATCCAATGCCGTATTCGGTGTAATTCTGCCAATAATATCCTGAGCAATTTGTCGACAAGTGGGCTCAAAATTCCGTAAGCGATCAGCCTTAAAATAGGGCTCAATCACCTCTCGGAAAATACCATGCTCAGGCGGATCCATGCCGTTTGGAACCGACAAGTGGGAGCCTGCTGCATTGCTGAACGTTTCATGATCTTCGATAACCGAGCGGACATCGCTATGCGTTAATACTGCGTGACCAAGCATTTCGCTTTTGGCAACAGGACACTTCTGCCGAAGCTCATCAAGTGACGCAATTTGATCCTGCTGTTCGGAAGGCTCCCAATGACAATCTTTCATACAACCTCCTAGTTCATAAGCATCCATACGAGGATAAAAGAGGTAAACCGGTCGCAGTATGCGCCGGGGAGAGCGTAAGAAAGTGTGTGGCGCCAAGGATGGCGCCACCCAAGCCCCCATGGATGGGTTCACGGCGTCTTTCTTACGCTCTCCCCAAGCGTATGAAGACCGGTTTACCTCTTTCCGCTAAACCACTTTAGAGTAGCGATTCTGGCCGTGGTCCAGATATTCGTCGAAACAAGCGCAAATGCTGCGAACCCAGAGGCGGCCTAATTCTGTGACGCGGAGTTTTTTGTCGGATACGTCGACCAAGCCGTCTTCTATGAATGGCTTCAGTAGCGGTATCGCTTCAGCAAAGTGCGCCCAGAAATCGTCGATATTCCACTGTGCTTTAAAAGCTTCTATATCGAGCTCAAAGTGACAGATGACTTGTGAAATAAGTGCTGCTCGCACTTTGTCTTCGTCGGTTAATGCCATGCCTTTTACAATAGGCTTTTGTCCGCTATCTATCATTTTGTAGTAAGCCGGTAACTCTTTTTCATGCTGCCATAGCACACCGTTAACCTGGCTAATAGAGGACACGCCTAAGCCCAGTAATGCGTCTTGACCGTCCGTGGTGTAACCCTGGAAGTTACGTTGTAAGCGACCTTCGCGTTGGGCAATAGCCAAGCCGTCGTCTTTTTTCGCAAAGTGGTCCATGCCAATGAACTGATAGCCAGCGTCGTTGAGCTGAGTGATGGCTTGCTCCAACAAGCTCAACTTGACTGACGGTTGTGGAATGGACTCTTCTGGTATTTTCTTCTGCCCGGCAAACCGTTGTGGTAAATGCGCGTAGCTGAATACGGAAATGCGATCGGGATCCATTTCAATGACTTGTTCTATCGACTTCTTAAAGGTTTCCGGACGCTGATAAGGCAGACCATAGATTAGGTCGAGATTAATAGAGTCAAAGCCCAGCTCTTTACTCAGCTTAAGTTGATGTGCAATGAGGTCGACATCCTGCACGCGGTTAATGGCAATTTGCACTTTTTTATCAAAGTCCTGTACGCCATAACTGACACGGTTAAAGCCAAGATCGCGCAAGTGACGTAGTTTCTCATCGCTGCAGCTGCGCGGGTCTATCTCAATGCTCACTTCTGGGTTTTCGACAAAGGTAAAGTGCTGATGCACCAAGTCCATCAGTCGTGTCAGTTGTTCCTCGGTCAAAAAGGTAGGCGTTCCCCCGCCTAAGTGAATTTGACGAATTTTCTTGTCTTTAACTAATGGCTGATACATCGCCATTTCTTGTGCGAGGTAGTCTAGATACTTGTCCGCTTTATGCTGGTGGCGGGTAATGACCTTGTTGCAGCCGCAGTAATAGCAGAGCTTATGACAAAACGGCAAATGCAGGTATAAGCACAGCTCATCGCCGGCGGTTTTCAGTGCATTGGCGATGCGATCTTGAGAAAACTGTTCAGACAACATTAATGCCGTTGGATACGATGTGTATCTCGGACCATTAATATTGTATTTTTCGATTAATTCTTTATCCCAAGTGACCGTGCTCATAACTACCTCTTGACGTTCGTCAAAACAACTTAATTAATTAAGAGGTATTGTTTCACTTTTTTCTTTATAAATAAAATCACTAAATCGGTCACCCATTAAATAAATGGCTTTTGGAAGCTTTTGATTTACCTCAATAGTGTCTAAAAAGTTTTTTAAATGTAACCCTAATTCGGTATTTCCTTTCACCATTAACTTTCGGTTGAAGAATAACGTGTCAGGATCAACCTTGCTGTAGATCAATAAAATGAGTGCGTCGCCGGTTGCTGATAAGGTGACGTCAGGCTCTTGAGGGCTTTTCAATGACTTCAATTTACCATTTTCAAGCGTTAAAAATAGAGACAAATCAATATCTTTAACATAAATTTCGATAATTCTTTCAGCGATAAAACTAAGATCGCCGTTTATTATTTCGTCTTTAAATAACTGGTTTAAAATTCTTTCTGAGCTGAAATGGATAACAGGTTCTGGAATTAACTTTTTAATTGGTTGAATTATTTTAGGTATGGCATCTACCCATTTGGTGGTATTCATTATTAACCCCGCATGAAATAACAAAATAAATATTGTCAGCACTATAATAAATAAACAAATTGCGCGCCACAAAACAATTAAATAGAGGTTTAAATGGAATTGCTTTGTCCGGCCGGAAGTATTCCGGCATTAAAAGCGGCTATCGAAAATGGTGCCGATGCGGTTTACGTTGGCTTGAAAGATGAGACCAACGCAAGACACTTTGCGGGTCTTAATCTGGACCAAATGAAGCTGTCAGAAGCGGCTGATTATGTGCACCGGCATGGCAAAAAGCTGCATGTTGCTATTAACACTTTCGCGCATGCCAATAGCTGGGAGAAGTGGCGCCAGGCGGTCGATGATGCGGTTCTGGCCGGCGCGGACGTACTGATTATTGCCGATCTGGCGGTGTTGGCTTATGCCGCTGAGCGTTACCCGAAAGTAGAAACGCACTTATCGGTGCAGGCGTCGGCGACCAATGCCGGGGCAATTCGCTTTTATCAGCAATACGGTGTGAAGCGCGTGGTACTGCCGCGTGTACTGTCGATGCAGCAAGTTCGCGCATTAGCCCGTACGACCGATGTTGAGTTGGAAGTTTTTGCCTTCGGCAGCTTGTGCATTATGGCGGAAGGCCGCTGCTATTTAAGCTCCTATTTAACCGGCGAATCGCCTAACACGGCAGGTGCCTGCTCGCCAGCAGCCTTTGTTGAGTGGGACGAGCAAGACAACAAACTGGAGTCACGGTTAAACGGCGTGCTGATAGACCGTTTTGATGAAAATGAAAAAGCAGGATATCCCACTCTGTGTAAAGGACGCTTTTCGGTTGATGACGAGGTTTATAACGTTCTGGAAGAGCCCACCAGCTTAAATACCTTAAGCTTGCTACCGCAGCTGCACAAAGAGGGCATTGCCTCGCTCAAAATAGAAGGTCGTCAACGTAGCCCAGCCTATGTCTCACAAATTACCCGAGTCTGGCGCCAGGCGATAGACGCGGTAATGGCCGACCCCGATGGGTTTGAGGTCGCTGACAACTGGAACTCGGTTCTTGCATCGCTCTCAGAAGGCAGTCAAACCACGCTTGGTGCGTATCATCGGAAATGGAAGTAATGATATGAAATTTTCTTTAGGGCCCATTCTTTACTTTTGGCCAAAACAACAAGTCATGGACTTTTATCGCGAAGCTGCTGATTCTGACGTTGAACATGTTTACTTAGGTGAAACCGTATGCAGTAAACGGCGAGAGCTTAAACTCGACGACTACCTTCAAATTGCGCACATGCTCAGAGAAGCCGGTAAGAAAGTAACGCTATCAACCATGACGTTGCTGGAAGCCCCAGCCGAGTTGCGGGAGCTGGGTAAATATTGTGACAACGGTGAATTTGATGTTGAAGCCAACGATGTCAGCGCCATTGGCTTGTTACAGGAGCAAGGCTTGAACTTCACTGCCGGACCGGCTATTAACATCTACAATCACCAAAGTCTGCGTCGCTTAATTGATATGGGCATGAACCGTTGGGTGGCACCTTTTGAGCTGTCGCGAGACTGGTTGCAGGATATTTTGCAGCAAAAGGTGATTGAAAGTGTGCGTGACTGCTTTGATGTTGAGGTGTTTTCGTTTGGGCACATGCCGCTAGCCTGGTCGGGTCGCTGTTTTACCGCGCGCTCTGAAAACCGCCCGAAAGATCAGTGTGAGCTGTGCTGCATTAAGTACCCTGAAGGTCGTGAAGTGAAAAGCCAGGAAGGACAGCAAGTGTTTGTACTTAACGGCATTCAAACCCAATCGGGGACTCGTTATAACCTGATAAACCAACTGCCGAGTATGCAGGGGTTAGTGGATATCGTCCGTATTAGTCCGCAACCACAAGGCACTTTTGACTGGCTTCAGCGTTTCCGTAACAATACCGACGGTGAGCAACCTGTAAAACTTGGCAGCAAAGAAAGTAATGGCTACTGGTTACAACTCGCCGGGTTAGCGACAGCATAAATACACGAAATTAAGAAACAAAAGGGCAGTTATGTCAGACAATATTGCACATATTGGTGTTATTACGGTCAGTGATCGTGCCAGTCGGGGTCAATATGAGGATATCTCAGGCCCGGCTATTGAAGAGACATTAAATGACTATTTAACATCTTCGTGGCAGCCGGTGTACCGGGTTATTGAAGATGAACAATCAGTTATTGAAGAGACCATAAGAGACTTGGTCGATAAAGAGGGTTGTTGCCTGGTGGTAACCACCGGTGGCACCGGTCCGGCGAAGCGAGACGTGACGCCAGAAGCCACTGAAGCGGTTTGTGACCGGATGATGCCAGGTTTTGGCGAGCTCATGCGACAAGAGTCTTTAAAATATGTACCAACTGCCATTCTCTCACGCCAAACGGCGGGCTTAAGAGGCTCTTCACTTATTATTAATTTACCGGGTAAGCCGAAAGCTATTCGTCAGTGCTTAGACGCGGTATTCCCGGCAGTGCCTTATTGCATTGACCTTATGGAAGGCCCTTATTTGGAGTGTGATGAAGCGGTTATTAAACCTTTCCGTCCTAAAAGCAAGTAGCTACTGTTTCTGCCGGAGCCGTAACAGGCTTCGGCATAAGCCAATAAAAGTAATAGTCCAAGCACATAAAGCAATATAGAAGAAGGCTGTTGGCAGAGTGTCTAAAAATGAAAACTGCATAGCGTCTAACATCACGTAAGTGCACGCAGAGTACATGCCTAACGGGAACACTGCTCCCCAGTAAAGCGGATCATAGGCAAAAGGAAAACGCCGAACAACATGTCGCCACACACCCAAAATAACCAGCATGGGTATCCACCAGCTACCCGTAGCCCAATAGAAAATAGTAAAGCCCTTAATGAAGGGGGTCAGGCTTTCTAAAAAGGGGGCTTTAGGAGAGTTAATTATCAGTAGCGAGCCTGCCAACGTAGAAATTGCCATGGCACCCATGTTGATCCAGTACGGCGGTGCGAGATCGCTGGGCGCAAACTGGAAAAATGTATAGCGGTAAAAAATGAGCGACATCATCCAGATGTACAGCATCCCACCCCATAGCCACATCGATAGCGCCAAAAAGTTAAGCTCGAGCTTCCAGGGCTGGGACGTTTGTGTGGCTAAATAAGCGCTGAGTACCGCCACCGCTTGCGTTGCAACAACAGCCAATAACCAAGCGCCGCTAATGCCTTTGTCTAGTGACGGTTTGTTACGGCGAATCGTCAATGCGGTAAAAACTGTATAGGTTAGAATAATCCAGAGCAGTAATGCGATTACCCAGGCGCTAAAAGCTAGCCAGTAATTGTCATAAAGAATGAGTAACTGACTGCCGATCAAGGTGGTTCCTGCAACTGCGGTGAAAAACGCCGGCCCTTTGTTGTGACTGACTAAATCTGAGAAAAAGTTCTGGCTGAAGCGTATGGCTCGATAACTGTAAAGAAACGTTAGAACAATCCAGCCAAGTGTGGAAATAATGAATAGGACTTTTGCAATAAAAGGCCATTGCTGCTGGTGTGCAGCAATGGCAATGATTCCTGTGGCCATCACCAGCCCAAAGTAGGCTGGTGACAGGTTTTTTGCTTTATCGAGTAGGCTCATAACGTCTCCGCCTGACCCTTGCTTAAATTAGCAAGGATCAGGTGCATTCTTACGAGAGTAGAACCACCAAGTTATCACACCACATATTGCGTAAAAGATGATAAAGCTCACTAAAGCGGCAGATACTCCGCCGGTTAAGCTAATGGACGTACCGTAAGCTTTCGGGATAAAGAAGCCGCCGTAAGCCGCAATGGCTGAGATAAAGCCGATGACTGCTGCGGACTCTTTGTTGCCTTCTTTTATAGCTTCATCAGTATCACCCAGTTCACGTTTACGCTGGTTCAGGAAGATAACCGGCACCATACGGAATGTCGAACCATTACCAATACCTGTGGCAATGAATAACACCATAAAGGCGGCGAAGAAGCCCCAGAAATTACCTTCCGTACCCGCTATTGGCAGGAAGTACATGACGCCGACCACACCTGCAATCATTAACAGGAAATTCCAGAAGGTAACGCGAGCGCCCCCGAGCTTGTCGGCAACGATGCCGCCTAACGGCCTTGCTAATGCGCCTACTAATGGCCCGAGAAAGGCGTAAGCGGTTGGGTCGACTTCCGGGAACAGCATACCTGAGAGCAACGGGAAGCCGGCGGCAAAGCCGATAAAGCTGCCGAAAGTACCCAAATACAGAATACACATAATCCAGTTGTGGGTGCGTTTAAAGATAACCGCTTGGTCACTGAATGAGGCTTTGGCGGATGAAATGTCGTTCATGCCGAACCAGGCCGCAACAGAACCGATAATGATCAAAGGCACCCATAAGAAAGCTGCGTTTTGCAGCCAGATTTCCTGACCAGCATTAGCGCCTTCCTGAATGACCAGTGGGTCGCCTTCAATACCGCCAAATACGCTCGCAGCGATAACTAATGGTGCCAGTAATTGCATACCGGATACACCCAGGTTACCCAGGCCGGCGTTCATGCCTAATGCACCGCCTTTTTCTTTTTGTGGATAGAAAAAGCTGATGTTCGACATACTGGACGAGAAGTTACCGCCACCAAAGCCACACAACAATGCCAAAATCAGCATAATCATGTACGGAGTATTGGTGTCTTGAACAGCAAAGCCAATCCAAATACATGGTAGCAATAAAGACGCGGTGGATATCGCTGTCCAGCGTCGCCCGCCGAATATGGGCACCATGAAGCTATAGAATACTCGTAGTGTCGCACCGGAAAGCGCGGGCAGCGCGGCTAACCAGAACAGTTCGTTTTGACTGTACGGGAAGCCCAGCGCAGGCATTTTAACCACCAAAATACTCCAGATGGTCCAGACTGCGAATGCCAAGAACAGGTTGGGTATGGAAATCCACAGGTTACGGCTGGCAATGCGTTTACCTTTTTCTTCCCAGAATGTTTTATCTTCCGGACGCCAGTCGTCCAGCACCATTGAATTTGGCGTGGAAAGCTCTGGCAGATCGCCTTCTTCGCGGTCTTCTTTGTATTCGACGCGTTCCGCTTTAACAATGGCGGCATTCATCCAGAGTAGCGAGACGGTCGCAATAACAAACAGCAACATAAAGCTGCTTTGCCATACGCCAATAACGTCGTTGAGCATACCGAAGGTCAGTGGTAGCAAGAAGCCGCCAAGGCCACCAATCATACCAACAACACCACCGACCGCGCCGACGCTTTTCGGATAGTAAACCGGAATGTGCTTAAACACCGCCGCTTTACCCAGTGACATAAAGAAGCCAAGCACGAAGGTTAAAAACACAAAACCGACTAAGGTAATTTCAAACTGGAAATTGTAAGTCTGGTCGATGCCTTTAACTGCGTACTCAGTGCTGGGGTAGCTCAGCAGGAATGTACAAATAATGGAGGCAATAAAGGTCCAGTACATGACTCGACGCGCACCGTATTTGTCAGACATCCAACCGCCCAAAATACGGAATAAAGAGGCAGGAATCGTATACAGCGCGGCAATCATACCGGCAGTTTTTACGTCCAGCTCGTACACTCCAATAAGATAGTGCGGTAGCCAAAGAGCCAATGCGACAAACGCGCCGAAGACAAAGAAGTAGTACAGTGAGAAGCGCCATACACGGAGGTCACTTAACGGCGACAACTGCTCCCAGAAGCCTTGTTGCTGCTTTTCTGCACGGTCGTTTTTAAGCGGGTCTTCTTTGGCAAGCACGAAGAAGGCGACACCGGCAATGGCCAATACGGTCGCATAAATTTGTGCGGTACCTTGCCAGCCGAGAGCGATAAGTAAAAACGGTGCACCGAAGTTGGTTACCGCAGAACCCACGTTACCAGCGCCGAAGATGCCCAGCGCGGTGCCTTGCTTCTCTTTGGCATCGTTAAACCAGGCCGCGGTGTAGGTTACACCCACGATAAACGAGCCGCCGGCTAGACCGACACCGAGTGCCGCAATCAGCAACATAATGTAGCTGTTAGCGAAGGTCAGCAAGTAAACACAAGCTGAGGTTAACAGCATTAAAATGGCAAAGACTTTCCGACCACCAAGACGGTCCGTCCATATACCCAAGAACATACGGCTGATAGAGCCGGTCAGTACCGGGGTTGCCATGAGCAAACCGAGTTGAGTATCGGTCAGATTAAAATCTTCCTTAATCTGAATACCGATAATTGAAAAGATGGTCCAAACCGCAAAACAAAGAGTAAACGCGAGTGTGGATAACGCCAGCGCATAGTTGCGTTGACCACCTGTTGCTGACAGGGGTTGGTTCATCGAAGACCTCCAGTTAGATCCGTTTAAGTCAGATACCTAAACTTTACTGTGAAGTTCGATAAAATGCTTTAGTATCAAATAGCTACAAACAGTATAGATAAGTTAAAGCTACCCCAAAGTAGGCATAACAAAATCAAGACAGAACGGTTGTTTTTCAGCAGTTAACTACCCCTTTAGAGGTAGTTTAACGAGTACGAGAAAGGGCTGAATCAACTAAGGGGTACTAACTTATTTTCGGCGGTAAAACGCTATTTTTTCAAGTTCAAAACATATATTATAAATGTATCTTTAAAGTGTTCAGGTGACCATGATGCAGATCACAAACCGAGAAAAAGAAGATCAAATAACACCGATACTCAGACAAGCCTTTCGTCCTCTGTTCTTGCTGGGCGCACTATTCAGTGCTTTGGCAATTCTGCTTTGGGGCTTTGCGCTGTCGGGGAAAGTGAGCCTGCCGGTGTACGGCAATATTATGTTCTGGCACAGCCATGAAATGATTTTCGGTTTTGTGATTGCCATTGTGCTGGGCTTTTTACTTACAGCAGTGCAGAACTGGACGGGGCTTCGTGCACCGCATGGTAATACTTTGCTGGTACTGACGGTGCTATGGAGCGCCGCACGGCTATTGTTGCTGTTTGGAGAAAACCTACCCTGGTGGTTAGTCGCGGCCGTGGACGTTAGTGTTTTACCCGTTGCCGCTTTCCTGTTCGGCAAGATGGTGCTGAAAGTTAACCAAACCAGAAACCTGTTTTTTGTCCCTATTCTTTTGTTACTAACAGTGTGCAACTTGCTGATGCACTATGGCTTGCATTTTGGACACTACAATATTCAGGTGCTCGGCGCTTACAACGCTGTTTTTTTGGTGACACTTCTAATGGCCATTATCGGCGGGCGTGTTTTGCCAATGTTTACAGCCAACGGCACCATGACAAAGAAAGCTCAGGCATTGCCCTGGCTGGATAAAATGGCGCTGGGCAGCTTATGGCTGATATTTACGGTGCACTTTCTCAACCTACATACGCTGTTGCCGAGTCAGGTAATGGTTGTGTTGTTCGCCTTTTGTGCCATCACAACAGCTGTCCGCGTTGCGCGCTGGAAAATTTGGATAACCTGGCGAGTGCCGCTGTTGTGGTCGCTGCACATTGCGTACTGGTTCATTCCGATCGGTTTAGCGCTGTTTGCGCTGCGCTATGCGGGTATTGAAATTACGCAAAGCCTGGCCATGCACGCACTGACCGCTGGCGCTATGGGTAACATGATTCTAAGCATGATAGCTCGCGTATCGTTAGGCCATAGTGGGCGTCCGCTTCAGCCTAAACCGATAATGTGGGGTGCATTCCTATTGGTGGCTATTGCGGCAGTAACGCGTGTTTTTCTTATCTGGTTTATACCAGAGTTGACCAGTCAGTGGTTAATGCTGAGCACGTTAGCCTGGGCTATTGCGTACGGCATTTACGTGGTCGTTTACTTCAAAGTACTGACCACGCCGCGAGCAGACGGTAACCCGGGCTAAGCTTTAGAGCAGTGGGGGCAGTGAGGGTGCTTTTGCAAATTCATCCGCTGCCAGTCGCTGTGCAATGCGTCAAACAGTAATAATGAAGAATAAAGCGGCTGACCGATGTTGGCCGCTATTTTTATGGCTTCTACGGCTTGCATTGTGCCAATGACACCTACCAACGGCGACAACACCCCGGCTTCGGTGCAGCTAAGTTGCTGCTCGCCAAAAAACTGACTTAAGCACCCATAACACGCGCTGTCATTCTGCATAGAGAAGCTTGCCATTTGCCCTTCAAAGCGAATGGCAGAGCCGGATACTAAAGGCGTTTTGTGTTGCAGGCAGGTTTTATTCACAGCGTTGCGTGTTGCCAGGTTGTCGCAGCAATCGACCACCAGGGTCGCGCCTTTTACCAACGGATTCAACGCAGATTCATCTACTTTGGCGTTTACCGTATGAATGACGGTTTCGTTGTTAAGCTCGGCTAGCCGACGCTTAGCTGCTTCGACTTTTGGTTCACCGACACTGTGCTCTGAAAATAGTACCTGACGCTGAAGGTTATGACGGTCAATGGTATCGTCATCGACCAATGTCAGTTCGCCAATACCGGCGGCCGTCAAATAGGGCGCCACAGCACAGCCAAGGCCGCCCATGCCAATAATCAGAATATGGCTGTTAAGTAAATTTTCCTGGCCATCGATATCCATTGCCGGCAGCGCAATATGACGGTTGTAGCGCATCATCTGCTCAGTGGACAGGGTCTTATTCATAATGACTCCTCCGGTGGTACAGGCACGGATTCAGGGCGACTGGCTAACCAGGCACCCACGGTGACCAATACCACCCCAACAGTTATTTTCAGCCAAACGGGCACTTGTGGTACGAACAGCCATAAAATGACGTAACCACCGGCCATCATCACTAGTGCAATGACTTTAGAACGGCGTTTTACCACTCGGTTGTCGCGCCAGGCGCGAATATCAGGTCCGTACTTTGGGTGGTTGACCAGCCAGGTTTCTAAGCGGGGCCAGCCTTTACTGGCAGCCCATAACGCCGCAATAAGAAACGGTACGGTGGGCATAACTGGTAGCGCAATGCCAATAAGTCCCAGCAAAACAAAGAAAGCGGCCAGCGATCGCCACAGTATTTTCATTAAAAGCTCTCGGGTCATTACTTCATTCCTAGCCGGGCAGCCATTTTATGTAAGTTACTGGAATCGAGCTTCAGCTCTTTAGCGGCTTTACTCCAACTGTCATCGTTACGCGCAAGTGCGGCTTCTATCATTTTGCGTTGCGTATAGTTTACTGCTTCTTTCATCGACAAATTTTGCGTTGGTAGATTCGCATCATTGCTCTGCGTACCTGAGTCCGCCATAGAGGGCAATTGTACATCTAAGTCGAGCATTTCGGGCTCAATACTGGCTATGTCGTTTTTGTCGATGCCGTGACTCAGAAGCTTAATGGCGGCCCGACTAATAACGTGCTCCAGCTCACGCACATTGCCCGGCCATTGATACTGTTGAATAGCCAGCTCAGCTTCCGGCGACAAGCGAATTGCGCGTAGGCCTAAACGCGCCCGGTTCAGTTCTAAAAAGTGTCCGGCAAGAATGGAAACGTCGTCGTCACGTTCACGTAAGGGTGGTATTGGCAGAGGGTAAACGGACAAACGATGGTACAAGTCGGCGCGGAAGGTTTCGTTACTGACTTGCTGCTTCAGGTTCCGGTTGGTCGCCGCAATAATACGTACATCGACTTTGCGGTATTTGTCGGAGCCGAGGCGTTGAATTTCACCGTTTTGCAGCACGCGCAGCAGTTTCGCCTGTATAGATAGCGGTAATTCACCCACCTCATCTAAAAACAGGGTACCGCCATTGGCTGCATCGAAGCGGCCGGAGCGGTCACTGGTTGCGCCCGAGAAAGCGCCTTTTACATGCCCAAATAACTCACTTTCCGCTAAGGACTCGGGTAGTGCTGCGCAGTTTACGTATATCAGCGGCTTGTCGCTGCGTTGCGACAGTCGGTGTAATTCCCGCGCGAAAAGCTCTTTACCGACCCCGGTTTCGCCCAATAGCAATACGGGCAAATCGGCACCGGCGACAACCCGAAGCTCCTTTAATACCGCATGAATGGCTTTGCTTTCACCAATAATTTCTGACTCATTGGCGTCGGTTGTACTGCTGTGTTCAACCGAGTGTTTTTGCCCTTGTCGCAGTGCGCGAACGTTCTGCTCTAACTGGCCAATGCGAATGGCGGTTTCTACAAATAAGCTGAATTTTTGTAATTCAATAATGGAGTCGTCAGTGAATGTTCCGGGCTCTAATGCGTCGAGTGTCAGTACGCCCCAGCATTTGCTCTCCAAATACAAACTAATACCCATGCAGTCGTGCACCGGAAGTGCGTCGCCTGGTTGGTCGGCCAGTAAACCGTCGTAAGGGTCGGGCAGGGCTGAGTCGTGTTCGAAGCGTACGGCTGAACGTGACGACAGTAGCGTTGCTAAACGCGGATGTTGTGCCAATACAAACCGCCGACCCAAGGCTTCGCGCACGAGCCCTTGTACCGCAATGGGTTGCAGCACTTCGTTATCCAGCTTCAGCAATGCAACTGCACCACAGTTAAAATGGCGTCGCAACGTACTGACCAGGTTTTGTAGTCGTACAGCCGCTGGCTGCTCTGTTAGTAAGTCGGCTAAAACACTTTCTTGTAGCATGGTTAAATTCACTGTCTCGGTAAAAACTACCCTAATGGCTAGGGTTGATAGTACCGTTGGTGCTCTGAGAGTCAATAATCACAATGGGGTAGAAGTTGGCGCACTTGTTGCAATTCTAATCAGTAATTCATGTTTTTTTCGGGAATGGTTCCTGGAGTTACGGATTTAGTTAAGGAGTTTAGCATGAGTGATTTACAACAACGTTTGACGGACAGCGAAGCAAAATGGCAGCAAGCTACGGCTCAGGAATTGGTCGAGCACGTCTATTTACGTTTTCATCAACGCCATCGCGAGCAATTACCAGAGCTTAAGCAGCTGGCAATGAAAGTAGAAGACGTACATGGTGACCATGAACTCGCACCACACGGCTTAGCCGAGCACCTGGACGCTATGTTACAGGAATTGGAGAGCCATATGATGAAAGAAGAGCAAATTCTTTTCCCAATGCTGTCGCGCGGTGTGTATCCAAGTGGCCCAATTTCAGTGATGGAAGAAGAACACGTGCAGCACGAAACGGAATTGGCGAAAATTGATGAGCTAACCAACAATTTGACCCTGCCAGAAGGCGCCTGCGGCACCTGGACAGCTTTGTACAAGGGCTTAAAAGAGCTACAGGACGATTTGCGCGAACACATTCATCTGGAAAATAACGTACTTTTCGTTGAAAAGCAGGCAGCAACGCCAGAGCACGGTAAAGACTTTTGTTGTGGGTCGTGTCAGTAACTGCGGATTAGGTCATACATTTCTAAATTGCGCTTCACTTCCCGTGCTCAAGCTTTTACATTAGGGGGACATAATAAGAAACCTAGCGCTGTTTCGGCGGCGCGCAAAAGCAACAGGAATGACCATGCGCAGTCTCAAAATTGCGGCGCTTGTCGCCGCTTCTTGGTTTGTTTTTCCCTCACATGCCCAGCAACTGGCTGGAGAAAGCTCACTGCTACCTGAAGCCAACTATGCCGATTCGGAAGTAACGGTCGAGCAGGTGCTTGGTTATCCAATAGGTACCAAGATAACCAGCCCGGCAGACATGAGTCGCTATTTTGAGGCGCTGAAAGCGGCTTATCCTAAGCAGGTGAAGCTGTTGGAGTACGGCGAGAGTTGGGAAGGTCGTAAATTGTATTATGCGGTTATCTCCAGCGAAGAGAACATTGCCGACTTTGACAACTTTATGCAAGGCATGCAATCACTGGCGGATCCGCGTAAGACCAGTCGCAGTCAAGCAGAAAAACTGATTAACGAGCTACCAGGTAGTATCTGGTTGTCGTACGGGGTTCACGGCAACGAAATTTCCTCGCCGGAAGCCTCGATGATGACGGCGTATCACTTGTTGCATGATCAGCGCGAACAAACACAGCGCTGGTTAGACAACACCATGGTCTTTATTGACCCACTGCAAAACCCAGACGGGCGAGCACGTTTTGTTGACCGCTACTATATGAGTGTTGGCCTGGAACATTCGGGTGATCGCCGTAGCGCTGAACATAATGAGCCCTGGCCAAACGGGCGCACAAACCATTATTTATTCGATATGAACCGTGACTGGATTGCACTCACGCAACCAGAAATTAGCGGCCAAATTGAGGCTTTGCTGAAGTATTACCCGCTGGTGTTTGTTGACCTGCATGAAATGGGCGGCGACTCAACTTACTACTTTACGCCGGAAGCGCGTCCTTATAACCCGTTAATTACAGAGTCTCAGCGCGAAAGCTTGAACTGGATAGGCAAAAATAACGGCCAGTGGTTCGACAAAAAAGGGTTCGACTATTTCACCCGCGAAATTTTCGATGCGTTTTATCCGGGCTACGGTGCCAGCTGGCCACTTTACTACGGCTCGGTAGCAATGACATACGAAATGGCGTCGGCTCGCGGCCATTTGTTTAACCGCAAAGACGGTGACGTACTGACCTATGCTGACGGTGTTCAACAGCACTTTATTGCGTCTATTTCGACCATTCAAACGGTGTCGGAACGTCGCGAAGCATTATTGCAGAAATTCTGGAATTATCGTCAGTCCGCCGTTGAAGCCGGTGAAGACGGTGACGTTCGCTCGTTGATTTTACCGGCAACAGATGATCCGGCTGGCGCACGCAAGCTGGCATCGCTACTGGTTGAGCAAGGTGTCGAAGTGCAGCAGGCTGAGCAGGCCTTTGAAGTGTGTGACGTTGACTACCAACCGGGCGCTTATATCGTTGATATGGCACAACCGTCGCACCGCCTCATTCGCACATTAATGGATGAACAGGTCGACATGGCGGACGACTTTCTGAAAGAGCAGGAAAAACGCCGCAAGAATAATCTGCCAGACCAAATTTATGACGTAACTGGCTGGTCGTTACCATTGATGTTTAATGTGGACAGCCACAGTTGCGACGACTTACCTGACGTAAAAACCGCTATGGTTGAAGAAGGTCGCATTGCCCCGGGTAAAGTGATTAATCCGGACGCAGAAGTGGCTTATTTAGTGCGTTGGGGCGACATGAACGCGGGGCGCTTTTTAACCTCTGCCTTACGTGAAGGCTTAAGCGTACGCCAAAGTGAATTAGCATTTACTCACGAGACAGCGGGTCAGTTCCCAAGTGGCTCTCTTATTCTTACGGTTGCAGACAATGGTCAGGCGCTCCCACAAACCCTGCAAAAACTGGCAGAAGAGTCCGGTGCGACAGTCGAAGGTGTGGATACGAGCTGGATTACCGAGGGGCCAAACTTTGGCTCACATAATGTCAGTCAGCTAGAAGCCCCGAACATTGCCATTGCCTGGGATGAGCCAGTGAGTGCCTATAACGCTGGCCACACCCGCTTTGTGATTGAACGTCAAATGGGCTATCCAGTTACCGCCATTCGCACCATGCAGCTTATTCAGAATGATCTCGACGGCTTAGATGTGCTGATTTTGCCGGAAGGCGGGTATGACGGCGTGTTTACCGATGGCACTATTGAAAAACTGAAGCAGTGGGTGTCAGACGGCGGTGTACTATTGACCTTAGGTGGTGCATCGGCCTGGGCGGTTGACGCAGGGCTGTTAAATACCAAGCTGGAGCGCAAAGTGCCGGAAGAAGGTGTGGAAAAGCCAGCGGAAGAGCTGAAAATTGACGGCAAGGTAATTGAAAGCCGCGAACAATTCTTAACGGAAATAAAACCGCACGGCGCTGATCCAGACTGGGTGCCTGGTGCGTTGTTAAATGCGCAAGTCGATACTGACCATTGGTTAAGTGTGGGTGTGAAACCGCAGGTTGTTAGCATTTATAACGGCAACGACGTGCTGACACCTATCGACATTAACCATGGTCGCAACATTGCCTGGTTCGCTGACGCAGACACGATGCTGGCAAGCGGCTTCCTATGGGACGACATTGCGAAGCAACTGCCCTATAAACCGTTACTAATCTGGCAGCCAACCGGCAAAGGAATGGTGATAAGTTTCACTCAGGAGCCAACCTACCGGGCTTACATGGATGGCTTGAACACCTTACTAATGAATGCGTTGTTCCTGGCACCAGCGAAAGCGCAATAAGAGCGTGGTAATAGCTTAGGAGGAGTAAAACATGGCTGAATTTGGCGTTATCGGTTTGGGGCGTTTCGGCGCCCGAACTTCAATGGAGCTTTTAGATCTTGGGCATCATGTCATTGGTGTCGATTCAGACGAAAAAGCCGTTGAAGCGATGGCAGAAGTGCTGACACATTCAGCCATAGCTGATGTGACCGACGAAAAAGCGCTGCAGGAACTCGACCTCGCCAATTGCGAAGTCGTCTTAGTGGCCATTGGCGAGGATCTTCAAGCCAGTTTGTTGTGCGTTTTACACCTGAAAAGCATTGGTGTGAAAGAAATTTGGGCCAAAGCTACGTCTAAGTCGCACCATCAGATTCTCTCGAAATTGGGGGTAAGCCGCATTATTCACCCGGAAGAAGAAATGGGCATTCGTGTAGCGCAGTCACTGAACTACCCCATGGTGAATGAATACATGTCGCTTGGGCATAACTGGTTTTGTGTGGAAATCGGTATTGGCGAGTATTTAAAAGGTAAAAAGCTGCGCGATCTTTCCTCTGAAGACTCGGAGTTTTTCCACATATTGCTGCTGAAAAAGCGTGATGAGGTAACAACTAATCCGCCAATGGATATGGAGTTGGAAGGTAATGAAACTTTGGTAATGGCAGGTAGTTTAAAAGCGCTTAAATCTATAGCACCAAAACTGAAAGAACGTTCATGAAACAGTGGCTACCTTCTTTAGCTTGGCTGTATCGTAGACCAGGGAGACGTAAGCGTAAGGCGTTTAAGGCAAGCCCTCCGGTCATTCTATCAGGAGGCTTTGCCTGTTTGATCTTGCTGGGCACGTTATTACTGAAAATTCCCGGCGCCACCGAACAGCCGATAACTTGGTTAGAAAGCTTGTTTACCGCGACCTCGGCAGTCACTGTAACTGGGTTGGTCGTGGTTGATACTGGTGCTACCTACAGCGTGTTTGGGCTCACCGTATTAGCGGTGCTGATACAAGCAGGTGGTTTGGGCTTCATGACTTTCGCGGTATTGGCCGCCATGTCGCTTGGAGGGCACGTCGGCCTTCAGCATCAGCTAATGGCTAAAGAAGCCATGCACCAGACCAGTCTTGCCAATATTGGCCGTACGGCTAAAGCAGTGGTGTCTTTGGCATTGACAGTTGAGGCCGTTGCCGTGGTGGGTTTAACGCTAACGTGGTGGAGCGACAAAGGCTTTATGGACGCCTTATCGGAAGCGATATTTTACGCCATCTCTGCCTTTAACAGTGCCGGCTTCGTGCTCTCGCCCAATGGTTTAGTCGATTACGCTAGCAGTATTCCAGTGAACCTTATTGTCAGCATTTTATTTGTCATTGGTGGTCTGGGCTTTTCAGTTATTACTAATATTGCAGAGAAGCGGCGATGGCATGACTTTTCGGTGTATACCCGTGCCATTTTAATCGCGACGGTAATTATTAATGTGCTCTCTGTGGCTATTATTTGGTTGTTAGAAATGAATAACCCGGCCACCTTTGCCAATTTGAGTATTGGGGATCAGGCAATGGCGGCCTGGTTCCAGGCAACAACGCCTCGTTCAGCGGGTTTTAATACCGTTGATACCGGTGCGATGACCGAAGCGACGGCGGTTTTCACCTTGTTGCTGATGCTCATTGGTGGCGGTTCGATGAGTACTGCTGGTGGGATTAAACTCGGCACTTTTATTGTGCTGTTAGTGGCGACGTATGCTTTTCTTAGACGTCGTGAGCACGTCACTTTGTTAAACCGAACAGTGCCACAAGAAATTGTTATGAAGGCTTTGGCGGTGACATTAGTGACTCTGACTTTGATGTTTCTGGGGATATTTCTCCTAATGATTTTGAATCCGCTGCCGTTTATAGATATAACCTTTGAGGTTTTATCGGCGTCTGCGACGGTCGGGCTCTCAAGAGGCATTACTGCTGAGATAACGGCAGCAAGCCAGGTGATACTGGTGTTTTTAATGTTTGCCGGTCGTGTCGGGCCATTAACTCTAGCGTACTTTTTAGCCACGCCGCGTAAACGACACATACGTTTCCCTGAAACCGATATTCAGGTTGGCTAAACAAAACTTATAATAAAAAGCGATTAAAAATCATGCTGAAGAAACTGAAGTTCACTCAAAAAGTCATTGTCGCTGCATCGGCGATACTGGTGTTGGTCTTAGGTATTTTTACGTTGACCAATTTTTTGCAAATGTCGACGCAAACCAGGAGTGATCTTCAGCAGCAAATGCAGGCATTGTCGGACTCGGTATCGAACAATATCTCACAGTGGTTTAATGACCGTATGAGCATTGTGCAGGCGACCGCCAACGTGTATGAGCCGTCTGACTCAACCGAACGCGCGCTGGAGCGCGTGCAGCAGTCGAAAGCGGCAGGCAATTTTAAGAACGTATATTATGGACTCATTGACGGTACCTTTTTACTCGACGATACCAGTATTGACTTGCCTGATGACTACGACGCCCGCAGCCGCCCGTGGTATCAGCTGGCGGTTAATGAAGGGCAGCCAACCTATACGACACCTTATATTGATGTAACCACCGACGAGTTGACGATTACCGCCGTTGTACCTATGGAACGGGATGGTCGCTTGATGGGGGTTGCTGGTGGCGACATGATGCTTGATGATATTTCCGCCATTATTAATGACATTGATTTTATGGGAATGGGGCAGGCGTTTTTAGTCAGTGATAGCCGTAATATTCTAGTTCACCCGAACGAAAAACGAATTGAGACCTCTTTAAATGACTACATAGACAGCTCTGTGTCGTTCTCCTCGAGCTTTAAAGAATACCAAGTGGATGGCCAGGACAGCTTGGTCTCTTTTCATAAAATTAAAGGCATCCAAGGCGTTGACTGGTATTTGGGTGTCGTCATAGATCGTACAAAAGCCTACGCCGATGTGTCGACGTTTGGTTGGACTGCCGTTGTTTATTTAGTGCTGGGCATTGTTGCTGTTGTTGTGTCGATGAGCTGGTTGCTGAGATTATTACTCAAACCGCTACGACGTCTGAATGAGGCGGTAACTGATATTGCCCGAGGTGAGGGCGATTTAACGCAGCGACTGCCGGTAGAGTCAGACGACGAGTTCGGTGTTGTTTCGCAGCGTATGAATGAGTTTATCGAGCGAATTCAGAATGCACTGCAAGAAGTGACAAGCGCAGCAAAACAAGTCGAAAAAAATATCAGTAGTATGACGAAAGCCAGTGATGACTCAATGCATATTGGCCATGAACAGGCGAATAAGGCGAACTCCGTGGCAACGGCAATTAATGAGCTTGGCGCTAGTGCGACTGAAATTGCAGACAGTGCTGCGAAAGCATCGGCACAAGCGAGCGCGGGTAGTGAAAAAACAACAGCGGCACAGCAGGCCTTGCAACATAACCGTCAGCAAATTCAACACTTATCTGAACGAATGGACGCGTCGGGACAAGCAATAGGCAAGCTAGACGAAGACACGCAAAACATTGGCCAAATTATTGAAGTGATAAAAGGCATTACCGAGCAGACAAACCTGCTGGCGCTTAACGCGGCGATTGAAGCTGCGCGAGCCGGTGAAGCCGGTCGTGGCTTCGCTGTTGTCGCCGATGAAGTTCGTAACTTAGCCCAGCGCACCTCTGATTCGGCGGCCGAAGTTGAAAACATGATTGAGAAAGTTCGACAGGGCACCAAGTCAGCAGTCAGTGTGATTGAAGAGAGCCGTGAAATTAGTGACGCTTGTGTCCAGAGCGCGGAGGAGTCGGCTGAGCATATGAGCGAAATCGACGCTATTATTTCGCAAATTGACGAGGTGAACCACTCGGTTGCATCAGCAACAGAACAACAAACGTCAGTGATCCAAACTCTGGACAAAGACATTATGGATATCAGTAGTATGAACGAGCAAAGCGTCACCAACCTGAACAATACGCAGCGAGCGTGTGGAGAATTAAGCCGCGCCTTTGAGCGCTTGGAAGAATTGGTGACACAGTTTAAACTGAATTGATACACATCAAATAAAGGAGTTATGGTTATGAATAAGGCTTGGATGATTGGCGCACTTGCGCTGATAGGTACGCCCGTATTGGCAACGGCTGAAGCCGCTCAAATGGAGAGAACGGAAGCGTCAGCCGACGCACAGGCGTACATTATTTCACCTCAAGACGGTGAAGTGGTTGGCAAAACCTTCAAAGTGAAGTTTGGTTTGAATGGTATGGGGGTTGCGCCAGCAGGTGTCGATGTGAAACATACCGGCCATCACCACTTGTTAATAGATAAAGACGAACTGCCGGCGATGGATAAACCCATGGGTGGCGACGTGATTCATTTTGGTGGCGGTCAAACGGAAACCATGGTAACTCTGGAGCCGGGCGAGCACACATTACAGCTTATCCTGGGTGACAAAAACCATGTGCCGCACGACCCAGCGGTTGTATCTAAGAAAATTACCATTACGGTAAAAGGCGACTAATCGAGCTCTAGCTCGAGTTGCAGCTGCTCACTGGGGTCAGGTAATGTTGCACTGATCCCAAGCAGCCTAACCCCTTTTCCTTTGCCTCGTTGCCAAGCTTCGCTCAATAATTCGTAAAACAAACTAGGCGATACGAACTGAGTGCTTCTTGATACCGTAGTTTGAGTAAAGTCTGAGAATTTTAACTTCAATGTCTGGCTTCGTATGGGCTGTTCGCGCCAGTGTTTTACTTTCATGCGCTCACGCAGTTTTGGCAGTAAATTTTCCTGCACGTAAGTTTGTGCCGTTGACTCTAATTTCATATCTGACGTTAATGTTTGCTCCACGCCTACACTTTTTCGAACACGTTCAGTAACGACTTCCCGTTTATCGCGTCCATGACAGCGCTCAAACAACACATAACCGGCTTTTTCGCCGAGTATTTCCTGAAGTTGTTGCATTTCTATATTTTGAATATCTTTTCCTGTCATGAGCCCATAGTTAGTAAGTACTTGCTGACTCTTCGGGCCCACACCGGGTATTTGCTTCAGGTTAAGTTTGGCTATGTAGCTTAAGACCTCGTCAGGAGGCACCACAAACTGGCCATCAGGTTTGCGCTCTTCGCTGGCAATTTTTGCGACCATTTTCTGATTGGAAATGCCAGCCGAGCCGGTTATTCCTAATGACTTAATTCGTTCTCTTACCGCACCCATGGTTAATGTCGCACTGCCCCGGTACAGTTCGTTGTGAGTCAGGTCTAAATAAAATTCGTCAATAGAAGCCGGCTCTACCCGGTGTGTCACTTCATAAAGAACGTCGAGCACTTGATTGGATAATTCTCGGTAATACGCACCGTCGGGTTTAACGAAGGTTAGTTGAGGACACAGTTTTCGAGCCTGGCTGCCGGGCATGGCGCTGCGAACGCCGTATTGACGTGCCAGGTAATTCGCTGTCGCAACCACACCCCGCTCGCCGCCGCCACCGACCGCAAACGGGCGGTGTTTAAGTGCAGGGTTACGCAATTCTTCCGCTGATGCGAAGAAAGCATCAAGATCGAGAAGAGCAATTTTTCGGGCAATTTCAGCCAAGTGTTTATCCTTTGCGCATTTGTGGTTATAATCGCATCCACTAACTGGGCGTGCAAGAACACCAGCCATTTTAGGAGAAACCAGTGAGAGTTATGAATTCATTCTTTGTAAAAAGTGTTTTAGGTACTTTGTCTTTATTGTTTGCGCTGTCTGTAAGCGCTGCGTCAGTACAAGACGACATGTCTCGTGAAGCGATTGCTGAGCGTATTAAACCTATCGGTAAACATTATGTGGCTGGTGAGAGCAGTGCTGCGGAAGAAAGCAGCGGCCCACGTTCAGGTCAGCAGGTATATGATAAGTTCTGTACTGCATGCCACACCAGTGGCGTTATGGGTGCTCCGAAAATCAATAACGCGGCAGACTGGGAAGAGCGTCTGGCCCAGGGTATGGATACGGTATTGAAACATGCCGTTGAAGGTTTTAATGCGATGCCGCCAAAAGGTACCTGCAGTGACTGCTCTGAAGAAGAAATTCAGGCCGCAATTGACTACATGACAAAAGACATCTAAGTCAAAAATTATATTTTAAATGTCATAAAAGGTCGCTTGTTGCGACCTTTTTAACGTCAATTGACGTGATCCCCGAGTATTTATTCTCTGAATATTCAAATTCTTTCGCAAAATCTTTCCAAACGTCTGACCACTGTCTATACTACTTCCCTGTTAAAAAAATTAACAACTGTTGATTAAGTGTGCTTAGCAAGGAGTGTCGTGCTTACAGGTAAGCAAAAATGACAGAAGGAAAGGTAGACAAGGCGAAAGTCCAGCACCTGGAGACTGAAAATGAACGCCTGAAAAAGGTTGTTGATAGACTCAAGGGGCTGACCCAAAAGTACCGTTCCGCTGAAGTGGTCCAAAAGGCGCTGTTCCGTATTTCGGAACTGGCGGCTTCGGCGCGCGAAATGGATAATTTTTACCGCTCCTTGCATGGCATTATTGGCGAGCTTATGTACGCTCGCAACTTCTATATCTGCCTATACGATGCGAAACAAGAGATTGTCGACTTTGTTTATTTTGTCGATGAAATAGACCAAGACACAATTTTTGAACAGGTTCCTATCGATCAGTTAAGTAAAGGTCTTACTGGCTACGTTTTGCGCAAAGGACAACCGTTGCGTTGCCCCCCAGAAGTGTACAGGCGCCTTATAGAACAAGGCGAAATTGAAGGGTTAGGGGCTGAGCAACAAGACTGGCTAGGTGTCCCCTTAAAGCATGGCAATGCGACTATTGGGATAATGGTGGTTCAAAGCTATAACGAAGATGTTCGATACGACAGTGCGGACGAAGACTTATTGATGTTCGTTTCTCAGCACGTTGTTAACGCGTTGGAGCGTTTGAAGCAGCGCGACTTGATGCAAAGTGAAATTGAGCATCAAACAGCAGAGCTGCGACACGTTAACGAAAGCTTAATGAGCGAAATTACGATTCGAGAGCGTGCAGAGCAACAGACATCGGTATTATTCGCTATCTCTGAATTAACGAATACGTCAGATGATATGGGCGCGTTTTACCGGCAATTGCACCGACAAATTGGCAAGCTCATTCACGCCGATAATTTTTATGTGGCACTGTTGTCTGACGATAAGAAGTTTCTTCACTTTCCCTACCATGTGGATGAAACCGGTAACAAGGCAGAGAAAAGACGGATCGGTAAAGGTTTAACTGAGTACGTTATTAAAAGGCGAGAACCTGCTTTTATTGACTCGAGTACACGGCAACAGTTGCTCAAGAAAAATGAAATTGAACTTGGTTATGGCGGCATGAAGCTCGCAAAGCAGTGGCTGGGTAGTCCGCTGATGATGAACGGGCAAGTGTTTGGCGTTATCGCCGTGCAAACGTATGACGGTGAGTTTCTTTACAAAAGCGATGACTTAGAGCTTCTCAATTTCGTGTCTCAGCATGTTGCTGTGGCGATTGATCGAAAACGATCCGCAGAAGAGATTCAGCGAGTTAACCAGTTTCTTGAAAAGAAAGTGGCGGAGCGCACTGAGGAGCTGGTTTCAGAAATTGAGCGTCGTAAGAAAACTGAGTCGAACCTGTTCCACGCAGCGCATCATGACAATTTGACCGGATTGCCGAACCGAATCTTATTTAATGAGCGATTAAAGCAAGCCGTAGCTCATAAACGCCGCCACCCGGAACATCACTTTGCGGTGTTGTTTGTTGACTTAGATCGCTTTAAAAATATTAATGATACCCTGGGTCACTCTGCCGGCGATGAGTTTTTATTAGAGGTCAGTAAACGCATTGGCGCCTGTGTCAGAGATAACGATATGGTTGCTCGCTTAGGTGGCGATGAGTTTGTCATTTTGCTGGATACTATTACCTCTATTGAGGACGCAAAGGACGTGGCCAAACGTATCATTCAACAAATGAATGAGCCTTTCCAATTAAATGGCCAAGAGCATTATTCCGGCGCCAGTATTGGTATCGCTGAGTGTCTTGAAAAAACCGACTCAGCTGAACGTCTGCTGCGTGACGCCGATGCCGCCATGTATCAGGCGAAGGGCATGGGACGTGGCCGTTACGTCCTGTTTGACGACAGCATGCACGAGTCATTGGTGGACAGCGTGCGTAAAGAAACAGCGTTGCGGCATGCAAAAGTTGAGAAAGATTTCGGTGTCACCTACCAGCCGATTGTGCAGCTTGATAGTGGCGAGATAACTGGCATTGAAGCGCGCATAGAATTGCAAGACCCGCGTTATTCATTTGACAGTAGTGAGTTATTGCCGCTTGCGGAACGCACTGGGCTTATTGTAAAGCTTGATCGTTATGCTTTAAAAACCGCGTGTCAGTGGGTAGCAAACAAAGGACTTCCACAAAATGTTCGGTTGCATGTGAATTTATCGGTGCGCCATTTGCTTAAAACAAGTCATTTGAACGAGCTGGTTAATGTTGTACTGGATAATGGCGTTAAACCGGAGCAAGTGGTTTTAGAGTTTGATGAAACCTCATTAGTTCAGGACGGTCGCCGGGTGCTGGCTAGTCTGAGACGTTTATCTGAATTTGGCTTCACGTTAGCGATAGATAATTTTGGCAGTGGTTCAGGACCGCTTCAGTTCTTATATAACTTCCCGTTTAGTATTTTGAAGCTCGATCATCATTACATTGCCCGCTTGGGTAGTAATTCGCGCGCGCAGGCCATGCTTAAACATATTGTGACGCTGTGCAAAGAGCTGGATATTCAAGTGTACGCCGACGGCCTAGAAACTGAAGGTCAAAAGCACGATGTTGAAGCCCAGGGGGTTGCAGTAGGACAAGGCCGTTTTATCGATACTCACTATGAAATGGAAGTGAAGAGGGACGACGGCAGTAACTTTGTCTGCGCCTAAGATTTCTTCAAAGCATTTTTTAGCATGGCCAGCCCCTGGCTTCTTTGCTCCTCCCGCTCTTCATCCGACTTTTGTTTGCGGTGTTCCCATTCTAAATCGTCCTGTGGTAGTTCCAGCAGGAAGCGACTGGGCTGCGGCTCGAGTTTCTCACCAAACTGACGGCGCTCTTTCGCCATAGTGAAGACTAACTTATGCTGTGCCCGGGTTATGCCCACGTAAGCCAGGCGACGCTCTTCTTCTATGTTATTTTCATCGATACTGCTTTGGTGCGGTAGCAACCCCTCTTCCATGCCCACTAAAAATACGTGCGGAAACTCCAGACCTTTGGAGGCATGTAGTGTCATCAACTGCACTTGCTCAAATTGCTCATCGTCTTCATTGCGGGACATCATATCGCGCAATGACAAGCGGCTGACCACCTGGTCAAGTGACATCGGCTCATGCTCAGCGTCACCTTTTAACATGTCGGACACCCAACGGTGCAACTCATACACATTCTTAATGCGCATTTCGGCTGCTTTGGCGCTGGGGCTTTGTTCAAACAACCAGTCTTCGTAGCCGATATCGCTCAGCAGCTGTCGTACGGCGTCTCCCGCACTTTCCTGGTGATCAGCCTGACGGGCTAGGGTATCTATCATATTCCGGAACACGTCCACATGTTGAAAAACACCGGTGCTGAGCTGCGTTTTTAAATAGGGTGACTGGCAGGCTTCAAATAAGCTGCAACCTAATTCCTGCGACAAACGACCAATGCGCTCCACAGTTTGCGGACCAATGCCACGGCGCGGCGTGTTAATAATACGCAGGAACGCGGTGTCGTCTGTCGGGTTCACCAGTAAGCGCAGGTAAGCCATAATATCTTTTACTTCTGCGCGGGCAAAGAACGACTGGCCACCGGTGATTTTGTAGGGAATGCGGTTGTTCATCAGGGCCTTCTCAAACAAGCGCGACTGATGGTTTCCTCGGTATAAAATGGCAAAATGGTGGTAAGGGGTTTTGCGCAAAAAGCGGTGCTTTACTATTTCTGCCACCACACGTTCGGCTTCATGTTCTTCATTCCGGCCAAAGATAACACTCAGCGGTTCGCCGTATTCCATCTCAGAAAACAGCTTTTTCTCAAAGACGTGTGGGTTATTTTCAATGAGTATGTTGGCTGCTTTCAGAATACGGCCGTGGGACCGGTAATTCTGCTCCAGTTTCACCACTTCCAGTTGCGGAAAGTCCTGTTTTAACAATGCGAGGTTCTTCGGCTGCGCACCGCGCCAGGAGTAAATGGACTGGTCATCGTCGCCCACTACTGTAAAACGAGCACGCTCGCCCACCAGTAATTTAACCAGCTGGTACTGACTGGTGTTGGTGTCCTGATACTCGTCCACCAACAGGTACTGAAACTTTTTCTGCCAGCGCGCGCGGGCGTTTTCATTGGTTGCCAGCAATAAGGTCGGCAGACGAATCAGGTCATCAAAGTCGACTGCATTGCAGGCACTGAGATTATTTTGATACTGCTGATAAACCTGAGCAAAGGCGTTTTCCTGATCGTTCCCGGCTTTCTGCAACGCCTGCTCGGGCGAGAGCATGGCGTTCTTCCAATGACCTATCTGATGTTGACAGGCTTGAATCAGGGCTTTGTCGCCCTCAAATACATCTTCAGTAAGAGCGTTTAGCAGAGCGTAAGTGTCCTGATCGTCAAACAACGAAAAACCGGGCTTGAAGCCCAGGGTGCTGAGTTCGCGCCGGATAATATTCAGCCCCAGAGTATGAAAGGTGCACACGGTTAAACCGCGCAGCTGCGCTTTCGGCAAGGTTTGCGCAATACGCTCTTTCATTTCTTTGGCGGCTTTGTTGGTGAAAGTCACCGCGCCAATTTGGCGTGCCGTGTAAATTTGCTGACGAATAAGGTAGGCAATTTTCTCGGTAATAACCCGGGTTTTACCGCTACCGGCACCGGCGAGCACCAATAAAGGTCCTTGAGTATAATGTACAGCCTGATTCTGGCGATCGTTCAGCATGGGCGCTGTGGAGTTCCTGATTCGTGAAAAAGCCGATAAGAAGCTCGGATTTTACCTGAATCTCCTGCTAAGCTAAACGAATAAGCAACGATTTACACAAAGAGAGACTTATGGACAACAAAACAATAGAGAATATTGCTCGCCAAATTAACGACAGCATGCCAGCCGGCGTTAAAGAACTGGCAGGAAATATGGAACAGCGGGTCAAACAAACCCTGCAGTCACAGCTGTCTAAGCTCGACTTAGTCACCCGCGAAGAGCTAGACGTGCAGCAGCAAATGCTGTTACGCCTGCGCGAGCGCGTTGAACTATTAGAAAAAGAACTGGAAGCGACCAAGAACCAAAACAAGGACTAAGTTAGTCGTATGATCCAATGGATTAGTGGAAAAGTTGTCGAGAATTACCGTTGGAGTTCTGGCGTTTTCAGTTTGAGAGTTGTGGCCGAGCCGTTTGATTTCAAAGCCGGGCAGTTTGTTCGTTTAGGCCTGAATGTGGCTGGCGAACAGCTATTGCGTGCATACTCCTTAGCCAGCGCGCCGGGCGAAGCCATACTGGATTTTGTCATAGCCGAAGTCGAAGACGGTGAGGTCAGCACCAAGCTCGCTAGGCTGCAGCCGGGAGACAGCGTGGACATTACCCAGCCTGCTGGCGGTTTTTTCACACTGGACGAAGTACCCGATGGCGACAGCTTGTGGATGCTTTCCACCGGCACTGGCATTGGTCCGTTCATTTCCATGCTGAAAACCGAAAAGCCTTGGGAACGATTCAAACGTATTAATCTCGTGCATGGCGTTCGTGTTGCAGGAGACCTGGTTTATCAGGGGCAAATAGAGCAGTGGCAACAAGAGTACCCCGGGCAGTTGGGCTATCAGCCGGTGATTACCCGTGAAAATATTCCCGGGGCTCTATCTGCACGTATTCCTGAACTGATCAGCTCCGGGCAGCTAAGCGAAGCACTTGAAACGCCTTTAGATACCAGCGCGCAAGTGATGCTTTGTGGTAATCCTGACATGATAAAAGAGTCACGCGCTGCGTTGGCGGAGCTGGGGCTTGCCAAAAATACCCGGCGTAAACCGGGTAACGTGACGTCCGAAAATTACTGGTAACGAGCGGTTAATCTAAGTCAAACTGCGTTTCGGCTATTTCTTCCAGCTTGTCATAAGGGATGTAACCCGGTGTTACCTGCTGACCAATAATAAGGGTCGGTGTGCCGCGAAAGCCTAAGTCGCGAAATGCCGACATATTTTTGCGAATAATCGCCTCGCTTTCGCCGGATGGTGATAAAAAGACCTCTGTATCCGTGACTTGCGCTACACTTTGCAGTGAGTCAGCGGTATGCATGCCCGACTTTTTCATCATTAGGTTATGAGCTTCAAAGAACGCCTTCGGGTCATTGCGCCACAGGTTCAGTCCATAGAGTGCTGAGTTGGTTTTGAGCCCATCAACCTGCTGTTGGCGTAAAGGCACAAAAATGTTCACGATCTGAATAGACGGGTATTCCTCAACCAGCTTATGCAGGCCGGGCTCTAACTTTTTGCAAAACGGACAGTTGTAGTCGGTAAACACAATGATTTTATGCGGCGAATCTTTGTCACCTAAAATTGGATGTGCAGCAGACTGATACAGCCACTCCTGATGGTTAGCAAAGGCGTTTTTCTGGTCACTTTGCTGTTCTAAAAAGCGCTGTAAGCCTCGGTGAATGTTTGGAATAAGCTCCGGATTGTCACGCAATAACTGTTCGACTTTTTCCAAATCTTCTTCTTGTTGAGGGTTTAAATCTTGCGCAAATACGTTGCTGCTAAAGATAAAAGCAACGATGAAAAATGTTTTATAGATAAAATTCATACAACTTTCCTACTTAAAAAATTAGTTACTTCAAAAAAACTGGTGAAACCAAAGGCGAATAAACAAACCGGGAGGCGTTGTGACCCCCGTTGTCGCCGAAACAATGTCACCGTTTTTAATAATGATGATGGTTGGCGTGGCAGATACCTGCCAGCCATTTGAGACGCGGTTGAGGTTGTCGTTAACAATAGGAAACTCATACCCTTTAGCCTGCGCATAGCGCGTCAGCTTGTCATTGTCGCCAGAGCGTAATGCCACGCTGATTGTCGGGTAGTGGTTGCCAACGTAATCAACCGTAGGCGATACCGCCGGACAGACCGGGCACCAGGTCGCCCAGAAATACAAAACGACCGGGCCGTCCTTACTCATTTCGCGTAAGTTATATTGTTCGCCGTTTATGTCTGTTAATGACGAAAGCTCGGCCGGAACAGATTCCGGCACGTCACTATTGCGAAAGGCATCGACCACGAACGCCACTGCCGAGAACAGCACAATATAAAGCGCTGCGGTTCGTAGCCGTTTTGCCCATGAGGTTCTGGCTTTGCTCTTACTCACGGGCATCCTCCAGCGCGTCCATGACTTTGTCTTTACTGAGCACTACGGGCAGGCTTATGCCGTCCGGAGCGCCGGGTCCATAAACTTTGTTAAAGGGCACACCAAAGGTGTTGTTGGCTTTCAGGTATTGGGTAATGCTCTCGTTGGCTTTGGTCCAGTCGCCACGTAGGCGGGTGACATGCTCCTGACCCAAGGCAGTGAATACCGGGTCTTGCAGTAATACGCCCACTTTATTGGCCTGGCAGGTGATACACCAGTCCGCGGTCACATCGACAAATACGGTTTTTCCATTGGCGACGGCTTCATTAACACGCTCTTGCGTTAACGGTTGCCATTGGTGATCCTGCGGCAGTTTGTTGACCCATCGTTCAGCGGTAAGAATTAACGTGATACCGACAACGGCAGCTAATACTAAAAAGCCACCAATAGATAAAAACAGCACCTTGCGGCCATGCACTTTACCGATAATAATCAATGTCAGAATCGACAAACCGACCGTTAGCGCCAGGAATAACTCGTTGCTGATAAAGTTTTTCAGCAAGGTTGTCAGCCAGACAGAGGTTGCCAGCATCATAATGGCGAAAATGGGTTTCACCCATTGCATCCAGCGACCGGGTTTGGGCAGTAACTTGGCGGTTTTCGGGAACACGGCTATAAGTAACCAGGGCAGCGCCATACCAACTCCAAGAGCGGCAAAAATCAGCAGAATAACCGATGACTCAGCAGCTAATGCAAAGGCCACCGCGGTCCCCAAGAAAGGTGCTGTACAAGGTGTTGCCAGTAAGGTGGCCAGCATGCCTTGCAGGAAGTGCCCTTTGTAGCTGTTATCGCCGGTAGCTGCAGCACTGGTGCTTAAAGAGGGCGGCAATTTAAACTCAAAGGCGCCCATTAAGTTCAGTGCGAATACCCAGGTAGTAGCTACTAATGCAGCAATGAAGTAAGGGTTCTGAAATTGAATACCCCAGCCGACAGAACTACCCGACCAGCGAAGCACCATAAGCCCTAAAGCAATGACCAGAAACGAGCTGATAATGCCCAGTGACGAGGCGAAAAAATGCTGACGCACCACGCGGGGTTGTTGTGCTCCTGAAAGCATCAGGCTTTGAACTTTCAGGCCTAATACCGGCAACACACAGGGCATAATGTTCAAAATAAGCCCACCCGCTAACGCCATAAGTAAAATGGCCCACAGCGGCGGTGTGTTATTAGCAATGGTGCCTGCGGTTAGCTGGATCTTATATTCGGCGGCGAAATTCTCGTCACTGACCGTCGCGGTAAGTTCTGAATCGCTCAAGTCCGGCAACTCAAGCCAGTGACTGACCTCAATATCTGCCGTTAGCGTATTTCCTTCCACCTGAATATCCGGTGATGAAAACTCTGCATCAGCCAGAGCGTCGTCGTTGCTGTGCATAAACAGTTGAGGATCTTGCCAGCCGTTGTCACGCTCTATGGTCAGTTGAACGCGCTGGTTGGCGTCAGACCAAATCGCTTGTTTCACAGCATTGCTGTTGTATTCGCGAGGCACTTTGCCCATCGCCTGGTTAAAGGCAAAGGCGCGATCGCTGTCGACGGTCAATGTGTCTAAATTAATACGCAGATCAATTGGGTAATCTGTTAACACACAAACGGTGGTACAGGACGACATGGTCAGTGTTCCGCTAATGTGCGCCTGTCGAGTATCCGGGCTCAGTTGTATCATTAACGGAAAGGTCAACGACCCCTGATACCCCACGGTATCAATGCCCTGAATGCTGTAGCGTGAAGGAACCGGCCAGTGCCATTCAATGTTTTCAATATTGGATGATTCGGACGCGTCAAAAGTCGGCGGTATGCCGCCCTCGCCCGGTGAACGCCAATAGGTTTTCCAGCCCTCGTCCAACTCAACATGCAGTAGGGCGGGTAGTAGATTCCGTTCAGCTTCATAGTGGCCGGTGAGCTCCAGCTTCACTGACACTGGCGGATGATCGTCATGACTCAGCCAACCGGTAGACGGCGTTTCTGCTAGGCTTTGCGCGCTGTAAAGCAGCAACGCAGCAATAAGCGATAGCAGCCACAACGGTAAAATTTTATTCATACATTACTCCTGAAGTTAGTATTCCAACGATAAGAATCCGTCGGAAGCGCTACTCCAGAAAACAACAAAATACGGCGTGGGGTCGCCTTTTAAAGGAAAAGAAAAAGAGTGGTGGAGCTAACGGCTTGCGAACAGCTGCATTCAACACCAGCGTCAGAAGAATAAAGAAAGACAGTGCCGCGTAAGTTATGTCGGACTGGAACTGCTGCAATAAATGCGCTGTTTTGTCGCAATCGGCTTTGACGCTTTCGTGTTTTGCATCTAAATCCGTATGGCTTCCTGCGAGCTGCTCAGCCGCTGGCGCGCTCTGATGCTTAGGGCAGCCTTCCAGCCAACCAAAGTTTTGCCCCCAACACAGCATAAAAACCAGTAATAGCAGTGGTGCTATATACCGACCTTTTCGACACTGTTGGTTCAGTTGGTGGAACATGGTTTTTGGTGATCCTTTGATTCTCTAATGTTCTATGTGACGATTATGAGCTTCTTTTACTGATGGAGCCAATAGTAAAAATGCTGCATACCCAAGCCATGAAGTAAATAAAACGAGCAGAGCCCACCCTAACTTCATCTCACCTCTGACTTTCTTTGAGAATAAGGTTAAAAGAAAAGGGAGAAAAACCAAACTAAACAGCACAGCTAGAATTAAAAGCTGCCAGACACTTATACCCATTCGTTCAGTCTTTTTAGAGGCTATTTTGTCAAATTGCCGGTCACAATAAAACCGATGTTTCAACACATCATCTAAAGCACGGCATGATAGATATGTAAATCAATCGCCTAGTTTGCGGAGACTTTTCAAATTAGTAGCCTATGCTCTGCAACTTCCGTTAACTGCTTTGTGATGAAAAGAATGAAACCTGATTATTCGTCATCGTCTGGTTTTTCATCACAGTCTGCACAAGGTCTTATTCTAACAACACCCGTTCTCCTGGAAATATGCAGTTGAAACTTGCTGATAAAAGAGTTGATAGTATCTGCGTGTGATAGCTCAGTCACACGAACGGATAAGTCTTCTAATTTTGACTTATCAAGAGGAACGGTATTTAAGTCTTTATCTACCACTTCTACTATATGGATTAAAACCTCATGAGGGTTTGAATTCATAGTTAACTCAATTAGCACGTAGCCACCATTCTCAAAGTTAACTCGATAACGATTTAATATATTTGTATTTACAAGGTCGAATGCTTGGGCTAGCTCGGATACTGACGTGACTGCACTTGTTAAGGAGCTGTTTAAGGTATTTCGCAAGTATTGTTGTGTTACGTTCTTACAATATGCACAATTTGTAAACTCCCAAGCATTTTTTATTACATTAGTTGGTATCGTCGTGGCGGCGGCATTACTTTTTAGAACTTGCAATGAAGCTTTTAGTGAAGATAGTCTGTTATTAACAGCTAGTGGCACTGCAGTTTCTGAAATTGACACAATATAGCGAGTTGGTTTTGAAGGGCTGTTCATAGCCTGTTTACTGACCATAAACGATTTCGCTCGAGTATTCGTCAAATCAATGACAGTGACTTGAAACTGCTGTCCAGACTCAAATGGCTCTATATTCTGTGTTCCCCATTGAGTAACCTTTGTTTCATACCCAGAAGTAACACAGTCATTGCACTCTAAATACTCTTGTTGGGCGGCATGAGCAAAACTTTGTAAGAATAAAAAAAGTAGCCCTGCGTATACAATTCGCATAGATAATTACCAACTAATTGTTAATTAAATGTAGGCTAGCACGCATATTTTACTTGGTCAATGCGCCCATGTGACTGGAGGTTTCTCCTTAATGTGAAGAGGAGCGTGACTGATTTAATATCGGAAATATCGTTCACTGATTAATGAGTTTAACTTACAGACCGAAACCTACTTTCAATATATAGTTATGCCGTTGTTCAGTCACGGAGAGACAGATGGCATTAGCGCGAGTTTATACCCGGGCCTTGATAGGCATTCATGCACCGGAAATTCGGGTTGAGGTTGATCTGGCAAGGGGAATGCCAGGATTTACTATGGTGGGTATGCCGGCTACCACGGTTAAGGAAGCGCGAGATCGGGTCAAAACTGCCTTAATGAACGCGGGCTTTGAATATCCGCCGGCAACACGTATTACGGTGAATTTAGCACCGGCCGATATACCCAAAACCGGTGCTCGGTATGACCTAGCCATAGCGGTGGGTATATTGGCTGCATCAGGGCAAATACCCGACACGATTTTAGAGCAGGCGGAATTTTACGGGGAATTGGCCTTAACCGGTGAACTGCGTGCTGTGAACGGACTCATTCCAGCACTGTTAGCCTGTCGTGAGAAAAAGCGTCAGGCGTTTGTGCCAATTGCTAATCAGCAGGAAGCGGGATTAGTTCGTGAGCAAAAAAGTTGGTTAGCTGCTGACTTGGTCAGTGTGTACGAGCATTTACATGAACATCAGGTGCTTCGAGAATCCAAGCCAATAGACTGGGGGCAGCAGGACTCGGTTAGTGCGGGTGATTTAGCTGATGTGGTCGGGCAAGAGCAGGCAAAACGCGCTTTGTTATTATCCGCTGCGGGCAAGCATCATTTATTGTTCGTTGGGCCGCCGGGTACGGGTAAAACTATGCTAGCGCAACGCTTGAGTGGGCTATTGCCATCATTGACTGAGAAGGAGGCGATGGAAATAGCCGCGGTGAAATCGGTGTGTTTTGACTATCATGGTACGGAGGCATTGACGCAGCGTGAAGTGCGCTCGCCTCATCACACCTGTTCTTCTGCTGCATTGGTCGGAGGGGGCTCTCCACCTAAACCTGGAGAGGTGAGTTTAGCAACTAGAAGTCTTTTGTTTCTTGATGAAGTCAGTGAGTTTTCGCGTCATACCTTAGACTGTTTGCGAGAACCTTTGGAAAGTGGCGAAATAAGTATCAGTCGAGCCGCTTACCAAGTGAGGTTCCCGGCCAACTTCCAACTTGTTTGCGCATTGAACCCTTCCCCCTGTGGTCAGTTCGACGGGTCGTTAGCTAATTGCCGCTCTACACCCGACCAAATTCTCAAATACCTAAATAAGCTGTCGGGTCCGCTGTTGGACCGTATCGACATTCAGGTCATGGTGCCGCGGGAAACTGAATCTATGCATTTGAATGGCGGCACTAAGCGCGGTAGCCAAATGACGACTGCGCAGGCAAAGAGCTTAGTCGAGAAAGCCCGACAGCGCCAATTAAAGCGGCAGGGCTGTTTGAACAGCGAGTTAAAACCCAAAGTATTGAAGCAGATATGCCTTTTGCCGGAGCAAAGCGAAGCGTTTTTAGCAAAAGCGGCTGAGAAGATGAAACTTTCCCACCGAGCCTATCACCGAACCCTTCGTTTAGCCCGAACCATCGCCGACTTAGCTGAAAGCGACACCTTAGAACAACAGCATTTAGCTGAAGCCCTCAACTATCGGGCCCTCGATCGGCTGATTGATCAGGTGCAAAGCTTGTAGCCTGATGCTATTGCATCAGGTGCGATCTACCCGCCGTCATCTATGTGTAAATAATAATCTGTGGTGGAATGTCCGACACCTCACCTGACGTAAAACGTCAGGCTACTGGAGCCACTGCTTAAACAGCTCGATAAAACGCTTGAGCTGCTCCCGGCTAACATCTAAATGACACACCAGACGTAATTTCTGCCCGCCGGGTAATTTAATATCATGCTCTGCCATAAGCTCCCGTAAGCCGTCTGCCGGTAAACTGTCTGGCAAATCAACAAAGGTCATATTAGTGCCGGAATAGCGAATTTTAGCTTCGGTACCTGCTAGCAGCTCCGAAAGTTGTTCAAACAGCCACTTAGCATTGTCGTGGTCGTCCTGAATGCGCTCAAACTGGTGTGTTAACGCGTAATCAATGGCAACAGCGACAAACCCCGCCTGGCGCATACCGCCGCCGACCATTTTGCGCCAGCGACGGGCGCGGGCAATCAGTTCTTTGGAGCCTGCCAGTAACGATCCGACCGGAGCGCCCAAACCTTTCGAACAACACAAAGACACACTGTCAAAAGGCGCAGCCAATTCCGCCATGCTGCGACCACTGGCAATAGCGGCATTCGGTAAGCGAGCGCCGTCTAAGTGCATGGACAAACCGTTCTGATCCGCCAAAATTCGGGCTTCATCAAAATAGGTCTGGTCAATTAACTGACCGGCGTGGGTATTCTCAAATGCTAGTAAACGAGTAATAGGAAAGTGCGGGTCGTCCGGCTTTATACGCTGCTTAATGGTCTCCAACGACAATGTACCATCAATCTCGACCTCAATGGTTTGTGGTACCACACCGCCTAAAACCGCAGCACCGCCGGCTTCATAACGATAAGTGTGATATTCCTGGCCGACAATATACTCTTCGCCGTTTCGACAATGGCTCATAATACCCAGCAAGTTACTTTGCGTACCGGAACTGCACAGCAGGGCATCTTCTTTACCCAGCAATTCAGCGACACGCTTTTCCAGCGCATTAATGGAAGGGTCTTCGCCATAAACATCATCGCCAACATTGGCTTCTGCAATAGCAGCACGCATGGCGGCGCTTGGAAGGGTAACGGTATCACTGCGTAAATCCAGCATAACAGCCTCATCTGGGTATTGGTTATAACAACTATCATCCGGTTCTAAGCTCATGGTTGTTTAGCGAGCTCAGTCAAGGGATAATGCCCCATTATTGAACCAAACACACGACAACAAAGCGACCCAATATGAAAGTTTTTAATACTGTACTGGAAATGGTCGGCAATACGCCAATGGTGAAAGTAACCAACATGGACACCGGCCCGTGCGAGCTGTATTTGAAATTAGAGCTGCAGAATCCGGGCGGCTCTATTAAAGACCGTATTGCTGTGGAAATGATTGAGCAAGCGGAAAAACAAGGCAAATTAAAGCCTGGCGACACCATTATTGAAGCAACAGCGGGAAATACCGGCTTAGGTTTGGCGCTTGTGGCTGCCAGTAAAGGCTATCCGCTGAAAATTGTTATGCCCGATAAAATGAGCCAGGAAAAAGTCAATAACCTTCGTGCAATGGGCGCTGAAGTCGTGCAAACGCGCTCTGACGTGCAAAAAGGCCACCCAGAATATTATCAGGACATGGCAGCACGCATGGCGGAAGAAAACGGTTACTACTATGTGAACCAGTTTGAGAACCCGGCAAACGTTGATGCTCACTATAAAACCACCGGACCTGAAATTTGGCAGCAAATGGATGGCAAGCTAGACGCCTTTGTTTGTGGTGTCGGCTCGGGCGGCACGTTGACAGGCATTGGCCGTTATTTGCGTGAGCAGAACAGTGACGTGGATCTGGTACTGGCTGACCCGGAAGGCTCTATTCTTGAGCCGCTTGTGAACCGCAACGAAGAAGTGGAAGCAGGCAGCTGGCTGGCAGAAGGTATCGGTGAAGACTTTGTACCGAAAATCTGTGACATCAAATTGGCGAACACGGCATTTGCTATATCGGACAAAGAAGGTCTGACAACCGCACGTAAATTACTGGAAAAAGAAGGTGTTATGGTGGGCTCTTCAAGTGGCTACTTAATTGCCGCAGCGCTGCGCTATTGCCAACAACAAACCGAACCAAAGCGCGTTGTGACTTTAGCTTGCGATACGGGTAACCGTTACTTGTCGAAGCTGTTCAACGACGACTGGATGCGTTCTCAGAACCTGCTGTAATGCTTGTTGTAGATTAAGGAACTTGAATCATGGCAAATGAAAAAACAATGAAATTCGCGACGCGCGCCATTCACGGTGGGCAGTCTCCTGAGCCGGTAACAGGCGCCGTTATGCCGCCAATTTTCACCAGCTCAACTTACGCACAGGAAAGCCCGGGCCAGCACAAAGGTTTTGAATATTCACGCTCACATAACCCAACGCGTTTTGCTTGGGAGCGTTCCGTTGCCTCACTAGAAGGTGGTAAGCAGGGTCTGGCTTTCGCGTCAGGCATGGCAGCAACGTCAACTATTTTAGAGCTGCTGGACAGTGGCGACCATGTTGTTGCAATGGATGACCTATACGGCGGTAGCTTCCGCTTATTTGATAAAGTCCGTGGACGCTCTGCTGGTCTGAAATTCTCTTATGTCGACTTAGCAGACTTAAGTGAAGTCGAAGCCAGCATACAGGACAACACCCGCATGATTTGGGTAGAAACGCCAAGTAACCCTATGCTGAAACTGGTCGACATTGAAGCGATTGTGAAGCTGGCGAAGAAAAAGAACCCGGATATTATTGTGGTGGTGGATAACACCTTTGCTACGCCGTTTAACCAGCGTCCGCTGGAAATGGGCGCAGATATGGTCATGCACTCGGCCACCAAATACCTTAACGGGCATTCTGATATGGTTGGTGGTATCGCAGTGGTTGGTGACAATGACGACTTAGTTGAACGCATGCTGTTTTTGCAAAACTCAGTAGGCGCGGTTGCTGGTCCGTTTGACTCATACCTGGCGCTGCGCGGTGTGAAGACGTTGGCATTGCGTATGCGTCACCACAACGAAGCGGCAATGGAATTGGCCAAATGGCTTGAACAACATCCGAAAGTGGAAAAAGTGATTTATCCGGGGCTTGAAAGCCACCCTCAGCACGAGTTGGCTAAAAAGCAAATGCAAGGCTTTGGCGGCATGATTTCTATTTTGCTGAAAGGCGATTTAGAAGCGGCGCGCAAATTCCTGGAGTCGGTAGAAGTGTTCGCCTTGGCGGAAAGCTTGGGCGGTGTCGAGTCGTTAATTGAGCACCCGGCTATTATGACGCATGCTTCGGTACCGAAAGAAAACCGTGAGAAGTTAGGCATTCTGGATAACTTCGTACGTGTATCGGTGGGTATTGAAGATCTGGATGATCTGAAAGCCGATTTAGACAAGGCACTCAACGCATTTTAATCGCCACGAACGATTAAAAATATAACGTTTAATAAATAAAACCGGCCCTACAGCCGGTTTTTTGCTTTTTAATTCAAGAATTTATACAAAATTTTACACTTTCGTCATAATTCAGTAGAGTTATCTCAGCCGAAAAAATGTCGGCAATAAAAAGAAAAAAACGCAAAAAGCGTTACACACATAACGAGAAGGAAAGACTTATGCTATTGAGCCTAATGGTACTCCAGGGACTCGTAGCCGCATTGTTGTTTTACGTATTAGTGGGCCAACATCAGAAGAAGCCTTTGTGGAATTTACTAGCCGTGCTGACCGCCGGTTTCATTCCACCATTAAATTGGGCGCTACTGGTATTGTCGATTGGTGTCAGAATGTGGCGCCGGTCTCCCGATACAGTTGCGGCAGCAAAACTCAGTCACTAACCGGTAAGGCAAGTTAGCAGTATGTCAGACACCACCAACGTACGACCTTTTCATTTAGCCATTCCTGTTAGTTCGTTGGACAATGCCCGAGCGTTTTACGGTGATGTGCTTGGGCTTCCTCAGGGGCGCAGCAGTGACGACTGGATAGACTGGAACTTCTTCGGTCACCAATTTGTCACTCACGTAGCACCCGACGTTGCAGGCTTAAAAAACCACAGCGGCGTTGATGGGCACTCCGTTCCCGTTCCTCACTTTGGCGTGGTACTATTGCGCGACGACTGGGAAGCATTGGCAGAGCGAGTTAAAGCGGCGGGTATCGAGTTCGTTATCGAGCCTTATATTCGCTTTAAAGGCAAGCCCGGCGAGCAGGGTACGATGTTCTTCTACGATTACTGCGGTAATGCGTTGGAATTCAAAACCTTTAACGACGACAGCCAAATCTTCGCAACCTAAACCCTTCAGCGAACGCACTTTCGGAGTTTCAACGTGAGTCAACTTAATACGTTTCAACGTATTCGCGAGCTGCCTCGCGAACAGCAAATTGTTCTGGCACTTTACTTGTGCGAGCGCATGGTACCTAACTACGACTTTTTCCATCACCTCACTGGCTTTGGCGACAGTAAACCGCTGCACGGCTCACTCAATGCGTGTTGGGACTGGGTAGTAAACCCGAAGAAAACCAAAGTGAATTTTGCCCGTTGGCAGGAAAAGGTCGACGAACAAACACCGAGCGAGCACGGACATGACATGTTGGGCGTGTACCCCGCTATGGACGCCTGCACGGCAATAAGCACCTTACTTCAGGGATTGATGGACGATAACGCCGCTAACTTATTAGATGTTGCAAAAATATCGCAGGCGAGTGTGGCGAAATTTATTGAATTAAACGACGCTGAGGACGTGGGTACTGAAAACTTAAAAGAGCACGTCGATAACCACGAGCTGATGGAGTACGAAATCGCCATTCAGCAGGCCATGCTCAATTTTCTGGAGCAACAGCCTGCAGTAAATAGCGCGCTAGTGAAACAGCTAAAAATGATGCTCAGTGACGAGGGCGTGTCTAACCTTGGTCTTGCTTTGGACGCTGAAGAATAGACAACCAGGCGAAAATACCAAACGCGAGAATTTGCCAACTGTCGCCTTTTTTCCACGGTAAATGCTGCTTCATGGTGGCAACGAATACGCCCAGAAGCAGCAGGTGCATAATGACCAAAACCGCCAACAAGACACTTAAAAGCCCTACCGACTGACTACTCAACTCACCGGTTGCACCGCCTAAAATCGCAAATAGGCCCAGCCAGATAAGTGCAAACACGATTTTTCCGGCAATAATAATAACGTTCATTTGATATCCTTTGTCAGTAAACGAAAACACACTTGGCCGTGTGTCTTCTCTTTTAAAAGCTGCCAACCTTGGGGCAGCTTAAGCTCGTATTCTTTTTCAGTTTCCAAATACACCTGGTTGTCCGGCGCCAACCATGAATGCTCATCGAGCAAAGCTATAGCTGACGTAGCGAGCCCCTGACGAAATGGGGGATCAATAAACACAATGTCATAGCGGCTGCTAGTTGGCGTTTTTAACCAGCTGAGTGCACTAGCGGTAACAACTTCCATACCGGTAGCTTGTAACAGTGATACATTGTCATTCAGTTGTTTGCTGACTTTATTTTCAGACTCAACCAATGTGACTTGGGCTGCACCACGCGAGCTTGCTTCAAAGCCCAGACTGCCGCTGCCGGCAAATAAATCCAACACGTTGGCATCGACAATGTCCCACTGTAGCCAGTTAAATAGAGTTTCACGCACTCGGTCCGTTGTAGGACGCAACCCGGGGCTGTCGGCTATGGGCAAGCGCCTGCCGCGCCACTGTCCACCGATGATGCGGTAGTCGCCGGTTGCTGGAATGGGTCGGGTCTTTCCCGCACGTTTTCTGGCCACAATGAGTTCCTTTATTCAGACCGTCGTCAGTTTATAAACAGCGTGGTAAACTAAAGCCATAAGTTTAACGATTCCTGCGTGTCAGTTCCAAGGAAACCTATATGTCGATGTTTTCGCTGTTTAAAAAGAAGCGTGATAAAAAAGAGTCTGAAGAAGAAAAGGTACAAGACGAAGCCGTTGTTGACGAGCAAGAGTCGTCTGACGGTGAGCAGCAAGCCGAGCCGGAAGCGTCCGATGAAGCGCAGCAAACAGAGGGAGAGCCTGAGAAAGAACCAGCAAAAGCTCCCGAAAAAGCGCCTGAAGAACTGCCAAGTGCTGCAGAAGATTGCGCACAAGTGACAGCTGAGTCTCATGCTCAGCAACAACCCGTGCCAGAAGAATCGGCAACAGAAGAGCTGAAAGAAGTCGAGACCCCGAAAGCCGAACCCGTCGACACAAAAACTCAGGAAAAAGGACAGAAGAAAGGTTTTTGGGCGCGCTTAACGCAGGGGTTGCGTAAAACATCCGGCTCTATTGGCTCGGGTCTTATCGGCGTATTCCGCGGTAAGAAAATTGATGATGATCTGTTTGAGGAGCTCGAAACCCAGTTGCTTATGGCTGACTTAGGCGTGGCAACCACCACGAAAATTATCGACAACCTGACACAGCAAGCGGATCGTAAGCAACTGAAAGACGCTGAAGCGCTTTATGAATTGTTGCAAGAACAGCTCGCGGACATTTTAAAGCCTGTCGATAAGCCATTAGAGATTCCGAACTCTGACTCGCCATACGTTATTCTCATGACAGGTGTAAACGGCGTGGGTAAAACCACTACCATTGGTAAGTTAGCAAAACAATTCAAAGCCGAAGGTAAGTCAGTCATGCTGGCAGCCGGTGATACGTTCAGGGCTGCTGCGGTAGAACAATTGCAAGTCTGGGGAGAGCGTAATGACATACCGGTGATTGCCCAGCATACCGGTGCTGACAGTGCTTCCGTTTTGTATGACGCTTTAGAAGCCGCGAAAGCGCGTGGCACAGACGTCCTTATTGCTGATACGGCAGGGCGTTTGCAGAACAAAGCGAACTTAATGGAAGAGCTTAAAAAGTTAGTTCGGGTGATGAAAAAGCTCGATCCGGAAGCGCCGCATGAAGTCATGCTGACACTGGACGCCGGCACAGGACAAAACGCCATTAGCCAGGCCAAATTGTTTACCGAAGCGGTAGGAGTGTCCGGCATTGTCATGACCAAACTCGACGGCACCGCCAAAGGTGGTGTTATATTTGCGGTTGCAGACCAGTTTGCCATTCCTATTCGTTACATTGGTGTCGGCGAAAGTCTGGAAGATTTACGCCCATTTGTAGCGAAAGACTTTATTGCGGCACTATTTGACCGTAATGTAGAGGCATCAGAAACCACAACGGCGAATTAATATGATCCGCTTTGAGCAAGTCAGTAAAACCTATCGGGGAGGTCATCAGGCGTTAAGCCATGTCGATTTCCACGTAAAACCGGGTGAAATGGCGTTCTTAACCGGCCACTCCGGGGCGGGGAAAAGTACCTTGCTGAAGCTCATTAGTTTGATGGAGCGTCCGACTGCGGGACGCGTGCTGATTAACGGCCATGACCTCAGAAACATTAAGCCATCACAAGTGCCTTATGTGCGCCGCGACATAGGCATGATTTTTCAGGATCACCGATTGCTCATGGACAAAACGGTTTTCGATAATGTTGCTTTACCGCTTATTATTGAAGGCTATAGCGTTCAGGAAGCGCGCAAGCGGGTACTGGCAGCACTGGAAAAAGTTGGTTTGGCCGACAAAGTGAAGCATTATCCACAAATGCTGTCCGGCGGTGAACAGCAGCGTGTTGGAATTGCCCGCGCCATTGTCACGAAACCCCCCTTACTGCTGGCCGATGAGCCTACCGGTAACCTGGACCCTAAGCTATCGATGGAAATTATCCGCTTGTTTGAGGAATTCAATAAAGTGGGGGTTGCGGTACTTATAGCAACGCACGACTTAGGCCTGATTGCGCGATTGCGTTACAGAACGCTGACGTTGAAAGACGGACGCATGATCAACGACGGTTTGGAGGATAACGAGCTATGAGTTTGTTATTTCGCAACCGCAGCGTTGAAAAAGGAGCGAGTAATCGCGGACGTTTACCCTGGTGGCGGCGCGCCATTATGGTACCGGTACATCATGTTCAGCAAGCAATTGCCAGCCTCGGTGAGCTGTGGCGTAACCCTTTCGCGTCGTTAATGACCATGGCCGTGCTGGGCTTAAGTTTAACATTGCCGTCGTCGTTATACGTACTGGTGAAAAATACCAGTAGCATTACTGACAGTTGGCAGCAGGCGTCTGAAGTTACGCTGTTTTTGAAAAAAGACCTACAAACTTCGGAAATTGAAACCTTCAAAACTCAGACGAGCCTGTCTGATAAAGTCGAATCTGTACGCTGGATACCCAAGGACGAAGGGCTGGAGCAGTTTAAAGAGCAGTCCGGCTTTGGCGAAACGCTTGATTATTTGACGATAAACCCGTTACCCGATGTTCTCGTGGTGATACCGGCAGACAATTATCGCACGGTAGAGCAGGCTGAAGCGTTGCTGCTTGAGCTCCAGAATAAGCGCGAAGTCGCGCATGCCAAACTGGACATTGAATGGCTAAACCGGTTGCAGGCAATACTGGACTTAATTGAAGACACCTTAGGTGCATTAGCGTTAGTGTTGTGTTTGTCGGTGGTGTTGATTGTCGGTAATACCATTCGCCTTAATATACTCTCGAAACGCGATGAAATTGTCATTATGAAATTGGTGGGGGCAACGAATGCCTTCATTCAACGCCCATTTTTGTATACCGGTGCCTGGTACGGGTTTATAGGTGGAATTTTTGCCTGGCTAGTGACCATTTTATTGATCTGGTGGATTGAAAGTGCCGTATTAAATGTCACAAATTTATACGACAATCAGTTTCAGTTAGATGGTCTGACATTTGGTGAATTAATCGCTATCTGGGTTATCGCAATTGGCCTTGGGCTGGCAGGCTCGTACCTTGCTGTAAGACGTCACATACAAAGCATCGAACCTGAATAAATTAGAGTTGCGAAAGCTATAGTCTTAGTTATACTAATTCTTCTGATCGCCAATGATCTCAACGGAACTTTTAGGGCGGAATAGGGTCTTAGACACTGACGATTAAGCGGTATTTTGTCGGTTTTTTTATTAGAGGTTGTTAAATGAGTACTGAATTAAGCACCATGGCATTATCGGTTCCCCAAGGGGGAGGACTGGACGGTTATATTCAGTCAGTCAACCGTATACCTATGCTAAGCGCTGAAAAAGAGAAAGACTTAGCAACTCGACTTTATGAAGAAGGCGACTTAGATGCAGCGCGTGAGCTCATCATGTCTCATTTACGTTTCGTTGTGCATGTTGCCCGTAGTTATTCTGGGTACGGTTTGCCGCAAGCCGACTTGATTCAGGAAGGCAACATTGGCTTGATGAAAGCTGTTAAGCGCTTCAATCCGTCTGTTGGTGTCCGTTTGGTTTCTTTTGCCGTTCACTGGATCAAAGCAGAAATTCATGAATATGTTTTGCGTAACTGGCGCGTCGTGAAAGTAGCGACCACCAAAGCGCAACGCAAATTATTCTTCAACCTGCGCAAAATGAAAAAGCGTTTGGGTTGGTTCAGCCAGAAAGAGGTTGAAACGGTTGCTGAAGAACTTGGCGTTAGCACCAAAGAAGTATTGGAAATGGAATCACGAATGAGTGCCCATGACCAAGCTTTTGAGTTAAGTTCAGATGACGATGACTCTAAGGAAGGTAGCACTTATTCTCCGGCAATGTATTTGGAAGATAAGCGCTCAGATTTAGCCGCTGAAATTGAAGCAGAAGACTACGAGTCTCATAACCAACAGAAGCTGCTGACAGCGATGAGTGAGCTTGACGAGCGCAGTCAGGACATTGTGCAGTCACGCTGGTTGTCAGAAGACAAAACCACATTACACGATCTGGCCGCGAAGTATGAAGTGTCTGCCGAGCGCGTTCGCCAACTTGAGCAGAACGCTATGAAGAAGCTTCGCGTTGCTATGAGCTAAATGCAGTGCCGCGTTGGTTGCGGCGCCTGCTGCATAGCTCCATCCATTAGTTCACCTATACCCGGCATGCCAAATGGTAAACCGGCCGGGGTTCGTTGTGTTCAACTCGATGAAAATAACTTGTGCCGGCTATTTGGTAAGCCAGAGCGTCCTGCTGTATGTGAAGCTTTTACGGCGGACTACGATATTTGCAAAGACACCCGCGATGAAGCGCTTATTTTGCTGACGTCACTGGAAGAGGCGACATCGAACGACTCGACACAGTGATGAGCTCAGACGCAAAAACCAACTCAATACCTTGCTCTTCCAGCTCCGGTAAATGCTCTTTTAGAAATGCCAGCGTTTCAGGGTAAGGGTGTCCAATGCCGATAGCCGAACCATGCTTCCTTGCGTGTTTTAGGAGCGTTGTGAATTGCTTGGTCAGGTAAGCGTCGTCTGTCTCGTTATCTAAAAAAACGTGTCGACGACTGGATTTAACGCCCAATGATCTAGCGGTCTCTTCGGCCACACTAAACTCTGTCGTGCGGCTATCCAGAAAGAATAACTGTCGAGAGGACAGGGTTTCCATGACGGCGTGCATAGGAATAGACAACTGCGTGAGTTTACTCCCCATATGGTTATTCATACCTTCGACGTAGGGGATGGATTCTAGCGCATCAGTAAGTTGCAGTTTTATTTGCTGTGCACTCATAACCGACGTGATTTCGCCGGGGCCAGACCAGATATTATCGACGGCTTCCATCGGCATGTGCAGCAAAATTTGCTTCTTTTGGTGATGTGCCCGTAGTGCAAACGAGCGAGCATAAGGTGTATAAGGTAGCACCGCGAAAGAGAGCTTACCGGGCAATAGAGCAGCGTCTAGATGACTTTTGTGGTTACCGATGTCGTCAATCACTATGGCTATTTTTGCGGCCTGAGTGCTACTGGCGACAAAAAACGCCAACGCTATTATCACCTGGAGGTATCTCATTAGCGTATCCAGTGACTTGGATTCTGAGGTTTACCCTGGTGACGAATTTCAAAGTACAGAGACGCCTTGTCGCGAGAGCCCGATTGACCCATAAGCGCTATTTCTTCGTCTTTCTTCACTTTTTCGCCAACGGTTCTAAGCAATGCTTGATTATGCCCGTACAGGCTCATGTAATTTTCGCCGTGGTCAACCACAATAACTAACCCAAAACCGCGTAACCAGTCCGCATAAACAATACGGCCATCGGCAATAGAGCGAACCTCTTGTCCATTACTGCCCTCTATAAGCACCCCTTTCCAGTCAACCGGGCCTTCGCGGCGTTGACCAAACACACGACGAACGTTGCCGTCACTGGGCCACTTTAATTGTGATTTAACGGGTTTTAAGCCAACCAGACGAACATCGGCCTGCCGCTCTAATGCGGCTTCAATGGCTGCTAATACTTGCTCTAATTGCTCGCGGCTTTGCTCTAACTGCTTAATTTTAGCTTTATCGCTACGCTGCTCGGCTTGCAGTTTTGCGAGAGTGTCTTCTTGAGCTCTCTGCTGGCTTTCTAACTGTTTCTTTTGTTCAGCTTGCCGTTCACGAAGTGCAACGACATCCGCCTTTTTGCTCGTCAGTTGTGCTTTGAGCTGCTCTATATCGTTTTGGTTCTGTTTTATTTGCTCGATTTCTTCAATACGAGCATCATTCATGTACTGATAGTAAGTCAGCAACCGTTCAAGCTTCGCAGGAGAACCTTGGTTAAGCAGCATCTTAAGAAAATCGTGATCACCATTGATGTAGGCTGAAGTAATTTGTTCTTCCAGCAAAGAAAGCTGCTGTTTCTGCTCCGCCTGTAAGCGCTCTAACTCTTGTTGTGCCTTGTCAATTTCCTTATTAATGCGGCGAAGCTCTGTTGAGGTTTTTTGAATAGCACCGGCGATTTCGGCGGTTTTTAGTTCTAAGCGTCGCAGCTGACTTTCAATATCAGACAGCTCTTCGTCACGGCTCTCAATGGCTTGCAGATGTTTATTTAATTCTGCGTTTAACGCTTCAATTTCAGCCTGAGTGGCCGCTTTGTCCTCTTCACTGTAAGACTGCGCAAACGCCTGGCCGTTAAGTATCAGCCAGGCGATTGACAGCATTAAAGCAAAGGCTTTTATCATGACTTTTTCAGCGTCATTAAGGTTTGTCCGGTCATTTCTTCCGGCTGCTCCATACCCATTAAATGTAAAATGGTGGGTGCTACGTCTGATAAGCGACCGTCGCGAGCCTGCGCGTTTCGGCCCACGTAAATGAAGGGAACCAACTCGTTGGTGTGCGCTGTATGTGCTTGCCCGGTTTCATTGTCGCTCATTTGCTCCGCATTACCGTGGTCAGCGGTAATCAAACACTCTCCACCAACCGCTTCCAGTGCGGAAACAACGCGGCCTACACTGTGATCAACGGCCTCACAGGCTTTAACTGCAGCGTCAAAATTACCGGTGTGACCGACCATGTCACCGTTCGGATAGTTACAAATGATGACATCAAAGGCTTGTGACTCAATGGCGTTGACGAGTTCATCGGTCAGTTGTTCAGAGCTCATCTCTGGCTGCAAGTCGTAGGTTTTAACCTTCGGTGATGGAATTAATACACGCTTTTCACCTTCAAACTCCTCTTCGCGTCCACCGCTGAAGAAGAACGTCACGTGAGCGTATTTCTCGGTTTCAGAAATTCGCAGCTGGGTTTTGCCATGCTTTTCCAACCACTCGCCGAGTACATTATTGAGTTGCTCAGGTGGAAACGCACAGGAGGTTTTCAGAGTATCTGCGTATTCGGTCAGCATGACGAAGTCAGAGGTGTTTGCACGCGGTCCGCGTTCAAAGCCGTCGAAATCTCCATTAATAAAGGCTTGTGTCATTTCGCGTGCGCGATCCGCGCGGAAGTTCATAAAGAAAATAGCGTCGCCGTCTTTGACCGGTGCGGATTGCGCAATAACCGTAGGCTTTACGAATTCGTCAGTTTCGCCGCGTTCGTAAGCGTCTTCCAGTGCATCTAACGCATTGGGACTGGTTGTACCAGAAACTCCGTGGTAAATCGCCTTGTAAGCTTCTTCTATGCGGTCCCAGCGGTTGTCCCTGTCCATTGCGTAAAAGCGGCCGCTGAGCGTAGCGAAACGGCCTTTCCCTAAACGGGCGAATAGGGCCTCAAATCGCTCAATTGTTGTTTTGGCTGACTTTGGTGGCGTGTCGCGACCGTCTAAAAATGCATGCACATAAACGTCGCTAGCGCCTTGTTCGACTGCCATTTCAACCATTGCAATCAAATGATCTTCGTGACTGTGTACGCCACCTGGTGACAGCAGCCCCATAATATGCACCGCGCCGGATGCATCTTTGGCTTTTGCCAATGCATTGCAAAGCACTGGGTTTTTAAAGAAACTGCGATCAGAAATTGCCTGACTAATGCGCGTAAAATCCTGATAGACGATACGGCCTGCACCTAAATTAACGTGGCCGACTTCTGAGTTGCCCATTTGTCCGTCAGGAAGTCCCACTGCGCCGCCCGAGCCATCGACTAAGCAATGTGGATATTGCTCCCAAAGACGGTCCATCACAGGTGTTTGAGCATTTGAAATGGCATTGTCCGGTGCGTCTTCTCGGTATCCCCAACCGTCAAGAATCAATAGAACCAAAGGTTTAATCGTACGACTCATAAAGGGCCTCTTCGTTTAGCTTTTGCAATGCATTGTTGAGAATTATTCTACTTTATTTCTGGCGCATCCGCATCCATTCAAGATTTTACTGGCAACTGAAATTTGTACAGGTATACTCTTTGCCCGCGAGATTTTTCTGACAACCCTCTGGTAGTGGTAGCTTATATGCAAGAACTGTTAGATTTCATTAGCCGAAACCCCATGATGAGTGGCCTGTGGGTGGTGTTATTGGTTGCGCTAATTATTACTTATGTGCGCTCTGCCATGTCACCTATTAAGAGCCTACAGCCACAAGAAGCGACGGTTTGGGTTAACCGTGGCGATGGCATTTTTGTTGACATTCGTAACCAGGATGAATTCAAAAAAGGCCACATTCACGGTTCAAAGCACTTAAGCATGGACAAAATTAAGCAAAAAAGCTTAACGTCTATTGAAAAATTCAAAGACGCCCCCATTGTGTTAGTCTGTGCAACAGGAATGACGGCAAAAGCAGCCGCATCTCAGTTAACCGCTGAGGGCTTTAAGCAAGTGGCGGTATTACAAGGTGGCATGAACGCCTGGCGTAATGACAAACTGCCGGTTTCGCAGAAATAATAACAACGAATTGAAAACTCATAGTGAATAGGAAGTAAAATCATGGCTGAAGAACAGCAAGCAAACGGCGCAGCAGCCGAAAACCAACAGCAACAAGCACAATTTGCTATCCAGCGTATCTATGCAAAAGATATTTCTTTTGAAACGCCAAATTCTCCAAATGTATTCCGCAAAGAGTGGAAGCCCGATCTGAAACTGGATTTAAACGTTAAGCACGAGAAAATCGAAGACGGCGTTTACGAAGTGGTACTGACGCTGACAGCGACCAATAAAGTTGAAGACGACGTTGCTTTCCTTTGTGAAGTGCATCAAGCCGGTATTTTCTCAATTGGTGAAGAAGTTCAGGAAGGTCAACTGGCACATATGCTGGGTTCTTTCTGTCCGAACATCTTGTTCCCATACGCACGTGAGTGTGTAGCGAGCTTGGTTAACCGTGCAACCTTCCCTCAGTTGAACTTAGCACCAGTTAACTTTGACGCTATCTTTGCGCGTCACATGCAGCAGCAAGCGGAGCAAGCTCAGGGTCAACAGACTGCTGACGCTTAAGCGAACGCGATAATGCAAACACCACAGGTGACGATATTAGGGGCGGGCTCTTATGGGACCGCCCTTGCTATTTGTTTTGCGCGAAAAGGCATCCCGACAATGTTGTGGGGCAGGGACTCTGAGAAAGTCGCGCTAATGAGGTCAGCCAGAGAAAACGCTGCCTACTTACCCGGCTGTCCATTTCCTGAATCTCTGCAAGTGACTGATGACTTAGAGTTGGCGCTAAAAGACGTCGACAACGTGGTTGTGGTCGTGCCAAGTCATTCATTTTCCAGCATGTTAAAGCAAGCGAAGCCGTTGCTGAAAGAGAATGCCCGAGTTGCCTGGGCAACCAAGGGTCTGGAACCTGATACTGGCCGACTTCTGTATGAAGTCGCTGAAGAAATTTTGGCCGACAAGCATCCGTTGGCGGTGTTGTCAGGGCCAACTTTCGCTATTGAAATGGCAAAAGGTCTGCCTACCGCTATTTCCATGTCATCGACCGACCAAACTTTTGTCGACGAACTGTCTGACATGCTGCATTGCGACCGTTCCTTCCGTGTTTACACCAACAATGACTTTATTGGTGTTCAATTAGGTGGGGTGGTGAAAAACGTGATTGCCATTGGCGCAGGTATGGCCGACGGCATAGGCTTTGGCGCGAATGCACGTACCGCACTGATTACTCGTGGCTTAGCTGAGTTAACTCGACTGGGTCTGAAGCTAGGAGCTAAAAGCGATACTTTCACCGGTATGGCAGGGCTGGGTGACCTTATCTTAACCTGTACCGACAACCAGTCGCGAAACCGACGCTTTGGTCTAGCGCTAGGTGAAGGCAAATCGGTCGACCAGGCGTTAAAAGACATTGGTCAGTCCGTAGAAGGGTATCGTAACACCAAAGAGGTGGTCGCACTGGCGTCTCGAAACGGTGTGGAAATGCCCATTGCTGAGCAAATTTACGCGGTCCTTTATGAAGGTAAAGAGCCGCAACAAGCCGCTATCGATTTGTTGAGCCGGGAGCGTAAAACGGAATAACCGTTCTACGCTTCAGGCTTCATTAGCAAGGTTCGCTTAGGCACCTGCTAATTGCTGTTCCATTACCTGCCACTGGGCTGCCAGATGTTCCGTGGGTAAGCGCTTAAAGTTAGAGCGAACAAACTGACTGATTTTACCGTCGGCATAGCTTAGTAGCATATTTGCCAGAACGGCCTCATCGACAATAAACTTCTGTTGTTCCCGCATCGCTTTTTCACGCAGAACCTGCTTAATTGAGCTTTCAATACGGTTAAACAAGTCTTCCATGCGACTGCGCAGGCGGTCATGTTCACCCATGAGTGCGTCGCCTGTCATAACGCGGGTTATGCCTGGGTTACGCTCAGCAAAAGTCAGCAATAGCTGCAAAATCATGTAGCAACGAGACAGCGTATTTTTTTCTTCATTCATAATGAGGTTAATACGCGTCAGCAGGGTGTCCTCTACAAATTCGATAAGGCCTTCAAACATTCGTGCCTTAGAAGGGAAGTGGCGGTACAATGCTGCTTCAGAGACACCAAGGTTGGCGGCTAACTTTGCGGTTGTAATGCGCTGACCCGGGCTGGTTTCCAGCATTGCGGCCAACGCCTGGAGTATTTCTTCACGACGGTTACGTTTTTGTTCTGCCATGAGTGGTTATTTCCTTATGTATGGACAGTTAAGAACGACCAGAGTGACCGAAACCACCTTCGCCACGGTCTGATTCTTCAAATTCGTCGACAATGTTCATGCTGGCTTGTATCACTGGCAAAATCACCAACTGGGCAATGCGGTCGCCCGGCTCAATGGTGTATGCCTTATTGCTGCGGTTCCAGCAGGATACTTTCAATTCGCCCTGGTAGTCCGAATCGATAAGACCCACCAAATTGCCTAAAACTAAACCGTGTTTATGACCGAGGCCTGAGCGTGGCAGAATGGTGGCGGCATAGCCCGGATCACCAATATACATGGCAATGCCAGTGCCAATGAGCTGGGTTTCGCCCGGCTCTATGGTCAGAGGCTCGTCTAAACAAGCACGTAAATCCATGCCGGCAGAGCCGCTGGTCTCATATTTAGGAAGAGGGATAGACTGACCGATACGTTCGTCGAGAATTTTAACGTCCACTTGCGTCATGAGTTGTTCACTTAGCTCCTGTTGGATGTATCAAAATAGCGCTTTGCAATAGCATCGATAATGGCAACAGCCATATCATGCTTGCTCATGGTCGGAAGTGACTGCTCACTGTCCTTGCTTAATATCAACGCACTGTTCTGGTCACTATTGAACCCCTGATGAGACTCACTGACGTCATTGGCGATGATCATTTGCAGTTGCTTACGCTGTAATTTGCTTAAGGCATTTTCTTTTAAATTCTGGGTTTCCGCGGCAAAGCCCACGGTAAAAGGACCGTTGGCAGACTGTGCCACGGTTTTCAAAATGTCAGGGTTTTGCACCAGTGACAGTTTGGGCGGTTCACTGTTTTGTTCTTTCTTAATTTTGTGTTCGGCGACATGCTCTACGCGATAGTCGGAGACCGCAGCACAGCCGATAAAAACATCACAGTTTGCAAGCTGTTGTTGTACTGCTGTCAGCATTTGCTCAGCGGTTTCAACATCAATACGCTGCACGCCTTTCGGTGTGGCAAGCTGGGTGGGGCCGGACACCAATACAACCTTTGCTCCGGCATTAGCCGCTGCCTGAGCTAACGCATAACCCATCTTGCCTGAACTGTGGTTACTGATATACCGCACGGGATCGATAGCTTCGCGCGTCGGACCCGCTGTAATGACAAAAGTTTTACCCTGCCAGGTGCCGGAAGCTGTAGAACCGCTGTCCGGCAACTTATCGTCTAGCAATGCCTTAACAATATCGGTGGGGTCGGTCATGCGGCCATAGCCAATATCGCCACAGGCTTGTTCGCCGCTTTCCGGACCAATAAAGGTAATGCCGCGCTCTCGCAGAGTAGACACATTCGTTTGTACTGCAGTGGCCGCCCACATTTGCTGATTCATTGCCGGCGCAACGCAAACAGGCGCTTTGCTGGCTAAAACCAGCGTACTGAGTAAGTCATCGGCAAAACCGTGAGTAACGCGTGCCAGGGTATTTGCTGTGGCCGGAGCAATAAGAATAAGATCGGCCCATCGTGCTAGCTCGATATGGCCCATTGCGGCTTCTGCTGTGGGATCAAGCAAGTCATCGCTGACCGTAAAACCAGACACAGCCTGTAAGCTAAGTGGGGTTACAAACGCTTTGGCACTTTCGGTCATAACACAGCGTACGACGGCACCTTGTTCACGCAACCGGCGCACCAGGTCAGGTGTTTTATAGGCTGCGATGCCGCCAGTGATACCCAAAAGAATGTTTTTGTTCTGCAGTTGTGTCATGCGAACCCCTCAATGTTAACTCGTGTAAAGATAACACGAGACCCGGAAACACGGTAGATGCTCGTTATACTTATCCGCAGTTCAAACGAAGGAGAGTATAATGAGTGTCAAGGAGTGGCCGGTTGCAGAGCGTCCGCGTGAAAAGTTGCAGTTACAGGGGGCGCAGTTTCTCAGTGATGCGGAGTTATTAGCGGTATTATTGGGCAGTGGCCGACAAGGGCAGGATGTGGTGACCTTTTCCCGCAAGTTACTGCACCATTTTAATGGTATTGGACCGCTGTTAGTCGCTAGCCGTGAGCAACTGCTTGAATGTGATGGTATTGGGCCAGCCCGGGTGAATCAATTGCAGGTTGTTATGGAGTTGTCGCGGCGGTATTTAAAGTGGCAACTGGAGCGCACGGACGGCTTTACTGAGCCAAGTATGGTTAAGGACTATCTCATTTCGAAGCTTAGACACCAAAGTCGGGAGTTGTTTGTCTTGCTCTTGCTTGACAGCCAGCACCGGCTGTTGCACTACGAAGAACTGTTCCAGGGGACCATCAATGCGGCGCCAGTGTACCCGCGTGAAGTGATTAAACTGGTGATGAAATACAATGCAGCCGCGGTTATCTTAGCGCACAATCACCCGTCGGGCGTGGCAGAGCCAAGCCAAGCGGATCAGCGCGTGACTGAACGAGTGAAAAAAGCCCTGAGCTTAATTGATGTTTCTTTACTCGATCATTTTGTTATTGGTGCTGGCGCACCCATTTCATTCGCCGAGCGTGGATTGTTGTAGTTTTATACTGGCAGTTTGGTGAAAAATCACGTAAAATCCGCCCGAACGATCGTTAAGGATCATATTTCCGTCGTATTAGCTTGATTAGAAGGGCAGTTTGCTGTATAAAATGCGCCCTCGGATTTATAGGCAAGGTCACGTTGGGCGACAGGCGAGCTTGCAGCAATTTTGGAGTAAAGACATGTCACAAGTATGCCAAGTTACAGGTAAGCGTCCGGTAGTCGGTAACAACCGCTCGCACGCACGCAATGCGACTAAACGTCGCTTTTTGCCGAACCTTCAATCGCACCGCTTTTGGGTAGAAAGCGAGAAGCGTTGGGTTAAGCTGCGCATTTCTACTAAAGGTATGCGTATCATCGATAAAAACGGTATCGACTCGGTATTAGCGGATCTCCGCGGCCGTGGTATCAAGGTGTAAGGAAAAGATATTATGCGCGATAAGATTCGTTTGGTGTCGTCTGCGGGTACTGGTTACTTCTACACGACAGACAAAAATAAACGCACCATGCCAGAAAAAATGGAAATCAAAAAGTACGACCCAGTGGTTCGTAAACACGTGATTTTCAAAGAAGCTAAAATCAAGTAATTGGTTTTATCGCTTACAAAAAACCCAGCTTCGGCTGGGTTTTTTATTGTCTATTGCTCAACTATTTAGCGCGGTGGGTCAATAATGCCGGAAACACTGGCATTAATACGGAACCAGCCGGTGACACTAAACCTGTCACGTTTTGATGGCAGTACTTCATGCACAAATCGGTCACTTAAAAACACGACTAAGCGGCCTTGTTGGGGTAATACAGTCTCCAACACTTCGCCTTTCGCGCCGTATATCACCAGCTGTCCGCCATCGTCTTCCTGCCACTGCGGGTTTAAATAAAAGACTGTGGTTAGCACTCGATTACTACGCCCTTTAAAGGCGTCTAAGTGCTTTTTATAAAACGCGCCATTAGGGTAGTGTGCCAAGTGGCATTCGTAATCGAACAAGCCCATAAACAGCGACCGGTTAAACTCAACACGCAGCTCTTCCATTATCGCTAAATAATCAGCGTGTTCAGGTTGCTCTGGGGTTAACCAGTAAATACGGTCGTTACGAACCATCGTGTTAATGGTTTGTGACTGCTGGCGACCTATGCCGGCCATATTCCAATATTGTGCCGGCAGTTGCTGCGAATAGTCATACAAGGCTTGCGATTGCTGCTGTGGCAGGAAATTATCGACAATGCAGTATCCGGTGTCGGCAACGGCGTCGATGATAGTAGGTAGCAGCATAGTAGTATGACCATATTCATTTTTTGTCGCGCGAAATATAGGGTATTCTTAACATAGCGACAAGCAAAAAATAACACACTTAGGTGCTCTTTTATGAAGGTTAACGAAAAACGCAAACTGTTTGGCGTAACAATGCGTAAACGCTCCTGGAATAACGTTCTGGTCTACGTCATTCTTATTATTATGTTTGTGTTTTGGTACGTTGCGCCCCCCATGAAAGAAGTTGATGAGACAGTGTCGGAGCCTAGCAGCGAAATTGGTCTGATTCCTGACGACGGTACCTTGGCGACCATAGAAATGCCGGATTTGATGTTGAAACGAGACAACGGTGAATGGCAATGTGCGAACGAATGCAGGCTGACTAACCAGCAAATTAGCGGAGTCGTCACTCACTGGTTATCGATAAAAATGACACCGGTCGATGTGCAGGCTACCGACAAAATTACCGATGTTTTACTGTCGTTCAATGACGGCAATACGGCTCGAGTAGAACTTTATGCGTCACCGTATCTTATTTTAAGGTTACCGAACCAGCAGCAAAACTTTAAAATTGAGAATTTACACGTAAGTCAGTTATTAGGACGTTAATACATGCCTGAATTACCAGAAGTTGAAGTCAGTCGGTTAGGCATATCGCCACACATAGAAGGTCACCAAATACATCACGTTAATGTCCGTGACAGCCGTTTGCGCTGGCCGGTACCCGAGACAGTGAAAGAGGTTGAAGGACAAGCGTTGTTAAGCGTTAAGCGGCGTGCCAAGTACCTGTTGTTAGAGACCCATGCCGGTACGTTAATCTTACATTTAGGTATGTCGGGCAAGTTGCGAGTGGTGCCAGTAGACACGCCGTTTTACAAGCACGATCACATCAGTATTGAATTCGATGACGGCCAAAGTTTGCGTTTGAACGATCCGCGCCGTTTTGGTGCGTTACTTTTTACCAAAGAGCAACCCGAGATTCATGATTTACTAAAGCACTTAGGCCCTGAGCCCCTGACAGATGCGTTCCACGCAGATTATTTGTTCGAACAGTCCCGTAAACGCACACAGCCGGTTAAAACCTTTATTATGGATAACCGAGTGGTGGTTGGCGTCGGTAATATCTACGCGAACGAAGCCTTGTTCAAAGCCGGCATTAATCCCAAACGCGCCGCCGGCAAAATCAGTAAACAGCGTTATGAGAAGCTGGTTCCTATTATTAAAGAAACCTTAGCTCAGGCAATAGAGCAGGGCGGTACGACCCTTCGTGACTTCACCCAAGTAGACGGCGCGCCGGGCTACTTTGCGCAAAAGCTTCAGGTGTACGGCCGTGGCGGAAAATTGTGCATGGTGTGCAGTCGTCGACTGAAAGAAATTCGGCTGGGGCAACGCAGCACTGTGTATTGCACGACCTGCCAGCGTTAATCCTGCGAGAACTCCGAAAGCACGCGGCAAAAATCGTCTGGCTCTGATAAAAATGGCGCATGCGAGCTTTTATTAAAAGTCACTGATTTTGACTGCGGTGCCAGCTCGTCAATTTTTGTAATCGCGCGTTCAGGCACCAAACTGTCGAGGCGACCATAAAGCCGTAGAAAAGGTACCTCTATATTGGCGAGTTGCTCGCGAAGGTCGCATTCTTGTAACAGCTTCAGTGTTTCTTTAAGCACTTTCTGGTCGGGGGTTGGCTTACTAAAAATAAGCTCTCTGACTAATTTTATTTGTGCTTTAGCATCGCTGCTTCCCATAGCTTGTATTGCTAAAAAACGCTCTATGGTTTTCCGGAAATCGGAGTCGAGCTGCTGTTGAAATTGCTCAAGCACACGAGGCTTTATACCCGGCCAGCTGTCAGACTCGACAAAGTGTGGTGAAGACGCCACCGTGGTGAGCGATAGAACTCTATCTGGATGTTTTAGGGTAAACTGTGTCGCGACTAGCCCACCCAAGGACCAACCCATAACATGAAATCTTTCGGGTAATGCAGGTGCCAATGCGTCGACCAAGTCGTCTAAACTCACCGATGCTTCGAACGACCAGGATGAGTCACCAAAACCGGGCAAATCAACACAGTACACCGTGTACTTTTCACTTAAGGAAGGAATAATAGGTTGCCATATATTCGAGTTCATTCCCCAGCCATGGATTACAACTAAAGGCGTTCCTGCCCCGTGGCACTGAATAGATAGGCTCACTATACTTCCTCTATTTGAATAGCAAATGGTTAACGGCACTTATGCTAGCGTTTTTACGAGATATCGCCAACCAGTTTGGTGGTGGCAAGTGTTGGAGTTGTGGTACCAATAGAGCCAGTGGCAGCGGCTTCTGTAATTATTGCGAATGGGCGTTGCCGCGTTGGTATCCGGCTTGCTGTCAGCATTTAGCGGATTTGCGTCACGCGTTAACCGATCGGCCTTGTCGATACTGGTTCGCAAGTCTACGTTGGGAACCCCAAACCCGGCAACTGATGCAGTGTTACAAGTTTCAGCATCGAGCGGAGTTAGCCTCGGTATTTGCAAGGTTGCTGGCCGCCCATATTGTGTTGTGCTATCAAAATAAACCCCTGCCCGACGGCATTATCGCTATGCCGATGACGGAAAAGTCTTGGCATAAACGCGGTTTTCATCAAACGGCGTTAGTTGCCCGGGAGGTGGCTAGCTTGCTAAGTATTCCTTATTTATCCAATGGCTTGAGGATCGTAAGAGCGAAGCCATTGCAACATTTAACCAGCCAGCGAGATCGTTGGCATAATAGTTATAGAAGTCAGTTGGCGCTCGCTAACGTTAAGGGGCAATCGATTGCGGTCATCGATGATGTCATAACAACCGGGGCGACCATGATGGCAGCGGCTGATGCGCTTTACAGAAAAGGTGCTGAACACGTCGACGGTTGGGCCATTGCTTATAATCAGGGTGACTAGAAACTGAGTGGGATGTCAGGTACACTATACCCTAGTAATTTACTCAGGTATAAGCCGTGAGGTAATCAGTTTATGATACGTATTTCAGAAGCCGCGCAGTCACATTTTCAAAAGCTATTGGCCGACCAACCCGACGGCACAAATATTCGTGTATTTGTGGTGAACCCAGGTATGCCAAACGCAGAGTGTGGAGTTTCTTATTGCCCGCCTGACTCAGTAGAGCCAGACGACGAGCGCTTGCCGTTTAATGGTTTCGATGCTGTCGTTGATTCTGGCAGTGCGCCATTTCTGGAAGATGCGGCCATTGACTTTGAAGAGCAGGAATTAGGCTCTCAGTTGACGTTGAAAGCGCCTAACGCGAAAGCACGTAAAGTGGCTGACGACGCACCACTGATTGACCGTGTTGAGTATGTGATTCAAGTGGAAATCAATCCACAGTTGGCCAATCACGGTGGTCAGGTCATGGTGACAGAAATTACCGACAGCGGTGTTGCGGTGCTTCAGTTTGGCGGCGGTTGTAATGGCTGCAGCATGATAGATGTCACACTGAAGAACGGCATTGAAAAGGAGTTGTTAGAACGCTTCCCGGATGAAATAACCGGTGTTCGCGATGTTACCGAACATGAGCACGGTGAACACTCGTACTACTAGGGGTATAGCGTTAGACAACTTTGCGTTGTCTTTACAATATCGTGTTAAATAAATGTGATCCCTTGCAGGTCTGTCCCTCGTAGAGATATTTGCCCTAATCAAAACGAGGAAATTAACCATGCAAGGGATCAAAACGTTGGGGATTATCTCAATCCCTCTGTTATTTCTCACCGGTTGTGACTGGTTTGACAGTGACAACGATGACAATACTACCACACCTCCGCCCGCAGCTGAATCCAGTTACGTGCGAGTTCACCATACCTCTGCCGATGCCCCGGATGTCAATGTTTTGGCAGGTGGCTCAGCACTCATTGAAGGCCTGGCGTACCAAGACTCTTCTGCAGTATTGGAAGTTGATGCCGGCGACTACGATGTGTCTGTTGAAGGTATTTTGGCTGACGGTGAAACCGTAGAAGCCATTGCGCCAACATCGCTGACGTTAGCAGCTGACATGCGTTATGAAGTATTCGCTATTGGTCAGCTAGGCGACGAGTCACTTGAGCCATTAGTTGTTGAGACAGCAGTGTCTGAAATTGCGGCTGGCGAAAGCCGTATTCACGTCGTTCATGCGGCTTATGGTGCGCCAACGGTCGATGTTTACCTTACTGCTCCTGATGCAGCATTAGCGGACGAAGAGGCGGATTTAACACTCGCTTTTGGTGAAGACAGTGGTCAGCTGGATGTACCGGCGGGCGATTACCGTGTTCGTTTAACGGCGGCCGGTGAAAGCACCGCGGTTTATGACTCAGGTACGTTAGCGTTAGCCGACGGTGGTGATTATGTCATCGCTGCTACCAATAATACCGCTGCCAACACCGAAGACTCACCGGTTGCGCTTCAAGTCACTGACGGTACTGATACCTTGGTTGTTTATGACGCCGATACTGGTGCAGATGTACGTGTTGTGCATGCAGTGGCTGACGCACCGAACGTTGATGTGACGCTAAATGACGCGGCAGAACCTCAAATTGCTGACTTACCATTTTTATCAGCAACAGGCTATTTGAATCTGCCGGCCGATGAATATTCAGTCGATGTAGCGGCTGCTGGTGGATCGCCGGAAGTTATCACTGATGAGCCATTGGCCGTGGAAAACGCTATGAGCTATTCGGTGTATGCGGTTGGCGAACTGTCGACTATCGGTTTGCAAGTGATTGCAGAAAACCGTCGTCGTGTTGCGACTGAAGCACAAGTGCAGCTGATTCATGCCGCACCAAATGCGGGCAACGTCGATATCTACGTGACACCAACGACCGATATCAGTGGTGCAGAGCCACAGTTCAGTGATATTCCGTTTGACGCTGAAGCCTTAGTCAGCACGGGGAATGTGTCGTTACCGCCAGGTGACTATGTTGTAACCGTGACGGCAACAGGCACTACAGACATTGCTATTCAAACCGGTGTATTAACACTGGAAGCGGGTGGCTTGTACACTGCAGCGGCAGTTGACGCCGATGGTGGTGGTTTACCTCCTCAGCTATTACTTATGGACGACCTGGCAAATTAATTCGCCATAACCAAATAGCCTGGGTAATACCACGCATTAACAGAAAGCCGCTGAGAGCCAACCACAAACCGTGGTTCTCCAGCGGCAATCCTAACCACCACAGTGGTAGAAACCCAATTAAAGCGGACAGCAGCATGGTATTGCGCATCCCTTTGCTCATAGACAAGCCAATAAACACCCCGTCAAACCAATAGCTCCAGTGAGCGATAACCGGCATAAGAATTATCCATGGAAGATAGTTCATGGCGGTATTCACCACTTCAGGAATGTCTGTAATGAGACGAACAATTTGCTCACCGGCAATGGCAAACACTAAGGTGTAGCTTACGGCAAATAATGATGACCAAAGCAGGGTTATTTTGCACCAATAGCGGATTTTATCGGGCTTTTTTTGCCCTTTAGCGGCACCCGCTAGCGCCTCGACCGCATAGGCAATGCCGTCCAATCCCAAAGATATCAGCATTAAAAACTGCATAAGAACCGCATTAACGGCAACCAGAGTGCTGCCATAGCGGGTGGCGTAGCCAGTCATGGTGGCCATACAAAGCTGTAAAACCAAACTCCGAACAAAGATATTACCGTTAACACCAAGGAAGCGCCGTAACGCCTGCCCGCTTATTGCAAAGTGGGGCAGTGACCATTGCAGTGCACGAGCGGTCCAGTAAAAGCCGACAATGGCGGTGACCCATTCAGCAATCAGCGATGCCCAGGCCGCACCTCTTACATTCAAGTCGAGACCGATAATCAGCACTACGTCCATCACCACGTTAACGGCGTTGGTGATAATAACCAGCAACATGGCTTTGCGGCTATTTTGGCGGCCCAGTAGCACACCCAAAGCCACCAACGTCATAAGAGCGGCAGGGGCTGACCATAAGCGAATACGAATGTACTCGCGTGCGTAGGGCTCTAATTCAGCCGAGGGCGCGACAACCCACATCGCAGCGTCGTTAATCCAGGGGCTGGCAAAGGCAATGGCCAAGCCCAAGATGACCGCAATAATGACCCCGTTGTTAAAGTGCTGGCGCTGTGCACTTAAGTCTTCAGCTCCGAAAGACTGCGCGATATACCCCGTGGTCGCCATACGCAGGAACACCGCCAGCAAATAAATAAAGCTGACGACCATGGCACCGACGGCAACCGCCGATAAGTAGATAGCATCGGGTAAATGACCTATGATGGCCGTATCAACCAAGCCGAGAAGCGGCGCGGCGATATTGGACACAATCATTGGTAGGGCGATGGCAAATACATGCCTGTGATCAACGGTTGGAAACCCCAAAAACGTTCGCATAAACTTTTCGTGACTTTTTAAAGTATTAATTCAAGTACTTATACTGTATCAGGAGTGACTATGAAGGTGTTGAACAAATTACTGGCGGGCAGTTGCGCAGTATTAAGCTTGGGCTGCTCATCAGAAAGCCTGGCGGCCAATGATAGTGTCGTTGTTTTGCAGTACCACCACGTTAGCGACAGTACGCCGGCGGTCACTTCTATTGATCCTGACACGTTTAAAGCGCACTTGGACTACTTAAAAGACAATAATTTTAGCGTCATTGATATTAAGCAGGCCCAAGAAGCTATTGAGGGTAACGGGGAGTTACCTGAAAAAGCGGTTGTTATTACGTTCGATGACGGTTACCAAAATGTGTATGAAAACGCGGCTGACTTGCTAGAGCAATACGAAATGCCGTATACCGTCTTTGTGAACCCAGACTTAATGGCTAAGCACCAGGGTCACTATATGGGCTGGGAAGAGCTGAAAGACATTGAAGCTCGGGGAGCCCGTATTGCTAACCACGGTCAGACTCACGCACACTTAATTCGCCGTGAGCCCGATGAAACCAAAGAGCAGTGGGTTGAGCGTATGCATTACGATGTAGTCAGCGCACAAGAGGCTATCGACGAAAACTTAGGAGAGCAGGAAAAGTATTTCGCGTACCCATATGGAGAGTACGATAACGAACTCAGAGTGCTGCTCGATGACTGGGGCTTTCTGGCGTTTGCTCAGCACTCCGGGCCCTGGTCGGAGTGGAGCGAAGAAACTGCGATTACTCGTTTCCCGGCATCGGGTATTTATGCCAACTTAGACACCCTAAAGACGAAACTGCGTTCCAAGGCGATGCCGGTGGTCAGTTACAAGCCTGAAGAGCCATTGCTCGATTATGAAAACACGCAACCGACACTGGAGGTTACTCTAACGGGTGATGAAGCGTTAAAAGATGTGCGCACGAATCAGCTACGGTGTTTCTCAGGTGGCCAGGTTTTAGAACCTGAATGGCACAGTGACACGCGTTTTTCTGTAGAAGTAACTACTAACTTACCGATAGGCCGTTCGCGGGTTAACTGCACGGCGCCGAGTGCATCCGAGTCACGTTATTATTGGTATTCAATAGCGCTAATTCGACCTGACGCACAAGGTAGCTGGCCAGACTAACAGGATCTAAACGTTAGTCAGCAATAATAGCAAAGTCGCGCTTTAACTGTTCCATGTCGACCACCGGTACTTCTCCGCGCTTGTGGTCGGCATTAAAAATGGCCTTTCGGTGTCCGTTGGGATTCACCAAAATAATGGCGGCGCTGTGATTTACCAGGTAATTTTCTTCACCTTCCTCCGGTATGGAGTACATAAGCCCTAAGTCACGTACGAAGGGAAACAGCGACTTATGCTCAGCGCGCACACCGACAAAGTCTTCGCCAAAATAGCCAACGTATTCTTGCAGCCGTTTTATATTGTCACGCTGAGGATCGACTGAAATCATCCATACCTTGACAGGCGCTTCTGTGGCTTTTTGCAGCTCAGGAAGGGCTTGCTTTAAGTCCGACATGGTTGTGGGGCAAATATCCGGACAGAACGTGTAGCCAGTGAATAATAACGTCCACTGACCTTTTAATGCGTCGTTTGAAACCTCACCGTCATGAGTGCTGGTTAAGGTAAAAGCCTTCAGTGCGCGAGGCGGTTCGTAAATAAGGGCTTCAGGTTTCGCCTGCGGTAAGTTGCTATACACCAGCCAGCCGGCAATTAACGCAATGACAGCAACAATAACGGTAATGAAACGACTCATAAAGGACCCTATACGTAGTGATCAACCAGCAATATGACGAACAGCAACATGAGGTGCCAAATAGAGAAGGCAAACATGTTAAAGGCTGTTTTCTTATTGGGCGCGTATTTCAACTTCCACGCATAAGCCAGGAATATAGCGTTCAGCGCTGTAACACCCACCAGATAAATCATACCGGTCATGCCAATAAGGAATGGCATAAGGCAAACTACGCCCAGCAAAATGGTATAAAGGAAAATACAGGTTTTAGTGAACTCGATACCATGGGTTACCGGTAACATGGGTATTTTGGCACGTGCGTAGTCTTTTGCGCGATGTACCGCCAGTGCCCAGAAGTGCGGCGGCGTCCAGGTGAAAATAATCATGACCAATAAAATAGGAAACGCTGATATTTCATTGGTAACCGAGGTCCAGCCGAGTAGCGGTGGTGCTGCGCCGGCTAAGCCGCCAATAACAATGTTTTGCGGGGTCGCTCGCTTCAGAAACATGGTGTAAATAAAGGCGTAACCGACCATAGACGCAAACGTCAGCCAGGCGGTTAACGGATTCACCCAAGCGTACAAGGTGACAAAACCGATAACACCGATAGTGGTCGCAAAAGTAACGACTTTAGCGGGCGATAAATTCCCCTGAGGCAGTGGACGGCGAAGCGTTCGCGCCATTTTGGCGTCTATGTGGCGATCGACTAAGTGGTTAACCGCAGCGGCAGCGGCAGACATCAAACCAATACCGGTTAAAGCAGGCACTAATACCGACAGCGAAACAAGCTGCTCAGTGGCCAGGCACATGCCAACAACGGCAGTGAGCAGTAATAACGCGACGACACGAGGTTTGGTTAACTCAAGGTAGTCTCGCCAATGTGCGTTGCGCGCTTTTGTTATTTGTTTTGTGGCAACGGATTGCATAACTACGACTCCTTACGCTTTTCTGGACAGGTTGTAATTCAACCCGACCAAAGACAGCAGCAATAATGCCCCGACGGCATTGTGAGCGACCGCATTCCAAAGCGGCAATTGAAAGACTACGTTACTAATACCCAGAGCAATTTGCAAAACTAATAACAAGCCTATAACAGATAGCTTATTTCGGAAAAACTGTGATTTGGCCTTACGCCAGCATTTGAACAGTAAGGTACACAGAACTAAGAAGGTCACAACAGCGCCAATACGATGAACAACATGCATGGTCATGCGGTCATCATAGTCGTGAGCACCAAACTGGTAGGTGTCGGCTTCCGGAATGCTATAGGCACCAGCAAAGTCTAAGTTGGATACCCAGTCGCCTTCGCAAAACGGTAACTCGGTGCAGGCAACGGCGGCGTAGTTCGCTGCGACCCAACCGCCCAGCGCGATTTGGCCAATAACGACTAACATCGCAAAAAAGGCTAAGCCTCGGTAACGCCTTAGCTCAGGATCGCCTCCCGCCAACCTGAAGTCGGACAACCTAAGTGACAGCAGGTAAAGCAGTGATATGACCGAGAACCCTCCCAATAGATGCCCCATGACGATCAGCGGTTGCAGGTTCATGGTGACTGTCCACATACCGAGAGCGGCCTGGAATATAACCAGTCCCAGCAGCAGCGTGGGTAACTTAACCGGTGGCGGGTAGTGGCTTGGCTTGCGGCTGCGTATCCAAGAGGCGATCGCAATCACCAGAATAAGAAGGCCGAGTGTGCCAGCGAAGTACCGATGAATCATTTCATTCCACGCTTTATCCTGCTCAACAGGGGCGTCCGGAAAGCGAAGTTCGGCCTGTACAATATGCTCTTGCTGCGACGGCACTTTTAAAAAACCATAGCAACCAGGCCAGTCGGGGCAGCCAAGCCCCGCTTCGGTCAACCGGGTAAAGGCGCCAAGAACAATAACCACAAAGGCAAAAAAAACGCTAATTTTAACAAGAGTTCTCATCAGTAACGTTCCTTATCCAATTCGGCTCAGCTTCAGCAATTTTCTGAGGTCGGCTAACACGTTTTTGCCCTCTTTGATCATCGCCTCTTTGTCGTTGTGTGTCGGGTAATACAGCATAACGTTGTGCATAGGGTCGATGATAAACAGTGTATTGGCGGGTAAGTCCTGAAGCTCACGAATAATTGCTGGCGCCGTTACCGGTGTTACTTGCGGAGCGTCACGCTCATAATCTGAGAGTTGGTCGTTGTTATCGTGAAAGGTCACTGGCGTTAAACGGTCGGTATCTTTGCCAATAGCAACGTCTACCTGGTTCATCACGTAAAGGGCGTTTTTACAGGTCTGTTCGCAGCTTTCCGGAGGGATATAGCCCAGCTTCCAGCCCTCAGGTAGCGTATCGACTTCGGAGCTTAACGTAATCGGCGGCTGTAATAACGTGCCTTTGTTGGTGCCTGCTTCATACCAGTTCTGTGACAAAATAAGCCAGGCGGCTAAGACCGGTAACAGGAACAGTAGAAATACAGTTAATATGGCCTTTTTTGAGCGATTTGGGGAGCTCATTGGGTCTCCTCTTCTTTTTTTGATTGTTTGTTAAGTTTTATAACAGCAATTACGAAAATCACCAAGCATGCGACCGCAAGAGAGAACCATTGTGTCGCATATCCATAATGTTTTTCTGGTTTCATGACTTGTGGTTCCCAATCTCGTTGCCAGCCGATATTTTCGGGCGTTTCAAGCAATAGTAAGTGAGAGCTGATTGTCGCGTTGAACTCCCGAGCAAGCGCTTTGGGCGCCGCCTCCTGAATACGAACGGAGTCATTATCTGTGGCATATTCGAAGGCGTTTCGGGTGAGCTCGTTCTGACTGGGGAAATACACATAGGCGGTGAGTGTTAACTTGCCTTTAGGCAATTCGACCTCGGGAATATCGCTGCGAAACGTGGGAGCTGGTAACCAGCCCAAATTAACCAGCTGTACTGGCAGCTCGGGCGAATCTGGTTGAAAAAAGCCCAACACATTGTAGCCAACTGTGCTGTCCAGGATTTTATTGTCGAGCAATAACACCGGTGTTGGCTGAAACTGGCCGCTGACTGACACATAAGTAAACCGGTGCTGATCTTCGTTTAAGTCCTTTATCGAGCTTAAGGGCTTCGCTTCACTGGTTTGTTGCGACTCGTAGTCGTCAAACAGCTGCTGCTTTTCCTCGGCTCTATCTAGCTGCCAAAAGCCAAGCTTGACCAACACCCCAATTGCCAGCAAAGTAATGATTGTTGCAACAAGGGGAATTTGTATGTTGGTCGTTTTTAAGGTCATTATTGTTCTACTGCTCGTGTATATGGTGGTGAATTTGTTTCGCGCATTATTTTCGATGCTACGTAACGATCCCAACAAGCCACCAATGTCTTATTATCTGGGGAAACGAGTGGGAATAGCCGCTATTATTTTAATTGCCCTAATAGCGGCCGCTTACGGCGGCTTTTTGCCGTTAAATCCACGCCCCTATTAAACGGGGCGCTTTTCTTACAGTACGTAAACCACTACAAATAAGCATAACCAAACCACGTCAACAAAATGCCAGTACCAGCTGGTGGCCTGGAATGCGAAGTGATTGTCTGGCGTAAAGTGCCCCTTCAGTACTCGCAGGAACATAATAATGAGCATGACGGTACCTAACGTCACGTGCAAACCGTGGAAGCCGGTAAGCATGTAGAAGGTATTACCGTAAATGCCTGAGTCCAGTGTTAAACCCAACTCTTCGTAGGCATGTATGTATTCCGCACCTTGCAAATACAGGAATATCATACCGAGGATAATGGTTACGCCGAGCATTGCGGTTAGCTGCTTGCGTTTACCTTGCTCAAGCCCTGTGTGTGCAAAGTGACAGGTTACCGAACTGACTAACAGTATAATAGTGTTGATAGCCGGCAAGCCGTACCAACCCATAGCCTGTGTCTCAGTTCCGCCCGGGGTGTTCACTAATGGCCAATGTGCGACAAACTCGGGCCAGAGTACTTCATTGGTCATGGCGTTGTTACTGTCGCCGCCTAACCACTGAACCGCAATAACGCGGGCATAAAACAAGGCACCAAAGAAGGCGGCGAAGAACATAACCTCAGAGAAAATAAACCAGCTCATGCCTTGTTTGTAAGAAACGCCTAACTGGTCGCTGTACAAACCTTTCATGGACTCGTTAATTTGATCGCGGAACCAGCCAAATAGCATAACCGCCATAACAATAAGGCCGGCAATAAGTACTGTGCTGCCGTAGCCGTCTTGTTCTTTCGACATATCAATAACGGTGTGGCCTGCGCCCCACGCAATAAGTCCCAGGCCAACCGCGCCGACTATCGGCCAAGGGCTGGAAGCAGGAACATAATAACTTTGTTGTTCTGCCATAACGTCTTTCCTTATTCTGTTTTTAATAACTGAGCCATTTGCTCAGCGGACGTATTGGCTGTCATATCGTACAGCGTGTATGACAGGGTAAAGGTTGTAATGTGGTCTGGAATGTCCGGGTCGACATAAAATTGCATCGGCATTTCGGTATCTGAGTTAGCTGCCAGCGGCTGCTGATTAAAGCAGAAGCATTCCACTTTATTCAAATAGAGAGAGGCCTCAGCCGGCGCTACAGATGGAATTGCCTGGGCAACCATATCGGACTCGGTTGGGTTTGCTGCCAGGAAATTAACGACTTTGGTTTCGCCTGGATGAACACGAACCTCTTTTACTGACGGCTCGAATTTCCAGGGAATGCCTTTAGCATTACGCGTAAGGAATTGAACCTTGATAGTACGTGATTCGTCTACCTCGACCATTTCATAAGTCGCAGCTTCATTACTGGTACGGCCGTTGAAGCCAGTCACTTCACAGAACACGTCATACAACGGCACCAGCGCGAACCCAAACGCAAACATCCCAGCGACTGTCAGTAACAGTCGCTTAACCAGAATGCTGTTATTCGGACGTTCTTCAGACATAGGTCCTAATCCACTTTCGGTGGTTTTTCAAAGGTGTGATACGGAGCCGGAGAAGGTACTGTCCATTCCAGGCCTTCCGCGCCTTCCCACGGCTTAGCTTCTGCTTTTTCGCCGCCTTTCACACATTTGATTACTACCCACAAGAAAATCAGCTGCGACAGACCGAACGCAAAACCACCAATACTGGTAATTTGGTTCACATCCGCAAACTGAGTCGCATAGTCAGGAATACGACGAGGCATACCGGCCAGTCCCGCAAAATGCATTGGGAAGAACAGTACGTTCACTGAAATGACCGACGCCCAAAAATGGGTTTTCGCCAATGTCGAGTCGTACATGTGACCTGTCCACTTAGGTAGCCAGTAATAAGCTGCCGCCATAATCGAGAAAATCGCACCGGACACCAATACATAGTGGAAGTGTGCAACCACAAAATAGGTATCGTGATACTGGAAATCAACAGGTGTAATTGCCAGCATTAGCCCAGAGAACCCGCCGATGGTGAAGAGAATGACGAAGGCCAGTGCGAACAGCATAGGCGTTTCGAACGTCATCGAGCCTTTCCACATGGTGGCGACCCAGTTAAAGACTTTCACCCCGGTTGGCACTGCTATGAGCATGGTGCAGTACATAAAGAACAGCTCAGCGAAGACCGGCATGCCTGTTGTAAACATGTGGTGAGCCCACACCAGGAACGACAGTAATGCAATGGCCGCGGTTGCGTACACCATCGAGGAGTAGCCAAACAGCCGTTTTCGGGTAAATGCAGGAATAATGGCTGAGATAATACCGAAGGACGGCAGAATCATAATGTAGACTTCAGGATGCCCGAAGAACCAGAAAATGTGCTGGAACATAACAGGGTCACCGCCGCCTGCGGCATCAAAGAAGCTGGTACCGAAGTACTTATCGGTCAATACCATGGTGACTGCCCCTGCCAAGACCGGCATCACAGCAATTAGCAAGAATGCGGTAATTAACCAAGTCCAAACAAACAGCGGCATTTTCATGTAATTCATGCCTGGCGCGCGCATGTTCATTATGGTCACAATGACGTTAATAGCACCCATAATGGATGAAATACCCATAATGTGAACCGAAAATACGAACAGTGCGGTAGAGTCTGAACTGTAAGTGGTTGAAAGCGGTGCGTAGAATGTCCAACCGAAGGCAGGACCGCCACCTTCCATAAACAAAGAGCCCAGCAGAATAATGAAAGCAAATGGAAGAATCCAGAAGCTCCAGTTATTCATACGGGGCAATGCCATATCCGGTGCCCCAATCATCATGGGGATCATCCAGTTAGCCAAGCCGGTAAAGGCAGGCATGACGGCACCAAAGACCATGATTAGACCGTGTACCGTGGTCATTTGGTTAAAGAACTGGGGTTCAATTAACTGAAGACCCGGTTGGAATAGCTCTGCGCGGATAACCATTGCCATGGCGCCGCCAGTTAAAAACATAATAAAACTGAACCATAAGTACATTGAACCAATGTCTTTATGGTTGGTTGTAAATAGCCAGCGACCAATACCAGACGGCTTATGATCGTGGTGTGCGTCGTGATGTGTTGCTTCGACTGCTGTGCTCATCACCGTCTCCTTATTGATTCATGACTTCGTTGATATCGGCTGCCTGTACCAGGTCGCCGGTGTCGTTACCCCAGGCATTACGCTCGTAGGTGATAACCGCGGCGAGCTCTTGCATGCTTAACTGTTGTCCGAATGCCTGCATGGCCGTTCCGGATACACCATTAACAACAATGTCGATGTGTTTTGATTTCGCTTCAGGGTCAACGGCAACGCCACTTCCCGCGAGTGCAGGGAATACACCGTTAACACCTTGACCGTTAGGTTGGTGACAAGCTGCACAGGTACTGTTATATACTTTTTCACCCAAATCCATGAGCTCTTCTTTCGACATTTCCATAGAGAGTAGCTCTTGTTCTCGCTGACGAGCGGCCTCTTGTTTAGCTTCAATGTCGGTTATCCATTTTTCGTATTCGGCCGGCTCTTTTGCAATAACCACAACCGGCATGAAACCGTGATCTTTACCACAAAGCTCAGCGCACTGGCCGCGATAAATCCCGGGTTCATCGACTTTGGTCCAAGTCTCGTTAATAAAGCCAGGATTAGCGTCCTTTTTAACGGCAAAGTCAGGTACCCACCAACTATGAATAACGTCGTCCGAAGTCACTAGGAAACGAACTTTTCTGTCGGTAGGAATAACCAATGGACGATCAACTTCCAGAAGGTAGTTTTCGCTTTTAGTGAACTTATTATTGATCTGCTCTTGCTGTGTCGCTAAGCGGCTGAAAAACTCAACGTCATTCTCGAAATACTTGTAGTGCCACTTCCACTGAGAACCTGTTACCTGGATGGTGACATCGGCTTCTGAGGTGTCTTCCATAGCAATAAGTGTTGTCGTTGCCGGAATAGCCATACCTACAAGAATAAGGAGTGGAATAATGGTCCAGGCAATTTCAACTTTTACGTTCTCGTGGAAATTCGCTGGTTTGGGGTTTTTCGATTTGCGATGGCGAATCATCGAAATGAACATTAAACCGAACACAACCACACCAATAGCACAACAGATATAAAATATCGTCATGTGCAGGTCGTAAACTCGGTTACTGACTTCGGTAACACCTTTGGTCAGGTTGAGTTGATTTTCCGCGCTAGCAGGTAAGCTCAACATAGCCAATAGTGCCCACAGAGGCTTCATTTTCACGTGACTTCTCCTCTTATTCTTCAATGAGACCGAAAGACTAATTCCGATCAAAATTCGAAGAACAAAGAGGTAAGCAGAAAAAGGAACAGCATCTCCCCAGAAATCACTTTCTCCACAGACTCTTTGTTATAATTATCGTTGTTATAATATTTTTATAGTCGGGTAGTACATTTATTAACTAATTTACAAAGAAAGATCCAGATCAAATCAAACAAATGGTTAATAAATGAGCGGATCTGTTAAAAAAAGGCTGCCGAAGCAGCCTATCAAGGAAGAAACACACTAACGAGGATTTAGTGGAGGTGGGATGTTAGTGTGTTTTTATCAAACAGGAAGTATTGAGTGTGACTTAACTTACTGGCCATTTTGGCGCGCTGCCAAGTGCGGCTTGACACAGAGTCAAGGTAGGCAATAACCATGCTGCTGTTTCCGGCCAGCAATGCTTGCTCTAATGCCCATTCGCAACGCTCCGCAGAATGGCTGCGTAACCAACGAATTTGGTGCTCCGCAACGCCTGATTCAATAAGTTCAGCAATGACATTTTTGTCCCCACCGATAACAGTGACCCACTCACTTGGCTTTTGTTGTAAAGCATTTTGAACAGCGGGTGATAATGCGTCCGATTCTGTCGATTCCGTATGAGCTTCCGGCTCAAATTTAATATCCGTAGGTGCAGCTTTCCACAAACCAGGGTGGTGTAATTTCGTGTTTTGTTGAGTCTTCATAATGCAGCTCCGTTTCTGATAACACCAACCGCCAGACCTTCAATAGCGAATACTTGTGACGCTAAGTCTACGGTGATGGTGGAGAAATCTGGGTTTTCCGGATGTAATAAGACAGTGCGTCCTTTGCGCTCAAAGCGCTTTACCGTCACTTCGTCTTCTACCCGAGCAACAATGACTTGGCCGTTTCTCGCTTGCTCCGTTTTATGCACAGCGAGTAGATCGCCGTCGAGAATGCCGATGTCTCTCATGCTCATGCCGTTTACTTTTAGTAAAAAGCTGGCGGCAGGCTGGAATAATGATTCGTCGACTTTGTAATGCCCTTCAACATGCTGTTCAGCCAGCAATGGCTCACCGGCAGCGACCTGACCAATCAGTGGCAGCCCTTCAGCGATATCAAAGTCGTCACCAACTAACCGAATACCACGCGACATGCCCGGCATAATTTCGATAACACCTTTACGCGCCAATGCCTTTAAATGCTCTTCTGCTGCGTTGGCAGAACGAAAGCCAAGCTTCGACGCGATTTCCGCGCGCGTTGGTGGCATACCGGTCGCGTGCAGGTTGTCTTTAATCAGCTCTAATATTTCAGACTGTCTCGGTGTTAAAGGGCGCATATTCGAACCTGTGTTTATGTACAGTGATACTGTGAGTATATACAGGTATTTTCATTTCGCAAGTCATTTCATCAACGACTTTTATTTTTTAAGTTGGTATCCTATAGCTCTGTTTAAAACAGAGGTCGATGTATGAGCAAAAAAAGCCCTTTTTATGCGGTGTTGAAGTATCCATTACGCTGGCTAACACGGTTCGAAGAAATTTGGGACGGCGATGAAACCGATCACAACAGCACGGTACAAAAGCCGGTGGCTTACGTTATGCGCTCGACATCTTCAGCGGATCTTTCCATATTGCAGCGTGCGGCGAAAAAGCGCGGCCTGCCTGATCCGCTCGAGCCACTTGAAGTGAATGGCAAGGAATACAGTCGGGTCATGTACCTGGAAGAGTTTGCCAATGAAACTTCTGAAGAGGCCGTGAAGGAATTTCATCAATTATTAAAGCTGCATAAAGACGATACTAAGCTCGATTTGCAGCTGATACCTGCCGGTGTGTTCTGGGGACGTCAGGCGGGTCAGGAAGCGACAGCCGGTAAAGCCATGACAGGCGACCTCGACAATCCGGGGGCGCTTCGTAAATTCTGGTTGGTACTCTTCTCAGGTCGTCATGTGTTACTGCGTTTATCACGTAGTGTCAGTCTTGGAAAAATGGCGCATGACTACGGCGCTGATATGCGCATAGCCCATAAATTGGCGCGTGTTGCCCGCGTTCACTTTGTTCGTATGCGCCATGCGGTTGCCGGACCGAAGTTGAGTCATCGCAAAGAGCTCATGGCGCAGTTAATTAACACACCAGCGCTTAAAAAGGCCGTGGCAGACGAAGCGAAAGGTAAGAAAATAAGTGAAGAAGAGGCTCGCAAGAAAGCACTTTCTTACATCGATGAAATTGCCGCCAATTACAGCTCAACGCTGGTACGCCTGCTGGACCGCTTTATGACCTGGATGTGGAATCGCATTTATAACGGGATCCATGTAAAAGGCGGGGAGCGCATACGTCGTTTGGCCCAACAAGGGCACGAAATTATTTATGTGCCGTGCCACCGTAGTCACATGGACTACTTACTACTGAGTTATGTCATTTATAAAGAAGGCCTGGTACCACCGCACATCGCCGCCGGTGTTAATCTGAATTTCTTCCCGGTTGGCGGTATCTTCCGCCGTGGTGGCGCATTCTTTATACGCCGCAGCTTCCGCGGCAACAAGCTTTATTCTGCCGTATTCCGTGAGTACTTGTGCTGGCTATTCCAAAAAGGTTACCCCGTCGAATACTTTAGCGAAGGTGGACGCTCACGAACAGGCCGCTTACTGCCACCGAAAACTGGCATGCTGGCGATGACTGTGCAAGGAATGCTGCGCGACCAGCAACGTCCGGTATCGCTAGTCCCAGTTTACCTGGGCTATGAACACATTATGGAAGTCGCTACTTACCTGAAAGAGCTCAAAGGTAAGGACAAAGAAAAGGAATCGGTTTTCCAAATTCTGAAAACGATTACCAAGCTACGTAATTTCGGTCAGGGCTTTGTCACCTTTGGCCAGCCTATCGACTTGAAGCACACGCTCGATTGCAACGCGCCGGACTGGCATAAGTCAGTGACCCGGGGCGCCGAGGAGCCATTAAGACCGAACTGGTTAACGCCAGTGGTCAATGGGTTGGCCGAACGTGTGATGCAGGGTATTAATGATTCGGCAGCGGCAAACAGCGTGAACTTAACCGCTTTGGCATTACTCAGCTCCGAACACCATGCCTTGACCAAAGAAGAGCTTTTAGCGCAGTTGGATGTGTATTTGGGCGTGTTGAAAGAAGTGCCGTACAGTAAAGACATCAGTGTGCCTAAAGAGACGTCGGAAGAGTTATGGCAACAGGCCTTGCGCACCGACAAATTTAAAGTTGAATCGGACACTATGGGCGAAGTTATTTCGCTTGAACGTATGTCGGCTATAGCCATGACGTACTATCGTAACAACATACTGCACATGATGGTGGTGCCAGGCATGGTTGCCTCTATTATTATGGCGAAAAAGCGTGTGTCCGTTGGTGAAATCGTTGAGCGAACGCAAGCTATTTACCCTATGTTGAAAGCAGAGCTTTACCTGAGCCATTCAAAGGATGATATTCCGTTATGGGTGGAAGCGCTATGTGAAGAGCTGGCTCGTCAGCAGTTAATCACCCGTGACGGCAGCGACTGCGTCATTGCAAAGCGCGAAAGCGCCGAATGGTACCGCCTGCGTCTGCTGGCGAACAGTGCCAGTGAAACCCTGCAGCGTTATTGTATTGTGCTAGAACTTTTACAACAGGCACAACCAATAATGCGAGCAGAGCTTGAGAAACAGTCCATTACTCTGGCAGAGCGATTGAGCGCCATTCATGGCATCGACGCGCCGGAATTTTATGATAAGAAAGTCATGGCGACACTCATTGCCAGCTTGAAGCAGCAGGGGCTTGTTGAGATCGACGACGATGGTCAACAAATTGCTGCAGAGCCCGTTGGCGCGCTAAGCGACCAAGTCGATGAACTGATTGACGGACCTGTTCTGCAAACCATCAGACAATCGGTGCAGCAGTTCGTCAATCAGCCGAGTGAATAGCGTTTCGTTTAAACTTAGTACCAGTAATGTAATGCCAGGCCTATAGCGAAAACCATACCGACGTAGTGGTTGTGCAAAAAGGCCTGGAAGCATTTCATTGGTTCGCGGTGGCGTATCATCCACTGCTGATACATAAACAATAGGACACTTACGCCAAGCGCTGTCCAGGCTATCCAGTCAGCGGTAAGTATATAAAGCACCCATGCCAATAAACCGATGACCACCAACTGCAGTAAGGCAATAATCAACTTGTCGAAGCGGCCAAATAAAATAGCCGTACTTTGCAGACCAATTTTCAAGTCGTCTTCTCGGTCGGCCATAGCGTATTCGGTGTCGTAAGCGACGGTCCAGATGATATTGGCAATAAACAGCAGTGCGGCGATAAACCATTCGTTCGATTCAAGCGCCGTAAATGCCATGAGTATGCCGAAACTAAAAGCAACGCCTAACACCACCTGCGGCAAATGCGTCCAGCGTTTGCAGAACGGGTATAACGCTGCAACGCCGGCCGCGAGGAAACTCAGCATAACGGTATTGGTATTGAGCTGAAGCACTAACCCAAAAGCGATAGCGAGCAAAATAAAGAAGCCAATAATCGCTTCCGTTGCGGATATTTTCCCCGCTGGAATGGGGCGCTGTTTAGTTCGTCTGACATGACCGTCGAAGTTACGATCAGCAAAGTCATTGATTACGCAGCCGGCGGAACGCATAACAAAGGTACCCAGCAGAAATATCACCACAATTTTCAATGGCGGATTACCGGTTCCGGCAATAAGCAACGCCCATATTGTTGGCCACGCCAACAAATAAGTTCCGATAGGGCGGTCAGCCCGCATTAACTGCCAAAATGCCTGAAGTTTTTGTGCTATCACTTTGTTACCTCTAGCGAACCTTCATAAATGGGTGACGACGTTAAAAATATCTCGCTGACTAACAGTTGCTCCCCTGCGGTCGAGAATATTCGGCGGCGACCTAATAAGGGTTTCGAATGGTTAAACCACTGCTGGTTCAGTTTGCCTATAACATGGGACTCCGTCACAGTCGCTATTTCAATCGGTCCTGAGGTTAAGTCGTCTCGTTGAAATAACGAGTCGCCCAGTGAACGGTTACCCAGTTCCGAAAGTTGCAACTGCTCGTTGTTTTCAGCGCTTTTCGCGAAAATACTGCGAGCAAATACCCAGGGTTTATTGTCACAGTATAGCAGCACCTCGCGCACCACTGCCGGCTGACTCTGCTTTAAGCGACGGCACTCTTCGTCATGAGGTAGCATTTCCTGTTGCCCTAATAAACGAACCTCGAAATGCTCGCAATTATTCTTCAGGCGCTGAGTTAAAGAGCCCTCGAAGCACAGCCAGTCATGCTGTGTCGGGGTGAGTTTGACCTTGTCAGGAGACTGCCATTTAAGCGGTTCACTGACAGGAAATGTTGGTGCTGGGTATAACTCTGTTGTCATTTGTATTGGCGTTATCAAGCTCTATCGCTATGATAGCAAAGAGGAAACAATTGAACAGCGAAAGCTGGGTGGCTATATGAAACTGATTCGGACGTTAGGTTTAATTTTAACAATGTGCTTGCTGAGTACCGGCGCAAATGCTCAAAGTGACGTTGCGTACTACGGCTTTGAACCTGACATAACAACCAATTATTTAAAAGAAGGTAATGATTACCGCCTTGGCTTTGTGCGGGTGGCTGTGGAAGTCATGGTTCCCGACCCAAGTTATGTGAGTGTGGTGGAGCATCATGCGCCGCTGTTAAGAAATGAATTTATCAGTATTTTGAGCACAGCAACAGAACGGCAGGTGCGCACCATGACCGGGCGCGACCAACTGCGACTCAAATGCCTTGAGCGCGCCAAAGAGCTGATGACTCAGGAAACCGGTAACCCGGTCATTAAAGAAGTCATTTTCACTAAGTATATTTATCAGTAACGAATTTTAGGTGTGGGATTCAGCGCCCGCACCACAAAACCCGCTAAACAACCTGACAGCAGTCCGGCTAAATGCGCTTCGTTAGCCACATTGACCCAAAGCACACCGGTATAACCCAGTGCCAGCCAAAGCAGCATAAAGACAATGAGCCCCGGCGGCAGATACAGCGGTGTCGCCCGGCGGAAGCTATACACCCAACAGAAGCCAAGCAAACCATAAACCACACCCGACATACCGCCAAAGTTTGGACCATTCATGAGGTACTGAATAACATTCGCGGTAATACCGGAGAATAAGAACAATGCCAGCAGCCAAGACGTGCCGAGCGTCTTTTCAATACGACCGCCCAGGTACCACCACCAAAAAATATTGAACACAATATGAAGCAGTGTGAAATGCATAAAGACCGGGGTGACAAAGCGCCAGGGCTGGTTAAAGGGCAGAGCGTTAAAGAACCGGCTAATTTTTAAAGTTTCGAGCGTTGCTTCCGGCCACATATTTAAAACAATGAAAATCAACACCGACAGCGCAGCAACAACGCGGGTTAGCCAGCCGCTTTGTGCCAGTAACGACAAAGAAATAGGCGCTGAGCGACGAGAAAAGCGAGAGGTGCTTTGTGCCGATGACGACTGTTGTGTTGGAGCCTGGTCCAGTAACTCCGGGTTTGCCTTACATTGTTGAACTAAGTCCTTGGCGAGCGCCTCGTAGCTGCTTTGGTGCAACCACAGTTCCAGCTGTTCGCCTTTTTCCGTGACACTCACCGGTATGCCGTGCTGACGCAGATATTGGTAAAGCTTTCGCATCCATTCCGGGTCTTTACTGCTCAGCAATCGGCGCATGGTTTATTCCTTGTTAACGTGCTCGGGGTATGACATGGACCAGGCGGTGAAGCCGCCGTTCATACTACTGACATTAGTAAAGCCTTGGGCCGCAATATATTCCGCGGCGCCTTGACTACTAATGCCGTGATAGCAAACCACGATGATGGGTGCGTCTTTGTCGACAGATTCCAAAAACACGCCCAAATTACTGTTGTCGATGCGCTGCGCACCCGGAATGTGACCCATAGCAAAAGACTGTGGGTCGCGAATGTCGGCAAACACCGCGTCACCGGCTTGCCAGTGATCTGCTGCGGTGTTTAGCTCCATCAATTCGTAGGTGCGTTCGTTTGAACTCATAGACGTTTAGTCCCAGTTCAGAATGACTTTACCCGACTGACCTGAAATCATGGTTTCAAAGCCCTTTTCGAAGTCGTCGACTGACATTTCATGAGTCAGGATAGGCGAAATGTCTAAACCCGACTGTAACAAGCTGGCCATTTTGTACCAGGTCTCGAACATTTCACGACCGTAAATGCCTTTGATGACCAGACCTTTGAAAATCACTTCGTTCCAGTCGATAGCGACATTTTCTGGTGGAATGCCCAACATGGCAATTTTGCCGCCGTGATTCATCGTCGCCAGCATTTGCGAAAACGCTGAAGGGACACCTGACATTTCCAGACCAACGTCAAAGCCTTCTTTCATGCCCAACTCTGTCATGACGTCAGACAGCTTTTCTTTGCTGACATCGACCGCACGGGTGACACCCATTTTACGGGCTAAGTCCAAGCGGTATTCGTTAACGTCGGTAATAACTACATGGCGTGCGCCAACGTGACGAGCAACCGCTGCCGCCATAATGCCAATGGGGCCTGCACCGGTAATTAAAACGTCTTCACCGACTAAGTCGAATGCCAGCGCTGTGTGCACGGCATTACCGAATGGGTCAAAAATAGACGCCATTTCATCGGTTACGTCGTCCGGCAGTTTAAACGCGTTCTCAGCGGGCAACGCTAAATACTCAGCAAACGCGCCCGGGCGGTTAACGCCAACGCCGTAGGTGTTGCGACATAAATGACGGCGACCGGCACGGCAGTTACGGCAGTGGCCGCAAGTAATATGGCCTTCGCCAGAAACGCGGTCACCAATTTCAAAGCCACGTACGCCATCACCCATGGCGGCCACTTCGCCCACGTATTCGTGACCAACCACCATAGGTACTGGAATGGTTTTTTGCGACCAGTCGTCCCATTTGTAAATGTGTACGTCGGTACCGCAAATTGCCGTTTTCTTAATTTTAATCAGAATATCGTTATAGCCGCATTCCGGTTTCTCGACATCGGTCATCCAAATGCCGGGTTTGGAATGCAGTTTCGCCAAAGCTTTCATTTCAATACTCCTTAAATCACACCCAGCTCTTTACCAATGCGGGTAAAGGCTTCAATGGTGCGATCCAATTGTTCGCGTGTGTGAGCCGCCGACATTTGCGTGCGGATACGAGCTTTGCCTTTAGGAACGACAGGGAAGGAGAATCCGATCACGTAGATATCTTCTTCCAGTAGTTTGTCTGCCATTTCCGATGCTAAGCGCGCGTCGCCAACCATCACTGGAATAATGGCGTGATCAGCACCGCTCAGAGTAAAGCCGGCCGCGGTCATCTTCTCGCGGAAATACTGAGCGTTTTCCCACAGCTGAGCGCGCAGTTCATGACCATTTTCCAGCATTTCCAGCACGCGAATAGACGCCTGAACAATGGCTGGTGCTACCGAGTTAGAGAACAGGTACGGGCGTGAACGCTGACGTAGCCAATCAATGACTTCTTTTTTACCGGAGGTGTAACCGCCTGACGCACCACCTAATGCTTTGCCTAAGGTGCCCGTGATAATATCAACACGACCCAGTACGTCACAGTATTCGTGTGTACCTTTACCATTCTCGCCTAAGAAGCCAGTGGCGTGGCAGTCGTCCATCATAACCAGTGCGTTGTACTTGTCAGCCAAGTCACAAATGCCTTTTAAATCTGCAATAACACCGTCCATAGAGAACACGCCGTCGGTCGCAATCAGCTTATGACGGGCGCCGTCAGCGTCAGCCTGCTTAAGCTGTGCTTCTAAGTCTTCAAGGTTGTTGTTTTTGTAACGGTAGCGTTTTGCTTTGCTTAAACGGATGCCGTCAATGATGCTGGCGTGGTTCAGCTCGTCACTGATAATGGCGTCTTCCGGGCCCATTAGCGTTTCGAACAAGCCGCCGTTCGCATCAAAGCACGACGAATATAAAATGGTGTCTTCGGTGCCTAAAAAGTCACTCAGCTTTTGTTCCAGCGTTTTGTGAATGTCCTGAGTACCGCAAATAAAACGGACTGAAGCCGTACCAAAACCATGCTCGTCCAGACCCTTTTTTGCTGCGGCAATAAGGTCAGGGTGGTTCGCCAAACCTAAGTAGTTATTGGCGCAGAAGTTAAGCACACGGTGGTCATTAACAGTAATTTCAGAACTTTGATCAGAGGTAATGATACGCTCTTTTTTGTATAGCCCTTCGGCTTTGGTTTCAGCCAGTTGATCGGCCAGTTGCTGGTAAAACGCTGAACTCATGTTCGACTCCATGTTTTGAAAAATTCGTTACCCTCTAGTTTACTGATGTTAGCCCCAACTCGCATCCTTAATTTCAATTTCAGACTTTTGTTTGGTGTCCAATTGCGTGTACTCTTTAGGGAAATTTGAGCGAGAATTTGTCGGTTTAGGAGAGTTTATGCATCGCCGAGCGATTTACCCAGGCACGTTTGATCCTATTACCAATGGGCACGCAGACCTTATTGAGCGCGCTGCGGCGCTGTTCAATGAAGTGGTCGTTGGTATAGCCGAAAGCCCCAGTAAAAAGCCATTATTCACGTTAGAAGAGCGGGTGTTACTCGCTCAGCAGGTGACCGAAAAGCTCGATAACGTCACCGTAGTCGGCTTTTCGGGTCTGTTGGTGGACTTTGCTCACGAATACGATGCAACGGTGCTTATTCGCGGGTTGCGTGCGGTGTCCGACTTTGAGTATGAATTCCAGCTGGCCAACATGAACCGCCGCCTGGATCCGAATTTAGAAAGCGTCTTTCTAACGCCAGCCGAGGAAAACTCGTTCATTTCGTCGTCGCTGGTGAAGGAAGTGGCGCTGCACGGCGGAGATGTATCTGGCTTTACCGACGCACGAGTAGCGTCGGCCTTAGAGCAAAAGTTCGCGGGGAAACGTCCGGGTCAGTAATATCTGACCCGAAATAACTAACTTAACGCGACGTGGTAAAACACGATACTCATGAGCACCGGGCATAAGTAACGAATGTGCCAGCGCAATAATGTTAGCCCGAAACTGCCCGCAGCAATGGCTTTTAGGTGATTGCTGCGGCGCCATAACCAACCCACTACCAGTAAGTAGAATAAGCCTGACAGTGGTAACTGGAACTGTGTGACGGCGGTGACAACCCAACCAAACAGTGGCTCGAAGAATAAAATCAATAAGAGTGAGAACACACCAATCAGCACCAGTGATGCCGCAGTAGCAACCGGACGGCTCAAATTGCGCTCCTCAATGCAGTAAGACACCGGGACTTCTGCCTGAGCAATGGTCGATGTTAGTGCGGCAATACTCAGTAGACTAAAGAAGGCAAAAGCGACAAAGGGACCGGCAACGCCCATGCTGTTGAACAGCTCTGGCAGTACTGCAAATATGAGTTGTCCTTCGCCGACCAACTCGGTCCCTTCACCAACGGAAACACCTAAATGAATACCTGCGTAAAGTGCCGGAATAATCAGTAAGCCAGCTAAAAACGCGATGAACGTATCGAGTGCCGCAACTGACAGGCTCAAACGGCCCAAGTTCGCGCCGGGCTTTAAGTACGAGCCGTAAATCATCATGCCGCCCAGACCAATCGACAGCGAGAAGAACGCCTGCCCCATAGCCGCAACCAGAATGCTGGTGTTGGTTATTTGCGTGAAGTCTGGCACTAAATAACGCTCTAAGCCGACGCTGGCACCGGGCAGAGTCATCATGTAAATAATCAGGCCGACGAGCAGAACCACTAATGTTGGCATTAAACGCTTGGACCAACGCTCAATGCCTTTTTCCACGCCCTGGAAGACGACTAACGCTGTGGCGGTTAAAAACAGCCCCGTGAAGATTAAGTCGCGGGGCATGGAGCTGTTCAGCAGGAATTCGGACACGGATGCTAAGCCAACGCCTTTAGCCAAGAAACCGAGGGCGTGAACCACCATCCAACCGGCGACGACGTGATAAAAGCTCAGCATTAAGCACGAGCCCAGTACGTTCAAATAGCCCATTAGCTTGCCGACAGGACGAGCCTTTCCTCCGGAAAGCTGAGTCAGTGACTTAACCGGGTTAGCTTGTGCACTGTGACCTATGAGCAGTTCGCTATAAAGGGCAGGAATAGCCAGAATAAAAATGACGCACAGGTACACGAGTAAAAAAGCGCCACCACCATGGTTGGCGACTTGCGTCGGAAAGCCCCAAATGTTGCCGAGTCCGACGGCAGAACCCGCGGCCGCTAAAATAAAGCCAATGCGGCTATGAAATGAATCACGCATAAATGTCCAAAAAGCTTACTGCCCCTACTTAAGTCAGGCGGGCATTCTAACGAACTGAGAAAATTTTGCCCTATCTTTTTTTAGTCAATCGGGTTACTATTCGCGCCCTGAATTTCAGCCAGTTGCCCAATTACTGAACAGGACGTTTCAAGTAAGCGCAGCTGACCTAAACGTTAACGTACAAGACCGTAATCTCAGGAGCCTTACGTCATGCCAAATCTGGATCTGAGCCGCTACGGCATCACCGATGTCGAAGAAATCGTCCACAACCCGTCCTACGACCTGCTGTTTGAAGAAGAAACTCGCGATGACCTGCAGGGTTACGAAAAAGGCACGGTGACGGACTTAGGAGCGGTTGCTGTTGATACCGGAATATTCACCGGCCGTTCACCAAAAGACAAATACATTGTTCGCGACGATACGACGCGTGACACCGTTTGGTGGGCTGACCAGGGTAAGAACGACAACAAACCCTTGTCGACTGAAACCTGGAAAGAACTGAAAGGCTTAGTCACTGAGCAGCTGTCGAACAAACGCTTGTTTGTGGTCGACACCTATTGCGGTGCTAACGAAGACACACGCTTAGCGGTTCGCTTCATTACTGAAGTGGCATGGCAGGCACATTTCGTGAAAAACATGTTCATTCGTCCAAGCGAAGAAGAGCTGGAAACCTTCGAGCCAGATTTCGTGGTCATGAACGGTGCGAAATGCATTAACCCGAAGTGGCAAGAACAAGAGCTGAACTCTGAAAACTTCGTGGCATTTAACTTAACGGAGAAAATCCAGTTAATTGGCGGCACCTGGTACGGCGGCGAAATGAAGAAGGGTATGTTCTCAATGATGAACTACTTCCTGCCGCTAAAAGGAATTGCGTCAATGCACTGTTCAGCAAACGTGGGTAAAGAAGGCGACGTTGCTATTTTCTTTGGCTTGTCAGGTACTGGCAAAACCACGTTGTCGACTGATCCGAAACGCGCACTGATTGGTGACGACGAGCACGGTTGGGACGACGACGGTGTCTTCAACTTTGAAGGCGGTTGTTATGCGAAAACCATCAACCTGTCGAAAGAAGCGGAACCGGATATTTACAACGCGATTCGTCGCGACGCTTTATTAGAAAATGTTGCGGTCGATGAAAACGGTATTGTCGACTTTGATGACAACTCGAAAACTGAGAACACTCGTGTTTCTTACCCGATTTACCACATCGACAACATTGTTAAGCCAGTGTCTAAAGCGGGTCATGCGAAAAAGGTTATCTTCCTGACGGCAGATGCGTTTGGCGTATTACCGCCGGTCTCTAAGCTGACTAAAGAGCAGGCGCAGTACCACTTCCTGTCTGGCTTTACCGCGAAACTGGCGGGTACTGAGCGCGGTGTGACTGAACCAACTCCGACCTTCTCAAGCTGTTTTGGTGCAGCATTCTTAAGCCTGCATCCAACTCAGTATGCGGAAGTACTGGTAAAACGTATGGAAGCAGCTGGCGCAGAAGCCTACCTGGTTAACACTGGTTGGAACGGTACTGGCAAGCGTATTTCTATTAAAGCGACCCGCGCTATCATCGACTCTATTTTAGATGGTTCTATTGAAGACGCTGAGTTTGTTGAATTGCCTTACTTTAACTTGGCTATGCCAACTCAGTTAGCTGGCGTTGAAGACAGCAGCATTTTAGACCCGCGTAAAACCTATGAAGACGATGGCGAGTGGGACGTTCGTGCGAAAGACTTAGCGGAACGTTTCGTGGCCAACTTCGAGAAGTTTACCGACACCGAAAACGGTAAAGCCTTAGTGGCAGCTGGTCCTAAGCTGTAAGTCACAGTTTGAAACAAATTAAAGGGCTCGTAACACTTGTTACGGGCCCTTTGTGTTTCTAAGATAGGTGCTCTTTAAAATTAACAGAAAAACAACATGCGCCTTTCAGTTAATCATGTCACTAAGCGCTATCGCACGGTTACGGCGGTAGATGCAATATCACTCGATATTCAGCCCGGAAAAATTCAAGCTCTGCTTGGCCCCAACGGTGCGGGCAAATCTTCTTTAGTTCGTATGCTGGTTGGCCTGACGCACCCCGACGAAGGGGAAATTGTGGTTGAGACTAACGGACAAACCATAGAGCTGACTTATCATGACTTCGCTTATTTACCCGAAGACCGAGGTTTGTATCAGGATCGTTCGATTCTCGATAACCTGAATTACATTGCCGGTCTGCGCGGATTGAAGCTGAGCGACATACGTGGCGACATTGACAGCTGGCTAGCACGGTTTGAGCTGACGGATCGTAAAGACGAGCCGTTGCGTCAGATGTCCAAAGGCAATCAGCAAAAAGTGCAACTTATAGCCACTTTACTGCATGACCCACAGCTGGTGATTCTGGACGAGCCATTTTCAGGCCTGGATCCGGTGAATCAGGAACACGTGCTGACGGTACTGACTGAGCTGCGCGAGCGCGGCAAAACCGTAGTGCTGAGTGCGCACCAGATGGCATTGGTAGAACGTTTAGCTGACACTATGCTGTTAATGGATAAAGGTCGTGCCGTTGCACAGGGAAGCCTTCAGGAAATTCGTGATACCTTGCTACCCGAGCCGGTTTACCGGGTGACCACCAACGCTCAACTTGCAATGGAAAGCTGGGAAGCAGTTGAGCAAGTAGAGTCGGTTCGTAAAGTAAACGACGAGCAGGTTGAACTGACGTTTAATAAGGATACCGATATTGAGCAGTTGTGGCCAGAGCTAGCACAGCAGGTGTCGATAAAGGCTTTTGCACCTATCCAGCCAGGGTTACATGACTTGTACCTGAACACAATACGTAAGCAAACTGGGGAGGTGCAGTGATGAAAGTTAGTTACTTACAACAGCTGAAAGCCATTGCCTGGTGGGAGTTCAAACGCTTTTTTAAGTGGAAGCAGGAGCTGTTCTCAGTTGCGCTTTTAGTGCTGATCTTTGCCGTGAGTGCTGGTTGGGGCGCTATTACCCAAGTTTTTTCCGACCAATATCAGGGCGCTATTTTCTATCAGGAGGGCAAGCCTCAGGCGTGGGAATTCAAAGCACCAAAAGACTTAATCCTTCGAAGAGCCGGCACCATGGAAATGGAAAAGTGGCAAACGCAGCTACCAGAAGACTTAGATACCTTGATTGTGATTACACCCGAGTTAACCGCTAAGGTGTGGGTGAAAAAGTCACAAAGCTGGCAGCAGGATTTACGCAGGGAGCTGCAAGAGCAGTTGCAGACTCTTCGTATTCAGCAACTGAAACTGACGCCGGAAGAGCGCACAGTTATTGATGAGAAACCGGACATAACCTTCGCTATTGAAGAAAGCGAAGACGCGTCGATAGACGATGCCAGCGACGCTTCCGCTACTATGTTACTGATGGTCATCATGGTGGGCGTTTTCACCGGCTTTGGATTGATGATGATGTCGATTACTGCCGAAAAGCAGCAACGTGTGACGGAACAATTACTGACGATAGTGACGCCCACCCAGTGGATGGATGGAAAAATTATAGGTATTACGCTGCACAGTATTAAATCAATGACCTTTATTGGGCTTATGATTCTTGGCGTGAGTATGGTGATTGCCGCTTTTTCAGAAGACGGTGGTTCGGGTCTGGACTGGGGCGTGGGAGCGACTCTGCTCAGTATTATATTTGTGGTGCTGGGAACAGTGTTAATCAATGCGATGCTGGCTGGCTTTTCGGCAACCATTGATGACCCGAATCACTCCTCCCGCAGTACCGTAATGCTAGTTCCGCTGTTACCGGTGTTTTTAAGCTTCAGTGTAATTGGCGAGCCAGACTCCACTATCGCAACGGTGATGAGCATTATTCCGGTCAGTTCATTCGCAATGATGCCTGCTCGTTTACTGCAAACAGATGTTGCAGTATGGGAGTGGTTGCTGAGTTTAGCGCTACTGGGCGCCTTTGTTTACTGGATGCGTAGTGTTGCTGGGCGGCTATTTGCCATGGGTATTCAGTATTACGGGAAAGAACCGGGCTGGAAGGAAATTTGGCAGGCCATAAAAGGTTAGAGAATAAGGTCTGGGTACCTTATCAAGGTTCCAGACCCTCTCAATTTAGAACGACGATGTGAAGTTTTTAAAGAATAAAGACCATTATCTTAGGGAATTTGGCAGCAAATGCCACAGCCGCAACAACCAACTCCTCCACAGCATTTCAATTTATTCGGACTCCCGTCCTGACAGGGAATACTGCAACATGATTGTGTTGATAGCATATTCGTTGATGAGCATTCTTCTATGCTATTCGCCTTAATTTCCTTGTCGTAAGTAGAAATAGTCGTTTTACCTGATAGCACATCATCACTATCACTTCCAATTGAAAAGCTAGAGCTTGAGTTATAACCCTGCATCGTTTCAATGGAATCGATGTTATCCCAACTATCCTTCTCTTTTTTATAAGCTTTCAGATATAGCTTGGGAATCTGCTTTCCTTGATGTGTCAGTTCACTGACTAGAATCTCTATTTTATAATCTTCCATGCTATTGGGATGGGTTATGTATAATGTCATTGGATGACCCAATACAGGAATTGCTTTTAAATCACTGAATTCATCTCCTTTAATATTAATATCAAATGATACTTCGACAGCGGTAAGCCCTTCTTTATCGTTACCGGGGAAAGCATCAAATGATAAAAGAGCGGAAATTAAAAAGATCGTTGATAGAAGTAGTGTTTTCACTTTCCCTCCGAAACAAATATTAGTTTAATTAATCTTGCGGTCTTAAATGTTAAAATTCGATTAAAATCTATACAAAGTTTCTAAAAAGTCAACATTTAGTAACTTTTCAGTATAATTAAAAGAATGATAGAGAAGCGAATCTTTTGGGGGAGGGAGAGGCCTGAGGAAGCTCAGGCCTAACTTTTTACTTCAGTTGCTCTGCGTGTGGCAGTTCAAACGGAGGCTTCTCTTCTGATTTCTCCATTAAGAACGTATCCATCCAACGCATGAAACGCATGCTGTAGTCTAACTGTGCAGCCACTTTACGGTTACCATGGCCTTCGCCCGGGTAGAACACCAAGCGTACTGGCACGTTACCGTGAGTTTTCAGGTAACGGTACAGCTCCATCGACTGTGACGGATGTACGCGCGTGTCTTCTTTACCGTGCATAATCAGAATTGGCGTGCGCGCTTTCTCTGCATGGAAAATAGGGCTGCGTTCTAAGTACCATTGCCACTTGTCCCACGGGTAGCTACGTGCGTGAACGGCGTGCATTTCTTTAGGGATATCGGTAGTACCGAATTTTGACAAGTTATTGCTAATACCGACAAACATTACGCTGGCGGCAAAGTGCTCAGTCTGCGCCGTTGCGCCCCAGGCCGAAGCGTAACCACCGTAAGAACCGCCGGTAATACCCACGCGAGACTCATCAGCAATGCCCATGGCCACTAAGTGCTCTTTGGCATCAACAATGTCGTCGAACTCTTTACCCGCGTAGTCATTCTGGCCAAGCTTTGAGAACTCAACGCCACGTCCGGTGCTGCCACGGTAGTTCGGGAAGAACAGCGCATAGCCTTTAGATGCGGCATGCTTAACCGGCGACGCATAGCGATCTAACCAGCCATTGCTGTAATGCGACTCCGGACCACCATGAATGACCATAACGGTTGGGTAGCTTTTACCTTCTTCGTATCCCAGTGGGTAAACCAAAATGCCTTCCAGCTCTAAACCATCGCGCGCTTCATAGGTAATGGTTTCCTGACGCGGCATATCAATCTCTGACAACCAAGGGTTTGAGTCTGTTAAGCGCTCCAACCCACCGTTGGCGTATTTAAAAGCTTCGCTTGGGTGAGAAGGGCGGTGTGCGGTTAATACAAACTCAGATTTGCCCGCTTCGCCGTCAATGCTGGTCACAATGGCTTCACCAGGCTCAACCAAAATGCGGCTTTCCAGGAATTTCAGCGTTAACGCCTGAACTTCTGACTCAGTGCCACGGTGTCCCAACCAGACTAACTCTTCACCGGTGCGCCAGGTAAAGTCTTTTACCGAGCCTTTGTAGTTCGGCAATACGTTGCGATGCTCTTGTTCGCGAGTGTCGTAAACAAACAAAGAACCCGCCGACGGATCGTTATAGTCTGCCGCGCGAATCATGGCTAAGTAGCGACCGTCCGGCGAGAACTCAGCACGACCCAACTTGCCTTCAGACTCATAAGTAGCCGCCACTTCGCCATCTAAACCAATCAGCTGGTACTGGCTACTCATGTACGCATCGTCAATAAGCGGGGTCGGTGCCGTGCGAACTAAAAGCTGTTCGTTGTTCGGGTGGAATGCCACAGAATAAACTTGCTGATCATCCGGCGTTACGGCTTTCGCTTCAGCGTCTTCCTGACCTAAAACGACGTGATAAACTTGGGTGTAGGTTAAATCTTCTTCATACACTTCGGCTTTAAAGCCCTTTTTCGACAGCTTCTCTTTGTCGCTGTCTTTCGGGCCAGATGACAAGAACACTAACTGTGTCCCGTCTTCGCTCAAGTCGTAGCTGCCAATATTGCCATCGAACTCAAACACCGACTGCACACCACCGCCTTTAACTGGCATGCGGTACAGCTCCTGGTAGTCGTCGCCGTCTTCTTTCGCAGTGAAGTACAAGTACTCACCTTGTGGACCAAAACTGACTCGGCCGAACTTTTCAGTTTTACTGAGGTAAGAAGTTTCCTCGCCTGCTGAGTTAATAAGTACTAACTCACTGTAGTCTGAGCCGTCATCGTCTTCATAAGGCGTACGTGGAATGGACCGGATAACTGCCGTGAACTCGCCCGTTGGCGACAAGTCCGCCATGCGCACCGCTTCTGTTGTTACGGTATCCATTAGCGTCATTTCACGAGCGTCGGCATCGACCGCCCAAGCCGCTAACGCAATACCCCCTGCTACACGTAAAAGCATAGTTGTCTCCGTTGTTGTTCTATTATTAATTTTATTTCATAAACCGTTTTGTTGCTTCGGCGCCACGCGCAACTAAGCGCACTTGCGCTATCGTTGTTTCTGTAATGCGCTCGCGCTCTTCTTCGTTTACGTCGAAACAGTCAGCACCGGCACTGAATACAATTTTGGCAATGGTGTCCGACTGTAATTCGGCTAACTCACGGGTAAACGACTGCTCATTCACTAAATACTCTTCCAGCTCGGCTTTAAAATGCTCAATTTCACGCACAACCGCTAAGCGAAAGCTGCGCGAACGACCTGAGCGTTCCTGCAGTAGCAGCCTGAATATAGCGGTGTTTTCCGCCACAAACTGCATAAAGGTTTCTACCGATACCCGGATAATAGAGCCGCCAGTTTCTATGCGTTGACGTGCCTGGCGCAATAATTGACGCAGCGCTAAACCACACTCATCAACCAAAGTAAGTCCTAACTCATCCATGTCGCGGAAGTGCCGGTAAAAAGAGGTTGGCGCAATGCCTGCCTCACGCGCCACTTCACGCAAGCTTAAGCTGGAAAAGCCCGCCTCAGCACTGAGCTGATTCATCGCCGCATTTATTAGTGCGCGGCGCGTCTTTTCTTTCTGTTTTGCTCGAACCCCAGCCATATTTGTTGCCATCCTTCGCTGTTACTGAATGAATAGTAACACAGGTCTTTACACATTTTCCGCTTGTAATTTGAACGCAAAACCCGTACATTCAGCGAACAGGTGTACGCTGTTTTGTCACCTGACTTTTTTGATTGTTTTAGGTTATATACATGCAAAAGAATTTTGAAAAACCCCCTCTTATTTGGCTTAACACCCTCGTGTTCTCCATTACATTCGCTATAGCCGCCATTGGTGCTCCTTTATACGCGTTCACCGTCGGCATTGGCGCAGAATTTTGGTGGGTTATGTTTGGTACCGCGTGTTTTGCGGGTATTTCCATTACCGCGGGCTACCATCGTTTGTGGGCGCACCGTACGTACGACGCCAATCCGGTATTGCGCTTTTTATTTGCTATTGGCGGCGCTGTAGCGCTGCAAAACAGTGCTTTGCACTGGTCGTCTGATCACCGTGTGCATCACACGCACGTTGATGACAACGACAAAGACCCGTACTCAGCAAAACGCGGCTTTTGGTATTCGCATATTGGCTGGATGCTGCGCGAGTATCAGGCGAGTCGTTATTCCGACTACGACAATGTCAAAGATTTACAGAAAGATCCTATCGTTATGTGGCAGCACAAGTATTACCTGCCGCTGACGCTGTTCGTAAACTTCGGTTGGCCAATTGCCGCCGGCTTTATGCTGGGCGATGTTTGGGCTGGCTTATTGGTTATTGGCGTATTGCGCCTGGTGCTGAACCATCACACCACGTTCTTTATTAACTCGCTGGCGCATATTTGGGGCAAGCAGCCTTATACCGACAAAAACACCGCGCGCGACAATGGCGTGCTGGCGTTTATGACCTTCGGGGAGGGTTATCATAACTATCACCACATTTTTGCCAGTGACTATCGTAACGGCATTCGTTGGTGGCAGTTTGACCCGACCAAATGGCTTATTCGTGCCAGTAGTTGGTTCGGTTTAGCGCGTAACCTTAAACGCAGCTCGCCGTATCAGGTCGAGCGCGCGAAGTTGCAAATGCAGTTAAAAGTCGCTCGTAAGAAAGCCATGAGCGCACCAGAGTCATTGTTCGAAAAAGCGCACGAGCATTACGAACAGCTGGGTACGCAGTTACGTGAATACTACAAAGCACGCAAAAAGCTGTTGGACTCTAAAGCTCAGGACATAAAAGAGCACTTAAACCATGACATTGATGCACTGAAAAAGCAGGTTGATGACATGCGTGAATCTCTTGCTGAGCAGAAGCGTCATTGGAAAGCCTTATTGAACCAAATTCAGCAGCACGCGTAATAGAATTTAGCCCTTCAGCACTTGAAAATGAACAAAATATAATCAATACTGGAGGGTAAATTCTTCGAAGTCAGCACAATTGTGTTTTTGTGCAAGTGAGGTGAGTATGGAAATTGGTGCAGCAATGAATTCGGGCCTTCAGGGTATGCAACGTGCAAACCAGCAAGTGTCTGAAGCGAGCCAGGAAATTGCCTCTGCGGCGGGTCGTAACGACGTTCAGCAGCAAGACAACGCCAATGTGAATGGTGGTCAGGCTGCAACGGAAACGGCGAGTGAAACGGCGCAAAGCGTCAATGCCGCCAGTATAACTGATTCTCTGGTGTCGCTAAACGAAGGGCAGACCAACTTTGAAGCCAACACTCGGACAGTGGAAACCGCTGACGAAATGTTGGGCACTCTTATTGATACCAGTGCTTAAGTAGCTGAATGTTCTAGTCATGAATATCACCACAGCGCTACCGGCTATTCCTGTTACATCGGCTCCTCCCATGGAGTCGATGCAGACGGACAATGCCGCGAAAGCGTTGGTCAGTGAACCTACCGCAACTGAAAAGCAGAACAACAGCGCCGATAGCGCAGCTCCCACTTATTCTCCTAACGGTAAAGTTGCCAAAAAAGGCAAAGACTCAGCCGAGGGTGAGGCTAAAGGTGCTGAATCAAAGGGGGCTGAGTCTGAAGAAGCGAAAGGCGAAGAAAAAGCTGACGCAACTGAAGAAAAGAAACCGAACGGTCAACAACTGGATGAGCAAGAGCTCGAAAAAGTTGATGAGCTAAAAAGCCGTGATCAGGAAGTGCGCGTGCATGAACAAGCGCATGCGGCTGTGGGCGGACAGTACGCCGGTTCACCTTCTTACGAATACGAACGTGGTCCCGATGGTAAGTCTTATGCTGTTGGCGGTGAGGTTCAAATTGACGTTAGTCCGGTTCAGGGCGACCCTCAAGCAACCATTCAGAAAATGCAGGTGGTACGTCGAGCGGCGTTAGCACCGGCTCAGCCGTCTGCTGCCGACCGTTCCATTGCTGCGGATGCTGCTAATAAAGCCACGCAAGCTCGTGCAGAGTTGGCAAAACAGCAAGTGCAAGATGAAGAGGGCGAGCAATCGCCTGATATCAGCATTAACGCACCCTTTAAGAAAAGCTTAGAAGGTGAAGGCGAAGCTTCGAACAGTGAATCACCTGACGCTGCAGCACCGGCTGAGCAAGGCAAGAAAACCCTATCTGCGCCAGAGCGCGGCGCTATGGTTGCTTCTTTCTACGACAATAAAGTTCGTCCATCCGTGGACTCATTCAGCGCTACTGCTTAATCCTTTCTCCTATTTATTTCTGTTTCGCTTTTGCGAAAGCGTCGGCTAAGGCATTACCCATAGCGGCATTTTGTGGCTGCTTGTTTTGCTGACCACGATCACGCTGAGGCTTGCCTTTATTTGAACTGCTGCCCTGCGGTTTAGACTTAGCGGCCGGTTTTGCAGAGACTTCATCGTTTAAACGCATGGTTAAACCAATGCGGTTACGCTCAATATCCACTTCCAGCACTTTTACTTTCACAATATCGCCGGCTTTCACCACTTCGCGTGGGTCGCTGACAAACTTGTCTGCCAAAGCGGAAATGTGAACCAAACCGTCCTGATGCACGCCAACATCCACAAAGGCACCAAAGTTAGCCACGTTGGTTACAACACCCTCTAATTGCATACCGGGCTTAAGATCGCTGACCTTCTCAACACCTTCTTTGAATTCTGCCGTTTTGAATTCAGGGCGTGGGTCACGGCCTGGCTTTTCAAGCTCTGACAAAATATCCGTTACCGTTGGCAGACCAAAACGCTCGTCGGTGTAGTCTGCGGCGTTAAGGCTTTTTACCAATGAGTGGTTGCCAATCAGCTCTTGTACCGGCAAGTCATTTGCCTTCGCCATGCGCTCGACCACCGAATAGGCTTCTGGGTGAACGGCTGACGCATCTAATGGCTGTTCGCCGCTGTTAATGCGGAGGAAACCCGCAGCCTGTTCGAACGCCTTCGGTCCCATGCGTGGCACATCTAATAACTGTTTGCGGTTAGCAAAAGCGCCATTGGCGTCACGGTAATCGACAATGTTTTTGGCCAGAGTTTTTGACAGGCCCGACACGCGCTGAAGCAACGCAGACGAGGCCATGTTCGCATCCACACCCACCGCGTTTACACAGTCCTCAACTACGGCATCCAGGCTTTGTGCCAGTTGCGACTGGCTGACGTCGTGCTGATACTGGCCGACACCAATAGACTTAGGTTCAATTTTAACCAACTCGGCTAACGGATCCTGCAAGCGGCGGGCGATAGACACCGCGCCACGCAGTGAAACATCCATATCTGGAAATTCTTGTGCTGCCAATTCCGATGCAGAGTAAACCGATGCACCGGCTTCGTTCACAATGACTTTAGTGGCTTTAATCTCGCTGTGCTGCTTGAGCATGTCACCGACCATTTTGTCGGTCTCGCGCGAGTGGGTACCGTTGCCAATGCTGATAAGCTCAACCTTGTACTGTTTGCACAAGGTCGCCAGCGTGCGCATGGCTTTGTCCATTTGGTTTTGCGGCTGGAACGGGAATACCGTGTTAGTAGCAACCGCTTTACCGGTTTCGTCCACCACCGCAACCTTAACACCGGTACGAACGCCCGGGTCTAAGCCCATGGTCGTTTTTGCACCCGCAGGTGCCGCCATCAGCAAGTCTTTTAAGTTGCTGGCAAACACCTGAATGGCGGCTTCTTCAGCGCGCTCACGCACCCGGGCCATTAACTCGGTTTCCATGTGCAGTGACAGCTTCACCCGCCAGGTCCACTGAATCACCTGACGCAACCAGTCATCGGCAGCGCGGCCCTGGTGCTCAAAGTTCAGGAAGTCGGCAATCATCACTTCGCAGTGCGAGCCAGTAGCTTTGTCTTCACTGCCCGGGTCAGCGTCCATAGACAGCTGTAAAAAGCCTTCGTTACGGCCACGCAGCAAGGCCAAGGTGCGGTGCGACGGAATGGTTTTAAACAACTCAGAGAACTCAAAGTAGTCGCGGAATTTCGCGCCTTCTTTTTCTTTGCCTGGCGCAACCGTGCTGGTTAAGTGCGCGTTCTGCCACAAGTGAGAACGCAAACGCTTCAGCAGCTCCGCTTGCTCGGCAAAGCGCTCCATTAAAATGGCGCGGGCACCGTCTAGTACCGCTTTGGCGTCAGCAAAACCTTTGTCGGCGTCAACGTAGTCAGCGGCCGCTTGCTCCGGGTTTTGTGTTGGGTCTTTCCACAGTAGGTCTGCCAGCGGCTCAATACCGGCTTCAATGGCAATTTGGCCTTTGGTGCGGCGCTTAGGCTTGTAAGGCAGGTATAAATCTTCCAGCTCGGTTTTCGAGTCGGCGGTTTTAATGCTCTGAGCCAGCTCTTCGGTCAGCTTGCCTTGCTCGTCAATCGACTTCAGTATCACCTGACGGCGGTCGTCCAGCTCGCGCAGGTAGTTCAAGCGCTGATGCAGCTGGCGTAATTGCGTGTCGTCTAAACCGCCGGTGACCTCTTTACGGTAACGGGCAATAAAAGGCACCGTCGAGCCTTCGTCCAGCAACTGGATAACAGCGGCAATCTGACGCTCGTCGACCTTCAGTTCATTAGCAAGTAATTGCGGTATCTGGCTCATAGTACATCTCTTGGTTTTAAAACGTTACGACAAATAATGGGGACGAATACTATCACGAATTGACTACGCGGGCTGTTGGTAACTTATCTTATTAATAAACCAGGTCTTAGTACCCTGCGGCGTGCGAACCTCGGCTTCGTCGTCTACCTCTTTCTTCAGCAGCGCACGCGCCATGGGCGAGTCAATCGACACCGCGTCTTTGCGATCATAAATTTCATCCGGCCCGACAATTTGGAAGGCGCGAATGTTCTCGTCTTCGTCCTCAATTTCCACCCAGGCACCAAAAAACACCTTACCGTCCTGTTGTGGCGAATAATACACAACCTTCACCTGCTCCAGACGCTTGGTTAAATAGCGAATACGACCATCAATTTTGCGCAGCTTCTGCTTATTGTATTTATAATCCGCGTTCTCTGACCGGTCGCCCAGGCTTGCCGCCCACGACACCTTCTCTACGGTCTCGCGCCGCTCCACCCGCCAAAGGTGCTCGAGCTCCTTCTGTAACATTTCGTAGCCCGGCCTAGTAATTAAGTTGGTTTTCATACGCTGATTCGTTGTGCCTGCGTTGAATGATTAGGGGATTTTACCGGGGTATGAAGAGGAGGGGAACGATAGATTGTCTAACGGGCTAGACGTTCCAGCGTAATGTTGACCGATAACATGCGTGTATATTTGGGTGGTCTTAACATCGTTGTGGCCCAGCAGCTCCTGAACAGTACGAATATCGCAACCGCTTTGCAGCAAGTGCGTAGCGAAAGAGTGACGAAAAGTGTGACAATTAACTTTTTTAAAGACCTTCGCTTGAATGACTGCTGGTTTAAGAGCCTTTCTAATGACGCTACTGTGAAGATGATGTCGACAAAGAACGCCAGTGTATGGATGTGCGCACAAAGAAGACGATGGAAAGATGAACATCCAACCTGGTTGCTTGAAAGCGTTGGGATATTTTCTATCAAGTGCACCGGGTAGTGATGGGCCGACACCGCTACTGTTATCATTAGCTTGTACCTTTAATGCTGTACTTATCGCCTCTTTAATCTGAGGAATTAAGCGTTCGCTTAACAAAGTTTGCCGATCCTTCTTGCCTTTCCCATCACGAATGGTAATAGAAAGATTTTCTAGGTTCACATCCTGAATTCGTAAATTTAGCGCCTCGCTTATTCTAAGGCCGCTGCCGTAAAGTAATTCAATGACTAAGCGGTTACGTCCAGATAATTGGCTAAGAATACTCATCACTTCGTTGGGCGATAAAACAACTGGCAATTGTCTCTGCTTGGTTGCTAGGCTGAAATTTAAATCCCCTAGCGTTATACCAAGCGCTTTCTGATAGAGGTAGACCAAAGCATTAAGCGCCGTTTTCTGAGTATTTATGGCGACATGGCGTTCGTTAGCTAGCCAACTTAGAAATTCTCGAACTTCATTCCTACCCAGTTTTTTAGGATGCTGCTTTTTATGAAAATAAATGTACTGACGAATCCAGCCTAAGTATGATTTTTCAGTCTTTAAACTGTAACCACGCAAGCGCATATCAGCACGTAGCTGTTCAATAAATGGACTAGGCATAAATTCTCATCCTTGAGTTTTGAAATTAGTCATTAACTTTAACCTAACTTGAGGCTCACTCTTGTAAGCAATAGTGCATAGTTTGTTGTTGTATTACGTATTTAACTCGTTTAATGTCAGTTACATAATAAAAACGTAAAGTTAGATATTGTGCACTCGTTGGAATGGAAGTGAGCGTGCTCGAATTGTATTGCTTATTTTTGGTGGGGTTTCTGAAAAATAAAGCAGACTCTCAAAGGGTTATGAAGAAAAAGCAACAATTTGATGAGCGCGTAAAATGCGCATGCACAATATACAAATGTTAAAAAATAAAGGGGTGCCGGCGCGTGGAAGAGTTTATACAAGCACTTGAGAAGAATATTCGTGATGGGAACTGGTACGGGGCGATATTTCTTTGTCTCACGTTGCCCGACATATGCGGGAAAATAGAATTCCCTGGGAAGTCATCTTCAAGGCGATATCCTGAGTGGTTTGAGCGGTACGTCCAGCCAAAGTATACGCGGCAGGTAGGTCCTCCATCGATGGGCAATGTTCATACATTCCTGTCAGGAAATGATTGCTATGCGTTGCGATGCGCGCTCTTGCACGAAGGTGTTGAGAATATTGGTGCCCAGCGAGCACAAGAAGCACTTGAAAGCTTTCATTTCACAATCCCGCCTGAAAATGGGTGTGTTCATATGAATCAAGTTGGTTCGGTACTGCAACTGCAGATAAATGAGTTTGCCAAAGATGTTATTGCAGGCATTCAGAGCTGGCTCTACGACATCAGTGCTGATGAGCAAAAGCAGTCGGAGCTAGCCGGCCTTATGAAGGTGTATGATTCGTACAGTTTTTAACAAGTGGCTGTTGTCGGACGCACCCACGCTGGCGCTCCGGTGCGCCGCAAAGCCAAGCGTTAAGCGGTAAAGGTACTTTTGAGTAATGGCAAATAACTGGAACATACCGGACTGGCTGGAAAAAGAAGTTCGAGAGCGAGACACGGAGTGTGTCTATTGCCGCAAAGAATTTACCTCTGTGAAAGTGCTACGGAAGTCTGCGGCGAGCTGGGAGCACATCATTAACGATGCCAGCATCATTACGAGAGAAAATATTGCCTTGTGTTGCTGCGGCTGCAATGCCAGCAAAGGTCAAAAGCAGCTATCCGCATGGTTGCAAACCAAGTATTGCCAAGATCGTGGTATCACTCCGGAAACCGTAGCACCGATCATAAAACAGGCTATTGAGCGTGGCCTGTAAGTCAGCGCTTAACAAGGCGCTTAAGTTCGTTCCCGGCCTGACGGCCGTCCACCGGATGCCCTTGACAGGGCACCGCTTAGCTTGGCGTTAGGCGGCAAGGACCGTTCAATGATTGTCCGCGAAATATTAGACTTCTTGTATACCTACGTACTCACTGCATGGTACTTCTACGCTGCACTGGTCGTTATAGTTCTAGCCATTGCTGTTCTGACGAGGCGTACTAAGCCGTCAATTGCGTCAAGCATTCCCGTTCTCGGAGATCATGTTAGTACTGTTCCATTCTTTATTGCAGATATCTGGCAAGGCCTCGCAAAAGGCCATGGCTTAGTGGCCCTGCATCAAGAAGCTATCAGACTTGAGGTCCAAATCGTTGACTCATTAACCGGACTAATAAAATTTAGGCATCAGATTGTGGAAGTTCCAATCAGAGATGTCGCATCGATTGCCATTAGATCCTACTTGTTTGGAACCTACACACTGCTTTGGTTGCAGGGAACGAGGATGGATACTTTCCAAAGCTTTCCAAGGTTGCGTGGCGGGCGATGCAGACTGCGAATCGCGCGTCGCGACCGACAGAACTGCGCAGCCTTCGTAGAGCACTTCGCAACCGTCAAGGCGTCTGGGCAAGTGGTGGCTGCCGCCTAACAAGTCGGCTTAACTCGAGCGTTAGGCGCTTAGTGTTTATTGCAAGATATACAAAGGAAAATATGTCAGAGTTCCAATCTAAAATAGAAAAAGGCGTAATGTGGCTTTTTAAGTTTAGAATCTTTGCCTCGCTTTTTGAATGGATGGGGAAAGATGCTAAGAATCAAAATACGTTTCTAGTTTGGTTCAATATATTTAATACAAGTCTAATATTTACAGCTTTCATCAGCCCTTGGATATTCATTGTGTGGGGTTTGGTTGTGCCAACTATATTGTTTAGAAGCAGCCCGTTAGCTCCGCTAGCTAATTTAATTGTAATGGTTCGCGAACGAACTATTGGGTTTGCAGGCATAATGATTACTGTATTTTTTATGATGCTCCATTATATTTGTTTGTTTGCGTGCTTCTATATGATTTTCGGTGTGGTCGAAGGAAGCAATAGTCAGGCAATAACGGGTCTCTGGGATCACGTATACTTTAGCGTCGTAACTTTTACTACATTGGGTTATGGAAATTTTGTTCCGGCTAATACTGCCGCCGAAGTAATTGCAGCATTTGAGGCTGTTGTCGGTTTTTCAGTATTCGCATTTTTAATTGGTGTGGTGTCGGCAGTTGCACTTCAAGAAGAAAGCAATGACGGGGAGTAACTTGGTCAAGTATAAGCATCAAGTTCCCTCGCCTAACAAGCGTATGTTGTCGGACTGGCTTTCTGCTGCGCTCCAAACCAGCCGCAAATACGGGCGTTATAAACTATTCATAATTTGGAACTATCGTGGAAATAATTAGAAGTAAAGAATTCAAATCTGAGCGCGCTTGGGGTGCAAAAAGCATCGCAAATATGAACGGAATTACAACGCGCTTGCATTGGACTGATAAGCCCTATAAATGGCATGTAAATGATGGCGAAGAAGTATTTGTTGTTTTGGATGGCGTTGTCGAAATGCTCTTTAAAGAAAATGGGGTTGAGCAATCAGCGATGTTAGAAACAGGAGATATTTTTTATGCGTCTATTGGAACTGAACATGTTGCGCATCCTCGCGGAGAAGCACGAATTTTGGTTGTAGAATCCGAAGGAAGCGTATAACAAGCGCTTAAGCGCGCGTTATATAAACAGGAAGCAAGCCGGTGAAGATTAAAAATATCTGTATTGTTTTCGCGTTAGCTTTATTAGTATCTGCTTGCACGTCGGGACGTTTGGAGTATTTCACCGCCGAGGGCGAACGAAAGTATGCATGCGAAACGGAATACACTTGGCAGCCGAGTGTCGATAAATACGCAGTTGAATATGTTCTGGCGCATTGCGCTCAAGAGGCGGTATCCAGAGGATACACGGTCGAAGATACCGCGCTTCTCGAAAAGGATTTGTCGGTTCCGCCCCCTCCCGAAGGAAGAGCGTGGAGCCATGAGCTGGCAAAGCAGCATCATGCAAAAGGGATGCTGACGGATAAGGAATATGGGTATCTCATCGCCTATTTAGATCTCGGTCATGATAGTGATTGAGAGTGCGGTGAGCAGTTCATAAGAAGTTGCAAATGTTCACGCCCTCAGAGCCGGACAACAGCTGTGCTTGGGCGTTAGATTGTGGAAGGTGAAGCATGAAGAAGCACACACTATTTCGGTTCTATTTTCTTGGGACCTGTATTCGATACCTGCAGGATCTGACGCCGCCAGCTCGGATCAATGGTAATGGTTTTGTGAGATCTAACATCGAAATGCTATTCAAGTATTTCGATGCTCTAGAGTTATCTGTTACCAGTAGATTAGCACGGGGAGAGTTAAGTGAAGTACTCGAACACTTAGAAGAAATTGATAGGGAAGACTCTGGTTTTGAATTCTCTGAATCTGAAACAATTAAAATCAATTCGTCTGTGTCAGCTATCAGGAAAACAATGGATGCAGAGTTAAATGAACGATACGCTTTTGTTCCTACTCCTAAAAGATTAGCTCTTCATAAGCTTCTTGATTCTGTTCATGAAATTTTTTGCCCGGATGCGTTTGACTCACTGCCAGAGATAGCTAGGTACGATTTTTCATACGCTGGCAAGTGTATCGCTTTTGAACTTCCAACTGCGGCAGCTTTTCATGTATTAAGAGCAACAGAATCTGTACTCAGAAGTTACTATGAAGCTATGATTAAACAAAAACGAATAAAGTCTAGAAATTGGGGGCCAATCGTCAATGATCTCAGGGCGCGCAGAGCAACTTCCAAGCATGAAGTTCTAAATAATCACTTAGATAATATACGGGCTTCATTCAGAAACCCAACTCAACACCCAGATAAAATTTATGACATTCACGAAGTCCAAGATTTATACTCATTGTGCGTGGATGTTGTGAACAGGATGGTCGCCGTGACGAGAAAAGCTAATAAACCAATGACGTCGAACGCTGGCGCAGCGACTGATTGAGACGTTAGAACCTTTGAGGTACAGATGAACCTTGCTCTCTTCGATTTTGACGGAACAATCACAACACGAGATACATATACGAAGTTTGTCTTTTCCTCGACCAAATTCGTGCGGCTGGTTATTGGCGCCTTACTTCTTTTTCCTGCAATCACCTTATACAAAGCGCGGCTTCTTTCAGCTCCTAAAATCCGACCTCTGATATCACGAGTTGCTTTCATGGGCGTCCCTGAGAAACAACTTGATGCTAGTGCTGAACGTTTTGTTTCCGAATATTTACCCTCTGTGATTCGGAGCGATATGCTGCAGAAAATAGCTAAGCATAAAGAGAACGGCGATCACGTGGTCATTGTGTCTGCATCTATCTCTCCTTATTTAAAAATTTGGTGTAAACGCCACGAGGTAGATTTAATTTGCAGTGAACTTGAAGTGCGTAATGGCCGACTTACCGGTGCTTACCTAAATGGCGATTGCAGTAACGAGAGAAAGGTGGCGCGAATAAAAGAACGTATCAATTTATCTCTTTATAGCAAAGTTTTTGCGTATGGAGATTCTGAAGAGGATTATCCTATGCTAAATCTAGCCAATACGAGTTTTTATCGGGGCGAACTCTTTGAAGTTGCACCGGTTGAATGACGGCAAACACCAACATGATAAAAATCAGAGAATTTAACGAATCAGACGCGCGTGATTTATGGGGTATTTTTTATCACGCCATTCGCAATGTGAACTCACGTGACTACACGCAAGCGCAAGTCGAAGCATGGGCGTTGGATGATTTCTCTCCTGAGGTATGGCAGCGAAAAATGAATGCTATTTCTCCTTTTGTTGCGGAAATTGACTGAGAAATTGTCGGTTATACCGACCTTCAGGAAGATGGGTTAATTGATCATTTCTTTTGTCACCATGAGCATCAGGGTCAAGGTATCGGGCGTCACTTGATGGAGCACGTGCTAAGAGTGGGTGAGTTACAAGGAATTACTCGGTTTTACTCTGAGGTGAGCATTACGGCTCGTCCGTTTTATGAGAAATTCGGCTTTAAGGTCGCAAAAGAGCAAATGGTAGAAATTAGAGGGCAGAAGCTGCGTAACTTTGTGATGGAAAGGCTCAGCTAAACCTGTTTACTACTCTCAAAATTGGAAGATGTCGTATTGGATGCAGTGGCTAACCAAGCCAATTGATAGGCGGGTTTATTTAACAGGTAATGTCATGGTGAATAAATATTACGGTTCGTGTCTTTGCGGTCGTGTCAGCTACGAGGTGAGTGGTGACTTCGGCGCATTTTATTTGTGTCATTGTAGCCGCTGCCAAAAAGGTACTGGCTCTGCTCATGCGGCTAACTTGTTTGCTAAAGCAGGGCGGTTGACCTGGCTTAAAGGCGAGGTGGACGTAACCCATTACCAACACCCGGGCTCGCTGCATACTAAGAGCTTTTGTCAGTCTTGCGGCTCTGCGCTTCCTACATTCGCTGAGTCCATTAATTGTGTTGTGGTGCCTGCTGGTAGCCTCGATACGCCGATACCAGTTACGCCTACGGCTAAGATCTTTGTTGCTGACTGCGCCGCCTGGTCAGTTGATTTGAGTAATGTGCCGAGTTACGACGCGTTACCTGGGTAAGGACCACGACTAAAGGAATAAAACCATGAGAGCAATATTACAACAAAAAACCGCCTTTGCCTGGGTCTTACTGACGACCTGCTGTCTTTTATTTATCCCGCTGGTTGCCATGCGGTTTAGCAACGATGTTCACTGGGCTCTCTCCGATTTCGTGATAATGGGTGCGTTATTGTTAGTGGTTGGCTCTTCGCTAATACTTCTCGCTCGAAAGCTGTCCAAAAAACAATTCCAGCTTGCAGCTATTGTTGTCTTTCTGGGCTTTCTTTATGTTTGGGCTGAGCTGGCTGTCGGTGTCTTTTTCTCGTTCGGCAGCTGATACTTAGGAAGCTGGTTATGCAAAATACCATGTCATTATCGCGTTACGTTAGGAAAAGGAATGGGGTGTCGTTAGGCGCAAAAGGGTCTATGCGGAATATGCTGCATCGCTCTTTGGGCGCCAGCTCGTTTCCTGTTTTTTGGCATTATTGGAACCCAATATGGGGCTATTATTTATCGCGTCTTGTGATGAGACCAATGGGCTCATTCGCGCCGGGTTGGCTGGCTGTTTTTATAACCTTTCTTGTGAGTGGTTTTGTACATGATGTCGCCGTTTCTCTTGTGAAATGGAAACTTGTTGTATTTTTTACTCCCTGGTTCGGCCTAATGGGTCTGTTGGTTATTGCTTCAAAGGCGCTATCAGTCTCTTACGGCTCCTTTCGGTGGGGTATTCGCGCAAGCATCAATGTACTTGTTATTAGTACGACGCTAACAGTCGTTTATGCTGCAGAATACCTACTTTATCACTAGATTGAGCCAGCCTCACCACCCTCAATAGCGTAAAAATTCCGTCAGTGCTTTGAAGCTCCTCTGCAAAGCCCTTATAGTGAAATCAACACTTACTAAAAACGGACTGAACAATGCAGCATGCGCTGTTAGTGGTGAACCCGAAAAGTCGTGATGGTCACGCTGACGAGCTTGACGACGCTATTGCCTTATTTAGAAGCGCTGGCGTTGAAGTAGACGTGTGTGTTACGGAAAGTCCCTCGGATATGGTGTCCTGCATTGAAAATTACGATAAGGAAAACGGTGTCATTATAGTCGCCGGTGGTGACGGGACCATTAGTGCAGCGTTAGAGCCAGCCCATAAATACAATCAGACCTTGGCGATTTTGCCAATGGGCACGGCGAATGACTTAGCCCGCTCGTTAGGCGTCCCGCAGGATGTTGTGCAAGCAGCCCGGGTTATTGCGAACGACAAGCGTGAGCGCATTAACCTTGCGAAGGTGAACAGCCACTATTTTGTGAATGTGGCGCATATTGGGCTGGGTGTAGAGGTCACGCATGAGCTTACCTCGGACATGAAAAAGTACCTTGGAGTGTTCGCGTATCTCGGCGCCTTTATTCGAGTTATTAAGCGCAATAAAAGCTTCAGGGTTACTATAACCGCCGACGGCGACGAAGAGCGCTTAAGAGCAATTCACTTGGCGGTGGGTAATGGTCGCTTTTACGGTGGCGGCAATATTGTGGACGAAGACTCGACGCTGTTAGACGGACAGCTGAACTTATTTTGTTTGAAGCCTCAGCGCTGGTGGCAGTTGCTGTTACTGGGTTTTAATTTGAGAAATGGCAACTTGCGGGTGGCCGAGCGTGTGGTGTGTAAGAAAGTCAAAAAAATGAGTGTTAATACGTCAAAACCTAAGCAAATTCATGCCGATGGTGAACATAAAACCGATACGCCCGCTGAATTTGAGGTGATACCGAAAGCAATAGAGGTTATTGTGGGCGATATGCCAAATTCAACGAAGAGCAAGGAATAATATGCCGATTTTACGCACAGATGATCAGGCCGATAGCATCGAAATTCTAAAGCTGATTGTTGAGACCAAGGACTACTACCGCGAAATAGCGAGTGTGCTGGAAGACGGTGAGTTGGCGAATAAATTGGAAGCCATCGCTGACGAACGAGCGTCTTTTATTAAACCGTTTGAGAATGTTGTAAAAGAGCTGGGTGAGTTGCCGGCCAAACCGGACCCCGACAAAACGTTGATGCAGGTTATTCAAGGTGAACTGACAAAGTTGTTCTCGGTCGATGCGAAAAACGCGATTTTAGATAAGTGCTTGCAGGAAGATGAAGCGCTGGAAACGGCCGTAAAAAACACCCAGTTGGGCCAACAGTCTGCGGAATACCAAACGTTGCTTGATGAACTGACTAAGAATATTAGCGATACGAAAAAGACGGTTCATGCGTTGAAAGGGTAATGTTTTTGTTTGTAAAACGTTAAAAAAATACTGCAAAGCGACGAAAAAAAGGTCAAAATTAGCCATTACTCGTTCAATTTAAACTGCTTTAGCAGGGAAAGCATTTGTCACAACAACAAGAACAAAATGACATACATTGGCTGACGGGTCAGTTTTGCGATAGGCAAAAAGAGCTAAATTACCGATATTTTATTGCCCCCAACGTTCGCTCTGACGCGCGGTTGGCGTTAATTTTGGCGTCGGCTATTTTTGCCATGTTCGGCATTACCGACTACAATCTTCTCGGGCTTACCCAAGAGTATTACTTGCTGCTGGCCATGCGCATTACGGTGGTGAGCTCGTGTTTAGCGATAGCGTTTATTATTGGTAAGGCCGGTGGTTATGCTAAAAAAGCCTGGCTACACGCACTTCCGCTTTGGATTTTTGCCATCGGTATTGTCCTCATTGTTCCGCTTCGTCCAGAAAGTCTTTCCAGCCAAGTGACCTCTATTGTGGTTGCGATAGTGGCTTTTTATCTGTTGATACCCAACTTATTGACGGTTGCGGCGCTGGCAAGTGTGTTTGTAAGTATTACCTTTTTATGGGCTTCAATAATTTATGCTGGCGTTGACGCAGAAGGCGCTGTTCGGATAGGTCTGTTAATTGCAATGGCCAATATCGTCGGCTATTCGTCACTTCGGCGTTTAGAGCGGCTACAGCGAAAGCAATATGCGTTACTGAATGAAGAACGCGATCAAAACCGGGACTTGCTTCAGGAAATTAAGCATCGCAAGTCGCTGGAGGCTCAGCTCCGTATGGTGGCAGAACGTGACACGCTGACCGGTGTGGACAGCCGAAGTCACTTTATGAAGCGGGCGGAAGCTCTGCTGCAACGGTCTCGGTTGGAAGGTGCGTCGTTTTGTTTGTTCATGATAGACGTCGATCATTTCAAGAAAATTAATGACACTTGGGGTCACACTCGTGGCGACGTCATTCTGACCAAAATAGCTGAAGTATGTCAGCACTCACTTCGCCCAACCGACATTATTGGCCGCTTTGGTGGTGAGGAATTTGTTGTCGGTTTGCCCCATACAAGCCCTGCTGATGCCACTGTCGTGGCCGAGCGCTTAAAGCACAATGTCGAAGCACTCTCTTTAGACAATGAATTTAAAGACCTGCAACTGAGCGTGACCATAGGCGTTGCTGTTGCCACTCCGGAAGACGACCTCGATGCACTCATTACCCGCGCCGACAACAGACTGTATGAAGGCAAGCGTGACGGGCGGAATAGGGTCGTGGCTTCATCCTAGAAAGGACAAAAAGCATTGATATCTAAACTGCCTAAATGGATTGAGTACGGAGCGTTTGTGCTGGCCTTTGTTGCCGGGTGCATTAACGCCATTGGTTTGCTTGGCTTTGAGCACCAGGCGGTGTCTCATGTTTCAGGTACCGCCACGTTATTTGGTACCAGCATGTTGACCAACTCATTCGGGGATATTTTGCATTTAGCGGGAGTGCTGTTCTCGTTTTTTGTTGGCGCAGGCCTTTCGGGTTTTTTACTTCACGGAACACGACTAAAGCTTGGCCGGCATTACGATACGGCGCTGGCGCTAGAGTCACTGCTGATATTTGGGTCTTTTTACTTGCTGTCCGAAGGGTCTATTTACGGACATTATACTGCTTCATTGGCTTGCGGCATGCAGAACGCCTTGGCGACGACCTATAGTGGCGCCATTGTGCGAACCACCCACCTGACCGGTATATTTACTGATTTAGGTATCATGTTTGGCGCCATCATGCGTGGCGAAGTCTTTGATAAAAGAAAAGCGATATTGTTTGGGCTCATTATTGCCGGCTTTATCAGTGGCGGAACGTCGGGCGCCTATTTGTTCACACAGCTGCAGTTCCAAGCCCTGCTTGTGCCGGGGGTTATCTGTCTGATGCTGGCAGCTTTGTATCGTTTGCACTACAAACGTATCCGCGAAATTTGAGCCTTCTGGTAACTTGCCTAACTTCCTGTTCCATCAACAAATTTGACCTATCTGAAGCCTCTATTACACTTGATGCAAGTAGTGTTACTATCGAAGAAACTCAACAACACATTGCGGTGAATGTCATGAAAACGGATATTTTTAAGTCGGCGCTATCAGCGTTTCTGCTGGCCGGTCTACTAGGGTCACCGGCTTTGGCCCAAGAGCCCTTCACCGTAAAAAAACAGACAATCAATGAAGCGTTAAGTCTGGAAGGCGTGGTTGAAGCTATCAATCAAAGTACTGTGTCTGCCCAAACCTCAGGAACTGTTGTTGAGCTTCCGGTGGATGTTGACGACGCGGTAGCTGCCAACCAGCTCATTGTGCGCCTGGATGCCACAGAACAAAAAGCACGACTCAATAGAGCAGAAGCGAATTTAGAAAGCGCTCAGGCGACATTGAGCGATGCGCAAAAACGGTTTAAGCGCATTAGTGAACTGTATGAACAGAATGTCGCTTCAGAAGCTGAAAAAGATGAGGCAGAAACGCAACTGGAAACCAGGAAAGCTAGCGTTTCTGACGCAAAAGCAGCGGTAGAAGAAGCTCAAAAGCAGTTGAGCTACACCGAAGTGCGAGCGCCATACGCCGGTATTGTTACGGAGCGTTTTGTTGAATTAGGCGAGTCAGTTCAACCGGGTCAGCCGCTGATGTCAGGGCTTTCACTGGAACAGCTAAGAGTGGTTACCGAGTTACCTCAGCAATACGCAAGTTACGTGCGCGATAACCGCAAAGCAGACGTTGTTACTGATGATGGTCGAGAATTGTCGATAGCCTCTATGACCTTTTACCCCTACGCGAGTGAACAGTCACACACATTTCGGCTGCGTTTGAATTTACACGATCCCGAAGGCGCTTTATTCCCCGGCATGTTGGTAAAAGTAAAAGTGGCCGTTGGTGAACGTAATGCCCTGCTCATACCCAAAACTGCGTTATTGGTAGAAGGCGAATTGCGTGGCGTGTATGTTTTGGGGGAAAACGATACGCCTCAGCTACGGCAGGTGCGCGTTGGTGAACGCAAAAACGGTCAAGTAGAAATATTGGCTGGCTTAGCCGAAGGCGAGCAGGTTCTCGCGTCTGTGAAGGCTATGCTCGATGAGTAACAGCGATAAAAAGCTGGGGCCGTCTGGCATTATCGCCGATATTTTCCAGCGTTCGGAACTCACTCCACTCATATGCCTGCTTGGCATTGTTATGGGCATAGTGGCTGTGCTCATTACCCCGAAAGAAGAAGAGCCTCAAATTGATGTCACCATGGCTGACATTATGGTGGGCTTTCCTGGCGCTTCCATGCAGGAGGTTGAGCAGCTTATCGCCATACCGGGCGAGCAAATTCTCAGCGAAATGCCGAAAGTAGAGCACGTTTACTCGGTGTCTCGTGCTGGTCAGGCGGTACTGACGGTTCAGTTTGAGGTGGGCGTGCCTAGACAGGAAGCGCTAGTAACGCTTTACAATAAAACGCAGTCGAATGTCGACTGGTTCCCTCCGGGGCTAGGGGTGATGCAGCCAGTGGTAAAACCCCGCAGCATTGATGACGTGCCGATAATGACGCTCACACTTTACGACAAAGATCAGGTAAAAAGCGCGGAGCAATTAACGGCGTTGGCGCACCGGCTGGAAATTGCGTTAAAACAAATTCCGGGTACGCGTGACATTAAAACGCACGGTGCTGTACGTCAGCATGTCAATGTTGAAGTGGATAGCAGTAAGCTGTCGGGTTACGGCTTAACGGTGTTAGACATAAAACAAGCCATCGATGCGTCAAATACTGCGGGGCCGGAAACGCGGGTAACGCAAAATGGGTTGTCGGTGCCTTTTCAGGCCGGTGGCTTCCTGCAATCAGTCGATGATATGAAGTCTTTAGTGGTCGGTACTGCGAAGGGGCGCCCCATTTATCTGACCGATGTTGCTGCAGTTAAAGACAGCGGTAGCCAGCCGGCACAGTCTGTTTTAATGGGTGGTGTAGATAACGACTCTCAGGTGTATCCGGCGGTGACGTTGGCGGTGTCTAAAAAGCCGGGCGAAAATGCCATTGATATAACCAATGCCGTTCGCCAGCGGCTGGCTGAGTTAAAGAACGAACTGCTCCCGCCAGATATAGAGGTATCTGTCACGCGCGACTACGGTAAAACAGCGACCGATAAGTTTAACCAGTTAGTGTCAGATCTTATTTCTGCGACGGTGTCGGTGATATTGCTGGTGTTGCTGAGCATGGGCTGGCGCCAGGCAGTTATTGTTGGCATTGCGGTCATGGTGACCTTGCTGTTTACCCTGGTGTTCAGTTGGGCATGGGGCTTTACCTTAAACCGGGTTTCATTGTTCGCACTCATTTTCTCAATTGGCATTTTAGTCGATGACGGCATTGTTATTACTGAGAATATTCACCGACGAGTACGTAACTCCAAAAAAGCCTTGACTGAAACTATTCCCAAAGCCGTTGATGAGGTGGGGTCGCCAACGATTATGGCAACGCTGACGATCATGGCGGCGTTAATTCCTATGGCCTTTGTCAGTGGGTTAATGGGCCCTTATATGAGCCCAATTCCGATTAATGCATCTGCCGGCATGGTGTTTTCTCAGTTAATGGCCTTTATTGTGGCGCCTTGGCTGGCGCTGCGGCTGTTAAACAAAGAGCGCGGCAAAGACAGTGAAGATGAAAGTGACTCGGCAGCCGGCACGTCAGATAAACTCAAAGCGGTTTTCGAGAAGCTATTAAGACCTCTGTTAGGTGACAAGCGCAGGGGAAGGCGAGCTCTGTTTGGTGCCGGTGTTTTTGCGTTATTAATTTTGGTGATGCTGTTACCGGTGTATAAAGGTGTCATTCTCAAGATGCTGCCCTTTGATAATAAGTCAGAGCTGCAAATTGTGGTTGATATGCCCGACGACGCTGCTATGGAAGAAACGCAGCGACTGCAGGTTGCGTTAGGTAATTATTTAACCACTGTAGACGAAGTGGAAAGCTGGCAAGCGTATGCGGGCACGGCATCGCCCATTAACTTTAATGGCTTGGTGCGTCAGTACTATCTGCGGAGTCAGCCTAATCAGGGTGACATTCAGGTGAACCTTAAAAATAAAGAGGAGCGTGAGCGAGCATCGCACGAGATTGCCCGTGATATACGCTCGTCGTTAACCGACATAGCTCAGCCTTTTGAAGCGGCAATAAAAGTGGTTGAAGTGCCGCCGGGACCGCCCGTGTTAGCACCAATAGTGGCTGAAATTTATGGCGGGAATGCAGAGCAGCAAATTGATTTAGCTGAAACGATTCTGGCTAAAATGTCTGACGTTAGAGGGCTTGTCGACAAAGATTCAACCGTAACCGATGACGTTGCTCGCTGGTTCCTGATGATTGATCGGCAACGTGCCGCACAACTGGGCATTTCCCAACAGCAGGTGACTCAGTCATTAACGCTGCTTATTAATGCGCAGCCAGCAGGCTATTTACATAAAGATACGGCGAAGTATGCGGTACCTATATTGGTACAGTTAAATGAAGGCGCTAAAGCACAGAAGCAGCAGATATTGTCGCTCAATGCTCGCTCACAAAACGGTGCTATGGTGCCAATATCGTCGTTTGCTTCTTTGGAAACGGAAAAATGGCAGGGCAGTCGTTACCACAAAGACTTGCAGCCGGTGACTTATGTGCAGGCAAATATGGCGGGCGAAACCGACTCACCCATATACGGCATGTTTGAGCTGGTTTCGTTAATTGATGAATTGGAGCAGCCGCCGGAGCAGTTCTTTATCAATCAACCTTCCGCAAATGGGCCTGTTGCTATTAAGTGGGACGGTGAGTGGCAAATTACCTACGAAACCTTCCGAGATATGGGAATTGCTTACAGCGTGGGTATTTTCATGATATTTGTACTGCTGGTTGCTCAATTCCGTTCGTATTTGATGCCGTTAATTATTATGTCACCAATACCCTTAACTCTGGTGGGTATATTGCCGGGTCATTGGTTACTGGGGAAAGAATTCACTGCCACTTCTATGATAGGTATGATCGCCTTAGCCGGTATTATTGTGCGAAATTCCATTTTGCTGGTGGTGTTTATTCGTCAGCTTATCGATGAAGGTTACTCACTGGAAGACGCAGTGGTGCTTTCCGGCGCTGTACGTTTAAAACCAATAGTATTAACGGCAGTATCGGCTATGATAGGTGCATACTTCATTTTGTCTGACCCTATATTCAATGGTTTAGCCATTTCGTTGATGTTTGGTCTAGCGGCATCGACGCTCTTAACCGTTCTGGTCGTTCCGCTGCTGTATTATGGACTTTATGACTATTTAGCGGACAGTAAAGGGCAGAAACGTGACCGTTAATTATTTGCGATTATTCATTTTGCGTTATATCCGATATCTGCTGATACCGTTTGCGGTTGTCAGTGCATCGGTAATGGCACAAGAGACTGCGTTGAAAGTCGGTGTCTACCACAACCCGCCAAAAATCATGTTCGGTGAAGATGGCGAACTAAGCGGGATTCACGGTGACTTATTAACGCTCATTGCAGAGCGTCACGGTTGGCAGCTTATTCCGGTTGAGTGTGAGTGGGATGAGTGTTTGCATAAGTTGAAAAGCGGCGACATCGATGTCATGCCGGACGTTGCCAAAACACCGGCACGCGATGAGTGGATGTCGTTTCATACTGAGTACGCGCTGCTCAGCTGGTCACAAATTTATGCCGATGAAAAAGAAGGCATTACCAGCCTTCTCGACCTCGATAACAAAAAGGTTGCCGTGCTGAGAGGCTCGGTTCAGCAAGCATATCTGCGCGATATTATCGCTAGTTTTGAGTTATCGACTGAACTGCTGCCTGTGAACTCTTTTACTGAAGGTTTTGAAGCCGTTAATAACCAAGAAGCTGATGCGGTAGCAACAAATCAGTTTTTCGGAAATCAGCAAGTCGCCACACGCAAAATTGAAATGACGCCCATTATGTTTTTGCCCAATAAGTTGTATTTTGCTATGCGTCAAGGTAACGAGGGCGAGGTACTGGATACGATCGATCGTGATATTCGCCAGCTAAAAGCCGATAAGCACTCTGAGTATTACCAAATTATAAAAAACTGGAGCTCGCAACAACAACGCATCCAAATTCCAGTTTATGTTTGGTGGCTACTCGGGTTATTAGCACTGGGGTTATGTATTGGTCTGTTATTTAACTACGAATTGCGCAAAAAGGTCCGTGAGAAAACGTCTGAGTTAAAAGAGAATAAACAGCGACTGGATATTATTTTAAGTAGCGTCGATGCGTATATTTTCATTAAAAACACTGAACTACGTTACGAGTACGTAAACCAGCGAGTGGTTGATCTGTTTGGTATGGACGCGTCCGATATTATCGGAAAGGATGACTACGACTTATTTGATAAAACCACAGCCGACGAGCTGGTCGAATTGGACAAGAAAGTGCTTTCTACCCGTGAGCGTTCTGCGCAGGCCGAGGTGAATTATCTACCTGGCGATAAAACGCCACACCATTATTGGTCGGTGAAGGTTCCTTTATACAACGCCAATGATGAGTTGGTCGGTGTTTGTGGTATTTCCACTGATGTCTCCGAATACAAGCAAATGAAAGAAGAACTGGACTCGTTGGCGTACTTTGATCCGCTTACGGGGCTTGGCAACAGACGCTTTATGCTGGACAGGCTACGCCAGGGATTAAAGCGTTATACAAAAGAGCACAGTGAAGGCGCGTTAATTCTGCTCGATATTGATCACTTCAAGCACTTGAATGACAGACGGGGTCACGGAGTGGGTGACGAACTGTTGATTCAATTTGGACAACGTTTGGAACAAGAGTTACGGCAGCAAGATGACGCGGGGCGTCTGAATTCTGATGAGTTTATGGTGTTTTTACAGCAACCCCGTAATGGCAATTATGTCATGGTGGAAGAGCTGAGAGAACGCCTCACGACCTTGTTGAATAAGTTGACTGCACCTTATGTACTGGATGGGGAAGAAGAGCAAGTGTCCGTCAGCATGGGCGTTGTGCTGTTGTCAGATGCCGCTTCCGAGAAAGAGATATTACAAGCCGTTGACTTGGCATTAACTCAGGCAAAAGAAGCGAGCGGGCCGCACTTGCAGTTCTTTAATGCTGGTTTGCAGAGACGGTTTGCGCACCAGCAGGCATTGTTGTCTGCGTTAAGAAAAGCGATAACTGAGGAAGCGCTGCAAGTCTATTATCAACCTCAGTACGAACGTATGAGCGGCTCGAATCAAATAACGTGTATGGGTTACGAAGCGTTAGTGCGCTGGCATGACGACGAATTAGGTTGGATATCGCCGGGTGAGTTTATTCCGCTGGCGGAAAGTGAGGGGTTAATGCGCAGTGTGCATAAGCTCGTAGTAAAAAAGGTACTAGCGGATACACCAACGTTGCATACCTTGAGCCCTGAAAAACCAGTACGAGTAGCTATTAACGTGAGTGCTAGCCAGTTTAAGCACAGTAAGTTCGTTGATGACATGAACCAACAAATGAAAGTTGCCGGGGTATCAGGGTCTGCCATTGAGTTGGAAATTACGGAGAGTTTACTCATTGATGATATTGAGCAAACGGCTAAAACCATGCACGAGCTGAAAGAGTCTGGCATCACATTCGCTTTGGATGACTTTGGAACAGGCTATGCGTCGCTGGGTTACTTAAAAGAACTGCCGTTGAATCGCCTTAAAATCGATCAGTCGTTTGTGCAGGATCTCACACAAGACAGCAACGATACAGCAATAGTACAAACGATTTTAGCCTTAGGCCGGAGTCTTGAAATTGAGGTTATTGCCGAAGGTATTGAAACCGACGAGCAGTTAGCAACACTTGAAAAGCTTGGCTGTTCGCAATTCCAGGGATATTATTTTTCTCGCCCCGAGCCCTTGCATGCATTAACGAATGCAAAGGAAACGACATAATGTTGGTGTCTTTTCTGTGTAACTCAATAGTTGTGGGCTTAGCGGTACTGTTCCATTACGAGGCGTTAAATCGTATTGGTTGGCTAATCACTCATATACGAGTTTTCACGCAAATTCGCATCATGTTTGGTGTCTTCCTGGCGCTTATTGCACATACTATTGAAGTTGCTATTTTTGCGGTCGCTTATTACCTGATGCATCATCGAGATGGTTTTGGTGATTTAACCGGTAACTTTGACGGCAGTTTTTTGGACTCGCTGTATTTTTCTTTTACGGTATTCACGACGGTTGGTTTCGGGGATATTGAGCCAACCGGAGCGTTACGTTTTTTAACGGGTATTGAGAGTCTAACGGGGCTTGTACTTATTACCTGGACCGCCTCATTTCTGTACGTAGAAATGCAACGCTACTGGCATCGGTAGCGAAAAGATAATTGAAACATTTGTTAACAGAAGCTGGCTTCTCTCGGTATGTAAAGCGGTGTATCTTTATGGGTAGGCATGGCAGCTTGAGATACTAAAATTATGATGCAGGAAACATTAAAAGTTCTGGTAGTTGATGACGACGCACGGCTTCGTAGCTTGCTTGAACGCTATTTAACGGAGCAAAACTTTACCGTTCGCGTGGCGCAGGACTCTGAGCAGATGGACCGCTTGCTGACGCGTGAAAACTTTCATTTGATGGTGCTTGATCTCATGCTGCCGGGTGAAGATGGGCTGTCGATTTGTAAGCGCTTGCGGAACGAAGGCAATAACATACCCGTCATTATGCTGACCGCCAAAGGCGACGAAGTGGATCGTATTATTGGTCTGGAGCTCGGTGCGGATGACTACCTGGCTAAGCCGTTTAACCCGCGTGAGTTATTGGCCCGTATTAGAGCGGTACTGCGCCGTCGAGGCTCAGAAGCGCCTGGCGCTCCGTCACAGGAAGATCAAGAAATAGAATTTGGCGAGTTTCGCCTTAATCTTGGTACCCGCGAAATGTTCCATGGTGACACGCCTATGCCGTTAACCAGTGGTGAGTTTGCGGTACTTAAAGCCTTAGTGACCCATGCCCGCCAGCCATTGTCCCGAGACAAACTCATGCATTTGGCGCGGGGTCGTGATTACAGCGCTCTTGAGCGTTCTATCGATGTACAGGTGTCACGCTTACGCCGTATGTTAGAAGAAGATCCTACTAAGCCTCGTTATATTCAAACCGTGTGGGGACTTGGCTATGTGTTTGTGCCCGACGGTAAACTGAAAAGCTAATGAAGCTGTTTCCGAAATCAGCGTTTGCCAGAACGGTTGCGCTGCTTGCACTGATTTTGCTGATAAACCAGGTCGTTTCTTACGTCATGGTGAGTAACTATGTGGTTAAGCCCTCCATTGAGCAAATTAATGAGCTTATTGCCAAGCATATTCGCACCATGTTTATTCCTCGCCAGCACTCACCTGAAACCGAGCGTGAGCTTATCGAGCGCTACCGGGAAGAAACAGGTATAGAGATATTCAGCGACTCAGAAGCCAGAGAAAATGGTCTGACTAACTCTACTTATTACGGCTATTTGTCTGACGATATGAGCGCGATGCTAGGTGGTGAGGCTGTTGTCCGTGTGTCGCAGGGAAGCGAATTTTTTATTTGGGTGAAGCCACCCAAAGCGCCTGACTTTTGGATACGGGTGCCGTTAGAAAGCATGCAAAAAGGACAATTTTCCCCGCTGATTATGTATTTGCTGCTTATTGGCGTGTCGAGTGTATTGGGCGGCATGCTGTTTGCGAACTGGTTAAACCGTCCGTTAAAGGCGTTGGAAGAGTCCGCGCGAAAAGTTGGGCGAGGTGAATTTCCTAAGCAGTTGGAAGAGAAAGGCGCAAGCGAAGTTATGGCGGTAACTCGTGCGTTTAACCACATGTCCAAAGGCATTCGCGAGCTGGAAAACGACCGTAACTTACTCATGGCGGGCGTTTCACATGACTTACGTACACCATTGACGCGTATTCGGCTAGCGGCAGAAATGATGCCCGAAGACGACACGCTGGCGCAGGGCATTGTTGAAGACATCGACGACATGAATGACATTATCGATCAATTTATTGACTATGTTCGCCTTGACCAACAAGAGAAGAGCAGTCGAGAGTCACTCAATGAGCTGATAGAGCAAACCGTTGCCAACGTGCCCGACAACTGGGAAAAACATTTTGAATTGGCGTTGGGTAACTTACCGTTAGTTTGGTTGCGGCCTTTGTCCATGAAACGCGTTATTGTGAACTTACTGGAAAACGCAGAACGTTACGGTAAGCAAAATGTACTGGTCAGCTCCGGTTACGATAAAAAACAAAAAAGTGTGTGGTTCAGCGTCAGCGATGACGGTCCTGGTATTCCCGAAGAGCAACAAGCGAAATTGTTCCAGCCCTTTATGCAGGGCGATAAAGCTCGTGGTGGCGTAGGCTCCGGGCTGGGATTGGCAATTATTAAGCGTATTGTCGACCGTCACGACGGTTGCATAACATTAAAAAACCGCCCGGAAGGCGGTTTGTGTGTGCGAATAGAGCTACCGCTTCAGGCCGTCTCCAAACCTACAAAGCAAGACGATTAATACCGTTCAAGGCGGCGACTCGATACGCTTCGGCCATGGTTGGGTAGTTGAATGTGGTATTCACAAAATAGTCGATGGTGTTGCCGCCGTTTTTCTGCTCCATAATAGCCTGGCCAATGTGAACAATTTCGGATGCCCGCTCGCCAAAGCAGTGCAAACCTAATAGCTCTCGAGTTTCACGGTGAAACAGCAGTTTCAAGCAGCCAACGTCTGCGCCGGAAATTTGTGCACGCGCCAAGTGTTTGAACTGAGCACGTCCCACCTCGTAAGGCACCTTCATTTCGGTCAATTCTTCTTCCGTTTTACCAACGGAGCTGATTTCTGGAATGGTATAGATGCCGGTCGGTATATCGCTGACTAAGGCTTTGTCACTTTCGCCATTAATAATGGATGAAGCGCAAATACGTCCTTGATCATAGGCCGCGCTAGCTAGGCTCGGGTAGCCAATAATGTCGCCCACCGCGTAAATGTTGTCGACTGAGGTTTGGTAATTTTCATTGACCTCCAGCTGACCACGATAGTTTGGCTCCAGCCCGACAACGTCGCAGCTCAAGTCTTCGATATTACCCGAGCGCCCGTTAGCGAATAATAAGCAGTCCGCCGCCATGGTTTTACCCGACTTGGTTTTTAGTACCACTTTGTCGTCATAGCCGGTAATACTTTCATATTCTTCGTTATGGCGAATAACCACACCGCTGTTGCGTAGGTGGTAACTGAGGGCGTCTGATATTTCCGCATCCAGAAATGACAGTAAGCGGTCGCGTTGGTTGATCAGGTCGACTTTAACGCCCATGCCACGGAAGATACTGGCGTACTCACTACCAATGACACCCGCACCGTAAATCAAAATGGTTTTTGGCTCGTGTGACAGCGACAAGACTTTGTCGGAGTCGTAAATACGCGGGTGGTCAAAGTCAATGTCTCCCGGATGGTATGGGCGGGAGCCTGATGCAATCACGACGTGCTTGGTAATCAGGTCATCAACGGAGCCGTCGAGTTTTGTCACACGAATACGGTTTTTGTCTAAGAATGACGCCGTACCATGTACGACAGTGACATCGTTGCGGTCATAAAAAGAGCTGCGCAGTTTTACCTGCTTGCGAATAACGGACTCTGCATAGTGCAGAATGTGGCTAAAGGTCATACCGCTTTGCCAACCGGGGCCCGAAAACAGCGGGTTGTTGTTGTATTCAATCAGTCGGCTAACCGAGTGCCGTAATGCCTTTGATGGAATCGTTCCCCAGTGCGTACAACCGCCCCCAAGCGCTTTATGACGTTCAACAATGGCAACGTTATAACCACTTTTGGCAAGTTGCATTGCAGCGCCTTCACCGCCGGGACCTGTACCAATTACCACTACATCAAATTCGGTTTCTGTCTCGGGCTTTCGCGTTGTCATAATGATCACTTCTTTATTCGCTACAATGGCTTGAATACTAGCACTCATTCTAAAAACCGTAAATTCAGACTGTTTTCTGTACGCAGAGTCGTTATAGTAAAGAGAGACAATGACTTGGATGGTTGTATGACAAAGAAGCAAGTCCCTCAAATTTTATCCCGTCGTGTGGTAGCTCAAAGTCGGCTGCTACGCATTGAAGCGGTCGATTTAAAGTTCAGCAACGGTGAGCAGCGTCAGTTTGAACGCATGAAAGGCAGTGGTCGTGGCGCCGTTATGATTGTTCCCTGTCTGGACGACAAAACATTGCTGCTTATTCGCGAATACGCGGCTGGCTCTCACGACTACCAATTGGGTTTCCCAAAAGGTTTGATTGACCCCGGCGAAACGCCGGAAGAAGCGGCGCAGCGAGAGTTAAAAGAAGAAGTTGGTTATGGCAGTCATAACCTCGAGTTTCTAACCGAAGTATCGATGGCACCACAGTTCTTCTCCGCAAAAATGCACATATTTGTAGCAACCGATCTTTATCCTGAGAGCTTGCCCGGTGATGAGCCTGAGCCTCTGGAAAAGGTCACCTGGGCGGTAGATGACGCCGATAATTTATTAACTCAGCCAGACTTCACCGAAGCGCGCAGTGTCGCGGCATTATTGATGTTGCTAAGAAAACGAGGTCAGTCTGCCGATGCTTGATACACTAAAAGCGATTGCCAAAGAGGCCGGCGATGTCATCATGACCATGTACGAACGCCGCGACTACAAAACGTCTGAAAAGCGTGACGATTCGCCCGTTACTACGGCTGACATTGTTGCCAGTGAATTAATTGAAGATCGCTTGCGGCAGCACTTCCCGCACATTCCGGTATTGTCGGAAGAAAGCGACCATGAAAACTACAATGAACGCCGCAAGTGGCAATCTTACTTTCTTATCGACCCCATAGACGGGACTCAGGAGTTTATTGCGCGATCGGGCGATTTCGCGGTGAATATCGCCTATGTTTCGAATAATGAACCCGAAATGGGCGTTATTTTCTGGCCAGTCGGTGAGGCGTTGTATTATGCAGAGAAAGGTCAGGGGGCGTTTAAGGAAGACGCCGTTGAACGGCAGAAGATTTCAGTCCGTAAGCTGCAAAATCCAGAGTCTGATCCGCTCATTATTGCCATCAGTCGCCGTCAGGCGCGGGAACCGGTGTTAAGCCGCATGCAAACCCAACGTGATCTTCAGCCACTGCCAACGGGCAGTTGTTCCTTAAAGTCCTGCTTTATCGCTGAGGGCAAAGCGGACTGTTTTTTACGGTTGGGACCAACAGGGGAGTGGGATACAGCGGCCTCGCAAGTGATTGTCGGCGAAGCCGGCGGACGCATTGTGAATGAGAACTTTGAGCCAATTACCTACAACCGGACGGTCAGTTTATTGAACCCAAACTTCTTAGTGTTGGGTGATCAAAGTGTGCCGTGGGAAGAGGTCTTTATTGCTCGTCGTCCGCGTTTCCGGTAACACGGTCTTTGGGCACTACGTCGACACTTTCATGTAGTTCTGAGAACACAATAACGGCTTCCCCGCTTTTCACTTGCTCTCTGAGTTGCTCAACTTTGGTGTCAAACGACATTTCCTGATCGCCGTAGTCTGTACCTTCACGTAGTACCACGGACTCAAGCAGGTTGTTCAAGGTTTCAGTGTCCACTTCTTGCCATGGAATAATCATAAACACTCTCCTGTTTAGTCGTTCTCTGACTGAAGCGCTTCGGTCAGCTCTGCCAGTGACTCTTCCGCTTCCATCCAGGTTTCTTCCAGTTCACTCAGCTCTTTTTGAGCGGCGCTTTGCTTGTCTAATAATGTTTGTAAGTCTGCTTTGCGGTCGTCGTTATACAGGCTGTTGTCAGACAATTTGTCGTGCAGTTCAGCGAGCTCGTTTTCTAAAACCTGTATGCGCTTTTCGGCTTTTTCAATGGTTTGACGCAGCGGTTTCGTCTTTTGGCGCATTTCCGCTTCTTTGCGTTTTTGTTCTTTGCGATTGTCTCGCTGGCGACTTGGTGCGGTTTGCTCTGCTCGTTTGTCATTAGCGGCACGCTCCTGCAGCCAGGCATGGTATGCATCTAAATCGCCATCGAAGGTCTCCGCCTTTTTATCGGCTACCAGACAAAACTCATCGACCGTTGTGCGCAGCAGGTGACGGTCGTGCGATACCACAATTAACGCGCCTTCGTACTCTTGCAAGGCCGCAACCAGAGCGTCGCGCAGCCCTAAATCTAAATGGTTGGTGGGCTCATCAAGCAGCAATAAGTTTGGCCGTTGATAAATAATGAGAGCCAGCGCTAAACGCGCTTTTTCACCGCCGGACATGGGCTCAACCGGACGTGTAGCATGATCACCGGAAAACCCAAAGCTACCTAAAAAGTCACGCAGTGCTTGCTCGCTGGCGCGGCTGTCCATGCGCTGTAAATGCAACAGCGCGGACGCGGACATATCCAGTGTTTCCAACTGATGCTGAGCGAAATAACCAATCCGCAAGCCAGGGTTGGCAATGCGCTCACCGGACTTCGGCTCAAGTTCACCAGCTAGTAGCTTAATTAACGTCGATTTACCCGCACCATTGCGGCCAAGAAGCCCTAGGCGGGTACCCGGCACCAAGTTCAGTTTGATGTGCTCAAGAATGGTGGTATTGCCGTAACCGGCCTGTGCGTCCCGCAGTGTCAGTAATGGGTTCGGCAGCTTTTCCGGCTCTAAAAAGTGAAAGTCGATACCACTTTCCGCACGCAGCGGTGCTTGTGTTGGTAGTTTTTCAATGGCTTTCAGGCGGCTTTGAGCCTGCTTAGCCTTGCTTGCTTTATAGCGAAAGCGGTCAACGTACTTCTGCAGGTGTTGGCGCATGACCTGCGCCTTTTCAAATTCACTTTGCTGCTGGGCCAAGTGCTCGGCGCGCTGACGTTCAAATTGCGAGTAATTGCCTTTGTATGTGTTCAGCTTCTTATGCTCAATATGGACTATGTCAGTGGTCACAGAATCGAGGAAGTCGCGGTCGTGCGAAATAAGAATCAGCGTCCCTTCGTATTGCTTGAGCCAGCCTTCCAGCCAGAAAATAGCGTCGACGTCCAGGTGGTTAGTAGGCTCATCAAGCAGCATTAAATCAGCGCGGGCTATCAGTGCTTGAGCCAAGTTTAAACGCATACGCCAGCCACCGGAAAAGGCTTTTACAGGCTGCTGCAACTGCGACTGAGTAAAGCCTAGGCCTGCCATCAGTGACGCGGTTCGCGCTTGTATATCGTAAGCGCCAATGGCGGCTAATTTGTCGTGGCAGTGTGCAATTTGCTCGCCGTTATTGGCGGCTTCTGCGTCGGCTAATTGTGATTCTAAGGCTCGATATTCGGTGTCACCGTCCATGACATAATCAATCGCGGCTTTTTCCAGTGCCGGTGTGTCCTGTGCCACGCTGGCGATGCGCCACTCTGAGGGTACGTGCAAGTCGCCGGTGTCGGCGTGGAGTTCGCCTTTCAGCATTGAGAACAACGATGACTTCCCACAACCGTTGCGGCCGACTAAGCCGACTTTGTGTCCCGGAAATACTTGTAAGTCGCTGTCCTCAAATAAAACATCGCCACCACGCATGAGGCTGATGCTTTGCGCTCGAATCATAAATCACTCTGCGTTATCATTAACTACGTTGCAGCCAATTCTAACACAGGAGTTGTCGTGGCTAGACAAAAGAAACGATTTATCGCTGGTGCCGTTTGCCCGAAATGCGAGGCCATGGACACGCTCATGTTGTTCATTGAAAACGATATAGAACAAGTGGAATGTGTGCAGTGCAAACACCGCTTTAGTGAACCAAAAGAGCAGGGCGGTGGCAGTGAGCGTCAATTTGACCAAGTTATTGGCGTATTTAAGCCAGACTAAGCGTCTCGTGGCAGGCCCTTTTCTACTGCGCGAACCAATCGTTTCAGCTGTTTGGTGACCTCAGCAACGCCAGTGCGCTGACGCTCCAGCGCCCAGTCGATGTGTTCTTGCACCATGTCGGTGACGCCTTCGGTTTTATTCTCGAGTGCTTCTATAATGGTGGCGTCTGAAGGCGCATTACCTAAAGCAACAGCCAAGTTTCGCAACCAACATTCATAGCCTATGCGGCGAATAGGCGAGCCTTGTAAGTTGTCCAAAAACTGCTGCTCTGTCCAAGCCCATAACTCGAGTAACTGCGGTGAATGCAGCTCCTGACGAGGACTAAAGTCGTCTTCGTCGGTGAGTTGAGCGTAGCGGTTCCAGGGACAAATGAGCTGGCAGTCGTCACAGCCGTAAATACGATTACCAATAAGCGGGCGAAACTCTTCAGGAATGGCGCCGCGTAGCTCAATGGTTAAATAAGAAATACAGCGTCGCGCATCCAACTCATAAGGCGCGACAATGGCTTGAGTGGGGCAAATGGTCATACAGGCAGTACAGGTGCCGCAACCTTCTTCAACGGGTTCATCAACGGGCAGCGGCAGGTTGATAAGCAGCTCGCCTAAGAAAAACCAGGAACCGCTGTCTCTGTCTAAAATGAGTGTGTGTTTTCCGGTCCAGCCTAAACCGGCTTTTTCGGCAAGAGGCCTTTCCATAATAGGCGCAGAATCGACAAAAGGTCGAAAGTCGGTACCGTCAAACTCAGCTTTTATCCGATCGCCGAGTTGTTTTAAGCGTTTACGCATAAGCTTGTGGTAATCACGACCCAATGCATAGCGGGAAATATACCCTTTACTGCCGTCTTTTAGCGTCTTGGCGAAACCTGCTTCAACGGGCAGATAGTTCATACGCACAGAAATGGCTCTGACCGAGCCGGGGTGTAACTCTGCCGGACGCGCCCGCAGCATGCCGTGGCGCTCCATAAAGTCCATTTCGCCATGATAGCCATTGTCCAGCCACTGCTGTAAAGTGGCTTCATGTTGACTAAGATCTAAGTCAGTAATACCCACTTTTTGAAAACCCAGCTCTGCGCCCCAACGCTTAATATCATTGGCCAGTTGCTGGTAGTTAATGGAATTGGACATGGTCAGGAGTAGCTATGACGGCAATTGATAACGTCAGTTTAGCACAACGCGTGTACACCGTGGAACAGGTGCAACAAGGCGAAGAGGCGGCCGCTGAAGCCTGCTCAATTAGCATGATGCAGCTGATGTCTGCAGCGGGCACTGCCGTGTTTAAGCAACTGCAAAACGACCTGAAAGCACCGGCCAAAATAGCCGTATGTTGCGGTGAGGGCAATAATGGCGGTGACGGCTATATTATCGCCCGCCTGGCGCGGGAAGCCGGCTATCAGGTCGACGTGTTTGCCCTGTCACCGGACAAGACGCTTTCTTCGAAAACGGACAATAATGCAGAGCGCGCGCGCTTAGCCTGGCGTGAAAACGGTGGCCAGGAAAAAGTCGTTCATGACTGCGCCCCCCAGAATTATGACCTGATTGTTGACGCACTATTTGGTGTAGGGCTCAACCGCGCTTTAGAAGGAGTGGCGGCTGAGCTTGTGCAAAACTTAAATGACGCTTCTGCAAAAGTGTTGGCGGTGGATGTGCCGTCGGGATTGAATGCGGATACAGGTTCGGTACCGGGAGTCGCTGTTCACGCCTACAAAACGGTGTGCTTAGTTGCATATAAACGAGGGCTGTTGACCGGAAAAGCGAAGAATCATGTAGGGCAGTTGGTGCTGGAAGACCTAAGTATTGGGGAGACGTTTGCGAAGCAAAACACCGCTGGCTATATCAGAATGGCGGCTGAACATGTTAGGAATTGGCTACCTCTGCGACGCCCCTGTGAGCACAAAGGCGATAACGGTCATGCTCTTATTGTTGGTGGCCAACCGGGTATGTCCGGGGCGGTTGTGCTGGCAATGAAAGCCGCGCTGCGCTGCGGTGCAGGTAAAGTGTCGGTCGCTTGTCACCCCGAGGTTCAGCCAGTTGTTGCCGCCGCACAGCCTGAAGCTATGGTACGCGCGGTCAATTCTCAGAAAGACCTCCAGGCATTAATGGAACAAGCCAGTGTCATCGCTTTAGGTCCGGGTCTTGGGCAGAGTGAATGGTCGCACAAGATGTTTGAGTGGGTGACAAATTATTGCCAGCAGTCTGATAAGACATTAGTTATTGATGCCGATGGATTGAATATTTTGTCTTCTCAGCAATCCAAAATGAAGTGTGGGAAACACGTCATACTGACCCCACACCCGGGTGAAGCGGCTCGATTATTAAATACTGATGCAAATAAGGTAGAATCTGACCGCTTTGCAGCATTGAGCGCTTTGCGCGATACATACGAAGCGCAAATTTTATTAAAAGGCGCGGGCTCGCTAGTGACCAATGACAACGGGCAGTTTATTCTGGATGTTGGTAGTCCGGCAATGGCCAGTGGCGGTATGGGTGACTTGTTGACTGGCGTGATAAGCGGCCTGGCTGCACAGGGTATGACTGAAGCGGATGCGGCTGTTGCCGCCGGTGTATGGCATGCCAGAGCCGGAGAATTAGCGGGTAATGAAGGTGAGCGCGGAACCTTAGCGTCGGACTTGTTGCCTTATATACGTCAATTAGTGAATGGAAAAATAACGTAAAATGAGTGAGGTTTTCGAGCAAACATTGTCGAACGAAGAAGCCACATTGGCATTGGCGAAACGCTTTGCAAATAGTATAAAAGAGCCCGTTGTCGTTTATCTGGAAGGCGAATTGGGGGCGGGTAAAACAGCATTTTGCCGTGGGGTTATTCAGGCGATGGGTCATGAAGGTGCGGTAAAGAGTCCAACCTATACCCTGGTAGAGCCATACCAGTTAAGCGGTTGGCGCATTCATCATTTCGACCTTTACCGCCTGGCCGATCCGGAAGAGCTCGAATACATGGGCATTCGTGACTACTTTGCCGACGACACGCTCAACTTTATTGAATGGCCGGAAAAAGGCGCAGGCTGGCTTCCGGACGCAGACATTGAAATTGCCTTAAGCTATTATGAGCAAGGCAGAAAAATAACTATAAATGCGCTAACTAACGCCGGAAAAAATATCGTTACATCATTATGATAAAAAAGTTTTGGGTTGTGCTTGTCGCCTTATGCTCGTTCAGTGTGTGGGCAGACAACAGTATTGAAAGTGTCCGGGTGTGGCCATCGCCGGACAAAACTCGTGTGGTTTTCGATTTATCGGAAACCCCTGATTACTCCTATTTCATGCTGAATCAGCAGAAACCCTATCGGTTAGTCATAGACTTTGAGAATACCCGGTTGAAAGCGGGGTTAACCAACCTGGGTGAAGATTCTTTATTGGTGCGAAAAGTGCGTACCAGTAGCCCTAAGAATAATCGCAGCAGCCGGATAGTCATTGAGCTGAATTCGAAAACAGAACCTAATCTATTTGTGCTTCCCGCGAACGACTCATACAAAGATCGCTTAGTCGTCGATCTCCCCGGTAAGTCAGTTGAACGTAGCGGCCCGGCAAAGTCGATTGATGAGTTGAAAGATCGCAAAGTAACTATCGCGATTGATGCCGGTCATGGTGGTGATGACCCGGGCTCGATTGGTCCTAGAGGCACTTACGAAAAGAATGTCGTGATTCGCATCGCAAGAGCGTTGGCAAAAATGATTAATGATGACCCAGGCATGCAAGCGTATCTCGTTCGCACGGGCGATTACTATATCGGCTTGAACGAGCGGCCGCAAAAGGCCTGGGACGCTAAAGCCGACTTCTTTGTCTCGATTCACGCGGATGCCTTCAGAACACCCCAGCCACGCGGTGGTTCGGTTTGGGTACTGTCTAAACGTCGGGCTGACTCAGAAATTGGGCGTTGGCTTGAGAACCGAGAGCAAGAGTCAGAGCTGCTGGGTGGTGTGACGGACATTTTAAGTAAAAACAGCCACGAGCCGTACTTGGCCGAAACGCTTCTGGATATGTCGATGGACAGTTCTATTGCAGGTGCTTACAGCGCGGCTCGACATATTATTGACGAAATGTCCGCCATCACGGAGATGCATAAAACCAGACCTCAGGCCGCGAGTCTTGCTGTACTGAAATCACCGGATAAGCCGTCGTTGTTGGTCGAAACGGGATTTATTTCTAACCCGGATGAAGAACGCCTACTGACCAGTAACGCGCACCAGCAAAAGATGGCGCGCGCGCTTTACAACGGTATTCGTCGGTATTTTGTCAGTAATCCGATAGACAACACCTATTTGGCGAATCAAAACAGCTTTACTTACACCGTCAAATCGGGCGATTCGTTGTCGGTTTTGGCTCAGCGCTACAACACGACAGTGAAAGCAATTAAAGCTGAAAATAGCTTACGAAGTAACGTCCTTAAAATTGGGCAAAAACTGACAATTCCGAGCCGTTAATGCCAATTCAACAGTTACCCATAGAACTCGCTAACCAAATTGCTGCCGGTGAGGTCGTTGAGCGTCCTTCATCGGTGGTGAAAGAATTAGTCGAAAATGCGTTAGACGCTGGCGCCGATGAACTGGTTTTAGATATAGAGAAAGGCGGCAGTAAGCGTATTCGCATTCGCGATAATGGTTGGGGAATTGTTCGTGACGAGTTGACGCTGGCGTTGAGTCGTCATGCGACCAGTAAGATTCAGTCGTTAGAAGACTTAGAGCGCATTGGCAGTTTAGGCTTCCGGGGGGAAGCGTTGGCAAGTATTAGCTCAGTGTCGCGGCTGCGTTTAACCTCTAAGCCAGCGGAGCAAAGCGAGGCTTGGCAGGCGTGGACAGAAGGCCGCGACATGCAGGTTAATGTTGAGCCTGCCGCTCATCCTAACGGCACCACGGTCGATATTCAGGATTTGTTTTTTAACACTCCCGCCCGCCGTAAGTTTTTGCGCACAGAAAAAACCGAATTTAGCCATATTGACGAAGTCATAAAACGTATTGCGTTAAGTCGATTTGATGTGGCATTTCAGTTGACTCATAACGGCAAAACCTTGCGGCGGTATCCTAAAGCAGAGTCTCAAAAGCAACAGCTGCAGCGTGTCGCAAAAATTTGTGGCGGTCAGTTTGCTGAGCAGGCGTATCAGTTACAAAGTCCGGAAGGTGACTACCAGTTAAAGGGCTGGATGGTGGCGCCTGAACATTGCCGGTATCAGGGTGATGTGCAGCACTTCTTCGTTAATGGCCGTATGATGCGCGACAAGCTTTTAGCGCACGCTGTACGTCAGGCTTACGAAAAGTACCTGCCTGCTGACCGGGTGCCAACGTATATTCTTTATTTCGAACTGCCAGCCGAACAAGTGGATGTGAATGTGCATCCGGCTAAACATGAAGTGCGTTTTCATTACCAGCGTCAAGTGCACGACTTTATCCTGACTCAGGTTGAACGTGTATTACGCTCTTTAACCGAGGTGCCAACGAATAGTGCATCCGAGGGAGAACCAGCTGCTTTTCGCGACGACAGTTATGAAAGTGCGCGCGGTCATCAGTACCAGCCGGCCGATACGTCGGCAATGCGCGAAAGCAGTCGTTATTCTGTCGCCCCGCGAAGAGCGATGGGTTCCTTGCTGCCTAATGCCGTAAAAAGTGGGGTAGGAAACGCGTCGAGTCAGGCTGTATCGCCTTCCTTCGTAGCGAGTTCCGCAAGCCCTCATAAAACAAGCTCTTCGGCTGAAAGCTGGCGCTTACTGTCACTGTTTAATGGGTATCAGGCATTAATAAAAAACGCCAACTCATTGGCCTGGCTGAACATACAACAGGTACATTCCGTTTGCGCGCAGACGAGGCTGACCCAGCAAGTTGAGGGAGGGCTGTCCGGACAGCCGTTATTAGTGCCTGTGACGGTATCGGCAAAGGAATTCAAAACGCCGGTAAGTCAATGGCCGGAACAGCAGTTGAACCAACTGGGTGTTATGTACTACCGCCAAAAAGACACAATCGTCATAGAGCAAATGCCGGAAATGCTCCGTAGAGGCAATGTTGCACTGTTATTTAAGCAGCTACTGGAGCAGGTGTCAGAGAGCTCAGACGGTCAAGTCATAAAGTGGCTGACAGCCTTTGTAGCTAAAAATGAATACAGTACTACTGAGGCTGAGCATTGGCTAAATCAGTGGCAAGACCAACTGCACGCGTCTGCTACCTACCTCCAGCCTATCGATGTACCAGAGGGATATCATGCAAACCACTAATGCGGTGATTACCATTTACGGACCAACAGCCGCAGGAAAGACAGCTTTGTCTCTCGCGCTGTGCGAGAAACTCGACTGCGAAATTATTTCAGTCGACTCGGCGCTTATTTATCAAGGAATGGATATCGGTACGGCAAAGCCAACCGCTGAGGAGCGTTCTAAAGTAACGCACCACCTTATCGACATCTGCGACCCGTCAGAAACATACTCAGCCGCCGATTTTCAGCGCGATGCACTGCGTTTAATTGATGATATTCAGACACGCGGAAAAGTTCCGTTGCTGGTCGGTGGGACTATGTTGTACTTCAAAGCTTTACTCGAAGGGTTGTCGCAGCTACCTGAGTCCAATGCTACCGTTCGTGAAGCCCTTACTGAAAGAATGGAAGCCGACGGGCTTGCTGCTTTGCACAATAGGCTTAAAGATATTGACCCGGTAAGCGCTGAACGGATTCATCCGAATGATCCTCAGCGAATCCTGCGCGCACTGGAGGTGTATGAGGTGAGCGGAAAAACGCTGACGGAGCTCACTAAAGAACGCTTTGGTCAATTGGATAAGCCCGTTTACCAGTTCGCAATTACGCCTAAAGAGCGTGCCGTATTGCATCAGCGTATTGAGCAGCGCTTTGATCAAATGCTGTCAGAACCTTTTGAGGATGAAGTCAGAAAGCTGTTTGAGCGCGGCGATTTACATAAAGACTTGCCCTCAATTCGCAGTGTCGGTTATCGCCAAATGTGGCAATACTTACAAGGTGAGTTGACGTACGACGAAATGAGAGAGCGCGGCATTATTGCCACCCGACAACTTGCGAAACGCCAGCTAACGTGGCTGAACGGCTGGCCAGGCGTGACTTGGCTGGAAACAGGCGACCCACATATGAACGATAAAGTCGAGGCCGTTTTAGCTCAGCCTGCGCAAAAATTTCCTGGCCAGGATTGAAATTTTCGCAACCGCCCACAGATCCGATTAGCGAATAAATGAGTAATTTTTAACGTTTTTCTGGTTGCAAAAATTCTTTACTGGTCTAGTGTGTTTACAGGTGGTAGCAAATTGGCGGTGTTATCACTTTTTGTGTTTCGCATTGGATAATTAATAACGATAAAAAAGGAATCCAAGATGGCCAAGGGGCAAACTCTACAAGACCCGTTTTTAAATGCATTGCGCCGAGAGCGCATTCCGGTATCCATTTATTTGGTGAATGGTATTAAGCTGCAGGGTCAAATTGAATCATTTGATCAATTTGTCGTATTGCTGAAAAACACTGTTAGCCAAATGGTTTATAAGCACGCTATTTCGACTGTCGTCCCGGCCAGAATCCCTCAGAATTACTTACCTCAGCAAGCAGCTGAAGGCGTGGCTGAGTTCGACGATTAACTTTAAGAAAAGAGAGGTCTGATACAACTTGTTCGATAGGTATGAAGGTGGCGACTACGCAATTTTGGTTCATGTGGACTTTCCCACTGAAGTAAACCGAGAAGATCTCTCTGAACTTAAACTTTTAGCAAACTCTTCTGGTGTTGAGACGCGCGGTGTCATTACAACAAGCCGCGGTTCGCCAACGCCGAAATACTTTGTTGGTAGTGGTAAAGCGGAAGAAATAGCCGAGCAGGTGAAAGCGCTCGATGCCAACATTGTCATCTTTAACCATGCGTTGTCTCCAACGCAAGAGCGTAACCTCGAAGTAATTTGTAAGTGCCGGGTTTTGGATAGAACCGGGCTTATTCTCGATATATTTGCCCAGCGTGCACGTACTCATGAAGGTAAACTTCAGGTTGAGCTGGCGCAGTTGCGGCATATTTCAACACGCTTGGTTCGAGGTTGGACCCACCTGGAGAGACAAAAAGGCGGTATCGGCTTGCGTGGCCCCGGCGAAACGCAGTTAGAAACTGACCGACGCTTAATCCGCGGACGCATTAAGAATATTCTGCGGCGTCTTGAAAAAGTTCAAAAGCAACGCGAGCAAGGACGGCGCGCGAGGCAAAAAGCGGAAATTCCGACAGTGTCACTGGTTGGCTATACTAACGCGGGTAAATCAACTCTGTTTAACCAGTTAACAGAAGCCGGTGTTTATGCCGCTGACCAATTGTTTGCGACGTTGGATCCCACGCTTCGTAAGCTCACTATCGAAGATGTTGGCGACTTAATTCTGGCGGACACGGTCGGTTTTATTCGACACTTACCGCATGACTTGGTCGCTGCTTTTAAGGCGACGCTGCAAGAAACGCAAGAAGCTGATTTGCTGTTACATGTGGTGGACGTTGCTGATGAGCAGCAGCAAAGCAACATTGATCAGGTAACCGAAGTTCTCGACGAAATTGACGCCGGAGATGTGCCACAGCTGATTATTTGTAATAAAATAGACCAAGTCGACGGGGCGAAGCCACGTATTGATTATGAAGATGATAAGCCTGTACGGGTTTGGGTCTCAGCTCAGGAAGGCATTGGTGTCGAACTGATTTTAGAAGCATTAACCCAGTTGTTGGGGCCTCAAATGATGGACGCGACCATAAAAATACCGCCGTCCATGGGCAAATTACGTGGTACATTGTACGAACTAAACAGTGTTACCTCTGAAGATGTTGACGAAAATGGGCAACTGGCGTTGCATGTACGTTTATCATCGGTAGACTGGCAGCGCCTTAAAAAACGATTTGATAAAAACTTGGATGAATTAATTGTCCAAAAGCATAATTAATATAAGTTAAACCATAAATTGGAGCAGTCCATGGCTTGGAATCAACCGGGGAACGGCGGTAACAACAACGACCGTGACCCATGGAAAAATCAGGGCGGCAAAGATCAGGGACCACCTGATCTGGATGAAGCGGTCCGTAAACTCTTTGCAAAGTTTGGCTTTGGCGGCAATAAAGGTGGAGGCTCTGGCGGCAGCTCAGGCATTCCAAGTAAGGGTATTGGCATCATTGCTATTATCGCCATTATTGTTTGGTTCATTGCAGGCTTTTACACCGTAAAAGAAGCTGATCGCGGCGTTGTGCTTCGATTTGGTCAGTTTCACACAATGGTTGAGTCGGGTCTGCATTGGCGTCCTGTTTTTGTCGATACCGTTGAGCATGTCGACGTTAACAATGTACGTTCGGACAAAACCGAAGGTTACATGCTGACTCAGGATGAGAACGTGGTTCGTGTCGAGCTTGATGTCCAGTACCGTGTTGTCGATCCCCGTGCGTACTTGTTCAATGTTCAGGACGCAGATGGTGTATTGTCGCGAGCGACTGACAGTGCGCTACGTTACGTCGTTGGTCACACGACAATGGATGAAGTATTGACGCGTGGTCGTGAGCAAGTGCGTGCAGACACTTTAGATATGCTTGAGTCGACAATGAATCCATATTCTATTGGCTTGCAAATTGTCGACCTTAACTTGTTGCCAGCACGTCCACCGGAAGCAGTTAAAGATGCTTTTGATGACGCTATCGCTGCACAAGAGGATGAAGAACGCTATATCCGAGAAGCTGAAGCGTATGCACGTGAAGTTGAGCCGTTAGCACGTGGTCAAGTTCGCCGTATGCTGCAAGAAGCGCAAGCGTATCGTGAACAAATCATTCTGGAAGCGCAGGGTGAGGTCGCTCGCTTTAACGAGTTACTACCTCAGTATGAGCGTGCACCGGAAGTCACTCGTGAACGTATTTACCTGGACACACTGCAGGACATTTACGCGAAGACGCCAAAAGTCTTGGTTGACGTGGAAGGTGGCAACAATATGATGTACCTGCCACTTGAGAAGTTGTTAGAGCGCCAAGGTAGAAATACAGAAACCTTCTCACCTCCGCGAGTTCCAGAGCAAGGCGCAGGAATGCCTTTTAACTCTGAACCGCAAAATACTCGCAACAGCAACCGTAGCGGAGGTCGAAACTAATGAAAAACCTAATCGCAATAATCGTTGTGGTCCTGGTCGCGCTGGGTTTGTCCTCCGTCTACGTAGTGAAAGAGGGCGAGCGAGCCATTTTGATTCAATTCGGTAAAGTTGAACGTGACGCCCAGACGGGTGAAGCGATGGTGTTTGAGCCAGGTTTACATTTTAAAATACCGTTCATTGAGCAGGTCAAAAAGCTGGATGCGCGTTTGCAAACTCTGGACGGAGATCCAGACCGTTTTGTCACCAGTGAGAAAAAAGATTTAATTGTCGATACGTACGTTATGTGGCGTATTAACGATTTCTCGACGTTCTACCTAAGTACAAATGGCGGTAATATTTTGCAAGCCGAAGCACTGCTTACTCGTCGAATCAACAGCGGGTTACGTAGTGAGTTCGGTAATCGCACGATCTCAGATATTGTGTCTGGTGAACGTGACGAGCTGATGCGAGAAGCTTTATTGCAAGGCGCGCAAAGTGCTTCAGACCTTGGTATTGAAGTGTTAGACGTTCGTGTCATGCAAATTAACCTGCCTGATGAGGTGAGTCAGTCTATTTATCAACGCATGCGCGCGGAACGTCAGGCGGTTGCGACCGAGCACCGTTCAGAAGGTAAAGAGCAAGCTGAATTTATCCGAGCTGACGTGGATGCACGTGTGACCGTTATGCTTGCAGATGCTAAACGCCAATCACGCGAATTGCGTGGTGAAGGTGATGCAGAGGCCGCACGTATTTATGCCGAAGCATACGAAAAAGACGCTGAATTCTTTGCATTCATTCGCAGTATGGAAGCCTACACCAACTCGTTTGGTAAAGGTAACGACATGCTCGTTCTCGATGCAAACAGTGACTTCTTCCGCTATCTGCAAAATATGATGGGCGAGAAGCAAGAGTAAAAGTCCAACCAGTGCCCAATGGCTCCATTGGGCACTTTTCCTTCATGTACAAACTCCCCGATACAAGGTAAGATCGCCACGCTTTTTTTTTACGCGGGGCAATCATGAGTCAGAACGTTGTTATTTTAGGCACCCAATGGGGTGATGAAGGTAAAGGTAAAATCGTCGATCTGTTGACCGACAAGGCGAGCTTAGTCGTTCGTTATCAAGGCGGTCATAACGCAGGTCATACATTAGTCATTGACGGCGAGAAAACGGTTTTACACCTTATTCCTTCAGGAATTCTTCGTTCAAATGTTCAGTGCGTTATTGGTAATGGTGTTGTTCTATCGCCAGAAGCACTGATTGAAGAAATTGATATGCTCGAAGCGCGTGACGTTCCTGTTAAAGAGCGTTTGCGAGTGAGCGAAGCTTGCCCTTTAATTCTGCCTTTCCATATCGCCCTTGATCAGGCTCGCGAAAAAGCTCGTGGTAAAGAAGCTATCGGCACCACTGGCCGCGGAATTGGTCCTGCGTATGAAGACAAAGTGGCGCGTCGTGGCTTACGAGTCGGTGACTTATTCAACGCCGAGCGGTTTGAAGGTAAGCTAAAAGAGTTGGTGGATTACCATAACTTTGCGCTGACTGAGTACTATAAGACCGATGCTATCGACTATGATGCAGTATTAAAGCAGTGCAAAGAGTTTGCGAAATTACTGAAACCAATGGTTGCTGATGTACCGGCAATGTTGGATCAGGCTCGTAAGAATGGCGATAAAGTCATGTTCGAAGGCGCTCAAGGGACATTGCTTGATATCGATCACGGTACTTACCCTTATGTGACATCATCCAACACAACTGCCGGCGGTGTTGCAACGGGAGCGGGCTTTGGTCCGCGTTATATTGAATATGTACTAGGTATCGTAAAAGCTTACACGACTCGTGTTGGCAGTGGTCCGTTTCCAACTGAACTCGACTGCGATGTTGGTCAGCACTTAGGTGTTAAAGGCCATGAGTTTGGGGCAACAACGGGGCGTAAACGTCGAACAGGCTGGTTAGATGCTGTGGCTATGCGACGTGCGGTACAAATTAACTCAGTTAGTGGCTTTTGTTTAACCAAACTGGATGTGCTGGATGGTTTAGACGAATTGAAAATCTGCACCGGTTATAAGCTGGCTGATGGAACAATCAGTGAATACCCACCAATGGCCGCAGAAGACTATGATGTCGTAGAGCCGGTCTATGAGACGTTAGAAGGGTGGCAGGAAAGCACCGTTGGCTTGACTGAGCATAACCAGTTACCGCCACAAGCGTTAGCGTATATATCAAGAATAGAAGCGTTAACTGGCGTGCCAGTTGATATCATCTCAACAGGCCCGGATCGTAACGAAACGATTGTATTGCGTCATCCATTCGAATAATCTAATTTCTCGGTCAGTTTTTGCTCGAAGGAGTTAAAAACTGACCACTTGATCGTGTTTTTATAAATTTTTTGCGCAAAGCTATTGCACTATCAAATTTAGTACCATAGAATGCGCTCCACCTAACCGGGGTGCCGGCATAGCTCAGCTGGTAGAGCAACTGACTTGTAATCAGTAGGTCGGGAGTTCGACTCTCTCTGCCGGCACCAATTCAAATTGCAAAATGCGGGAGGGGTTCCCGAGTGGCCAAAGGGATCAGACTGTAAATCTGACGGCTCCGCCTTCGCAGGTTCGAATCCTGCCCCCTCCACCACGCAATTTCCTTGGTTTTGAGGTGGCCTCACAATATTGTGAATTTGCGGGTGTCGTATAGTGGCTATTACCTCAGCCTTCCAAGCTGATGACGCGGGTTCGATTCCCGCCACCCGCTCCAAATTCAAGTCGTGCTGATATAGCTCAGTTGGTAGAGCGCACCCTTGGTAAGGGTGAGGTCGGCGGTTCAAATCCGCCTATCAGCACCATTCCTTATACAGGCCATTCTAACGAAACCTTGGTAGGCAAACGTAAGTTTAGGTAAAACACCAAAAGAATTTTGTTAGAGAGGCTGCAATGTCTAAAGAAAAATTTGAACGTTCGAAGCCGCACGTAAACGTCGGCACCATTGGTCACGTTGACCACGGTAAAACTACACTAACTGCTGCTATCACAACTGTTTTGGCAAAAGTTTATGGTGGTGCGGCGAAAGACTTCGCAGCCATCGATAACGCGCCAGAAGAGAAAGAGCGTGGTATCACTATTTCAACGTCACACGTTGAATATGACACACCAACTCGCCACTACGCGCACGTAGACTGCCCAGGGCACGCTGACTATGTCAAAAACATGATCACCGGTGCTGCACAGATGGACGGCGCAATCCTTGTTGTAGCGGCAACTGACGGTCCAATGCCACAGACTCGTGAGCACATCCTGTTGTCACGTCAGGTTGGCGTTCCTTACATCGTTGTCTTCATGAACAAATGTGACATGGTTGACGATGAAGAGCTGTTAGAGCTGGTAGAAATGGAAGTTCGTGAGTTGTTGTCAGAGTATGACTTCCCGGGCGACGACCTGCCAGTAATCCAGGGCTCAGCACTGAAAGCGCTGGAAGGCGACGAAGAGTGGGCGAAGAAAATTGTTGAGCTAGCAGACGCGCTTGACAACTACATCCCAGAGCCAGAGCGTGACATCGATAAGCCATTCATCATGCCAATCGAAGACGTATTCTCGATTTCAGGTCGTGGTACAGTTGTTACCGGTCGTGTCGAGCGCGGTATCGTCAACACTGGCGACGAGTGTGAAATCGTTGGTATGAAAGAAACGCAAAAAACCACTGTTACAGGTGTTGAAATGTTCCGTAAGCTGCTTGACGAAGGTCGTGCAGGTGAGAACATCGGCGCCTTGTTGCGTGGTACTAAGCGTGACGAAGTTGAGCGTGGCCAGGTATTGGCGAAGCCAGGTACAATTACTCCGCATACTAAGTTCGAAGCGGAAGTTTACGTACTGAGCAAAGACGAAGGTGGCCGTCACACGCCATTCTTCAAAGGCTATCGTCCACAGTTCTACTTCCGTACAACTGACGTAACAGGCGCAGTAGAATTGCCGGAAGGCGTAGAAATGGTTATGCCAGGCGACAACCTGAAATTCGTTGTAGAGCTGATTGCTCCAATCGCAATGGACGAAGGTTTGCGTTTCGCAATCCGTGAAGGTGGTCGTACTGTAGGTGCAGGTGTTGTATCTAAGATCATCGACTAATACGGTTTCAGTATCGTATAAGAGCCCGGCTTTATGCCGGGCTTTTTTATGGCTTGCGCGAAGCGCTGTCTTAGGTATAATACCGCGTCCAATCCTACACCAAGTAAGATAAGCGTGAAGGACATTATTTAGGGGCGTAGTTCCAATTGGCAGAACAGCGGTCTCCAAAACCGACGGTTGGGGGTTCGAATCCCTCCGCCCCTGCCAGATTTTAAGTTAAAAGCGAAGACCGGTCGCAATTAGGATTAAAGAATGAGCGCAAATAACGAGACGCAGAGCAGTTCATTAAACAGCTTGAAATGGATCATCACAATCGCCTTGCTAGTTGTAGCTATCGGCGGAAATCATTACTACGCAGAAGAAATCTCAGTACTTTACCGCGCTATCGGTGTTGTCGTATTGGTGGCATTGGCAGGTTTTTTTGCCTCCACAACGATTAAAGGTAGAAAGTTTTTGTCTTTCGCTAAAGAAAGTCGTACTGAGGTTCGCAAAGTCGTTTGGCCTTCGCGTCAGGAAGCAACCCAGACCACACTCATTGTTGTTGTAGCGACCGTTATTGTTGCTTTAATCCTCTGGGGTTTAGATGGAATACTTGTGCGTGTCGTAGGCTTCTTAACCGGACTGGAGATTTAAACTATGAGCGATAAGAAACGTTGGTACGTCGTACAGGCTTTTTCTGGTTACGAAGCTCGTGTTGCGGAATCTCTGAAAGAACATATCAAGCTGCATAATATGGAAGACAAATTCGGCGAAATCTTAGTGCCGAAGGAAGAAGTCGTTGAAATGCGTGGCGGCGTGCGTCGTAAAAGTGAACGTAAATTTTTTCCAGGTTATGTCTTGGTTGAAATGGTCATGGACGAAGATTCATGGCACTTAATTAAGAGCGTTCCGCGTGTACTTGGCTTTATTGGAGGTACAAGCGACCGTCCTACACCAATTTCTAAGAAAGAAGCAGACGCTATTCTTGATCGTTTACAAGACTCAGCAGACAAGCCGAAGCCCAAGACATTGTTCGAGCCGGGCGAAGTGGTTCGTGTTACAGATGGTCCGTTTGCTGACTTTAACGGTACAGTGGAAGAAGTTGATTACGAGAAAAGCCGTGTGACCGTTTCGGTTTCAATTTTCGGTCGCGCCACTCCGGTTGATTTAGAGTTCGGCCAAATCGAAAAGTCGTGATCAAAAAATCATCAATCTAGCATTGATCAACGGCGCGAATTAACTTATAATTCGCGTCCTTTTTTAACGGGAAGCCGATTGAGTAACTTCGCTCTGAAAAGTTACGAGGCGTTAAACCCACAACAGAGGTAATAATCATGGCGAAGAAAGTATCAGCCATTATCAAATTGCAGGTAGCTGCCGGTTCAGCTAACCCGTCGCCGCCAGTTGGTCCAGCCTTGGGTCAGCACGGTGTAAACATCATGGAATTCTGTAAAGCATTCAACGCGCAAACAGACAGCCTGGAAAAAGGCGCGCCTGTTCCTGTTGAAATTACAGTATTTGAAGATCGTTCATTCACGTTCATCACTAAAACACCTCCTGCATCTTTCTTGCTTAAGAAAGCAGCGGGTATTAAAAGTGGTTCTGGCGAGCCGAATACCAAGAAAGTTGGTACGGTAACTCGCGCGCAATTAGAAGAAATTGCGAAAACTAAAGAACCCGATCTGACTGCTGCCGACATGGACGCAGCTGTACGCACTATCGCCGGCTCTGCTCGTGCGATGGGCTTGAACGTGGAGGGCTAATCGATGGCTAAATTAACAAAACGCGCTCGCATGATCGCAGAGAAAGTTGAAGCCCGCGATTACGACGTGAATGAAGCAATTGCACTGTTGAAAGAACTAGCAACAGCAAAATTCACTGAAAGCGTTGATGTTGCAGTAAACCTTGGCATCGATGCTCGTAAATCTGACCAAAACGTTCGTGGCGCGACTGTATTACCAAACGGTACTGGTCGTGACGTTCGCGTTGCAGTCTTTACTTCTGGCGACAATGCAGACAAAGCGAAAGAAGCGGGTGCTGACATTGTTGGTATGGAAGACTTAGCTGAACAAGTTAAGAAAGGTGAAATGAACTTCGACGTTGTCGTAGCATCACCTGACGCAATGCGTGTTGTTGGTCAATTAGGTCAAATCTTAGGTCCTCGTGGCCTGATGCCTAACCCGAAAACAGGTACAGTAACTCCTGACGTTGCAACAGCCGTTAAAAATGCTAAAGCGGGTCAGGTTCGTTATCGCAACGACAAAAACGGTATTGTTCACGCAACAATCGGTCGTGTTGATTTCGATGACGCGAAATTGAAAGAAAACCTTGATGCATTATTAGGCGCGCTTAAGAAAGCTAAGCCTTCTTCTGCAAAGGGTGTTTACTTTAAGCGCATCAGCTTGTCTACAACGATGGGCGCTGGTGTGAGTATTGACCAGGGTACAGTCAGCGCTGGTTAATTAAGGTTTATGGGTTGGAGCTGCCGTTTGTAATGCTCAAAAGGCGACAAGCAAGGCTCCCGTCCAAGACCGTAGGTGTACCGCGAGAATTTCAGTAGTATCGAATAGCGGCACTTAATTTCCTACGCAGATGGTGATATCCGACTCAGGCTCTCTGGGTAGAGAATCACCGTGACAACGCGGTGGAGGTAACTCCACCTAATTGTAACGCGGAGCTTCGGCTCCAAATTGAAAACGAGGTGATATCAGTGGCAATTGGTTTAGCCGGAAAGAAAGCCATCGTTAAGGAAGTTAACGACGTTGCTTCGAATGCGCTAGCCGTCACCGTTGCTGAATATCGAGGCATCGAAGTTGCCGATATGACTGAGCTTCGTAAAAAAGCACGTGAGCAAGGCGTATTTCTGAAAGTTGTTCGAAATACTCTTGCAAAACGCGCTTTTGAAGGTACTCAGTTCGACGACATGAGTGATGTACTTAAAGGACCTCTTGTTTATGGCTTTTCTATGGACGCACCGGGCGCATCAGCTCGCTTGTTCAAAGACTTTGGCAAAGAAAACAAGAACCTTCAGGTAATGGCTCTGTCAATCGGTAATGGCATCATGGGTCCTGAAAAATTGGACGCGGTTGCTTCACTTCCGACTCGTGACGAAGCATTGGCTAAATTGCTCGCCACCTTCAAAGAACCTGTTAGCAAGTTCGTTAAAACAGTTAACGAAGTACCTAGCAAGTTCGTTAGAACGTTGGCAGCAATTAAAGACGCTAAATAATACGTTGGTTTTTTAACCATTTTTTGTAATTATCAACCCAGGAGTTTAGAGTAATGGCTCTGACTAAAGACGATATCTTAAACGCGATCGCTGAAATGCCAGTAATGGAACTGGTTGAACTGATCGAAGCAGCTGAAGAAAAATTCGGCGTTGACGCATCTGCAGCAGTTGCAGTAGCAGCTGGTCCAGCAGCAGGCGGCGAAGCAGCAGCTGAAGAGAAAACTGAATTTGACGTAATGCTGAAAGGCGCTGGTAGCAACAAAGTTGCTGCTATCAAAGCTGTTCGCGGCGCAACTGGCCTAGGCTTGAAAGAAGCTAAAGCTATGGTTGAGTCTGCACCAGTTGCAGTCAAAGAAGGTGTTAGCAAAGACGAAGCTGAAGAGCTGAAAAAGCAGCTTGAAGAAGCTGGTGCGGAAGTTGAAGTTAAGTAAGTCGACTTTTGTACAAAATATGGCTCTTTAGAGCCTTGGGCTGGTGGTTAAATAACCACCAGCCTTTTTGCGCTGTATTGCTTGTATCATTTTTGCCCGAGGTTGGGATACAAGTTTTGCAAAAACAACACGGGATCGACAGATAAAAGATTCATCTGTCTTAACCATCGAACCACTCGTTGGTTAGGGTCATCAATCAGCTAGCTGAGGAACCCCATGGCGTACTCCTACTCTGAGAAAAAACGTATTCGTAAGGACTTTGGTAAACGACCGCAGGTCTTAGAAGTGCCTTATTTGCTGTCTATGCAGCTTGATTCATTTAAGAAATTTATTGAAGTCGATCCAGACGCCAATAACGGCTTGGAAGCGGCTTTTCGTTCGGTTTTTCCTATTGCCAGCTACTCAGGTAATGCGGAACTGCAGTACGTCAGTTATCACATGGGTGAGCCGGCATTTGACGTTGAAGAATGTCAAATTCGTGGTATTACCTACTCAGCACCTCTGCGTGTGAAACTGCGTCTGGTCCTGTTTGATAAAGAAGCAGCAGCCGGAACGGTTAAAGACATTAAAGAGCAAGAAGTGTACATGGGCGAAATTCCGTTAATGACAGAAAACGGAACTTTCGTTATCAATGGTACAGAACGAGTAATCGTTTCTCAGCTTCACCGTTCTCCGGGTGTCTTCTTTGACCATGATAAAGGTAAATCACACTCATCAGGTAAAGTTCTGTATAACGCACGAGTTATCCCTTATCGTGGCTCGTGGTTAGACTTTGAGTTTGATCCTAAAGACAACGTGTTTGTTCGTATCGACCGTCGCCGTAAGTTGCCGGCGTCTATTATTCTTCGTGCGCTTGAATACAGCACTGAAGAAATTCTCGATATGTTCTTCGAAACCACCTACTTTGAAATCTTGAAAACCAAAGTCAAGATGGAGTTGGTACCGGAGCGTCTTCGTGGTGAAACTGCCAAGTTCGACATTAAAGGTACCGATGGCGAAGTATTGGTTGAAAAAGGCCGTCGTATTACCGCACGTCATATTCGTCAGTTAGAAAAACTCGACATTAAAGAAATGGACGTGCCGACTGAATACATGGTCGGAAAAGTATTAGCAAAAGACTACGCCGATAAGAAAACAGGCGAAGTCATCGGCCATGCAAACGACTTATTAACGCTTGAGTTAATTGCGGAGTTAAGTGAAGCCGGAATTAAGAAAATTGAAACGCTATTCGTGAATGACTTGGACCACGGTCCATACATGAGCGAAACGTTGCGCGTGGATTCAACCACTAACCGTTTGGAAGCGTTGGTTGAAATCTATCGTATGATGCGTCCGGGTGAACCACCGACGCGTGAAGCAGCAGAAGCGTTATTCGATAACCTATTCTTTAGCGACGAGCGTTATGACTTGTCGACCGTTGGTCGCATGAAGTTTAATCGCCGTTTAGGTCGTGATGACCTAAGTGGAGATAATACGCTGTCTAAAGAAGACATTATCGATGTTATGAAAAAGCTTATCGAGATCCGAAATGGTCTTGATGAAGTTGATGATATTGACCACTTGGGTAACCGTCGAATCCGTTCTGTAGGTGAGATGGCAGAAAACCAATTCCGTGTTGGCCTTGTTCGTGTTGAGCGCGCTGTTAAAGAGCGTTTGTCGCTAGGCGACCTGGACAATACCATGCCACAGGATCTTATCAATGCGAAGCCTATTAGTGCCGCAGTGAAAGAGTTCTTCGGTTCAAGTCAGTTATCGCAGTTCATGGATCAAAACAACCCACTGTCAGAAGTGACGCACAAACGTCGTATTTCTGCGTTAGGTCCGGGTGGTTTGACGCGTGAGCGAGCAGGTTTTGAAGTTCGAGACGTACACCCGACTCACTACGGTCGTTTGTGTCCAATCGAAACCCCGGAAGGTCCGAACATCGGTCTGATTAACTCATTGTCGAGTTTCTCCAGAACGAACGAGTACGGTTTCCTGGAAACACCTTACCGTCGTATTGAAGACGGTGTAGTCACGGACGAAGTTGACTACTTGTCAGCGATTGAAGAAGGCAACTATGTTATCGCTCAGGCGAACGTAGCGCTTAACGACAAAGGTGAGTTAACCGAAGACTTAGTGCCTTGCCGACACAAAAACGAATTTACATTGATGAGTAAAGAGCAAGTTCAGTATATGGACGTTGCTCCTCAGCAAATTGTGTCAATTGCAGCAAGCATGATCCCATTCCTTGAACACGATGATGCGAACCGTGCATTGATGGGCTCAAACATGCAACGTCAGGCAGTACCAACGTTACGTGCAGACAAGCCGTTAGTCGGTACTGGTATCGAACGCACTATCGCAGTTGACTCGGGCGTTACCGTTGTCGCGAAACGTGGTGGTGTCGTCGACTATGTCGATGCAAGCCGTATCGTTGTTAAGGTAAATGAAGAAGAGATGGTGCCGGGCGAAGCGGGCATCGACATTTACAACTTAACTAAGTACACACGCTCTAACCAAAACACGTGTATTAACCAAAAACCAACGGTTAATCCAGGTGAGCCGGTAACGCGTGGCGATGTATTGGCAGATGGTCCATCGACAGACTTAGGTGAATTGGCGCTGGGTCAAAACCTACGTGTCGCGTTCATGCCGTGGAATGGTTACAACTTTGAGGATTCAATCCTTATTTCTGAGCGCGTAGCGCAAGAAGATCGTTTAACCACTATCCACATTCAAGAGCTGAACTGTGTTGCCCGTGATACCAAACTGGGTGCTGAAGAAATCACTTCAGATATTCCAAACGTCGGTGAATCAGCGCTTGGTAAGCTTGATGAGGCTGGTGTTGTCTATGTTGGTGCCGAAGTTAAAGGCGGCGACATCCTCGTTGGTAAAGTAACGCCAAAAGGCGAAACGCAGCTGACGCCAGAAGAGAAGCTTTTGAGAGCAATCTTTGGTGAGAAGGCGTCGGACGTTAAAGACAGTTCGTTACGCGTTCCTAACGGTGTGAACGGTACCGTTATTGACGTACAAGTCTTTACTCGCGATGGCGTTGAAAAAGATAAACGCGCAGTTGCTATCGAAGAGATGCAACTGGCGAAGGTTAAGAAAGACCTGACCGAAGAGTTTAAAATTCTTGAAGAAGGTATTTATAACCGTGCACGCAACTTGTTGCTTGCGAATGGTTTCGACGAAGCGAAGCTAGCGAGTATTGATCGTAAAAACTGGCTAACTCAGGACTTAGGTTCTGAAGATGCGCAAGCACAGTTAGAGCAGATTGCAGAGCAATACCAGCAAATCAGCGATGATTTCGATACGAAGTACGAAAACAAGCGCCGTAAAATCACTCAAGGTGATGATTTAGCGCCTGGCGTACTGAAGATTGTAAAAGTTTACTTGGCGGTTAAGCGTAGCATTCAGCCGGGTGACAAGTTAGCAGGTCGTCACGGTAACAAAGGTGTTATCTCTACTATCATTCCTGTTGAGGATATGCCTCACGATGATGAAGGTAACCCGGTCGATATCGTATTGAACCCTCTGGGTGTACCATCGCGGATGAACATCGGTCAGGTGTTGGAAACACACTTGGGTATGGCGGCTCGCGGTATTGGTAGCAAAATAGACAAGATGCTGAAGCAACAGCGCGCAATGAAAGATCTGCGTGACTTCTTACAGCAAGTCTATGACTTAGGTGAATGCCGTCAGAAAGTCGACATCAGTGAGTTCTCTGATGACGAAGTGATGCGCTTAGCAGGTAACCTGAAAGCAGGCCTGCCAACCGCAACACCGGTATTTGATGGTGCGGTTGAAGAAGAAATTAAAGAGCTTCTGAAACTGGCGGATTTACCTGAGTCAGGTCAGATACCACTGTTTGACGGCCGTACGGGTGAGAAGTTTGAGCGTGATGTAACCGTCGGTTACATGTACATGCTGAAATTGAACCACTTGGTCGATGACAAGATGCACGCTCGTTCTACCGGCTCTTATAGCTTGGTAACTCAGCAGCCATTAGGTGGTAAAGCACAGTTTGGTGGTCAGCGCTTCGGTGAAATGGAAGTCTGGGCATTAGAAGCATATGGTGCTGCATACACCTTGCAGGAAATGTTGACGGTTAAATCGGATGACGTAAACGGTCGTACGAAGATGTACAAAAACATCGTCGACAACAACCTGCAAATGGAAGCGGGTATGCCAGAGTCGTTCAACGTATTGTTGAAAGAAATTCGCTCTCTGGGCATCAATATCGAGCTGGAACAGAACTAAGCGTCTGTTGCTGGAATTACTGGGGGAGTGATGTTCACTCCCCATAGGTTGAACTCCGACAGGAGATAAATCGTGAAAGACTTGTTGAAGCTTTTAAAGCCGACGAATCAAGCAGACGAATTTGACGGAATTCGTATTGCTTTGTCTTCGCCAGATATGATCCGTAGTTGGTCGTATGGTGAAGTCAAAAAGCCAGAAACTATTAACTATCGTACGTTCAAACCAGAGCGTGACGGGTTATTCTGTGCGCGTATTTTTGGTCCAGTAAAAGACTACGAATGTTTGTGTGGTAAGTACAAACGTTTGAAACACCGCGGTGTTATTTGTGAGAAGTGTGGCGTTGAAGTCACCTTAACCAAAGTGCGTCGTGAGCGTATGGGTCACATTGAGCTAGCAAGCCCAGTGGCACATATCTGGTTCTTGAAGTCATTGCCATCTCGTATCGGCCTTATGCTGGATATGACCTTGCGTGATATTGAGCGGGTGCTTTACTTTGAATCTTATGTTGTTACCGAAGGCGGTTTAACGTCTTTAGAACAAGGTCAGATTCTGACAGAAGAAGAATACCTAGACGCATTGGAAGAGCATGGCGACGAGTTCGATGCGAAAATGGGTGCCGAAGCGGTACTTGATTTACTGCGAGCTGTCGACATTGACGCTGAAATCCAAACCTTGCGCGAAGAGTTACCAGAAACTAACTCTGAAACCAAGCGTAAGAAAATCAGCAAACGTTTAAAACTGTTAGAAGCCTTCCAAATGTCTGGCAACAAACCAGAATGGATGATTCTGAAAGTACTGCCTGTTCTACCACCAGACTTACGTCCGTTGGTACCATTGGATGGTGGTCGTTTTGCTACGTCTGATTTGAACGACTTGTATCGCCGCGTTATTAACCGTAATAACCGTTTGAAGCGCCTATTAGACTTGGCTGCTCCGGATATTATTGTACGCAACGAAAAACGTATGCTGCAGGAAGCGGTTGATGCCTTATTAGATAACGGTCGTCGTGGTCGTGCTATTACTGGTTCCAACAAACGTCCTCTGAAGTCTTTGGCTGATATGATCAAAGGTAAACAAGGTCGTTTCCGTCAGAACCTGCTGGGTAAACGTGTTGACTACTCAGGTCGTTCGGTTATTACCGTAGGTCCTAAGCTCCGCTTACACCAGTGTGGTCTTCCTAAAAAGATGGCTCTGGAGCTGTTCAAGCCGTTTATCTACGGCAAATTGGAGCGCCGTGGCTTAGCAACAACCATTAAAGCAGCTAAGAAAATGGTTGAGCGCGAAACCGCAGAAGTTTGGGACGTTCTGGATGAGGTCATCAAAGAGCACCCGGTATTGCTTAACCGTGCGCCAACACTTCACCGTTTAGGTATTCAGGCGTTCGAACCGGTACTGATTGAGGGTAAAGCGATTCAGCTACACCCATTGGTCTGTGCGGCATATAACGCCGACTTTGACGGTGACCAAATGGCTGTTCACTTGCCGCTGACGTTGGAAGCTCAGCTAGAAGCGCGTGCGTTGATGATGTCCACCAACAACGTGCTTTCACCAGCAAGTGGTGATCCAATCATCGTGCCTTCTCAGGACGTTGTACTGGGTCTTTATTACATGACCAAAGAGAAGATCAACGGTAAAGGCGAAGGCATGGTCTTCAAGAGCCCGTCTGAAGCTGAAAAAGCTTACCGTAATGGTGATGTAGAACTGCATTCACGCGTTAAAGTACGTATTACGGACACAACCGCTGACGAAGACGGTAACCGTACGACGAAAACTGCGGTACGTGATACCACCGTAGGTCGTGCATTGTTGTCGCTAATTATGCCAGAAGGTTTGCCGTTTGAGCTTATCGATCAGGCTATGGGTAAAAAGCCAATCGCACGTATGCTGAACCAGGCGTATCGTAACCTGGGCTTGAAAGACACGGTTATTTTTGCTGACCAAATCATGTACACCGGTTTCCATTATGCAATGGTTTCAGGCGCATCGGTTGGTATCAACGATATGGTTATTCCTGAAGCGAAGAAAGAAATTGTCGCTGCTGCGGAAGAAGAAGTAGCTGAAATTCAGGAACAGTTCGAGTCTGGCTTGGTAACCGCTGGTGAAAAATACAACAAAGTTATCGATATTTGGTCCACAGCTAACGAGAAAGTCTCGAAAGCGATGATGGATAACTTGTCGAAAGAAGTTGTCACCAATAAAGACGGTAAAGAAGAAGAGCAAGCATCGTTTAACTCTATCTTCATGATGGCTGATTCAGGCGCTCGTGGTAGCCCCGCGCAGATTCGTCAGTTGGCCGGTATGCGTGGTCTGATGGCTAAGCCAGATGGCTCAATCATCGAAACCCCTATCGTTGCGAACTTCCGTGAAGGTTTGAACGTACTCCAGTACTTCATCTCGACGCACGGTGCTCGTAAAGGTCTTGCCGATACCGCATTGAAAACAGCGAACTCAGGCTACCTGACTCGTCGTCTGGTCGATGTTTCTCAAGACGTCGTTATCATGGAAGAAGACTGTGGTACACACGACGGTCTGACAATGAAGCCATTGATTGAAGGTGGTGATGTTGTAGAGCCATTGCGTGAACGTGTTTTAGGTCGTGTTCTATGTGACGACGTTCTTAAGCCAGGTAGCGAAGACGTGCTGTTACCGCGTAATACGCTGCTTGACGAGAAGAATTGCGACATTCTCGAAGAAAACTCTATCGATGAAGTTAAAGTTCGCTCAGTTATTACCTGTGACACAGACTTTGGTGTTTGTGCGCACTGTTACGGTCGTGACTTGGCTCGTGGCCACATGGTTAACCAAGGTGAAGCGGTCGGTGTTATTGCGGCACAGTCAATAGGTGAGCCGGGTACACAGCTGACCATGCGTACCTTCCACATTGGTGGTGCGGCATCGCGTGCAACAGCTGAAAACAGCGTACAGGTTAAAAACTCAGGTAGTATCAAACTGCACAACGCTAAGTGGGTTGTAAACAGCGATAAAGAGCATGTAATTACTTCTCGCTCAACTGAGTTGACACTTATTGACGAATACGGTCGTGAGCGCGAGCGTTATAAAGTGCCTTACGGTGCGGTCTTGAAGAAAGGTGAAGGCGACGCAGTTGAAGGCGGCGAAACCGTTGCTAACTGGGACCCGCATACGCACCCAATCATTACCGAGGTGGAAGGCCGTATCAAATTTGTCGACTTAATTGATGGCGTTACTATGACGCGTCAAACCGACGAGCTCACCGGTCTTTCAAGCATCGTTGTGCTAGAAACAGGTCAGCGTACCAGTGCCGGTAAAGATATGCGTCCAATGGTTAAGCTGGTTGATGGCAAAGGTAACGATGTTAACATCGCCGGTACCGATATCCCTGCGCAATACTTCTTGCCAGGTAACGCAATCATTAACCTTGAAGATAACGCCGAAGTAAAAGTCGGTGATACCTTGGCGCGTATCCCGCAAGAAGGCTCGAAAACTCGAGACATTACCGGTGGTCTTCCGCGTGTTGCTGACTTGTTCGAAGCACGTCGCCCGAAAGAACCTGCGATTCTTGCAGAGAAGACGGGTACGGTCTCGTTCGGTAAGGAAACGAAAGGTAAGCGTCGCTTAATCATCACACCTAACGACGGTGGTGATCAGCACGAAGAAATGATTCCGAAATGGCGTCAGCTTAACGTGTTCGAAGGTGAACAGGTTGAGAAAGGTGAGGTTATTGCTGATGGTCCAGAGGCACCACACGATATCCTGCGTCTGCGTGGCGTAAGCGCTGTAGCGAACTACATTGTGAACGAAGTTCAGGAAGTTTATCGCTTACAGGGTGTTAAAATTAACGATAAGCACATTGAAACGATTGTTCGTCAGATGCTGCGTAAAGCGTTAATTCTGCGCGCAAACGATACCAACTTGCTGGAAGGCGAAATGGTTGAAATGGCGGAAGTCTTGGCAGCGAACGCAAAAGCGGAAGCGGAAGGCAAAACGCCGGCAACCTTCGAACGTCAGCTGTTGGGTATTACCAAAGCGTCACTGTCGACAGAATCGTTCATCTCTGCGGCATCGTTCCAGGAAACAACTCGTGTCCTGACCGAAGCGGCCGTTGGTGGACGCAAAGACAGCCTGCGCGGCTTGAAAGAAAACGTTATTGTGGGTCGATTAATTCCGGCTGGTACTGGTTACTCGTATCACAAAGAGCGTATGCAACGTCGTGTAGAAGAACTGGACGTTGAAGAAGCTCCGACAATGACTGCAGAGCAAGCTGAGCAACAGTTAGCGGACGCTCTTAACGCAGGAAATGAGTCGCCAAAAGACGATTCTGCTGAATAAACAAATACGCTTTTAGCCTATTTGTACAGAAGCCAGTACTGATTATAGTGCTGGCTTCTTTTTTATAACCTTGACAGGTGAAAATATGACCATTAGAATTTCGGCTCCCGATTTTCGGGATCCGGCTTTGTAAGGTCGGAAAAAAGCGATTTTTCACGCACATTGTGCGCGCTAAAAAGCGACATCAACTAAACTAGGAGTAATGAATGGCAACAGTTAATCAGCTGGTGCGTAAAGGCCGTCAAAAGCCCGTTGTGAAGAGCAACGTTCCGGCTCTTGAAGCGTGCCCTCAAAAACGCGGAGTATGTACCCGTGTTTACACCACAACCCCTAAGAAACCGAACTCTGCAATGCGTAAAGTTTGCCGTGTTCGTTTAACCAACGGTTACGAAGTGTCTTCGTACATCGGCGGTGAGGGACATAATTTACAAGAACACTCAGTCGTACTGATCCGTGGCGGTCGTGTAAAAGACTTACCAGGTGTTCGTTATCATACCGTTCGTGGTGCACTTGACTGTTCAGGTGTTAACGATCGTAAACAAGGCCGTTCTAAGTACGGCGCGAAACGGCCTAAGTCTTAACGGTTCTCCGTTAGTAAGGCCAAACTGTAATTCATAAGTTTTGGGTAATACCCTGAATTAATCGGAGAATATTGAGATGCCAAGAAGACGCGTCATAGGTCAACGTAAAATCCTGCCGGATCCTAAGTTCGGATCAGAGTTGTTGGCTAAATTTATTAATGTCGTCATGGTTGACGGCAAAAAAGCAGTCGCTGAAAAGATTATCTACGGTGCACTGGACATCCTGGCAGAGAAGTCAGGTAAAGATCATCTGGACGTTTTTGATGATGCACTAGAAAATGTGCGTCCTACCGTCGAGGTTAAATCTCGTCGCGTTGGTGGTTCTACCTACCAAGTTCCAGTTGAAGTTCGTCCGGTACGTCGTAACGCACTGGCTATGCGCTGGTTAGTTGATGCAGCGCGCACCCGTGGTGAAAAATCAATGTCGCAGCGTCTGGCAGCTGAAATGCTAGATGCATCAGAAAACAAAGGGTCAGCTGTGAAGAAACGTGAAGACGTTCACCGCATGGCTGAAGCAAACAAAGCGTTTGCTCACTATCGCTGGTAAATTCACAGTTAACCTAGAAAGGAGTTTATTGTGGCTCGAGAAACATCAATTGAGCGCTATCGTAATATCGGTATCTGTGCTCACGTAGACGCCGGTAAAACGACGACCACAGAGCGTGTACTTTATTACACGGGTCGTAGTCACAAAATCGGTGAGACTCACGATGGTGCGTCTACAACTGACTGGATGGAGCAAGAGCAGGAACGTGGTATCACTATCACCTCAGCAGCGGTAACAAGCTTCTGGGAAGGTATGGATCGCCAATTCCCTCAACACCGTATCAACATCATCGATACTCCGGGACACGTTGACTTCACTATCGAAGTTGAACGTTCTTTGCGTGTTCTTGATGGTGCTATCGTTGTTTTGTGTGCGTCTTCAGGTGTTCAGCCTCAAACCGAAACGGTTTGGCGTCAGGCGAACAAATACGAAGTACCACGCATGGTATTCGTCAACAAAATGGACCGTGCTGGTGCTGACTTTATGTCAGTAGTCGGCCAAATGAAAACTCGTTTGAATGCGAACGCGGTTCCGATTCAGATTCCAATCGGTGCGGAAGACGAGTTTAAAGGCGTCGTTGACTTGATCAAGATGAAAGCGATCAACTGGAGCGAAGACGACATGGGTATGACATTTACCTATGAAGACGTCCCTGCTGACCTTCAAGATCAAGCCGAAGAACTGCGTACTGAGTTAGTCGAAGCTGCGGCCGAAGCTGACGAAGAGCTTATGGAAAAATACCTGGAAGAAGGTGAGTTAACTGAAGAAGAGATCAAACGCGGTCTTCGTAAAGCGACTTTGGCAAATGAAGTTGTTTTAGTTCAGTGTGGTTCAGCCTTCAAAAACAAAGGTGTTCAGGCAATGCTGGATGCGGTAATCGAGTTCTTACCGTCACCAACCGAAGTTAAGCCTATCACTGGTATTTTGGATGACGATGAAACTGAAGGTGTTCGTAAGTCAGACGACAAAGAACCTTTCTCAGCTTTGGCGTTTAAAATCGCAACCGACCCATTCGTTGGTACCTTAACCTTCGTTCGCGTATACTCAGGTGTGCTTAACCAAGGTGACGGTGTCGTCAACCCTGTTAAGAACAAGAAAGAACGTATCGGCCGTATGGTACAGATGCACGCAAATGACCGTCAGGAAATTAAAGAAGTTCGTGCTGGTGACATTGCTGCACTTATCGGTCTTAAAGACGTGACTACTGGTGACACTTTGTGTGATCCAAACAACAAGATCATTCTTGAGCGTATGGAATTCCCAGAGCCGGTAATCTCGGTTGCTGTTGAACCAAAAACTAAAGCTGACCAAGAAAAAATGGGTATTGCTTTAGGTAAGTTGGCAGCAGAAGATCCGTCGTTCCGTGTTAAAACGGACGAAGAATCCGGCCAAACCATCATCTCAGGTATGGGCGAGCTTCACTTGGATATCATCGTTGACCGTATGAAACGTGAGTTCAAAGTTGAATGTAACGTTGGTCAGCCTCAGGTTGCATACCGTGAAGCCATTCGTAAAGCGGTTGAAGTCGAAGGTAAATTCGTACGTCAATCGGGTGGTCGTGGTCAGTTTGGTCATGTATGGCTGAAACTTGAGCCAATGGCTATCGAAGAAGACGAAAATGGCGATGATATCACTTACGAATTCGTTAACGAAATCGTTGGTGGTGTGGTACCGAAAGAATACATCCCGGCAGTTGACCGCGGTGTAAAAGAGCAAATGGAGCAGGGCGTGTTAGCGGGTTACCCGGTATTGGGCGTTAAAGCGACTCTGTATGACGGCTCTTATCACGACGTTGACTCGTCAGAAATGGCGTTTAAAATCGCTGGTAGCATGGCCTTCAAAAAAGGCGCAATGCAGGCGGACCCAGTACTTCTTGAGCCACTAATGAAGGTGGAAGTAATTACTCCAGAAGAGTCTATGGGTGACGTTGTTGGTGACTTAAACCGTCGTCGTGGCCTCATCGAAGGTATGGACGAAGCGCCAGGTGGTATGAAAGCCGTCAACGCGGTTGTTCCACTGTCTGAAATGTTCGGTTACGCAACTGACTTGCGTTCACAAACTCAGGGTCGTGCATCTTACTCGATGGAGTTCCTGAAGTATGGTGAAGCACCAAACAACATCGCTGAAAAAGTGATGGCTGAGCGTAACACTAAAGATTAAGTAAGGTCTGGTCCGGTCTTACACAGGACCGGGCTTTCAACTTAAATTTGAGGATATATCATGTCTAAAGAAAAATTTGAACGTTCGAAGCCGCACGTAAACGTCGGCACCATTGGTCACGTTGACCACGGTAAAACTACACTAACTGCTGCTATCACAACTGTTTTGGCAAAAGTTTATGGTGGTGCGGCGAAAGACTTCGCAGCCATCGATAACGCGCCAGAAGAGAAAGAGCGTGGTATCACTATTTCAACGTCACACGTTGAATATGACACACCAACTCGCCACTACGCGCACGTAGACTGCCCAGGGCACGCTGACTATGTCAAAAACATGATCACCGGTGCTGCACAGATGGACGGCGCAATCCTTGTTGTAGCGGCAACTGACGGTCCAATGCCACAGACTCGTGAGCACATCCTGTTGTCACGTCAGGTTGGCGTTCCTTACATCGTTGTCTTCATGAACAAATGTGACATGGTTGACGATGAAGAGCTGTTAGAGCTGGTAGAAATGGAAGTTCGTGAGTTGTTGTCAGAGTATGACTTCCCGGGCGACGACCTGCCAGTAATCCAGGGCTCAGCACTGAAAGCGCTGGAAGGCGACGAAGAGTGGGCGAAGAAAATTGTTGAGCTAGCAGACGCGCTTGACAACTACATCCCAGAGCCAGAGCGTGACATCGATAAGCCATTCATCATGCCAATCGAAGACGTATTCTCGATTTCAGGTCGTGGTACAGTTGTTACCGGTCGTGTCGAGCGCGGTATCGTCAACACTGGCGACGAGTGTGAAATCGTTGGTATGAAAGAAACGCAAAAAACCACTGTTACAGGTGTTGAAATGTTCCGTAAGCTGCTTGACGAAGGTCGTGCAGGTGAGAACATCGGCGCCTTGTTGCGTGGTACTAAGCGTGACGAAGTTGAGCGTGGCCAGGTATTGGCGAAGCCAGGTACAATTACTCCGCATACTAAGTTCGAAGCGGAAGTTTACGTACTGAGCAAAGACGAAGGTGGCCGTCACACGCCATTCTTCAAAGGCTATCGTCCACAGTTCTACTTCCGTACAACTGACGTAACGGGCGCAGTAGAATTGCCGGAAGGCGTAGAAATGGTTATGCCAGGCGACAACCTGAAGTTCGTTGTAGAGCTGATTGCTCCAATCGCAATGGATGAAGGTTTGCGTTTTGCAATCCGTGAAGGTGGTCGTACTGTAGGTGCAGGTGTTGTATCTAAGATCATCGACTAATACGGTTTCAGTATCGTATACAGAGCCCGGCTTTATGCCGGGCTTTTTTATGGCTGTTGAACGGCTCGTCTTTACAGTTCTTGACATTCAAGCCTCAAAAGTGAAAGATGAAATGTCATGATCGTTATTAAAAACCGTAAAGTGTGGGGCTTTTGAGTCGTTTTTTACTGCTTTTCGCAGCATTATTCTACAGTGGTGTTTTAGCAGCACAGACAAAGGTCTATGTTGCGGCTTACGACTACCCGCCCTATTTTTCCGACATTCTGGAAACCGATTTAACCCGAGAGCTGGTTAGGCGCCTTAATGAGCATCAGGACAATTATGAATTCATCATAGAGGTGATACCCCCATCTGGGCGTTATGAAGCGCTAAGCGCCGGTGGTTGCTGCGATGTTATATTTTTTGAGTCGCCGAGCTGGGGCTGGCGAAATCATGACGTAGAAATTGAAGCAACTTTCCCATTAGTTCGTGGAGAGGAGCGGTTGGTAGCAGCTAAGAAAGCTGGTAGAACACAATCATTCTTTAGCAGTTATGAAGGCAAACGGTTTGCTGGCGTTAAAGGTTATCATTATTTAATTGCCGGAGAACTGAAAGCATCTGACGAGCTCAAACAAGAGTATACGGTTTACCTCGCCGACTCCAGAATAACGAATATTCGAATGGTTTTAGGTGGTCGAGTTGACCTAACCACGGTTAACGACGAGTTATTGGCAGCGTTGGACGGTTCTCAGCAAATTAAAGTGGAAAACTTATTGCTGGCCGAGAGTACCGACTTTCAGTACGAACTTCACTTACTGGTTGGGCCTTCTAAAAAAATTGAAGCATCAACGTTACAGCGGATGTTGAGTGAATTAGGCCGAAAGGGTGAAATTGATCGGCTTTTCCGACGCTTTAATATGGAACGATTCCAGCTATATCGGCCGTCGACAATTCGCTAGCAACTAATAAACACTTAAGCCCAGTTTGTTGGCAACTTCCCGTACCATAAACATCCCGCGAGCACTGTTTCCAAACTCGTTTAAACGAGGGCTCCAGGCAGAGATTACGCCGAAATCCGGTACTACAGCAACAATGCCACCACCGACTCCGCTTTTCGCCGGTACGCCAACGGTAAACGCGAACTCGCCGCTTTGGTCATACATACCACTGGTGGAAAGAAGTGCATTAATGCGCTGTGAATCACGTTTGGACATAATTTGTTTTTTCGAGAACGGGCAAACCCCGTCATTTGCCAAAAACGTAAACGACCGAGCCAAGTTTTCGCACGACATAGAAAGCGCGCACTGCCAGAAGTAGTGATCGAGCAACTCTTCAACGTCAGAATCGATGTTGCCGAAGCTTTTCATCAAGTGGGCTAATGCCGCGTTGCGGTGTCCGTGATCTTTCTCTGATTCATGTACTTCATGGTCAGCGTACACGGCTTCATTGCCACAAAGACTGCGTACCAAGCTTAGAACAGCATTTTTACTTGCCGAGTAATGGCTAACAAGGACATCGCTGATCAAAATAGCACCAGCGTTAATCATCGGGTTACGAGGTATACCTTTTTCCCATTCAAGCTGCACAATTGAATTAAAAGCCTGACCCGAAGGCTCCATTTTCACACGATGCCATAATTCATCTCCAAGTCGCTCCATGGCCAGCATAAGACCGAAAATTTTTGAAACGGATTGAATAGAAAATTGGGTTTGGGTATCGCCAACAGTGAAAGTTTCGCCATCAAGTGTTGTCAGTGTCAGTGCGCACTGCTCAGGGTCAACCGCAGCAAGGGCGGGAATATAATCCGCCACCTTGCCGGTTTTTATTGTCATCGCCTGCTCGTAAATGTCCTGTAACAGGCGGGTTAAGTCGTCAGGCGCATGTATGTGCTGCCCGCCGCTGACAATATCACGCGTCAAGAGGGTGCTCCCGATGCGTTATTGTTGCGAGCCTTTCTCGTATATCTTGAGGTAGCTTCACTGAACACTCCTTCTGATAATCGAAATAAACTAACACTGACTTACCTTTAGCGCACTGCTTGTCTTTTTGCCAAACTTCGGTGGTAATATCAAATGAGCTACCCCCCATTCTGGTGACGTAAGTATTTACCGTAACTGGGCTACCAAAGTAAATGGGAAACAAATAGTCCACCTCCAGTCGCGCAACAATTAGGCTTTGAGTTTCCGGCGACATTTCACCGAAAAATTCGAATATTGGCAGTCGGCCAGTCTCAATCCAGCCGGGTATGACCGTGTTGTTTACGTGACCTAGCGCGTCAGTTTCATAAAATCGAACTTTAAAGTCTTCCGATAACATACTGCTTCCTTTTATTTTAGCATCGGCTTTAAGAAACGGGCCGTATGCGATTGTTTGTTCTCACAAATGGCTTCCGGTGTACCCTCGCAGAGTATCTCGCCGCCGCCGGAACCGCCTTCAGGACCAAGATCAATAATCCAATCGGCTGTCTTAATAACATCTAAGTTATGCTCAATAACAACCACGGTATTGCCATGATCGCGCAGGCGATGAATGACGGCCAGTAACTGTTTTATGTCGTGGAAATGCAAACCCGTCGTTGGTTCGTCCAAAATATACAGTGTCTTACCGGTGTCGCGCTTGGACAGCTCGCGCGACAGCTTAACACGCTGTGCCTCGCCACCTGAGAGCGTGGTTGCTGATTGGCCTAAGCGAACGTAGGATAACCCGACATCCATGAGTGTTTGCAGCTTACGTGCAATGGCTGGAATTGGGTCGAAGAACTCACGTGCGTCTTCAATCGTCATTTCCAGCACTTCATGAATGTTTTTGCCTTTGTACTGAATTTCCAGCGTCTCACGGTTGTAACGTTTGCCCTTACAAATATCACAAGGCACATAGACATCTGGCAGGAAGTGCATTTCAACTTTAATAACGCCATCACCCTGACATGCTTCACAGCGGCCACCGCGCACGTTAAAGCTAAAGCGGCCAGGTTTATAGCCACGCGCTCGTGCTTCAGGAACACCAGCGAAAAGCTCGCGAATAGGCGTGAATATGCCGGTATACGTTGCCGGGTTTGACCGTGGCGTTCGGCCAATCGGGCTTTGGTCGATATCAACAACCTTATCCAAATACTGGAAACCGTCGACGCTTTCATAAGGTGACGGAACATCGGCTGTTGCGCCATTGAGCTCCCGGTGCGCAATTTTAAATAAGGTGTCATTGACCAATGTTGATTTACCTGAGCCTGAGACCCCAGTCACACACGTCATAACGCCCAGCGGCAATTTCATAGTGACATTTTTAAGGTTATTACCACTAGCACCCTTTATGACGAGCTGACGGTCATCGGCTTTATGTCGCTCTGCAGGCACATCAATCACTTTACGACCAGACAGGTAATCCCCGGTTAGCGAGTCCTTACTTTCAATGATATCGTCAACGTTGCCCTGAGCGATAATCTCACCACCATGAACACCGGCACCCGGACCTATGTCAATGACATGATCAGACTGACGAATTGCGTCTTCATCGTGTTCTACGACAATAACCGTGTTACCTAAGTCTCTCAGGTGCGTCAGGGTATTTAACAAGCGTTCGTTGTCACGCTGGTGTAAACCAATACTGGGTTCATCAAGAACGTACATAACACCGACTAAGCCGGCACCAATTTGGCTGGCCAGGCGAATTCGCTGAGCTTCGCCGCCGGACAAGGTTTCCGCACTGCGAGACAAGCTCAAATAGTTAAGGCCCACGTTCACCAAAAAACGCAGTCGGTCGTTAATTTCTTTCAGTATTTTTTCGGCTATCTGAGCACGCTGACCTTCCAAGTCTAATTGCTGGAAGAAAGCCATGGCGTCGCCAATAGACTGTTCGACAACTTCCGGTAAGGTGACATTGTTAATGAATACGTGGCGTGCTTCGGTGCGCAGGCGAGTACCATGACAACTTTTACAAGGTTGTGTTGCAACGTACTTCGACAACTCTTCGCGAACTGCTTGAGATTCAGTTTCGCGATAGCGGCGCTGCATGTTTGGAATAATGCCTTCGAAAGCATGTTCGCGGACGACTTTATCGCCGCGGTCATTCATATAAGTAAATTTTATCTCTTCTTTTCCGCTGCCGAACAGAATGATATTCCGAATATCTTCCGGTAAGTCTTTAAAGGGCTCAGACAGCTTAAATCCATAATGCTTCGCCAGTGACTGCAGCATTTGGTAGTAATAAAAGTTACGTTTGTCCCAGCCACGAATAGCCCCACCGGTTAAGGAAATCTCGTCGTTAACGATGACCTTTTTCGGGTCAAAAAACTGCTCAACGCCTAAACCGTCGCACGTGGTACAAGCCCCCGCTGGGTTATTGAATGAGAACAGGCGAGGCTCCAACTCCTGCATACTGTATCCACAATGCGGACAGGCGAAGTTCGCCGAGAACACTAAGGTGTCTCCGTCGCCTTCCATAGGAGCAACCAGCGCCGTACCACCACTTAACTCTAAAGCGGTTTCAAAAGACTCGGCTAAGCGTTGCTCTAAACCTTCGCGAACTTTAAAACGGTCTACAACCACTTCAATGGTGTGCTTTTTCTGCAGTTCTAATGGCGGAGGATCACTTAAGTCGCAAATTTCACCGTCGATACGTGCGCGAATAAAGCCCTGTAAAGCGAGGTTTTCTAGAACTTTTAAATGCTCGCCTTTGCGGTTTTGAATAATGGGCGCTAATAACATGCGCTTCTCGCCTTCTGGCGCATCAAGCACTTTGTCGACCATTTGCGAGACCGTTTGTGCAGCCAGTGCCACGTCATGCGTTGGACAACGTGGCTCACCAACGCGTGCGTACATTAAGCGCAAATAGTCATAAATTTCAGTAATAGTACCCACAGTTGAACGTGGGTTATGCGACGTCGACTTTTGCTCGATGGAAATAGCAGGAGACAGACCTTCAATACTATCTACATCGGGTTTTTCCATCAGCGATAAGAACTGGCGCGCGTAGGCCGACAATGACTCGACGTAACGGCGCTGACCCTCTGCATAGAGTGTATCGAAAGCTAACGACGACTTACCAGAGCCGGATAAGCCGGTGATGACAATAAGTTTGTCACGGGGTATCGTCAGATTGAAATTTTTCAGGTTGTGCGTGCGCGCACCGCGTACTTCAATGTTTTCCATAATTCCCGTCTGTTTTTCAGCAAATCTTCAACTTGTAGGAAGTCGACGACAAAACGCCATTATCGCACAGTGTGTGCCTTCTGGTACAATATCCGCATGATTCATTCTGATACTAGCGCAAACGCAGTAACATGACGCAACACTCATTAAATAAGACCGAACGTAAAGCCGCATTCTCGCTGGCGTCCGTATTTGGTATACGGATGTTAGGGCTGTTTTTGATCATGCCGGTATTGGCGGTTTACGCACAAGCCTATCCGGATTATTCACCATTGCTGGTTGGTATTGCATTAGGTGCTTATGGTCTGACCCAAGCGTTGCTGCAAATTCCATTAGGTATGGCGTCCGACCGTATTGGTCGAAAGCCCATTATTATCGGTGGCTTAGTGGTGTTCGTGCTGGGTAGTATTGTTGCAGCATTAGCCGATAGTTTGGTGATGGTGAGTGTCGGTCGTGCGCTGCAAGGCGTTGGCGCGATAGCTGCTGCTATTTTGGCGTTGGCGGCGGACTTATCGCGTGACGAGCAACGACCGAAAGTCATGGCTATTATTGGTATGTGTATTGGCTTGGCGTTTGCCGTCTCGTTGGTTGTCGGACCGTTGCTTGGCGGTGTTATTGGTTTGTCAGGGCTTTTCTGGTTTACGGCTGCAACCGGAGTGTTGGGTATTGTTGTGCTGGTTATGAGTGTGCCTCAAGTGGTAACGACCTCAGCGAAACGGGAGTCTCTGCCGGTGGCTTCCGAGCTGAAAAAGCTCTTAAAGCATAAACAGCTTTGGTGCCTGAATACCGGTATTTTTGTACTGCACGCCATTTTAACGGCCTGGTTTGTGACGATTCCCACTCAACTGCAAAGTGCGGGGTTTGAGAGTCAAACACACGCTTGGTTTTATTTGCCGACACTGGCCGCGTCAGTTGCATTGATGGTGCCAATGATTATTCGAAGTTCGCGCAATAACAGTTCAGTCCAATGGTTGCGTGCGTCTATCGCTATTTTAATTTTGTCATTGGCTGCGGTGTTTTATGCTGGTGAATCAGCAGTTTGGCTGGTCGCGGCGTTGGTGGTTTTCTTCACTGGCTTTAACTTTATTGAAGCCAGCTTGCCGTCGCTACTAACACGTATAGCGCCTGCCGGGAGTAAAGGCAGTGCGAGTGGCATCTATTCAACCAGCCAGTTTTTAGGCGCATTTGTCGGCGGTGTTGCAGGCGGTTGGGTCTTACAAAACTATCAGACATCGGGCATTGTGATATTCTGTTTGATCTTGCTACTATGTTGGTTGGTTATCAGCTTCATAATGAAGAACCCAGACAGTGTTACCAGCTTGTCAGTATCAACGCCAAACCTTACGAAAGACAAAGCCGTAAGCCTAAGTGAGCAGTTACTAACCGTTGCTGGTGTAAAAGAGGCGCGCTGGGTCGAAGACGATCAGGCAACGTATTTAAAAGTCGATAAAAAAGCGTACGATGAAAAAGCAGTGAATGAACTGCTCGGTGCATTAAGAACAGGAGAGTAAAATGGCCAGCCGCGGTGTGAATAAAGTAATTCTAATTGGTAACCTGGGTGCGGACCCGGAAGTGCGTTATACCCAGAACAGCACAGCGATAGCCAACCTATCTATTGCGACCAGTGAAACCTGGAAAGACAAGCAAACCGGAGAGCCGCGCGAGCAAACTGAATGGCACCGTTGTGTGGCGTATCGTCGTCTGGCGGAAATTGCGGGTGAATACCTGAAAAAAGGCTCTAAAGTGTATGTCGAAGGACGTTTGCAAACACGCAAATGGACCGGTCAGGATAACGTAGAGCGTTACACGACTGAAATCGTTATCAACGAAATGCAGATGCTTGATTCTCGTGGTGGTCCTCAAGGTGGCCCGCAGGGCGGACCTCCTCAAGGCCAGGGTTATGGTGGCGGACAACAAGGTGGGTACGGCGGTCAGCAACAACGCCCGGCACCACAACCGTCTCAACAGAGCCAACAGCCTCAGCAGAAGCCTGCTGAACCAGCACCGTTTTCACCTGATACGGATTTTGACGACGATATTCCCTTCTGAATGGCATAAAGTTAGTAGTGTTAAGTTAAAAAGGCTCCTGAAGGGGCCTTTTGTGTTATTAAGACGTTAGACTTTACTTGTCAGCGCGCTGTTTTCACTCTAAATTTGTCAGTATGAAACTGATAATACAATTTCTGTTTACCTTATTTATATCACTCGCGTTGGCGCCTATCGTCATTGCTGAAGATAATACCATTTCTATAGAAGAGCTGGAAAAGCTACCGCCGTTTCCCCCAAAGTTCGATACGCTGAGCTACCTTGAAAGAGTCAACTGGATTAACGAGCGACTTAATGAAGATATTAATGCGGCAGAGGAGTACCGACTGCAACGAGAGCTTGCCTATCAGTACTATTTCAATGGTGAACCCAAGTTAACTAATGCAATTTGTCAGTCGCATACACCTCAGGGGTTCGACCTTTATTATCGGCACTTGTGCGTATCTGCGGAAGACTTGAATTACGAGCAACGAGTTGAAGCCTATTTAAATTTACATGAGAACGCGATGGAGCAGGGGGCTGTTCAGTTTGCGGTTGAAACACTCTCCGAGTTGGGCTGGCTTCAATCGAGTAAAGGTAATATTAGACAAGCATTCCAGACCTTTGAAAGGGCGTTAGAGTTGGGGGAAGACCAACGAGTTAACTGGCCTGTTTTAAACATGGTGATGCAAAACACGGCAACGCTTTACATTATGTATGGTGATGCAGAGTATCGACAAAAAGGCCTGAAGCTACATAAAGAGGTTTTAAAACGCACAAAAGAACTAAGAGATGACAACCAGCTACCGCCAGAGCAGGCACAATACGCCATTGACTTAACTCACTTTAACCTGGGTGTTGCTAACACATTACATGAGCGAGACTATGAAGCCGCTCTCGACTGGTTCGGAAAAGTAAATCTACAGCAGTCGGAACAGGCTAAATCCACTCTTGTTTTTTCAGCGTTAGCGGCTGTTGAATTAGGAAAGCTGGAACTTGCAGAAAATTACCTCGATCAGTCTTCTCAACTAGCAGGTTCTAATCCAGTGGTTGAGCGTTACCTTGCTTGCTATCAGCAGCTGGTGAGTCTTCAGTTGAATAATCGAGGTGATATACCCGCTTGTCATAACCTGCACTCGGACACTCAATTAGAAGTAAAGCTCGACGTTTATAAGCGCATGTCTGAACTGGAACAGGGAGACCTGCGTGCTAAAGGACAAGCGTATTTCTATGAACTGTATAAAAGCACCCTGCAAGACCAATTAAAACAAAGCAGTAGCGCGGTGGCATCGAATGCGGAGCTGAGCCGTTTGCAACTGGAATCAACTTTACAAAAAGAATTACTTGAAAAAGAAGAGCTTCTAAAAGAAGCCGAGCGTGAACGACGAGAAACCCAGTCGAACCTCATGTATGCCATTATCGCTATTTTTATACTTGTAGTCGTTTTTGGTTTGCTGCAAATACGTCAGAAGTTGCGTCAAGCGAAGCGTTTTAAAGCATTAAGTCAAAGAGACTCGCTGACCGGATTGCACAACCGAATGTACTTTGAGCGTCGCATTCAAAGAGCGCTTGATGCGGTGAATTTGGCAAACCGCGAAGAAGATAATAAAAGCATAGCGGTTTATCTGTTTGACATCGATTATTTCAAGAAGTTGAATGACTCCTATGGTCATGACGTTGGCGATGAGGTGTTAAAAGAATTTGCCCGTCGCGTCACGCACGCACTAAGAGAGCAGGATATGCTTGTGCGCTGGGGCGGTGAAGAGTTTCTAGTGGTTGCAAAAGTCGATGACGAGGATGATTTTTATAACCTTGCCCAGCGAATACACTTGGCTGTGAGTCAGCACCCATTCATAGTGACGAATGGTATAGAGCTTCCGGTCACCTGTACCGTCGGTGGAATTATTTGTCCGTACTTAGCCGATGTTGAACAGGTACCACAGTGGCGCATCCTAGTGCAATTGGCAGATACAGCCATGTACTATGGTAAATCACAAGGACGCAATCGTTGGGTGTGCATTAGTGAAATACCGTCAAAAGAAGTGGAAGAGCAGGTGCTTAACGACGGATTTAAAACGCTCGATAAGCACCAGGGTGTGAAACTGAAAACATCAAACGACGAGTAACCCGTTAATCGTTTAATCCAAACTGCTCGACCACCTTGTCAAAATATGCCAGGTTCTGCTTGGCGTATTCACGCTTCTCAACATAACGGCCTGGGAAAAAGTTCTTTTTAAAGCCGTACGCAACAATGTCTTTTAAACGCTTCAATGAAATATCGAAATTATCGAGCGCTAATTGGTACTCGTTACTGACCGTAGTGCGTGACACTAAGCGGTTGTCGGTACATATAATGGTGGCTAAGCGGTTATCCAGCATGTGCTTAAAGTTGTGGTTTTTGATATCGCCAATCGCTGGGTTTGTCTGCAGGTTACTCGTCAGGCAAACCTCCACCGCAATGCGCCGGTCAGCAATATAAGATGCCAAGCTTTCGCCGTAGGCTTTTGGATCCTCGATGGACGGATCTTCGGTCATTTCAGGCGAGAACAGTGAGTACCCGTGGCCCAATCGGTCTGCATGGCATTTAGTTAAAGCTTCAAAAATACTCTCCGCGCCATAGGCTTCACCCGCATGCACGGTTTTCAGTAAAAAGTTTTCGTGCGCGTATTCGTACACGTCTTTAAATTCTCCGGCGGGGTAACCAATTTCCTGACCCGCAATATCCAATCCGACAATGGGCATACCTTCTTCGTTGCGCATGCGAACGCTGGCGCGCACTAAATCCATCGCCGCCGTCTTAATTACTTGCATCGGTTCAAAGTCGCGCATTAACTGAAATATTTGCGTGTAATAGGGTGAAAAGCCCTTTTTGCCGAACATGCGCATGGCGCAGTTGATAATGCCGTAGTCAAACGGAGGCTTATCGCCGTTTTTGACGTCCGAGCGATTGTTGTACTCTTTCTTGGCGCGCGACAAGCCGTCATTAACCACGTGCATAATGGTATCGAAAGTAACGCCCTTACTCGGATCCATCAGTAGCTGCGGTGCAAACCGAACCTCTATGTAATTAACGCCTTCTTCCTGATTATCAACCGCCAATTCATAAGAGGCTTGCTCTAAGTTTTCAAGGTCACGCAGCACCGCGCAGGTATACTGAAAGCCGTTGAGATATTCACCCAAATTGTTGTAGTGCGACTTAAATACCTTTTCGAACAAGCCTTCTTCAGTATAGCTGGGAAGTTCAATACCCGAGCGCTTTGCCATATCGACAAGGCTACTGGCACGTAAGCTACCGTCTAAGTGCAGGTGCAAGTCGGCCTTGGGAATGGCTTTGATAAATTCGGGGGAGTAGTGCATGGGAAGAGCTCCTGAATTACGTTGCTTTGTCACATTTTGGCATAAAATCGTGCTAATCTCTGCATCAATTCCGACAGCTTATTAAAAATAACAAGAACAGAAATGGCTTCACTTTATTTCACCTACTCCGCCATGAATGCGGGCAAAAGCACGTCCTTACTGCAAGTCGCGCATAATTATGAAGAGCGCGGTCAACATGTACTGTTGATGACGCCGGCGGTCGATGACCGCGCAGGGCACGGAAAAATAGCCTCGCGTTTAGGTATCGATCGCAAAGCGTTGTCTTTTACGCATAAGTGCGACTTAACCCAGCTTGTTCGACAGGAACACAAACGTAAAGCTATTGACTGCGTCTTGATTGACGAGGCGCAGTTTTTAACCGAGCAACAAGTTTGGCAATTGACGACCCTGACTGATACCGACGACATTCCAGTCATGTGTTATGGCATCCGGACCGACGCTTTTGGTAGCGCATTTCCGGGCAGTGCGGTGTTATTGGCGGTTGCTGACAAGCTGGTGGAGATGAAGACCATTTGTCATTGCGGGCGCAAAGCCACGATGTCGTTACGAGTTGACGAGCAGGGTAATGCCGTGCGCATGGGGCAGCAAATAGCCATAGGCGGTAATGATCGCTACGTGTCTTGTTGCCGAAAGCACTGGAAAGAGGCCATGCAGCTGCGCTAACAAGCGACGGAATAATACGCTACAATAGGGCATCATTTTTCAGTGGCGTATGACTATGCAAACTTTCACCATTCCAACTCCCGATGACTGGCACTTGCACCTGCGTGACGAGGCGATGTTAGCAACCACCGTACCGGCTTCCGCGGTGGTGTTTAACCGCGCCGTTATTATGCCCAACCTGGTTCCGCCGGTAACAACCGTTGAAGCAGCGATGGCTTATCGTGAGCGCATACTAAAGCAGCTGCCGGAAGGGCAAACGTTTCAGCCTATGATGGCGCTTTACCTTACCGCTGAAACCACACCCGAACTGGTTGCCGAAGCGGCTGCAAACGAGCATATCATTGGCTTTAAACTGTATCCGTCCGGGGCAACAACCAATTCGGCGGCCGGAGTTAAGTCGGTTGAAGCGCTGGCACCAGTGTTAGAAGCCATGCAGCAACACGAGGTGCCGCTGTTGGTGCACGGCGAAGTAACAGACGCTGACGTGGATATTTTCGATCGTGAAAAAGTCTTTATTGACCGCCATTTACGGCCTATTACTGAAAAGTTTCCCCAATTGCGTTTGGTACTGGAACATATTACCACCGCAGACGCTGTCGCCTTTGTTGAAGAGTCGTCTGATTATGTTGCTGCAACGATGACGCCGCAGCATTTGCTGATGAACCGCAATGACTTGTTGGTGGGCGGTGTTCGTCCACATAATTATTGCCTGCCTATTTTAAAGCGCCGTTCTCACCAAATGGAGCTGCAACGAGCCGCCTTATCGGGGAACCCTAAATTCTTTTTGGGAACCGACTCTGCACCACATACTCAGGATAAAAAAGAAACGGCTTGTGGATGCGCTGGTTGTTACTCGGCGCCGGCCGCTATTGAACTCTATGCTGAGTTTTTCGATGCGCATGGCGCGCTGGATAAGCTGGCCGATTTCGCGAGTGGCTTTGGTGCAGACTTTTACCGTATGCCCAGAAATACCGGTGAACTGACTTTAGTGAAAGACCAATGGCAGGTGCCGGCAACGGTGGATACCGCAAATGGGCCTATGGTGCCGTATTGGGCCGGCGAAACGTTGAACTGGAAAGTAGAGCGTTAGTAGCGGCAGACCCTAGAAAAACGGGTTATGACATTAGTTATATTTGTGTAGGTGCAGTGCATTTTATAATGTGCTTTACAACGATTCTGATAAGATGTTGTAAAAATAATTAAAAGGTGTTGCCGGGTGTTTGGATTTACGCAACAGAAACAAAATGCTCATCACGTTTGCTTCCAAATCACGCAAAAAAGTGTGCGTTTATTAGTCGCAAAAAGTCACGCAGGGAAGTGCGAGCTCATTGTGAACGATCAAGAAGATGCGAGTCCCGGCAACCTTATTGAAAAAGCAGTTCATATCCTGAAGAAGTACAAACGCCTTTCGTTAAAAGACGCCTCGGTATCATTGGTTTTAGGTTCTGACTGTTATGAGTCTGTGCTGGTTGATCGACCGATGGTCGATCCGGAAGAAATCGCTGAAAGTTTGAAGTACAGCTTAAATGATCTGGTCTCATTATCTGCCAGCGATATTGTTGCGGATTATTATGAATTTCCAGAACAACCTACCGGCCAGGATAAGATTGTAGCGGTCGTTGCTAGCAAGAGTTTGCTGAGACCTTGGGTGGATTTTTTTTCTGAAAGCGACTTGTCATTAGTCGCCATTACTGTTTCTGAACTGACCTTGCCTAGCCTAATTAAGCCGCCTGCGCATCCGGAAATGGTCATTTATCAAACTCAGGAAGGGCATTACCTAGCTCAAATTTACACATCGAAGGGATTGTTGTTTACCCGTCTTTTGCGCGGCGTTGCTGCCATAGACGCTTATACCGAAGAGGAAATAGAGGCGGGAGCATTGGAGCCGCTGGCAACGGAACTGCAACGATCAGTCGACTATTTCGAGAGTCATTTAAGGCAAGCACCCATAAAGCACATTCATATTGCCATTGAACATGTAAAGCCGGGAGTTGTTGTAAAAAACGTATCGCAAATGCTGGCGGTCGAGTGCGATGTTTACCGTTATCCGCAGTGGTCGCAAGAGTTAATAGAGGGTGATTTTACAGACTTGCCCGGCCTCGCCGTATTCGAGGAGTTGCGGGTATGAAACAAAGCGTTAATTTATATCGGGGTGACTTGGTACCGGTTCAACAGCGACTCACACTAGCTAAATTAGCGACAGGACTGGTTGCCTTGGCGGTCGTGGTTTTTGCATTAGTAATTTTTTCCGGCTGGCAACACCGTCAGACACAAGACACAAATAATGAGCTGACAGAGCGACTCAACGGCGTAAACGATCAATTGACGTCTTTACGTGACCGTTTAAATAGCCGTAAACAGAGCCCTGAACTGGTCTCTAAGAAAGCCGAACTGCAAGCTTACATTCAGGATGCGCGAACGTTTCGACAAAGTATCAGTGACTTTGAAACGTCTGAGTCGTCGGCGGTTGCTTCGCTATTAAGTGAGCTGTCGGACATTACCCCACAAGGCGTTTGGTTAGAACGTTTTGGGCTGGACGGTGAAAAGATATATTTAAAGGGTTACGCAACCGATACAGAAAAGCTAGTGTTGTGGATGGATAAGTTTGACCAGTCCGAATTATTAGCCAGTAAACGCTTTGCGGTCGTTGAACTGTCACGTAGCGAAGAGGGCTATCAGTCTTTTCAACTGCGTACCGAAAGACGTGAGGAGCCAGCAAAAGAATGAACCGTTGGCAGCATTTAGAAGAAAGTTTTGGCACGCTCCCGGCACGACAGCGAGTCATGATAGCGGCTGCAGCTGTTTTGTTGATTGTGCTGCCAATGCTGAGCTACGTCATAATGCCGGATCTGGAGAGTGCTGCTGCTCTTAGCTCTGAAAATGAACGTTTGAGTCAGCAAATCGAGCAGGTTAATTCGGCGTTGGGTGAGCTGAAAGGCGAGTTCGATGAGGACATTAACGAGCCGCTAAGACAGGAGATAAAGCAGCTGCAGGTGTCGGCAAGTAATGCGCGGCAGTCGGTTGAAAATAGTGCAACCTTACAGGAGGTTTCACAGCGCAGAGCATTTCTGAACAGCGTACTGAATACGTCGGACGCTTTAGAAATCCAGAGTTTAACGGCTAAAGAGCCGCGTAAAGTTTTTGAAACAGGAAGTATTGCACTTTATGAGCATGCGGTAGAAGCTGTATTTACGGGTACCTATTTTGATGTTTTGGCGTTTGTGAGAGTGCTGCAAAGCCAGCACCCAAATGTCATTTGGGCTCACTTTGATTATCAGGTTAAACGTTACCCGCAAGGGCAGATAACTCTGGAGTGGCATTTGCTAAGTACCGACAAGGAGTTTATCAGTGGTTAAATGGTTAGGCGTTGTTCTGATATTACTGTTAGGGTCGGTTGCAAGCGTAAATGCCCAGACAAAGGACCCAACACGGCCGCCTGTGGATGCGGAGCCGTCATTAGCATTGGCTGAAGTTGCAGATATTCAGCTGACACAAATTATCTATTCTGACGTTAAGAAACTGGCGGTTATTAATGGTACGTCTTTGCGAGAGGGCAATACCATTGCCGGTTTTACGGTGTCAGAAATATTACCGAATAAAGTGAATTTAAACCGAAGTGGTGAGCGTATTACGTTGAATGTTTTTCAGCCGCTAACGGAGTTGAAGTCGGGAGCTGAACAATGAGAATACTATTGCTGGCAATGGGTGTCGCCATAGCGGGATGCGCGTATCAACCGGGGTATACTCCAAATAACCAAAAAGAAGCCATGACGCCCGAGAGTCAAGCTAACGCAGCGGCGCCGGCGCGTCAGGAAGGCATGCCAGCGGCTGTCAGTGAGTACTTACGTCAAGACGTTAGTGCGCAGGAACAACAGGGTATTGAGCTTCTTGAAGAAGACCGTTTTGTGCTGCAGGCGGAAGACATTGATGCGAAACAATTCTTCTATGGTTTGGCCGCTGATACGCCATATAACATGCTAGTGCATCCAGACGTTTCGGGCTCTATTTCACTGAGTCTTAAAGACGTGACACTCAATGAAACCTTGAGTGCGGTTCAGGATATTTATGGTTTTGAGATTCGCCGTCAGGGGAGAACCATTCAGGTTTACCCGGCGGGTGTGCGTACTAAAACATTCTCGCTCGATTATTTGTCGTTAAAACGCTTTGGCATGTCGCAAACGGAAATATCCGGCGGTGGCGTGAGCGAAGAGCGTGATAATAATCGCTTTGGGGGAAACAGTAATAACTCTAGCGCTTATAACTCAACAGGAACGCCATTTATTGGTAATGATAGCGGACAGTTGAACCGAACCAATCAACAACTTCAAGGCAACGGCTCCAGCATCAACACCCAGTCTGAAACCGACTTGTGGGGCGATCTAAAAGAAGTGATAGAAGGCATTATTGGTGGCGGCAATGTCGTTTTGTCACCGCAGGCGGGTATTGTCAGTGTTACAGCTTCACCAGATAAGTTACGAGCGGTTGGTGACTTTATTGACACTCTTGAAAGTCGCTTACAACGTCAGGTAATACTGGAAGCCCGGATCATAGAAGTGACCCTGAATGATGGCTATCAGCAGGGGATTAACTGGAGTGATTTGGCGTCGGGTAGTGCGGGTTTTGATGTCGAATTTAACGGCGTTACGCCAAGTAATGCGACCTCCGCAGCTATCGGTGGTTTGTTTGGTCTTAGCTACAGTGATGAAGCGAATGGCTTTAACGGCATGATAGAAATGCTGCAAACACAAGGCACTGTGCAGGTTTTGTCTAACCCGCGTGTTAGTGCCTCAAATAACCAAAAAGCCGTTATCAAAATTGGCGAAGATGAATACTACGTAACGAACGTCGACTCTACGACGAACCTTGCCGGTGGCAGCGGCGCTGCTGTATCTAACTCAAACGTCGACTTAACCCCGTTCTTTTCCGGTATATCGTTAGATGTTACCCCGCAAATTAGCGACGACGGTGAGGTCATCCTTCACGTACACCCGTCAGTTGTTGAAACAGAAGAGCAACAAAAAGTCATTACCTTAACCGATGGTGAGCTCGTATTGCCGCTGGCGCGCAGCAATATCCGCGAATCAGACACTATTGTTAAAGCGCGCAATGGTGAAATTGTTGTACTGGGCGGCCTAATGCAAACCGTTAATTCAGAAGAAGTGGGTAAAGTGCCGCTTCTGGGTGATATACCGCTGTTAGGCGAACTTTTTACAAACCGTCGTAATCGTCAGGAGAAAAAAGAGTTGGTGATTCTATTGAAACCAACCGTTGTTGGTGTTGATACCTGGCGCGATGAGCTTAAACGCTCTCGTGAACTGTTGAATGAATGGTTCCCGGATATTGAGCAATAGCGAGTATGTACCTGTACCACTACGGCTTACGCGAACTGCCCTTTACGATAACGCCGAACACGCAGTTCTACTACGATCTTAAAAGCCATCACGAGGCGTTTGAGGTGGTGTTGACTGCGCTGAAAACTGGCGAGGGTTTTATCAAAATCACCGGCGAAGTGGGTACCGGAAAAACCTTATTATGTCGGCGTTTACTCAATGAAATGCCCGACTTTTTCAAAGCGGCCTATGTGCCAGACTCCTACCTGGATCCGGCCGAACTCAGACTGGCGATTGCGCAAGAGCTTGATGTTGACACCGAGAAACTCGGCAATCAGCAACAGTTGGCCAGAGCCCTTCAGCAGCGGCTTTTAGACATTAGCAAAAGTGAACAGTCGGTCGTTATTCTTATCGATGAAGCGCAAGCGTTGCCTGAAGAAAGTCTTGAAGCGTTACGGCTGCTCTCTAATTTAGAGACGGAACGCCGCAAGTTGGTGCATATTGTGTTGCTTGGTCAACCAGAGCTTGACGAGCGGCTATCACAAAAAGCGTTTCGGCAGCTACGCCAACGCATCAGCTTTTCTCACAAGTTAACGGCAATGAACGCAGAAGAGACGGCTGACTATATAGCGCATCGCATGCAGGTTGCCGGCTACAAAGGCACGCCTATTTTTAACTGGAAATTAATTAAACAAATTCATCGGTGCAGTCGCGGCGTACCACGGTTAGTGAATATGCTGTGCCATAAAATGATGTTGCTTGCCTACGGCGAAGGGCGTCATAAATTGACGAATCGTGACCTTAGGTTCGCGGTGAAAGATACCGAAGATACTCGGCTGGAGTCAGGGCGCTGGCTGCCGTTAACCATTGGTATCGCAGCAATGTGTTTGTTAATAGCGGCTATGGGCTATTGGCAAATCACGGAGGGTGGACTATGAGCTTAATTAATAAAGTCCTGAAAGACCTCGACAAGCGTGGTCAAGAGCCTTTTGACCGCGAAGCAGGCGGTAGCGCTGTAGAGCGCTCTGAGCCTCGCACGAAACTTCCTTGGATAGTGCTGGGTCTGGCAGTGGTTGGTATCTCTGCTGGTATCGTGCTTTGGCCGGCAAGCGACAGCCAAACGATGACGGTGTATGAAGCGGAGCAACCACCGCAGCCTGAGAAGGCTCAACAGAAACCGGTGCAGACAGAAAGTCCGCGGGCTGAAGCCAGGTCTAATGATGGCAAGCTCAATGGTAATCTTGATGAGCCTGAAATCGCTAGTACCGATAAGCGTGCGACAGTCAGACAATTAGAAGCAGGTACAGACAATAAACTAAGCGAGTCTCAAGAGCCAGAGCTCAGGCAAACTGAAGAATTAGCGGAAGCGCAATCAGAAAAGCAGCCAGAGCAAGTACCGGAAAGAACAGAGAAAAGAGCAGAGGAAAAGAGGACAGAGAGTGACTCCGTCTTTGTAAAAAAATCAGTTGATCTGACACCAGAAGAAATTGCTCAACAGAATATTGAAAAAGCGGAGAAGGCTCAGCAACAGGGTCGCTTAACTCAGGCCGAAGAATACTGGCGACAGGCGTTGGCTGTCACCCCTGATAACAAACAAGTGCGCAAGCAGTTGGCCGCCTTGCAATATGGCCGCAACAAAGTAACTGATGCGTTAGCGACATTAGAAGTGGGTTTTCAGAGAGACCGGACGGACACCGACTTTCGGATGTTGAGTGCGCGTATTCTTGAGCGAGAAGCAAGGCCTGGTGCCGCGTTAAATGTGTTGCTTAAAAACTGGCCCAGCGCGGAAGAAAAGCCCGGATACTCACACAAAGTGGCGCTGCTGGCGCAGGACACTGGTCACTATGAAGTGGCGGAAACCGCTTATACGCGACTGACTCAGGCGCAACCTCATGAGGGGCGCTGGTTTGTGGGCAAGGCGGTCGCTCAGGAAAATCAAGGAAGTGCGGCAGCCTTAACCAGCTATCAACAGGCGCTGGAGCGAGTCACGCACGAGCCTACTCGTCAGTTTATTGAAGCAAAAATTGCTGCCTTGTCAGCACAAGCAAATTCAGCAGGTAAGCCATGAAACGTCCTCGCCTCAAAATGCGGTTGGGTGATTTGTTGGTTCATGAGCAAATCATCAGTGAAAAAGAATTGGACACAGCGCTAGAGAAACAACGAGAAACCGGGCGTAAGCTTGGCGCGACGCTTATCGACCTTGGCTATATTACTGAGCATCAACTGCTGGAGTTCTTATCACAGCAACTCAAGCTACCCCTGTTAAGTATCTCCGAGCGGCGAATACCGCCTGAAGTTTTTAAACTGTTGCCGGAAGTCCAGGCTCGGCGTCATCGGGCATTAGTCATTGAAGCGGACGACAACGAAGCGTTAGTCGGCATGAGTGACCCTGCCGATTTGTCCTCTATTGATGCAATAAACCAACTACTGGCGCCGCGACAAGTGGAGTTGGCGGTGGTTCCAGAGGGCGAGTTGTTAAGTGCGTTCGATAACCTCTACCGCCGTACGAAAGAAATAGAAACCTTCGCTAGCCAGCTTCAAGACGAGTATGAGGAAACCTCTGAGTTTGAACTCGGTCAACTGAGTCTGGACGAAGAGGGCGATGAAGCCACCGTTGCCAAGTTGCTGCAGTCGGTTTTTGAAGACGCTGTTCAGGTTCGCGCATCGGATATTCATATAGAACCCGATGAAAACAAATTGCGTATCCGCCAGCGTATAGACGGTGTGCTGCAGGAAAACGTACTTGATGAAACGAATATAGCCAATGCGCTGGTGCTGCGGTTAAAACTGATGGCGGGACTGGATATTTCCGAACGTCGTTTGCCTCAAGACGGTCGCTTCAACATGAAAATTCGCAAGCACAATATTGATGTGCGTGTGTCGACCATGCCGACTCAATATGGTGAGTCATGCGTCATGCGTTTGTTGGATCAGTCCGCGGGATTGTTGTCGCTGGAGCAAACTGGTATGCCCGACAATATTCTGAAGCGGGTTCGCTCCCTTATTAAGCGACCACACGGCATGCTGTTGGTAACCGGTCCAACGGGCTCCGGTAAGACCACAACGCTTTATGGCGCACTGAGTGAATTGAATACCGAAGCCAAGAAAGTTATTACTGTGGAAGACCCGGTTGAGTATCGCTTACCACGAATTTCCCAGGTTCAGGTTAATAATAAGATAGGCCTCGATTTTGCCCGAGTGCTACGAACCACTTTGCGTCAGGATCCTGACATTATCATGGTGGGTGAGATGCGCGACCATGAAACCGTAGAAATAGGGCTGCGAGGCTCTATTACCGGCCACTTGGTTTTGTCGACACTGCACACCAATGACGCGATAACCAGTGCTATGCGCTTAATTGATATGGGCGCCCCTTCTTATTTGGTCGCTGCGGCACTGCGCGGAATACTAGCGCAACGCTTGGTTCGCAGGGTGTGCGAAAAGTGCACCCAAAACTATCAGCCGGATGAAGCAGAGCAGCAGTGGCTGGAGCATTTATTAGAAGGCAGCAGCGAGTTTGAGTTTAAACATGGCATTGGCTGTCAGAACTGTAACCATACCGGGTATCATGGGCGTATCGGTGTGTTTGAACTTCTGGAAATGAACGGCGAGATGATGGATGCGCTGCGCGACAACGACACCCGGGCGTTTGCACACGCCGCGAAAAGACACCCGGGCTATCAGTCGATGGCGTCTGTTGCGTTAGAGTATGCGCGTCAGGGTGTGACGACCGTCGAAGAAGTTTTATTCCTGGCAGAAAGTGTTGAGGACAATATCTGATGCAGTTTCGTTACCGCGCCCGCGACAAACAAGGTCAGTTACAGACTGGCGCCGTGGAAGCTGGTGACGAGCGCAGTGCGGCTGATGCCTTATTGAAGCGCGGCTTAACACCGGTTGCACTAGAGAAAGGAGCGGCAACGAGAGCTGCGCTTCCGGGCTGGGACGTCCTGAAGGCAAAAATCGCAGATGCTTTACAACCTAAAGTCTCACTCGATGAACTTATTATATTCTGTCGACAAATGTACTCGTTGACGCAGGCGGGTATCCCCATGCTTCGTGCTATAGAAGGGCTGGGCGACACCACGCAAAATAAACGTTTGCGAAAGGCATTGAAAGACATTCACGAACAGCTCGAGCGTGGCCGGAATTTGTCGGCAGCCATGGCTAAGCATAAAGGCATTTTCCCAAGGCTTATTATTGCTATTGTCCATGTCGGCGAAAACACTGGCCAATTGGAAGAGTCGTTTCAGCAGTTAGCGGTTTATTTAGAAAACGAGCAGGACACCCGTAAGCGCATTAAAGCAGCGACGCGTTACCCCAGCTTTGTGCTTATCGCTTTGGTGGTGGCAATGTTTGTATTGAACATTTTCGTTATCCCCACGTTTGCGTCTATGTTTGAGCGTTTTAATGTGGAGCTGCCTTGGGCAACGAGAGCATTGTTAGGGTCGTCCCAGTTTTTCGTCGCTTACTGGCCATTGCTGTTAGCGTTCATGGCTGGCGCTTTTTTCGGTTTGCGGTATTACAAAGAAACCCCGCCCGGGCGACTCATGTGGGACACGTTAAAGCTGAAAGTGCCGGTTATTGGGTCTATTTTACGCCGCGCCATGCTCGGACGTTTTGCGCGAAGCTTTTCTGTCATGCTGGGAGCGGGCGTACCGCTAACACAAGCTCTGTCGTTGGTGGCGGAAGCTGTTGATAATGCCTGGATGGAAAACCGAGTTATAGAGATGCGTCGCGGTATTGAGCGTGGTGAGAATTTGTCGCGGGTGGCCAAACAGTCTAACTTGTTTACGCCCTTGATCTTGCAGATGATTTCGGTCGGTGAAGAAACCGGGCGTGTGGATACCTTGCTGCTGGAAGTGGCCGAGTATTATGAGCGCGAAACAGACTATGATCTGAAGACCTTAACAGCGCGTATTGAGCCGCTGATGATAGCCGTTGTAGCGGTTATGGTGCTCATATTAGCATTGGGTATTTTCACGCCAATGTGGGATATGATGAGCGCTTACCAGGGACGTTAATAATGACGGAAAACGACGTTCAAGAACGTAGAGGCATTCGGCGATTGCAGAATGTGCTTGTCGTTGCGGTATTTTTGCTGTTGTCAGCAGTAGCCGTAAGAATGTTGCTTATTGATGAGCCGCAGCACTGGCGGGAAACGGAGAAAGACGTCGCATTATCGACGTTTTCAGAAGCGGTGAGCTTAGTTCGGGCTGAGTGGTTGCGGCAAGGAAAACCCGGTGTTGTTGCGTTATTTGAACGTGCCGATTCACCGGCAGGTTTTATTAAGGTGAATGAAAAAGGATGGCCGTCGGCTGATAATGACTGCTTGGTTTTGTGGAGCAAGTTAGGTGGCGAAATACCCGCTAGCGCGCTGAGTGCGAGAAAAGATGAAAATCGCTGTTACTTTACCATTAATGAGAAACCATGGTTCTGGTTTGATACAGATCAAGGTCGGATACAGCGAGAAAAACGCCGGTAGGCATTGTTGAGAACTTGTTATAAAATGGATTTATAGAGGCTAATTATGAGTGGGAACATGGGCAATAGACAGAAGAGACAACAGGGTTTCACCATTATTGAACTGATAATTGTCGTGGTGATTCTCGGCTTGCTTGCCGCTGCGGCGATTCCGCGCTTTACGGACGTTTCCTCTGATGCCGAGGATGCCGCGCTTGAAGGCGTTGCCGGTGGCTTTGCCAGCGCTGTTGGTATTGTTCGTGGCGAGTGGGAGCTGAGTGGACGTCCTAAAGGGGCTGCGTCCACCGGTGCTGGCGCTGAAGTGTCGATGGATCAAGTGTTGCTTTATGTCGATGGTAACACCGGCTATCCGGTGAGTGGCGACAATAGTGCTGCGCACGATGAAAATATTCAGGCATCTGACTGTGCAAGCATCATGCAATCAATATTGCAGGGTGCCCCGACAGTGTCGGAAGACTTTGCTAATCTGGAGGAGACTCGTTACTACACGTACGTGACGCAAGATTCGACAACTGGCAATGATATGTGTGTTTACTACTTGGCGAACACCATAAAAAATGAAACGAATGCGCCATCTGGTGATGATTATCTGACACTGGGCAACGCTTTTGTTTATAATCCACGTAATGGCGGCGTGAGTATTCACAGCAATAACCAATAATTTTTTAAATCACAACTGAGAGCTTTAATTATGCGCAATCAAAAAGGTTTTACTCTGATCGAACTGATCATTGTCATTGTAGTTTTGGGGATTTTGGCAGTAACCGCCGCACCTCAGTTTATTAATTTTTCAAGTGACGCTCGTACTAGCGCCTTAAAAGGTATGGAAGGCTCTATTAAGGGAGCTATGCAGTTGACTTATTCTAAGGCCGCTGTAGAAGGTGTCGAGACTGACTCGACTGCTACGGTATCTGTGAAAGGCACTGATGTTGATTTGGTATTTGGTTACCCAGATGCTTCTGCTGCAGGTATCATTGAGGCTGTAGATGCTGGGTTTGCTACTGATTTAAGCAATGACTGGGTTTACGCTGTCGTTAGCGGAACGCCAAACACCGTTGTGATGGCACAGTCTTCATCCGTTACTGCTTCTGACCCTTTCGCTACCTCAGATATTACTGGTTCAGGTTGTTATTTAACGTATACTGCTGCGAGTGCCACAACAGCAACACCTCCGGTAATTTCGCCAGCAACTATTGCTGTTAGTGATCAATCGGGCTGCTAAAAAACTTGAAGCCCGCAGAATCCTCTGCGGGCTTTCAAATTAAGGCCAACTATGAAGTCCCAAGGCTTCACACTAATTGAGCTCATCATCATACTGGTTATTATCGGTATCCTAGCCGTATCTGCCAGCCCTATTTTTATTAGTGATTCCGGTACGAAAAGCCAAACCACACGTCTACAGGCGATGAGTATTTTGCGGGCAGTTCAACAGCAGGCGATGCAAGATACGGTGAACGACTATAGCGTGTCTGTGACAGAGAGCACTTTGGGTAACCCTCCGTACAGCGATGACAATAATCTTCAGCTGAGTAACTTAGATGACATCACGTTTTCGCCTGCAGACATAACAATAGGCTTCAATGCGTTGGGGCAGCCAACGGATGATTGTGCTGGTGGCTGTGCGGTAATCATTACTGAAGGCTCAGGCGTTAGCCGCACTATCAGCATTAATAAAGAGGGCTTTATTGATGCGCTATAAACAAGAAGACGGGTTTACGCTTATAGAGCTCATAGCGGGCATTGTGGTTATTGCTATTGTGACGTTAGTCGTTACCGCAGGGTTGGGACAGTTGTTTCGGCAAAGCGTTGACCCCTGGCAGCAGATTAGAGCGACTGAAGTTGGGCAAAGCCTAATGAATGAAATAATGGCGCGCCGTTTCGATGAAAATTCTAACGTTGGGAACCAGTATGTGCGTTGCTCTGAAGGCTCGGGAAGCTGCACAACACCAGCACCATGCCTCGGTGACGGAAGCACGCCCAATGCAGAAGAAGCTCAGCGCTCTCAATTTGATGATGTCGACGACTACAATGGTTTGAATCTTAACGGCGCCCAGCTCAGTGGCTCATCACCTAACCGTTATAATGGCTTTGAAGCCCTGGTATGCGTTGCTGAAAAAGAAGCGAATAAGTTGAAAAGAGTTACCGTCACCGTAACAACACCGCAAGACGAAAGTATTGAGTTCAGCTCCGTTAAGGGGAACTGGTGATGAACCCGCAACGAGGTTTTACCTTAATCGAACTTATTATTGTCATTGTTTTGCTGGCAATCGTTGCGGGTTTTAGCTTCCAGTTTGTGGGCATTGGTGCACAAATGTTTAGCTCTGGCTCTGAACGTTTACAAACTATTGAGAAAAGCCGCTTTGCTATTGAACGACTGACCCGGGAAATACGCGGCGCGGTCCCAAATAGTGTCCGTGTGAGCGGTGACTGTATTGAGTTTGTTCCCGCGAAAGTGGTGGGGGCTTACTACGACACACCGATTCGGCCCGATTCATCGAATGAAATGACGTTGGTTACTTTTGCAGGCAGTCCAGACGCTTCCAATATTGGCTGGGCGCTCGACGGTACCGAACGCGTCTTTATATATGCGACACGACCTAATTACATCTACGCGGATACCCCACAGCGTTACGCTAATATTGACGGTGCTTACCCTGCTACCAGTGTCGATAATAACTTGCCATTAGAAGAGGGGAGTCAGTTTGCAAAAGAGTCCCCGTTAAAAAGAGCTTACATTGGCAGCCCGCCAGTAAGTTTTTGCCTAAGCGCGAGAAGTCTGTTTAGAATCAGTGACTATGGATGGAGCCAGGCGCAATCGGAGTGGACCGCTGGAGACTTGATGGCGACAGGGGTGAGCTCTGACGAACCCTTTGACGTCACCGCTAATAATCAGCAAAGTAATAATATAGTCACCATACAGCTTCAGTTCGGTGATAATGCGGAAGAGCAAGTTTTCTATTATCGCGAGGTGCACATTCCCAATGCGCCATAACAGCCCTTTCAAACCAATAAATAAACAACGAGGCAACACCCTGGTTATCGCGGTGTTTGTGATTGTCGTGCTTGGAGGATTGGTTGCGGCACTGGCCAGTTTACTGAGAACCTCTTCTGAGAGCGTGGTCATCGAAGTGCTCGGTGCACGCAGTTATTTGGCTGCGCAGTCAGGTTTGGAGCAAGCGATGATGACGGTTTATCCTTTAGGCAGTGCTCCTGATACCAGTTGCGGTGTTGATGCGACTGAGTACACCTTTGCCGGCAATCAGAGTCTTGAGCAGTGCAGCGTGGATGTTAGCTGTAGCAGTACTGAATATACCGATGAGTCGAATACAACATATACTCACATTGTCATCACCTCGAGCGCATTATGCGAAGCGGGTGAACAGCGCGCCTCGCGAGAGCTGCAAATAGAGACGCGGGTGGAGAACTGATATGAAGCGCTACGCCCTGTTACTTTTATTATTTTTGAGCCTGCTAACCACTTTTTCCGTTGATGCTGAAAAGTACAATATACCTAATAAAGGTTTACCGGGCTGCACCCAAAACGGCACCACATACACCTGTGGCACCTTGACTCTTAACAGCGGCGATGAAATCGAAGTGACCGGTAACGAGGGCGTGGTCATTATTGTTGAGGCCGTCGACTTTGGTGACGGAGTGAAAATTAATAGTAAGGGTCCTGCACTTGATATGCAGTTTCTATCCGGGGGACAGACCACTATCGGACCGAACAGTTCGGTTAATGCGTCGTTTGATAGCGATGGCGATGTTGTTATCAGTGATGGAACAACGGTGACCGGGGATATCAGCTCCAACGGTAATATTACCTTAGGTGATGACGTTACCGTGAATGGTGATCTCAGCGCATCAGGAACCGTGACTATCGGTGCTGATAGTACAGTGAATGGTGACGTCAACGCGCCGGTAATTAATAACAACGGTGGATCTATTAATGGCGAAACCTGTAATACGCCCGGTAACGTGGGTGACTGTTCGCAAACACTCCCTGAGGCTATTGGTTACTGGCATTTCGATGAGTTGAGCTGGAGTGGTGCTGCCGGAGAAGTTGTTGATTCATCCAGCTACGGTTACAACGGTACTGCAATCAGTAATGCATTCACGTCCGGCTTTAACCCAGCCTTTGAATTCAATGGTGATAGTACTTGCCGTTATGGTCGCTTTGACGGTAATAACCGAGTTCGGGTACCTAATGTAAACGAAGCGATGAACTCTAACACGGTGTCGGTTGCGTTTTGGTTTAAAGGGGCTGCTGAGCTCCAGAACCCTAATGACAGTTATCAAACGATGTTACTGCTAGGTGAAGGAACAACGGAGACCGCTGCGGGACGATTTGAAGTCTACCGGCAAGATGACTCCGATGGCGGTGGCTTGTATTTTGAAGTCCGTAAAAATAACGGCGATCTTCTGACCATTGAAGCCGGTAACACCAATAATAGCAGCGAGAACCTATTTGACGATGAGTGGCATCATTTAGCGGCCAGTTATAATTCCGATAACAACGTTCTGTATATCTATATCGATGGAGAATTGATTGATACGAACTCGTATGGCGGTGACACAAAACTGAATGATAGTGCACAGCCTACTCTCTATATTGGTGGTCAAAGCGGTCCTCAGAACAGTTTTCGGGGTGAAATTGATGAGGTTTATGTCAGTAATGGTGTATTTACTACAACAACCGCTGCAATTTTGTACTATAAAACACGACCCTGTGCTTACGCTCGTCCTCAGTGCTCTGACGTTTGGCCGCAAGCGTTTAGTCCGTTAAACGATGTGCCGCTTCCCTTTGATTTACCGGACCGGGCGCTGAATTCGCAATTGCCAGAGGCTTTGCAGCCAACCGACTATTTACGGATCGGCGACTTTGGCGACGTTGGCGCTAATTACTCGACGAACGGACAAACCTCCAGAGTTTATATTGATGGTGACTTAACCATTCAGTCCGGACGTCGAATTAATATGGCGGGTGAGGCGAATGAGCTCATTTTGATAGTTACTGGGGACTTGTATTTAGAACGAAATGTTGAGATTAACGGGTTCATATACGTAAGCGGAAATCTGTTTTTTGAGCGAAGCTTTTGGTGGTGGAATAGAAGTCGTATCGAGGGTGGTCTGAGTCTTGATGGGCAAGCATCCGCTTATGGTTTCTTTGGTTTTTTTGCGCCTAGCATTGAGTATCGTTCACCAGCAGAGCCACTCGACGGCGGCAGCTTTTGTAATGCGGGAGATGTTGATCCACCGGTAACGGCGCCTCATCACTATCGTTTATCGTACGCAAGTCCGGTACTGACCTGCGAAGCGGCGGACGTGACCGTTGAAGCGTGCGCTGACGCGTCCTGCTCAAGTTATTCCCCCGTCTCCAGTTCTGTTTTCTTATCGGATAGTGCGGGAGCCTGGAGTCAAAACCCAGTCGCTGCGTCCCCAGTTGCAACTACGCAGCTAAGCCAAACCGAAGCGGGCACTTACACGCTTGCGATAGACGACATACAAACCACACCGGGAGCGCTGAATCCGACTCAGTGCTATGCGAATGGAAACTTCAATTCCGACTGTTCGATCACCTTTAATGATACCGGCCTCAAATTTGATTCTATCGGTACGCAAACATCAGGTGATAGTTTTCTCACTAACTTGTCGGTTGTACGCACCAACGACAACACTCAAGCGTGTGAGGTCGTTGCTGAGCAAATTAACCAGATAGACATGGGAATGCATTGCGTTAACCCCGGGAGCTGCAGTGATTTTAGTGAGTTTCCGTATGCGCAAATGTCTATTGAGCAGCAGCTTATTAACGAGCTTCAGGAAGACGGTTCGGGTAGCTTTACCGGTTGGACTCCAGTAACCGCTAATTTTCAGGCTGGCCAGCAAGCGTTAGAAGTTCAGTACGGCGACGCGGGTAAAGTAAGCTTAAGGGCGAAAGCGCAGCTACCGAACGGTAAAGTGATTGAAGGCGTGTCCAATGAGTTTGTTTACAAGCCGGCAAGCATCGGCATGGAAACGGTGAGTACTTATAGCGGGGATATTCTAGCAAAAGCCGGAGAGCCATTCTTCGTGGCATTGCAGGCATTAAATTCTGGTGAGCAGGTTACGCCAAACTTTGGGCGTGAAGCACCGCAGGAGTCACTGGATCTGGCGGTGGCGGTTGACGCTGTCGCTCCTGCTGAAGTGAATGGCGAACTCGATAACAGCGCTAGCTTCAGTGCTCAGAGTGTTGGAAACGTACGTTTTGAAAATGATTCCATTTCATACTCTGAAGTGGGCAGTGCTAAAGTCACCGCGAAGGTAGCGGACGCCAATTATTTAGGCGCTGGTTCTGTTACAACCGAGCATACTCTAGGGCGATTTATTCCCTACGAGTTTGAGCCTTTAACGGCTGAATTCGATGGAGCCTGCACTGACTTTTACTACATGGGGCAGGCTCAACCTATCGTTCTGTCAGCGCAAGCGGTTAATGCCTCCGGAGAGTTGACTCTAAATTACACCGGGTCATTAGCAAAAGCGACGCCGCTATTTTACGCCTATGACTCATCTGAAAGTCAACTCGTCGATCATAACGTCAATTACGATGGGGTTTGGGAGTGGACTGATGGCGTCGGCCAGTTTACCGGAAGCGCTTCAGTAACGGTTTCCCGCTTAATCTCGGGGCAACCCGATGGACCGTTCAGAGACTACATTCTGGGCTGGCAACTCGATGACCAGGAAGATGATAATTTTTACTCAACGCTTCAAAATAGTGTTCTACCGGCTTCTCCCGGAGCTACGAAGTTAGATACGGCAAACCTGTACTACGGTCGCTTAAGCCTTCAGGACACTTATGCGGCAATGGATGATGTCATGCCAATTGCTGGCACGGTGGAATATTGGGAAAGCGGTGAGTTTTTTGTAAATGACATCGATAACTGTACGGTTATTGAGAGAAATGCGGTCAATCTGCTTGATGAGTCAATGGCAAGCTTGGAGCCTGAACCGATTAACGTGCAACTGGCTAACGGTTTGTTAAGCTCGCCGGATAAAGATATTAATGAGTTATTCCGGTGGGTATCCTCGGGAGATGACGAACCTTATTCGTTTGGTTTTGAGGTAGAAGTACCTGCTTACTTGCAATATGACTGGTCGGGAAATGGCGCCTATGATGACAAGCCTCAAGCCGAAGGCACCTTTGGTATTTACCGTGGGCGAGATCGCCAGATTTACTGGCGTGAGTTAGGATGGTAGTATTCATTTAACGAATAATCGACAATTCGGTGACAATGCCTCTTGCTCTTTTGTTAACAAGCAAATAGCATAAAGCAGAGTTTAAACAAAAAATGCGCGACGTTGACGAACGTTCATTATTATTACAATAACGATAGCGCGATGACGGCTTTGGCTTTTACGCCGCTTTGTTATTTTTTCAAGCTTGGAATGGAAACATGATGCGATTGGCTCGACTGGCCTTAATTATGGCCTCTACATTGACTCTCGCCTCGACGGCTCTTGCTCAGCAAGAGATGACCGTCGAAGAAATTACAAATCAAATTACAAACTTAGAGAGTGAGTTTGATAACTTTTCTACGACGGTTAATACGTTACAGCAGGAGGAGCGAGAGCTTAGAGAAAAGCTTCAGTCCCTACGTGAACGTAACCAGGAATTAGAAGAGAAAAGAGAGTCTGCACTGGCGGAAATGAATGACCGCTATCAACGCTTAGTGGAAGATCCTACCATTGATATTGCTGGGGCTCAGGAAGCCTACAAGCAAGCGGTTATGGCTCACCAGCAAAATAAAGAAGACATCAAACAACAAGTCAGCTTGGTGAACCAAAAGTCTAAAGAAGTTGAAGAGGCTCGAGTCAGCAAGCACAGCTTGATTAACGAAATTGAAACGTTGAAAGAGCAGCGCAACATTGCTCGTGTTGACCGTCTTGAAAATGAGTTTAACCGCTCAGGCGAACTGGAAGTTAGCCAGTCGATTAGCTGTGACCGAAATGAAACTTTGGGTCAGTGTGAAAACCGCGGCAAGTTGATGGCAAAACAGAAAGCGTCTAAGCAATATCTTGATGAGATTCTGACAAGCTTAAGCGAGTCGTCGCTGGCGCGTGAAAATCTGGAAAAAGCCAGCCCGAACGTTCAAATCTTAGGTTCTAAGACAATCAGCAACGGCTTTAGCGGTGCAGGTAACTACGGCGTTAAACTGGCAGTAGAGCTTCGTGGACAGTTACCACAAAGCCAAGCCTGTACATTACTTGACGTTGATATGCGTTATTGCGCAACGGAACAACGGCCGGGGGAGTTGCAGGCGGGTGATGAAGAAACGGTTGATAGCTCCGTCATGCACCCGTTAACAATACGTTCAAACGTTTACGACGATGAAGTTATCATTGACGGTGTTAGTTATGGTTCGACACCTATCGAAGTTATGTTGCCTGGTGGCGAGCACGAAGTTGAAGTCTTGAAGTACGGCTATTCAGCTTATGCGGAAAAAATTCGCCTAAAAGACGCTATGTCTATTCGAGCGGAACTGGAAAAGTCTGAGTATTCATTTACTCGTGGCGAGAAAATTCAGGATATCTTATATCGAGATGTTAGAGGCCCGGAGCTTGTTGTCGTACCGGCGGGAAAGTTCAAAATGGGCGACTTGGTTGGTAATGGCTTGCCGAATGAACGACCAGCTGAAACTCGCGAAATACCGAACGCACTCGGTATTACTGATACTGAAATCACGGTTAAGCATTTTAGAGACTTTGTTGAAGACACTGCATACGTAACCGATGCTGAGAAACGCGGAACTTGTGCAACGCTTAAAAATGGGCGTCCCGAGTTTAACGAAAAGCTCAGCTGGAAGAACCCCGGCTACAAACAGTCTGACAATTCACCGGTTGTATGCGTAAGCTACAACGATGCGAAGGCTTATGCTGATTGGTTAACAGCGAAAAGTGGATTTAAGTACAGCGTCCCGACCGAGGCAGAATGGGAATATGCTGCTCGTGCTGGAACGGAAACCGACTTCTGGTGGGGGAACGATGTCGGTTTTGGCAAGGCAAACTGCCGTAACTGTGGCTCAGACTGGTCGAATCAACGCCCTGCGCCAGTGGCAAGTTTCCACCGTAACCCTTGGGGACTATTTGATACCGTTGGTAACGTCTGGGAATGGGCGCAAACTGACAACGGTGTTGTTGTTAAAGGCGGTGCGTGGAACTTTACACCAAGCCTTGCCCGAGTTTCGACAAAAATGGAACTTCCGGCAGATTTTAACTCTAACTACATTGGATTCCGTGTTGTAAGGGCGCAGTAAGTACTTACTGTGCTCTTTGCTGTCACTCTGTTAGCTTTATAAGTAGGGATATACCGCTTCATGTTTAAAAAAATTCGCGGCCTTTTTTCAAACGATTTATCTATTGACCTTGGTACCGCCAACACCCTCATTTACGTTAAAGACGAAGGCATTGTTTTAAATGAGCCTTCAGTTGTAGCAATACGACAAGAACGCTCAGGCGGACCTAAGTCTATTGCGGCCGTTGGTTCAGCCGCTAAGCAAATGTTAGGTCGTACTCCAGGCAATATTCGTGCTATTCGCCCAATGAAAGACGGTGTTATCGCAGACTTTTATGTATGCGAAAAAATGCTTCAGTTCTTTATTAAGCAAGTCCACGACAGCCATTACTTCCGTCCAAGCCCGCGAGTTTTAGTGTGTGTTCCGTGTGGTTCAACCCAGGTAGAACGCCGTGCGATTCGTGAATCAGCGTTGGGCGCGGGCGCACGTGAAGTGTACTTAATTGATGAACCAATGGCGGCAGCGATTGGTGCTGGTTTGCCTGTATCCGAGGCAACCGGTTCCATGGTGGTTGATATTGGTGGCGGTACAACCGAAGTCGCTATTATCTCACTGAACGGTGTGGTTTATTCGTCATCTGTTCGCATTGGTGGTGATAAGTTCGACGAAGCTATTATCAGTTATGTCCGTCGCAACTTTGGCGCACTGATTGGTGATGCTACCGCAGAGCGCATTAAACATGAAATTGGTTCAGCGTTCCCGGGCGAAGAGCTGAAGGAAATTGAAGTGCGGGGTCGTAACCTAGCTGAAGGTGTACCACGCTCCTTTACACTGAACAGCAATGAAATTCTAGAAGCGTTACAAGAGCCGCTCATGGGTATTGTGAGTGCGGTTATGGTCGCGCTAGAGCAATCACCGCCAGAGCTCGCGTCTGATATTTCAGAGCGCGGTATGGTGTTAACCGGTGGTGGCGCGCTATTAAAAGATTTAGATCGCCTGCTTGTCGAAGAAACAGGCATTCCGGTAATTATTGCTGATGACCCGCTTACCTGTGTAGCGCGTGGTGGTGGTAAAGCATTAGAAATGATCGACATGCACGGCGGTGATTTATTCAGTTATGAGTAAATCATGAAAACGCTGTTTGTCCGCGGCCCGTCTTTACTCTCCAGGCTAGTGCTCGCACTAGCCTGTTCGTTTCTGCTCATATTTATTGATCACCGGTTGCAAGCCATGCAGCCTGTTCGCGTGTTTCTTAACTCACTCGTTGCGCCTGTTCAGTATTTAGCCATATTGCCCGAACAGTTATTGGATAACTTTTCGGAGTCGGTAAAAACCACGGAGCAGTTAAGTGAGGAAAACCAAGCGTTAAAACAACGAATACTCATGCTTCAGGGGCAGCAGCAGCAATTACAATTCCTGAAAAACGAAAACCGCCGCCTTAGAGAGTTACTCGGTTCGGACGCACGCGAGTCTGCCCGAAGAATGGTTGCCGAGGTGATAGCCGTTGCGTCTGAGCCATTTTCGCAACAGTTGGTGATTAATAAGGGAACCTTAAGCGGTGTGTACGAAGGTCAGCCGGTATTAGATAGCAGCGGGATCATTGGACAAGTCCAGGACGTTGGAGGGAGTACCGCGCGAGTGCTACTTATTTCCGACCAAAGTCATGCTATTTCTCTGCGCTCAGAAAGAAACGACATTCGAGTGTTAGCCCAGGGTACAGGGGATATTGGTCGTTTAGAGCTTATGTTCATTCCGCACAGCACAGAGTTGCGAGAAGGCGACCTGCTGATGTCGTCCGGTCTGGGTGATGTGTTTCCTGAAGGGTATCCTGTCGCACGTATTGCCAGCATAGTGAGGGATGAGTCACTGCCGTTCGCTACAGTGTTCGCCGATCCAGTAAGCGCCTTAGACAGAGTGCGAAATGTCTTATTATTGTGGCCAAGCGAAAGTAAGCAACAGCCGATTTATGAGGACGAGGAATGAAGCTCTTGAAGCCGGGAATAGTGACTCTGCTCGTTACCTATGTCATCGCGTTAACGTTAATGGTCATGCCAATGCCGGCCACCTTCGACGTGTTTCGTCCGGATTGGGTAACGCTGGTCATGTTGTACTGGGTAATTGCTTTGCCTCATCGGGTAAGCATTGGAACTGCACTCATTCTGGGCGTGCTAAGTGACGTTCTTCTGGGCTCTATCGTCGGCGTGCATGCATTAGGCATGGTCGTTGTTGCCTATTTAGCGGCTAGAAACTTTCAGCGTATTCGTAATTTTGCCCTGATACAGCAGGCCGTTGTTATTGCCGTTCTGATACTCCTGAAACGCTTCATTATCTTCGAGGCAAACGTCTTTCTGCACGACGCTGAATTTACGTTATCGTATTTTTGGCCTGTATTAACCTCGGCTGTTTTCTGGCTTTGGGTATTTCCGTTGTTGCGTAAAGTTCGCCGCCAGTTTGGGGTGTCATAATGCGTATTGTCTTAGCTTCCTCGTCGCCTCGTCGGCGCGAATTATTGAACTTCTTGCATCGCCCGTTTGATTGCGATGTGCCCGATATCGATGAAATTCGACAGAGCAATGAGAGTGCTGAGGGTTACGTGCTGCGGCTGGCGAACGAAAAGGCATTAGCCGTTGCGACGCGGCAGTCTGATGAGTGTCTCGTTATTGGCTCGGACACGTTGATTCGGTGTGACCAAGAGGTCATGGAAAAGCCGTTGGACTTTGAACACTTTCAGAAAATGATGCGTCAATTGTCCGGACGTACTCATGAGGTACTGACATCGGTCGCCGTTTGCCACTGGGATGGGCAGAGTTTAGTGGCGAGTGAATCAACATTGGTTACCACAAGCGTTGAGTTCGCCTTGCTAACAACCGACGATATCGAAAGTTACTGGGCAACCGGAGAGCCTCAGGATAAAGCCGGTGGCTATGGTATTCAGGGATACGGTGGCAAATATGTGAAACGAATTGAAGGTAGCTACTTTGCAGTGGTTGGCTTACCTTTATATGAAACAGAGCAATTACTTCGCATGTTCGAAGTAACAGGTGGTTGAGATGAGCGTTGAAGTTCTCATGAACGTTACACCCACGGAAACGCGGGTGGTCCTCGTTGAAAATGGCATTTTGCAGGAAGTTCATATTGAACGGCAGGCGAAACGAGGTCTGGTGGGTAACATCTACATGGGAAAAGTGTCCCGTGTTTTACCGGGAATGCAGGCGGCCTTTATCGATATTGGTTTGGATAAGGCGGCATTCTTACATGCGTCAGACATTGTGGTACAAGTTGACGGAGACGACCTTCCTCAGCCGGACCGACCGGAAAGAGACATTACTGAGCTGGTTCACCAAGGCCAGCAAATTATGGTTCAGGTCGTCAAAGACCCTTTAGGTACGAAGGGCGCGCGACTGACTACTGACATTACCCTACCGTCCCGTTACTTGGTATTCATGCCGAAAAGTGACCATGTGGGGGTTTCGCAGCGCATTGAAGAAGGCGAAGAGCGTGATCGCTTAAAAGAAATAGCGGAGTCGGTCAGCACTGAAGACGGTAAATTTATTGTTCGTACAGCGGCAGAAGGAGCCTCTGAGCAGTCGTTAAAAAGCGATGCGGATTTTCTTTTCCGACTTTGGGAGAAGATTAAAACACGCAAGAAAAGTCAGCGCAAAGTTGGCATGCTGTATGAAGACTTGAACTTGTCCTGCCGTGTACTGCGTGACTTTGTCGGTGAGGAAATAGAACGCATTCGGGTAGACTCGAAAGTCACTTTTGACACCCTGAAAACCTTCACCAAAGACTTTATCCCGGAATTAACGGGCGTGCTGGAATACTATACCGGTGACCGTCCTATTTTCGACTTGTTTGATATTGAAAATGAAATGCAGCGTGCTCTTGACCGCCGCGTTGACTTAAAATCGGGTGGCTCGTTAATTATTGATCAAACCGAGGCTATGACGACCATCGATATCAATACCGGTGCTTTCGTCGGCCACAGAAACCTCGAAGAAACCATATTCAACACCAATATAGAAGCGACTCAGGCAATAGCACGACAACTGCGATTGCGGAATTTGGGTGGCATTATCATTATCGATTTTATCGATATGCGCGACGAAGAGCATAAACGACGTGTCTTACACAGCCTGGAGCTTGCATTGTCAAAAGACAGGGCGAAGACCACGATTAACGGTTTTACGACGCTCGGACTGGTTGAGATGACCCGTAAGCGAACCCGCGAAAGCCTCGAACACGTGCTTTGTTCTGAGTGCCCGGTTTGTCAGGGACGGGGCACGATGAAAACCGTTGAAACCGTTTGTTACGAAATTATGCGTGAGATTGTGCGCGTGCATAAGGCCTACGAGGCCGACAAATTCGTTGTTTATGCGTCAGCTAAAGTCAGTGAGGCATTAGTGAACGAAGAATCTCACGCGTTAGCTGAACTTGAGCTGTTTGTTTCACGTCAAATTACCGTACAGACCGAACCTCTGTATAATCAAGAGCAATTTGACGTGGTAATGATGTAGGTTAATGCAAGCACTGTCCTGGGTATTAAAAAAACTGTGGCTACTACTGGCTATTGTGCTGGTACTGGTTGCTGTTGCTCTGAGTTTGCTTCGCTATAGTCTGCCGTATCTGCCAGACTTAACTCAGCCCCTTGAGAATGAACTAGAGTCACGCTTCCAGCAACCTGTCAGTATTAACGATCTGTCCATGGCATGGACTCAGCAGGGACCGTCTATCGTACTCGAAGACCTCTCTTTGTCACCGGCGGACGATGCAAAGGTGAAGTTTAGTGTTGCGCAAGTCTATGTGGTTTTAAACTTCTGGCAAAGCATTGTTCAGCGGCAATTTGTGGCTGACGAGTTTATCTTGGATAACGCCAATATTGCCGTTGATCTCAGACAGCTAACCGATGTGCCAGGGAATGACACATTAGATATTGATAACCTCAGTGAGTTGTTTCTGCACCAGTTAGAGAAATTCTCAATACACCAGGGACAAGTCTTTCTGACTAACTTAAGGGGGATCACCCGAAGAATTGAGCTCGAACGTTTGTCCTGGGTTAACGAAGGATCACGGCACCGCGCGGTCGGTAGCCTAAGAATGGATGACTTCGCGACCAACGCTCTGGATATCATTGTTGACCTCAATGGTGATACTTGGTCGGAATTAACAGGTCAGTTCTATGTGAATGCACAAAACATTGATATTAGCCCTTGGCTAGAGGAAAGACTGGGTGATATCGACGTACAGGAGTCGGATGTCAACTTTACCGCTTGGCTGGATATGCAAAATGGTGAGCTATTTGAAGGGCTTCTTCAGCTTCGTCAGAACCGCATAACCTGGCAATATAAGGGCGCTGAGCAAACACATTGGCTGGATATTCCTGGTGGAAAAGTCATTCTGAGGCCGCAGGAAGATGGTTGGCTAATGAATAGTTTACCAATGACTCTGGAGTCTTCTTCGGGCAGTGTTCGGGTTCCGAGAGTTGCCTGGCAAAATAAGAACAGTATTCACGATATTAGTGTCTCAAACGTCAAGCTAGACGATGCTACATCATTGTTAACGCTGTTGCCGTTTACTTCCCAGGAGGTGGTGAAATGGGTTAAGAGAACGGGGATTAATGGTCAGGTCGATGGTCAATATCGGTTACATCCCATCACAGGAAGCCAGTGGCGTGTTGATGGCACCGGGCTGTCTATCGAAGGTGGTAATAACACACCCAGTGTAAGCGGTTTACACGTGAGTGTGAGCCAAATGAATAATCAGGCTCAATGGCATTTGTATGGTAGTGGTGTCTCATTGGCAAGCCGACATTTGTCCTCAGAACATGCCTGGGCTATTAACGAACTGGATTTATCCGGAACCTGGAGAGCCAATGATAACGGCTGGTCAGTTTCGTTAACGCAAATGCTGGCACAAGTAAACGATTTAACATTGCAGGGAAGTGCTCAGCTATCCTCAGATAGCGTGTCTGGTAAACCGTCTATTGATTCGTTTATTTATTCGACGGCGCCGTTTTCCGTAGAAACAGCTCGCAAGCTGTTGCCCAAGGCGATGGGCGACGGTGTGCATCGTTACTTAACTGAAGCTCTGCAAGCAGGGAAATTAAGTGGCCTTGAAGCAGTGTGGCGAGGCGATATTGATAGCTTTGCTAATGCCAGTCTGGCATCGGTGTTTAGCGCGCGCGCGGACTTCGAATCGTTGGACTTTAAGTTCCAGCCTGATTGGCCGGTCCTTGAAAAAGCGCCTATTCACCTGGACTTTTACCAGAATAGTTTGCTCATGTACGCTGACAAAGCTGTTATTGGTTCAGTTAATGTCGACAACGTTTCTGCTCGAATTCCAGATCTCACCGACGGTAACATCGGACTGCAAATAGAAGCACGAGCGTCGGGCGATGCTCAGCAGGTCTATAATGTATTCAAGAATTCGCCTTTAGATTCGGTAACAGAAACCTTTAATCAACTGAATCCGCAAGGGCAGGTGACCGGGCAAGTAGCGTTGGATATTCCGTTTGATGAGTCTCGCGAGGTTGGCGTATTTGTTGAAGCGCCATTGGCAGGCGTTCAGGTAACAATTGATGCAATAAAACAACGATTCAGCATCAATGAAGGGAAGTTGACCGTCAATAACGCCAGCGTTAATACCTCAGATTTGATACTGAGTTGGTACGGTATGCCTGTGACAGCTTCCGTTGAGGGAGATTCGAAAAATGACGGCTATGAATTAGCCATTAATACGGAGTTAGACTGGCAGACTGAACCGTTATTCAAACAGTTTCCTTACGACCAGTGGGAGGAGTTCTTTTACGGGGCGGTTAACGGGGAAAGCCGGGTGACGTTGCAGTTTACCGGTGACTCTATGAAGGTTGATGCTGAAGGACAATACGACCTAACCGGTTTAGAAACGTATTTGCCGAGCCCGTTAGAAAAGAGTTTTGGTGAAGGTTGGCAGTTTTATTTCTCCTTAAATGGCTCTGGCGATAACTATACAGTGACTGGGCGCATTGACGAAAGAGCGCGTTTTGAAGGCCGCTGGCGATTGGATATGCCGGGATGGCAAAAAGCGACATTAGCGGTTGGTGAAGATAGTCAGATTGAGGATGCGGGCAGTGGATTCACTGTGTTGGCTGAGCTTGGAGACGCCGATATCGGCCGTTGGTATTCACTTATTTATGCGCTTGGAAGTGGTGGTTCTTCAGTGGGGGATGCCAGCGCTGAAGCACACAACCCATGGCTGCCCGATTCAATCAGTGTTTCAGCGAATGAGCTGAAATGGGCAGAGCAAAGCTTTGGGGCTGCGAATATACGAAGCTGGCCTGAGGCAAACGAGTGGCAGGTTCAGGTTAATTCAGACAAAGCCGTGCTAAACGTCGGTATTCCTAATGAGTTTATGAAAAAAGGCATTGATGTCAGGGCTGACTACCTCGAGCTGTCCACCGATATTGAACTGCCAAGTTCTGACAATGATGACGACGCGAAATGGAATTGGCTGGGAAAAGTACCTCCGGTCAATGTCAACTGCCGAAGCTGTCGAATTAACGAGCACAATTTAGGAGAAGTCGATTTAGCGATATCTCCAATCAAGGCGTCCGCGCAGGCAAAAGGTTTTACGATTGACCGTCTAAACGTCACTCGAAATGGCGACCGTATTCAGGCTAACGGAGTGTGGCGCTATGAAAATGAACAAGCCTATAGTGAGTTAAACGGTCAATTAAATACCAACGATTTAGGTGAATTACTGCGTCAGTTTGGTATCGAGACAGCCATTCGGGATAGCTCCGCGGATATTAACTTCTCCCTGAACTGGGATGATCATCTGCATCAACCCAGCTGGTCTTCACTGGACGGGAATATTGCATGGTCATTGGGTAAAGGTTACCTTGCTGAAGTCAGTGATGGGGGGGCTCGTATATTCTCGATACTCAGTTTGGACAGTATTTTACGTAAACTGACGCTAGACTTCCGTGACATATTCTCTCAGGGTATGTTCTTTACCGAACTGTCTGGAAGCGCCGCTATAGAGGATGGTGTTGCTCAAACAGATGATGCCAGATTGCTTGGCTCCGCAGGCGATATGGATATTCGGGGCTGGACAGACATGACCAGCGGTGAACTGAATTATACGTTAACATACGCACCGAAAGTGACTTCGAGTCTGCCAGTTATTCTTGCCTGGATGGTTAACCCTCCAAGCGGACTGGCTGCGCTACTTATTGACAAAGTGCTGCATGACGCAAAAGTTATTTCAAAGCTACGCTATGAAGTGACCGGCACCATAGAGAATCCGGTTGTACAGGAAATAGAGCGTGACAGCCGCCCGGTTGATTTGCCAAAATTGGAGGAAGACCCCAAAAATCCAGAGGTAAACGATGAAAAAGGTGCAACTGACAGCGCTGCAAATGAGCAGCCGCTCTAAACCTGAAGGCAACCTCGACATTGTCAAAAAGCTTCTTAACAATCTCCCGTCTGCCAATTACCCCCATCTAGTGGTTCTTCCTGAAGCCTTTGTCTGCTTTGGTGCTGGTGACCGAGCGCAACTGGATATGGCTGAAAACTACAAAGACGGCGATGTGCAAAGAGCACTTTCTTCGCTCGCGAAGCAGCACGGTGTGTATTTGATTGGTGGCACCATCCCTATTGATGCGGGTGAACGCTTTTCAGCTGCATCGTTAATGTATTCGCCAACAGGAGAGCTTGTTGCGCGATACGACAAAATTCACCTGTTCGATGTGGATGTAGCTGATAACACCAAACAATACCGTGAATCAAAATGGACGAAGCCGGGTACGGAAGTGGTTGCAGTCGATACCGACTGTGGTGTTGTCGGTATGTCGGTATGTTATGATCTCCGTTTTCCTGAGCTGTTTAGGGCGTTGCGCGAGGCAGGCGCTAATGTCATTGCTTTGCCGTCTGGATTTACCCAAGTGACCGGGAATGCACACTGGCATGCGTTGGTTAGAGCAAGGGCTATAGAGCAGCAGGCTTATGTGGTGGCCCCTAACCAAGTGGGTGTGCATGATAACGGACGCGAGACTTACGGGCATTCCATTATTGTCAGCCCGTGGGGTGAAATTTTAGCGGAACAGGCAAAAGGTGAAGGCATTATTTCGGTCGAAGTCGACTTAGACCGAACCGAAGAAATACGTCAACAAATGCCGGTCGCCAAACAAAACCAATTTGAGGTAGTAAACATACATGACACTAAATGATTATTCGTTGTCTGAGAGCGATATTAGTAAAGCGTTGGCAACGTTATACAGCGGTACAATTGATTTTGCAGACATTTATCTGCAACACAGTGTCAATGAATCCTGGGTGCTGGAAGACGGCATCATTAAAAATGGTGCGTTTCATATTGAAACCGGAATGGGCGTTCGTGCGGTGCAGGGCGAAAAAACTGGCTTTGCTTACGCTGATGAAATTACTTTGGAAGCGCTTAAGCGCACCAGTGAAGCTGCCCGCGGTATTGCCCGTCAGGGGCAGAGTAAGTCGGTAGCGGCGTTACAGTCTGTGCAGGCCACATCACGATATGAAGGCATTAATCCTTTAAATACGCTGTCGGAAGATGAAAAAATTGAGCTGTTAAAACAGACTGATGCTCATGCGCGTGCGCAGGACAGCCGAGTGTCGCAAGTGGTTGTCAGTTTAAGTGGCAGTTATGACGATGTACTGGTTGCTGCGACAGATGGCACCTTTGCTACCGATAAGCGCCCGCTTATTCGTTTGAACTGTTCGGTCATTGCGGAGCAAAACGGTCGTCGTGAGCGCGGTAGCGCCGGTGGTGGAGCGCGCGTTGGTTACGAATTTTTTATTGAAGACACAAACGGTAGTACACGTTGGAAGCACTTCGCCGAAGAGGCGGTTCGCCAGGCACTGGTGAACTTAGAAGCACGTCCGGCACCCGCAGGTAACATGCCAGTCGTTTTAGGAGCGGGTTGGCCAGGGGTGTTATTGCATGAGGCGGTTGGTCATGGCCTTGAAGGTGATTTCAATCGTAAAGGGTCGTCAGCTTACTCCGGTCGTGTGGGTGAAAAGGTGGCTTCAGAGCTTTGTACCATTGTCGATGACGGCACCATGAATGACCGTCGTGGCTCGATGACGATAGACGATGAAGGGACACCGAGTGGTTACAATGTTCTGATAGAGAACGGTCGCTTGCGTGGTTATATGCAGGACAAGATGAACGCACGGTTGATGAAACAAAGCGTCACCGGTAATGGTCGCCGGGAAAGCTTTGCTCATTTACCCATGCCTCGTATGACGAATACTTATATGCTGCCGGGCGAAAGTACGCCGGATGAGATTATCAGCAGTGTCAAAAAGGGCATTTATGCGCCTCAGTTTGCCGGCGGACAAGTCGACATAACCTCAGGACAGTTTGTGTTTTCAGCGTCAGAGGCTTACTTAATTGAAGACGGTAAAATTACCGCGCCAATAAAAGGGGCTACCTTAATTGGTAACGGACCTGATGCTATGTCACAGGTTTCTATGGTCGGCAATGACCTGGAACTGGACGCCGGCGTTGGTGTTTGTGGTAAGGACGGTCAAAGTGTTCCTGTTGGTGTCGGACAACCAACCTTGAAACTGGATTCAATGACCGTTGGTGGTACGGAGTAATTAAAGAATAACGCTGCGCAGATAAACAAATAGCTCTCGAGCCGCCTTAGGTGGCTTTTCCTGGGCTTTTTGCTGCTCAGCTAAGCGCATCAGCTGTCGAATTTTTTGGCGATCGGCCTGAGGGTAGTTTTCGATAAAGCTTTGCAAGGCCTCGTCTCCGCCGTTGAGGAGCGAGTCCCTGGCGTCTTCGACAGCGTGAAACTTAGTGGTTTCCTGCTGGTGCGCATTACGAAGGTCTGACAGCGCTTGTTCAATGGGCTCAATATCCCGAGAGCGCATCAGCTTACCAATGAATTGAAGCTGGCGTCGGTAGCCTTCGTGTTTATTACGAATTTTACGAGCCAGTAGCACGGCGTCACGAAGCTCGTCGTCTAACGGCATGCTCTTTAATTGAGCATCGCTGAGCTCGACTAAGTCGGTACCGACTTTTTGTCGCTCTGCCATTTCGCGCTTTTTTTGTGACTTACTGACGAAATCGTCATTGTCATGAGCGTCGATATCAGAGGATGGATTTTGTGACTTTCGTTTCGACATAATTACAACTCGATTAGCGCTAAAGCCGCTAGTTTAGCAGTGAGGAGAGTTTTTTGATAGTACAACTGGATGACCTTAACAAAGAGATGGGGCAAGTCGAGGCTGCCGTAAAAGAGGCCTTGTCGCTGGCGAAACAAAAAGGTGCCAGTGATGCGGAATGCTCTATTAGCCAAACCTCAGGTATTTCTGTGGGGACTCGTTTGGGAGAGGTCGAAACCGTTGAGTTTAACCAAGATGGCGCATTAGGCATTACGGTGTATCGTGGACAGCAAAAAGGTTCTGCGTCGACAACAGATCTGTCAAAGGCCGCTATTGAAGCCGCTGTTGACAAAGCCTGTGATATTGCCCGTTTTACGTCGCCGGACCCCTACAATGGCTTAGCACCGTCCGAGCTTATGGCAACCGATATTGCGGATTTAGATTTGTGTCATCCGGGTGATCAAAGTGCTGAATATGCTATTGAGCAAGCGTTGGCGTGCGAAAAGCATGCATTGAACCTAGACGAGCGTATAGTGAATTCCGATGGAGCACACTACGGTAGTCACACCGGTTTTCGGGTTTATGGCAACACACACGACTTTATTGGTGGCTTCCTACAGTCTCGCCATAACTTAGGTTGTGCGCTTATTGCTCGTGAAGGCGATAAAATGCAGCGTGATATGAGTTATACCGTGGCGAGAAAAACATCTGACTTATGGACACCGGAAAAAGTGGCAGAAGATGCCGCTAACGAAACCTTGTCTCGTTTGGGGGCCAGACAGGTTCCAACGGCCAAGGTTCCGGTCATTTTTCGTGCTGATATTGCGGGTAGTTTGTTTGGGCATTTCGTCTCAGCCATTAGCGGCGGAAACTTGTACCGCAAGTCGAGCTTCTTACTCGATTATTTAGGAAAATCAGTGCTCCCGGAATGGCTGACTATTCAAGAGCGTCCTCATATTGTTGGCGGCTTAGCCAGCACACCATTTGACGCCGAAGGTCTTAAAACACAGGATAGAACTATTGTCGATAAGGGCGTATTGGAAACGTACTTATTGACCAGTTATGCGGCTCGTAAAATGGATATGCAACCGACCGGCCATGCAGGTGGTATTCATAACTGGCGGGTCAGTCAACAGGATAAGTCGCTACAGCAGCTTTGCCAGCAAATGGGAACCGGGCTTTTGGTGACTGAAGTCATGGGGCAGGGCGTTAACCTCGTTAACGGCGACTATTCTCGCGGCGCTGCAGGCTTTTGGGTCGAAAATGGCGAAGTTCAGTACCCAGTTGAAGAAGTCACAATAGCTGGCAACTTAAAAGATATGCTGGCGAACATCGTTGCTATTGGCAACGATACCGATGAACGACATGCATTGCACACTGGCTCTGTACTGTTAGAACAAATGAGTGTGGCAGGTCATTAGCCTGCCTTTACAACACTAAGGCGCTTAAGAAAGCAGGAGAGTCGCTGAGCCAAGGAAGGCGAAAATACCGACGACATCGGTCACCGTGGTTAAAATTACGCCACCGGCAAGTGCAGGGTCAATGTTAAAACGCTTCAACATAAGCGGAACGGTTGCCCCCGCCAGCCCTGCGGCTAATAGGTTCATCATCATAGCGAACGCGATAATACCGCCAACCAGTAAGTCTTGCTTCCAAAGCGCAACGACTGCAGCAATAAGCACCGACCATATTACGCCGTTTAAGAAGCCTATCGCGAGCTCTTTACCGATTAACCATCGGGAGTTACTGGATCCGATATGGCCGAGCGCCATACCTCGAATAACCAGTGTTAAGGTTTGACTACCGGCAATGCCGCCCATACTAGGAACTATGGTGTTCAAAATAGCCAGTATGGCCATTTGCGCCAGTATGTCTTCAAACAGTGAACTGACCATGGCGGCTAATAAGGCTGTCACCAAGTTAACCGCAAGCCATACGGTACGGCGGCGGGTACTTTTCAATACCGGCGCAAAGGTATCCTCGTCATCTTCCAAGCCCGCCATACTGAGCATCGAGTGCTGAGCTTCTTCACGAATAATATCAACTACATCATCGATCGTAATACGACCCACAAGTTGTTGCTCACTATCGACAACCGGTGCAGAAACCCAGTCATGTCGCTCAAAAAGCTTAGCCACTTCGGTTTCTTCCATATCGACGGGTATGGTCGTAATATCCGATGACATAATTTCATCGATGCGGCGGCTGGGGTCGACTGTAAGTAACTGAGTCAACGAAATCTCACCAGTGACTTTCTCATTGCGATCAACGACATAGAGTTTATCGGTTGCTTCGGGTAACTCTCCTTTAAGGCGCAGATAACGCAATACAACGTCGATAGTGACGTCTGAGCGTACGGTAATGGTATCGGTATTCATGATACCACCAGCGCTGTCTTCGGCGTAGGAAAGAGCGGTTTCTGCCCGCTCCCGGTCGCCTTCGTCCATGGACTTTAAGACTTCCTGATACACCGGCTCCGGCAAACCACGCAGAACGTAGGCGAGGTCATCGGTGTCCATGCCTTCGGTCGCTGCCGCCAGATTTTCCGGAGCCATCTGACGAATAATGTCTTTCTGAACTTCTTCGTTCAGCTCTTCAAGAATTTCACCGTGCTCGTCAATATCGACCAGCTTCCAGATTTTAGAACGGCTTTTCGGTGGAGAAGACTCTAACAGTAAAGCGACATCGCAGGCCGGCATGTTGTGCAGCATGCGTCGAGCTGCCACGAACATACCGTCGGCTAACGCAGAGTTAACCTCCTGAATTCGTTGCATGGCGTATTCTTTATCGGACAGCTCGGCTATCATTGGTTACTCGTTTTCCTCAAAGCGATCTTCGAACAATTCGCTCACCGCTATTAATGCGTCTTCTGCGTCATCGCCTTCGGCACAAACTTCGACCGACTTACCTTGTTGACTGGCGAGCAGCATTAAGCACATAACACTGGCAGCGTTAACGCATTGTTCACCCTGCTGAACGGTAATTTCTGACTTGAATGACTGTGTGAGCTGCGCAAGTTTGGTCGCAGCCCTAGCATGAAGGCCCAGTTTATTGCGTATAACAAGCGTCTTGCAAGCTTTACTCATGCTGCTTTAACTCCCGGTGACGAACCTGAACTTTCACTGATTTTTGTTCAAAGCGCTCCGCTAACTGCTGTGAAATATAAACGGAGCGATGCTGCCCACCAGTACAGCCTGTCGCAATCGTTAAATAGCTGCGGTTACTGCGTTGAAAGTGAGGCAGCCAAGTGCCTAAAAAGTTTTCGAGCTGATAGACAAACTTCGTGACCAACGGCTGTTGGCGAAAATAATGCTGTACGTCTGCATCTAAGCCGGTTAGCAACTTCAGTTCAGGTTGCCAGTGCGGGTTTGGTAATATGCGTGCATCAAATACAAAATCAGCGTCTTTCGGCAGTCCATACTTAAAACCAAAAGACTGAAAAACGATAATCAGTTTTTTGTCTGCTCGGCCGAGCACACGCTCGCGCACTTCTTCACTTAACTGGTGTAACGATAAGTCGCTGCTGTCCAGGCGCCAGGTGGCGCGCTCCATAATTGGTTCGAGCAACTTCCGTTCTGCCTGAAGCGCATCAACTAAAGGTAACTCCTTTTGTGAGAGCGGGTGCAAACGGCGTGTTTCACCAAAGCGCTTCAGTAAGGTGTTGTCGTCGGCATCAATGAACAGTACTTCTGGTTCAACCCCTTTGGGTAAAAAGTTTAGCGAGTCAAGCAGCTCTTCCGAATGTTCGGGCAGGTTTCTAACGTCAATGCTGATGGCAATTTTTGAATACTGCTCCATGACCGCATGAACCAGCGTGGGAAGTAGGCTAATGGGTAAGTTGTCGACGCAGTAAAAGCCAAGATCCTCGAGTACTCGAAGGGCGATAGTTTTACCCGATCCCGAGCGACCACTGACAATAATCAGTTGCATGGCTTATCTTCACCTTCCCCAATAAATAATTGATAAAGTGCGTTGTCACTTTCAGCGTTCCGAAGCGCGCGGGTGCAGTCTTTGTCATTCATGCGACGGGCAACGGCTGCTAATGTCTGCAAATGATTTTCATGCTCTGACTCTGGCACTAACAGCGCAAAAATAATGTCCACAGGTTGGTTATCAATCGCGTCAAACTCGATTGGCTCGTCTAACGTCAATAACACCGCAACCGGATGGCTGGCTTTAGCGAGTCGCCCATGAGGAATAGCAATACCTAAACCAATACCGGTACTTCCTAAGCGTTCACGGTTAACCAAGCTTTCAAAAATGTCATGACGAGTAATGCCTGACAGTTTTGGCGCGACAATTTGGCTAATGGTTTCTAATAACCGCTTTTTACTTGCACCCTCGACTGCACACCTGGTGCAGTCGGGGCTTAACAACTCACTTATTTGCATGGACTAATGCTTTTTCATTTTTTCTTTGTGTTTAATAACCTGACGGTCAAGCTTATCGATTAAACCATCAATGGCTGCGTACATATCATCGTGAACAGAGTCAGCGAAAATCTCGCCGCCGTTCAGGTGCACGGTAGCTTCCGCTTTTTGATTCGTTTTTTCAACATTAAGGATGACGTGAACGTTGGTGATATGGTCAAAATGGCGCTCTAACTTAGCAAATTTTGTGTCCACATACTCACGTAGAGACTCAGTGATATCGATATGATGACCAGTAAGATTAATTTGCATAACGTCTTCCTTCTGCAGTTTACAAGTTATAAAAGACTCTTGCGTTGACTCGATGAGGGAATATTCAGTGATTCCCGATACTTCGCAATTGTCCTCCTCGCTACTTTGATGCCTTGCTCGGCTATCAGTTCAGCGATTTTGCTGTCGCTTAATGGTTTGCTACGGTTTTCTGCAGCGACTAACTTCTTAATTAAAGCACGTATTGCGGTACTTGAACACTCACCTCCACCTTCTGTACTGACATGGCTAGAGAAAAAGTATTTTAATTCAAAAATGCCTCGTGGGCAGTGCAGAAACTTCTGCGTTGTTACCCGTGAAATGGTGCTTTCATGCATTTCCACGGCTTCAGCGACATCATTGAGTACCATTGGTTTCATGGCCTCTTCACCGTACTCAAAAAAGCCCTGCTGGCGCTGAACAATACAGTTGGCAACTTTCAACAGCGTTTCATTGCGACTCTCCAGACTTTTAATAAACCAACGCGCTTCCTGTGTATGGTTTTTAATGTACTGACTGTCTGCCGAGGACTTCGCCGCTTTACTCAGTGCCGCGTATTCTTCATTGACCTTTAATTTAGGTACGCTATCCGGGTTTAATTCGACCACCCAGCGACCATTCTTTTTCATGACCGCAACGTCAGGAATCACGTACTCAACTTCTTGTTGAGCAACTTGTTCGCCCGGGTGCGGGTGCATTTGCTGAATCAGCCGCATGACTTCACGTAAGTCATTTTCGGTTAATTTGAGCTTTTTCTGGATATTGCGGAAGTCTCGGTTGCCCAGCAAGTCCATATGCTCGCTAACCAGAGTGATAGCAGCGAGCTTAAACGGCGTGCTGTCGTCCAGTTGTCGTAATTGAATCGCCAGGCACTCGCTGACGGTACGTGCGCCGACACCGACTGGGTCAAAGTGTTGGATGCGCTTGAGTACCATGCAGACTTCTTCTTCGCCAACCTCGGGTAAGCGCACAGACTCAATAATGTCTTCAATATTCGTTGTTAAATAACCATTGTCGTCAATGGCTTCGATAATGGCTTCGCCAATCGCAGTGTCTTCTTCAGAAAAGTGCGACAGTTGCATTTGCCAAATCAGATGGTCTTGCAAAGACTCGCTCGTTGAGCCTTGGTACACCTCATAGTCACCGTCGTAGGATTTGCCGTTTGAGGCCGCTCCGGTAGCAGGAGTCGACGATGAATAGGTATCATCCCATGTGCTGTCCACAGGGAGGTCTTCTGGCATTTCCTGAGTTTTTATAACATCGGAGGTTTCACGCTGACTGTCGTCTTTATTTGACGAATGAGGGGAGTCGGTGCTGTCACCGTCATGAGGTTGTTCGCTTTCAACTTCCAGTAACGGGTTATTGTCCAGCGCGTCCTGAATTTCAGCCTGTAAGTCGAGCGAAGAAAGCTGCAGCAAGCGTATCGCTTGTTGTAACTGAGGCGTCATGGTCAGTTGCTGACCAATTTTTAGCTGCAGACTTTGTCTCATGGTTATCGTCCCGGTATCACGTTAAAGGGTGAACTGCTCACCGAGGTAAACATCTTTAACCTGTTGATTCGATAATATACTTTCTGCATCTCCGCTGGCAATAAGTTCTCCGTGACTAACAATGTACGCATGCTCACAAACGGACAAGGTTTCTCTGACATTGTGGTCTGTAATAAGTACACCAATACCACGCTGCTTTAAATGTTCAACAATTTTCTTAATGTCGATAACCGAAATTGGGTCGACGCCTGCAAAGGGCTCATCCAGAAGAATAAACGTGGGCTCTGCGGCAAGGGCGCGGGCAATTTCGACACGACGTCTCTCACCGCCGGATAAGCTCATCCCCAGACTGTTCGCAATATGACCAATATTGAACTCTTCAAGAAGCGAGTCGAGCTGTTCTTCGCGAGCGTCCGCTGAAAGCTCTTTACGGGTTTCTAATATCGCCATCAGGTTATCGCGCACGGTCAGCTTTCTGAAAATCGATGCTTCTTGCGGTAGATAACCAATTCCGCGGCGAGCACGCTCATGCATTGGCAGAGACGTTAGGTCGTCTTTGTCTAGTAAAATCTGGCCTTTGTCGCTGTTGATTAAGCCGACAATCATATAAAACGTCGTTGTTTTCCCCGCACCATTGGGCCCTAAGAGCCCAATAATCTGGCCCTGACTGACCTCCAGGCTAACGTCCTTTACAACCTGACGACGCTTAAAGCTTTTGGCAAGATGTTTGACTCGTAAGGTGGCCATAATTAAGGGTTCTCGTTGTCGGTTTTGTCGTCTTTTGTTTTCGGCGTAAATATCGTAATTACGCGCCCGTTATCGGCATCAGAGCTGCTTGCAGAGATCGTCTGTGCGGCTAAGTCGTAGACGATCGTATCACCGCTTGAACTGCTTGTGCCCTGAGAGATTTTCGCGTCCCCGCTGAGCTCGAGACGTTGTTCGACTTGGAAGTAGGTTATTTTATTTGCCTGAGCGCTAATATCGTTGCCGTTTTCCAGGGTCTGCGTGTAGGTTGCCGGTGAACCTTCTGCAATAAAGGTGTCCGCCTGCTCGCCGCTTTCGCTGGCAGAGGCTTCGAGTCGGTCCGCCTTAATAAGTAGTGTGCCCTGACGGATAACAACATTGTCAGTAAGTACTAACTTATTGTTTTTTATGTCGAATTGCTCATGGCTTGACTCGACTTCCATCGGCTTTTTAAAGTCAGCCTTTCCTTGCGCCATCGCCGTCAAAGGCAATGCGATAAGCACAAAAAAGCTAAGACTTAGGCTGGAAAACCGTTTTAACATGTCGTTTTAACTCCATCATTTCTGCGCTCATGTCGGCGCTTAAACCATCTCCGCGAACTTCCACTTGCGGACCTCGCATTAATACCGGGTATTCAGTGCTCATTGATTCATTGGCTAAGTCGATAACCAGATATTCTGTCATAACGCGCTGTATGGGAGAACTTTCCTGCAATGCTAATATTTCAACGCTACGCTCCAGAATCAGCGTTTTATCATCGTAAAAGGTACCCTGCTCGGCGGTGACTTGCCAGGTCTCTGTGCCGTCTTCCGAAAATATTGAGTATTGAGGCTGCTTGAGCTCGGTTAAACCTATTTGGTTGTAATGAGCCATTTCTTCTGAGCGAATCTTATGCGCCAGGACGCCATCACTTTCAAATATTTTGGTTTCAAGTCCGTAGGCGGTAAAATCTGGCTGCATCAGTTTGGTCGCCGTGGCAGCGCTTTCTCTGCCATCGTCACTAAAAGGGCGCAGAACGAGCAATAGTCCGGCACCAAACAGAAGAACTATAATACCGACGATGCGCCAATTCACACACTGGCTCCTTTGGCGTCATGCAAAAGTCCCTGACTTAACATAATCAAGTCACACACCTCACGAACCGCGCCAAAGCCACCGGCACAGCGGGTAATGTATTGAGCCTGCTGTTGAATGGAAGGGTGTGCATCTTTTACAGCAACACCAATGCCGGCTTGCTGTATCAGCGGAAGATCGGGTGTGTCGTCTCCGACATAGGCAGTCTGTTCAGCATTCACGCCGTGATGAGTCAGAAGCTCATTATATGCCTGGGTTTTGTCGGCTTGTCCCTGATAGATGTCAGACACGTCTAAATGCTGCATTCGACGCTCAACGATGTTCGATTGGCGACCGGTGATGACAGCTGTCTGTATGCCCGCATTCTTAAGTGCTTTCATACCAAAGCCGTCCCGAGTGTGGAAAGCTTTCAGCTCTTCACCATCGTTGCCAAGGTATATTCGACCATCCGAAAAAACACCATCGACGTCGAGAATTAACAGCCGAACCTTTGAGAAGCGCTCAAACAATTGCTTTTCAATGTCCCCATACCAGGTATTAATACACTCCATGTTACAGAACTCCCGCTTGCAGTAAGTCATGCATATTCATTGCGCCGCAAGGACGACCTTCATGGTCGGTAATAATCAGTCCGTTTATTTTGCGATCTTGCATTAGTTTTAATGCTTCGGCAGCCAGCATATCCGCATTCGCGGTCGTGCATGAACGCGTCATCACATCAGCAATAGAGGTGCTGTGCACATCGACCTGATTATCCAGAATACGGCGTAAATCACCATCGGTAAAAATGCCGGCTAATCGGCCGTGAGTATCTGTAATTGCGGTCATGCCCAGACCTTTACGAGACATCTCCAATAAGGCGTCACGAATAATATCGGTTTCTGACACCAGTGGAATACGTTCGCCAGTGTGCATAATATCGTGCAGGCGCAGTAATAAGCGCTTTCCTAGTGAGCCACCTGGATGCGACAAAGCAAAGTCGTCGGCGGTAAAACCTCGCGCATTTAGGAGTGCGACGGCTAACGCGTCTCCCATGACCAATGTTGCGGTAGTGGACGCTGTTGGCGCCAAACCTAATGGACAGGCTTCCTGAGCGACCGCAATGCACACGTGGGTATCTGCAAGCCGAGCCAGAGTGGATTCAGGCTTGCCTGTCATGGCAATCAGTGGCACACCAAGGCGTTTAATCACCGGTAAAATGTTCAGAACCTCTGACGTTTCACCACTGTTTGAAATAGCAATAACCACATCTTGAGCCGCAACCATGCCTAAGTCGCCGTGACTGGCTTCGCCTGGGTGCACGAAGAACGATGGTGTTCCCGTTGATGCCAATGTGGCGGCTATTTTCCCGCCAATGTGCCCTGATTTACCCATACCGGTCACAATAACCCGGCCTTTGCAGTTAAATAATGTCTGACAGGCCGCATCGAAGTTATCATCGAGGTACTCATAAAGCCCTTCAATGGCTTGCTTCTCAATATCCAGGACTTGTTGCCCTAGTTGGCGAAAGTTCTGGGTCACTTGCTTCATTGCTTTTTCCCAATCTTAAGTCTACTGGGGCTATAATACGTTATTCGTTTGGGTTATGCCTACCGCCAAGGCGGAAATCTTGCGATTTTGCCTAAAATTAATTACTATACCAACCAGACGGTTTAGAAAAGGTGTTGTGTATGCAAACCCAAAATGATTCTCAGAACAAAGTCGGTCGCCCCAGTAACAAAGCGCTGATTTTGGATGCTGCGGATAGCTTAGTTGCTAGTGAGGGAGCTTCACACCTGACGTTTGATGCGTTGAGTCAGAAAACCGGTATCAGTAAAGGCGGTTTGCTTTACCACTTCGCCAATAAAGACGCTTTGCTTCAAGCCATGTTGCAGCGTCGTGTTGAGCGTTTTGAGTCGTTGAGAAAAGAGCATCTCAAGCGTCTTGATAGTGACCCAAATAAAGCCCCCAAGAGTATATTATTGGCCGCTTTGGATACGGATGCTGAGTGCGCCCGTTTAGGAAGTGGAATGCTGGCAGCTGCAGCGAGCAACCCTGAATTGCTGGAACCGTTAAAGCGCCATGTTAACGACACCATAAAGCAGATGGAACAGCATTTGGGTGAGCAAGTCGGACGAATGCTTTTTTACTCGGTGCATGGCGCCCGATTGTTCGAGCAATTGAACTTATGCGAGCAGTGTGTAACTGAAAGAGAGCAATTTGCGGAATATTTACTGAATCAAATCGATAAATTAACGGAAACCCACACCGGTAACTGATAAACTTTGCAACAATTATTACGGTGCAGGATGTAACCGGAAACCGTTATACTCTTCAGCTTTAATGAAGCTTAGCGGTCGAGAGAAACAGGAAAGCGTGTGACACAGTTAGTTGAGTTAAAAGACGTTCATTTTGGCCATGGTAACAGACCGCTATACAAAGGTTTGTCGTTAAGCGTGCCAAAAGGAAAAGTGATAGCGGTGATGGGCCCCAGTGGTATCGGCAAAACTACACTGCTGAAACTTATTGGCGGCCAGCTCAAGCCAAGTAAAGGCAGTATTAAAGTGGCTGGTGAAGAGGTGCCCCAGTTAAGCCGGGACAAGCTTTATGAGCTTAGAAAACGCATGAGCATGCTGTTTCAAAGCGGTGCGTTGTTTACCGATATGTCGGTGTTTGACAATGTTGCTTTCCCTTTGCGTGAGCATACCGAGCTTTCAGAAGACATTATTCGCAGTGTTGTTTTGATGAAACTGGAAGCGGTTGGGTTGCGCGGAGCAAGAGATTTAATGCCCTCTGAGTTATCCGGGGGGATGGCACGACGCGCGGCACTGGCCCGGGCTATTGCTCTTGACCCTGAATTAATTATGTACGACGAGCCCTTCGCCGGGCAGGATCCCATTTCAATGGGCGTGATCGTGAAACTGATTAAGTCACTGAATGAATCCTTAGGTTTAACCTCCATCGTGGTCTCTCACGATGTCAAAGAAGTGTTGTCTATCGCTGATTATGCGTACGTCATTGCGGATAAGAAAATTGTTGGTGAAGGTACGCCGGACGAGCTGAGAAATAACAACACCGATATTATTCAGCAGTTTTTACAAGGCAATGCAGATGGCCCTGTGGCGTTTCATTATTCCAATGACGACTTCACGACGGACTTACTGGGGGGCGATAAATGATCCAGTTTTTAGAGAATATAGGTCGTCGTGTATTAGATAGCGTGGCGGGTATTGGTTTTGCTTTAGCTATGTTTGTCAGCGCCATTATCGGTAAGCCTCAACCGCGCAAATCCTGGCCGTTGTTCATTAAGCAAATGTATGTCGTTGGCGTATTGTCAATGGTCATTATTATTGTCAGTGGCTTGTTTATTGGCATGGTTTTAGGACTCCAGGGTTATACGATATTAGTCGATTACGGTGCCGAACAGAGTCTAGGACCAATGGTGGCGCTCTCATTGTTGCGTGAATTAGGGCCGGTTGTTACTGGTCTACTGTTTGCCGGCCGGGCCGGCTCAGCGTTGACCGCAGAAATAGGGTTAATGAAGGCGACGGAGCAGTTATCGAGCTTAGAAATGATGGCTGTTGATCCATTACGCAGAGTTATCGCACCGCGGTTCTGGGCCGGTTTAATTAGTATGCCATTGCTGGCACTTATGTTCTCAGCCGTCGGCATTTATGGCGGCTACTTAGTCGGGTCGGGTTGGCTTGGCGTTGACGAAGGTGCGTTTTGGTCTGTCATGCAATCAGCTGTCGACTGGCAGGATGATTTATTAAACGGTGTCATCAAGTCAATTGTTTTTGCTTTTGTTGTTACCTGGATAGCCCTATACAAAGGGTATCGGGCAGTGCCAACATCTGCAGGTATTAGTGCAGCGACAACCTCAACCGTTGTGACTGCGTCCTTAGCCGTTTTAGGTCTAGACTTTATTCTTACAGCTATCATGTTTGGTGGGTAACCATGGAATCAAGAAAAACACAGTTATGGGTAGGTATTTTTGTTGTACTGGGCGTGCTGGCGCTGTTTTTTATTGCGTTACGAGCGGCCAGCGGCACCATGACCACATCGGGTGAAACCTACACGCTTTATGCAAAATTCGACAATATTGGTAGCTTGAAAGTACGTTCGCCGGTGAAAGTGGGGGGCGTTGTTGTTGGTCGAGTGACCAATATTTCATTGACCGGAGACTATTACGAGCCGTTAGTTGAAATGTCTATCAGCAAAGAATACGACGAATTTTCCGAGACCAGCTCTGTTTCTGTTCTGACTTCGGGGCTACTGGGCGAGCAGTATTTAGGCTTACAACCCGGTTTTATTGATGACAGCGTCAGCATGCTTGAAGACGGCGATTCAATTACGGATACCAAGTCAGCATTAGTGCTAGAGAACTTAATTGGTCAATTCTTATTTAGTCAGGGCAATGATTAGTATTAAGGAGTCAATCATGTCATTTAAAAAGTGGCTGCTAGCGCTTGTCGCCATGGTGGTTGTGAGCTCAGCAGCAAATGCGGAACTTATTCGTAATGACGACCCGCATGAACTCTTAAAAGAAGTGGCCGAAGTCACGTTTGAACGGATTGAAAACGAGCGAGCCAAAATTGATGAAGATCCAAATTACTTAAAGGTCATTGTGAAAGAAGAGCTCATGCCTTATGTGGATAGCTTGTATGCTTCTAAAAAAGTACTTGGCCGCTACTTAAGAGATACCACACAAGAGCAGCGGGAAGCCTTTTATCGTGCTTTTTACGACTATTTAGTGGCGACGTATGCGAGAGCCTTTACTCAGTACGATGAGAGCAAACACACGGTATCTTTTGAACCCGCAGCAGAGCTTCCGGATGATGCACGGACGGCGGTTGTAAAAACGCGGGTTAAGGAAACTGGACGCCCTGAGATACGCCTGGATTTTCGTATTCGTTATGATCGCGATGAAGATATCTGGAAGGCCTATGACTTAGTTGTTGAAGGTATTAGTTTGTTAAATAGCAAACAAAGTGAAATTTCTGCGGTGATTCGCTCCAATGGCATTGATAAAACAATTGAACTTATTGAACAAAAGGCGCAAGAACCTATCAAAGCTGACGAAGAAGTTGATAATCCAGCTGAGGGAATATAATGAGCACGGCACAGGCATCGGTGAGTCGAACAGAAGACAGTGTTATTGCCTTTAAAGGCTCGCTGACGCGTAACAGCGTCCCGGCCTTGTGGAAGACCCGCGGACAGTGGCTTGGCGATCAGTTAGTGTCTGTTGATGTTAGCCAGGTTGAGGTTATTGATACTGCCGGTGTTGCGTTTCTGCTGGAAGTGATGAAAGCAACGCAAGGCACTAAGGCGCCACTAAAATGCATCGGTGCCTCTGAACAATTGAAGCAAATTGCGTCAGTCAGTGGCGTTGAGTCTCTGCTTTCGTTAAGCTAGTCGCCTTTTGAACAGAACATAAGCGGTCAAATTACAAATGAATGAAGAACAGTTAAAAACCTTACTCAACGACGCACTCGATCTCAGTGAACTCTACGTTAAAGTTGACGGCGCCAATGTTGAGATTATTGCCGTCAGTGAAGCGTTCGAAAGCATGAACAAAGTGAAGCGTCAGCAAGCTATTTACGCACCACTGAACCCTCATATTGCCAGTGGTGAAATCCACGCGGTATCCATAAAAGCGTACACGCCGGATGACTGGGCGCGTGATAAAAAACTGATGATGCCTTAAGGCTTGACTGTTGATGGATAAGTTTAAAATCAGAGGTGGGCAGACGTTGTCCGGCACCGTTACTATTTCTGGTGCCAAAAACGCTGCGTTACCTATTCTTATGGCAACCGTATTGCCATCCGATAAAGTAACACTTTCAAATGTGCCTAACTTGCACGATGTGGATACCTCTTTAGAGCTCTTGGATTGCCTTGGTGTCACTCACTCTCGGGTGGGTGAAACAGCAGTGTGTATTGATCCAACCACACTCAATCACTTTAAAGCGCCATATGAGCTGGTGAAGACGATGCGCGCATCCATTTTGGTGCTCGGTCCATTGTTGGCTAAAACAGGTAAGGCCGAAGTCTCTTTACCCGGTGGATGCGCAATAGGCGCTCGACCGGTCAACTTGCACATTGAGGGCCTGCGCAAAATGGGTGCTCATATTGATGTGGAAAATGGCTACATAAAAGCTTCGGTGGATGGGCGTCTTAAAGGCGCTGAGATACTGCTTGATACGGTCAGTGTGACAGGCACTGAAAATTTAATGATGGCGGCGGTATTAGCAGAAGGCCAAACGGTCATAGAGAACGCTGCTCGCGAGCCGGAAATTGTGGACTTGGCGAATTTCCTGAATGCGCTGGGGGCCGATGTCCAGGGCGCTGGTAACGACACCATTTATATTAACGGTGTTGAAACGATTTCAGGTGGCGAGTACAGCGTCATGCCTGACCGTATCGAAACGGGGACGTTTTTGGTGGCGGCGTTGGCAACGGGCAGTTCGGTTCGCTGCGAGAAAACGGATCCATCCGCCTTGGATGCGGTTATTAAGAAGCTTGAAGAAGCCGGGGCGATCATTGAAAAAGGTGATGACTGGATATCGTTAAAAAGTCCTAAACGGCCAAAAGCGGTCAATATTATTACCGCACCCCACCCAGGCTTCCCGACGGACATGCAAGCGCAATTTTGTACACTCAATACGATTGCTGACGGAACGGCTAATATTCGTGAAACGATTTTTGAAAACCGGTTTATGCATATTCCCGAACTGAGACGCATGGGTGCCAACGTCGATTCTGAAGGTAATACAGCCATTTGTCATGGCATTGATAAATTGACGGGCGCTGAAGTCATGTGTACTGACTTGCGAGCGTCAGCGTCTCTGGTAATTGCCGGACTGGTAGCGACCGGAGAAACCACGGTTGAACGTATTTATCATATTGACCGTGGCTATGAATCTATTGAGAAAAAGCTACAAGCGCTTGGCGCTGATATTGTTCGTGTCAGCGAAAAGTAGATTATTTGGGGAGTGCAGCAACGGTGACAGTGGTGACCATTTTCTGTTCTCCCCGGTAAAACTCAACTTCTAACGCTTCGCCGGGCTCAGCATTCGCGACTTTATCAAGCCCCTCTGGTGCTGAATGAACCGGCTGTCCACCAATAGAAACAATGAAGTCATTACGTCTTAAGCCCGCTAACGCAGCGGGGCTGCCTCTTTCCACCCCAGTAACGTAAATTCCGGATAATGACTGTTGCTCACTAAAATTGGGGTTAACCGTGATGCCGATGTAACCTCTCACTACTTCGCCTTCACGAATTAATGTGTCCATAACGGATTGAGCGGTGGCGTAGGGCACGGCAAAATAAATGCCTTCTCCGCCATCGTCGAATGATGAGTTATAGCGAGCATTATTAATACCGATGAGTTCCCCGGCTGTATTAACTAATGCACCGCCAGACGCACCTTGGTTGATGACGGCATCCATTTGTATCAGATCGGAATAGGAGTTACTCACGCCAACGCGGCCGCCGGTTGCACTAATAATGCCCTGAGTAATGGTTTGGCCAATATTGTAGGGATTACCAATAGCTAACACTATATCGCCGACTTGTACGCGACGATTTGACTGAACCGGAATAACGGGTAAATTATTGGCGTCTATTTTCAACACCGCAAGGTCGGTATAACGGTCACTGCCGATGAGCTGCGCTGCGTATCGTCGCCCATCCTGAAGGGCCACTTCAATCTTATCGACATTGTCGACGACGTGATGTGCCGTCAGAATATAGCCATTTGAGTCCATAATAACGCCAGAGCCAAGCCGCCAAACGCGAGATGACTGAGGCTGGTAGTATGAGCCCTGAATTTCACCCATGCTGTAGATGTTAACAACAGCTGGCGCGGCTTTTTTTACCGCCTGACTAAACGAAATGACGTCGTCCTGAGACTGTCGGAAGGAATTATTCTGACTCCATAAAGGTTGAGTCAGTAACACAATGGCGGCAACGACAAGGCCTAAACCAACCGATTGAAACAAAAACCGTAGTATTGGAGACACGCGTTACTCGCCTTTTATTTATTATTAGGTGGCATCAGCATAGCACTGATGCCACTACAATGTCACAACCTCAGTTAGCGTTACGCAGCACAATGAAGAGTGAGCTGTCGTCACGTTTGACATTCAAAGCGATGACGCCCTGTTTGTCTTCAATGGCTTCTCTTAAATCAGAGACACTCGTAACACGCTTGCGGTTCACGCCTTGAATAATATCGCCCTCCTCAAGACCAATACGCGCTGCAGGAGAGCGTTCCTCAAGCTCTGTCACTTCTATACCTTGTTGACCACTGGCCACCGCTAAGGTTGCCCCTTCAAGCGCCGGGTGAATTGCAGCTGCAGTTACTGAAGTATCCTGAGAGCCTAAAGTGACATCAATGGTCATCTCTTCGCCGTCGCGAATAATGCCAAGCTCAATCGCCTGACCAGAGCCAATCGAACCGACTAATGCACCCAGTTCAGAGAATGAGCGAATGGATTGGCCGTTAATTTCAACAATCACATCGCCCGACTCAATACCTGCGTCCGAGGCTGCACTTCCTGGAATAACCTGAGACACAAAAGCACCCCGGTTAACTGGAATATTCAGCGCTTGTGCAACATCGTGAGTGAGGTCGTTACCGCGCACGCCAAGAACACCTCGACGGACTTCGCCGAATTCAATCAATTGCTGAACTAAGTTGTTCATCATGTCTGAAGGAATAGCGAAACCGATACCGATGTTGCCGCCGTTAGGGCCTAAAATAGCCGTGTTAATGCCTATGAGCTTGCCATCTAGCGTAACCAAGGCGCCGCCGGAGTTACCACTGTTAATAGCCGCATCGGTTTGAATGAAGTTTTCCAACTCTTCAATACCAAGGCCGGCACGACCTAATGCGCTGACAATACCTGACGTGACGGTTTGCCCTAATCCAAATGGGTTGCCGATAGCAACAACAAAATCACCAACTCGTAGCTCCGATGATTTACCCAGTTGAATTTCGGTAAGGTTTTTTCCATTTTCAATTTTTAGTAGCGCAACATCGGAGCGCTCGTCTGTGCCTATCACTTTGGCATCGAACTCGCGTCCGTCTTTTAACGTGACTAAAATTTCGCTTGCATCATCAATGACGTGGTTATTAGTAACAACATACCCATTTTCAGCATCAATAATGACGCCCGAACCTAAGCCCTGGAATGGACGTTCACGGACTTGTTCATGAGGGGCGTTTGGGCCAAAGAAGAAGCGCAATGCATCGGGTAGACGCTGTCGGACTTCCCGCTTTCCTTTAACTGAGATGTTGACAACGGCTGGTGTGACCTCTTCAAGCATTGGAGCAAGTGTTGGTTGCTCGTCGTCTTTATCAAAAAATGGAATGCCGGCGTTGGCTGGAGAGCTCAAGGCTGTTGATGCAACAATAACAAGAGCACTGAATAAGGCTAAGACTCGCTTCATGATCAGAGTAACTCCTTAAATAATCACTGACAAACGGTTCCACTTTATGACCGCTTGTCAGTGATATGAGTTCACTCTAAAAATGTTTCAAGATATGTTAGACGGATCTTTTTTGTCTGACTCACGTCGGTCGTCTGAGAAAAGACCGCTAGGTCCTTCCGTATAGTCGCGTGGGATTTGCTCGGCTTCACGACCATCGCGACCCGAACGATGATCTTGATTTAATGAATTCGCAACCCGTAACTGTTTAATTGTGTCTTCCGAGAAGAACGGCAAGTCTCCCTGAGAACCTGGCTGCTGGAGAAGCTCGGCACTCTGATTCAGGTAGCTTTGTAACTTCTGCTGAGTGTCAGATAGTTGTTCCATCATCGCGTTAGCGGTAGCGAAGTGTTCTGCGACTTCGCGCTGATATTCACCAAGTTGTTGTTGGCTTTTCTCTACCTGCTCTTCAAGATTACCGGACTGACCATTTGTTTGCGTGTAGCGTGCAATGAAAAAGCCAATAATGGCTCCAGCTATCACTAATAAAATTCCAATAATCCAGCTCATAATTGACTCCTCAGCAAATAACAACAGCGTTTTCTTGATTGCTGCATAACACCTTCATGGTAACATAATATTTATTAGGATAATCGCAACTGGGGTGAAGTGGTAGTGCCACAACAGCAAATGTCGCCAATTGATCGTTACCGTTATGACATTGAGCACAATGGTTTTTCAGAGGATGCGGCACAGCTTAACGCCGTCGAGCATTTACAAAGACTTTACGAGGAGCTCTGCGCCTGGAATGACTACCAGCAGGGCTCAGCGTTGAAGCGTTGGTTTTCAAAAGCGCCACCGAAACCAAAAGGGCTTTATTTTTGGGGTGGGGTAGGTCGCGGTAAAACGTATTTGGTGGACACTTTTTTTGAAAGCCTGCCATTTGATGAAAAGTGGCGTATTCACTTTCATCGCTTTATGCATCGTGTCCACAATGAATTAAAGCAGTTAGATCAGAAAAGCGATCCGTTAGAAATTATTGCGGACAAAATTGCGGATGAAACTCAGCTTGTTTGTTTTGATGAGTTTTTCGTGCAGGACATTACTGATGCAATGTTGCTTGGAAAACTGTTTGAATACTTATTCGAGCGTGGTGTCATTTTGGTGGCAACATCAAATATTGTCCCGGATGACCTCTATAAAAATGGCCTGCAGCGGGCACGCTTTATTCCGGCAATTAAACTGATAAAAGCAAACTGTGAAGTAGTGAATGTCGATAGCGGCATCGACTACCGGTTGCGTACGCTGACCCAGGCCGAGATTTTTCATTCACCGTTAGACCCCCAGGCGGATGATAATCTTTGGCAATATTTTAAGGATCTTGCGCCTGAATGCCGCGATGACTATGAGTCAGACAGTATTGATATCGAAGGTCGGAGGATTGGGATAAGAGCCGAGTGCGATGATGTCGTGTTCTTTGACTTTGCGGATATTTGCAAAACAGCCCGTAGTCAGAATGATTATATGGAAATAGCGCAGCTGTATCACGCCGTATTAGTCAGCAATGTTGAGCAAATGGGGGCTGGTAAAGATGATATTGCCCGCCGCTTTATTGCATTAGTTGATGAGTTTTATGAGCGTAAAGTTAAGCTGATTTTGTCAGCAGAAGTACCCATTGAGTCACTTTATACTGAAGGCCAACTGAGCTTTGAGTTTCGCCGCTGTGTGAGTCGCCTACAGGAAATGCAGAGCCGTGAATATTTAGCTATGGCACACAAAGCATAAATTTCAAAAAATGCGTGATCTTTGAGCGCATTTTTCCTATAATCCGCGCAGCCCACGTTACAGTCCATTACGTTAACTTCGGTTAAGTAATGGTTGCAGCAAGTAAACTAATGATTTTATTCATTATTTTATTGTTGTGATTCGCGGGGAAGCCCGGAATTACTGTCCGTGAACTTTTAAAATGTAGGTTTTATACAATGAAAACATTTGTAGCCAAGCCAGAAACGGTAAAACGCGACTGGTACGTAGTAGACGCTGAAGGCAAAACTTTGGGTCGTTTAGCTACTGAAATTGCTCGTCGCCTGCGCGGCAAGCACAAGCCTGAGTACACACCTCACGTTGACACTGGCGATTACATCGTTGTTGTTAATGCTGAGAAAGTTGCTGTAACCGGTAACAAAGCTCAGGACAAGATGTACTACTCGCACACTGGATTTCCGGGTGGTATCAAATCAATCAGTTTTGAAAAGCTGATTGCTAAGAAACCAGAAATGGTCATTCAGAAAGCGGTTAAAGGTATGTTACCCCGTGGTCCATTGGGTCGTGCCATGTTCCGTAAACTGAAAGTGTACGCAGGTGCTGAGCATAACCATAATGCTCAACAGCCGAAACAACTGGATATATAATACGGAGCAAGAACACTATGGCAGATAATCAATACTACGGTACTGGTCGTCGCAAAAATTCCACGGCTCGCGTATTTTTGCGTCCTGGTAGCGGCAACATCAAAATTAATCAACGTGAACTGAACGAATACTTCGGTCGTGAAACTGCACAAATGGTTGTTCGTCAGCCATTAGAAGCGGTAGAGATGACTGAGAAGTTTGACCTTTACATCACGGTAAGTGGTGGTGGTACTACTGGTCAGGCTGGTGCGATTCGTCACGGTATCACTCGTGCATTAATGCAATACGACGAAGCGCTGCGTTCAACGCTGCGTAAAGAAGGTTACGTTACTCGTGACGCACGTCAGGTTGAACGTAAGAAAATCGGCTTGCATAAAGCACGTAAACGCCCACAATTCTCGAAGCGTTAATCTGCTTTTTGTGTGGTGTCAAAAACCCAGCTTCGGCTGGGTTTTTTTATGCGTACTCCAACAGGGTTACACCTCAGTTGTCGACGCATTACTCTTGTAAAAAGTGTGTCTTTTCTTTATTATCTCAAAGCATTTTCTGTGATCCGCTAAAGCGGACAAAAGCAGCAGCTAATTCCGACTTCGCGGCAATGAATCGTGAAGCGTCCAAAACTGGAGAATAGATGGATGAGCAATGCGCCTGTAGATAAAGGTCGCCGTCGTTTTTTGACTGTCGCAACCTCAGTGGTTGGCGGCGCTGGTGCGGTGGGTGTCGCCGTTCCTTTTATAGCGTCGTGGAATCCGAGTGCGAAAGCGAAAAACGCGGGCGCACCTGTAGAAGTGAATATTCGTAAAGCTGAGCCGGGTCAGTTAATCCGTGTGAAGTGGCGTGGCAAACCTGTATGGGTTGTGCGTCGTACACAGGATATGCTCGATGGGCTGTCGAAAATTGAAGACAGACTTCGTGATCCTAATTCAGAAGAACCACAACAGCCTCCTTACGCACAGAATCAATACCGTTCAATTAAAGAAGAGTTCTTCGTTGCGGTTGGTATTTGTACTCACCTGGGCTGTTCTCCATCTTATTTGCCGAGCGGAATGGGCGAACACGTAGAGGGTGTGGAATCAGGCTTTTTCTGTCCATGCCATGGCTCTAAGTTTGATATCGCCGGACGTGTATTCCAAAGCGTCCCTGCACCATTAAACTTGGTTGTACCGCCGCATTACTTTGTCGACGAGAACACCATCTTGGTGGGTGAAGATAAGGGGCAAGCATAATGTTTAAGCGATTTGTAGAGTGGATGGATGCTCGCATCCCGATGACAAAAACTTGGAACATCCACCTGGCGCAGTACCCAGCTCCAAAAAACTTCAATATGTGGTACGTATTTGGTTTTTTGGCAACGATAGTTCTTATTAACCAAATACTGACCGGTGTTTGGCTGACCATGAATTACGTGCCAAGTGCTGAAGGTGCGTTTGCGTCAGTTGAATACATTATGCGTGACGTCGAGTACGGTTGGTTATTGCGTTACATGCATTCAACCGGTGCTTCCGCATTCTTTGTCGTGGTTTATCTGCACATGTTCCGCGGCATGATGTACGGTTCTTACCAGAAGCCTCGTGAGCTTATCTGGCTGTTCGGTATGTTCATCTTCCTGGTGCTTATGGCAGAAGCCTTCATGGGTTACTTATTGCCTTGGGGACAAATGTCCTACTGGGGTGCACAGGTCATCATTTCCCTGTTTGGTGCTATTCCGGTTATTGGTGATGACCTGACACTGTGGATTCGTGGTGACTACGTTATTTCCGGAGCAACCCTGAACCGCTTCTTTGCACTACACGTTATAGCCTTGCCTCTGGTATTGGTTATTTTGGTGTTCTTACACATTGTTGCGCTGCACGAGGTTGGTTCGAACAACCCCGACGGTGTTGATACCAAAAAGCCAAAAGGCACAGTGCCAGATGAAGAAAAGCCGAAGTTCAAATTTCACGAGCGCTTTACAAGCAAAAAAGACATTGTCGACTCAATACCGTTCTTCCCTTACTATATCATTAAGGATATGTTCGGTTTTGGTGTATTTCTGTTTGTTTTCTGCTACGTCATTTTCTTTAATCCGGAAATGGGCGGATTTTTCCTGGAGCCACCAAACTTTGAGCCAGCGAACCCTCTGAAGACACCAGAGCATATCGCGCCTGTTTGGTACTTCACTCCGTTCTACGCAATTTTGCGTGCGGTACCAGACAAATTATTCGGCGTTATTTTAATGTTCGCAGCGATTGTTTTCCTGGCGCTGTTGCCATGGATAGATCGTGGTAAAGTTCGCTCAATTCGCTTCCGTAGCGTATTGCACAAACTGAACTTAACCGTATTTGCGATTAGCTTCATTGTGCTTGGCTATTTAGGTACTCAGCCTGCGACGCCTGTAGCGACTATTTTTGCGCAAATATTTACGTTCCTATACTTCGCTTTCTTCGGGTTACTGTGGTTCTACAGTAAACGTGAGAAGACGAAACCGGTTCCAGAAAGGGTGACGTCGAAATGAAAAAATTGTTAATCGCTCTTATGACTTTGGTTCCGTCGCTGGTTTTCGCGGCGGGTCCAACCGTACCTTTGGACGAAGCTGAGGTTGATCTGCATGATAAAGCATCACTGCAACGTGGTGCACAGTTATACATGAACTACTGCTTGGGTTGTCACCAATTGCAGTATCATCGTTATAATCGAACCTTTGAAGATCTTGGCATTCCACAGGAGCTGGGTGAAGAAAACCTGCAGTTTACTGGTCAAAAAGCGGGTGATCGTATTACCAATAATATGAGCACCGAAGCAGCATCTAACTGGTTCGGCACTGCAGCACCGGATTTAACCAACGTGGCTCGTGTACGTGGAGCGGATTGGATATATACGTATCTGCGTTCGTTCTATAAAGACGATAGCCGTCCGTTTGGTGTGAATAATGCCGTGTTCCCGAATGTGGGCATGCCGCACGTATTGCAAGAGCTTCAAGGTGTACCGGAGAAAACATACGAAGAACGTATGATCGACGGGAAGATGAAGGACGTTTATGTAGGAATTAAAACCGATGGTAGCGGTCGCTTATCAGAGAGCGAATATGATCAGGCTGCGCTTGATTTGACCTCGTTCCTGGTTTACATGGGCGAGCCAATGCTATTAGAACAACGTCGTATTGGATGGTTTGTATTCGGATTCCTACTTATATTTACGCTTTTAGCCTGGTTCTTGAAAAAAGAGTTTTGGAAAGATCTTAAGTAATTGGGTCTGTTTATCCGCAAAAGCGGAGTTTAAAAGGGTGGCTTGCCACCCTTTTGCCGTTGATATTATCTGGAGAAAGGAATGGCTGTAACAGCAAATAAACGCTCAGTAATGACGTTATATTCAGGAAAAGATGATTTAAAAAGTCATCAGGTGCGTTTGGTTTTGGCTGAAAAAGGTGTTGGTGTTGAAATCACGTTCGTGACGGAAGACTATACACCGGAAGATTTATTGCAGCTTAACCCATATCCCGAGGCGGCACCCACGCTTGTTGATCGTGATTTAGTGCTTTATAACGCACAAATCATTATGGAATATTTAGACGAGCGCTTTCCACATCCTCCGCTTATGCCGGTTTACCCGGTCGCACGAGGCACTAGTCGCTTAATGATGTACCGCATCGAGAGAGATTGGTACTCGTTAGCGGACAACATAGCGAATGGTGATGCACAAGCTAAGCAAGAGTTGAAAGAAGGCATTCTGTCGTTGGCGCCTGTTTTCGCTGACGCACCTTACTTCATGAGTGAAGAGTTCAGCTTAGTCGATTGCTACCTTGCACCGCTACTTTGGCGCTTACCGGCATATGGCATCGAGCTGGAAGGTCAGGGAGCGAAAGAAATCAAACAATATATGGTGCGCCTGTTTGAGCGTAAGACGTTCCAAGACTCTTTGACTGAAGCTGAAAGAGAGCTTGCGCGTGCTTAATAAACGCGACCATTTGCTTCAAAGGTGGAGGAAGTAACGATGACACCGAAACGTCCTTACTTATTGCGAGCACTGTATGAGTGGATCGTTGACAATGAGCTTACTCCCCATTTGGTGGTTGACGCTACTATTGTGGGGACGGTCGTGCCTCAAAACTTCGTTAGCGATGGACAAATAGTTCTCAACATATCGTCATCTGCAGTACAAGGATTGCAGTTGGGTGATGCTGAAGTTAGGTTTAACGCCCGCTTTGGTGGAAAGCCGATGCAGGTTGTTGTTCCTATGACCGCGGCGTTAGCGATTTATGCGCGTGAAAATGGCGCTGGCGCCATGTTCGAAGCAGAGCCTGAGCTTGACAATATGCCTGAACTTGACGAAGAACCTGAAGCGTCGACGTCTTCGTCAGAAGAGAGTAGTGATAGCAGCTCAGATAAGCCTAAAAAGCGCAGTCATCTGAAAGTTGTAAAGTAAAATGTTAAGGCATTAACCCTTAATTGTTAATGCCTTAATGACCCTTTCTACACCATCAACATTTCTGGCTATTTCTATAGCCGCGTTTGCCTGTTGCTGAGTGACATTACCTAATAAGAAAACTTCCGCGTTCTCTGTCACCACCTTGATACTAGTGGCTGGTACGGCCTCGTTACTGGCGAACTTTAGCTTAATTTTACTGGTTATCCAGCTATCGCCAGCTAACACCCCGGCGCTCGCTTTAGAGCCAATGCGAATTTGATTAAATATCTGATTAATGCCGTTGGTATCGCGAATGGTGTCTTCAGCAAGGCGCTTCAACGCTTCTGTTGGTGCCTGCCCAATAAGAAGGACATTGTTGTTATAACTCACCGCGACCACTCGCGCTTTATTGAGTCTTTCTTCATTACCTAATTTAGCGTTGGCTTTCATTTCAATGGTTTGATCATCGATTTGTGTACCAATAGTGCGAGGATCGCTGGCAGAGCTAACCCCTACGGCCGCAGCACCAACGGCTACTGCAGCGCAGCCTTGAAGGAGACCTAAACAAAGTGCCGCAATAATTAGACTATGACGACTTTGACTCACCATCTTAATGCTCCTCAGGAAAAATAGTCGACTCAATTTGCTCGCACAGGCTGTGCAGTATAAATAACTGTGTTTCTAACACTCTAGCTGCATTTAAGCTTGGGACGCGCAGCTCAACATCATTAGGGCCGAGTAACCCTGATACTAACTCGTTGCCTTCGCCAGTTAGTGCAATAATGATCATCTCTCGGCTAATCGCACTTTCCATGACGCCGGTCAGTTGCTCCGAATCTTTATCCGCAATAACCAGTAATATATCTCCGGACTGACCGAGTGCCGCCAGTTGCTTTTTCGGATTGGCAGACAAGCTCATGACAGGAAAAGGAGGACGCTCCAACTTCATTCCTTCTGTCATTAAGTGTACAAAATGATCGGCTAGCGAGCTGCTCGTATCGGTTCCTGAGATAAAGACGCGTTGGCCGTTAAGCAAGTGCCCAACAAGCAATTCAACAGTTCCTTGCATGTCTTCAGAAAGACTTTCAACCGCTGATATTTGGGTTTGAATGCTCTGTGTAAAAAGCGCTTTTACAGACTCGTCAGTCATCATTGTTAAAATGCGTCCTTAATCCATTCTATTTCAGTAGAGCTTCCGCTAATACCAATAACATCAAACCTAATGGCGGAGGTGTGTTCATCGATATTATGAGTCATTAAATAATGGCGCGCAGTATAGCGAATTCTACGACACTGCTGGGGTGTTATTTGTTCCAGAATTGACGCAAACTTTTCATTCGCCCGATACTTCACTTCAACAAATACCCAGTAGTTCTTGTCTCTCGCGATTAGGTCAACCTCGCCGCCATCAATTCGATAATTTTCTTTTACGGTATTGATATTATGTTGAGACAGAAACGTCTTCGCCAACGCTTCGGCTTTATTGCCTGCGACTTTTTCCTGCACTGGGCTGTTCCTCTAATACGGTCAGACGTCCATTTCTAAATGCCGCCCATTGTAACTGCCTATGCACAATTTGTTGCTCCACATTAAGGACACCGCTTAAACCTTTCAATCGCGTTCCGGGCATGCGCTGCATGATAGCCAGACGCTGTACTAAGTCGACACTGTCATAGCCCATAGCGGCTAATCTGGCTTGCGACAGCCCCCACCCCGGGCGAGCTTCAAGCCATTGATTGAGAAGTATATTTCCCCCACCATTTTGGGTTAGCCAAGGGGTCTCTGAAAATATTAGACCGTTCAAATCGTTGTCGCCCAGTTGATTGCTGAGCTCATGCGCAGATGAAGTTCCGTAAACAGGAATGCGCTGAGCAAACGGTGATATACTCACATCAATAAAGGGTTTTAACAGACGAACTTGTTGGAGATTACCTGGCAAGTAAATACCACTTATATCACGGCGACTCCGCTCTTGCTCGTCAACGATGATTTTACCTGCTGCAATTTTTACTGCGCGAATACGCTCTTTACTGCCAATAAGCCCCAGCGATGTTTCAACCGCTGACTTCATGTCATCGCGCTGACTAAATAGGCTGACTGAAGGCTCATTAATACCTGACCAGCTTGCCTTGTATCGTTCAACCATTCGCTTTGAACTTGGCGTGTCCGCGGCCAGAACCAGCGGACGCTTAGTTTGGCTCGATGCCGAGCTCATAAAGTCTGACGCTTGCTGTGCTTCTGTTTCGGGGTTTAGTGCAAAGAACAGGGTTGTGCCACTTTCAGGCGATTGAGGTGTATTGTTTTCAAGCTGATTAAGGAATACTTGAGGAATCGTTGAATTTGCCTGGCTGACCCAGTGGGTAACTGAGTCTTTTAAAAGGGGGCCAATAATGCCGGCCGGCATTAACTCTTGTACTTTTGACTGTTGTTGCTCGAAGCTTAATGCATTTGTATCGATAAAGACCAGTTCAGACGAGGTGTTTTCACTGACTTTTGCAATGATACCATCGCGCACGGCCAAACCTTGAGCTTCATATTGGCCGGACAGTGGCAGCAATACCGCAATGGTTTTAGCTGTGTTCATTTCCGATTCAGCATGTTCACTGTTGTCTTGCTTCCATGAGCGAACCAGTTCTTGTGCGGGGTGATTCGGAAAACTGTTTTGCCAGTTATCCAGTAACCTTGCGAAAGACTCGGGCGATGCCATTGCCTGGTGGTGATTATCAATGAGCCGCCACCAACCTGCTAAAATCAGGTCTCTGGGGCGCGCTTCCGGCAGTTGCGATTGAGTAACCCAGCGAGCTGTCTGCCATAACAGTTGCGGTGAAAGTTCGTCGGAATAGCGTTGGGCTTCCACTTGCCATACCAGCGCTTGCCAGTACTGCTTACTCTCACTAGCGGCAAAAGCAAGCAACTCAAGGGTTAAACGCTTGTATTCCTTTTGAGTGAAACGTTCGGGAAGCCCGTTAAGAACGTCGTAAACCAAAGACCATTGCTCATTGTGCGCGTACCAACGACCCTTAGCCAAACGATAATAGCGGTTTGCATCGCTAGTGAGTTGGCTTTTATCGAGGCGGGACAGTATCGCTGCTGACTTTTGCCATTGCTTTTCATCTTGTAAGGTTAATGCTGCCTGCACAAGAGCCGAGTTTTTCGCGATGTTATTGGAAGCCTGCCAAGCGTCATTAAGCCAATCGGTGGAGCTTTTAGCGTCTTCTAAATCAAGAGTTTGCTGTTGAACGTCCGGACGCTCTTGCGGCGCCTGGGTGCGTTTAGGCGCTGACGTACATTGTGTCAGAGCAAAGCAGGCAATAATGGCGATAAAAACAAAACGATACGCTTTAAACACAGTAAGATTCCGCATTGACGACTATTCGGTGATACTATAAACCGCATTGCACATGGACACAAACGAAGGCACTCTTATGTCGGATACGGGCACACTCTATATTGTACCCACACCAATTGGAAACCTCTCTGATATTACTGAACGGGCACTGTCGGTGTTCAGGGAAGTTGATGCAATTGCCGCGGAAGACACACGTCATACTCGTAAATTACTTGAGCACTATGGAATACAAGTTCCCGTGTTTGCATTTCACGATCATAACGAAAAAGCGAAAGCTGAACAGCTTGTTGAGCGTGTGAAGGGAGGCGATTCTATCGCGTTGGTCTCCGATGCGGGTACGCCGTTAATCAGTGATCCGGGCTATGCGCTGGTGAACTTGTGTCGACAGCAGAATGTAAAAGTCACGTCGTTACCGGGAGCGTGTGCATTGACAGTTGCGTTATCTGGTGCGGGCCTTCCAACGGATAGTTTTCAGTTCGAAGGTTTTTTACCATCGAAGCCAACGCAGCGTCGTGCGACACTGGAAAGTTTAGCAACTGTGGTGAGGACATTGGTGTTTTATGAGAGTCCGCACCGTATTCTCCATACCCTTGAGGATATGCGAGAAATTTTTCAGGAAGACCGGAAAGTGGTGTTAGCGCGAGAGCTAACCAAACAGTTTGAAACGTATTTAACGGGCTCGGCGAGTGAGCTCGTCAAGCGCCTAACTGACGACCCAAACCAACAGCGTGGTGAAATGGTCCTGTTAGTGGAACCTTTTGAAGCGCCAACGGACACCTCTGGTCCTGGAGAGGATGCGAAACGAACGTTGCAAATATTGCTTGAAGAGCTGCCGTTGAAAAAAGCCGCTGCATTATGTGCGAAGCTTCACGGTGAGCGTAAAAACGAGTTGTATCAGTGGGCACTCAGCCAGAAAAACAACGATTGAGTTAGTGGACGACACAGCGTAGAATCCGTCGCCGGAGAGTTGGCCAGACAATCGCTGCCTGTTTACAGGGGGAGGAAAGTCCGGGCTCCATAGGGCAGGGTGCCAGATAACGTCTGGGCGGCGTAAGTCGACGACTAGTGCAACAGAGAGCAAACCGCCGATGGCTGCTTGCAGCACAGGTAAGGGTGAAAGGGTGCGGTAAGAGCGCACCGCGCGGCTGGCAACAGTTCGCGGCACGGTAAACTCCACCCGGAGCAAGGTCAAATAGGGGTTCATTGGCGCGGCCCGCGTTGAACCCGGGTAGACTGCTTGAGGGTCAGGGCAACCTGATCACTAGATGAATGATTGTCCACGACAGAACCCGGCTTATCGGCCGACTCTCCCCTTCTTTCTTATGTCGTTGCCTGATTCTACTAGAATTGCCACTTTTTCAGGAAAGTAATAAGTTCGTCGAGGCTCAAGCCATGGCTGATGTAAAAGCCTTGTGCAAAGTCGCATTGTTGGCGTTGCAAGAACTCCCACTGCGCTTTGTTTTCCACCCCTTCCGCAATGACATCAATATCCAGAGCTCGGGCGACACGCAATAGCGCTTCAGTTAACGCCACTTGAATCCGATTCTCTGGTGCGTTATTCAAAAAACTGCGGTCAATTTTAAGATAGTCAACCGGATAACGTTGTAAGTAATTAATGCTTGAATAACCTGTACCGAAGTCGTCGATGGCTATTTTCACACCGTGGGAGCGTAAGTAGTGTAGAATGTGGATTTGTCGCTGCTTGTTGCTCATAAGCAGTGACTCAGTAATTTCAAACGTTACTTTTTCCGTTGGTAACTGGTGCTGGCGAATACATTCAAGCCATTGTTTAGCAGCGTTAATGTCGTTTAGTTCGCGTTCGGAACGGTTAATAGATAAACCAATATGCATACTGTCCTTATGCAATAAACTCCAATCGGCACATGCCTGTTCGAGAACAAATTGACCAAGCTCGTGTATTAGACCAGTGCTCTCAGCGACGGGAATGAACTCAGCAGGAGATATTGTATCGCCGTTATCATCTGTCCAGCGTAAGAGCGCTTCGCATTTCTCTATTTTTCCAGAGGTCAAATTAACAATAGGTTGGTAGACCAAACGAAACTCGTTATTTTTTAACCCAAGACGCATGCGGTTATGTATGGAATTTTGATGCTCGGTGCGTTGGCGTAATTCGTCATTAAAGAAGTAATGGGTACGACGACCGGCTGCTTTTGCTGCGTACATTGCGAGGTCAGCGTTCTTAAGTAATTGCTCAGTATTAAGGCCATCATCGGGATACAAGGCAATGCCAATACTACAAGACGTTTGTGTTTGGCTGTGTTGTAACAGGAACGGTTTAGTTAACGCGCTATTCAGTTTGAGGGCTAATTGGTTAATGACCTCTTTTGATTTAAGGCGATTAATAACCACGACGAACTCATCACCACCCAACCGAGCGATAAAGTCTTCCGGCCTAAGTTGCTGCTTTAAACGCGAACCAGCAACTTTCAGTAACTCGTCTCCAAAGTCATGGCCTAAGCTGTCATTCACTTCTTTAAAATGATCGAGGTCGATAAACAGTACGGCAAAGTTGTTGTATTTTGAGTCCTTACTCGTTAAACGGTTTAATTGCTTAATGAAAGAGCGGCGGTTGTGTAATTGAGTTAGCGAATCAAAGTTGGCTTGCTCATCTATCGTTTTGAGAGCGGCTCGGAGCCTTACCTGTGTATGAAGCAAGTAGTACATAAAAGCGTTCATGATTAACGCTAATAGCAGTCCAATGCTAACAATACTCCAGTAAAGCGGTCCTCGGGAGACCCAGCTTCCGCTCATCGGGGCTGTTGCGAGTAACCAGCGACCAGAGGTCAGAGCGACATTACTGGTCACATGATCTTTATTCCAGACCGACTCGTCACCAAATTCAAAATCCCGTTTGCCTGACCCTGATACCTTAGCTAAAGCGCTTGTATAAATACCATTACTGGCGTTAACGCCGCTGTTTTCCATCAGTTCGTCAATTTGAATGACAACAGCGATAACCCCCCACAAGTTGTTATCAATGATCACCGGAGCACGTGCGATGAGCGCTAATCCTCCCTGAACCAACTGAACCGGACCATCAATCACAACGTCACCATTTTCAATGGCTTTTTGCACTCCGGCAAATTGGATCTCTGAATCCCGGTAATTAAATCCTAATGCATCTTTGTTGCCTTCAAGAGGGTGCACATATTGAATGATGAGGTTTGGGGCAAGAGCGACGTGGCGGATTGGTAGGTCCGTTGTCATGAGCTCCTGCATTAATGCGGCAAAGCGATCGCTGGAAATATCCGGGGACAGTTTAATTTCGGCGCGTAAGGCGCGCACAGTCACCAAAGAGGAATTGACTTGCCCTTCTAGTGCGGCTCGTAACTTACCCAATCGCTCTGTTGCCGTGCGCTTACGAGCTTCAACCGTCTGGGCATGTTGGTTTTCTGCAAACCAAATGACTCCGGCACTAGATAACGCAAAGCTCAAGATTATAAAAAGCCAAAACCGCTTCATTTGCAACCTTACCCCAAAGTGTCTCGCTCGAGTATTACATAAATTTATTCAACGCTCTATCAGATAGATTTCATATGCTTCTTCAATAGCTTAGTGGTTATCGGTCAGAAACCCTGACAAATAGAGCGGTTTTTTCTTGACAGTGGGAAACAGTGGAACCTAGACTGTAACATTGTGGGGATTTGTGGATAATAGTGGATCTTAATGATCAGGTGGGATCATGTTCCGAGGAGCAACAACACTCAGTCTTGACAGTAAGGGGCGCTTAGCAATCCCAGCTAAGTATCGTCAGTCCTTGTCTTTAGACTGTGAAGGGAAAATGGTATGCACGATTGATATTAAACAACCGTGCCTGTTGTTGTACCCGCTTCCCGAGTGGCAAATCATTGAGAAGAAACTCACCCGTTTATCGAGTATGAATCCCGCAGAACGCCGCTTACAGCGGTTGTTACTCGGTCATGCAGACGACTGTGAAATGGATAAAAACGGTCGTTTACTGATATCAGCACCGTTAAGACAACATGCAGGGCTCGAGAAGAAGCTTATGTTGGTTGGTCAGCTGAACAAATTTGAACTGTGGGATGAAGGCGCCTGGCATGACCAAGTGGCTCAGGATATGGACGTTGAGCGCGAGGGCGACTTCACCCTGAATGAAAGACTGGAAGACTTCTCTTTATAATGATAACAACGTCACCGCAACACGTTTCGGTGCTATTGCAAGAGTCCATCAACGCTTTAGTGACTGATACAGCAGGCACCTATATTGACGCCACATTTGGACGTGGTGGTCACACGCGTGCGTTGTTAGAAAAGCTAGGCAGTGACGCTAAAGTTATTGCCTTAGACCAAGATCCGCAAGCCATTGAAGCCGCTAAACCACTGCAAAGCGACCCACGTTTTGATATTGTTCACACCCCTTTCTCAAACCTGCAACAGGTACTGGAGCAGCGGCAATTAACCGGAAAAGTCACCGGTATTTTATTTGACCTTGGCGTGTCGTCCCCACAACTTGATGACGCCGAACGAGGTTTTAGCTTCATGCGCGACGGACCGCTCGATATGAGAATGGATACCACGCGCGGTGAAACCGCTGCCGAATGGCTTAACCGAGCCGAAAAAGATGAAATAAGCTGGGTTCTTAAAGAATACGGGGAAGAGCGTTTTGCTCGTAAAATTGCCAGCGCTATTGTGATGGACCGCGAAAAAGAACCGTTTGTGCGCACTAAGCAGCTAGCGGACATGATCGCTCGTGTTAGCCCTGTCAAAGAGAAACATAAGCACCCGGCAACGCGGACATTTCAGGCCATTCGCATTCATGTGAATAAAGAGCTGGAACAAATAGAGCAAGCTTTAGAAGCTTCTCTGTCAGCTTTAAAGCAAGACGGACGCTTAGTTGTCATTAGTTTCCACAGCCTGGAAGATCGCCTGGTGAAACGCTTTATTCGCAAACACAGTGAAGGCAAACAAGTGCCGGCGGGCTTACCGGTCACAGACGCAGAACTGAATAAAGACAAATCCTTAGAAAAAGTCGGTAAGGCAATTAAACCCGGTAAAGAGGAAGTGTCGGCGAACCCTCGCGCACGCAGCTCGGTGCTGCGCATAGCACGGAGGGTTTATCATGACTAAACAACGTTATCCAAGCTTAACAAAAATGGTGTTGCAAGATTTAGTGCAGCACAAGTGGGTTGTTTTATTAGGCGCTGTGGTCGTTATAAATGCGCTTAGCATTGTCTATGTTGCTCACTTAAATCGTCAGTTGACGACAGAGCGTGACGACCTGCTGTCATACCGTGACACGCTGGATCGTGAGTGGCGACACCTGGTCATCGAGCAAAACGCTTTGACGGAACACAGCCGTGTGGAGCGCATAGCACAAGAACAACTCGGTATGCGCGACGTCACATCTGACACGGAGGTTATGGTCTCATGGTAATGGCGAAGCGTAAAAAGCGGACAGAGCCAGCTGGCACTCGCTGGCGCTTTTACACTGCCGTTATCGTATTATTTGGGGTGTTTACTGTTCTGGTCGCACGCGCCGCCTACATTCAAGTTATCAGCCCTGATAGGTTTTCATTGCAAGGCGATATGCGTAGCTTGCGTTCTGATAGCTTGCCGGTTCAGCGCGGCAGCATTGTTGATCGTCACGGCCGCGAACTTGCGGTCAGTGTTCCTGTTGAAACGGTCTGGGCCGATCCGAAACGAATTGATGAACACCATGCACTGGCAGATAGCCGCCGCTGGCAGGCGTTAGCTGAAACGTTCCGTATGAACCGTGAAGCGTTGGTTGAAAAAGTGGATGATCCCAGTAAGCGTTTCGTGTACTTACAGCGAAAAGTGACGCCGTCGGAAGCTGACTACGTCAAGCAACTGAACATTCCCGGGGTTTATTTAAAAACAGAGTCTCGCCGCTATTATCCAACCGGCGAAATTGCAGCGCACGTAGTGGGTTTGACTAACATTGATGGTGAGGGCCAAGAAGGGCTTGAATTGTTGTATGACGAACACTTAACCGGGCAACCGGGTAAACGAGTTTATCGCAAGGACGCGCAAGGACGGGTTGTTGAGGAAATTAGCCAGACAGAGGCACAACAACCAAAACAATTGACCTTGAGTATTGATCAGCGGATCCAGGCGACTGCCTATACAGAGCTAAAAAAAGCCGTGCGCTACAACCAGGCAACGTCTGGCTCTGCTATTGTACTCGATGTTGATACTGGTGAAATCCTGGCAATGGTCAACAGCCCGTCCTTTAATCCTAACAATCGAGCCGATTTACAGTCTTATAAAATGAGGAATCGGGCGATTACTGACAGCTATGAACCGGGCTCTACAGTCAAACCCTTAGTGGTACTGAGTGCTCTGGAAAATGGTCGTCACAAAGCGGGTGACGTTATCGACACCAGCCCCGGGTGGCTGCGCCTGGGCGGCCGTCGAGTCAGTGACCCGCGTAACCGCGGAGAACTGACCCTGACAGAAGTGCTTAAGCATTCATCGAACGTTGGGGTGACAAAAATGGCGCTCGATTTAGGCGTTGACCCACTACTACAAACCTATGCTGACGCTGGCTTCGGCAGCGACACCGGAGTGGCTTTATTGGGTGAAGGTATGGGTCTTTTGAGCGATCGCCGTCGTTGGTCCGAGTTTGAACTGGCCACACTGTCTTATGGTTATGGTCTGTCCGTTACGACCTTACAGCTGGCTAAAGCTTACAGTATTATCGCTTCAGGCGGTATCAAACGGCCATTGACCATATTTCGACAGGAGTCGCCACTCCCGGGTGAACAAGTCTTTAACCCTGATAACACGCGTGCGGTCTTGCATATGATGGAAGAAGTGGTGAGTGACGGTACGGCAAAACAAGCCCAAGTTCCGGGCTACCGTATTGCCGGAAAAACCGGAACCACACGCAAAACCAAAGCAACCGGTGGTTATGGTGACGAATATGTAGCGTTATTTGCTGGCATTGCGCCGGTGAGTAACCCTCAAGTGGTGGTTGTGGTAACAATTAACGAGCCTGGAACGGATGACTATTACGGTGGTACAGCAGCGGCACCCGTGTTTTCTAGTATCGTGGCGCAAACGATGCGTTTGCTCAATGTCCCGCCTGATAACCCGAATGATACTGAAATTAGAGCCGCAGGCTTTGGAGGTCAGCAATGAAAGCATTGTCTGAACTTCTAACAATGTTGCCGGCATCACTGAACATTCCGGAGGTCACTGTTTCGGGTGTTAAACTGGATAGCCGTCAAGTCGCCAATGGCGACTTGTTCATTGCGGTTCCTGGTTATGAGACTGACGGACGCGCCTATATTGATGCAGCAATTGACCAAGGTGCAGTTGCCGTTGTTGCTGAGTCTCCGGGCTTGGCCGTAGAGCAGCGTCGTGGCGCTGTTGTTGTCGGATTTAGTGGGGTTCGTGAACACTTATCGGAAATTGCCGGCAACTTTTTTGACCACCCTTCAAAAGGTATGACCGTTGTCGGCGTTACCGGTACTAACGGTAAAACTTCGGTGACTCATATTATTGCGCAGCTGGCTCAGCGAGTTGGAAGAGAATCTGCTGTTATCGGAACAACCGGCAGTGGCTTGATTGGCCGACTGCTACCAGAACGGCACACGACGCCAGACGCCGTTACCATTCAGCAGCGACTAGCAACGTTAAAAGCGGAAGGCGCCGAGTTAGTGGCTATGGAGGTGTCTTCGCACGCGTTAGTGCAGCGTCGGGTCGACGCTCTGAAATTTGCCGCTGCGGCCATTACAAATATCAGTCGTGACCATTTGGATTATCACGGCACTATGGACAATTATATTGCCGCGAAGCAGCGTTTATTTACCGATTTTGGTGTTCAGCACCGAATCGTCAATGCCGATGACACTGTGCTGACCCGTTGGCACAAAGACAACGGTGCAGAGCTTTGGGTGACATTAAACCCGTCATCGTTAGCGCCATCGCTAACAGCATCTGGGCTGCAATTCCATGAACAAGGTTCGACGTTTGATGTCCGTTGGCAAGGCCTGTCGTATGCCGTTGAGACACCGCTATTAGGTCGTTTCAATGTCTATAACGTGTTAACGGCTGTGGCAACGTTGCTTTCGCTTGGGTATGAGCTGAGTGAATTAGCTGGCGCCTGCAAACAGTTAAAGCCGGTGCCGGGACGGATGGAAGCTTTCCATAATCAGCATTCGCCACTTGTCGTTGTGGATTACGCGCATACACCGGATGCGCTCGATCAAGTGCTAAAAGCGCTGCGCTTGCATTGTAAAGGGCAGCTTTGGTGTGTGTTTGGTTGCGGTGGTGACAGAGATCGAGGCAAACGCCCTCAGATGGGGAAAGTGGCTGCTGACTCGGCCGATGTTGTTGTTGTCACGGATGATAATCCACGCACAGAGCCCAGCGAACAAATTATTGATGACATCCTTGCCGGTATTGCTGAAAAAGACAAAGTTAAGGTATGGCCTGGCCGTCGTGAAGCGGTGCTTAAAGCCATGCAAGAGGCGAAGCCGGATGATGTTGTCCTCCTTGCCGGAAAAGGGCATGAAGATTATCAAGTTATTGGTACACAACGTATTGATTACAACGAACGAGCGGTTGTCAGCGAGTGGCTGCAAGGAGACTGCGCATGATTTCTGTAACCTTAGCCTGGATAGCGGAAAAAGTTGATGGACGTCTTGTCGGTGAAGACAAAACCATTAATAAGGTATCAACGGATACGCGTGACGACTTAGCCGGGGCGCTATTTATTGCGTTAAAAGGGCCGAACTTCGATGCGCATCGATTTACCGAACAAGCCAGACAAGGTGGTGCTCAAGCCTTACTTGTCGAGAAGCCGCAGCAAACCGAATTAAGCCAAATTGTCGTTGAAGATACGCGTTATGCACTGGGGTTGCTCGGTGCGGCAGTGAAAGCAGAAGTCGCTCCGAAAACCGTTGCTATTACGGGCAGCAACGGGAAAACCACCGTTAAAGAAATGCTGTCGTCAATACTGTCTTTGAAAGCCAGCACCCTGGCGACCGCGGGCAACTTTAATAACGATATTGGTGTGCCACTGACCCTGTTGCGCCTGGAAGAGCATCACCAGTACGCGGTCATTGAATTGGGAGCGAATCATCCCGGAGAAATAGGCTATACCACCAATTTAACCAAACCGGACGTGGCAATATTAAACAATGTCAGTGCTGCGCATGTCGAAGGTTTTGGCAGTGTGCATGGCGTTGCTCGAGCCAAAACTGAGATTTTCCGTGGTCTGGGGTGCCAGGGAGTGGCGATTACCCCACTAGAGTCTGAATACAGCTCGAGCTGGGAGTCAGTATGCGCTAACTACCGCTGGCAGACGTTTGGTTTATTAGAAGAAGCCGATGTATACGCAACGGATATTACATTGAATGAAGAGGGCCAGCCAACCTTCAAGTTACATGTTAACGGCGAGGCTGAGACCGTCACCTTACAGCTAAGCGGCCATCATAATGTGCTCAATGCGCTGTCAGCCGCAGCGGCAGCTTATCAGTTGGGTATTTCGGTAGAAGATATTGTTCGCGGCTTAAATCAGGTGACGCCAGCGAAAGGACGCCTAACTACTCTTAAGGTAAGTGAGCACTTACGTATCATTGACGATACGTACAATGCGAGTGTCGCCTCAACCAAAGCGGCGCTCGACTTACTCGGTAGCTACAGCGGCTATCGAATTTTTGTTTTGGGCGATATGGGCGAACTAGGCGCTGATGCTCGAGCTTATCATGAAGAAATAGGCGAGCATGCTATAGGTACCGGCATTGATAATTTATACAGCCTGGGAGTGCTTAGTCAGAGTGCTAGCGAGGTATTCAATGGTCATGGTGGTAAGCACTTCAGTCAATTAGATGCGTTAGTTCAGGCGATTTTACACAGACTTACAGAACAACAAGGAACGCAGCCGGTCACAGTGCTGGTTAAAGGCTCACGTTCAGCGCATATGGAACGCGTCGTCGCTGCGTTGCAAAGCGCGGTAGCGAGCCACAGCAGTATAGGGGATAAACACGCATGTTAGTTTGGTTGGCCGAGTACCTAATGCAATTTGAAAGCGCGTTTAACGTGTTTTCTTACCTGACGTTGAGAGCCATTTTAAGCATCTTGACCGCATTGGTATTGTCGCTCTGGTTAGGTCCAACATTGATTCGTCGCCTGCAGCGTTTGCAAATCGGCCAAACAGTGCGTGACGACGGTCCGCAAAGTCACTTAAGCAAAAGTGGAACACCGACTATGGGCGGGGTTCTGATTCTCGCGGCGGTGCTTGGCTCTTCACTGCTTTGGGCTGACTTAGAAAACCGTTACGTGTGGGTTGTGTTACTGGTCATTACCGGCTTCGGCATTATTGGATTTATCGACGACTATCGCAAAGTCGTGCGTAAAGATCCGAAAGGCCTCATTGCTAAATGGAAGTATTTTTGGCAGTCCGTTATTGCCAGCGCGGCGGCGGTTTACCTGTACTGGAGCAGCACAATGGGGGCTGAGACCGCGCTGCTCGTTCCGTTTTTTAAAGATGTGATGCCGCAATTGGGCATGCTTTATATTTTGATGGCGTACTTCGTCATGGTCGGCACTAGTAACGCAGTAAACTTAACCGATGGACTCGATGGCTTAGCAATTATGCCAACGGTAATGGTGGCTGCGGCCTTAGGTATATTTGCCTACGCCTCGGGTAACGTGAATTTTGCCGATTATTTGCAAATTCCTTATTTACCATTAACCGCAGAGCTATTGGTCGTGTGCGCCGCCATTGTCGGCGCCGGGCTTGGCTTTTTATGGTTTAACACCTACCCGGCTCTGGTCTTCATGGGCGATGTAGGTTCGCTGGCGCTTGGTGCTGCGCTTGGCATTATTGCGATTCTGGTACGTCAGGAGCTGGTTTTGTTCATTATGGGTGGCGTTTTTGTCATGGAAACGGTGTCGGTCATGCTCCAGGTTGGCTCCTACAAGCTCAGAGGAAAGCGAGTTTTCCGTATGGCGCCAATTCATCACCATTATGAGCTGAAAGGCTGGCCAGAGCCGCGAGTTATCGTGCGCTTTTGGATATTGTCTTTAATTTTCGTGCTAATTGGTTTAGCAACACTGAAACTTCGGTAACAACAATGACAACGATAAACTGGCAGAAAATAAAACACATTGTGGTACTCGGTCTTGGTAAGACGGGTGTCTCAGTTGTGCGTTTTCTTGCCAATAAGCCATCGTTGATTGCGGATGTACGAGTGTTTGACTCACGCGAAAATCCGCCCGGCCTGGAAGATGCGAAAGCGATAATGCCACGCGCTGAATTCAACACGCGACACTGGGAAATTGAAGACACCCTGGCCGCAGATTTAATAATTACCAGCCCTGGCATTGACTCTCGAGAAGAGCCGCTAACGTTAGCTCGAGATGCGGGTATTCCTGTCGTTGGTGATATCGAAATCTTTGCTCAAAATGTCGATTTCCCTCTGGTTGCTGTAACCGGCTCAAATGGTAAGTCGACCGTGACCCGATTGGTTGAGTTTATTGGTCAGCAAGCCGGGAAAAACGTAGTTGCAGCCGGAAACATTGGGTTACCGGTGTTAGACCTGCTGCAGCTTGATAGCAAACCTGACGCTGTTGTACTTGAGTTATCGAGTTTCCAGCTGGAGCTAACTGAAAAACTAAGACTAAAAGCGGCGGCGTTGCTGAATATTAGTGCCGATCACCTCGATCGTTATAATGCGCTTGAAGATTATATTGCCGCTAAACAACGCATATTTAATAACGCGGATACTTGGGTACTGAATCGTCAACAGCAGGATACCTGGCCTCACCCCATCACGGGGAACGTATTGAGCATTGGCAAAGATGCGCATCCAAACGATTTTGGTTTGCTGGGAGGCAATGTCGATAAATCGAGCGGTCCCGTTGCTATTACCTATGCAGGAGAAGTGGTTTTAAGGGCAGACCAGCTTCAGTTACAAGGCGTCCATAATTTATTAAACGCACAAGCCGCACTGGGCCTGGCATTGTCGCTTGGTATCTCTATAGAGGACGCCGTAGAAGCGGCGAAAAATTTTGACGGGTTAGCGCACCGCTGTCAGTTAGTCAGTCAGGAGTCGGGTGTGCTTTGGGTTAATGATTCAAAAGCTACCAATATTGGTGCAACCGCTGCAGCAGTGGAAGGCCTGCGTCCCGCAATTACCGGACGGCTTTTACTGATTGCCGGTGGAGATGGCAAAGGTGCGGACTTTAAAGAATTAACCGGCACGTTAGACAAAGTCGACATACTGCTGACCATCGGTAAAGATGGTCCGAAAATCGGTCAGCTGTTTAATGGGTCGAGGCAGGTTAACGATCTTGTGCAGGCGGTAGAACTTGCTAAATCACTGGTACAACCCGGAGACATGGTACTGCTATCGCCAGCGTGTGCAAGTTTTGATCAGTTTGATAACTTCGAGCATCGTGGTGACGTATTCTGTCAAGCGGTGGAGGCAGCGAATGGCAACCGTGCGTGAAGAACAGTTAGCACTTGATATGCCAGCCGCAGCAACGCCGCGGTGGCAACAGCTGGTTGAATGGCTTAAGCCGTCAACCAGTCAGGCTCTTTATGATCGCGTGTTGCTGACGGTATCGCTGGCGTTGTTGGCGTTCGGATTTATTATGGTGTCTTCGGCCTCGCTGCCGACCGCTGATCGCTTGACCGGTAACCCCTTTCACTTTGCGATCCGCCATGGCATTTACATTACGATAAGCCTATTCGTCATGCTGGTGTCGTTGCGCATCCCAACTAATTTGTGGAATGAACACAGTGGAAAATTATTATTAGTCGGACTCGCTATGTTGTTGGCGGTGCTGGTTATTGGCCATGAAGTGAACGGTTCGCAACGATGGATAAAAGTTGGTCCAATTACTGTGCAAGTGGCCGAAATGGCGAAGTTATTTTTCTATATCTATATGGCCAGCTATTTAGCTCGGCGCGAAGACGAAGTTCGGGAAGCTATTAAAGGCTTTATCAAACCTTTGGTATTGTTGTTTATTGCTGCGGTGCTGCTGCTCATGCAACCGGACTTCGGTACGGTTGTTGTATTGTCAGCGACGACTGTCGCCATGCTGTTTTTAGCCGGCGCGAAGCTCTGGCAGTTTTTCGCCGTATTTATTACCTGTGTGCTGGCAATGATACTGCTGATTATTGTTGAACCTTACCGTATGCAGCGCTTTTTAACCTTCCTTGAACCGGAGAAAGACCCATTTGGCGCCGGTTATCAGCTTATGCAGTCACTTATTGCCTTCGGTCAGGGGCAGTTCAGTGGCGCAGGCTTAGGTAACAGCATTCAAAAATTACAATACCTTCCGGAAGCTCACACCGACTTTATCATGGCCGTTGTTGCTGAAGAGCTGGGCTTTATTGGCGTCATTGCGGTCATTGCTGTGGTGTTAATGCTGGTGTGGCGAGCACTCATCATCGGCCGTCGCTGCCTGATGGTTGACCAGCGTTACGGCGGTTACTTAGCGTATGGCATTGGCGTGTGGTTTAGTATTCAGGCGTTCGTCAATATTGGTGTGGCGTCAGGCGCATTGCCTACCAAAGGGTTAACCTTGCCATTAGTGAGTTACGGTGGCACGAGCTTAGTGGTATCGGCACTGGCCGTCGGTCTATTATTGCGAATTGACCACGAGCGCCGCATGAGTGGGCGTAAAGTGGCGCCGCGCGGAGGTGCCGAATGAATCGAGTACTCATTGCGGCAGCCGGTACCGGCGGTCATATTTTCCCGGCACTGGCCGTGGCAGAAAATTTACGAGACAGCGGCTGGCAAGTTGACTGGCTGGGTACCCGTGAAGGTCGACTTGAATCCAGAGTCATTCCGGAAGCCGGGTTTAGCCTCCATAGTATTAGTATGACCGGCGTGCGTGGGCATGGACTTATGCGCAAGTTGATGATGCCACTCACACTGGCCAAAGCTGTTATGCAATGCCGACAGTTACTGAAACAATTGCAGCCCAATGTGGTGGTCACTTTTGGTGGCTATGTATGTGCGCCGATGGGCATTGCCGCAAAAATGATGGGTATTCCGCTTCTTGTGCATGAACAAAACGCCATACCCGGTATGACGACTCGATTGTTAGCTTCCAGAGCCACAAAAGTTTTTCTTGGCTTGCCGGTCGCCATGCCTCAGTGGCAGCAATATCCAGTGATAGGCAACCCGCTGCGACACGCCTTTACCGACGTTGTGAAAACGCATCAGGAAGATAAAAGTATCGCTGGTCCGCTAACCATACTGATTGTTGGTGGCAGTTTGGGCGCAAAGGTGCTCAACGAGCAGGTGCCGCAAGCCATTAAGACGTTATCAGACGCTGAGTTAAATGTGGTTCATCAATGCGGTCAGGCGAACGAGGCTTCAACAAAACAAGCGTATGCGGACGCCAGTACGGTTAAGTCATTACAAGTACGAGAATTTATCGATGACATGGCAACTGAGTTTACCCGAGCTGACTTGGTTATTTGCCGCGCCGGGGCGCTTACCGTGTCCGAATTAGCCGCCGTTGGTGTGGCGTCAATTTTAGTGCCGTTACCTCATGCGGTGGATGATCATCAAACGGCGAATGCAAAGGTTTTGGAAAGTTGTGGTGCGGCTCTGTTAATGCCGCAAAAAGAGTTAGAAAATGGGGCATTAGCCATCCACTTAAAACGTTTATTGCATGACAGGCAACAACTGTGGACAATGGCGCGTTTCGCCCGCGAGCGTGGTATGCCGGAAGCAACCCAACGCTTAGCGAATGAATGTAAAAGATTTGAGAAGAGCGATGACTAGCATGACCACGACCAAAGCACAGCCTTTTACCATAGTGAATGTACCTGAAATGCGCCGGGTGCAGCGCATTCACTTTGTGGGTATTGGTGGTGCCGGTATGGCGGGTATTGCTGAGGTATTGCTGAATCAAGGCTATCAAATATCGGGCTCTGATATTGCAGAGAACACCAATACTGAGCGCTTACGGGAGCTTGGTGCGACCATCGTGTTGGGCCACATGGCGAATAATGTGGAAGGCGCCAGTGTGGTTGTCGTTTCCAGTGCCATAAAACAGGACAATGCAGAGTTATTGGCTGCTCATCAGCTGCGAGTGCCTGTGGTCCGTCGTGCCGAAATGCTGGCTGAATTAATGCGCTTCCGACATGGCATTGCCGTGGCCGGTACGCACGGAAAAACAACCACGACATCGTTAGTAGCGAGTATTTTTGCGGAAGCCGACCGAGATCCCACCTTTGTTATTGGTGGTCTGTTGAATAGTGCCGGTTCAAATGCCCGTTTAGGGAGTAGTAAATACTTAATTGCAGAAGCCGATGAGAGCGATGCGTCTTTCCTGCATCTGCAACCCATGGTTGCGATAGTGACCAATATTGAAGCCGATCACATGGACACCTATGAAGGCGACTTCAATAAATTGTTGGACACTTACGTAGAGTTTCTGCATAACCTCCCATTTTATGGCTTAGCGGTTATGTGCGCCGATGACGATGTTGTGTCTGAGTTGATTCCGCGCGTGGGACGTCAGGCAATCACTTACGGCTTTAGCGAGTCTGCGGATGTGCGCGCCGTTGACTATGAACAAACCGCAAGCCAAAGCTGTTTCACGATTTTACGTAAGGACCGCGAACCTTTCCGTGTATGCCTTAATATGCCGGGTAAACACAATGCGTTAAATGCATTGGCGGCGGTGGCCGTTGCAACGGATGAGGGCATCGATGACGACTCTATTAAGCGCGCTTTGACGAAATTTGAGGGTATTGGTCGCCGTTTTCAGCACTACGGCAATTTCCCAGTACCTTCTGACTCTGGAGATAATGGCGAGGTGATGTTAGTCGACGATTATGGACATCACCCGTCAGAAGTGGCTGCAACAATTAAAGCAGCGCGTGAAGGTTGGCCGGAAAAACGCTTAGTGATGGTCTTTCAGCCACATCGTTACTCTAGAACGCGCGACTTGTATGAAGACTTTGTGAATGTGCTATCGCAGGTCGATGTGCTCATCATGTTAGAAGTCTATAGTGCTGGTGAAACAGCGGTGCCTGGCGCAGACGGTCGGTCGCTGTGTCGCTCCATTCGTCAGCGAGGACAAATTGACCCGGTTTTTGTGGCAACCCCTGAGGAAGTGCCGCAAGTGCTTAAGTCGGTATTGGCAAGCGACGACCTACTGCTGACGCAGGGGGCAGGTAACGTTGGTGCTTTAGCGAAGCGTATTGCTTCAGAGGTATTGAACAATGATGCCTGAAGCTTTTGGAAAAGTTGCGGTCATGCTTGGCGGTTACTCGGCCGAGCGGGAAGTGTCGTTAAAGTCAGGCATGGCGGTGTTAAAAGCGTTAGTGGCGAAAGGCATTGATGCGCATGCGTTTGACCCGGCTGCACATGACCTGCATGAACTGATCGATGAAGGTTACGAGCGAGTGTTCATTGCGCTGCATGGTCGGGGTGGTGAAGACGGTAGTATGCAAGGTGCTTTGGATGTATTGGAAATGCCTTACACCGGCAGTGGTGTTTTAGGCTGCGCTTTAGCTATGGATAAAGTCCGCTGCAAACAAATCTGGCACGCGCTTGAATTGCCGACAGCGCCGTGGCGTGTGGTTAGAGCGGCGGAGCTTGATAGCGTTAATTGCGAGGAATTAATCGCTGAGCTTGGTGGGCGCGTTATTGTTAAGCCGGCGCGAGAAGGCTCGTCTATAGGCATGAGCATAGCGGATACTGGTCAACATTTAGAGTCAGCATTAAAGCACGCGGTGCAGTTTGATGAGCAAGTTTTAGTGGAAAAATGGATAGAAGGTGAGGAATACACCATCGGTTTGTTGGATAATAGCGCGCTGCCAGTTATTCGCCTGGAAACGCCACACGAGTTTTACGACTTTGAAGCCAAGTATCAGGCAAACGATACCTTGTATCACTGTCCGTCGGGGTTAAGCGAGCAAGATGAAGCGTATTTGAAAGCACTGGCCGAGGAAGCGTTCAAAGCGATAGACGCAAAAGGCTGGGGGCGTATCGACGTGATGCGTGCAAAAGAGGGCAGCTGGTACTTGTTAGAAGCGAATACTGTGCCCGGTATGACAGAAAAGAGCCTGGTGCCTATGGCAGCAAAAGCATCGGGTATTGATTTTGGTGAGCTGGTGCAGCGCATATTGGCGCAGACACTGGAGCAGTAGGCATGGCCGCTGAACAGCGCCTTAAGTTGGTTAACTTTTGGTCTGGTGTCATCGTGTTTTGCCTGACGTTAATCGGTCTAGGCGTTGGCATTTATCAGTTAAATGAAGTGCTGACAGATGAACAACAAGTGCCCATAGCGAGCCTGAGTGTACAAGGCGAATTGGTTTATACCGACAAAAGCGAGATAAGACAGGCGCTTTTGTCAAAGCCGCTGGGCAGTTTTTTTACGGCGGACGTGAATGGTTTGAGGCAGCGTGTTGAAGCGCTGCCATGGGTAAAAAAGGTGTCAATACGCAAAGTATGGCCCGATCGGTTGTCGGTGTTTGTGTCGGAACATCAGCCACAAGCGCTATGGAATGCTGACCGGTTAATTAACGAGCACGATGAGGTGTTTCGGGCGGATGTCACCAAAGTGAGTACTCAGTTACCCCAATTGTTTGGGCCTGAGCATGCGGTAGAAGAGACACTGAGTGAATTTTACCGTTTGCAAAAGATGTTGTCGGTGAATGGTTTTTCGATAAGAGCCTTACGTTTAACCGACCGCTTTGCTGTCAGTTTAGTGTTGACGCAAGGCATAGAGATAAAACTGGGTAGGGAAGCGACTTTGGAGCGAATTAAACGCTTTATTGATTTGTTTCCAAGCATGATGAACCACGAAAACAGTGAAAATAAGAAAATAGATACAGTGGATTTACGATACGATACCGGGGCTGCAGTGGCCTGGCGTGAAGCAAAAAGTGAGAGTTAGGCAGATATGTCGAAAACATCGGAACGCAATATGGTAGTAGGTCTGGACATAGGTACAAGTAAAGTCACCGCACTTATCGGTGAGCTTTTGCCGGACAATGAAATCAGCGTTGTAGGCGTTGGTACCGCCGTTGCGCGTGGCATGGATAAAGGCGGCGTTAATGATCTGAACCTGGTTGTACAGTCTGTGCAAAGAGCTGTGGATGAAGCTGAGCTGATGGCTGACTGCCGTGTTGCGTCTGTTTACCTGAATATCTCAGGACGCCATATTTCATGCCAAAACGAAAGTGGCATGGTGCCGATTAATGAAGCGGAAGTGACACAAGACGACGTGGATAGTGTTATTCACGCCGCGCAGTCCGTGCCGATTGCAAAAGAGCGTCGCATTTTGCATGTGCTGCCGCAGGAATACGTGATTGACTCGCAGGAAAGTATTCGCAGTCCCATTGGCATGTCGGGCGTGCGTATGGAGTCAAAGGTCCACATCATTACCTGCGCCAATGACATGGCGAAGAATATTACCAAAGCGGTTGAGCGCTGTGGTTTGTCAGTCGACAAACTGATTTTTTCTGCGCTGGCGTCCAGTATCTCGGTATTGACCGATGACGAAAAAGACTTAGGCGTAGCGTTGGTCGATTTAGGTGGCGGCACTATTGATATCTGCATCTACGCGGGCGGCGTGTTACGTCATACCGCAGTGATTCCGGCCGCCGGTAATCAGGTGACCAGCGATATTGCCAAGATATTCCGTACTCCGACCAATCATGCGGAAGAAATTAAGACCAAGCATGCTTGTGCGTTGCGCCAAATGGTCAGTATGGAGGACACCATTGAAGTGCCTTCTGTCGGTGGCCGGCCGTCACGAGTGATGTCGCGCCATACGCTGGCGGAAGTGGTAGAGCCACGCTATCAGGAACTGTTTGAATTAGTCAGAGATGAAATTCAGCAAAGTGGTTTAGACGAGCAGATTGCAGCGGGTGTAGTTATCACTGGCGGTAGCGCAAAAATGGAAGGCTGCGTTGATTTTGCAGAAGAGATATTTCAAATGCCGGTGCGCGTAGGCGTGCCGCTTGGTATGAAAGGTTTACGGGACTACGTAGAAGACCCGGTTTATGCGACAGCGGTTGGACTGTTACGGTATGGACAGGAAGACGCCGCTGTATCACAAAAAGAAAGCTCTAAAACTGACGTGATCGGACTCTGGCAGAAAGTACAGAGTTGGTTCAAAGGTGAGTTTTAACTTGGGGTAGCAAAAAAAGCAGGTAGGGAGAATTATTATGTTCGAACTGATGGATAATTACGAAAGCGAAGCCGTCATTAAGGTGATTGGCGTCGGTGGTGGTGGCGGTAACGCTGTCCAGCACATGGTTAAAGAGTCAATTGAAGGTGTGCAGTTTATTGCGGCGAACACCGATGCGCAGGCATTGCGTAATCACACCGCAGACGTGACCATTCAATTAGGTCAGGACATTACTAAAGGGCTTGGTGCTGGCGCTAACCCGGAAGTGGGTCGCCAATCGGCGGAAGAAGACCGCGAAAATATCCGTATTCAACTAGAAGGCGCGGATATGGTCTTTATTGCAGCCGGAATGGGCGGCGGTACTGGTACCGGTGCAGCACCCGTGGTTGCTGAAGTAGCCAAAGAGCTGGGTATTCTGACAGTTGCGGTTGTTACTAAACCCTTCCCGTTTGAGGGTAAGAAGCGCATGGCCGTTGCCGACGAAGGCATCCACGCACTTGAACAAAGTGTTGATTCACTCATTACCATTCCTAACGAGAAACTGCTGAAGGTGATGGGTAAAGGCACGTCGCTGTTAGACGCCTTTAGCGCCGCCAATAACGTTCTTTTAGGTGCGGTACAGGGCATTGCTGAACTGATTACCCGTCCGGGTCTTATCAACGTCGACTTTGCTGACGTTCGTGCCGTGATGAAAGAAATGGGTACGGCAATGATGGGAACGGGCGCTGCCAGCGGCGAAGATCGTGCGCAGGAAGCGGCGGAAATGGCTATCAACAGCCCACTTCTGGAAGACATCGATCTGTCAGGTGCGCGTGGCGTATTGGTTAACGTAACCGCCGGCATGGATATGAGCATTGACGAATTTGAAACGGTGGGTAACACCGTGAAGGCGTTTGCGTCAGATAATGCCACCGTTATTGTGGGAACCGTTATCGACACTGAGATGTCTGATGAATTAAGAGTCACTGTTGTGGCAACTGGCATTGGTGCTGAGCGCAAACCGGACATTTCGTTGGTTAACAACGCACAAAGCGCACCAAAACGTGAGCCTCAGCCAACGTATCGCGCTGATCTTGACCGTGGTGCAGCGGCTCCTCGTTATGAAGAGCAAGAAGAAGCGCAAGCTGAACCTAAGCCGGAAGCTAAGCGCCAAGCGGCGACGAAGCCAAAGCAAGAGAAAGAATTGGATTATTTAGATATTCCGGCATTTTTGCGCAAACAAGCGGACTAAATGACTGCTAAGCCAGTGTAATTATGCGTAAAATTTGATCGGAACATGACAAATGTTGTATAATATGCGGCCGCTTTGGTTTGGGTGGTCGTTTTTTGACCAGTAACCGTATAAAGCGAACCGATTTTATTAAGGTAGGTGAATAAAGCTCATGATTAAGCAACGTACATTGCAACAAGCGATATCAGCGACAGGGATTGGCTTGCACAAGGGCAACAAAGTGAATTTAACTTTGCGTCCGGCGCCGGCTAATACTGGGTTGATCTTTCGCCGTACTGACTTAGAGCCGGCAGTGGATATTCCTGCGCGTGCTGACTGGGTTCGTGATACGCAGCTTTGTACGTGTTTAATTAATGAAGAAAACATTCGCATATCGACTGTCGAACACTTACTCGCTGCGCTTGCCGGGGTTGGCATTGATAATGCTATTATCGAAGTCGACTCGCATGAAATTCCAATTATGGACGGTAGCTCTCACCCGTTTGTTTACCTGCTACAAAGTGCGGGCATTGAAGAGCAGTCAGCAGCGAAGAAGTTTATCCGAATCAAAGAGCCGGTGCGTGTTGAAGACGGTGACAAGTGGGCGGAACTGCTACCCCACGATGGTTTCCGTATCGACTTTGCTATCGACTTTGACCATCCGGCTATCGCAGACACAGGGCAAACTGTCAGCATGGACTTCAGTGCTAATGCCTTCATTAAAGACATTAGCCGTGCGCGTACCTTTGGCTTTATGAAAGACATTGAGTACTTGCGAAAAAATAACCTGGCACTTGGTGGCAGTTTTGATAACGCTGTGGTTTTGGATGACTTCCGCGTGTTAAATAATGACGGCCTGCGTTATGACGACGAGTTTGTGAAACACAAAATGCTGGACGCTGTGGGCGATCTCTACATGGGCGGTCATAGCATTTTGGGCCACCTGCGTGCATACAAGTCAGGCCATGCGTTAAATAACCAATTACTTCAGGCGGTATTGGAAACTGAGTCTGCCTGGGAGTTCGTGACCTTTGAAGATGAGCAGGCAAAAGAGCCTATCGCATTTTGGTCACCAGCTAATACTACGGCTTAATTAGCCTTTATTGTTGGCGGCGTCGTTATCAAACTTCGCCGCTAATGCTTCTAACTGAAGTCGCAGCGGCTCGCTGCAACCCTCCGCCATATTCCTTAGCCTTTGTGCGTTGTCATTTGTGGTGTTTACATTCGGTGACACTTTCACGCTCAGCTTGTTGACCGGCACCGTCGCATTGTTTTGAAAATACGTTATAATGGCCGCTTGTTGGAATTTAAGTTTTGTTGACCAGCTGCCGCTGCCAGCCTTTATAATAAGCTCGCCATCGCGAATATTCACAAGCTGACAATGTTGAGCGGTTGCTTTGTCCACGCAGTTTTTAAACAACTGTTGCCATTGAGAGAGTTGAGCGGCAAACTGTGCATAATGTCGCAACGTTTCAGCCATAGGTTGCTGGCCAGTACGTAGCAATTCAGATGGCGTTTTCGGTTGTCGGGACATAAGTGGTGTAGTCAACAAATAATAAGAGAGTTCAGATGAGTTTATCAGTCTTTTATCGAGGCTCCAAAATTCGTTTTCGCGTTAAATTAAGTCGTAGACGGATGTTGTCTTTCGCCGGTGTTGCTGCGTTTATTGGGCTTGTCACGTGGCAGCCATGGGAATACCGCGGGGTTGACCCCGAGTTTGCGCAAGCGCAAATTACCAAAGAGCAAAAGAACCTTATTCTTCAGCAAAAAACCGTAAAAGCCTTAAGAGAAGATACCCAAAAGCAATTGGGCGCAATGAAGGTTTATTTAGGCGAGTTACGTGCTCAAATGCGCCGTTTAGATGCCTTAGGTGAACGCTTAGCAGGCGTTGCCAATCTTGATAATGGCGAGTTCAATTTCCAGCAGGAAATGCCGATTGGCGGACCTGAAATAGAAGTGGCTGAGTTACCACAGGCTACCGGGACTGACGTACTCACTGATATTGAAGACATGTTGTCAAAGATATCGGACAAACAAAAACAGTTATCTCTCCTTGAATCTGTGATGATGAATCACCAACTTAATAACGATGCTTACATTGCCGGACGTCCAATCTCAGATGGTTGGTTGTCTTCGCAATACGGTATTCGTAAAGATCCCTTCAACGGCACGCCAGCCATGCATAAGGGTCTGGACTTTGCGAGTTATAACGAAGACGTGCAAGTGGTTGCTACCGGGGCCGGTGTCGTCACTTGGGCGGGAGATAGGTACGGTTATGGTCAGCTGGTTGAAATTGACCATGGTGGTGGTTTGAAAACCCGTTATGGGCACAACCACGAGATATTAGTGAACGTCGGCGACGTTGTTACACGCGGTCAGCAAATAGCGGAAATGGGGAGCAGTGGTCGTTCAACTGGGCCTCATGTGCATTACGAAGTTTTACGTAATGGTAAGCAGATTGATCCAAACCAATTTGTGTACCGAAAAGCCGATTAATACATTTGAACATTAAGAGAATACACGCAAGCGGTACTGGGTACCGCTTTTGTTGTTAAAAGTAACACAGGATATATCAAACTCATGCTAGGCAGTCTGTTTCGAAAAGTTTTTGGAAGTCGCAACGATCGCATCCTCAAAACCATGCAAAAAGATGTTGATCGGATAAATGCGTTGGAACCCGAATTTGAAGCATTAAGTGATGCCGAATTAAAAGAAAAGACCGCTGAGTTTCGTAAGCGCCTTAACGAAGGCGAAAAGCTCGATAAATTACTAGCTGAAGCGTTTGCAACGGTTCGCGAAGCCAGTAAGCGCGTATTTAAAATGCGTCATTTCGACGTGCAGCTGATTGGTGGTATGGTTTTGAACGAAAACCGTATTGCGGAAATGAAAACTGGTGAGGGTAAAACCTTAACCGCGACCCTCACAGCCTATTTGAATGCGCTACCGGGCAAAGGCGTACACATTATTACGGTGAACGATTATCTGGCTAAGCGTGACGCCGAATTCAACCGTCCTTTATTTGAATTTTTAGGTCTGAGTGTCGCTTTCAATATTCCAGGCATGAACCCGGAAGACAAAAAAGCGGCGTATCAGGCGGATATTACTTACGGTACGAATAACGAATTTGGCTTTGACTATTTGCGCGACAACATGGCGTTTTCGCCGCAGGATCGTGTGCAACGTGAGCTTTACTACGCGTTGGTCGATGAGGTTGACTCAATTCTCATTGATGAAGCCAGAACACCGCTGATTATTTCGGGACCTGCGGAAGACAGTTCTGAAATGTACCGCAAGATGAATGAACTGGTACCACACTTAGTGCGTCAGGAAAAAGAAGATACGGAAGAAGAGAAGGGCGACGGTCACTTCACTATTGATGAAAAGGCTAAGCAGCTTCATTTGACCGAAAATGGCCAAGAACATATAGAGTCATTGCTAAAAGAAAAAGGCATGTTGGCTGAAGATGACTCTTTGTATTCAGCCGCTAATATCAGCCTGTTACATCATATTAATGCGGCGTTAAGAGCGCATCATTTATTTCAAAAAGATGTCGACTACATTGTTAAAGACGACCAGATTATTATCGTTGATGAACATACTGGTCGTACAATGGAAGGGCGTCGTTGGTCTGAAGGTCTGCACCAAGCCGTAGAAGCCAAAGAAGGCGTACCCATCCAGAACGAAAACCAAACACTTGCCTCCATTACTTTCCAGAATTATTTCCGTCTGTATGACAAATTGGCGGGTATGACAGGTACCGCAGATACGGAAGCCTTTGAGTTTCAGTCGATATACGGACTTGAAACCGTTGTTATTCCAACAAACAAGCCAATGGTACGTGATGACCGAGCGGATCTTATCTATCTGACTGCTCAAGAAAAGTACGAAGCGATTGCGGAAGACATTGAAGAATGTCGTAAACAGAAACGGCCCGTGCTGGTCGGTACGGTATCTATTGAGAACTCCGAGCTGTTGTCACGCCTTTTAAAGAAAAAGAAAATTCCACATGCGGTACTGAATGCGAAATTCCACGCACAAGAAGCCGACATTATTGCTCAGGCGGGTCGCCCTGGTGCCGTAACGATAGCCACTAACATGGCCGGTCGTGGTACCGATATCGTCTTGGGCGGTAACTGGATGGTTGACGTTGAGAAGCTTGAAGAGCCATCGAACGATAAAATTGACTCCATTAAAGCAGAATGGCAGAAAGTCCACGACGAAGTTATAGAAGCTGGTGGCTTGCATATTATTGGTACTGAGCGCCATGAATCTCGTCGTATTGATAATCAGCTGCGTGGTCGTGCCGGTCGTCAAGGTGACCCTGGCTCCTCACGCTTTTATCTGTCATTAGAAGATCCACTGATGCGTATCTTTGCCTCTGATCGCATTGGTACCATGATGAAGCGCTTGGGTATGAAAGAAGGGGAAGCGATTGAGCACCCTTGGGTAACTCGTGCTATTGAGAACGCACAGCGTAAAGTGGAAGGTCGCAACTTCGATATTCGTAAGCAATTACTTGAGTATGATGATGTTGCCAACGACCAGCGTTCAGTTGTTTATGAGCAGCGCAATGAACTGCTTGATGAAGGCGATATTTCAGAAACCATTACTGTCATCCGTGAAGATGTGGTCAATGCGGTTATTGATGAATACGTGCCACCACAGTCATTGGCTGAGTTATGGGACTTGAAGTCGTTGGAAGAACGTTTACGTGCTGATTTCCAAGTAGAGTTACCGCTACAGCAGTGGCTGGAAGAAGAAGAGCACTTCCATGAAGAAGTGTTGCGTGAGCGGGTATTGGAAGAGCTTGTTAAGACGTATCAGGAAAAAGAAGACTTGGTCGGCCCTGAAGTTCTGCGTCGCTTTGAAAAATCGATTATGTTGCAAAGCCTTGATCAGCACTGGAAAGAGCACTTGGCCGCGATGGATCATTTACGCCAGGGCATCCACTTGCGTGGTTATGCACAGAAAAACCCTAAGCAGGAATATAAGCGTGAAGCGTTCGAGTTATTCAGTGAAATGCTTGAGAACTTGAAGCTGGATGTGGTGACTATTCTAAGTCGTGTGAAAGTGCGTGCTCAGGAAGATGTTGATGCGGTTGATGAACAGCGTAAAGCCGCTGATAGTGCTCCGCGAGAGTTTAAACACGAGCAGACAAAGCCTGCAACTCAAGGTGAGCAACCCCGCCAACAAGGACAGTCTCAGCAACCGGCCCGCAATGAACAAAAGGTGGGGCGAAACGAGCCTTGTCCTTGTGGCTCAGGTAAAAAGTACAAACATTGTCACGGTAAACTGTAGGTTAATATGACCACCCAAAAATCTCCCGCTGTGCATGTCGCGGTGGGAGTTATAGAAAATTCGAATGGCGAAATCTTTATTGCACAACGTCTACCGGAGCAGCATCAGGGCGGTAAGTGGGAATTTCCCGGCGGTAAAGTGGAGTCAGACGAAAGCGTTCAGGAAGCGTTAGTCAGAGAGCTTAAAGAAGAATGCGGTATTGATGTGACCGATATGGCTCCGTTGACGGTTATCGAACATCAATATTCCGATAAGCGGGTATTATTAGATGTTTGGTGGATACTGTCTTACGATGGCGAAGCCACTCAACTGGAGGGGCAAAAGTGGTGCTGGGTTGATAAAAACCAGTTAGATGCCTTTCAGTTCCCTGATGCAAACCAACCCATTGTGGACTGTATCATGCAGTCGATGAATGCGTATTAAATAGACGGCTTCAGAAGCCGTCGCCTTCGTTAATGTAGTCATCGTTGGCGACAGGGGCAGGCTCTCCCGGAATACTCTTTTCTTCGTTAGCCCATTCGCCTAAGTCAATCAGCTTACAGCGTTCGCTGCAAAACGGACGAAATTCTGAGGTCTCTTTCCACTCGACTTCGGTTTCACATGTTGGGCAGTTGACCGTTAAACTCATTGCGCACACCTGGCTATTTCAAATTGAACAGATTGAATTGATTGATTGGAACCGGCACCCGGCAAGGGCATGAATCTTACCGTAAAGCGTTGCCGATGCCCACTAATAACCGGATAAATAGAAGCCTCTTTAGGTACTTTAATTCTTAGCATCGCAAGAGGCTGTTCTGAGCTCTCCTGCATAAAGCCGCTGGTGAGTGTCAGGGGAGAAAAAGCGGCTTGTTCACGCATTAACGTCAGCTTTAGCTGCACTGCTTTTTCGATAGGTTTAAAGGCGTTACACCAACTATCACATGCTTGTTGTTGAGCATTACGGTCTTGATTTAACCAAAGCTGCAGTTGTGGTAGCTCGAAAAGACCACTGATACCCGGTTGGCTGAAGCGCTGTCTTATACTGGCAAGTAGCGCGTCATCTTTAATTTCGCGTAACACTTTTGGGATATCGGGTAAAAACTGCTGGCAGTCATCAATTTCCTGAATGGTGGCTCGCAGTGCTTGTCTGTCAACTTCCGGGTGTTGTTCCCATTGTTTAAGTCGCTGCTGCTGTGCCTCGAGATCTTTCGATAATTCCGTTCGAATGTCGACGCGCTCCAGTAAGTCACTGAGAGAAAAGAGCGACTGAAAAAATGCATCCGGCTGCTGTTGGAATAAGCCTTTACTGACGCTGAGCTGCTCAAAGCCATGTTCGAGTCTTAGGTAAGTGCGCACACGCTCCTGAAGCGGGTATTCATAAATAATGTGCTGGTTATCCGTGAACGCCATAGTGTCAGTAAGTAAAGGGTAATGCGCCTATAATAGCGCATTAGCCTCCGTGTGCAATGGCTGCTTCCAGATACTGCTTATGTAAAGCCTGAACCTGCGAGTGAAGTGCTGCCAACGTTGTATCGTTGAGAATAATGTCATCTGCTGTTTGGCGGCGTTGGTCACGGGTCATTTGAGCGTTCAAAATGGCCTCAACCTGCTCTTCAGAGGTGTCGTCGCGAGCAGTTGTTCGCTGAACTTGTAGCGACTCTGGTGCATCGATAACCAGCACACGGTCGCAGTACTTGTCTAAACCATTTTCTAGCAATAGAGGAGCCGACAATATGACGTAGTCAGAGTTTGCGTGATTCAATTGGTGGAGAATTTTCTGTCGAATTTCCGGGTGAAGTAGTTTGTTCAGCCACTCCTTTTCGGTGTTATCACTAAAGACTTTTTCGCGGAGTGCTTTGCGATTCAAATTTCCGTCAGGTTGAATCATCGCTTCGCCAAAGTGCTCCCGAATTTTTTCAAGGCAATCAGAGCCAGGTTCGACAACCTCGCGAGCAACTTTATCGGCATCGACGACAACAATACCAAGACGCTCGAATTCGTTCGTCGCCGCTGTTTTTCCGCTGCCAATACCGCCGGTGACACCAACAACGTACGTCATTACGATGCCCCTCCCAGCCAGGACCAATATGCGTATAACAGCTGGTGCCCCCAGAAATAACTAATGAGCCCACCACCAATTAAGAAAGGACCAAAGGGAATCGGCTGGGCACGGCCATTGAGTTTTATATAAACAATCCCTATTACCGCGCCGCATAAAGAAGCGGCTAATACGGTAACCGGTAACACTGTCGCACCGGTAAATGCGGTTAAGGCAGCCAGTAACTTGAAATCGCCATAGCCCATACCTTCCTTTTTAGTGAGCAGCTTAAAGATCCAGTAAACCGACCATAAGGCAAGGTAGCCGATAACTGCGCCAACTATTGACTGTTCAGGTATTACAGGACTCTGGTCGCTAAGAGACCAGAGTAGCCCAAGCCAAAGCAACGAATAGTTGAGTACGTCAGGCAGTAACTTGTGATGTAAATCGATAACAAAAAGACAAATCAACAGTCCGGCAACGGCGCTGTAAAACAGTGCCGGTAGACTGATACCGTATTGCCAACCGATAAAACCAAAACTAACTGCAGTAACTATTTCCACCAACCAGTAGCTGATTGAAATGGGCGTCTTACAATGACGGCAACGGGCTTTTAAAAACAGAAAACTGAAAAGAGGAATGTTGTCATACCAAGCAATAGCGGATTGGCACGTTGGACAATGTGAAGCAGGAAAAGCTAAATTAAACGGCTCCATCTGTGCGTGAGGCGTGCCATTTGCTTCAGCGCACTCCTGTTGCCATTGCCTCTGCAATTGAATCGGCAAACGGTGAATAACAACGTTTAAAAAACTGCCAATAACAGCTCCTAATACGACGGACAAGAGCAACATAGCCGTTGTCTGAGCGGCGAATAATTCGGTCATTTGATAGCGTCCCGCTTCATTAAAATTGTTCACCCAGTGAAAATAACGGCAAGTACATTGCCACTAAAAGAGTGCCTATAATGCCGCCTAAAATGAGCATCAGCAAGGGCTGTGCGTAGGTTGATAGTCGCTCAGTATAAATCTCGAGTTGTTTTTGTTGATAAGCTCCCAGCTGCTTAAATGCTTGAGCTATCCGCCCGGACTTCTCTGCCGCCTGAATGAAACTCATGGTCTTCGCCGAGTTTAAGGTCGATAGGTTGAACGCCTGTGACCATCCCAGACCACGTTGCAGATGGTAACCAATAAGCTCGAGTTGCGCTTTGTAAACCGGACAATTGAGGTTGTTCGTGGTAAGCCGTAGCGTATTCACAGCGTCAATCCCGGCGTCGAGGGACAAGCCTAACTGATAAAATACTTGTTGTTCGCGAGCACCAGTGAGGAGCTGGCGATAAATTGGCAGCTTGAGCGTCATCCGTCGCCAGAATGCGGGACAATAATGTCGAACCAATTTTGTCATTACGTACATCAAACAAAGAGCTCCGATAAACACAAGCGCATGTTGACCAAAAAACGCCGATATGGCTAATACGTTTTTAGTGAGTGCCGGTAATCCTGTGCTACCGAATAGCTTTTCAAATTGTGGCAGTACCCAGATCATCATCAATAGGGAGACAGCACAGGCTACTGCAGCAATAATAAGCGGATAGCGAAGCGCTTTTGTCAGCTGCTCCTTCATTGCCATTTGTTGCTGCTTTAGCGTGAGTATATTTTGTATCCCTTGCGTCAATTGGCCACTGGACTCAGCCCACTCAATGGTTTTCAAATCGGAAGACGGTAGCCAGTCTGAGTAGTGGTGCAGGGCACTGGACAATCGATGGCCTTGCTTGATAGCTTCCTGACAGTCATTAACCAGCCATTTCATCGAGCGAGAGGAATGACGATGAATGCTATGTTTTAATGCTTCAGGCAACGGTAAGCCGCAATCGAGCAGCTCCAGCCACTGACTCATTGTTTGCAGCCATTCTTTGCGGCTTGGCGGCGGTGTTTTTATGAAATGTTCATGGTAAACGGTGATATGTTGCAGGCCTCTGTCTGAGAGTCGTTTTACCGCCTGCAATTGACTGGCCGCGTGTATCAGGCCGCTATTGTCTGAGCTTTTCCAGCGCCAACGCATCACGGTCGTTTTAATCATTAAGGTTCACCTGATTTTCCCAGTAGGTTTTAGCCTGTTCGAAACTGGGCAAGCCTAAATCTTGTAAATAGTTGGCCTTGTCAGTATCGGAGGATCCGGGCTTAAGTAGTGCATGGGCTTGCGGTTGCCAGGGAAGAATTTCAAAAATAGCGTGTCGCATAATGTTATTGTGTTCCCGTTTGAATGAAAGCAAGCGCTGACTGACAATGAGGTTTAAAGCACTGGCAATGTCTAATGGATTGACACCAAGTGACTTCAAACGTGCCAATGTTTCCAGAGTACCGTTGGTATGCATTGTTGTTAAAACAAGGTGTCCGGTTTGTGCGGCCTGAAGCGCAATTTGGGCGGTTTCCGCGTCCCGAATTTCACCAATCATAATCACGTCTGGATCTTGTCTCAGTAATGCTCGTAACAGTGACGCAAACGAAAGCCCTTTGCGCTCATTTACCATAAGCTGCGTGCATCCGTTTAAAGGTGCCTCGACGGGGTCCTCTACGGTACAGACATTGAGCGTCTGAATATTGATAGACTTCAATGCGCTATATAAAGTTGATGTTTTCCCACTGCCGGTAGGCCCGGTTACAATGATAAGCCCTTGAGATTGTGACAGTGCGTGCTGAAAGCCCTGGTACTGACAGGCCATTAATCCGGTATCTGCTAAGGGTAAAATGTGTTCAGAGGACTTAAGGCAGCGTAAAACCAGTTTTTCTCCATTCAATACGCAGCAGCAATTCAAACGAAATTCCAGGTATTGTCGAGTCGATGATTGAGTGACGGTAAGGCGTCCATCTTGCGGTAAAGGTTGTTCCGTCAAGTCGAGATCGGCCATTACTTTAATACGGGCTACCACTTGTTTAGCAAACGAGACACTGAGGACATCTTTTGTGTCTAATTCTCCCCCGTTGCGCATTCTAACCCGGTAATTGCCTTGATAAGGCTCTATGTGAATGTCGGAACCACCGTCAACTGCGCATGAGGATAAAAGACTATCAACGTACTCAACAGCTGACTCTTGAAGGGGCTTATGTGCTGAAAATGAACCGGAACCTCTGACAATCAGCGCGTGTTTGTGGCTAAACAAGCTTAATAAAACCGAGTCAACGGGGGCATGGCCTGGATCCTGTGACAACAGCACCCACGAGTTACCCTCGGTGAGTAGTGTCAATCCGTGCTGCTTTAGGAAACGCTTGTTTTGTGTTGCTTCTGTTCGATTTTCGTTTGTAAGCAACGCCAAGTCGAGCTCTGTGGTGAGGCAAGATCCAATATAAGACATTATTGAGCAATACCTTGCTGACAGTCACTGACCGCACTTCGGCTTTGCTGGTAATCAGAGCAGCTGATGCGCCATTCCAGATGGGTGCTTGAGGGCACTGGTGTTAGCTCAACAGACAACGGCTGTTCATCGATGGTCACTGAAGCTAACTGGAGGCTAATACGAGAGTCGTCGCCAATACTGAGGCTAGTCAATTCCGCTGGTAATGGCGATGGGACATTCGGTAGCCCATTCTGACCGGCCTGTGCGCAGTCAGATAACTGCCCTTCCGTTTGCCAACATAGCGCTATTGCTAATTGAAAGGGCTGAGCGTGCGCCATCGCCTTAGTGACTTTTGCTTGCTGGGTGTAATAGGTATAGGACGGCACAGCAATGGCCGACAATATCGCGATGATAGCGACCACCACCATCATTTCTATAAGACTAAAACCGTTGTATTGAGTGTTTGCATCCTGCATAAGACAGCTCCTGATAAAAAGTCAGGAAACTGTCGTCTATTAAGCAGATTTTGTCGAATGTATTTATTTGTAAGCTATTGGCGAATTCAGGAAATTCTCATTGATAAGTCAATGGCTTGAATGTTTTTCGTTAAAGCACCTGAAGAGATAAAATCAACGCCGGTGGCCGCTAATTCACTCAAGCGCTCATCGGTAATGTTGCCTGACACTTCCAGTTTGGCTTGATGCTCCGCGTTATTATTCGTTGCAACTGCTGTTTCAATATCGGTCAAACTGAAGTTATCCAGCATAATAATGTCAGCTTTCGCTTTCAGTGCCTGTTCAAACTCGTCTAAGTTTTCAACTTCCACCTCAACCGTTTTGCCGGGATTAAGCTGCTTAGCTTTGTTAACGGCTTGCTCGATGCCGCCACAGGCCATTATATGGTTCTCTTTAATTAAATAGGCGTCGTACAAACCAATTCGGTGGTTTGCACCACCACCGCAGCGAACCGCGAATTTTTGCGCCAGTCGCATGCCGGGTAGGGTTTTACGGGTATCCAGCAATGTCGTATTGGTGCCTTCCAGCAAACGACTGTACTGGTGCGTCAATGTAGCTGTGGCTGACAGTGTCTGTAAAAAGTTCAGAGCGGTGCGCTCGCCGGTTAATAATACGCGGCTTGGGCCTTCTAAGTCACATAGTGTGGTATTGGGTTCTACCACATCGCCATCCTTGACGTGCCAGGTTAAAGCGACGTCCTGACCAAGTTGTTTAAACACTTCATTAACCCACTCAACACCACAAACAACCGCTTTGTCACGAGTGATAATGGTCGCTTTAGAGTGACTGGTAGGGCTAATTAACTGTGCGGTAATGTCCAGACTGGCATCTTTTTCGGACAAATCTTCCACCAACGCGTTACGAACACCTTCCTGAATGGCGAGTTGCAATTCATGCTGACTCATATTGGCTTTACCTTTTTACAGACAATACGGATACTAGGGGGCAAACTTTACCGTTTTGTTGAGCCTGTGAAAAGCGAACAACTGAAAAACCATAAAATAACTGATGCTATACAACACGCGTCGCCGCACTTTGACGAGCGTCCTAATGGTGTTGATATTAACCTGTTAGTTATCCACTGTATTAGTTTGCCTGAAGGCGACTACGGTACGCCTTACGTCAAAGACTTGTTTATGGGGGAGCTCGATAGCAGCGCGCCCCCCGACTTCGCGCCACTGCATGGGCTGCGTGTATCCGCGCACTGTGTCATTCGCCGCGACGGCACGCTGGAGCAATATGTGCCCTTTGATAAGCGAGCTTGGCATGCGGGTCAGTCCCGGTACTGTGGGCGCAAGCGCTGTAATGACTTTAGTATTGGTATTGAGCTAGAAGGCACGGACAAGACTGCCTATACTGACAAGCAGTATGAATGCTTGGTGGGGGTCACAAAGTTGTTGTTGGAGCACTATCCAACACTGAATCGGCACCGTATTGTTGGTCATGAGCATATCGCGCCGGGTCGAAAGACGGATCCGGGCATTGGTTTTGACTGGTCAAAATACCTGAATCAATTGTAAAAGGAGCACTAGATGGTTCTCATCGCGTTGCTAATCGCATTGAGTATCGAGCGGCTTTACCATAGTCCGGATGCGTTACATTGGCAGTTTTACTTAAACCGCTGGCAACGCTGGAGTGCCGCAAAGCTCAACGATGAAAAATGGCAAAGTGCTCCGGCAAGCTTTTTACGAATGATGGTGCCTGCGCTCTTTGTTGGTGTGCTCGTATTGCTACTTAATAACTTGTTGGTGACGTTTCTTGTCAGTATTGGCGCGCTGCTTCTGGCCATTAACTGTGAGCCCGCCCGCGTTCATTATAAAGCGTATTTAAAAGCCGCAAACCGTGGTGAAGACGAGGACAGTGAACACCACCGGCAAGCGCTTGCAGATTACTCAGGTTTGAACAATGACGCGCTAATTAATCAGTCTCTGATATGGATCAACTACCGACAGTATTTAGCCGTCCTATTTTATTTCGTGCTGTTTGGTAGCTTTGGCGCGTTAGTTTATGCCACTTTCCGGGTTGCTTCTGATGCAGAAAAAAGGCACGAATCAGGCGATAATTCAACGAGTTACTGGACGCGTCTTCTGTGGTTCGCTGACTGGATTCCCGCTAGGCTAGCGGGGCTTGGTTTACTGATCGTTGGCCATTTTTCACGAGCGCTGCCGGTTTGGATTCGATTAACAACCATGCCTTACAGCGAGCCTAAAAAGCTGTTATTTGAAGTGGCAGAAAATGCAGAGGATACGCCACAGCACCCGGACGACAAGACGGAGCACGCGACCTGTCAACTTAAACTGATGCGCAGGCAACAAATCTTTTGGGTAACAGTGATTGCGGTATTAACGCTTTTTGGCGCCATTTTATAGCTGGTTGTACCAGCGTAGAAAAATTTGGGCTGCTGCTCTAAATGATTTAGAATAACCGCATCTTTTGGTCTGACCAATTTACCGGAATGTCTGAATTGCCTATTAAACAAACGAAGCTATCCGATACAATCGTTGCTCATTTAGAGCAGATGATTGTGGATGGGCGTTTGCGTGCAGGTCAGAAACTGCCGTCAGAAAGACAGCTGGCGCAACAGTTTAATGTGTCCAGGCCCTCTTTACGTGAAGCCATTCAGAAGCTTGAAGCGAAAGGGGTGGTGGAACGCCGACAAGGCGGTGGTACTTATGTGATCAATACGGTCAACGAGCAGCTGACCCAACCGTTGTTTGAGTTGCTGGCCAAACACCCGGAGTCCCAGTTTGATCTACTGGAATTTCGACATGCACTGGAAGGCATTTCGTCTTTTTATGCGGCACTGAGAGGTACCAAAGCCGATCTAGAACGCATAGAGGAGAGTATTAAAGGAATAATGCAAAGCCAGAGCGATCCAATCAACGAACAAGTGGACGCTTTGGTCGAGTTCTACCACCGTATAGCCGAAGCCTCTCACAACGTGATTCTTATGCATGTTGTGCAGGGTATGCAGGAATTATTAGCGGAGAATATTCGCCAAAACTTAGACATTATTGGCGGTCGTAAAGAACTACTGGAAAAACTGAATCAACACCGTCAGCAGCTGGTTAGCGCCATTGTTGATGGACAACCGGAGCAAGCGCGGGATGCGTGTCACCAACATTTGACCTATATTGAACAGATATTGTTAGAGTTAGGCAAAGAACAGTCTCGTATTCAGCGTTCGCTGCGACGTTCCTGAATTGATAAGAAGGTAAGGAATTGCTATGAGTGATCAATTAACACAAGATGTCGACACACAGGAAACTCAGGAGTGGTTAGATGCTCTTGAGGGTGTGCTGGATGCAGAAGGTCCGGAGCGCGCTCACTTCCTGTTAGAGCAGTTAGTCGATAAGGCTCGTCGAAATGGAGCCTACCTGCCTTATAAGCCAACGACGGCTTACTTAAACACGATTCCTGCCAGCCAGGAACCGACCATGCCGGGTAATCAAACAATGGAAGCGCGCATTCGTTCAGCAATTCGCTGGAATGCGGTTATGATGGTCTTGCGCGCCTCACAAAAGGGCGAAGAATTGGGCGGGCATATCGCCAGCTTCGCCTCATCAGCAATGCTTTACGATGTGGGCTTTAACCACTTCTTCCGTGCGCCAAACGACAAAGACGGTGGTGACTTCCTATTCATTCAGGGTCACGCGTCACCGGGTATATACGGACGTGCTTTCTTAGAAGGCCGTTTGACGGAAGAGCAGCTAAATAACTTCCGTCAGGAAGTCGAAGGCAAAGGCTTACCGTCGTATCCACACCCGAATTTAATGCCTGACTTCTGGCAATTCCCGACCGTATCAATGGGCTTGGGTCCAATTCAGGCGATTTACTTAGCCCGTTTCCTGAAATATCTAACCGACCGTGGCATCAAAGATTGCTCAAATCAACGTGTTTACTGCTTTATGGGTGACGGTGAGACCGATGAGCCGGAAAGCTTGGGTGCCATTGGTCTGGCCGCTCGCGAAGAGTTGGATAACCTGACGTTTGTCATTAACTGTAACTTGCAGCGTCTCGACGGTCCGGTACGTGGTAACGGCAAGATTATTCAGGAATTGGAAGGTACTTTCCACGGCGCAGGCTGGGAAGTGATTAAAGTTATCTGGGGTCGTTATTGGGATCCACTGCTGTATCGCGACACCGAAGGTAAGTTGCAGCAGCTGATGGAAGAAACCGTTGACGGTGACTACCAGAACTTTAAAGCCAAAGGCGGTAAATTTACCCGTGAAAACTTCTTTGGTAAGTACCCTGAAACTGAAGAGATGGTTGCTAACTTATCAGACGAAGACATTTGGCGTTTGAACCGCGGTGGTCACGATCCGGTGAAAGTGTATTCGGCCTATCATAAAGCTGCGAATACCAAAGGTCGCCCGCAGGTTATTTTGGCGAAAACGGTTAAAGGTTACGGCATGGGCGCCGCCGGTGAAGGCAAAAACATTGCCCACCAAGTGAAGAAAATGGATATGGATGCCATTAAGCATCTGCGCGACCGTTTCAATATTCCGTTTAAAGACGAAGAGTTAGAAGACTTACCGTACTACAAGTTTGAAGACGACAGTGACGAAATGAAGTACATGAACGAGCGTCGTGAAAGTCTGAATGGCTATATGCCAGTACGCCGTCCTGAATCGGACGTTGAGCTTGAACTGCCATCGCTGAAGGCGTTTGATGCGGTATTGAAAGGCTCTGGCGATCGCGAGATTTCGTCAACTATGGCGTTTGTTCGTGTTCTTACCGCATTGTTGAAAGACAAGAAAATTGGTAAGCGCATTGTTCCTATTATCCCGGATGAGGCTCGTACCTTCGGTATGGAAGGTTTGTTCCGTCAGGTTGGTATTTATGCCCACCATGGCCAGAAATACACACCACAGGATAAAGACCAGGTTGCCTATTATCGCGAAGATAAAAAAGGCCAGGTTATTCAGGAAGGTATTAACGAACTGGGCGCGATGGCGTCATGGGTGGCAGCAGGTACCAGTTACTCGTTGAACAACGAACCGATGATTCCGTTCTACATTTATTATTCAATGTTCGGCTTCCAGCGTGTCGGCGACTTAGTCTGGGCAGCAGGCGACAGCCAAACTCGCGGATTCCTGGTCGGCGGTACAGCCGGACGTACAACGTTGAACGGTGAAGGCTTACAGCACCAGGACGGACACAGCTTAGTGCACTTTGGTACTGTGCCAAACTGCATTAGCTACGACCCAACTTACGGTTATGAAATTGCTGTCATTGTTCAGGACGGTCTGAAACGCATGTTTGGCGATCAGGAAAACGTGTTCTACTACATTACCGTCATGAACGAAAACTACCATCAGCCGGAAATGCCGGAAGGCGTCGAAGAAGGTATTCTGAAAGGTATTTACGAGCTAGATAAGGTAAAAGCCAAGAAGAAAGCAAAAGGCGATGTGCAGCTCTTAGGTAGCGGCACCATTTTACAGCAGGTACGTAAAGCGGCTGATATTCTTGCTGAGGACTACGACATTAACTCAACGGTATACAGCGTAACCTCGTTTAACGAGCTGGCGCGTGATGGTTTAGACACCGACCGTTGGAACATGTTGCATCCTGAGAAGAAAGAAAAAGAAGCTTACATTACGCAAGTGATGAAGAAAGCCAAAGGTCCTGCGGTTGCGGCAACTGACTACGTGAAGTTGTATGCCGATCAGGTTCGCGCCTGGGTACCAACCCCATACCGCGTACTGGGCACCGATGGTTATGGTCGTTCTGACAGCCGTGCGAACTTGCGTAAGCACTTTGAAATTGACCCGCAGTATATTGTTGTCGCGGCGTTAAAAGAGCTGGCAGACCAAGGTGATATCGATAAGAAAGTGGTAGCGAAAGCTATCAAAGACTACGGTATCGACACTGACAAACTGAACCCACGTTTGGCATAAGGAGGTACTGAGATGGCCGATCAAATCGAACTCAAAGTCCCCGACGTGGGCGGTGAAGAAGTAGAAGTCATTGAAATACTCGTCAGTGAAGGCGATACCGTCGAACAAGAAGACGGTATAGTGACGGTTGAAAGTGACAAAGCGTCAATGGATATTCCGGCGTCTTCAGGCGGTAAAATTGTTGAGCTGAAAGTCAAAGAAGGCGACACCATCAGCGAGGGCGATGTGCTCGCTATTGTTGAAGCAGCCGGCGACTCTGGCTCTTCTGATGACGAAGAAGAAAAGGAAGACGAAAAGGCAGAAGAGGACGGTAAGTCTGACGATAAAGACGAGGAAAAATCGTCTGAATCGGAAGGCGATAGTAAGGAAGAAGAGAAAGAAGAATCTTCTGAGCCTAAGAAAAAATCTTCTGGCGGCAGTAAAGTCATTGATGTAGAAGTACCGGATATCGGTGACGAGGAAGACGTTGAAATCATTGAAGTCTTGGTTTCTAAAGGTGACTCGGTCGCTGAAGAAGATGGCTTGATTACCTTAGAAACCGACAAAGCGACAATGGATGTGCCTTGTCCGCAAGACGGCGAAATCGAAGAAATGCTGGTTAGTGTTGGCGACAAGGTGTCACAAGGCTCAGTGATCGCTAAGCTGAAGGTATCAGAAGGCGCTGACGATAGTGATGACTCAAGTGACGAGTCAGAGAAAGAAGCGGCACCGAAAGAAGAAAGCAAGTCTGACGACGCTGATAAGCAGGAGTCAAAAGGCGACAGTGGCAAAAGTGCTAAGCCAAGTGGTGAACGTCAGCCGCCGGTGCCTGATCACCCAAGCCAACGTAGCGATCGTAAAGAAGGCGTATTGCATGCATCGCCTGCTGTGCGTCGTGTGGCTCGCGAATTTGGTGTCGATTTGTCACAAGTCAAAGGATCGGGTCCTAAAAACCGTATCCTGAAAGAAGACGTGCAGGATTTCGTTAAATACGAACTGTCTCGTCCGAAAGCGGTTGCTGGTGCAACCGGACAAGGCGGTGGCGGACTGCAGGTTATCGACCCACCGAAGGTCGACTTCAGCAAGTTTGGTGAAGTGGAAGAGGTGCAACTGTCACGCATTCAGCGTAAGTCTGGACCAAATCTGCACCGCAACTGGGTGACGATTCCGCATGTCACGCAATTTGACGAAGCGGATATCACCGAGCTGGAAAAATTCCGGAAATCAGAAAATGAAGTGGCGAAGAAACAGGACTTAGGCTTCAAGATCACCCCATTGGTGTTCATCATGAAAGCTTGTGCTAAAGCATTGCGTGAATTCCCAACCTTTAACTCGTCTCTCTCAGAGTCTGGCGAGTCACTGTACATGAAAAAATATGTACACATTGGTATCGCGGTAGATACGCCAAACGGCTTGGTGGTTCCAGTTATTCGTGACGTTGACAAGAAAGGTATTTACGAACTGTCTGAAGAATTGGTAGAAATTAGCTCGAAAGCCCGTGACGGTAAGTTGAAAGCTGCTGATATGCAGGGGGGCTGCTTCTCAATTTCCAGTCTTGGCGGCATTGGTGGTACAGCGTTTACGCCTATTGTGAACGCGCCCGATGTGGCTATCCTCGGGGTTTCAAGAAACGAAATGAAACCTAAGTGGAATGGTAAAGAGTTTGAGCCTCGCTTAACCTTACCGTTGTCATTGTCTTACGATCACCGTGTTATTGATGGTGCTGAGGCTGCTCGCTTTACAGCTTACTTAAGCGGTGTACTGGGAGATATCCGGAAATTGGTGCTTTAAGCACCAATTTGGGCAGGAAATACGAATTAATTCGCGCTACAATAGCGCCACATTTAGCGTTGATTGACCTCGGCTGGTGGCTCAACCGGCCGTGACAAAGAAGGGGTTAACATGAGCGACAAAATTAAAACGCAAGTAGTAGTGTTGGGTGCAGGACCGGGCGGCTATTCCGCTGCTTTCCGTGCTGCTGACCTGGGTATGGATGTAGTTCTGGTTGAACGTTACAACACTTTGGGTGGTGTTTGCCTGAACGTTGGCTGTATTCCATCAAAAGCACTATTGCACTTAGCTAAGCACATTGAAGATGCAAAGCACTTGGCTGACGAAGGCATAGACTTCGGTAAGCCTAAAATCGACCTGGATAAAATCCGTAAACACAAAGAGAAAGTGGTGGGTCAATTAACGGGCGGTCTTGGACAAATGTCTAAGATGCGTAAAGTAAAAGTGGTTAATGGCTTAGGTAAGTTTACCGGTAGCAACACCTTGAAAGTGGAAGGTGATGACGGCGCTACTGAAATTGAATTCGATAACGCGATTATCGCAGCGGGTTCTCAAGCCATTAAACTGCCGTTTATTCCTCATGATGACGAGCGCATCTGGGACTCTACCGACGCATTGGAGCTTAAAGAAGTTCCTGAGAAAATGTTGCTGTTAGGCGGCGGTATCATTGCTCTGGAAATGGGTACGGTATACAGCGCTTTAGGGTCTAAAGTTGATGTTGTAGAAATGACTGATCAGCTTGTGCCACCAGCAGACAAAGACATTATTAAGAACTTCAACAAGCAAATGAAAGGCAAGTTCGAAAATGTCATGCTGAGCACTAAAGCAACGAACGTTGAAGCGAAGAAAGACGGCGTTTACGTGACTTTTGAAGGTGATAAAGCGCCGAAAGAGCCCGTTAAATATGACGCCGTATTGGTTGCTGTTGGCCGTGCGCCAAATGGTAATAAGCTGGATGCGGACAAAGCGGGTGTTAACGTTGATGACCGTGGCTTTATTAAAGTGGACAGCCAAATGCGTACTAACGTTGATCACATCTTCGCGATTGGCGATATCGTTGGTCAACCAATGCTGGCGCATAAAGCGGTACATGAGTCTCACGTTGCGGCAGAAGTTATCTCTGGTAAGAAGCACTTCTTCGAACCAAAAGTTATCCCTTCTATCATGTACACAGACCCAGAAGTTGCATGGGCTGGTGTCACTGAGAAAGAAGCGAAAGAGCAAGGCATTGAATATGATGTTGTGACTTTCCCATGGTCTGCATCAGGCCGGGCTATCGCTTCAAATGCACAACAGGGTATGACGAAACTTATCTTTGATAAGAACAACCGTATTATTGGCGGTGCTATGTGTGGTAGCAACGCTGGTGAGTTGTTGGGCGAAGTTTGCTTAGCCATTGAAATGGGCTGTGATGCAGAAGACATCGCGTTGACGGTTCACGCTCACCCAACCTTGCATGAGTCTGTTGGCTTAGCCGCAGAAATTCAGGAAGGGTCAATTACCGATATGCCGAACCCTAAGGCGAAAAAGAAGAAGTAACATTTTGTTACGATAAATCATCGGCAAAACGGCTACATTCAACGCGAATGTGGCCGTTTTTTTTGCGCTAAATTTCACAATGCGCTAGTTTAATGGGGCTAAAATAACGAACACTATAAAAAGGTGACGACCAATGAAAAAATTGACCGCTGTAGCGCTAGGCGTATCTATGGCATTGACTCTGGGCGCTTGCTCACCGCAGCAAGAGCAAAATAACCAGCAGTCTCAACAAGCAGAAGAAACCCAACAGCAACTGACGTCGGGCGTTATTCTTGAAAATTTCGACCACAGCGTAAAACCACAAAATGATTTGTTCCGCTACGTCAACGGTAGCTGGATTGAGAAAACAGAAATACCGTCGGACCGTTCTTCTATTGGTGCATTCTACGATTTGCGTGAACTGAATCAGAAACGCTTGCGTGACATTATAGAAGGCGCCGCAGCGGCAAACCCGGAGCCGGGTACTCCTGAGCGTAAAATTGGGGACTTTTTCAATGCTTACATGGACACGGAAACCCTGAATGAACTTGGCGCTAAACCAATTGCTAATGATCTTGAAGCCATTCAGGCGTTAGACAGTCATGAAGCGGTTGCTGAACACATGGCGCGTATGTTCCGTAGTGGCGTTTCAATTCCGTTCGGTTTTTACGTCTATCCTGATGCGAAAGATCCGCAAACTAACGCCATGTATATGTACCAAGCGGGTCTTGGCTTGCCCGACCGTGACTACTACCTAAAAGATGAAGAAAAGTTTGAAGAGATTCGCGCAGAGTACGTTAGTTACATTACTGACATTCTGGCAATGGTTGGTTTGGAAAATACCGATGAGGCTGCCGAGCGCATTCTGGACTTGGAAACCAAGCTTGCTGAAGTTCAGTGGAGCCGTGTAGAAAGCCGTAATGCGGATAAAACCTACAACAAGAAAACCGCTGATGAAGTCGCTGGTATGTTCTCAAACTTTGACTTCAAACGTTTCATAGAAACGTCTGAACTGTCACACGTTGAAGAAATGGTCATTCGTCAGCCGTCGTTCTTCGAAGATTTCGGTAACCTATTTGCTGACGTAGACTTACAAACCTGGCAGGACTATTTGAGCCTGCGTGTCGTCAATGAATATGCATCGGCTCTGAGCGAAGAAATTGGTCAGCGCCGTTTTGATTTCTATGGCACTGTTTTACGTGGCACCCCGGAACAAGAGCCACGTTGGAAGCGCGCAGTGGACGCAACGAACAGCGTGCTGGGCGAAGTGTTAGGCCAGGTTTACGTAAAAGAGTACTTCCCGCCTGAAGCGAAGGAAAAAATGGAAGGTCTTATCGAGAACCTTCGTGAAGCTTATGGTGAGTCCATCAAAAACCTTGAGTGGATGACGGAAGAAACGAAAGAGAAAGCGCTAGAGAAACTTGCCAAATTTGATCCGAAAGTCGGCTACCCGAATGAATGGCGTGACTACAGCGAGCTGGAAATTTCAGCAACGGACTTAGTGAGCAATTACAAAGCATACGCCGAGTTTAACTACCAGGAAGAGATTGCCAAAATTGGTGGTCCGGTAGATGAAGAAGACTGGGGCATGACACCGCAAACGGTCAATGCTTATTATAGTCCTGTGCGTAATGAAATCGTATTCCCTGCGGGTATTTTACAGCCTCCGTTCTTTGATATGGATGCAGAAATGGCAGTGAACTACGGTGGCATTGGTGCGGTTATCGGTCACGAAATGGGTCATGGTTTTGATGATCAGGGCTCTAAATACGATGGTGACGGCAACCTGCAAAGCTGGTGGACTGAGGCCGATCGTGAAGCGTTCGATGAGCGTGGTCAAAAGCTGTCTGAACAGTTTAGCCAATATGAACCTATCGAAGGCTTGAAAGTGAATGGCGACCTGACACTGGGCGAAAACATTGGTGACTTAGCCGGTCTGACTATCGCTTATGAAGCGTATAAAATGTCACTGGAGGGTGAACAAGCGCCCGTACTGGACGGCTTTACTGGTAGCCAGCGTGTGTTCATTGGCTGGGCACAAGTATGGCGCGGTAAGTACCGTGAAGATGCGATTCGTCAACAAGTCATGAGTGACCCTCATTCGCCGGCTGAATATCGTGTTAACGGCACGGTTGTTAACGTACCGGCGTTTTACGAAGCGTTCGACGTGAAAGAAGGTGACGAACTGTACGTAGCACCAGAAAATCGTGTTACTATTTGGTAATGATGAAAACGCTAACGGTAATTTTGACATTAATAACGGTGCTGTTGGTGGGGAGCTTCTCCTCACCAATGGCGCACGCTATGCCAATGTCAGATGCCGTTAGCGCTTCTACTCATGACATGTCTGGGCATGATTGCTGCGATGAAAGTGACGCGGCTATGCAACAGAACAACTGTGACGAAGAAAGCTCATTTTGCCAGCATTGTGAACAACACTGTGCTGGCCAAATTGGCTTGACCAATGTATTCAACGTCATTGAAAGTACCTCTCTTTCACAAAGCTACACAATGAGTGAACTCTCCTTGTGGCAGCGCACAGAGCGTCTTATTCGGCCACCAAAATTGATCGCAGCTTAATAAAAAGAAATCCGCTTTCTTAGTAAAGTTTGTTGTCATTATTTTAGGTGGTAAACCATGCGAATTTTATTACTGGCGCTAATTGCGCTTATTTTCAGTACGCCAACATCCAGCTCATTCGCCGCAGCTTGGCAAGACCATAGCGAGCATCAGCATCAGAGTCAGCACGACAGTGATAAGAGCCCCTTTGATGCTGGAACCGAATACGTGTGCCCTATGCATAGTCAGATCGTAAAAGACGAGCCAGGCACTTGCCCGATATGCGGTATGGACTTGGTGGAGCGCGAGAAAAAGCAGGAACCTCAAATGGCTGAGGATGGTCATAGCGGGCATGACATGAGCGCTATGTCTTCACAAAAGAGCTTTCATGTCCCCAGGGCGCAGCAACAGGCGATACGTGTCACCACGGCGAAAGCCACTCGTAAAGATCTGCAGCCCATGCTAAAGGCTCAGGCGCAGGTACGCTGGCAACAGTCGGCAAAGTATCATGTGCATTCTCGCGCCGAGGGTTGGGTTGAAGAATTATATGCCGATGTTGAAGGTCAGTGGGTAGAGCAGGGTGAAAAACTTTACCGAGTGTATGCGCCTGATTTAGTCGTTGCTCAAGACGACTATCTTCAACTTCTTAACTCACTAAACGAAGTAGGCAACGCCGAAAGTCAGCGGCAATTCAAACGTCGCGGGAAACAACGCTTACTGTTGCTGGGGATGAATGAGCAACAAATTAGCGAGCTGGAAAAAACCAGGCAAGCGTCCTACGAAGTGGACTATTATGCGCCGCAGTCGGGCTATGTCACTAAACTTAATATTCAGCAAGGCATGTATGTGAGTCCGGGGTTAGAATTAATGACCATTACTGACGACCAACAGCTCTGGTTTATGCTCGATATTCCAGTGCGCTATGCTGACCAACTCAGTACCGGTCAAATGGTCCACTTAAGTTCGGATCAGGTAAGTGGCCACTGGATGAACAAAATTGACTACGTTTACCCGCAAGTAGACCCGCAAACTCAAACACTCACTGCTCGTGTGCCTATTGATAGCTCCATAGATAGCCTTCGAGAGGGACTATGGGCAACCGGCCATGTTGAGCTGTCGCCCGTAAAAAACGCCTTGGTTGTTCCGGTTAAAAGTTTAATTACCACGGCTAAAAATAATCGGGTCCTGGTACAAGTGGGTGAACAGGCGTTTGCTGTAAGGGAAGTTAAGACTGGCCTGCGCGTTGACGATGAAGTGGTGATAACAGACGGTCTTTCTGAGGGTGAGCGAGTGGTTACTAACGGTCAGTTCCTTTTAGATTCTGAAGCGTCACTGCGAGGGATGCAGCCAGACGGTGAGAAAGCACCTGCCATGTCTCATGAACATGGAGGTCACTAATGCTTACCCGGATTATACAAGCTTCACTGCGTAACCCATTGCTGGTGTTACTGTTGTTCGCTGCGTTAAGTTATTTAGCGTGGCAGTCGTTGCAGCAAACCAAACTGGATGCGATTCCTGACTTGTCTGACGTGCAGGTCATTGTCAAAACGAACTATCCGGGGCAGGCGCCTGCGGTTGTTGAAGAACAAGTCACCTATCCGCTGTCGAGCGTCATGTTGTCGGTACCAGACACAAAATCAGTACGTGGTTTTTCTTTCTTTGGTGACTCTTACGTCTACGTTATTTTTGAAGAGGGAACGGACCCTTACTGGGCAAGAAGCCGGGTAATAGAATATTTGGATCAGGCTAAGAGTCAGTTGCCGGCTGACGTTCAGCCCAGCCTCGGCCCTGACGCCACCGGTGTTGGTTGGATTTACCAGTACGCCTTGGTTGATAACAGTGGTGAGCATAATCTAGGAGAGCTCACACGGTTACAAAACTGGTACCTTCAGCAAGAGTTGCAAAGTGTTGAGGGGGTTGCCGAAGTCGCCCGCGTTGGCGGCATGGTGGAGACTTACCAGGTTGTTGTTGAGCCCAGCAAATTGCATCAGTATGAATTAACACTGACTGACATTGAGCGAGCTATTCAACAGGCCAATGCCGAAGTCGGTGGTTCTGTGGTGGAAATGGCCGAAGCCGAGTATATGGTGAGAGGGCTTGGTTACATTCAATCTATTGAAGACTTGCGCCAACTGCCATTAGTGAAGCGTTCAGAGAACGATGGAGTACTGTTACTGGAAGATGTCGCTCATGTTCGCTTAGGCCCACAGGTACGTCGGGGCGTTGCTGATTTAGATGGCGAAGGTGAAGTGGTTGGCGGTATTGTGGTGATGCGTTACGGCGCTAATGCATTGCAGACCATTGATAACGTCAAAGCGAAACTCGATGAGTTAAAACAAGGTTTACCCGAAGGCGTTGAGCTTGTCACTACTTACGATCGATCGCAGCTGATTCAGGCATCGGTTGATAATCTTACCTCGAAGCTCATTGAAGAAATGGCATTGGTCGCTATTGTCTGTGTTTTGTTCTTATGGCACGCGCGCTCAGCGTTAGTCGCGGTTATTAGTCTGCCGCTGTCAGTGTTACTCGCTATTTGGATAATGAACGGGCTGGGTATCAGCGCCAATATTATGAGTTTGGGGGGCATTGCCATAGCTATTGGTGCTCTGGTCGATGCCGCTATTGTTATGATAGAAAATGCGCATAAGCATTTGTATGCGTATCAGGAGCAGCACAAAGAGCCAGCAAAAGGTGCTCATCGTTGGCGCCTCATTACCGATGCGTGCAGCGAAGTAGGCCCATCTCTGTTTTTCTCTTTGCTGGTCATAACCGTGAGCTTTATTCCGGTCTTTGCGCTGCAAGGTCAGCAAGGTAGGTTATTTGAACCGTTAGCGTATACAAAAACGCTGGCGATGGGCGCGGCCTCTATTCTGGCGGTAACACTCATTCCCGTGCTCATTGCGCTACTCGTCAGAGGAAAAATTCCATCGGAAAATGCCAACCCGTTAACTCGGGGACTCATTTGGCTCTATCGGCCGTTTTTAAATCTCACGCTGCGTTGGCCGAAAGTGCTTATCATTTTGTGTGTCGCTGTGACGGCAACCGCTTGGTATCCGTGGCAAAAGCTTGATTATGAACTTATGCCACCGTTGTATGAGGGCGACTTAATGTATATGCCGACAACCTTGCCGGGTATCAGCGTCAACGAAGCTGGAGAGTTGCTTCAACAAACCGATGAACTGATAGCACAGCATCCGCAAGTTGAACGTGTCTTTGGCAAAATCGGACGGGCAGATACCGCGACGGATCCGGCACCGTTAACCATGATTGAGACCAGTATTACTCTGACACCGGAGTCGGAATGGCCTGAGGGTAAAACGGTGGATGACATCATTGCGGAGCTGGATGACGCCGTTCAGATTCCAGGGCTGACAAACGCCTGGGTTATGCCCATAAGAACTCGCATAGAAATGTTGGCAACGGGAGTTAAAACACCGTTGGCGATAAAGGTGAGCGGAGCCGAGTTCGGTGAAATACAAACGTTGGCAACCACTATTGAAAAGCGTCTAGCGGAGCGACAAGAAACGGCATCGGTTATTGCCGAACGTGCCGCGGACGGACGCTACATTGAAGTGACTCCAAAACTGCGTGAGGCCGCTCGCTTTGGTTTAACGCAAGCGGATATTCAAAAGCATCTGACTCAGGCTATTGGAGGAGCAAAGATAGCCACCTCAGTGCAGGGCAATGAGCGTTTCCCGATTAACTTGCGCTATCCGCGTGATGCACGTGACCATATTGATAAGTTGCGAGAGCTGCCGATTAGGGCCGATGGGCGCTGGTTAACCTTATCGGATGTGGCAACCGTTGAGCTGAGCTCAGGACCTGCTGTGTTAAAAAGCGAAAATGCGCGTTTAAGCAGCTGGGTGTTTATTGAACCTGCCGCTGGTGTGACGGTGAGTGAGTACATCGCAGCGGTGAATGATGAACTTAGCCAACTGGAAATGCCAACCGGTTATAACTGGAGCTGGACGGGACAGTACCAGGCCATGCAACAAGTCGAAGCCGATCTGAAAGAGATTATTCCGCTGACATTAGCGCTGATTCTTATACTGTTGTATTTGACGTTTCGCTCCATGAACCAGGCATTGTTGGTTATCGCTACTTTACCACTGGCGTTAACTGGGAGCTTATGGTTGCTCTACTGGCTTGACTATAACCTGTCGCTGGCGGTTGTGGTCGGCATGATAGCCCTTGCGGGTGTTGCTGCAGAATTTGGTGTGGTGATGCTGCTTTACTTAAATAATGCCTGGAAAGGTGTTGGTGAAAAGCGCGAACAGCTGGAGTCCGCAATTGTTGAAGGGGCGGTGCTGCGAGTGCGTCCCAAAGCGATGACGGTAGCAACCATAGTGATTGGGCTCCTGCCGATTATGCTGGGTAGTGGCATTGGCAATGAGGTCATGCAGCGCATTGCCGCGCCAATGGTTGGCGGCATGATTTTGGCGCCATTGGTCTCTATGTTGCTCATTCCTGCTGTGTTTTATCTTGGCAGGAAGTAGCTTAGGGAATACCGGCCGCGAATTCACTGTAGCCTGACGTTATTTACGTCAGGTTAGATATCGAAAGATGCTGGCATGCCTGAATGATTTATACGCCTGTGCCGGCTAGGGAATCTCACCTGATGCAATAGTATCAGGCTACTCGCTTACATCCCTTCAGCGGCAGGTTGTTATTAACGTCGTTCTGAACTAAGAAAACTTCTTCCAAATAGTGTTTGCAGCTGGCCCTAATGTCCGGTTTGCTGAGCGAACCAAATGAATTTCCAGACGGACTTGTTGGATGAAACCGGGAATGCTTATTTCAACCAGTTCACCGGACTCAAGTGCGCTTTCGGCAATATGTCGAGGAATGATCCCCCAACCAAAGCCGGCTTTTAATAGCTCAAATTGAGTGTTCACTTCATTCACGCGTATGCGCTGCTGACTGGGTAAACGCAGTACCGCATCTAAATTAATGCCGATCTCTAAATTTTGAGGCACTAGCATTGGCAACTCGAGCAAATCTTGCCGACTTGATGGTATGCGCCCGAACTCATTCACCAAAGAAGATGCAATGGCCACTGTGAGCTCGAAAGGCGCCACGGGTAGAGTTTCAAAGTCGCCATACTGACGAAATAACGGCAACCATGGGCATAATGCTAAATCAGCAGAGCCTTTATCGATGCGTTTGAGCGCTCGCATTTGTGACTCGCCGTCAATGTGAACTTCGGTGGCGGGGTAATGCTGTTGTATATGCTCAATACTAGGCAGCCACAGCTTACTGTCGCAGGTATGGTCATAGCAAAGCGTCAGCAAGGGTTCGGCCCCGTATTTCAGCTGTTCGGTCAAGGATTGCAAGCGCTCTTGCTGGCGCACGACCTCTTCGGCTTGTCGTAAAAAATGTTGACCTTGTTCGGTTAATTGCAGTCGGTAGCCTTGCCGGTTAAACAGTTCAAAACCAGCGCTTTGTTCGAGCTTTTTCAAGGCCATGCTGACGGCCGATTGCGTTCGGTTTAAATGCTCTGCTGATTTTTGCAGGCTGCCAAGCTCTGCAACCGCAATCAGCATTTTTAAGTGCGATAAATTCATTAAGTTATACTGATTAAGTTTTTAATTTTAATTCAATATAATTGTAACTGTACGTACAGTAAACTATTTATCAATTGAACACTCCCTTATTAGGAACTTGGTATGCGTTGGTTAGTCGTTACATCACTTATCTTACTCATTGCAGCGTGTGGTGAAGCACCCGCACAAAGCGAACAAACACAGGACGCCCGCCCGGTTAAATTGCTGACGGTGAGCGAAAATAGTGGCGCGCAACTTCGAGAGTTCCCGGGCGTGGTGGAAGCCGCTAAAGTGGCGCAACTGACTTTTCGTGTTGCCGGTGAAATTACCGAACTCCCGGTAAGACCTGGGGCGGAGGTTAAGCAGGGTGAACTCATTGCAAGGCTGGATCCGACCGACTATCAACTGGCTGTCGACCAAGCAAAAGCGCAATACGAGTTAGCTCAGTCTCAATACCAAAGAAACAAAGTGTTGGTAAGCGAAGGTGTGATGTCAGAAGCCCAATTTGACCAAATTGAGTCGCAGCGAGCGGTGGCGAAATCGAACTATGAAACGGCTAAAGCAAATTTGGAGTATACGGAGCTGAGAGCGCCTTTTGACGGAGTTATTGCAAGCCTGGCTGTAGAAGCTTATGAAAATATCCAACCGAAACAGCCCATTGTTACCTTGCAAATTAATAACGCGGTGGATGTGAGTATTCAAGTGCCGGAGCAGCTTTTTGCGAGAGTTAAGAAGCAGACTGACTATGAACCAATGATTCGTTTTGATGCTGCGCCAGAATTTCAATTCCGGGCGCACCTTAAAGAGTGGGATTCGCAAGCGGGTCCAGCAACCAATACGTATGAAGTCGTGTTCACTTTACCGAAACCCGACAACCTGAACGTTCTTCCGGGTATGACAGCGACCGTCATTGTTGATATGTCGCAAGTGCTGCGCTCGACAATCACCGGCATTCTGGTACCAACAAAAGCCGTATTTACCAATGGCAGCAGTACCGAACAGCCCCCCTCGTATGTTTGGGTGGTGGGCGATGACATGACCGTTGAAAAGCGCAAGGTAGTAGTTGGTACCGCGACTAATGACGGACTGACTATCGTCAGTGGCTTAGAAGAAGGTGAAACCATAGTGGTTGCCGGTGTTCATCAGCTTCGGGAAGGTCAAGAAGTTCGTGAATGGCAACGCGAACGGGGGCTGTAATGGATATTGCACGCTATAGCATGACCCGAAAAACCACCAGCTGGATGTTTCTGCTGTTGTTGTTGGTCGGGGGAATAGTCGCTTTAACTCAGCTGGGTCGCCTGGAAGACCCTGAATTTACGATAAAGCAAGCAATGGTTATAACGCCGTATTCCGGCGCTTCGGCTCGACAAGTGGAAGAAGAAGTGACTTATCGCCTTGAAAATGCGATCCAGGAACTCAGCTACGTAGACAATATTCGCTCCATATCGAAGCCGGGGCTGTCGCAAATTACAGTGGAGATGAAAAGCATTTACCGGGCGGATGATCTCGAACAAATTTGGGATGAACTTCGGCGCAAGGTCAATGATACGAAACGACGCTTACCGCCGGGCACCGGCGAGCCTATTGTCCGTGACGACTTCTCCGACGTGTATGGTGTCATGTTGGCGATTACAGGACCTGACTACTCGTACAAAGACATTGAGCATTATGCGGACTTTCTCCGGCGTGAGCTGGTCTTAGTTGACGGTGTCGGCAAAGTTATGCTGTCAGGCGAGCGCCAGGAGCAGGTGATTGTCGAAGTTTCCCGGGCCCAGCTGGGAAATTTCGGTATCCCACCTAAGCAAGTCGCCAATTTACTGCAAACACAAAACGCCGTGGCAAATGCAGGCCGTGTGACGATTAATGAAGAGTCCATGCGTATTGCCACTAACGGTGAATTTTCTTCCGTCGAAGACATGGAAAAACTGGTGATTAGTAACCCAGGCGCCAGAGAACGTATTTATTTGCGCGACGTTGCTGACATCTATCGCGAAACGAAGGATATCCCTGATCACGTGGTGCGTTATAACGGAAAGCCGTCACTCTGGCTAGCACTGTCTTTCGCCGATGATGTGAACGTTGTGGAAGTTGGAGAGCGACTTGAACAGCGTTTGGACGAGCTTTCCTACGCTCAGCCAATTGGCATGAACGTTGAGCGCATTTATGATCAACCCCACGAAGTTGAAAACTCCGTTAATAACTTTTTGCTGAATTTAGTCGAGGCGGTAGCGATTGTGGTTGTGGCGCTGCTACTGTCCATGGGCTTTAGAAGTGGTTTGCTGATTGGTTCGGTGTTGCTGCTGACGGTACTCGGCACGTTCATTTTCATGCGGCTTGGTGATATTAACCTGCAGCGGGTGTCGTTAGGCGCACTGATTATCGCCTTAGGTATGCTGGTCGATAATGCCATTGTGATTGCTGACGGTATTATGGTGGGCATGCGTCGGGGGCAGAGCAAACTTCAAGCCGCTACGCAGGTGGTTAAGCAAAACCAATGGCCGCTGTTAGGGGCTACCATTATTGGTATTATCGCCTTTGCACCAATCGGCCTTTCTTCAGACGCCACTGGTGAGTTCGCGGGCAGCTTGTTCTGGGTCTTGTTTATTTCTTTATTGCTAAGTTGGGTAACGGCATTAACGCTGATTCCGTTCTTAGCCGACCGACTCTATTCTGAAAAGGACATTGGCGATGAGAACGAGGATGCCTTTAAGCACCCACTCTATGTAAAGTATCGAAGTGCGTTGCGTTTTTGTTTAACGCACCGGGCAGCCAGCATGTCGGCAATGGTCATTATGCTGGTACTGGCGGTGGTGGGTTTCGGGCAGGTAAAACAAGCCTTTTTCCCACCTTCCACAACGCCACTGTTTTATGTGGACTTATGGTATCCACAAGGGACTGACATTCGCCACACCGAGCAGGACTCGAAACGCCTGGAAGACTATTTGCTGGATAAGCAAGAGGTGGTTTCCGTGGCAACGACCGTCGGTCAGGGGGCTCCGCGTTTTACGCTGACTTATTTGGTTGAAAAAAGCTACGAAAGCTATGCGCAATTGCTGATTCGCGTGAAAGACAAGGAGTCTATGTCAGCGCTCATGGCGGATATTCGGCAACGCATTAAAAACGCTCACCCGGACGTTGAAGACAAATTAATTCGGGTCGAGATAGGTCCGGCAACGCCAGCCAAAATTGAGGCACGTTTTTCAGGACCGGACATTCAGGTGTTACGTCAGTTGAGCGAGAAAGCACAAGCGGTAATGAGGGACGATGCAGGTGCGGTCAATATTCGCTCTGATTGGCGGCAGCGAACCAAGTTATTACAGCCTCAGTATGACGAAGCGGCTGGAAGACGAGCAGGTGTCACTAAAGAGGATGTGAACAACGTATTGCTCGGTAACTTCGTTGGCCAGCAAATTGGCATTTATCGCGACGGAACCGATCTGCTGCCAATTGTAAAGCGAGCACCGGCGGCCGAACGTGTCGACTTGAACAACTGGCAGGAGCTGCAAATTTACAGCCCCGTGTTGGATCGTTTTATACCGCTGGCGCAAGTGGTGAGAAGTATTGAAACCACATGGGAAGATCCGCTCATACTGAGACGTGACCGTAAACGGACACTGACGGTGATGGCTGATCACGATATTTTGAGTAATGAAACCGCAGCTCAGGTGTTCGAACGAGTTCGCCCCAAAATAGAAGCGATTGAACTGCCTTTGGGTTACGAGTTGAGTTGGGGAGGGGAGCACGAAGCGTCAAGCAAAGCACAAAAAGCATTGTTCGGTGCGTTACCGTTAGGCTTTCTGGTCATGTTTATTATTACCGTGCTGCTGTTTAACAGCATTCGACACGCCGCTGTTCTATGGACCACAGTACCACTGTCGATAATTGGTGTGACGGTTGGTCTATTGCTGCTGAATAAGCCCTTTGGATTTATGGCGCTGTTAGGCTTTTTAAGTTTGTCAGGCATGCTGATTAAAAATGGCGTGGTGCTACTGGAACAGGTCAACGTCGAGCTCGAAACCGGTAAATCGCGAGTTGATGCGCTAGTCGAGGCCGCTGTGAGTCGTGTAAGGCCGGTGGGCATGGCGGCGGCAACCACCATACTGGGCATGTTGCCACTTCTGTTTGATGACTTCTTTGCTAGCATGGCGACGGTCATTATGTTTGGTCTCGGGTTTGCGACAGTACTGACGCTGTTCGTCGTGCCTGTTATGTACGCGATTGTTCAAAAAGTGGAGCGCCCTCAATGAGGGCGCAACCATGGCATCCATTCACCTTGTTTATACCCTGAATTATCTGATTTATAGTCCTCTCGCATGGGAATTTCAGCGTAAAATCCGTATAATGCGCCGCACTAGTGAACCGTCTTGAATTCATGCAAGCAAATGAGAGGTAATACGAGTGCTTAAAGAATATCGTCAGCACGTGGAAGAGCGTGCCGCAGAGGGCATCCCTCCGAAGCCATTAAACGCCGAACAAGTGGCCGATCTTGTTGAACTACTGAAGAATCCACCCGCAGGTGAAGAAGACTTCTTAGTCGAGTTATTGTCTGAGCGTGTACCGCCAGGTGTTGATGAAGCCGCTTATGTTAAAGCAGGCTTTTTAAGCGCTTTGGTGAAAGGCGATGTTGAAAGCTCGGTTATCAGTAAGCAAGACGCTGTGAAATTGCTGGGCAATATGCACGGTGGTTACAACATCGAAACCTTGGTTGCTTTGTTAGACGACGCTGAACTGGGTCGTTTAGCTGCCGAAGAATTAAAACACACCATTTTGATGTTCGACGCTTTCCATGACGTTGAAGAAAAAATGAAAGCCGGCAACGAACTGGCCAAAGAAGTGGTTGAGTCATGGGCTGAAGGTGAGTGGTTCACCAGCCGTGACAAAATGGCTGACCAAATAAAAGCGACCGTCTTTAAAGTGACTGGCGAAACCAATACTGACGACTTGTCTCCAGCGCCAGATGCGTGGTCACGTCCTGATATCCCGCTGCACGCTAAAGCCATGTACAAAATGCCGCGCGAAGGCATTACTGATGCAGGCAAGCAGATTGAAGAGCTGAAAGAAAAAGGTCATCCGGTTGCTTTCGTCGGTGACGTAGTAGGTACCGGTTCTTCACGTAAGTCAGCTACCAACTCGGTTCTTTGGAACATCGGTGAAGACATGCCGGGTACGCCGAACAAACGTGCGGGCGGTATCTGTATTGGCGGCAAAGTCGCGCCTATCTTCTTCAACACCATGAAAGACGCAGGTGCGTTGGTATTTGAAGCCGACGTCGAAAAAATGAATATGGGTGATGTTATTACCATTTACCCATACGAAGGCAAAATTGAAAACGAAGCGGGCGACGTTATCGCTGAGTACGATTATGCGTCACGCGTTATTCTTGATGAAGTCCGTGCCGGTGGCCGTATCAACCTGATCATCGGTCGTGGCTTAACGGCTAAAGCGCGCGAATCACTGGGTTTGGGTCACAGCGACTTATTCCTGACACCTGAGCAGCCAGCATCTAGTGACAAAGGTTACAGCCTGGCACAAAAACTGGTTGGTAAAGCCTGTGGTATGGAAGGCGTTCGTCCTGGCACTTACGTTGAGCCGAAAATGACCACCGTGGGTTCGCAGGACACCACCGGTCCAATGACCCGTGACGAACTGAAAGACCTGGCTTGTCTTGGCTTTAACGCTGACCTGGTTATGCAGTCTTTCTGCCATACCTCAGCCTATCCGAAGCCAGTCGATGTTGAAACTCAGCATACACTGCCAGACTTCATCATGAACCGTGGCGGCGTTTCGTTGCGCCCGAACGACGGTATTATTCACAGCTGGCTGAACCGTATGTTGTTGCCGGATACCGTTGGTACTGGTGGTGACTCGCATACACGTTTCCCGCTGGGTATTTCGTTCCCGGCAGGTTCTGGTTTGGTTGCTTTTGCCGCCGCGACCGGTGTTATGCCGCTGGATATGCCAGAGTCAGTACTGGTGCGTTTTAAAGGTAAAATGCAACCGGGTATTACCCTACGTGACCTGGTTCACGCAATTCCTGCGTTTGCCATCAAAGACGGCCTGTTGACTGTAGAGAAACGTGGCAAGAAAAACGCGTTCTCTGGTCGCATTCTGGAAATCGAAGGTCTTGAGCACCTGACCGTAGAGCAAGCGTTCGAACTGTCAGACGCATCAGCAGAGCGTTCTGCAGCGGGTTGTACCATCAACCTGTCAGAAGATTCAGTCAGCGAATACTTGCGCTCTAATATCACTATGCTGCGTTGGATGATCAACGAAGGCTACGGTGATGCGCGTACGCTTGAGCGTCGTGCTCGTAAGATGGAAGAATGGCTTGAAAACCCATCACTGACGCGTGCGGATAAAGATGCAGAATACGCAGAAGTTATCGAAATCGATTTGGACGAAATTAAAGAGCCAATCGTTTGTTGCCCTAACGACCCTGACGACGCTAAGTTCTTAAGCGAAGTTGCGGGCGACAAAGTGGACGAAGTGTTCATTGGTTCGTGCATGACTAACATTGGCCACTTCCGTGCGGCAGGTAAACTGTTAGAGAAGAACTCTGATCCGCTGAACACTCGTTTGTGGATTGCACCACCTACGAAGATGGATAAAGCACAGCTGGAAACCGAAGGTTATTACGATATCTATTCGCGTAACGGCGTACGTACTGAAATGCCGGGCTGTTCACTGTGTATGGGTAACCAGGCTCGTGTAGAAGCGGGGGCAACTGTACTGTCAACGTCGACTCGTAACTTCCCGAACCGCTTAGGTGACGGCGCGAACGTTTATCTGACGTCTGCAGAGCTGGCCGCTGTTGGTGCTATTGTAGGCCGCCTGCCAACGCCTGAAGAGTATCTCGAGTACGCACAGGACATTAATTCGATGGCTGGCGAAGTTTATAAATACCTGAACTTTGACCAAATGGATGCTTTCCGAGACGCAGAAAAAGCGGCCAAGGAAAACATCATCCCAACCATCAACGTGGCTTAATGAGTGCTTAGGTTGCAAGGACTCTTTACGAGGACGCCCGCAAGTACTTCCCTGTAGGGCTTGGCTGGCGCCATCCATGGCGCCAGACACTTCCTAATACCGGCCATAATGTTGTTTCCATTCCCAGCTAAATGCCTATAAAACCGCTTCGGCGGTTTTTTTGTGCCCGATAGTCAGTAGCCTGATGTTCACATCAGGTGCGATGCTTAACAGTTTAACGATGCGTAATACAGAGCTAATTCCAGTCAGTCAGCGTAACGGGCGTGTTATCGCTTGTTAATGTGAACTCGATGTTTATCGCGCCACCACTTTCTCCGTTCTGGACTAAATAGTCACAATCAACACCTTCGCCGCACTGAAATTCGAGAAAGCCAAAGGTGTATAAATTTTCTTCCGGCTCAGCAAATGGAAGGTTCATTAGTTGGACATTGTTGTACGAATATACGCTACCAACAGGCGCTGTTGATTTATTAACAACGTCGACTAACTCATAACCTACGGAGCGCGCATCGGCGTCTGGTGATTCGATATCATAAATCCGAACACGAAGTTGATAAGACGTGCCAAATTCGTAATTGAATCCTTCAATGCTGAGAGGATAAACATGCTCACCGTTATCGGCGACAACATCAGGAAAACAGAGTACTGGGCCAGGTTGATAGGATTCATCAATAAAGCAATACTGCGGTGCATCGGGTATGTCTACTAAGGCTGTGCGAGAGTTATCATCAAACCCAGAGTCACTGCCGCCACACCCAGTTAGTAAAAAGGAAAGGCTTAAAAAGCACAATCGGGAATTCACAGTCTTCGTCCTTAGTTCGTTCTTAAAACCTAAAATTAACATTTTTATAGTTAATATAAAATAAGCCGCCGTGTCGTTGTTCTAGTCGCGAGCTCGTAAAGCGCAACGAGCAGGTTTTTCACTTATGAGCGTTATCAGTGCCGAGTACTTTTGTGGCGGAGTGTCGAAGGCCATGGATTGTTTTAAATACGGATCAAAATAATCGTGAGCGCGACAAATGGTTACAGGGCTTCGTGTGGAGGTATGCAGCGCCAAGGATGGTTTTGAATACGGTAGAAATAAACAAATAGAACCCCTGCTATCGGGAAGTGTCTGGCGCCATGGATGGCGCCAGACAAGCCTTACAGGGACTTACTTGCAGGCGTCTTCCTGATAGCGGGGGTTCTGTTCTATTTCTGCTCAGCTATCCAGTCGTTGATGTGTTGCTCGAGTACTTTCAGCGGCACGCTGCCGTTTTCCAGTACCGCGTCGTGGAACTCACGAATGTCGAACTTATTGCCCAGCTGTTGCTCTGCTTCAGCGCGTAAACGCTTAATCGTCAGCTCACCCAACTTGTACGACAGCGCTTGAGCTGGCCAGGTAATGTAACGGTCAATTTCGGTTTTCACGTTATGCAACGACAACGCGGTGTTGTTGGCCATAAAGTCCATTGCCCGCTCACGACTCCAGCCTTTAGCGTGCATACCGGTATCCACCACTAGACGTGCGGCACGCCACATTTCATAGCTTAGGCGACCAAAGTTGCTGTACGGGTCTTGATAAAAACCGGCTTCCAGACCTAAGTACTCTGAATACAGTCCCCAGCCTTCACCAAACGCGGAAATATAAGTCTGCTGACGGTACTCAGGTAAGTCTTCTAACTCTCCCGCAATGGCATTTTGTAAATGGTGGCCCGGGACTGCTTCGTGCAACGTCAGTGCTTCCATCTGGTATAACGGACGACGGTCTAATGCATAAGTGTTTACCCAATAAAAACCAGCGCGGTCGTCCCGGTTGGTACCAGAGTAACGGCCGGTGGTGTACTTCGGCGCAATCTCTTCAGGAACCGGAGCAATGCCATACGGTTTACGCGGTAAGGTTTTGAACAGCTTAGGTAACTGTCCATCCATCTTCTTCGCAATCCAAGCCGCATAGTGCAACAATTCTTCTGCGGTTTCAGGATAAAACTGGTCGTCAGTACGCAGAAACTCAACGAACTCGTCAAAGTCACCATCAAAGCCGGTTGCTTCAATGGCTTCGAGCATTTCACCGCGAATACGAGCGACTTCCTGCAAGCCTATTTCATGAATCTCATCAGCGGTCATATCCAGTGTGGTGTAATGCTTAATACGGTTTTGGTAAAACGCTTCACCGTTAGGCAGTTCACTGGCACCAACGCTTTCGCGTGCGTTCGGTAAGTATTCGGTGACCATAAACGTAAAATAGTCGTCGTACGCTGGCATAACCTGCTCGTCAATGGCGGTTACTGCGTCAGCTTTTAATGCTTCCCACTCAACGTCGTCGACAAAGCCGGGCTGCTGTACAAATGGCGAAAAGTAAACGCTTTCTTTGGCGTCCTGAACAATGTAGGCCAAGATACTCTCTTCAAACCCTGCCATAGCTGCTGCTGGCTGTGTGTAACCTTCGTCTATCGCTTTTCTTAGCCAGTGTGTCTGTTGCTCCATGTAGCGCGGAATGCTGCGTAACTTTGAAATATAGTTCTGATAATCTTCAACTGAGTTAAAAGACGTGTATGACGGCATAAACGCCAGTGAACTATGGAAGCTGCCTTCAGCGGTTAACGGCATGTAATGCGCATTGAAGCGGTATTCGTCGACACGGTTTTTTAGCGAATAGCGAATCATCGCGTGGTTAATTTTATCTTCATCGCTTAACTGACTCACGTTAATGGCGTCCAGTTGCTCCAGCCACTTTGATTGTTTCTCGTATCGAGCCTTAAGCGCCTCCGGAGACATATCGGTCAGCTCGGTATCGCTGGATTCATTCATTCCTTCCCAGATGCTGTCTGCCAACTGATGAAATTGCTCAGCAACGCTCTGTTGTGCAACGTTTTGTTGGGTCGGTTGCTGTGACGTTGTTGTCGCACAGGCGGTTAACCCTAATAAACTTCCAATAAGAATCAGATTACGCATGATTTTTCCTTGCGGTGTCATAACGAATACAGGCATTCTATAATGCCTTTTGCATGAGTTAATGTAAAAAACAATGCAGTGAACTCACAATAATAATAGTTAAACGGGAGAAAAGGGTGGATAAAGCGCAATCAGGGATATACGCCGAGCCAAATTTGCACGGCTTAACCTTGTTTTGTCACGTCATGAGTGACGATGTTGAGAGCTTACGCCGCAAGTTGTCGCGGTTTCCCTCTATTGTCCAGGACCTCGACGCCCGTTTTTCAGAAGCCATGCTGACGGGCTTTGTCGGTATTGGGGCGGAATATTGGGACATACTGTATCCGCATAAACGACCGTTGCACTTACAGACCTTTCCTGAACTAAGTGATTCCGACCGTGAAGCACCGCGGCATCCATTCGATCTTATTATCCATATTCGATGTGATCGCTTCGACGCTAATTATCTCGCCGGCCGAACCATTATGGAGTGGTTTGGCTACGACATAGAAGTGGCTGAACAGATACGCTCTTTTCGCTATTTAGACGGACGTGACTTAATGGGCTTTATTGATGCGCCGGATAACCCAAGGGGGATGCGTAAACGTCAGGCCGCGCTTATTAATGCAAACGACGATAGCGACTTTGTTGATGGCAGTTATTTGTTTGTCCAGAAAATTCGTTATGACCTGCGCCGATGGGATTATTTAGGCCCTGAAAAACAAGAGCAGATCATGGGGCGGGAAAAAGTCTCCGGTGAACGGTTGCCGGAGGCAATGATTGATGGCGTTACCCACGCCGCTAAAGCGAAGTTGATGGACAAGAAAGAGCAGCCAATACCTTTGTTGCGGCAGAACATGCCCTGGGGAGACTTACGTGAACAAGGGTTATTGGGTATGTATTTTTCTCATGCGCCAAAGAGTGTGGTCGAGTGGCTGAAGATTCGTTACTACGCCGATGAACAAGGGCAGTATGATCCGGTGCTGGATTACTCTCAGGCGGTGTTAAATTCAAGTTTCTTTGTGCCGTCGATACGGTTTTTATCTGAAAACCGTGAGTTACCGAGCACTCAAGAAGACGGCAGTACAGACTGATTCGCAAACAGTTCTTTGACTTTTTGCAGCGTGAAGTCAATATCCTGTACTTTCACCGGTGCGATAAAAATAGTGTCGTCGCCGGCAATGGTTCCCAGTACGCCTTCTTTTTTACCAACCGAGTCGAGTAAACGAGCAATGAGTTGAGCGGCGCCGGGACTGGTGCGAATAATGACCATCACATCATTATGCTGAATATCCAGTACAAGTTGGCTTAATGGTGCTTTAGTAGAGGGCACCGCTAAATCGGGCGGCAGACAGTAAACCATTTCCTGCTTCGCGTTACGGGTTCTGACGGCGCCGTACTTACTCAGCATACGCGACACTTTTGACTGGCTAATACTCTCAAAGCCTTGCTCTTTCAGTACATTAACTATTTCGCCTTGCGAGCCGTAACGCTCTTCACGCAGTAACGTTTTGAAGGCGTCAATTAATTGATCTTTCACCATTATCGTGCCGCTTCCTGACTGTCATTTTATGCTATAATGCGACCAGTTTACTGCATTCTGTGACGCTATTCGAGCTTTGTTATAAAAGGCTTGTCAGTTGTATTTAACAGCGTATTCAAGTACAGTTTTGCACCAAATTCTGCATGTTTATGCAGTTCTAATCGACAAACAAAACGGAGTCTGAGATGAAAGTAGCCGTATTAGGTGCGGCCGGTGGTATCGGCCAGGCATTGTCATTACTTTTGAAAACACAACTTCCAGCAGGTTCAGAGTTATCTTTGTATGACGTTGCGCCAGTAGTTCCAGGTGTTGCGGTTGATCTAAGCCATATCCCTACCGACGTAAAAGTCACAGGCTTCGGTAAAGACGACCTTGCGTCAGCATTAGTTGGCAGCGACATCGTATTAATTCCTGCTGGCGTACCACGTAAGCCAGGTATGGATCGCTCTGATCTGTTCAACATGAACGCAGGCATCGTTAAAAACTTAGTACAAGGTGTTGCAGACAACTGTCCTGACGCTTGTGTTGGTATCATTACCAACCCAGTAAACACCACCGTGCCAATTGCTGCTGAAGTTCTGAAAAAAGCAGGCTGCTACGACAAGCGTAAGCTGTTCGGTGTCACCACTCTGGACGTTATCCGCTCAGAAGCCTTTGTTGGTGAGCTGCGTGGTCTGAATCCAGAAAACGTAAACGTACCGGTTATTGGTGGTCACAGTGGTACAACGATTCTGCCATTGCTGTCTCAGGTTGAAGGTGTTGAGTTTACCGAGCAAGAAATCAAAGACTTAACTCACCGTATCCAGAACGCAGGTACGGAAGTTGTCGAAGCAAAAGCCGGCGGCGGTTCAGCAACCCTGTCTATGGGTCAGGCTGCAGCGCGCTTTGCTCTGTCATTGCTGAAAGGCCTGCAAGGTCAGGACACTGTTGAGTGTACCTATGTAGAAGGTCCGGGCGACAACGCTAAGTTCTTCGCGCAGCCAGTACGCTTAGGCAAAAACGGCGCTGAAGAAATTCTGTCTTACGGTAAGCTAAGCGCTTTCGAACAAAAATGCATGGACGACATGCTCGACGGTCTGAAAGGCGATATCCAAAAAGGCATCGACTTCGCCAGCTAAGCTTTCAGCTATCCGCTCTTGAAAATATTGGGGCGGGCCAGCATTGGCTGGCCATTGCAGGTTATCTTCCGAAAGACGCCTGCAAGTACGTCCCTGTATGGCTTGGGCAGCGCCATCCTTGGCGCTGCACACTTTCTCCAGATAACCCTGCAATGACTTTTCGCCAAGACTGACCCACCCCAATATTTCCGCGCTACTTACTGAAAGGTATGTAGCCTGATGCAATAGCATCAGGCTACAGAAATGGCTAAAAGGGGGCAGGTTGCTTATTTGTGAGCGTTATGAGTGTTGATAGCTTTTGTCGCAGAGTGTCGAAGGCCAGGGATGGCCTTCGTCAAGCCCTCGTGGATGAGCTCGTAGCGTCTCCGCTACAAAAGCTATCAATGCTCAAGCGAAACAAGTGAGCAATCTGCCCTCTCCCAAGCCCTACAGGGATGTATTCACGGGCGTCGTCCGAAACAGAACCCGATCCCCCCAAAGCATTTCTTACGCCACTCGGTCGACTGCCAGATGGGTTAGAGCGAGTAAAGCTTGTTTATAGTCGGAGTCGGGGAGTTCGCTTAGGGATTCGCGCGCTTGTTCGGCGGCTTTTAATGCTTTGTCACGGGTGTACTGTAAAGCACCCGTTCGCTCCATAGCGGTTAGTACGGTTTGTAAGTGCTCACGTCCGTCACCTTGCTCAATCGCTTCACGAATCAGCTTTTGCTCGGTTTCGTTGCCGTGCCACATGGCGTATAGCAACGGCAGCGTTGGTTTACCTTCGGCTAAGTCATCGCCGGCATTTTTGCCCATTGAATCACTATCGGCAGTGTAATCTAATAGGTCATCGACCAGTTGGAAAGCCGTGCCTAAATAGCGACCGTAGTCCGCTAATTGAGCGGTGAGCTTTTCATTCTGACCCGTCAGTACGCCCGCCAGCTCTGTTGCAGCTTCAAACAGCTTGGCTGTTTTGCCGTAAATAACGTCGAAGTAGCTTGCTTCTGAGGTGTCGGGATCGTTGCAGTTCATTAACTGTAAGACTTCGCCTTCGGAAATAATGTTGGTGGCGTCCGCTAAAATACGCAATATACGCAGAGAGTCTAAGTCGACCATTAGCTGGAAGGCGCGGGTATAGAGAAAGTCACCCACTAGTACGGCGGCTTCGTTACCGAATACAGCGTTTGCAGTTTTGCGTCCGCGGCGTAAATCAGACTCATCGACGACATCGTCATGCAGGAGTGTTGCAGTATGAATAAATTCTATAATGGTGGCGAGTTTTTGGTGATCGTTGCCGTCATAGTCCAGTGCACGGGCGGTTAATACGGTCAGCAAAGGGCGCAGGCGCTTACCGCCGCTATTGACGATATAAATACCCAGTTGGTTAATTAAGGCAACGTCGGATTTTAGTTGTTCACCAATAAGCGCATTAACACCTAACATGTCGTCTTTGGCTAATGCGTTAATGGACTGCATATCCATCATAGATATCTGAAATTTACAAAATTTAACGGAAACCAGATGGTACACTAATTCGACGAGCTCGGAAACTCTAAAGGCGGCAAATTAGGACTTGCGATCGTTGGCGGGATTACGTACAATTCGCGCCCTGATTTGAATTTGGATACCCAATAGGGTTGTGGAGAATAATATGTACGCAGTATTCCAAAGTGGCGGTAAGCAGCACCGTGTGTCTGAAGGCCAAATCGTCCGCCTGGAAAAACTGGAAGCAGCTACCGGTGATGTAGTTGAATTCGACCAGGTTTTGATGGTTTCTGACGGCAGCGACGTAAAAATCGGTGCTCCGTTCGTATCCGGTGGCAAAGTGAAAGCAGAAGTGGTTGATCACGGTCGTGGCGATAAAGTTAAAATCGTTAAGTTCCGTCGTCGTAAGCACTCTCGTCGCCAACAAGGCCATCGTCAGTGGTTCACTGAAGTGAAAATCACTGGTATCAATAGCTAATTAAGGAGTAACGACATGGCACATAAAAAGGCTGGTGGTTCTACTAAAAACGGTCGCGATTCAGAGAGTAAACGCTTAGGTGTTAAGCGCTTCGGTGGTGAATCGGTTCTTGCAGGTAACATCCTGGTTCGTCAGCGCGGTACACGTTTCCACGCTGGTAGCAACGTTGGCATCGGTAAAGATCACACGTTGTTCGCGACTTCTGAAGGCAAGGTATCTTTCGAAACGAAAGGTAAGAACAACCGTAAATATGTGAGCGTTATTACTGACTAATAACCTCGACATAAACTGAAAAGTTTCGGTTCGAAAGCCCTGCCATTACGGCGGGGCTTTTTCTTATGTGCTAGAATTTTGCACAATATTTAATGAGTGATAAGTAGCAGATTGCGATGAAATTCGTTGATGAAGTAGAAATTCGTGTCGACGCCGGCGACGGCGGTAATGGCTGTATCAGTTTTCGCCGCGAAAAATATATACCGAAAGGTGGCCCAGACGGAGGCGACGGCGGTGATGGTGGTGATGTCTACCTGCAAGCCGATGAAAACCTGAATACGCTTATCGACTATCGTTTTGAACGTTTCCATAAAGCGGAACGTGGTCAAAACGGTATGGGTAAGAATTGCACCGGTAAACGAGGCAGTGACATTACGTTGACGGTTCCTCCGGGAACTCGTGCGACTGATATTGATACCGGCGAAGTCATTGGCGATTTGACCAAACATGGACAAAAACTGCGGGTTGCTAAAGGCGGCTTTCATGGCTTGGGAAACACCCGTTTTAAAAGCAGTGTGAACCGCGCGCCACGCCAAAAAACAGACGGGACGCCCGGAGAAGTGCGTAACCTGAAACTGGAGTTGATGCTGCTAGCCGACGTTGGTCTGCTAGGTATGCCAAATGCGGGTAAGTCGACATTTATTCGTTCGGTATCTGCGGCGAAACCGAAAGTCGCCGACTATCCGTTTACCACCTTGGTTCCTAACCTGGGTGTTGTAACGCCGGCGCCGGGACAGAGTTTTGTGATAGCTGATATTCCCGGACTTATCGAAGGGGCTGCAGAAGGTGCCGGGTTAGGTATTCGTTTCTTAAAACACCTTGAGCGCTGCCGGCTGCTACTGCACTTAGTTGATTTAGCACCGTTTGATGAAACGGATCCGGCTGAACAGGCTCGTATCATTATTGATGAGTTAGAAAAATACAGCCCGAAGCTGGCAGAAAAGCCACGCTGGCTGGTTATTAATAAAGTTGACTTGGTCTTAGATGAAGAAGTCCAGGAGCAAGTCGATGCATTGGTGAAAGAGCTGAACTGGGACGGTCCTGTGTTCCAGATTGCGGCGTTGGAAGGCAGGGGCTCGCAAGAACTTTGTCGCGAAGTCATGAACTATATTGAAACGTTGCCCGTACCGCATATGGAAGAGCAGGAAGAGGCCGATCCGGTTGAATTTAAGTGGGACAGTTATCACGAAGATGTTTTGGATGAACACTTTGATGATGATGAAGACGACGATGACGACGACGATCATGGCGTCGAAGTCATTTATCAGAAGTAGCCTGACGTTGTTACGTCAGGTCCGATATTGAAGCTTAAATCGCGCCTCATGCAATAGCATCAGGCTATACGAAGGTAATTTTGGATGAAAATATCGCTTGTAGTTGCAATGGCAGACAATCGGGTCATAGGAAAGGACAATAAAATGCCGTGGCATTTGCCCGACGAGCTCCAATATTTCAAAAAAATTACCTTGGGTAAGCCAATTGTTATGGGGCGAAATACCTTCGAATCAATTGGTCGGCCATTACCCGGGCGTAAAAATATTGTCCTGAGTAGAACGTCAGAAGCTCGAGAAACCCATGATGGTCAAGTACTTTGGGTTAATGGACCGCAACAAGCGATAGCTGCAGCCGGTCCGGTAGAAGAAGTCATGATCATTGGTGGTGGAAAAATTTATGAAAATTTTTTACCGCTGGCAGACCGCTTATATGTTACTAAAATAGACCTAAATGTTGACGGTGATACTTTCTTTCCTGACTATGAGAAAGTCGCTGACTGGCAAGAGGTAGAGCGGCAAAACTTTGCCGCAGATGGTCGTAATTCCAATGACTTTACTACCCTTATTTTCGATAGGAAACGTTAATAAGACGTTATAATTTCAGTTACTTACATCACTTGTTGCCCATTGCAGAGCGGTTCATATCGTAGTATCATCTTGATGAATTTTTGAACAATCTTGTGATGGGGTTTTAGATGAAAGCGATTGTATTAGGCACCTTGATGGCTGCGGTTGCAGCAACTGGCGCAACTTTTTCAAAAAGCGCAGAAGCGAATGAGCTGGCGTTAAGCCTTTGTACATACGTACAAGGTGACGACACTATGCGTATGCGTAAAAAGTTACGTGACTCACGTGTGCGTGTCCGTGACATCTACTCAGGTATCCAGTGTAACGGTCAAAGTCTATTGCAATTCGCAATGTCAAATGGCTCACAAGACATTGGCGAGTTCATTGTTGGACGCTTATCAGTAGACGAGTTAAAAAGCTCAGGCGATTATGAGTGGGCTCAGTCTAATGGTCATGCAGGGTCGCCTATTGCTGCAGCAATTAAAGAGCGCGCAGGCCTTTAATAGCCAGTTAATTTGAGTATTTAAAAGCCCGCAAGCTAAGTTTGCGGGCTTTTTTACATCTACTAACAATTCTTTCAGTTACTTACCTTTTATTTTTTTCCCTTCTCAACGACAATAACTCACTGTGATTCAATTCAATTGGACTGATTATGAAACAGTGGATGCTAGTTTCCCTACCGCTGCTGGTATTGGCTGCCATAAGTGGTAGCGCATACGCTCAACAGCAACACGAAGTGACGGACTCAACCGACAGCGAATGCTATTTGCCGGGAATACAGGAACGACTTGAATGCGGTATTGTTCAGGTGCCTGAAAATTATGAAAAGCCACAAGGCAGGCAAATTGGCATACATTACGCGGTACTACCGGCTATTCAGGAAGGTGCAAAGCCGGATCCAATGCTTATCTTAGCGGGTGGACCAGGCCAGGCAGCCACTGAGCTGGCGCCGATGATATCCCGCATGTTCGATACCGTTCGTCAAAAGCGTGACATTCTGCTCATTGATCAGCGCGGTACGGGAAAGAGCCATCCTCTTGAATGCGACATAAGCCGTCCTGATGAACTCATAAGAAGTGATGACGAGCAAGAGCTGGCGCAGCTTACCAGCGACTGCCTTAAGCAATACCCAGACACAGACACCACGCAATACCATACGGTCAACGCTGTTAAAGACTTCGAGAAAGTTCGTGAGCATCTGGGCGTTCAGCAAGTAAATTTATATGGAGGCTCTTATGGAACAAGAGTCGGGTTGACTTATTTACGGGAAGCTCCGGAGTCTGTGCGGACCGCAACGTTAGACGCCGTAGCGCCGCCGCAGGTGGTTATTGGTCCGTTTGGACAGCACGGGGCTCAAGCTTTTGATGCAATGTTACGTAATTGCGAAGAGCAAGTAGCGTGTCAGGAAAAATTCCCGACGTTAGAACAAGATTATCATGACGTGATGAATGCTTTAGAAGGACAGGATGTTCTGCTAGACGCGCACGATCCGCTTTCCTTTGAACCGATGACGATAAATTTAACACCGGGACGTTTCAGTTCAATTGTTCGCATGGCACTGTATCATCCAAATACACGTCAGCTTTTACCTTATGCGATTCACTCGGCCGCTCAAAGCAATTATAAAGCCGTATTGGGCTTAATGGGGGGCACCATGTCACAAAGTAGTATCTACCTGGGCTTAATGCTCTCGGTGGTTTGTAGTGAAGACTTACCTCGTGCAACGGAGCAGTTGTTAGCAAAAGACGGCGACAACGACTTTATTGGAGGGCGTACCGGTGATGCCTTTGTTGATATGTGCAGCGGCTGGAAGTCGGCTCCGGTACCTTCTTACTGGTCTGAGCCAGTCGTTAGTGATAAGCCGGTTTTATTGTTGTCGGGTGAATTGGATCCGGTGACACCACCGGCCTGGGGCGACTTAGCCGCAAAGACGTTACCGAACAGTAAGCACCTGACGGCGCCCAACGCAAGTCATACTATTGCCAGTCATACCTGTGCCAATAAGCTCATCGCTGAGTTTATCGAAAAGGCTGACGTGACCGCTATTGATGGCAGTTGCTTGCAAAAACAACGCCTGAAACCTTTTGTGCTAAACCAAAATGGAGCGGGGCTGTAGGATGATTAATGTCGATAAACTGAGTAAAACCTTTAAAAGTGTACAGGCGTTAAATTCCCTCAGCTTTCAGGCTAACGATGGTGAAATCACGGGTCTATTGGGACCAAACGGTGCTGGTAAGACAACGTGCCTCCGTATTATTTATGGCCTGCTTCAGGCAGACCAGGGTAAGGCGGAGATAGAAGGCGTGGATGCTAACGTTAACCCTATGGGGGCTCGCAAGAACTTGGGGATCTTCCCGGATAAATTCGGTCTTTATGAACGTTTGACTGTACGTGAGCAGGTCGCATACTTCGCGGAGTTGCATGGTTTAACTGGCAATATTCGAAGAGACGCGGTTGAGCGAGTGATTAAGAAGCTCGATATTGAAGAACTCGCAGATCGCCGTACCGGGGGCTTTTCTCAGGGACAGCGCATGAAAGTGGCACTTGCCCAAGCCTTGGTTCATAACCCCAAACACCTTATTTTGGATGAGCCAAGCCGTGGCTTAGACGTCATGAGCACACGTATTTTACGCGACGTGCTGCGTGAACAAAGAGCCCAGGGAACCTGCATTTTGTTTTCCAGCCACGTCATGCAGGAAGTGGCTGCGTTGTGTGACCGAGTTGTGGTTATGGCATCAGGGAAAGTGGCTGCTGAGGGTACGCCGGAAGAGCTCTGCCGGATGACAGGCGAAGAACAACTCGAGGACGCTTTCGTGAAAATTATAGGAACGGACGAAGGAATTGCGGCGTAATGAGTGCTTTAACAACCGTATGGAAAAAAGAGTTTCGCGACGCAATACGTGATAAACGTTCAGTGTTCGCGGCAATGTCTTACGCTTTCTTTGGGCCAATGCTTATGGCCGTCGCGTTTTTCTTTTTAATTTCACAGTTAACCGACCAGGCGGATGTTGGTATCAATATCGAAGGTAAAGAGCACGCACCGCAGTTGGTCGACTTCTTAAACGAAAATGGTATTGTCGAAAAACAAGGCGAATGGTCAGAAAATGAAACGCCTATCGTGTTGAACTTACCAGCTAACTGGGCGGATAAAATCGCCGCCGCTGAGCCGGTTGAAATTGAGCTGAAAGCGGACTGGTCTTCACAAAAACAGCAAACTGACATTAAACGAGTCGAAAAAGCGGTACAGGCTTACAGCAGCCAAATTGCCAGTTACCGGCTTATTCTTCGGGGAATCGACCCTCGCGTTGTACAGCCCATTCAGCTACAAAAACAGGACGCCGCAACTAAAGGCTCTAAGGCTGCATTAATCATGGGCTCCGTTTTAGTGTTTATCATTTTGTCGGTGTTTTGGTCCGGTATGAATGTCGCCATCGATATTAGTGCTGGCGAACGCGAGCGAAATTCTCTCGAGTTCTTATTAAGCCAGCCTTTAAGTACTTGGGACATTGTGGCGGGTAAGACGTTGACGGCTTCTACTTTTTCGCTGTTTGGTGCGGCTCTGTCGCTGATAATCATCCCTATTATTTTTGCTTATGTGCCACTTCACGAAATAGGCATGAATGTGAATTTTAGTGTGGGCATGATGCTGCTTATGTTCCTGCTGCTCGTACCGCTGGCCGTGTTCGCAACCGCACTGCAATTGTTTGTCTCGTTCCGAGCCAAAAACTTCAAGGAAGCACAAACCTATATCAGCTTTTTGCTGATCATTCCCATGGCCGCTTCTTTCGGCGTCGAGTTTGCAAGGCTTAAAAACCCGATACTCTATTACCTGCCGCTTACCGGACAGCACCAAGCGTTCTTGTCTCTGATTCGCGGCGAGTCGATTAACGTCATGGGCACCGTGGTAAGCGCTATAGCAACCTTGGTTGCCGCATTGCTGCTCATCAAATACATAGCCCGTCTCCTCAAAAGCGAGAAAATAGTCTTCGGCTTGTAGGGATGGGGACAGTCAGGCCGCATGCGTCGCTTGAGAGTTAAGGCCTCTGTGTCGGAGACGCGACGAGGTCATCCATGAGGGCTTGACGAAGGCCATCCATGGCCTTCGACACTCCGTCACAGAGGCCTTAACTCTCATAACGCTTGCCAGCGACTAGTCTGTCCACTGCGTCTGTAATAAGTAGGTAACTAGAGAGCGCGGACAAAGGTTGTAACAGGCACTATGGAGGTGTGCAGCGCCAAGGATGGCGCTGCCCAAGCCCTACAGGGATGTATTCACGGGCGTCCTTCATAGTGCCTGTTACAACCTCAGCGCTCTTTAGTTACAGCTAATCAAGCAGGCGGCCGTAGTGGTAGTAGAGCCATTGTCCGAGACGTCGGAATTGGGGGAGGGGAAATGGTTTTAGTTGAGACTGGTAGTATGGCAGTTCAGGCAGGGCTTTTCCCATGGCGCTCTCGGCCAATCGCTGACCGGCTAATGCGCTAAAGCTAACGCCAGCCCCACAGTAGCCCATGCTGGCGTATATATTGTCACTGAATTTGCCAATGCGCGGATAGTCGTCAAGTGATACGCTCACCCAGCCACTCCAGAAGCTGTCCCACCGTGTGACGTCTTTGAGTTGCGGGAAGGTCTGATGCAATGCCTTTAATAAGCGCTTGGCGAACGTCGAGTTTTCAGCATTTTTACCCTGAATGGCTCCGCGACCACCAAATAACAGGCGGTTATCCGGCAGTAAACGAAAGTAGTACTTCAGCACCCGCGTATCCATTACCGCGTACTCAGGTGACAAACGAATGCTGTCAACTTGCTCTGGTGACAACGGCGGTGTGGTAATTATGCTAGAAAGAACCGGTAAAGAACGGCTGGCTAGCTTAGGAAGCAACTGTTGGGATGTATAGCCATTGGAGCAAACTAATAGTTTACGAGCCCGCACATTGCCTTTAGCTGTTTTTAAATACACACCTTTGCCTCCCAATGAAACGGCGGATGTTACCGGGCAATGCTCAACGAGTTGCGCGCCAGCGCTGACTGCTCTGCGAGCGGTTGCGGCGGCCAATAATAGCGGATTAACGGCAAAGCAGTCAGTGAAGCGCAGCGCAGCGTGCGCTTGTGGGCTGTTGATAATCTGGCTTAGTGCGTCTTTGTCTAACCATTCAACGGGCTGCTCAAACTGCTTAAGGCTTTGGTATTGCTCGCGTAACGCTTTAATAGCCTCAGGTTTATGGGCAACTTTCAAGTAGCCGCCATTTTGGCGTTGGCATTGCTCAGGGCAGTGTTGAGTGGTTTCTGTTATAAGCTTCAGTGCAGTCCGATGCTCGCCGGCTATTCCTTTTGCTACTGTTTCACCAAAACGTTCCGCCCAGGCAGACAGACCTAAACGGCCCGTACTTTTCATGACAAACCCGGCATTACGAGATGAGCAGCCCCAAGACAAATTGTTGGCTTCAAATACTGTGACGGAGTGACCGTTTTCAGCCAACGTTCGAGCCGCGTTTAAGCTAGTATAACCCGCACCAATAACGGCAAACTCGACGTCCTCCGGCACGTCGTCGACACACGCCGGAAACTCGGCTTGAGTAGACTTCTGCCAATAACTTGGCTCAGGAGCATCATGCGGCCCCGGAGGCGCATTAACCAAAGGATCATACATAATCACCACCTATAGCAGAGAAGGAAGGTAGTGAGCGCTGAGGTTACAAGGACCATTATGGAGGACGCCTGTGAATACATCCTTGTAGGGCTTGGGCAGCGCCATCCATGGCGCTGCACACCTCCATAATAGTCCTATGCAACCGTTAGTGCGCTCACTATCCCTGTCTCAGATAAAAAGCAAATCTAGCCGTTATAGAAGAAGAGGCAAAAGGGACAGACTGTTCTCTTGTGAGCGTTACGAGTATTGAAGGCCTCTGTGGTGGAGTGTCGAAGGCCATGGATGGCCTTCGTCAAGCCCTCATGGATGAGCTCGTCGCGTCTCCGCCACAGAGGCCTTCAATGCTCAAGCGAAGCAAGTGAGCAGTCTGTCCCAATCCCATGCAACCTCAGCGCTCGCTAGTTGTCGAACTTCAGCAGCATTTCGCCGGCGTCACAGTAGCAGGTGCCGTCGCATACTGGGCAATAGTAGCCGTCTTCGACGGAAGCCTGGTACCAACGCTTACCGTGTTGTTTTATCATTTCGCCACCGCAGCGTGTGAAATATTCGTAGGCACTGTTTTGGGGGCTTTGCATCCAAATATGCGCTAGACCACCTTGGCAGCCAAGCTCTTTAGCGCTGTCGATACTGCGTTGCAATAAGGTTTTGCCAATGCCTAAGCCGCGTGCCTTTTCTGAAACCGCCGCACACTTAAAATAGCACAGCTTGTCTGCAGCAAATGGCCATTCAGATGGTGTGCAGAAGCTATCAATGGGCCATTGACCGGGCGCTAGTGTCAGCCGCACACCGAGCATCTCACCGTTTTTTATTGCCAGCCAGTTAAGTTGAACATTACCGGCGGTGCCTGCTGATAAATAATGCTGGAAACTCTCTGGTGTTAAATAGTTGTCACCATGAACTTCGTTGGCTAGATCAATAACGGCCGCCTCATCGGCAGCCGTTATTTGACGATATATTACTTCGCTCATTAGTAACGATACTCGTCAGTTTTAAATGGACCTTCAACATTAACATGGATGTAATTGGCTTGCTCTGGCGTCAACTGAGTCATGACACCACCGAAGCCTTGCACCATATAACGTGCCACTTCTTCGTCCAGTTGTTTCGGCAGAACTTCAACTCGCAGATATTCTTCCTGCTGCTTAATTTCCATGTCAGCGAACTTCTGCTCAAACAAGTGAATTTGAGCCAGTACTTGGTTGGCAAATGAGCCATCCATAATGCGGCTAGGGTGACCAGTTGCGTTACCTAAATTCACCAAACGACCTTCGGCTAACAAAATCAGGTAGTCGTTATCATCGTCTGAACGATAAATTTTATGTACCTGCGGCTTAATTTCTTCCCAGCGCCAGTTCTTGCGCATAAAGGCCGTGTCAATTTCGTTATCGAAGTGACCAATGTTACAAACCAGAGCCGTAGGCTTAAGCGCTGCCAGCATATAACGGTCACACACATCCATATTACCGGTGGTGGTCACAATAAGGTCGGTATTCCCCAGCAAGTCTTTATTAATGTTTTCGCCGTTACCTTTGTTTTTACCGTCAATATAAGGAGAAACCACTTCAAATCCGTCCATACAAGCTTGCATAGCACAGATTGGGTCAATCTCACTGATTTTAACAATCATGCCTTCCTGACGGAGGCTGGCGGCAGAGCCTTTACCCACATCGCCATAGCCAACAACCAACGCCTTTTTACCCGACAATAAGTGGTCGGTTGAGCGCTTAATGGCGTCGTTCAGCGAGTGGCGGCAACCGTATTTGTTGTCATTTTTTGACTTAGTGACGGCGTCGTTCACGTTAATAGCCGGAACCTTCAATGTGCCTTTTTCCAGCATATCCAGCAGGCGGTGAACACCCGTGGTGGTTTCTTCGGTAATGCCGTGAATCTTCTCAAGCATTTGCGGGAACTCGTCGTGGATCATCAGCGTCAAGTCGCCGCCGTCATCCAAAATCATGTTCGCATCCCAAAGTTCGCCGTCTTTATGACAGGTTTGCTTCAGACACCACTCGTATTCTTCTTCTGTTTCACCTTTCCAGGCGAAAACCGGAACACCGGCGGCAGCCATAGCGGCAGCGGCATGGTCCTGAGTCGAGAAAATATTGCACGAAGACCAGCGCACTTCTGCGCCCAGCTCAAGCAATGTCTCAATTAACACCGCTGTCTGAATCGTCATATGAATACAGCCGATGATGCGAGCGCCCGCCAAAGGCTTGCTGGCCGCATATTTGCGACGAATAGTCATTAATGCCGGCATTTCCGACTCAGCGATAGCAATTTCTTTGCGGCCCCATTCGGCGAGGCTAATGTCAGCGACTTTATAGTCTTGTGAATTTTCTACACTCATAACGACTCTCTTTTCAGTAATTTTCGTGAATTCTATGCGGTTTCAGCGTTCATAACGCGTTCAATCAACTGCTGCTGGCGTGCTTTATCTAAGCGGGCGCCAAATTCAGTGACCAACTCAGCCGCCGCATGGCTTGCTAAACGGCCAGCGTTTTCTAATGACATACCTTGAGTCAATCCGTACAGCATAGCACCTGCAAACATATCGCCGGCGCCATTGGTATCAATCGCTTTAACAGGTACACCGGGTATATGAACCTGGCGCTCCTTATCGGCAATAATAGCGCCGTCTTTGCCCAGCGTTATAGCGACGGTCTCAGCTTTCTCTAATAATACGCTCAATGCAGCTTGAGGATCTTCTTTACCCGTCAGTAATTCCGCTTCTTCTCGATTACAAAACATTAAATCGACACCGCCGTCCAGAATCTCGTCAATGCCGTCTCGGAAAAACTTAACCATGGCCGGATCTGAGCAGGTCATGACCAGTTTGGTATTGTTTTCACGGGCGACTTTTTTCGCATGCTGAATAGCGCCACGGGCGATATCGGAGGTAATCAGATACCCTTCAATATACAAGTAGTTGGCGGCGGCAATCGCATGGTCATCGATTTCTGCCGTCGACAAGTCCGCTGTAATCCCTAAATGCGTGCGCATGGTGCGCTCTGCGTCGGGAGTGACCATCACCAGGCAACGTCCGGTAATACCCGGGTTTTGCTGGTTTTTAAGGCTGGTTTCAATGCCGACGTCTTCTAAGTCCTGGCGATAGAACATGCCCGCTTCGTCGTCTGCGACCTTGCAGCAGTAGTAGGCGTTACCGCCAAACTGGGCAAAAGCAACCAGTGAATTAGCGGCTGAGCCACCACCGCACTGCTTTTTTAATTCGCCAAGTTCGGAAAGTTCGGCTATGAGAGTATTTTGAGCGTCTTCGTCAATTAACTCCATCATGCCTTTTTTAAGGTTGTGTTTTTGCAGGAAGTCGTCAGTGACTTCAAATTCCTGATCCACCAGCGCGTTGCCAATGCCGATTACATCAATGGTTTTCATAGTTTCAAATGGTTGCCTTATTAGGGCGCGTAGTATACCCGATGAGTCTGTCAGGGTCGATAAATGAACAGTGTAAAAAGTCCAATTAACAGACAAGCAATGAAGAAACTTTGCCATAGCCTTTGCCAGTGGGCGGCGTAAGGCAATAACAACTCCGCCGGCCGACCGCCAAAACGTTGTCGGCTAATACGAATGCCGGCCGCTTGTATAGGACCGCCGAGAGTAACCTTATGGCAATAACTGAAGCTTTGCAGCCAACTGAGTACGATGGTCGGGAATACCGGGTTACGCTTTAATGGCTCAAGCTTCGGGGTGTTTCGGCGGAATAAACCAACCGCACGTGCAAACACAGAAAGAAAAAATGACGGTAAAAAGTGTGTAATAGCGTATAGCCAAGCCGTAGCCTGACCGAAATTACGGTAGCGAGCTTGAGCGATGGGCCACACTTCCTTAAGTTCAGCAACAACACGCACCCCCAGGGCGGCTAAGGGGCCTCCTACGCACCAGAATAGCAGTGGTGCAAAACGGCTTTCTAACAGACTGGTCGCCCGCAACTCTATGATGGTTTTCGCTATGCCGTGCTCGCTGAGTAAGTCGCAATCGCGCCAGGTTACCCGGCTTAACCATGAGCGTGCGGCGTTTTTACGGCTTTTTGCTAAATGTTGTTCGGCGAGTTGCGTCGCTTGTCGAGTGTTTTGTTGGCGCAGGCTTACTAACAGAATCAGCCAACCAATGGCCAGGGAGACTTCGGCACCAGCAAAAACGATGGCGGCGGGGAGAAGCACTAATAGCAGCATCGTCAACAACCCCAGAAACCCTGCAATTTTCTGCTGACCGGAAGGACGGCCTTGTTTGTTCACTTTGCCGCTCATGTAGGCGGCCATTAGCCGCAGCACGGCAAAAGGATGCCATTGTTCTGGCCACGGAAACCAGCGCTCTGCCAGCAATGCCAGCAGAGCGAGGCCAAAAGGGGAAAACAGTAACTCTTTAAACAGTTCAGCGGTCATGCCGTTATATTGCCATGGCAAGGCTTAAGCGGCAATCGGCTGGCTGTTCTTGTCCTTGTTATTAGGTACGGCAGCACGAACGTGCTCAGCCTGACGAATTTTCCCGTGAATATAGTCATGCAACTCGGCCACACGGTAACCCGGTTTTGCCTTAAAGCGCAGGAAAGGAAGCCCTGCTGCGGCGAGTGTGTTTTTCAAAAACAGGTTACGCTTCTGTTGTTGCAGCGATGACTGGTTAGGCTCAAGCTCAATGGCAACTTTAACTTGCATGGTATCGATATCGCACAATACGTAGTCCAGAATACGCTGACTGGCTTTTTGCTGGGCGTCTTTTCGCGCAGAAGACGAAAGCCCTGAACGCACTGTTACGATATCGCTCAGACGGACTTTAGTGAAAATGCGGAACTCATTGCCCACCGACTTCTCAAGCAGTGTTAAAAACTGATCTTCCTGAGCCGTACACAAGGACACATCTTTTAGTTTGTAAGGGTAGGGGACGTAGTTCTCGGACATGCGACTGGCAATAACAGCGACCGCAATAAGAACCACAACAAACAACAACAGGATAATTTCCATTTTCACACCTCATCAGAAAATTGACGCTCTCTGAGATATGAAGCAAAAGCTGTGCCACAAGAATATGACACAGCTTTATTTTTTAGGCTTTATAACCGCCTGGAACACCTTTCGTGGTGACACTGACGGCATCGTGCGCGTGCAGGGACTCGTAGTGATTGACTCGCAACCAAAAGTCGCGGAAATTTTGCATTTGGTTAAGCTTATGCTGTAAGCGACGTGACGCATCTTCACAGAACATCAAATTCTGACCGTTTAAGCGTGCAAATTCTTGTTCGTCTTCCCGTTTCACCGCGGCCTGAACGGGCGTTTTTAATGCATCCTCTACCGCGTCGATAAGCTCAACAATTGGGAAGTCGGTGACATTCTCACTTAGCTGAACTTTGACTTCTGCGACTGAACGCTGGCTGTGTGGAGTTGCCACAATACCCTCGGTAGAACCAAGCCATTCGTGCATCGTAGCGGCGTCTACGGTTTCTTGACCGGCAAACTTTTCACTAAAGGCGTCCTGTATTAACTGACGCGCAAGTGCCGCTGAACAGGGGCAAGTGGATGAATAAGGAACATCGACAGAAAGCTCAAGATTCAGCGTGCCAGCATCGTAGCGGCCAGTTAGGCTGACTGGATACGCTTTCCAGCCTTGCTTCTTGCTGATTAACGATTTACGACGTAGGTGATAGTCGAAATCAAACTTAATAAACGCTTGATTGCTGATGTCTTTGTGACTTTCGATAAAGTCATTCAATAATTGTTTTAGAGATTCGTGACTGAGCTCACCGTTGGTTGATAACTCATCCAACAGTAAATAAAGACGCGACATGTGAATGCCTTTGGTCTTTGGGTCTTTCAAGTTGACAAAAGCTTCCACCTTCGCTGCTACAGGGCGTTCAGACGCACCGGCCGCTGCCACCATCAATGGAACTTCAATATTGCTCATGCCAACCCAATCCAGGGTTCCCTCTGTCTGGGCCTGTGTTTGGTTGGCTACGTCGGGCATAACTGTTGGCATTCGTTGTGAACTCCAAAAATTTCGTGAATATTGTCAGGGCCGAGTTGATCTTTATCAATTAGGCTCAGTCTTAAAGTCGGGCATTATAGCGCAGAATTCCATCGGGTGACACCGATTGCCCTAATCGATTCTCCCTGACAAACAAGCCGGGGAGTTGACTAAAACAGTAATTACGCCGAGGATAGAGTTTTGGATTGACGGAGTAAGAAAATGTCAGAAAAATCGGTCATTGATACCGAATTATTGCAGCAGTACGTTGACTCATTGGGTGTGGACGGCTTAAAAACGACGTTAGCTACTTTTGATGGGGTGATTCAAGAGTACGCTAAACTGATTCATACGGCAGCCAAAGAACGCAAAGAAGACGAGCTTCGCAAACAAGCGCATAAAGTGAAGGGCGCGTGCAGCTCTGTTGGCTTATCTCAGCTTGCAGAAATGATGAAACGAGTTGAAAAGGAAAAATGGGAGTGGCCGCAAGTAGAACGTTGGCTGATAGAGTGGGCCGACGCGGTTATTCCGCATCGGCAACAAATTGATGCTTGGTTAGCTACCCATCACTGAGCTTGCTGATCAACTTCACCAATGAACCGGTAACCTTCACCATGGATGGTGGTTATTAGGTTCGGCGTTTCAGGGTGAGACTCAAAGTGACGGCGAATACGACGAATAGCGACGTCGACGGTACGGTCATTTGGACGTAACTCACGATCCAACATGCGTTTTACCAAAGTTTCACGATCTAAAATCCGACCCGGATGCGTTAAAAACAACTCTAACGCGCGGTATTCACTTTTCGGAAGACGGAACATTTGGTTGTCAGGCGAATAAAGACAACGGCTGTCACTGTTTAAACGCCAACCGTGGAAGCGAAATTCAACGCTATTATTTTCTACCGGATTACTTGAGCGAGACGCTTCAATACGACGGCACAGGTTACGAACGCGAATAGTTAACTCTTTGGGGTTGTAAGGCTTGATGAGGTAGTCATCAGCACCTAGCTCAAGGGCAAGCAGGCGATCATCTTCACTGTCACGACCGGTCAGAAAAATGAGACCAATGTTATCTCTTTCACGCAGTGACTCAGCAAGCTCTAAACCATTTTTACCCGGTAAGTTAACGTCCATAATCACAACATCGACGCGCTCCTGGCGCATGATGTTTTCCATTTGCAGTCCGTCCGCCGCGTCAAATACTTCATAGCCTTCCTGTTGGAATAAACGAGTTAGTGTCTGGCGGGTAACGACTTCATCTTCAACAATCAGTATTCTGGCATTCATAAGCGTTGATTTTCCCGGAAAGTTCGTCGCTTGACGTGAAAGTTAGCGTCAAATTATAAAAGTTATGACGTTACATTATGACTTTTGTTTCAAATTTTTCAAGCATTGCTGAGCACGGTCACTGGAAAGCGGATAATAAATTCAACACCGTTATTTTCCTCACTGAAAAAGTGAATGTTGCCGCCCAGAACCTGAGTAACCAAGTTGTAAACCAGGTGCAAACCTAAACCACTGCCACCGGAACCCCGCTTGGTTGTGACAAAAGGATCAAATATTTTGCGACTAATATCAGCGTCAACGCCGTGACCGTTGTCGGTGTATATAATTTCAAGTTCGTTATCATTGACCAATTGAAAACGGATATCGATTTGCCCCTTTTCGCGTCCCTCAAACGCATGAACCATTGAGTTAATAATCAGGTTCATGAGTATCTGGTTAAGAGGTCCTGCTTTCGCCCGAACCTGGATATCGCCCTCGCAATGAACGTTTATAGGGAAGTCCTCAGGATTTAAGCGGCGCGGTTTCACTGACATGAGTACATCGTTCATAAAGCTGTTGATTTCTATGTCACGATCCACTTCCGATGACTGGTCTACCGCCACCTGTTTGAAACTGGTCACTAAGTCAGCGGCTCTGTTCAGATTGCGGTAAATAATCTGCAAGTTCTCGTCACAATCTTTTAAGAAACGCTCGAACTCATTGGTTGAAATTCGTTTAGCGTCAAACTTCTCCTGCATAACAGCAAGCTTGTCCTGCAATAGCGTTGAGGCGGTGACGGACAGCCCAATAGGTGTGTTCACCTCATGTGCGATACCGGCAACCATATCACCTAGCGAGGCCATTTTTTCAGACTCGACAAGTTGTCCCTGGTATTGGTGCAACTGTTCCAGTGTTTTCAGGAGTTCGCTATTGGACTCTTTCAATGCTTGAGTGCGCTGTGTGACTTGCTGCTCCAGTTGAGTATTTAACTGGCTCGCTTCTTCTTCCGCGCGGCGTTGTCGGGTAATGTGCTGTTGGACTCGATCCAGCATGGTGTTGAAGGCTTGCGCCATGGTGTCGAACTCAGCAAGTTGCGACGACGGTAAGCGCAGCGAGTAGTTTTTATCTCGTGCCACCTGCGATACAACGTCAACCACGGAGTCAAGCGGTTGTACTATCGCTTTACGTAATCGTAACGTCGCCAGCCAGCAGGCCAGCAGCGTGACAAGTGCCACCACAACCGCAACGGCTATTGAGCGCCACATGAATAACCTGACCTGCTCAAGCGAGCCTCTGAGATAAACATAGCCAATGACGTCGCCATCGAGAGTCACGGGCTGGGACACCTCAATGTTTGCATCGTTTATTGTCGGCGAGGTTAAGCGCTCTAACTTGGAGAAGCGTGCCGGAATAGGGGCTAAACCTTGCTTATTATAACTGGAGAAAAAGGTTAGCTGGCCGCTGGCTTCGTCCATTTTATAAACATGGATATGCTCAATAAACGGGGTGTTTTGAAAGGTGCCAAGACGCTGCTTTTCGGAGACGGTATCGTCAAAAACGATGGTTCTGGCGGCATTGCTGGCGATGATCCGCGTATAAGACAATGCCTGCTCCTGCAAAGACTTTTCGAACTGTCCAACTTGGCTGACAATATTTATGGTAAAGCCAATAAGCAGCGCAAAACTGGTGACTAATAGCACCAGATAAATGAGTATGCGCTTCAGTGAAATCGTATGCATTCAGTTAACAGCTCAACTTAATTCTTATTTATGTTTATTTATGTTAGCAAATCGTTAACAAAAGAGTAATCATCTAAACGATAAAACGCTGATTTTATCGACAAGCCGCTTTGTAGACACGATAACGACCGTCATCCGCTAAAACGTCGCAATGTCCAAAACCTTCCTCAATCACCTCAGCCCACGGTAAAAACCGATTCGCAACGATATATAACGTCCCGCCTTTGTTCAAATGTTTGCGAGCACTAGCCAAAAATTTACGAGCAATGGCATAGTCAGTGTTTTGGCCGGTGTGAAAAGGCGGGTTGCTGACAATGGTGTCAAACATTTCTAAATTATCCGGTAAGCCGTCGGCTAAGCGTAAATCAACCTCAATCCCTTGCTGTGAGAACGTCATGGTGCTGGCAGCTATCGCCATTGGGTTAACATCACAGGCGGTTAACCGCTCGGCGGATTGGTGCAACGCACTGGTTATCACACCGGCGCCGCAGGCAAAATCTAATACGTGGCCCAGTGGTTTCTCTCCCAGAGTGTTCAGTAGCAATAGGGTGGCAGGGTCAATATGAGTTTGACTGAATACGCCTGGTAATGTGGTGAAACTCTCACTATGCCCCTTTAACTCATAATGGACGTGGGTTGCGTAATCAGTTAGCGGAGGTGAATCTCCAGCGTCGTTAATATGTTCAGCGCTAAACAATTGGCAATGATTTCCTGACGCGGTTTTACGCGCTTTTGAAAAGCTCTCAGGCAACTTTTTCGCCAGTGACTGAACGCCTGAACGCTTTTCCCCAACCAACCATAAGGCCGCGCCTTTAGGTAAGGCACTGAGTTGTTCAAGGATATAGTGATTCAGAGCTTTCTCTTTGGCAACAACCAGCATGACTTGTGTGTACTGGCTCATATCAGGCGCTGTCGCCTGGCAATAAACGACCCTGCCTTTCGCTTGCCATTGACTGGCGATACCGGCGTGAAAGCTCCAGGCCTCGGTATTGTCTAAGCCGGCCAAGCTATCGTCGAGCGGGTTAATAACCAATAAAGTTGAGTCACGCCAGGGTTGTTCGTTTTGACGCTCTAGTAAAGAAAAAATAGCAGATGACATTATAGTGAATCGTTACAGTAGACTGTCTACGCGCAGTTGTTTGTCTTCAAGTAGGAACATTGTACCATTGCGATGCTCTTTAATGCGCAGGCTTTTTTCTTTAAAAATAAAGAGTATGCCCGGGAACACTTCACGACTGACCATGGTGCGTAACGTCGGGTGCGTTTCAAACGCTTCTAAAACAGAATCAATGCTAATGCGAGTCGTCGTAATTCGGGACTTTATTTTTTTGAGTTCACCGTGCAGTTTTTGTTGGTATTGCACCCGTTTGGCTTCGTCCTCAAGTGATTTACAACGTTCCAAACCTTGCTGCAGCGTTTTGGCACGCGCAATCAGCTTAGCGAGAGAGCTACGTAAGTGATTGAGATGAGAGACTGCCTGTGGATCATGGGGTGGTAGCGACCAGTAAATACGAGTTTTGGTCCCGGCTGGAGCCCCCAGTTGACCGCAATAGATGTGATCACTGGTTTCAATGGTGCCACCAATGAGTTTACCCCTGGCGGCTTTACCTTCCCCGCCAATTGCCAAAGGACCTTTTGTAACGACATGGCAATGCGTGAGCTGCTTATTGGTATGCACACCGTTTTTCGCATCAAAAAACGAATATTGAGCATAAGCGCACCAAACCGAACCACCCGCGACCAATTTAGTGGATACCTCTGGTATCCAGTCATCCGCGTCTTCATCGTGTTCGCCGGTTTCCGACGCATTTAATAAGCGTCCAATACAGCCTTTCTGCACGGTAATATTGCCATCAGCGTAGAGCTCGGCAGAGTCGACGTAACCACCGACGGTAATATCGCCGGTACAGGTCACTTTCATGCCTTCACTGACATTACCCGTTACGATGACGCTGCCTTTAAACTTGACGTGCCCTGTTGAAACATCAACGTTATTAAGCTGCATAACGTCATCAACTTGCACGCTGTTACCATTAAAACTGGGCAAACCGGTGCGGTCAGCGATAATAATATTCGGATCATCATCACTTATTTTCGTGCCCTCACCGGGGGCAAAGTCACGATCTTCCCCATCCATTGCCTCGAGTTCTTGCCCAAACACGGTGAAACCCGGCCGACCTTTACTCAATGGTATTTTTTGCAGCAGCGGCTGGCCGGGGTCGACCGTCACTTGCGCGCCTAAGTCGCGCATATCAGCGGTACCATCTTCTCGAAGCTGAGGGCGCAACACGCGCTTTCGAGCGTCATCGACCAATGGTTTAAAGCGTGCATTGCTGCCGTTGATAGGGTGTTTGCCTTTGGCAACAGTGACCGACATTTCGGCTCCGGGAGGCGCTTCGTTTGTGTGTTCGACTAACGCTTCAATACCCTTACGCTGAATGCCTGAGGTAATGTCTTTCTCGCGTAGCGCAGAGATGATCATTTCCTGCGTTAATGCTTTGCCGCCATACCCGACAATACCGCTGGCAGTGACTTTCATGTCGTCATCGCTGACTTGCAGCTTCAGGTCAGCATCAAAAATTTCCGCAATGATGACTTGAAAATGGATGCTTTTGTTGCTGTCTTTGGAGAAATGCTGCGCATACTTTGTCGCAGTTTGAGTCAGCATTTGGGGATCTAACAGTTTGGCAGCCGAAAACTCAGACGCCTGCCAGGCTTTCTGTAATGCTTCTGCTTTAACGTCTGAAGGCGATGTACCTGCATCAATCATGATGTACACATCGCGTTCAGAAACCCGGAAACTGACCGGACTGGACATTGTGCGCCTATTTTCTAACTGTTGTTATAATTTTATCGGCCAATATTAACGAATTCTGATGAGTTTTTGTATTGTTTTTAGTCAGTCGAAGAGTTTTCGTTACAATAGTGTTGGACTTTTTGATTCACTTCAAAAAGAAAGTAGTTAACTTGTCTAACCTCTTGCCGCTTTTCAGTTTCCGACAATTTTGGCCATTTCTTGAATAGTTGTCCAACAAACTCGCTGAACTCATAAGCACCAACGGTAGCGGTTAAACTTTTCAAGGTATGCAGTTTAATTTTAGCTTCATTGTCATCAGTCACTAAGACGTCTTCATCGAGTAACGGTGAGAATTCCTCTAAATAACAGCGAAGGACTTCGCAATAAAGCGGCTGAACATCATCGCAATGGTGAAGCCCTTGCTCAAAGCTAACGCTTGACAGATTGGTTGTCATAACGGCTTATTCTCGTAGACCTCGGTGAATGAATCGACACTCTCTGTGGCTTCGGATATGACGTCTTTGTCAAACTGCGCCACATTGAACAGTGCCTCTCCTTCGTTCGCAACCGGTATGTTGCTGCAACCGATAATAATCCCCCGGACGGGCGATTCAATAGGATCGTCGGCACCACCATGCGGATTAACACTCAGCGCCAATATCTGACCTTTCTGAATGGTTTGCCCTAACTCAACTTTGGGTAATATCAAACCGTCACGTTCGGCACGGACCCATGTTGAGCGGTGCGATATTACCGCGGTAATTCGGCGACCTTTACGACGACCTTTCAGCATTTTCAGGTGCTTCATGACGTTTTGGACGCCAATAACGCCGGCACTTATTGACGCTTCGTCAAAGCGCAATGCTTCGCCGGCCTCGTAAAGAATGAGTGGAATGCCCAATTCCGTCGCCAGAGCTCTTAGCGATCCGTCACGTTCCTTGGAGTGCAAAATAACGGGCGTGCTAAAGGCCTTAGCCATGGCTAACGATTTGTCGTTATCAACGTCTGCTCGTATTTGCGGCAAATTGCTACGATGAATAGCACCGGTATGCAAATCGATAATATGAGTAGATTTTTTCACCAACTCTTCACTGAAGAGAAAGGCCATTCTGCTGCCTAAAGCGCCACGCTCCGACCCCGGAAAGCAGCGGTTTAAGTCACGGCGATCAGGTAAATAACGAGACTGCTGAATAAAGCCAAATAGGTTCACGATAGGCACAACAATCAAGGTGCCTGAAAGGTTGCGGGCGTCAGTTTCGTTAATTAAACGGCGACAGACTTCGATACCGTTGAGCTCGTCACCGTGAATAGCGGCAGAAACCAGCAGCACCGGACCCGGCTTGGTGCCATGGAATACATCGATACGTAAATCCAATGGCGCGTCGTTATAAAGCCGAACCGCCGGCAACGTAATGTGTTGATGTGAGCCAGGTTCAATCGACTGCCCGGCAAGCTCAAACCGCTGCATGTCAGCCTTTTCCTTTCGTACGTGTTTTATGCGCTTTGGCGTTTTTTTCTAAGAACGTAATAATTTGTGCTGCAACGTCTTTTTCTGTTGCCTGCTCAATACCTTCAAGGCCCGGTGATGAGTTCACTTCCATAATCAGTGGCCCGTGGTTCGAACGTAAGATATCCACACCAGCCACATTTAACCCCATGGTTTTTGCTGCTTTAACGGCCGTTGCACGCTCGGCGGGGGTCAGTTTGACCAACGACGCGCTTCCACCACGATGAAGGTTTGAACGAAACTCTCCAGGTTTGGCCTGGCGCTTCATTGCGGCAATGACTTTATCACCAATCACAAAACAACGAATGTCAGCGCCACCGGCCTCCTTAATGTATTCCTGCACCATAATATTCGACTGCAAGCCCATAAACGCTTCAATAACGCTTTCAGCCGCCTGGCGAGTTTCAGCCAGCACTACACCAATACCCTGAGTGCCTTCGAGTAACTTAATCACTAACGGTGCACCGCCAACCATTTCAATAAGGTCAGGAATATCCTGAGGCTGACTCGCAAAGCCTGTCGTTGGCAATCCAATGCCTTTGCGCGATAGCAGTTGTAATGAGCGTAACTTGTCGCGGCTACGCGAAATAGCGACTGACTCATTTAACGGATAGGTACCCATCATCTCAAACTGACGCAACACAGCAGTGCCATAGAAAGTGACTGAAGCGCCAATACGCGGAATAACGCAGTCGTAATGTGGCAGTTCTTTACCATGTTTGTGAATGGACGACTCACGAGCATTAATGTTCATGTAGCAGCTCAGCGGATTAAGTACGTCAACTTCGTGACCGCGATCACGCGCCGCTTCAATCAACCGGCGAGTCGAATACAGCGAAGAGTTTCGCGATAAAATCGCTATTCTCATTTTACATCTCCAAGTAAGTGAGAGGCATCAGGGTTGACCAGGAAATGCCCACGCATGGCCTGACGTCCTAACAACATTCTGAATTTCATCGTGTCTCTGTTAGTTAAGGTTAGTTCGACCTTCTGGTCAAATGAACCTAGCACGAGACGAGTCTTTATGACATAACGGGTTTCAGTGTGCCCACCAGAATCAGTAACGTCTCGTTTATCGTGAACTTTCGCTTCACAGACGTGCTCTTCCTGCGAGTCCTGCTTAGGGTGAACAAATATACGCAGCCATTCTTCACCTTTTTTCATAAAGGGTTCAAGCTGAAAAGCATGCAAACAGGAAGTTTTGGCTCCCGTATCGACTTTCATGTGAATGTTACTAATGCCTAGCTCGGGGAGGTGCCCCCACTCTCTCCAACCAATTGTTGTCATTGTGCTACCTTGTAATTAATGCTGAGTGCTTAATACAGTATTTCTCAAAAAAGGCAATATTTTTAGTGATCATTTGAAAGAATTTTTTCGTTTGAAGACGATGAAAGAGTAAGCAAGGAAAATTTATGTCTGCATGTCCAGGATGCGATTGCCGAACGCCGCTCAACTTCGGTATTAAAATGGCTTTTCAACCCATCGTTGATGCCAGCCAGAAAAATGTATTTGCCTACGAAGCGTTGGTGCGCGGAGAAAATGGCGAGGGAGCCGGAGAAGTATTAGGGCGGGTCACGGAAGATACCAAATATACTTTCGATCAAAGTTGTCGGGTTAAGGCGATTGAAACAGCGTCAAGAATTGAGCTGCCCACCAAGCTCAGCATTAACTTTATGCCAAACGCGATTTATGAACCGGAGACTTGTTTGGCGAAAACGCTGTCGACGGCACGTAAAACTGGCTTCGATAAACACAACATCATCTTTGAAGTGACTGAGCAGGAAAAAGTGGTTAGTCAGGATTTTTTGGTGGATGTGTTTAAAGCCTACCGCAAAGAAGGTTTTTTAACGGCTATTGATGACTTTGGTGCCGGGTATTCCGGACTGAATTTATTGTCTGATTTTCAGCCTGATATTATTAAAATTGATATGAAGCTGATTCGCGACATTGATGCCAATAGAGTGAATCAGGTATTGGTGCGAGGTATTTTAGATATTGCCGAGCAGCTTGGCATTCGGGTTATCGCTGAAGGCATAGAAACCGAAAGAGAATTAAAGTATCTGCAGGACGCCGGTGTATCGCTTATGCAAGGCTACTTCTTTCAGAAACCCATGCTAGAAGCCATACAGCCGGTCGTATTTCGGTAACCACGTAGCCTGATGCTATTGCATCAGGTTCGATCCCCCCGACATCATATAATCGATCAACACATGTTGATAAACGCGGCATCTCACCTGACGTAAATAACGTCAGGCTACATTATGTTCTTAACGGCTCGCCTGCAGTCGCTGAAGGTGGGCCTTAAATTCATAAATGTCGCGATCTAAAGCATTAGCACTTACATAAAGATCGTAACCCAACAGCTCCCGCATTTGCTCCATTCGCTTGCCAAAAACGCCAATCAAGCCTTTATACACTTTGCCATTAGGTGATATGTAGCTATCCGGTATGTCAAAATAGGGCGTATAGTCTTCTCTATCTGGCGCTTGGTGTCTTAGCGCCATAGTCAGTAGCTGGCGCTGTTCAAACAGTAATGTGGATGCTAGTCGAGGCGATATTTCGTCTAACACTTCTTCTACGTTATGCAGTCTGAAACCTAAAAATGGGGCGTCTTCCAATTCAAGCACACGATTAACTCTGGGGACATCAAAGCGAATGATGTTTTCCCAGCGAATGTGCCATTCTCCGCGGCGATGCAGGTACTGAATACCTTCTGGGGTAATCACCAATGAGATTGGGGGCTCTATAAGCTTACCAATCCCAAGCAGCATAAAGATCCCGGAGGCAGCGCCGAGTACCACGGAAACGCCAACGGGGATATCCTCCCGAATCAAATGCAAAAACACCAATAGCGCGAGTATAAATAGCGCAATTCCGCAAAAACTGATCGCGTTACGTCTTGCTTGTGGGCTTACCGTAAATTGCATCGCGTTCCTTTATCGCTACAAAGAGGTTTCTGTAGCCTGACGTTATTTACGTCAGGTGAGGTTTTGAATTCATAGGCTAATCATGGTTCACCATCGTACCTGATGCAATAGCGTCGGGCTACAAAAGGTTGTATCAGGCAAAAACACGCCGGAGAATTTGGCGGGTAAAGTCCTTTTTCAGATAAAAACCACGGGGACGAACTTTTATCATTGTGCCGTCGGGGCCAATAGCGTCGGTCAGAACAGACCCATCGGCCGCTTTCGGTCGTATTTGCATGACTTCGCCCTGGCGCGCGGTAATACTCTCCACTTGACCTAAGGCAATGCGATCCATGTGCTCCTCCCAATCTTCACGAAGTAAGCCCTCTTCTTCCGTGTTCGGCGCCCACAGAAAGGCGCTGCCCACGACTCGCTCGGGAACCGGTACGTCACGACGCCCATCAATAGGCAGCCAAAGCACATGCTGAAGTTTATTTCGTACGTTTGAAGTGGCCCATTGCACCCCTTCAATGTTCGTTAGCGGGGCGCTGCAGACAAACGTGGTTTCTAACGGCTCGCCTTCGGGCGTTACCGGCAGTGTTTTTAGCTCAATTCCTAATTCCGGAAAGTCCTGGGTTGGTTTAGAACCGGCGGTAGCACCAAGGTGCAGCTCCAGCAGCTGGCCAACCCAACCTTTGTCGCGGCGTAGGTTTTTTGGAGCGGTTAACCCCACTTGCTCGGCGAGTTCTGAAAAGCGTTTTCCTGCCAGTGCAGCGGCGCGCTCGAACAATTCGTCAATGGAGGTGGGTCGAGAAGGCTTGTCTGTCATGTCGTAAATCTGCGCAAATCCAAAATGAGTATTTGCCCGAAACCGGGCTTTATGGAAGAATCCACTGTAACAGAGAATAATTGAGGATGCTCGCGTGATAGATGCTGAAGGATTCCGACCCAACGTAGGAATCGTCATCTGTAACGGGCATGGGCAGGTATTTTGGGCTCGTCGAATTAACCAGCAGAGCTGGCAGTTTCCACAAGGAGGCATTCACGACGGCGAGACGCCTGAGCAGGCAATGTACCGAGAACTTTATGAAGAAGTCGGTTTAAAACCTGAGCAGGTCGAAATTCTGTACACCAGCCGTCACTGGTTGCGTTATCGGTTGCCTAAACGACTGATTCGACGTGAACAACGGCCCATGTGTGTTGGACAAAAACAAAAGTGGTTTTTACTGCGCCTGAAATGTCGAGAAGAAGACGTCGATGTTTTGCATTCAGGTCATCCTGAGTTCGATGGCTGGCGTTGGGTAAGCTATTGGTACCCGGTTAGACAGGTCGTTTCTTTTAAGCGCGATGTCTACCGTCGGGTCATGAAAGAATTTGCCTCGCATGCTATGCCATTTCGTTCGTCTGGAGGACGTCACCACCGACGTAGAAGATAATGATGTTAGTCACACTGCAAAGAATTGTTGAAGGCGTGAATAAGGCGCCTGACTTTAACATGGCACTCAATACCATGGTCGGTCAGGTACGCGAAGCGCTAGAAACAGACAGTTGCAGTGTGTTTATCGCTGACAACGATCAACGTCAGTTTGTGATGGCCGCCAGCGATGGCTTGCGGACAGAGGACGGTTCGGCTATCCGCGTCGATTTCGGTGAAGGCATCATCAGTCTCGCTGCACAGCGGGAAGAGCCTTTGAATATTGCTGATGCCAGTCAGCATCCCGCCAATAAGAAGTTGGTCGACACCAACGAAAACATCTATCGCGGCCTATTGGCGGCACCGATTATTCATCGCAGAAAGGTGCTGGGTATCGTTGTGGTTCACCAAAGCGTTGCTCGTCAGTTTACCCGCGAAGAAGAGGCTTTCATTGTTACTCTGGCGGCGCAGTTGGCGGTGGTTATTGCTCACGCTGATGCCAAAGGTCTTTTGGCCAGCGACCACTCGCCGTGGATTCATAGCCTCCGCGGACTTCCGGGGTCTCCTGGTGTTGCTGTTGGCGATGCTTACGTGTCCCGACCGGAAGCGAGACTGGATGAAGTCACTCCTAAGCGCTCTGATAAGCCTGTTCATGAAATTCGTAAGTTTCGTCAGGCCGTTGCGCGCACACGAGCCGACTTAAAAGAGTTATCAAGGCGCATGGCGGGTCAGGTACCCGATGACACACTCGCTATTTTCGACGTATATCAAGGTATGCTCGATGCCGCCAGTTTAGGGGACGCTGTCGAGAATATGATCAAAGAGGGCTGGAGAGCCCAAACGGCGTTAAAGCACGTAGTAGAACAGTTTGTTTCCCAGTTTGAAGCGCTGGAGGACTCGTATTTAAAAGAGCGCGCGACCGATGTCCGGGATATTGGTCAGCGTGTACTCATGCACTTGCAGAATCGTCAACGTAGGCGTCAGCAACTGCCAGAGAGCTTCATTCTGGTGGCGGACGAAGTAACGGCCTCTATGCTGGCTGAACTCCCACAAGATCATATTGACGGTATTATTTCACTGAACGGTTCCAGTAACTCGCATGCCGCTATCATGGCTCGCAGCATGGGCATTCCGGCCGTGTTAGGTATTGATGATATCGATTTGCACTTTTTCTCCGACCGTCAACTGGCCGTCGATGGCTACACCGGTGAAGTGTATATTGACCCACCGCCACAAGTTCTCAGCCAGTTTCATCAGTTGGCGGAAGAGGAGCAAGAGCTCAAAGATATCGTCTCTGAACACAGCCACTTACCGGCTGAAACGCAAGACGGCCAGCGGGTGAGCCTGCACTTGAATCTTGGTTTAGATGTCGCTCATGATTATCTACAAACTCTGAATATTGACGGTGTAGGGCTGTACCGTTCAGAAATTCCGTTCATGATGCGCGACCAGCTTCCGACAGAAGATGAGCAAACGGAAATGTACCAGGAGGTACTTGAGCAGTTTCCCGACCGGCCTGTCGTGATGCGAACGTTAGACGTCGGCGGTGACAAGCCGTTACCTTATTTCCCGCTGCAGGAAGACAACCCTTTCCTTGGCTGGCGCGGTATTCGCTTAACGCTCGACCATCCTGAAATTTTTCTGATACAAATTCGGGCAATGCTAAGGGCGAGTATTGGCAAGAGTAATTTACGAATTTTACTGCCGATGATAACCAGCACCAGTGAAGTCGACGAAGCCTCACGGCTGATTAAGCAGGCCTACTTTGAAGTTGCAGAAGAGCAAGGCTGTGAGGTTGGCGTGAACTTATTTCAGCCACAGCTGGGTGTGATGATTGAGGTGCCAGCGGCTATTTATCAGTTACCGGCAATGGCCAGCAAAGTCGACTTTTTCTCAGTGGGCAGCAATGACCTAACACAATATTTGTTAGCCGTTGACCGAAATAACCGCCGCGTAGCGCATTTATATGACGCTTACCATCCCGCGGTATTGGCAAGCTTAGATGAAATAGCCCGGCGTTGTGAAGACTTGGGTAAACCTGTCAGTGTTTGTGGCGAATTAGCCGGTGACCCGGGCGGCGCCTTACTCTTGGTTGCAATGGGATACCGGCAGCTAAGTATGAACAGTTACAACGTGGACAGAGTACGGTGGATTCTTCGCAACGTGCGCTCAAGTACGCTTAACGTGATGCTGGCAAAAGCGTTGCAAGCGCGTAATCCAGAGCAAATACGCAGTATGATAGCGGATAAAATGGAAAGCATGGGGCTTGGCGGCTTTGTGCGGGCAGGGAAGTAATTATGTTATTAAGCACCTGGCTTTTATGTTTGGGCGGCGGAACGGTTGCGGGCTTGCTGGCCGGTATGCTCGGTATTGGTGGTGGCTTGGTTATTGTACCACTGCTTATTTACTTATTACCTATAATCGGTGTGCCGCCTGAGTTGGTTGTACCCTCAGCTATTGCGACCAGTTTGGCGACCGTTTGTATGACAACGGCGAGTGCATCGCGCTCTCACGCGAAGCACGGTTTAATGGAAAAGTTTTGGTTAATACGTGTACTGCCGGGATTATCGATAGGGGCAATGACCGGCGCGTATCTGGTAACTGTAATTGATCCCGACTGGCTGAAACGCATTTTCTCCATCGTGTTAATTGCGTTGGCGGCTCGCATGGTTATGCCTCAAAAAACAGGCGAGCCTATGACGTCGGTATCCAAGCGGTTAGTGGCTCTGGGAAGCTATATTATTGGTACCATATCGGGGCTGGTTGGTATTGGTGGTGGTGCGTTGACTGTACCATTTCTAACGAAAATGCGATTGCCGGTGCGCCAGGCTATCGCAATATCGTCGCTCGGTAGCTTTATTATTGGTTGCAGTTCCGTCGTCATGTTTATCGCGAACGGTTGGCTGTCTGGTAAAGCCACCGGCGCTTTCGGGTTAATACACGTACCCGCTTGGATAGGTATTTCAGTTGCGTCAGTTTTAATGGCACCACTAGGAGCCAAGCTGGCTCATAAATTACCGGTTAAGCAGTTGCAACGCGTGTTTGCGGCCTTTTTAATTATTGTTGCCGTGCAACTCATTTTTAAATAGAACAAGGGAGTGTCCGCAGTGCCTTCGAACGAATACTGGCAGTTTCCAGCGATAGATCCAGTTGCCTTTAGCATTGGTCCTATTGATGTGCATTGGTATGGAATCAGTTACCTCGTTGCGTTTGCTTTTGCTTATTTTTGGGGTGTCCGTCAAACCAAAACAAGTGAAAACTGGAACAAAGAACAGTTTAGTGACTTATTGTTCTGGTGCTTCATTGGCGTCTTTGTCGGTGGTCGCGTTGGCTACACCTTGTTTTACCATTTCGACTACTTTTTAGCTGACCCGCTATATATATTCTATGTCCATGAAGGCGGTATGTCGTTTCACGGGGGATTACTCGGTGTGATTACGGCTATGTACCTCTATGCGAAAAAGAAAAAGCGCGATTTCCTGCAAGTGGGGGATTTTGTGGCACCGCTAGTGCCTATGGGCTTATTCTTCGGGCGTATCGGTAATTTTATTAATGGCGAGCTCTGGGGCCGTGCAGCAGAAGTGCCCTGGGCGATGTACTTCCCCAGCGGGGGGCCGGTGGCACGTCATCCGTCTCAGCTATATGAAGCACTGTTAGAAGGCTTGCTGCTGTTCTTGCTTATTTTGTGGTTCCAACGCAAACCTCGCGGCACGGGTGCAGTAAGTGGATTATTCCTGCTGGGCTACGGTATTGCCCGCTTTATTGTCGAATTCTTCCGCGAGCCAGACGCGCATTTAGGTTTATTGTCACTCGGAATGTCCATGGGGCAATGGCTGACCCTTCCAATGATTATTCTGGGCATCATTCTGATGGTTCGCGCAAAGCGTCAAGCGGAGGTGTAGCCTGACGTTATTACGTCAGGTGAGATACCGCCGGTCACATAAAAGTCAGGCTACAACATCTATTATTTGAACATGATTTCAACGGCCAAAATCTCACCTGATGCAATAGCATCAGGCTACAGCATCAGGTACGATAGATAACATTACGCACAACAAAATTCACATAAAAAATGAAACAATATTTAGAACTGTGCCAACGCATTGTCGACGAAGGTGTTTGGGTTAAAAACGAACGTACAGGCATTAACTGCCTAACGGTTATAAACGCCGACTTAGAGTACGATGTAGCCAACAACCAATTCCCGCTCATTACCACTCGCAAAAGTTATTATAAGTCAGCTATTGCTGAGCTTTTAGGGTATTTACGCGGCTACGACAATGCGGCCCAGTTTCGTGATATTGGCTGCAAAACTTGGGATGCCAATGCCAATGAAAACCAGGCTTGGCTGAACAATCCGAACCGCAAAGGCGAAGATGACATGGGCCGGGTTTATGGAGTACAGGGTCGCTCTTGGCAAAAGCCTGACGGAAGCCATTTAGATCAGCTGAAAAAAGTAGTTAATAACCTGTCAAAAGGCATTGATGACCGCGGTGAAATAGTGACCTTCTATAATCCCGGCGAATTTGAATTGGGCTGTTTGCGGCCTTGTATGCATACTCACACCTTTTCGTTGTTAGGTGACACACTTTATTTAACCTCGTATCAGCGTAGTTGCGATGTACCCTTGGGGCTTAATTTCAATCAAATTCAGTGCTTCGTTCTGTTAGCTCTGGTCGCACAAATTACCGGGCACAAACCGGGTAAGGCCTACCATAAGATAGTGAACGCTCACATTTATGAAAACCAGTTAGAGTTAATGCGTGATGTCCAGCTAAAACGTGAGCCTTTTCCATCGCCTCAGTTGCACATTAACCCTGAGATAAAGTCGTTAGAAGACATTGAAACCTGGGTCAGCAAAGACGATTTCACCGTCAGCGGTTATCAGTGCCACGAACCCATTAAATACCCATTCGCCGTGTAGCCTGATGCTATTGCATCAGGTGAGGTATCTCCGTAACGTACCAATGGCGTCAGGTTACACCGTCCCTCGGAACCTGACGTAAATAACATCAGGCTACGATGTGTAGTGAGGTATCGCCGTAAGGCACCAATGGCATCAGGCTACTGCCTAAGCTAGAATAGGGGTATTCGATAACGGGCGGGAATCTCAATCTATGACGCTAAAAGTCACGCTGTGCGATGACTCGAAAATGGCGCGGAAACAGCTGTTACGCACGCTGCCGAGCGACTGGGATGCTGAAGTGCACCAGGCGGAGCACGGTGAGCAAGCGCTCACTTGTGTGCGTGAAGGGCGTGCTGAAATCCTGTTTCTGGATTTGAACATGCCGGTAAAAGACGGCTACGAAACCCTGCAGGCCATTAAAGAAGAGCAACTGGAAACCTTGGTTATTGTCGTGTCGGGTGACATACAGCCTGAGGCGCAAAAGCGCGTACAGTCATTAGGTGCCATGGCCTTTGTTAAAAAGCCGATGAAAGCCGAAGACGTACAAACTTTGTTGCAGCAATTCGGCCTTTACCAGCCTGCCGGCGGGCAATTGAAAGTTGCCGACCAGCAAACACAGGCACCGGCTAATCCGCTGGATGTGTACCGCGAGGTCTCAAACGTTGCCATGGGGCAGGCGGGTGACCATTTAGCCCGTGTACTGGACACGTTCATTGAATTGCCGGTGCCTAATGTTAACTTTATTGCGCCTTCTGAGCTGCACATGGCGATTGAGTCCATCGACGCTAAGCAACAAGTGGCGGCCGTCAGTCAGGGATTTTCCGGCAGCGGTATTTTAGGTGAGGCACTAACGCTCTTTAACGAAGCGGCCATTGACGACATTGGTCAGTTGTTAGGCGCAAAACTCGGTGAGAGTGGTTCGGTAAAGCAACAGCGTATTGAATCATTAATGGACGTGGCGTCTATTTTATCGTCTGCCTGCTTAAATGGCTTAGGTCAGCAGTTGCATGTCGAATTTGCGGCATCGCAGCCGGTGTTATTGGGCGAAAACCAGTCCATGCAGGAGCTGCTAAAACACGGTGAAAAGCGCTGGCAGAAAATTCTTGCCATAGAAATAGGCTATCAACTGCCCGAGCATAAGCTGGCATTTGACCTGTTGTTGTTGTTCCCGGCTGACGCTGTAAAAATTCTCGACCAGCAGCTGGCACACTGGCTTCAGGGGGACGAAGAATGATAGACGATATGGACGAACTGCACAGCAAGCTGAGTATTCTGGGCGCCATTGACGTCGGTATTGTGGTGGTCGATAACGACAACAATATCCAGATGTGGAACGAGTTTATGCAGAACCACAGTGGTCTGCGCCCCAGCGAAGTGCGCGAAAAAAATTTGTTTCGCTGCTGTCCCGGTATCGACCAGGCTTGGTTCCAGCGGAAAATTGACCGGGTGCGGCAGCTAAACTCGCGAGTGTTTATTACCTGGCAGCAGCGACCTTATGTGTTTCGTTTTCGCCACAGCCGCCCCATAAGCGGGCAGAGCGAGTGGATGTATCAAAACGTCACCCTAATTCCGCTTAAGAATCCGCGTGGTGAAGTGCATCAGGTGGGCATTATTATTTACGATGTGAGCGAACAACCCAGTCATGAGTGAAGTATCGGATCCGCGCTTCGGTGGTGTCAGCCGTGTTTACGGACAACAAACGTTAAACCATTTTCAGCAGTTACATATTGTGGTCGCCGGGCTTGGCGGCGTTGGGTCGTGGGCAGTAGAAGCACTGGCGCGAACCGGCATTGGCAAGCTCACGCTCATTGACTTAGACGACGTGTGCACCACTAACATTAACCGTCAGTTACCGGCCACCGATGACACTATTGGGCAGCTCAAAACCGAGGTGCTGGCACAACGGGTAAAAAGTATTAATCCCAACTGCGAAGTAAAAGTCATTGATGACTTTTTGCTGCCCGAGAATTTCGAAGAGTACTTAGCCGGCGCCAATGCGGTGCTGGACGCCATAGATAGTGTGAACACCAAGGCTGCGCTGGTGGCCTGGTGTAAACGGCGCAAGCTACGCCTGGTGGTGTGCGGCGGTGCTGGTGGGCAAATAGACCCGGGCATGATCCGTGTTGGCGACTTAGCTAAAGCCAAGCAGGACCCGTTACTGGCTAAAGTACGCTCACAACTGCGTCGCGACTATGGCTTTTCCAAAAACCCCAAGCGTAAGTGGGGCGTCGACTGCGTGTACTCCGAAGAACAACTGCGTTATCCGGTTATTTCCGGTGAGCTAGAAGGGGAAGTCACCCTTCAGAAACCAGGCTCCGGCTCCATGCGCATGGATTGCAGCTCCGGCTTTGGCGCCGCCATGGTGGTCACTTGCAGCTTCGCCATGCAAGCTACCGCAACGCTTTTGAAGCGGTTGACATCCAATAACTGACATTTTGCGTGATATAGGTTGCAAAAATAGATTTTTTTATCTATTTTGAGTGTAATATCACTCAATTTTAGGTGTCTCATGAATAGTCTAACGGTACAGGCTTACCTGCAAAACCAGTGGCAGGACATAGCTATGTTAACTTTTACTGAACGAGCTGGGCAGAATGAGCCCGATGTGCAAGTTCAGTATAAAACGGGTTACGCTATTGAGCACCTGGAGCAGGATGATCACCATGCTGTTTCCTTAAACCATCCCGTACAGCTTTATTTCGATGACGACGATCAACCCGGTTGGCTTCGCTTTCTTGATGATATTATTCCAAGTGGTGCAGCTCGACGGTTTTGGGTGGATCAGCTTGAAATACCCAACTTGCCACTAAGCCAACAAAATTTGGTTTTATTAGAAAAAGCCGCAATTGCACCTGTTGGACATTTGAGAGTAAAAGAAGCTGTCGAAAACCAGCAGGAAACTATAGACCCTCCTCAGTTTAGAGTCAGCGACGTTGTAGAAAGAAACGCGAGTTTTCTTGAGTATGCTCATCAGCGAGGAGCCATTGCCGGGGGAGCAACCGGTGCAGGAGGTGAAGCGCCAAAATTATTGCTGCGATGCAACAATAATGACGAGGTTTGGATAGATACCTTTCAAGACGGAACTAATATTCAGGACGCATTTTATCTGGTGAAGTTTCCCCGAGGTCAACGAAAGCAAATTGATTGCGATATCCTGCGCGCGGAATATCACTTTTATTGCGAGCTTGAGCAAATGGGAGTGAGCGCCATAGCAACCGAACAGATGAGGCTTGAAGAAGGAGATAACTTTCCGTCACTTTGGCTTCCGCGTTTCGATGTTGAAGTTGTTAATGGCGTGGTTGCTCGCAAGGCAATGGAGTCTGTCTACTCTATTTTAAAAAGAGCCCCCGGTGTACGCCTTCGTCATGCCGATGTAATACGTGAGTTAGTTCGCAAAATTGAAAACTCATACACGGTGAAAGAACAGGGAGCTTATTTTAATGTAGAGGCGTTCGTAACCGAATGGGTACGGAGGGATTTATTGAATATTGCTTTTGGTAACTCGGATAATCACGGTCGCAATACGGCATTTTTCAGAGATGAAGGCGGCATAAAGCTCACTCCAATTTATGATTTTGCGCCGATGCGAGCTGACCCCGAAGGAGTGCCAAGATCAACTGTTTGGGGAGAGCCAATGGAAAGTGGCGGCGAATATAACTTTGGAGCCATCTGCGAGGAGCTTTCTGACTTAATCAAACCTGAACAATTGCTCAGTGACCTGAATACAACGGCTGAGCAATTTATTGGCTTGGAAAGCAGATTAAGGGAGCGGGGCGTTCCAGACAGTATTATGACCATGCCCAAAGTCGGGCTGGCTAATATTCCAGAAAAACTGAAACGCTGGGGGCTGCTATGAGTAAGAGTAACCAGCTTAGCGGTGAAGAGCGAGAAGCTCTTATTGAACGTATTGCGCTACAACTATTACAGGGTGAAATAAGCCAGGGACAAGCGCTGCAGGAGTTCAGAAAGAAAATTACAGGGCTGAATCAAAGCGATTATGCCAAGCTCACAAGAACTTCCCGAAAGACCGTTTCAGAAGTTGAAAATGATCTAGGCAATTATTCCAGCGACATAATTAATCGACTGTTTAAGCCCTTTGGGTTAAAAGTCGGCCTGGTTCCGGCATCCGCTCGGTTAAAGCGCCGAACATTGCGTACGTAGCTTCAGGGTTTTGGCGACCTGGTATAGGCCGTTGCTGCGCGAGGGGCTCAGGGCGTTGTCTAAACCTTCTTCGCGGTAAAAGGCGTCCATGTCAAAGGCTGCTATTTCCGCGACCGAACAACCGTCCAGCCGTTGTTGCAACATCGCGAGTAGACCGCGCACAACGCGTGACTCGGAGTCGAAACGAATAACCACCGATTCTGGGTTCGAGGTATCCAGCCACAGCCATACCTTTGCCTCGCAGCCACCCACCAAATGATCGTCATCACGACATTCGGACGGATATTCTGCTAGACTTCTAGCCTGTTGCACTAGTTGACGAAAAAGCTGTTCCCAGCTGGCCATGTAAACTCTCCCTTACGGCAATAGAGTTTTATTCTCCCACAACTTGTGAGATCGACGCCAGTTTAGGATAATGGAAGCATAATAAACACCAACATTAAGAACATTCCAGCAAAAGGAAGTACAACATGAAGATACTCGTCGCGGTTAAGCGCGTCATTGACTACAACGTCAAAGTTCGTGTGAAACCAGATCAGTCCGATGTCGATTTGGCGAACGTCAAAATGGCACTCAACCCATTTTGCGAAATAGCAGTAGAAGAAGCTGTGCGTTTAAAAGAAGCCGGTACTGCTGATGAAGTTGTGGTTGTGTCAATTGGACCTAAAGCTGTTCAGGAACAACTTCGCACGGCCTTAGCACTTGGCGCTGACCGTGCTATTCAGGTTGAAACCGATGACATGCCGGATTCTTTATCTGCTGCGAAAATTCTCAAAGGCGTGGTAGAGAAAGAAGGGCCGGACATGGTCATTCTGGGTAAGCAGTCTATCGACTCAGACAACAACCAAACCGGTCAAATGCTGGGCGCCTTAACCGGCATGCCGCAGGGCACTTTCGCGTCTAAAGTCGAAATGGGTGACGGCTTTGTTAATGTCACTCGCGAAATTGATGGCGGTCTGCAAACGGTTAAATTGAACCTGCCGGCTATTGTTACCACCGACTTGCGTCTGAACGAACCGCGTTACGCGTCACTGCCAAACATTATGAAGGCCAAGCGTAAGCCGTTAGAAACAACAACACCAGACGAGCTGGACGTGGAAGTAAAACGCACTATTAAGCTGCTGAAAGTCGAGCCGCCTGCAGAGCGCAGTGCGGGTGTGAAAGTTGCCGATGTTGACGAGCTGGTAGACAAACTGAAGAACGAGGCCAAAGTATTATGAGCATCTTAGTAGTAGCAGAACACGACAATAACGCCGTTGATCCTTCAACGCTGAAAACGTTAGCCGCTGCCCAGAAAATCGGTGGCGATATTCATGTGCTGGTTGCTGGTAAAGGCTGCTCAACTGTTGCTGAGAACGTGTCTAAAGCGGGCGGCGTGAAGAAAGCGATTTTGGCCGATAACGAAGCTTACGAGCACCAGTTGGCTGAAAACATCAGTGAGTTGGTCGCAGAGTTAGGCAAAGACTACAGTCACATCCTGGCACCAGCGACCACGACCGGTAAAAACTTTATGCCGCGCGTTGCTGCTTTGCTGGACGTAGCGCAAGTATCCGACATTATCGCGGTAGAAAGCGACGACACTTTCAAGCGTCCAATCTATGCCGGTAACGCTATTGCTACCGTGCAGTCAGAAGACAAAATCAAAGTCATTACTGTCCGTGCAACTGCATTTGACGCGGTAGCAGCAGAAGGTGGTAGTGGTGATGTTGAGAGCATCGATTCAGTGTTTAACAACGACAAATCTGAGTTTGTTGGTGAGCAACTGGCTGACTCTGAGCGTCCAGACCTGACAGCAGCGGAAATCGTTATTTCTGGTGGTCGTGGCATGCAAAACGGCGAAAACTTCCATATGCTGGAAGACATTGCCGACAAACTAGGGGCGGCGGTAGGCGCATCACGTGCGGCCGTTGACGCTGGCTTTGTCCCTAACGACATGCAGGTTGGCCAGACCGGTAAAATTGTTGCTCCACAGCTTTATGTGGCGGTCGGTATCAGTGGTGCTATCCAGCACTTAGCCGGTATGAAAGACTCCAAAGTCATTGTTGCTATCAACAAAGACGAAGAAGCACCTATCTTCCAGGTTGCGGATTACGGTTTGGTAGCCGACTTATTTGATGTTCTTCCTGAACTCAAAGAAAAGTTATAAAACACTTTTGAAGACTCGTTACCAGCGTCAATTTAGACGCTGGTAACGACATTTTCCCGCACTTTTTCCAACAACTTGTTATCTTTTCGTGTTCATACACTTGCATATTTTTAACTCATCGGACATGATTCATCTATAACCGCCAAACAAGTTTAAAGGATTAGGTGGCTCACAATGAAAAGAAGAACAACTATGCTAAAAAAACTTCCTCTGGCTACGGCCATTGCACTGAGCTTTGCGGCTACAGGCCAGGCTGCTGACTTCGAAGTCGGCGACTATGAAATTAAATTCGACTCTATTCTGTCCTACGGTGCGTCATGGCGTATGGAAGATCAGGCCAACCACCTGATTCATCCAGGCAACCGCGCAGGCGGAACCGCAGGCTCAAGTGTCGGTGATGACGGCAACTTGAACTTTGACAAAGGCGACTTGGTATCATCGGTATTTAAAGGTGTACACGACTTGAGCATTGACGGTGGTAGCCACGGTGCTTTTGTACGCTTTAACTACTGGTACGATTATGTGATTTCTGAAGAAGAAATGTCGCATGGTCATACAGCAAATTTGTATTACCCAAATACAACGTTAAGAGACGACGCCTTTGATGATTATTCACAAGGTCACGGTGTTGAGCTGTTGGATGCGTTTGTTTATGCCAACTTTGACCTGGGTGATATGCCGACAAGTGTTCGTGTCGGGCGTCAGGTATTAAGCTGGGGTGAAAGCACTTTCGTTTTCAACGGTATTAACGACATTAACCCGTTAGATGTTAACGCCGCACGTCGTCCAGGTGCTGAAATTAAAGAAGCATTGCTGCCGGTTGGTATGATAAGCGCCAACATCGGCTTAACCGACGTAATGAACTTTGAAGCCTTCTATCAATATGAGTGGGATAACACCAAGCTAGATGGCTGTGGTACTTATTTCTCAAGCGTTGATATTATTGGTGGTCCAGGCTGTGGTTTAGTAACACTGAACCCAACCATCGGTAATGGTATTGCATTGAGTGACCGTCAGTCTATTGAAGCTGGCGCTTATATTGGAAGCAACCCGCGCATTGAAGCCTCTGACAGTGGTCAGTGGGGTGCAAACTTACGCTACTACTCAATGGATCTGGGTGCTGAGTTTGGTGTTTACTACCTAAACCTGCACAACAACACGCCAATTATTTCTGCGTATAACTGGACTGTTGATCCTCGCCCTTATCAAGAAGCGGCTGGAGCAGCTGGTCAAGCACCAGGTTATGCATGGTCAACGCCAAACGGCTACCCGATTGATGGCCCACGCTTGGTACTGGAATACCCGGAAGACACTGAGGTTTATGGTTTAAGCTTTAGCACAAACCTCGGTATGTGGTCCGTGTCTGGTGAGTACAGCTACCGTGACGGTATGCCGGTACAAATCAACACCACTGAAATTTTGACCGCTGGCTTACGTCCTAACACGCCAAGCACATTTGCTGATCGTGTGGACAATACAGAGCTGGGCGGCTTAGCTAATGGCTATGATCGTTTAGACGTGAGCCAGGCGCAGGTCAGCTTTGTACGCTTCTTTGACCGCTTCTTAGGTTCCGATCGTATGACCTTTGTCGGTGAAGTGGCCATGAACAGTGTTCACGACATGCCGGGCATTCAAGAACAACGCTACGGTCGTTTACCGTTATTTGGTAAGTGCTTAACAGAGCAGGACGCTGGCCCAATGGCAAATGGCAACTGCGAAGGTTTTGTGACTTCAACATCCTGGGGTTACCGCACGCGCTTCCAGTTTGAATATTCAAACGTATGGCAAGGCTGGGGCTTAAACCCAACCGTTCAGTTTAACCATGACGTGAATGGTTATTCGCCAAACAGTAACTTTATTGAAGACCGCAAATCACTGGGTCTGAATTTAATGGCTGACTACCTGTCAACCTATAAAGTGACTCTTGGCTATACCATGTATTCAGACAGCGACTTAGACCCGTTAGCTGACCGTGACTTTGCGTCCGTTAGCTTCTCATACGCGTTCTAATACATTGATTCATGTTTTGAATCGCGATAAAACCGTCTCTATGAGGCGGTTTTTTTATGTCCGTATGCGAATGTAGCCTGACGTTACCTACGTCAGGTGTAATGTCTGGGGAGAACAACAATGAAGAAGTGGATAATTGCAGCAGCGGCTCTGGCCGTATCAGGTGCCGCAGCGGCTCAGGAAAAACTGGAGTTAGAAGACGTATTCACTCTGGAATACGCATCGTCACCGACCATTCACCCAAGTGGCGAGTGGAGCGTATTTGTCCGTCAGTCTATGGACATACAAAACGACCGTAAAGTAGGGCGCTTATGGAGTGTCTTACCTGACGGTGATATTCGTCCGTTAACCGGCGAGCAAGGAAGTGAAAGCCAGCCAGTGTGGTCGCCAGATGGTAAGCGGTTAGCCTATGTATCAACAGAAACAGGCAGCCCGCAAATCCATATCTATTGGGTCGACTCGGGTGAAAGCGCCGCCATTACTCAGTTAACCACAGCACCTTCTGGTTTAAGTTGGTCGCCCGATGGCACTCAAATAGCGTTTTCAATGTTTACGCCAAAGCCTGAATCTGCTCCGGTCAGTTTGCCGGGTAAACCCGAGGGGGCCAACTGGACCACACCACCAAAATATATTGATAAAGACAATTATCGCTATGACGGCGGCGGCTACGCAGAAGACGGCCACCAACAAATTTATGTGATACCGGCCACTGGTGGATCTCCACGTCAATTAACGGAAGACCAATTTAACCATGGTGGTAACTTGGCCTGGTCTGCAGATGGAAAGCATATTTTCTTCTCAGCGAATCGTCGCGAAGACGCGTTTCGCCATCCGGTCAACAGTGAAATTTACCGGTTAACGGTTGCTAGTAAAGACATTCTGGCCGTCACAGACAGAAACGGTCCGGACGGTTCACCTAAAGTGTCACCAAACGGAGAGAAAATCGCTTACACCGGCTATGACGATGAGAAAATGAGCTACCAGATCACCAAGCTCTACGTCATGAACACCGACGGGTCTGACATAAAAACATTGACGCCAGACTTAGACCGCAGTGTATCGGGCTTTGCCTGGGACTCTGACAGCGAGGGCATTTATTTTACCTACGACGACAACGGCATCGGGCAGTTGGCCCGCACAAACTTAAGCGGCAAACACACACATTTGACTGACCGCGTGGGAGGTCTGTCTTACAGTCGACCTTACGGTGGCGGCGACTTTAGCGTTGCGAACAATGACAACATTGCCTTCACTATTTCAAACCCAATGCGCCCGGCGGAATTGGCGTTATGGAAAGGCGGTAACGTACAACAAATGACTCGCTTGAACGAAGATGCGTTGGGACATAAGCAGCTCGCAAAAGTAGAAGAAATTCGTTACAAGTCGAGTGTGGATGGCAAAGACTTGCAAGGCTGGATTGCGTACCCTCCGAACTTCGACAAAGACAAAGACTACCCATTGATGTTGGAAATTCATGGCGGTCCGCACACCAACTATGGGCCGCGTTTTGCTGCGGAAATACAGCTCTTCGCAGCGGCAGGGTATGTGGTGCTCTATACGAACCCGCGAGGCAGCACCAGCTACGGTGCTGACTTTGCCAATGAAATTCATCACAACTACCCAAGCGACGATTACAACGACTTGATGGATGGCGTTGATGCCGTTTTAGAAAAAGGCTTCATTGACGAAGATGAGTTGTTTGTTACCGGCGGAAGTGGCGGCGGCGTCTTAACCGCCTGGATTGTTGGTCATACTGATCGCTTCAAGGCAGCTGTTGTCGCTAAGCCGGTTATTAACTGGTACAGCTTCGTGTTAACCGCTGATATGTATAACTTTTTCTATCAATATTGGTTCCCGGGTCTTCCCTGGAATAACATGGAGCACTACATGGAGCGCTCGCCAATCAGTTACGTGGGTAACGTCACAACGCCAACCATGCTATTAACCGGTGAGAATGACTACAGAACCCCCATGTCGGAAACCGAGCAGTACTATCAGGCGTTAAAGCTGAAAGGCGTCGACACCGCAATGGTACGTATTCAGGACTCAGGTCACGGCATTTATGCAAGACCAAGCAACCTGATGAACAAAGTTGCTTATATCTTGCATTGGTTTGAGAAGTATAAGGACAAAGAAGACTAAGGTCTCTGTCTTCTTTTGTGGTAACGGCGGTTCTGCCAGAAGAACCGCCATTGCTCTTTCAAACGAACCCATCCCCGGCGTTTTGCTTCGTGTCTATTGGCGACACTAAAAATATCACTTTCGTGCGTGTGGCTGTTATCCACAGTGTAAGGAAGTAAGCCCAGAACGTGAGCGCCAGTTTCCCATTGCCACTGCATATCAACATCGACCGGCCGAAAAAACGGTGTGCGAGACAGCATTTTCTTTGCACCTTGTCGGCTTATTAAATAGCCGCAAGCGCCCATCGGGGGCTTTTCATAATCGACCAGTGTGAAATCACCAAAGGCATCGAGCGGAGTCGACGCTTTGGGTTTGAAGGGTTGAGCTAATTTAATAATGTCCCAATTCGCGTATTTGCTATTCGCTATGTCGGCCACCGCATCATGCAACTTGGCAAACGCTGGACTCAGAACAATATCGTCTTCAAGAACAATGGCGGCTGGATGGTCACTGTCCAGGAGCTTTTTCCAGGCCTTTCGGTGGCTCATATAGCAGGCAATTTCCCCCTGCGTTAAATCATAATTGTAGCGCTCAACATTGAGTTTATGGCTATACACGGCGTTGACTTCGGCAGTAGAAGTCGCTCGTCCGTCAACAGCAGGAACGCGCTCATAATCGAGACCGAGCTCTCGCATCGAATCATCAACATCCTTCAGACGATGGGGAGAGCGGTCGAGATTAATTAAAAATAGGGGCAAAAATGACATATTATCGCTCAGATTTCTCGACATCATCCCCGCGCTTACGTCTGTAGGCACGCTCATAAAGCTTCGCTTCTGTGAGGAAAAAGTGAAAAGCATCAATATTGGCTTTAATGAAACCTCGCCAGCCGGCTAAAAACATGCGGCGTATAAAGTAGAACTTGATGAACATCAGCGGGAATATCAGTAATACCCGAGCTAAGCTGCAGTGACGACCTCTTTCTTCCCGCTGTTTTGCCTTCAGCAGCGAATATTTGTTCAGCTTATCCATGTAGCCATGTGCGGAGTCGTAGCCGTAATGCTTAACATCAATGGGCAAATGGGTCAGAGGGGGCTCCACTTCTATGTGCTCATGGACTTTTGTCGATGTATTCCAGTGAGACTTAGACTTTCGGTAAACTCGGCGAAAACGATGGTGGCGATGCCCAGGCAGAGAGTGCCCCATAAAGATATCGTCGTGCGCTAAATAGATACCATTAATGTCACCCTTCGCAATGCGATGTTGAATGGTTTCAAAGGCGCCATCCGGCAACACTTCGTCACCATCTAAGTTGATGACCCAGTCGTTTTTGCATTGCTCTAGAGCAAAGGCTTTTTGTTTTGCATAGCCTAGCCATTCCTGATGAATAATTCTCGCACCATGTTTTTCGGCAATGTCGAGCGTATCGTCGGTGGAGCCTGAGTCGACTAGTACTACCTCGTCGGCGCCTTTGACACTGCTGAGAACTTCATCTAAATGACGACCCTCATTGAGTGTTATTAAGTAAACACTTACTTTCGGTAAGCTATTTTGCTCTGCCATAGTAAACCTTGAAATCATTCAGTTGAGAAGCGGGATCATATCGTTTTATTATACAAAGGTGTAGCCCAACCAAAGGAATCGACAATGCCCTGGAGCGACTTACTCGCCGAAGAAAAACAAAAGCCGTATTTCAAAGAGCTGTGGCAACGCGTAGAGCAGGCGCGTCAGCAGAGCGTTGTTTATCCACCCAAAGAAGAGGTGTTCAATGCGCTGAAGCTGACCGAGCCTGAGCAGGTGAAAGTGGTTATTCTTGGGCAGGACCCATATCACGGGCCAGGTCAGGCGCATGGGCTGAGTTTTTCGGTGAAAGAAGGTGTTAAATTCCCTCCGTCGCTTCGCAATATGTTTAAGGCAATTGCTCTGGATTACCCCAACACCGTATTACCTCAGCATGGCGACTTGACAGGATGGGCAGAGCAGGGCGTGTTGCTATTAAATACGGTGCTCACAGTCGAACAAGGGAATGCGCACAGTCACGCCAGCTGGGGCTGGGAAACCTTTACCGATACGGTGATAAAAAAAGTGTCTGAAGCAACAGAGCACGTGGTGTTTTTGCTGTGGGGCTCACATGCGCAGAAAAAAATTCCGCTAATTGATGGCACTAAACATTACATTCTGACCGCACCGCATCCGTCACCTTTGTCAGCGCATCGCGGCTTTTTTGATGCAAACCACTTCAAAAAAGCCAACGATTATTTGCAGCAACATGGCCGACAGCCCATAAAATGGGCGTAATACGTATTTTTATTTAACGATATCTATCCATACCAGGCGGTGGTCAGAAGAAGCTTTGCGCTTTTTCATCATATCAGCGCCTGGTTCGCCGTTAATCGGCCAGAACACGCCCGCGTTTTTAACCACTAAGTCGCCAGACGGTAGCGCGTAGTCAACACGCTTGCGCCATGCGGCAGTATGAAATTGCGAACCATCAATATCAGGAGAGTGCAGTTTGCCTCCCTGACTTTGAGGCTTCACATCGTTCACGCGAGGATGCTCCAATAACTGCTCAATGGCGCCATCGACACCACCTGCGCCTGCCTGTGCATTCATATCCCCCAGAATAACAAAACTGGCGTCTTCACTAAGCCCGCCACGCACGCCATTATCGTCATACAGGTAGTTGTCACGACCAGGTGTTAAGTAGTCAGCAAATAAACGAATTTCATCGTAGTTGCGCATACCGTTACGGTTTTCAGGTCCGTCAAAAACCGGCGGCACTGGGTGAGCCGCTAGTAGATGAATGACACGATCGCCTATTTTTACCGGCACATCCCAGTGCGACTTAGAGCTGAGAGGGAACTGCGCCATTGCTTCGTCAGAAAACCAAGGCTCAGAAGTCGGTTGCTTGTCGGCGTTATGAACATAAGGAATATGACGACCGGGCATATCTTTCCATAAAAAGTGCTGGAAAGTACGCGCGTTGTCGGCCATTAAAGGATACTTTGACAAAATCACCATCCCATACTGGCCTGGGTACCAGCCAAAGGCCCAGGCATCATCACCCGAACCCGTCGCTTCACCATCGCGGTTTAAGTCAAAAGGAGAGGGCACGCCTGTATTAACCGGAGCGGTATAAGCATAAGGATACTCAATGACAGCCTGACCATTTTGCGAGACTTCTAAATAGTCACTGCGAAAAACATCAATACCAACGGCTTTATCGATGTAATCAAATTCGTTCAGCAAGACTACATCGGGGCGCACACGCTGCAATATTTCAGCAATACCGCGAACTTGTTCATTGTTGGCCTGAAGAACGTCAGGAAGCGGGGAACGTTCTAAAGTGGGCAGAGTCTCTTCTGCCAAATAGTTAGAAGCATCCATACTGACATTAAAGGTTGCAATACGAACCGTCTCTGGTTCGCCTTTGCCCGAACCCGCTAATGCAGAAAAAGAAGTGACCATAAAAAGTACAAATGTTGAATATATTGAAAACCGCATAAAGCCCATGGGAATGCCTGTTTGAGAAACGCCTAAGACAATTAAGAAGAATAAAGGTTCCCAAAGCGCTAGGCAAGCGCGAATATTTTGATTAAAATATGTCACATATCTGACACATAAATGTCTTAGAAGCGTAATGAACCAAGCGGTATTCCCAACAGCTCCGACCACCAACCACAGTCTCGAGACTTATCAAGTCATGAGCTTTCCTGTGATGAATCAGCTGTTATGCCGTGGGGCATCCTCGAATAATAAACGAGCTTCTTACTTTTGTTCTCTTCATTATTCGCTCCTCCCTCTCTTTAACGCTTTCGCTTCGTCAAATTTTTCTATTTTCTTTCACAGAATTGTCACAAATAAGCTATACCCTTATCTGTGCTTAAAAACCCAAAACCAAAACCGGGAAGAACAAAACTATGTTTAACTCTACTTTCAAGCGTACAGCTCTTGCGGCTGCGTTGGCTGCTGTATTCTCTGGCACCGTTTATGCTCAGGACACAGCTTCGGCAATGCGAGGCAGTGTTGTTGGTCCTCAAGGAAATGGTGCCGGCGGCACTGAAGTTGTCATCCGCCATGTGCCGTCTGGCTCAACGGTAACTGTGACGACTGATGAAGACGGTAACTTTGTTGCCAATGGTCTTCGTGTTGGTGGTCCTTACCAAGTTGTCTTAGATTCTGACGTCTATCGTGACGCGGCTTATCAAGACATTTATTTACAGCTTGGCTCAACTTACCGTTTAAACGCTCAATTAGAAGCGGACGAAATGGAGCGCTTACAAGTAAGTGGTTCAGCAATCAATTACGCTAGCTTAAACCGTGGCTCTGGTAGCTCGTTTGGCGAAGAGCAAATTGAGAAGCAACCGACTTATGGTAGAGACTTAAAAGACGTTTTGAGACTTAACCCATTAGCGACTCAAATCGGTGATGGCAGTGAGTTGACGGTTGCAGGTAACAACCCTAAATATAACTCAATCACAGTTGACGGCATTGGTCAGAATGATGATTTTGGTTTGAATAATAACGGTTACCCAACCCAACGTTCTCCAATTTCAATTGATGCAATTGAACAAGTGTCCATCGATGTTGTTCCTTTCAGCGTTAAAGATAGTAACTTTACCGGTGCGAAAATAAATGCGGTAACCAAATCGGGTACCAACGAATTCAAAGGCTCGGTATTTTACCAATATGCCAGCGACAGCTTGGCAGGAGACCCGGAGCCAAACCGTTATTACCCTGACTCAACTGCCCCTGAGTTAGATTATGAAGAGAAAACGAAAGGTTTTGGTCTTGGTGGACCTATCATTGAAGATACTCTTTTCTTCTACGTAAACTATGAAAAGACTGAAGAGCCACAGCCAGTTGCGCGTGGTCCTGAAGGTTCAACGGCGTCGAACTTTGCAAACGTCAGTGCTTCCGATGTTCAGACTATTCAGGACATCGCTCGTGAAGTTTATCAGGTAGAGCCAGGTGACTGGAATATCAACCCGGTAGAAGAAGATGAGAAAGTTCTTGCTAAAATTGACTGGAACATCAATAACGATCACCGTTTAGCGGTAACTTACCAGTCGACTGAAGGACAGCAAACCAGAAATAATGGTGGGAGTACAGGTACGTTAACTCTGAGCTCAAACTGGTACTCAAATACTCAAGAGTTAAAAGCATACTCTGCACAGTTGTACTCTAACTGGACCTCAGACTTCTCAACTGAAATAAAGCTATCTAAAAAAGAAGTCGACAACGGTCGTGTTCCTTTACTGGGCAAAAACTATGGTCAAGCTCGTATCGAAACGGGTGAAGCAGCCGTATATATCGGTCCAGATTATTCTAGCCAAGCGAATGAATTGCAAAATGACACCACTCAGTTCCAGTTTAATGCTGAATACTTGAAGGGTGATCACCTGATTCAGGCTGGTTACGACTACACTAGCGTTGATGTTTACAACTTATTCGCTGAAGCAACTCTGGGTGCCTGGGAATTTGACTCAATTGAAGACTTCCGTAATCAAGTGGCTTCTGGCTTTGAATACAAAAACCACCCGTCAGGTAATGTAGATAACGTTGCGGCGATATTCACTCAAGGCACTCATTCTATTTACTTACAAGATACCTGGACGCCAACTTGGGATCTGGAAATTACCTACGGTGTTCGTTACGAGCAAATTTTTGCTGATGATCAGCCTCGTTTGAATGACCGTTTTGTTCAGCGTTACCAGTTTGCTAACACTGAGAACCTGGATGGCGTTGATATTATCTTGCCTCGTGTCGGGTTTAAGTGGAACTTTGCTGACGATATGACCCTTCGCGGTGGTGTTGGTAAATACAGCGGTGGTCGACCTAATGTATGGATATCAAACGCTTATACTAACGATGGTATCGGTGCAGTCAACTTTGATCCGAGCTCTGTAGATTCATCTGTTTACTTAGAAAATGTTGATTTAGCTAATGTTCCTCAGGAAGTTGTTGATTCATTAGTGGCAGGTGACGGCATCGTCACACCAATCGACCCTAACTTCGAGTTACCATCTGAGTGGCGTTCTAGTTTAGCTATTGACTGGAACGGTGCTGACTTAGGCTACTTAGGTGAAGACTGGTTCTTAAGTGCTGAATTCATCTATGGTAAGAAGCAGGATGATGTAGCCTGGACTGATTTAAGTCGTCGCACCTTATTAGATGAAAATGGTAACCCAGTTACTACCTCGGCTGGTCGACCAATTTATGTGGCAGATGACCCGCTAGATAACCATGTTCCGTCTGAGATTGGTGACGACAACGGCATCTCTCGCTACGACCTGATGCTGACTAACGGACGTTCTGGTGATAGCAAAATATTGACGTTGACCGCAGGTAAAGCCTGGGATAACGGTCTTAGCTTTAATACTAGCTATACTCACCAAGACGTGACTGAAGCATTTGCTGGTGGCTCATCAACGGCTTGGTCAAACTACCGTTACACGCCAACAGTTGATGCCGAAAATGTTCTTGTAAACACGGCAGGCTATGAAGTCGAGCACCGTTTTGTGGCTAACCTAAGTTACACCACTCAGTTAATGGACGGTTATGACTCAAGCTTTACGTTATTCTGGGAGAGATACTCAGGACGTCCATATAGCTACGTATTGGATACTTATGGTAACTCCGTCTTCGGTGACGCAGGAAACTTAGCTCGTCCTCGTTATCTGCCATATATTCCGACTGGTCCGGATGACAGTAATGTAGAGTATACTGATGGCTTAACTTATGAGCAGTTACTGCCGTTACTACAAGAAGCTGGTTTAGACCAATACGCAGGTGGCTTCGCGCCAATGAATGAATTCCGTGGTCCTTGGAATACAACTCTAGACTTTAACTATACTCAAGAGTTACCAGGATTTATGGATGAGCATAAGTTTACTTTGTTCTTTGATGTAAGAAACATTCTTGCGTTAATCGATGAAGATTCTGCTCAGCAGCACTACCTGTTTAATGGTAGCCCAACAACTCAATTCGTTAAGGGTGATATTAATCCTGAAACGGGTAATGTTGTCTATGGTCGCCCATACGCTGGTTATGATACGTCAGCACCGACATCATACTTACCAGAGCGTTCAACTTGGCAGGCGAAGATAGGTATCCGTTATACCTTCTAAGCTCTGCGCTGTAACCTGACATTATTACGTCAGGAGCAAACGAATAAACCGCCGTTGGTATTGCCCGCGGCGGTTTATTATTTTAACCTCCCAGTATCAAACACAACCTAACGTATCCAAATGGAACTGAGCTGGACGAGCCTTTTACCTTCCTTGCTGGCAATCATCTTTGCCATTATTACCCGAAAAGTGTTGTTAGCCCTTATTGGCGGTATCATTCTGGCGAATGTTCTGTTGTTTTGGCCGGCCCCGGAAAGCATTGCCTATGGCACGTTCGACAGCACATGGGAAACCCTAGTAGATCCCGGCAATATGTTGGTGTGGTTTTTCACGCTGGGTATTGGCGCATTATTTGGTGTTTTGGAAAAGGGCGGTACTTTTAAACAATTCGTCCTCAAACTCGAGCGCAAGCAATGGATAGAAAGCAAGCGTCGGGCACGTTTTATGACCTGGGTACTTGGCGTTATTGTGTTTATTGAGTCTAACGTCACCATTATGATTTCAGGCACTACCTCCCGACCTATTTATGATCGGCTGGGTATCTCTCGCGAGAAACTTGCCTATATTGTTGACTCGACCTGCGCGGCCATTTGTATTCTTATCCCACTCAATGCCTGGGGCGCATTTAACTTAACGCTGATTTCAAAGCAGGGTGTTGAACAACCGCTAATGGTGTTCATTCAGTCTATAGCCTTTAATTTCTACGCCCTATTTGCGGTTTTGCTGGCGCTTTTTGTCGCTCTGTTCGACTGGAATATCGGGCCAATGAAAACCTTTGAGAAAAATGCGGTGCCCGACCAAGTCTCGAAAAACACCTGGGGTGATGGCCCCGATGAAACCGTCAGCTTTGGTAAAGGAACGGCGGTGGTGCTGACCAGCCTTATTTCGTTAGTGGTTATGGTGCCGGTTATGTTGCTGGTGACCGGGGACGGCGTCTTGGTTGAAGGTGACGGCACGTTGAGTGTCTTCATTGCCATCTACATTGCACTCGGCATCGCGAGTATTGGCACACTGCTGACGCAACCGGTGAATTTAAAGGATATTGTTGAGTACCTTCTCAAAGGGGCGTGGAATATACTGCCGCTGGCGGTTATTTTATGGCTATCAATCGCGCTTGGCGGACTGACACGAGACTTAGGTACGGGTCAGTTCCTGGCATCGGTGCTCGACGGTTCGGTGTCACTGTGGATGCTCTTGCCGCTTATTTTTGTATTGTCGGCGATTACCGGTTTTTCTATCGGTTCAAGCTGGGGCACGTTTGCTATTATGTTGCCGTTGGCTATCCCTCTGGCGATGACGCTCGGTTTGCCGCCCGCACCGTTTATTGCGGCTGCCATTTCCGGCGGTATTTTCGGAGACCACGCATCGCCTATATCAGACACCACCATTATTGCGTCTATGGCATCAGGGGTCGAGCATATTGACCATGTTAGAACACAACTGCCGTACGCATTATTGGCGGGGGTAGGCGCAACTTTGGCGTACTCCGTCACGGGGCTGTTGATGTAATTTAAGAATTGGACGGTTTGGCGGCAGATTTGCGACGTGCGCGGAAAAAACGGCGCAGAATGTCGCCACATTCGTCCGCCAAAACGCCACCTTCAATGTCCACTTTGTGATTCATCGAGGCATGGTTCAACACCTCAATAGCGGTGCCCGTTGCGCCGGTTCGCGGGTCGCTGGCGCCAAACACTAAGCGCTTAACCCGGGCGTGAGTAATAAGCCCGGCGCACATTGCACAAGGCTCTAACGTAACGTATAGAGTGGAGTCGACTAACCGATAGTTTTCAATAGCCTGCCCAGCGGCACGAATGGCTTGTGCTTCCGCATGAGCTGACGGGTCGGATAAGCTAATGACTTGATTGTAGCCTTCGCCAACAATCTTGTTGTTTAGCACTAATACCGCGCCAACCGGCACTTCGTCCGCTTGTTGGGCTTTTTCGGCAAGCTCGAGCGCTCGTCGCATGTAAATTTCATCGGTTGTCATGGCGGCGATTTTAGCGCAGGATATTACCCAGTACCAGAACAACCATCCGCCCGGGTTTACCGAAGGCAACTTGAGGCACAGGAGAGCATTATGAAAAAGCTTGCTATCAGTTTATTGTTGGCCAGTAGCGCCACTTTGGGGGCACTGTCATTGCCGGGTCAAGCCATGGCGCAGCAGTCGCCAATTACCGTCAGCAATGACCTCGAACAGCAAGTCATTGAATGGCGTCGTCACATTCATGCGAACCCGGAGTTGAGTAACCGAGAGTTTGAAACCGCTAAAATGGTCGAAAAGCACCTGCGCTCGCTGGGCATGGAGGTTGCGACAGGCGTTGCTCATACTGGTGTTGTTGGGTTGTTAAAGGGGGGTAAATCGGGACCGACCATTGCACTTCGTGCTGATATGGACGCCTTGCCGGTAACGGAAAAAACCGATGTCCCCTTCAAATCGACCGTAACCTCGGAATACCGGGGTAATGAAGTGGGCGTCATGCACGCTTGTGGCCACGACACTCATGTAGCCATGCTCATGGGCGCCGCAACAAAGCTGGCAGAGATGAAAGACCAGTTGGCCGGTAACGTTATGTTTATCTTTCAGCCGGCCGAAGAGGGCGCGCCAGGAGGTGAAGAAGGTGGCGCGGAACTGATGCTAAAAGAAGGCCTGTTTGGTGATCTTATTGCCGAGAATAAGCCTGAGAAAGTATTCGGTATTCACGTTTGGGCCGGTTTCCCGACAGGCCATGTTGGCTACCGCAAAGGTCCACTGATGGCATCGTCTGACCAATTTGAAATTACGGTTAAAGGGAAACAAACGCACGGTTCAACTCCGTGGGGTGGTGTAGACCCAATCGTTACCTCTGCGCAAATTATTAATAACGCACAAACCATTATTAGTCGCCAAACCAATATCACTAAAGCGCCTGCGGTGCTGTCGTTTGGGATTGTCGAAGGTGGCGTGCGCAATAATATCATTCCGGACGATGTCACCCTTATTGGCACCATTCGCAACTTTGATATGGACATTCGCCGCGACATTCATGCGAAGTTAAAGCATACCGCAGAGAAAACAGCAGAGGCCAATGGTGCTGAAGCGCATGTACACGTTGACTTAGGCTATCCGGTCACGAAGAACGATCCTGAGCTTGTCGAGCAAATGTTACCAATAACAAAAGCCATTGCCGGTGCTGACAAAGTGAAGGAAGTGCCTCTTGTGACAGGCGCAGAAGACTTCTCCTACTATGCACTGGAAGTGCCGGGTATGTTTGTCTTTTTGGGGGTTACTCCACCTGAGCGTGACATGAGCAAAGAGCCGAGCAACCACTCGCCTTACTTCTATGCGGACGAAGATGCACTGAAAACCGGCACCGAGTTGTATGTGAATTGGGCGCTGGAATCACTCTAATATGCCGAAGTCTGTTGTTTATTTTTTAGTTACCTTGTTTTTGGCCGTCACGACGCTGACGGCCTGTACCCCTCAAACCCGACCGAACGCCATGACTGTTGTGCAGGAACGACAAGTGCTTCGGGTGGGTACGCTAATGAACCCCACCAGTTACTATTTTGACCATGATCGTGAGCAGGGTTTCGAGTATGACTTGGCAAAGCGCTTTGCCGATCGGCTTGGGGTGGAGCTGGAAATGGTTCCGCGTTTTGATGTGAATGATTTGTTCACTATGTTGCGTCGGGGGGAAGTGGACATAGTCGCAGCTGGCATTGACCGAACGTCCACCCGTGCTCAGCTGTTTCGTTTCAGCCCGCCTTATGATGTGATCAGCCAAAAGGTTGTGTTTAAGCAGGGCTCCCGACAACGTCCCAGAGACTTGCAGCAAATTACCGACGGTGAAATTGTTGTGGTCGAGGGCAGTTCGCACCATGAATTTCTAAAAAGCCTGGGCAACAGCATTCCTACCCTAAAGTGGCGTGCCACCACCGACCATGATGCGGTCGAGTTGCTGCGCATGGTTATCAATGAAGAAATTGATTATACCATTACGGACAGCACCGCGCTGGATATTCAGCGCCGTTTTCATCCTGACTTGAGTGTCGCCTTTACGGTGAAACATGAGCAGGACATTGGTTGGGCACTGCCACAGAGCAGTGATGACTCATTGTATGCAGCGGTTATTGAGTACTTTGGAGAAATTCGAAGCAGCGGCCGGCTGGCGCATATAAAGGAACAGCATTTTGGTCACGTTAAGCAGTTTAACTACGTGACCACCAGTTTGTTCATTGAGGCGGTGGATAACATACTGCCCAAATACAGAGAGTTATTTCAAGAGCACTCAGGCACTCTGGACTGGCGGCTGTTGGCCGCAATTTCTTATCAGGAGTCGCTGTGGAACCCAAGGGCGGTGTCACCTACCGGCGTGCGGGGCATGATGATGCTGACACTACCCACAGCCAAAGCCATGGGCGTAAAAAGCCGTTTGAACGCAGAGCAAAGCATTCGTGGTGGCGCGCGTTATTTGGAACGCATGTTGGAGCGAATACCCGATCGTATTCCTCAGCCCGATCGCACCTGGTTTGCTCTAGCCGCCTATAATATTGGTTTTGGGCACCTGGAAGACGCCCGTATTTTGACAGAAAAGCAGGGTGGTAATCCGGACCGTTGGGTGGACGTGAAAAAGCGCCTGCCGTTATTGCGCCAGAAACAGTTTTATCGGCAAACCCGCTTTGGCTTCGCCCGTGGTGATGAGCCCGTCACCTATGTCGGCAATATCCGCCGCTTTTACGACACCCTGAAATACCTCGATGAGCAGGGTAGGCTGTAGCCTGACGTTATTACGTCAGGTGCGGTGTCTAAAACGCACCTCCGTATTATTGAAACAATGCGGGAAACGGCAAAACCTCACCTGATGCAATAGCATCAGGCTACAAGGTGTAATGTTACCGATTTCAAATAGGTCAAATAAAATGAAAAAAATAGCTGCTGCGGTACTCGTCGCTCTGACACCAATGTTTACCTGGGCTCAAAGCCTGGGTGACACGATTCAACTCGACGTAAATGGCGAATCCATTGAAGCGACCCTCGCAGAGCGGCTTTCTTCGCAAAACAGCTACCGCCTGACCTTTGAAACGGCCAGTGGCGATACCCAGCACCTCGGTTTTATGCACCGACGCGGTGACAACCAGCTCATTTCAATCACTCATCCGCAGGTCGGCTCGGTAACCATCCGCGTGGTTAACGGGAAAACGGTCATCGAGAACACCAACTTATTGCCTGCAGAGCCGAAGCAACCTAAAACAGAGCGTACGACAACAACCACTGTGAATGCGCGGGCGTTGCCTCAGAAAGCGTATTTAGCCAATAAAGCGGCGGCCCCGGCAGACGAGGTTCAGTTATTCGATAATTCGTTGGATGTTTTATTTATCTACGATGATCGATTGTTGGGTTATGCCGACGACAATGGGTACGACTTGGAGCTTGCTATTCAAGGTGCAGTCGATACCAGCAATGCGATTTTTCAACGCTCAAGCTTACCCGTCACCATGACCATAGCCGGCGTAGAGCCTTTCAGACCAGAAAGCACAACCGACTTTCCCAATGAGAACCCGGATACCATACTGGATGAGCTTATAAACGATCAGCGAGTAATACGACTGGTGGATCGTTACAAAGCCGACGTGGTGCATTTTGTTGGGGCTGAAAACCCTGACCTATGCGGTATTGCGTTTAGAGCCTCCGAGTTTAATACCAGTGACAATCAAGTGAATTATGTCAGTGGTGGCTCAAACGCCGGCTATACGGCTATAGAGTGCATGGGGAACGGTACGGTTGCGCACGAAGTCGGGCATAATTTTGGTTTACGTCATGATCGCTATACCCTCGCTGATAATTCAAGCGGCGGTGAAGGAGAGCAGGAAGACTTCCATATTCCTTACGGCTATATTGAAGGCGAAGGTCGTTTCTACACAACCATGTCATATGGTTCGGTTTGTCGCAGCGAATTTAGCACCGGCGACTGTTCAAGCGAAGCCGCATTCTCAAGCCCTGACATTGTCGACAGCAACTATGGTTTACCGTTAGGCAAAGCCGCGTCCGAAATTGACGCCGCCAATGCCAGTTTGGCCGCACAGCGCAGCAGCGTTATTTGGTCGAATAATAGCTCAAGAACGAATGTGGCGGGTATGCAAACGGAGCGTACCGGCAACGACGCGTTAACGTTTAGCTGGCCTCGTGTCGAAGGTGCGGACAAATACGTGGTTGCAGGTGGCGCTTGCGAGCAATACACCGGGCTATCACAAGCCGCTTTATTGTCAGAGGAAGGCGTAACCAATAATGCCGTCGCTTATCAGGCAGCCTCGTTACCTGATGCAATTTGCATCATTGCCGTCGAGCAAATCAACCCTGACACAGCCCGCTGGCGCTTCGTAAGCAACGCAAGCTTTAGTGGGGACTATACCGACGCCGCCGCAAACTACCTCTTACTCGACAACAACGTTGTCAGTTTGGTGGAAGCCGGCGACCAATCTCAGGTAACCATTGAGCTGTCGGATGAAAACACCGACAACGCCGCTATTCAGCTAGCGCTTCCGGTAACCGCTAGTGGCACCGACGTCAGTCAGCAAATCGGTATCGACAATGCCGCAGAGTGGTTCAGCTGGGAAGTGGCTGGCTCCGGCACTTCCCGAACAATGACCATAACGCTCAAACAGTCATTGGCCGACATTAGTGCGGGGCTGAACAAAGACAATGTTCATAACCCGTATCACTTGCCACTAAAAGTGGTAAATACCAATGCTGCGGACTTTTCAGTATCCAGTGGTTTGTGGGTTGATCCGGACTCCATGACCGGTGGCGCAGCCCAGGCATTTATCAGCCAGGGAGAGCGGGTTGGAGAGGTCATGACGCTGAACTCGACTGTCAGTGTGTATAACGTGCCGGCTGACGTTGTCATTACCGTTAACGATGCTGAGGGGCTTATTGAAAACTTCAGCGCAACAGAAGTTGAATCGACCATTGAAGGGGAGCGGCGTATTCAGCTAACGGGTGAAACACCGCCCGTGGACGATGCGCTATCTGTGCCACTGCAAATTAACTTTAGTGACGGCAGTGAGAGCATTAATGTGTCTTTCACGGTAGAGCCTCGCGCTATAGCGCCGACCATACGAAGCTTCCGGGCCAGCAATACAATAGCAGGGCAGAGCGTGTCATTAACCGCAATTGTGACCGACGCTGACGGCAACTTAGATACGTCCAGCATTGAGGTCGTTCGGTTGAATAGTGACGGCAGCGAAACCAGTGTGTCCAACGTCAATTATGAGGGTGATACGGCCACTGCGTCATTAGGCAGCCTGTCTACAGGTGAGTACGAATACCGCCTGACCGCAAGCGATACCGAAGGGAACAGTGAGACGGCAACGGCCCGTTTTACTGTCACCGAAGCTGCGTCAGGCAGCAGCGGCGGTAATGCAGCCTGGCTATTGTTATTGGTGCCAGTCGCGTGGTTAGTGCGACGTTGCAAACGCTGATGCTACCGTAGCCTGACGTTATTACGTCAGGTGCGATGTCGAAAACGCACCTCCGTATTATTGAAACAATGCGGGAAACGGCAAAACCTCACCTGATGCAATAGCATCAGGCTACTTAAACTGCAGCTCTTTGTAACTGAAGTTGGCTTTCACTTCTTTTTGCATCCACTCGAGCATCACGAAGCATCGTGACTCGCCGTCAAGCTGAACAATTTTAGCAAGGAATCCACGGAACGGACCTTGCTGAATTTCGACGCTATCACCCACTTTCGGGGCTTGCTCATCGGTCAGCTCGTCAACGCCTTTCATTTCGTCGACCCACTGTTGTGGAATTTTGGGAATGTTGTTACCAAACCTGAGAACGCCAGCCACACCATAGGTACTGCGTATTTTGTAAAACTGCTCAATGATATCGTCCAGCCTTACAAATAAGTAATTCGGAAACATGGGCTCAACAACTGACGTACGAACGCCACGACGAAGTTTTTTCACCGTTAACTTAGGTGCAAACACCTCAAACCCCTGGTTTTCCAGGTTTAACGCGGCGCGCTCTTCCTGTTTAGGCTTCGTGCGAATAACGTACCAAACGTCACTGTCGAGCTGGCTCATAACACATCCTTTCCTTTATTGGCGGCGGATCTTTCCATATTAACCTATACGACGCAAGCGTATTGACTTGAGCGTTCACTCAAGGCATCTTAACGCAAAATTAACAATACGGAGCAACAAATGGAATTTAATCACGGTGGTTTCTGGCTACGTTTAGCGGCAGCTATTATCGACACTATTATCACGCAATTGGGCTTAACCATTATCGGTGTCATTATCGGCATTTTCGTCGGTATATTTATGGGCGCTGCGGGTTCACCAATGGGTGATATTGAAATGGTCGCCGGTGGTATTGGTTACGTTATCGGTATCGTTGGTCAGTGGTTGTATTTCACCATTTTTGAAATCTCTGGCTGGATGGCAACACCAGGCAAGAAAATTCTGGGTCTGCAGGTCACCGACATGAACGGTCAGCAAATCGGCTTTGGTCGTGCGAATGGTCGTTACTGGGGTAAAATCGTGTCAGCGCTTCTCCTCATGGTTGGTTTCATCATGATAGCCTTCACCGAGAAAAAGCAGGGTTTACATGACATTATGGCTGGCACCTTAGTCATCAAAAAGCCGTCGGCATAAAATCATTGCAAAAAACTGGGGCGGCAAGGTAAGCTGAAAAGGTCTTTCAACGTAATAAAGGCCTAAGTCTATGCGAGCCAACCGCCTCAGACGAGAAAATAACTCCCGCCGCCGCGCTGTTATCCGCAAGCGCCGTCAGCGCATTATTGAACGCCGCGAAAAGTGGTTCCGCTTAGTCCAGAAAGAAGGCACACCCAAGGTCGAGTAGCCTGACGTTATTACGTCAGGTGCGATGCCGCAACTACCCACATTAAACCTTCATCACCCAACTGTTCCGGCGGTGCAGTTAGCTAAATCTCACCTGATGCAATAGCATCAGGCTACGGTCAATTGTCAGCATCAGGCTACGGTCAATTGTCAGCATCTAGCTACGACCAACTGCCTTTCCAATACCTTCGGGGTACTGTATAATCCGCCAGCAAAAATCGCCCAGCTTTGGAGACCTTGCTTGTGGAAATCTACCGCGGTGCACCAGCCTTATCAGCCTTTAAAACAACGAAGCAACTCGAGCAACTGAAACAAGCCGGCTTGCCGGTTAACGAACTTTATGCCGAGTACCAGCATTTCGTAGATTTGCACAATGAGCTGACCGACGAACATCGTTCAGTATTGGTGCAATTATTGAAATACGGCCCGGAATTGCCCGCTCATGAGCCAGAAGGCGCGCTCATTTTAGTCACTCCACGTATTGGCACCATTTCTCCCTGGGCATCGAAAGCGACCGATATTGCGCACAACTGTGGTTTAAAAAACATCCACAGAGTGGAGCGTGGCACCGCGTATTACTTAAAAGGCGACTTGTCTGCTGAAGAACTGAAACAAGCCGCAGCGTTATTACACGATCGCATGACTGAAAGTGTCCTGTACGACATGGACGACGCGAGCCAGTTGTTCCGTACACAAGAGCCTCAACCATTGTCGTCTGTTGATATCTTAGCGGGCGGACGCGAGGCACTGGCGCAAGCAAATATCAATTTAGGTCTGGCGCTGGCCGACGATGAAATTGACTACCTTGTCGAAAATTTCCAGAAGCTTGAACGTAATCCGAACGACATTGAACTTTATATGTTCGCGCAGGCCAACTCTGAGCACTGTCGTCATAAAATCTTCAACGCCGATTGGACTATCGACGGCCAAGAGCAGCCTAAGTCGCTGTTTAAAATGATTAAAAACACCTTCGAAACCACGCCGGACTACGTGCTTTCAGCATACAAAGACAACGCCGCCGTTATGGAAGGCCACGAAGCCGGGCGCTTTTACCCGCAGCCGGACAGCATGAGCTATGGCTACCATCACGAGCCTGTGCATATTCTTATGAAAGTAGAAACGCACAACCACCCAACCGCGATTTCGCCATACCCGGGTGCCGCAACTGGCTCCGGCGGTGAAATTCGTGATGAAGGCGCCACAGGCGTGGGCTCAAAACCGAAAGCCGGTTTGGTGGGCTTTAGTGTCTCGAACCTGAACATTCCGGGGTTCAGGCAACCGTGGGAAGAAAACTACGGCAAGCCAGCGCGCATTGTGTCAGCACTGGACATTATGCTGGAAGGCCCATTAGGCGGCGCTGCTTTTAATAACGAATTTGGTCGTCCGGCGCTGACGGGGTATTTCCGTACCTACGAGCAAACCGTCGACAGCCATAACGGCCTTGAAACACGCGGGTATCACAAGCCGATTATGATAGCCGGAGGTATGGGTAACATTCGCGAAGCGCATGTCCAAAAAGGGGACATCCCGGTTGGCGCTAAGTTAGTCGTGTTAGGTGGTCCAGCAATGAACATTGGCCTGGGCGGCGGTGCGGCATCATCCATGGCGTCGGGTGAATCGACTGAAGACTTAGACTTTGCTTCTGTACAACGTGAAAACCCGGAAATGGAACGCCGTTGTCAGGAAGTTATTGACCGCTGCTGGCAGCTCGGTGCTGAAAACCCGATTGCTTTCATTCATGATGTTGGCGCCGGCGGTTTGTCGAATGCAATGCCTGAACTCGTCAGCGACGGCGGTTGTGGCGGTAAGTTCGAGCTGCGTGACATTCCGAACGACGAGCCGGGCATGACGCCATTGGAAATTTGGTGTAACGAGTCGCAAGAGCGTTACGTTATTGCCATCGCACCGGAAAACCTGGCGCGCTTTGAAGCCATTTGCGAACGCGAGCGTGCCGAGTACGCCGTCATTGGTGAAGCCACCGAAGAGCTGACGGTGTTGCTGAACGACGCCAAGTTCTCAAATCAACCTATCGATCTGTCGTTGGATATTCTGCTCGGCAAGCCGCCGAAAATGCACCGCGATGTAGAGACTAAGCAAGCAAGCGGTGTCGATTTGCATTTGGAAGGCGTTGACATAAACGACGCCGCTGACCGCTTATTGCGCTTACCGGCTATCGCCGAGAAAACCTTCCTGATTACCATTGGTGACCGCAGTGTTACCGGTCTGGTGGCACGCGACCAAATGGTTGGCCCGTGGCAAATTCCGGTTGCAGACGTGGCGGTAACCGCCGCGAGTTATGACAGCTATCACGGTGAAGCCATGGCCATGGGCGAACGTACACCGCTGGCTTTATTGAACTTTGGCGCATCGGCACGCATGGCAGTGGCCGAGTCATTAACCAACATTGCCGCCGCCGATATTGGCGACTTAAAACGCATTAAATTGTCCGCCAACTGGATGTCAGCAGCGGGTCATCCGGGCGAAGACGCAGGTTTGTACGAAGCCGTGAAAGCGGTGGGTGAAGAGTTATGTCCGGAACTGGGCATCACCATTCCGGTGGGTAAAGACTCAATGTCGATGAAAACCCAGTGGCAGGAAGACGGCGAAGACAAAGCCGTCACTGCGCCATTAAGCTTAATTATCACGGCGTTTGGTCGTGTGAATGACATTCGTGCGACATTGACGCCGCAGCTGCGCACCGACAAAGGGCAGTCGCATCTGGTGCTTATCGACTTAGGTCAGGGCAAAAACCGTTTAGGCGGATCTGCGTTGGCGCAAGTGTATCAGCAGCTGGGTAAAGAAACGCCGGATCTCGACGACACCAACTTATTCAAAGCGTTTTTCAATACCACGCAGCAACTGGTTACTGAAGGTCGATTGCTGGCTTACCATGACCGGTCCGACGGTGGTTTGTTCGGCACCGTGGCTGAAATGGCCTTTGCTGGTAACTGCGGTGTGAATGTGGCGTTAGATGAGCTTGGCTCGAATAATCTCGCGGCACTGTTCAATGAAGAGTTGGGCGCGGTTATTCAGGTGAGCGACGAGCAGTATCAGAACGTCATGGATGCTTACGCGTCAGCCGGTTTAAGCGACTGCGTAAAGCGCATTGGTGAGCCAACCAATGAAGACGCTATTGTCTTTACCCGGGAAGGCAAAAACGTATTGGCTCAAAGTCGTACGCACTGGCGTACGGTATGGGCCGAAACAACGCATCAAATGCAGAGCCTGCGCGACAACCCAGTGTGTGCTGACGAAGAATTCCGCTTGAAACAACGTGCCGATAACCCGGGCTTACAAGCGGACTTAACCTTTGATCCGGCAGAAGATATTGCGGCGCCTTATATTGCTAAAGGTGTTTCACCGAAAGTGGCGATCTTGCGTGAGCAGGGCGTGAACTCGCACTATGAAATGGCGGCGGCATTCGACCGTGCCGGCTTCGAAGCGGTTGACGTACACATGAGTGACATTTTAGCCGGACGTGTATCGTTGGAAGACATGCAGGCACTGGCAGCCTGTGGCGGATTCTCGTACGGTGACGTGCTGGGCGCCGGCGAAGGCTGGGCTAAGTCCATTTTGTTTAATGACCGTGCGCGCGAACAATTTGAAGCCTTCTTTAATCGCGATGATACGTTGGCGCTGGGCGTGTGCAACGGTTGCCAAATGTTGTCGACGTTAAAATCGCTGATTCCGGGTACCGACCACTGGCCGCGTTTTGTCACCAACCGCAGCGAGCGCTTTGAAGCCCGCTTCAGCCTGGTGGAAGTGCAAAAGTCTGCGTCGGTTTTCTTAGGTGACATGGCAGGCTCGCGTATGCCAATTGCCGTATCACACGGCGAAGGCCGCGCGGAGTTTGCTAACGCACAGCAACAAAGACAGTTAGAGCAGAACGCTCAGGTCGCACTGCGTTACATCGACAACTGGGGCGAAGTGGCCGAGCAGTACCCGGCGAACCCGAACGGTTCGCCGCAAGGCATTACTGCTGTGACCAGCGAAGATGGCCGCGTCACCGCCATGATGCCGCACCCGGAACGCGTCTTCCGCACCGTCGCTAACAGCTGGCATCCAGACGAGTGGGGCGAAGACAGCCCATGGATGCGCATGTTCCGCAACGCCCGCAAACACCTCGGGTAACCGAGGCTCTTCGAATCACCCGAATCGTTGCAGTAGTTGGGCGACCATGGGGTGTTCGAAGGGACGCTTTAGCGTAATAGCGTAGAAGTGCTCGAAGACGTTAGGTAGTGTCAAGTAACGTTTGAGCTGGCCGCCGGTCAGCTCGTCACGCACAACAACGTCGGGAATGACTGCCAATGCACCGGTGTCACGAGCAAGCAGGCGCAGCATGGCCATATCGTCGGCTTCGGCCAATACCCGAGGCTGCCAGTTGTATTCAGCGCTGAGCATATCAAAGGCCGATCGAAGCGGCATATTTTCCGGGGGCAATACCCAATTTTGCCCCACCAATGCCTCAGAGGTTAACCGCTCAATATCGCGCCCAACGGGCCCAATCACCGACACCGGCTGTCGAGCCAGCAAACGACTTTGCCAAAGTTGCTTGTCACTGCCGCGTACGTTCGTATTGGCCAACGCAATATCAATTTGATGATTCGCCAATTCATTAAACAACTGGTCGGGCGTCATTGAGTGCAATCGATAATTCACCTTCTGCTGATGCACCAAGTCATTAATAAACGCCTCGACAAAGTTACGCGACATGGTCGAAGCATGACCAATACGAATCACCACGTCGTCACCGGTTTGGCCGTGCTTTAACTGATTCACCAGGCTTTCACCTTCGTGAAAAATTCGGCTGGCGTATTGGCGTGCAATATAACCGGCTTCGGTCAGCACCAGCTGACGCCCCTGGCGCTCAAACAGCGGCATCCCAAACCACTCTTCTAGCTGTTTAATCTGTGCCGACAAAGCCGATTGCGATACATGCAGCTTCTGCGCCGTTTGCGTTAAGTGGCCACTTTCCGCGACATGCCAAAAGTAAAACAGATGTTTGTAATTCATGTTGTCCTCTATCGCGTAGCCTGACGTTATTACGTCAGGTGAGATGCCGCCTCCGTCGCGCAATTATTTTCGCACAATTTGCCGCCGGAGAGATCGCACCTGATGCAATAGCATCAGGCTACAAAAGCTGTGCATCAGGTTATAATCGTTAATAAAAATAGAACGAAAACATAATATATATCTATTTTACTTAACATCAACAAAACATCCATAATTCACGTCAACATAAAACCCTCCAAACGAGGTACCAACGACGTGTTATTGACAGAATGGCTCACATTTTCAGGTATACGCCCGGTGTTACTGGCATTGGTCGTCGTTTTGGCCTTCGTGGTGACTAACTACGCCCGAACCAACTTCCGGCTGGATCCGCGTCGTCGCTCATTTATCACCAAACTCATTGGCTGCCTGACCGCCGTTCTCATACTCATTGTCAGTAACAACATCGTTGTGTTTTTCGCCGCCTGGATGGCAATCAGCCTGCAGTTGCACAGCTTGCTCATGTTCTACCCGGAGCGTGATCGCGCCGTGCTCGCCGCCCACAAAAAATTCATCCTGGCTCGCTGCTCAGAAACCTTCCTCGGTACAGCACTTTTGCTCATGTACCTGCACACCGGCAGCTTACAACTCGACACCATTTTACAAAGCGTCACTGCAGCTAACACGGCAGCCAATGCAGCGCCGCCACTTATTCAACATGTCGCCGCGCTCTGTCTGGTCATGGCGGCTCTTATAAAGTGTGCGCAACTCCCTCTGCACGGCTGGCTGATTCAGGTCGTCGAAGCGCCAACGCCGGTATCCGCCTTGCTGCACGCGGGCATCATTAACTTAGGTGGCTTTCTGCTACTCGCCACCACACCTATTTGGGGCAACAGCACCGTCGCCGTCTGGTTACTTTGCTTAGTATCCGCCGCCTCGTGCTGTTTCGCGGCACTCATTATGGCGACCCGCATCAGCATTAAAGTTCGCCTCGCCTGGTCCACCTGCGCACAAATGGGGTTGATGCTGTTGGAAATTGGTCTGGGCTATTACGACTTAGCCTTACTGCACTTAGTCGCGCACTCGGTTTATAAAGCCCACGCGTTTCTGTCGGTTAGCGAGGTCGCTATTATCAGGCAACCGCAAGCCCGCTCACTGTGGCGTGTTGGTGTCATATTCATCGCCTTTCAGGCTATTGTTGCTGCCGCCTGCTGGTGGTGGCTGAATGACCCGAAATGGTTACCGTCAGCGCTGCTGGCGATGGCGCTTACCACCATATGGATGAACCTGTACCAACCGCTGTTACGAGTCGGTGTGTCAGTGCTTACTATCGCCGTTTACCTCGCACTAGGCGCACTGGCGCAGCAGGTTATCGAGCCACAACAACTGACGCAACCCTGGTTGGAGCCGCTCATCGCACTGCTGTTCAATGCCTTTGCCTTTACCTACTGGTTAGTGCACCACACGCCGTCGCACAGCCTTAGCCAACGTTGGTTTATCACCTTAAACGCAGGGTTGTACCTGGACGAATGGCTGACCCGCTTTGTGCTCTGGTTATGGCCAAGCCACCCCATTGAGTATTACCAGCGCCGCAGTCAAAAAGAGGGCTTATCATGATTTCCGTCAGTCGTTTTGTGTCTATCGCTGAGCAAGTGAGCCAGTCGGTTGCCCCGCAGTGGCCATTATCTCAGTGGATAGCCGTGAATCCATTCTGGCAATATCGCAATAAGCCGGTGGAAGACGTAGCTGCGCATTGGCGCTATAGCGCAGGTAGTCAACTGCTCATGAGTCCCGACTTCTATTGGCAAAAATGGCAACAAAACGACATCGACAAGCAGCATGTCACTGACAAAATGGTCGAGCAGTTGCAGCAGCGTGTCAGTATTATTACGCCAATACCGCAGTGGCAAAATCTGAGTCGCCTGGTCGACAAGTATCAGCAACGCAGTCGCAAAATGCGCTGGAACGAGGAAGTCGTGCTGCAAATTAGCCAAACCTGCGGTCTGTTTATGCAGTTTCCTAAGCGTTTTCAGGAAGAGGGCAGTGACAGTTCGTTATACAGCCATTGGCTAACCATTTCACGGGCCGACCGCGGTATCGAAACGTTAATGGATGAAGGCGACCTAAACGAGCTTTTCGCAAAGCTGCCTGAAGATCCGCACGAACTCATTAAAGTCTGTCAGGCCAGCTTTATGACCGACGCCTCAGACTATGCGCTGCAGTGTTATTGCCAGGCATTGATCAGTGATTTATGGGGCTGGGCAGCGGCGCTTGCCTATCAGGACGCTCGTCAGGACAGCCAGTGGGTGTTTGACTTGCTGTGTATCCGGTTAGCCTGGGAGTATCTGCTTTGGCACCTGGCAGAGCGCACTAATACATCCGTTCACGAACAACTGAAAGCCAGCTTCAATGAACAGCTTGACCATTGTTTTGGCTGGGTCGGCTATGCGCAGCAGTACAACGAGTTGCTGTGGAAATGGCAAACCGCTTATGAACGTTCGCAAGTGGCGCGTCTTCAGTTTACTGACTCAACCGCCGAGCAACCGTCAAAAAGTCCGGACATACAAGCGGTGTTCTGTATTGACGTGCGCTCCGAGCGATACCGTCGGGCGCTGGAAAAGGCCGGGCAAGCGATTGGTAAAAGAGTTCAGACCAAAGGCTTTGCCGGCTTTTTCGGGGTGCCGTTAGGGGTTGAACAGCGAACAGGTAAAACGCCGCATGTGCCCGGCTTGTTGCAACCGTCGTATTACATTAAAGCCCCTGAGCAAAAACAAACGACGATGTCGTTGCTGACCAACTTATTCAACACGCCGGTCTCCATGTTCAGTGGTGTGGAAGCCCTGGGGTTAAGCAAGCTGAAATCGCTGCTGGCTGGCATACCAGGAAAAATTGACCGGGCCGCTGAACATAACCATGCAACCATCTGCAATGAAGAGGGTGAAGTCTCAACGGAAGCATTGGTGGCCGTGTGCGAACAAGCGTTGGCTGGTATGCAATTTCAGAGTTTTGGTCGACATGTGTTGCTGGTTGGGCATGGTTCGCACCATAGCAATAATGCGCAACGTGCCGGAATGAACTGCGGTGCCTGCGGTGGTCAGACTGGCGCACTAAGTGCAAGGGTGTTGGCGCGGCTACTCAACGACGCAGACATCCGTGAACACTTGCGTGAGCGGGGCGTCGATATTCCATCGAAAACGCGTTTTTATTCTGCTTTGCATGAAACCGTTACTGATCGCATTGTTTGGCTGTCGGAGGCTGTGCCCGGAGAGGTGAAACAAGTATTTGCGCACGCCAGTGAATCGCTTGCAGCGAATGCTGAGGCCTCCGAGAAAGAGCGTAAAAAACGATCCAGCCACTGGGCTGAGCTGCGTCCGGAGTGGGGCCTGGCCGACAACAATACGCTATTTTTCGGGCGGGCTGGGCGGCTGTCGTCGGCCGATACCATCGGCAGCAACTTCCTGCACGACTATTACAGCGAAAACGACCCAAACGGTGGGTTGTTAACTCAGCTATTCAGTGCGCCGGGTTTGGTCGCGAACTGGATAAACTGGCAATACTACTGCTCAGTCACTGATCCTAAGCAATTAGGCAGCGGCAATAAGTTGCTTCATAACCGTGTTGCCAACGACATAGGCGTGTTTGAAGGCAATGGTGGTGACTTAAGACAAGGGCTTGCCTGGCAGTCAGTACACGACGGCAAAGATTTTGTGCACAGACCCATGCGCCTGCAAGTCATTGTCGAAGCCAGCGAAGAGATTATTCAAAAGGCGTTGGCAAGCGCCGAAGACTTCAACCATCTGTTCCAGCACGACTGGATAAACCTGTATCGACTCGATGAACGAGGTGAGCTATGTCCAGTAACCAAGTGAATACCGCCCAGGCGGTTACCTGCTGCACAATGAAAGAGTTGTACGATGTGGTGCGTACAAGACCATTCAACCAGCCCTTTGCCGTACATTACCAGGACGGGCGCACCGACGTCGGGCTTAATTCCGAAGAAGACTTGAGAGCCAGCCTCCGCCGCCACGGCAACCCGTTTTTAAAAGACCCGGTGGATATCTCGGTAGCCTGATGTGTCTATATGTAGCCTGACGTTATTTACGTCAGGTTCAAATATTCATTCGCTCAAGTGAAATTAACTTTTGAAAACAGGCTTTTTTCTAATATTCACTCAATCGTGTGAAATATATTGATATTATCATTTTTTTCTTCTATATTCACTCAATCAAGTGAATTCAGTATCTCACCTGATGCAATAGCATCAGGCTACAAGGTTGTCGCATCCGTTTCCACGGTGCATGTAGCCTGACGTTATTACGTCAGGTGCGTTCCAGAACAGGAGCTTTCATGCTGCTAGAAGCAAAAGACACAAAAACCATCGGGCGCATTGCAAAAATCGTGCGGCAGCAACAAGAGCTGGATCAGACAACAGCTGGCGCTTTTGCAGGCTGTGGCATTAATTTTGTGAGTCAATTCGAAAATGGCAAGCCAACAGTGCAACTGGAAAAAGCCCTAAATGTACTGAATGCGCTTGGCATAAAAGTCTACTTAGACATTCCCGACAGCGCTTCAAGTGACAAGCTCACCGAATTAACCGGACGCTTCAATCATGAGTAGTTCACTTGTCGAAGAGCGACAACTCGACGTTTACATTAACGACAAGCCTGTTGGTCAGTTAAAAGAGCACAACGGGCTTTGGGTTTTCGAATACGTGCAAAGTTGGCTGCAAGACCCCAAAAGTTTTCCTTTAACGCCTTCGCTAAGCCTAAACCAAAAAGAGCACATAGATACCGGAACGCAACGTCCCGTACAGTGGTTTTTTGACAACCTTCTGCCAGAGGAAAAAGCTCGTGAGGTTCTGGCAAAAGACTACGACTTAGATAAAGAAGACGCTTTTGTACTGTTAGAAGCGATAGGCGGAGAGTCTGCCGGAGCTATTACCCTATTAAACCCCGGAGAGGTATTACCATCGGGTGATCTGTTCCCGTTGACCGACAGTGACATTAGCCATCGTATTCATAAGCTTCCGAAAGGACAAATGAATAGCAAACAGCGCAAGCGTATGTCGCTGGCTGGTGCTCAGCACAAAATGTTGTTGGTTATTAACGAAGAGGGCCGGTTTGAACCCAGCGGAGAAACACCTTCTACCCACATTTTAAAACCAGAGCATACCCAACCCGAATTTTACTGGTTCACCGTTCGTAACGAATACTTTGTAATGACACTGGCGCAGCGGTGCCAGCTAATTGTGCCTAAAGTTGACATAGATTACGTGCCAGAACCGATCTACATCGTTGAACGTTTTGACCGTGTCGGTCAGTACCCAAATACCCAGCGTGTACACGTTCTCGATGGCTGCCAAATGCTGGATATTTCAGCGTCTGCGAAATATCGTGCAAGCAACGTAACAGCGTTGAAACGCTTGGTTGATATGACCCGGGCCCCGGCACAAACCGCTTTCCGGCTGTTTCGTTGGGCACTGTTTAATTTTCTGGTGGGTAACGGCGATGCGCATCTCAAAAATTTAACGTTTCGCTACAGCGTCAATGACTGTCAGTTAATGCCTCATTACGATCTGCTCTCTACAGCGGTATACGCTGACGCAAGAGATCATGTCAACGAAGAGTTGTCGCAACCTATTGGCGACGCTAATCATTTTGGGCAGGTGACACGACAATCTGTTTTAGCGTTCGCAGAGGAATTAGGGCTTAACAAGCCCGTCGCAGAGCGAGAAATAGAGCGGCTGTGCAAAAGCATTCAGCAAGAAGCCGACAAACTCATCACTGAGCTCGAACAAAAGCCCAACTTTGATTCTAAAGCAGGCGAGTTACAGTTGCTACGCAATATCCGATACCGCTGTATTGGGGAGTTCTCGAGTCAGTTAATGTAGCCTGACGTTATTACGTCAGGGCCAAATCTCACCTGATGCAATAGCATCAGGCTACATACACCTTACGTACATCTATCAATCAACAACCACCCCATATCGCTCGCGAATTTTCGCGGCCAACGCCGCCCGGGCGTCCGGCTCGCCGTGAATTAAACGTATGCGTTTCACCGGCTCTTCGGTAGCGTCAATAAAGTCTAAAAGCTCTTGTTGGTCGGCGTGGGCGGAGTAGCCACCTAAAGTATAAATGCCCGCTTTAATCCAGACACGCTCGTGGTCTAAGTTGACATAGCCACCGCGTGGACCGTAGGTTTGTATATCGCGACCCGGGGTTCCCGCGGCCTGGTAGCCGACAAACAAGACATCGGTGCGCGGGTCGGGCAGCAAGGCTTTTAAGTAATTCAGCATGCGTCCTCCGGTACACATACCACTGGCGGCAATAACAATGCAGGGGTCACCGCTGCTTTTTAAATAGTTCACCACGCGCTCATGGTCACTGTGGTCGTCTACCGTCATCATGCGGTCGAAGTTTAACGGGTGTCGGTCTTCTTCTACCCGTGCCAACGCCTCTTCGTCCCACAACGCCTTCATGGCTCGGTACTGCTTAGTAAACTGCGCGGCCAGTGGCGAATCTAAAATAACCGTCATTTTGTGCCATACGGCATCGGCCACGCCAGTCTCCGCTTCCTTAGCCCGGGCTTTATGAATAATGTCTTCTAATTCGTACAAGAGCTCTTGCGTACGGCCAATACTAAACGCCGGAATTAAAATAGTGCCTTTGTTCTCCACACAACGCTCAACCACCGACTTCAGGCGCTGTTCGCGGTCAAGACGCGACTCGTGGTTCTTGTCGCCATAGGTGCTTTCCAGTAACAGAAAATCAGCGCGCTCCAGCGGGGTTGGGTCTGGCAGCAGTGGCGTGTTTTTACAACCCAGGTCACCCGAGAACACCACGCGGTAGTGGGTACTCACATTTTCAATTTCAACATAAGACGACCCCAGAATATGACCGGCCTGACGAAAGCGCAGTTTAAAGCGTTCCGCAGCAAAATCAGCAGGCAGTTCTAACCAATGATCGTACTCCACCGGCTGTAGCTGGCGCTGCAGACGAGCCACCACCGCATTAATAATGTCGGCGTTGCGGGTTAAGCCCACCTTTAAAGCATCTTCAATAACCAGCGGAAACAAATGCGCCGTAGCTTTCGTGCAGTAAATAGGGCCGGTAAAGCCGGCAATTAACAACCAGGGAATGCGGCCCACGTGGTCAATGTGGCAGTGGGTCACCACCAACGCCAGCACCTTGGTAATATCAAAGTCAATCTCGTTGTAGCCTGATGCTATTGCATCAGGTGAGGTCTGCTCCTGACGTAATAACGTCAGGCTACGCGATTTTTCGGCGGCATCCGCCCCCTGAAACAACCCGCAGTCAATTAAAAGTGAGTGGTCACTGTCTAACAACAGTTCGTGGCAAGAGCCCGTAACGCCTTCAAACGCGCCGTGATGAATAACATCCATGTGTTGGTTCCTTTTACCGTTTTGTAGCCTGATGCTATTGCATCAGGTGAGATCTATCCTGACGTAATAACGTCAGGCTACATAAACTGATAAAAAAGCGCTATCGGACAAAAGGGTGATATTAGGCAATTGGAAGGAACTAACCGCTTAAAATATCATCAATTACTAACAATAAAGCCTTTGTAGAAAAAGGGCTGCATGCGGTATCATACTCGCTTGATCAAAATTCAGAATAATACGAACAAATTACATAATTACTCGCACCATCGGCCTATGGGAACCGCAACCCATGGGCGGTAGCGTGCCTGAAGGCCCAACAATGACAAACGATACTCATAACTACGACCCTCAACGGCATTCGGATTACCAAGACGACGAAATTGACCTGCGCGAGCTGTTTGGCATTATCTGGCAGGGCAAATGGTGGATTATTGCCATTACTTTTGTGTTCGCCGTGGGCTCGGTTATTTACTCGCTAAGCCTGCCGAATATTTATAAGTCAGAGGCAACCTTGGCGCCGACGGAAGAAGCTAGTGGTGGCGGACTCTCGCAAATGGCGGGGCAATTGGGTGGTCTGGCAAGCTTAGCTGGCGTTAATCTCGGTGGTGGTAATACCGACAAAACCACAATCGCCCTCGAAATTTTAAAGTCTCGCGCCTTCATAAAAGGCTTTGTCGAAAAGTACGACATACTGCCAGAGCTTATGGCGGTAGAGGAATGGAACCGAGGCAGCGGTGTTGCCTTTAACAACGAGCTGTATAGCCCGGACACCAAAGAATGGGTCAGAGAAGTCGAGCCACCTAAACAGCCGGAACCGTCTAGCTGGGAGTACGTAAAAGTTTTCAGAGAGAGTGTACTGGAAGTTAGCAAGGACGACACAACCGGTCTCGTAACAATAGCAGTAAACCATCAGTCACCCGAAGTAGCTGAACAGTGGGTAGTTTGGCTTATTGAAGAAATAAACAACCACATGCGTGAGCGTGACATTCAGGAAGCCCAGCGAAGCCTTGAATATTTAGACAAAGAACTGCAAAGCACATCGTTAAGTGACATGCAGCAGGTATTCTATCAGCTAATAGAAAAGCAAACACAAACCATTATGCTGGCGAATGTGCGCCCAGAGTACATTTTCCAAACGCTAGACCCAGCCGTAGTGCCAGAACAAAAAGCCAAACCATCGCGTGCGTTAATATGCATAATCGGTACGTTTTTCGGCGGGTTATTGGGTGTCGGTTTTGCGTTATCAAGAAGCATATTTAGGAAGAATAGGGCACTAAGCTCCCTCAATATTAATGAAAATAAATTCAGGGACTAGTAAAGAAAAAATGGATTTACCAGTAGGGATATTTGATAAATTGATGATTATATTTTGTTGAGTCAATTACGCAAGTAAAATGAAAAAGGCTATTTTCCAGTTTCAAAATCGGCAAAGTTGGTCTTATCTGATTTTTACTTTTATCTCTTTAACCAAGAGTCGAGTAGTTATATGTTTAAACGCTTGAAACGTCTTTTCCAACTTCTCTCGAGTGAGCAACGAAAACGACTTATAAGACTTCAGTTTTTGGTTGTTTTAATGGCATTTGCCGAAGTCGCAGGGGTGGCTGCAATAGGGCCTTTTATGGCACTGGTTGGTGATATTAGCCTATTACATGGAGAGGGAGTATTAGCTGAAATATATTCATTAAGTGGTTTTCAAAATCCAAGAGACTTTTTGTTTTGGTTGGGAGTATGTGTTTTAGTAGTATTGGCTTGTGCGAGTGTCATTGCCATGTTTACAACATGGCGCCTGTCTCTTTACGCTGCAAAAGTTGGTGCAGAAATCTCTACTCGTCTATTCAAACACTATATGTCACAGCCATGGCTATTCCATGCCAACGGCACTAGCAGTGAGCTAACCAATAGAATTTCCCAAGAGACTAATAGGATCACTAACCTAGTTATTCAACCATTAATGCAGATGAATGCAAAAGCTGTTTTAGGGTTGGTTATGGGGGGAGCTATATTTGCATTTAATCCTTTAGTTGCTCTGGTTGGACTGACTACGTTTAGTGTTGCCTATGTACTTTTGTACAAGCTAATTCGTAGTCAATTAACCCGAAACGGGGACGATATTTCTAAAGCTAACCAAGAGCGCTTTAAACTTATGAATGAAGGGTTTGGTGGTATTCGGGACACCCTTCTCTTAGGTCGCCAAACTGATTTTGTAAACCGTTTTAATAAATCCAGCGAATTATTAGGTAACTCACAAGGAGTGACTAGAGCCCTTGCCCAGGCTCCTCGCTATGCTATGGAGTTAGTTGCGTTTGGTGCTGTTATCTTCTTGATACTTTACTTACTATCAGAATATGACGGGGCTTTAAGTGATATATTACCTGTTTTATCGGTATATGCTTTGGCCGGGTTCAAATTACTGCCTGCTTTCCAGCAGATATATACTAGCTTAGCCCAGGTAAAAGGAAACATGGCTTCATTTGATAGCATTGAAGAAGACTTAAAAGCAAGCTTGAATGAAAAAACAATAGAAAATGCAGCACAATACGGGAAGCTTAAACCCAGAAACCTTATAGAGTTGGAAGATATAAGTTTTTCATATCCCGGTAACAGGCAAATGGCTTTGCAAAACTTGAGTTTGAAATTACCCGTTAACCAAGTTATTGGGTTGGTTGGAGCTTCGGGCTCGGGTAAGTCGACAACCATAGATATCTTGTTAGGATTGATAGAACCCAAAACAGGTCTACTTAAAGTTGACGGTATTGAAGTGAAGGAGAGACGAAAACGTGCTTGGCAAAATAACATTGGCTTTGTTCCACAGACAATATTTTTGGCTGATTCGAGTATAAGGGAAAATATTGCTTTTGGGATAGCACCCGACAGAATAGATGAAGAACGTGTGCGAAAGGCTGCGAAACTTGCTCACTTAGAGGATTTGTTAGATCAACTTGACGAAGGGTTAGATACAAGAGTAGGTGAAAGAGGTATACAGATATCAGGAGGGCAAAGGCAGCGAATTGGTATCGCGAGAGCATTATATGATGATGCGGATGTGCTAGTTTTTGACGAGGCTACAAGCGCGCTTGATGGAATAACAGAAAAGTTAGTTATGGATGCGATCCACAACCTATCTGGTGCAAAAACAATAGTGATAATTGCACACAGAATTAATACTGTAAGACAATGCGATACAATCTATTTTCTAAATAATGGAACGGTTCAAGATTCGGGAACCTATGAGCAGTTGGTTGTTAGTAACAATAACTTTAAAAAAATGGCCTATACCTCATAGTGTTACCTTTCTAAGAGACTTACTATACTTTTATTTTAACTTTCTATCTGGTTTTTGCATGAAAAATAGATACTTATTGAATAAATAAAAATCTTAAAAATGCACGATTGAGTGTGTATAAACACATATTCAACACTAAAGCATAGTGTAGTTTAAAAAATAAAATTTAAGCTTAGTGTTAGGATTATTAAGTTAGTAAACTTGTAAAGTAGTTCGCAAGCATGTGGTAAGCCCCAAATAGAATCAATCTAAATTAAAAGGCTAATGATTTGATGTTCAGCTATAAAGGGATCGCTCAAAGAGTTTTTGAAACGCAATGTTCTTCAATAAATTTTGTTGCTAAAAAAATTGATAGTGCTTTTGATAGTGCTGTCACTAAAATCCTTGATGTGGATGGTAGAGTTATTGTCTGTGGAATGGGAAAGTCAGGTCATGTCGGAAAAAAGATTTTTGCGACATTAGTTAGTACAGGAACCCCTAGCTTCTTTCTTCACCCATCCGAGGCATTTCATGGTGATTTAGGGATGGTACAGCCGTCAGATGTTTTTTTGGCAATTTCTAACTCTGGTGAGACAGAAGAGCTATTAAGATTAATACCTTTTTTGAAAGACAATGGTAATACATTGATTTGTATGACAGGAAATCCCAGCTCAACCCTAGCTCAGAATGCCGATTGTCATTTAGATATAGGAGTTCAAGAGGAAGCTTGTCCTCTGCAACTAGCACCAACGTCTTCAACAACAGCTACGCTTGTTATGGGAGATGCATTGGCTATTGCGTTAATGGAAGCTAGGCAATTCAAGCCTGAAAATTTTGCCAGATTTCATCCTGGTGGAAGTCTTGGTAGAAAGCTACTAAGCCGAGTCATAGATTTTGCTTTACCTGCAGTAACTGTGCATGCCGATAGTGACTTTAAATTTTTGTTAACACGGATCGCGAATTCTAAGTGTGGTGTTGTTTGTGTAACTAAAAATGAAAAGTTGGTAGGCGTAATTACTGACGGCGATATTCGCCGTGCATTGTCAAGCTATGAGTTGTCAGAGCTTAATAGTTTAAGTGCTGAATCAATAATGACAAAATCACCCAAAGTAGTATCTTATTCAACCAAGTGTGTTGATGCAGACACTCTTATGAGTGAAACTTCTGTAAACAGCTTAATTGTTAATGATGAAGCAAATAATTTATATATATATCAAAATCTGAATAGAGGAGCTTTATGAGAGTCGTCGCGTTTTTACCAGCTAAGGGCTCAAGCTCTAGAATCGAGAGTAAAAATTTAAAACTACTTGATGGCAAGCCATTATTTTTACATACACTAGAAAAATTAGTGCATTGTGATTTTATTGATGAAGTTTATTTAGATACTGAATCAAAGGATGTTATTGATTTTGCAAGTGAAATAGACTGCAAAGTTTTAAATCGTGATCCATCCCTTGCAAGTAATAAAACCGATGGAAATCAGCTTTTTATGAATGAAGTAAACCAAGTTGAAGCTGATATTTATATTCAAATTCTTGGTACAAGCCCTTTTATTCAACCTGACACCATTAAAAAGGGAGTTGATGCGTTGATGGAGCCTTCGTCTGAGTACGATTCAGCAGTGCTTGTTAACTCTGAAAAACAGTACACATGGAAAGAAGGGAGACCAAATTATGACATTAATCACATTCCTAACAGCGTAGATCTTGATGAGACTGTCATAGAAACTATGGGATTGTATATCGTAAAAAATGAAGCAGCTAAGAAGACAAATCGAAGAATTGGTGACGCACCTTTGATGCTTCAGGCTTCGCCATTAGAAGCTATTGACGTGAACTGGCCTGAAGAATTTGAGTTAGCGAATTTAATTGCAGCTGGCTTGAGAGAACAAGATCGTCGCTTGTTAACCAATATTAGAAATCATCTTACAAGTAGTATGCTCTCAGATATTCTTGATGATTTAGGGTATAGTAATCAAGTTATCCGCGGACTGACTCCTAATATCCCGAAGGCAAAATTTCTTGGACGAGCAAAAACGTTAAAACTGAGAAGCCTAAATAAGGGAGAAGATTTTAAAGGAATATATTCAGCTTTACATTCTTACGAAACAATAATACCTAATGATGTAATTTTGGTAGAGAATGAGACTCCTGATTATGCCTACTTCGGAGAATTAAATGCAAATTTAGCTATTAGGGCGGGTGCATCAGCGGTAGTAGTTGGGGGAAAGACCAGAGATTCTAGTGAAGTGCTTAAATTGGGTCTTCCTGTATTCTCTACAGGTTATACCTGCCAAGATGTTCGCAAACGAGCTACTATGGAATCTTTGAATAAAACTATTAATTTAAGCGGTGTATCAGTTAGCCCTGGCAGCTTAGTTTTCGGAGATGCTGAGGGATTAGTTGTTATACCTAAAATAATAGAGAAAGAGGTGATTGAAGAAATTTATACTCGAGCATCAAATGAGAAAAAGATACTCGTGGATATATCAATGGGGGCTGAGGTTAGCTCTCTGGTAAAGAACTACGGATTTTTCTAGAGCTTAAAAATGATAATTGAAATTAATAATAATATTTCGGTAGGAAATCAGCATAGGTTTACGCTCTTCGGTGGTATTAATGTTCTAGAATCGGAAGAGTTAGTAATGGAAGCATGCGAGGAGTATGTCCGGGTGACGAAGAAGCTCGGCATTCCCTTTGTTTTTAAAGCAAGTTTTGATAAAGCTAATCGCTCATCAATTCATTCTTATCGTGGACCAGGGCTAAACAAAGGGTTAAAAATTCTTACGAATGTAAAAAAGGAGTTTGGAGTACCGTTAATAACGGACATTCACGAGCCATTTCAAGCTGAAATGGTCTCTGAAGTGGTGGACGTATTACAGCTCCCTGCATTCCTAGCTCGCCAAACCGATTTGGTTATTGCAATGGCGAAAACTGGCAAAGTAATCAATATAAAAAAGCCGCAATTCCTTAGCCCGGAACAAATGAAACACATCATTGAAAAGTTCAGAGAGGCGGGTAATGAGCGTATAATGCTCTGTGAGCGCGGAACATGTTTTGGTTATGATAATCTAGTAGTCGACTTGCTTGGTTTCGGTGTTATGAAGAATATTAGTAACAACGCTCCTATTGTCTTTGACGTAACTCACGCCCTGCAACAAAGAGAAGCTGGTGGAGCTGTCTCTGGAGGGAGACGTTCTCAAATAGTTGAATTAGCTAAAGCCGGAATATCAGCGGGAATCGCAGGTCTTTTCTTAGAAGCACATAAAAATCCCAATCAAGCAAAATGTGATGGTCCTAGTGCGCTCCCTTTAGACAAACTAGAGGTCTTTCTTAAACAAATAAAAGAACTTGACGATTTAGTGAAAAGGCAAAATCAGATCCATATTACTTAGTTTGTTAAATGGATTTTAGTAGAGATATCAAAAGTTTTTCAAGCCTGTATTTAGTTAATATAATATTAATAGCAACTATTATCAGATACAGCTGAAAGTCAATTCCTTTACCTTCGATAATAGATACTCTTAGAAATATAATAAATACTTTTATACTTCATACTGCTTTCTTCTTTACAGGTTAGCCAAACCTAAGTGAAATCAATTTAACGCGGACTGAAAATTGATGCTTTAAATGTTCTTTTAGCTGGCTGTAGCGTTCGCTCAGTTAGCAGAGACGTTTTAGATAGAGTCTCTAACTTCATCGAAAGGCAGTGCTACTCTACAGGAATATCACTTTGCTTTACGCGTTAGGCTTTTTATTACTATTAAGTATGATTTTAGTTTAATTTTTCTGTGAAGGTTCTAATTAAATTATGTTTTTCAAAAAACTAAAGAAAATACTCAGGTTGATCAAGCTTTTATTAATTTATGTTTTTAAAATTAAGCCAAGTGATTTTTTCAATGATAAATATTTTAGCGGTAAAAAAGTTATTATAATAGGTCCAGCAGAAACAGCAATGCAGTTTTCGAATCCTGTTGAAATTGACGATTTCGACCTGATAATAAGGATAAATAAATCGCCCTTAATGCTTGAGAAGAATGGTAATTCTGAAAGAACAGATATTTTATATCACTGCATGAATGAAGATCCGATAACGGGTGGGGGGGAAATAAGGCCAAGCATACTTATAAAACAAAATATAAAGTTTATATTGTATCCTTACAGAGATCTTTCTTTATTCAAGGACTTTTTTGAGATGAAAGATCGTTATCCAAACCTAAAGATAAAAGCGGCTACTTCGTTTTTAAAGTACATGAAATTAAGAAAAAGTCTCAATGTAAGAATACCTACAACGGGAATTCAGGCAATTAATCACATAATAGATACGGATTTTGAGAAGCTTTATATAACTGGTTTTACATTTTTCAGAACTGCATATAAGAAAAATTATATAGCCGAAAATTATCGCGATTCTAAATCCGCTTATGAGTTAGCAAAAAGTAGTGGGAATCATGACCCGGATAAAGAGTTCGAATATTTTTTTGATATAATTAACAAAAAAAATAGTCAAAAAATTATACTAGATTCCTATCTTGAAAAATATAAATTCTGACAATAAAAAATACTATGACTAAATTTTTCTTTTATAAATTTAGCTAAGCATGAGCTCTTTATAACTAAGAATCTTAAATTCCCTAAAAAAGACCATTGAATATTATGACGAGAGTTAACTGCCAAGTTTCCAGTCAAATAGAAGTTTCTGTCTAGAATTTTAACTTATATTCTTAGATTAATTACAATAAACTTAGGGTGGCTAACTTTCGATTTTTATTTTATGAGCTTGAGTCTCTTTAGTCGAATATTAAGAAAATCTAAGTTTATAAGTTTAAAGAGAGGATTAGATGTTGCTATTACTTAGGTTAAAAAATTTTATACTAGGACGCCTATATTCGATTAATTTGTCGCCGAAATTTATCGAAGATAAAGCCGAATCAATAGACTTAAGTCAATTTGAGAAAGGTTTCTGTATAAAAGCTATTAAAAAACCATTTGAGATATCTGCTGTTTATAGATTGTCTGATGAATCAGAGTTCTTAACAGCGAGTGTAATGAGTATTGCGTCGTTAGTTTCAGAAGTGATTTTTGTAGCGAATAATAGTGATGAAGCGACGCTTCGCGTAATAGATAAATTAATGGTTTATTTAAAAAGTGTAGAGGTAAGAGCTAAACTTGTATTTTTTAATAAAGAAGTAGCTAATCAAGGTCTTAATTATAAAAAAGATATTAGGAATGGGAAGATTAGTTTATCCGACTACTATAATTATTGCTTTTCTCATGCTACGTCTGAATATGTAATGAAAGTGGATGGAACGATGATAATGCTTCCACAAGCTAAATATGAGATAGAAAAGAAGTTAAAATCGAATGATTTTGTTCAGTATAGAGGGATATCATTCTTTGGACGAAAAATGTCCTATGAAACTTATTTGTATAAGAATAGCATGTTCAAGTATGTTTGTGGTGAATACTTTGAGCGGTTAAATGTTAACGAAGTAGCCAAAAGAAAAGATATATATCGCTCTCGAATACATAAGAGGATATATCTTCATATGAAGTATTATAAGATCAAGTATTATCTTCCTTAATTACTAGTTGAGTAAAAAGATATAAAATTAGAAACCTAATCATAGTCTTTGTATTATAAGAGACTAATTGCTAAACTAAAATTATTAAAAATAATAGCCTTCACTCCTTTTCTAATGATTCTTCGCTTATTTTATCTTTATTAAAAGCTTTTCTCTATAAGGCTACTGGATAGTATGTTAAAGAAAATATTATTGTTGATTTTAAGCTTAATGCTATTTTTAACAACTCAGGAAGTAGTCTTACTTGATATTTTTTTTAGTAAAGAGGTAAAGTATTTAGTTAACTTTTTATGCCTATTAGCTATACTTTTTAGTGTTAGATATATAATATTTATTGGTATCTTAGATCTTGTTTTCTGGTTGTTAGTAATTGTTTATATTTATATCAGATTTTCTTATTTTGGGATCTCTAAAAATTCGGCTGTTGATTTATATCATTTCTTGAAATTTTATCTGGCATTCAAAGTGGTTGTTGCTTTAATACGGCAAGGTAATTATGAAAATGTATCTGGCGCAATAAAGTGGTCTATACTTTTAGCATTTGTATCTTTTGTTCTTTTCTTAATTAAGCCTGAAAACTTATTTGTCTTTGAAGACCATTCTGGGCACACTGTATATGCGACTTATTTTTCATTTAGTTCTTCTATTTATAATTTGCCAGGAATATCATTTGCACGAATGAATTCAGTTTTTGACGAACCAGGAACTTTTGGATTATTTATTTCAATGGTTCTTTTTCTGGACTATTATAATCGGAAAAAATTTGATTTTACTTTCTTATCGATTGGAGTGCTAGGTTTAAGTTCGATGTCTTTAGCTTATATAATATACTTTATCGGCATCATTATCATTGCATCAGTTAGTAAAGTCAGGCTTAGAAATTTTTTCATAGTAGCTATTTTATTCGCGCTTTTTGCTTTTCTACTATCGTTCGATAGCAGTTTTTCAGAATATATTGTTGGGCGTTTCGATTCGATATTAAACGATAGCCATAACCGATCGTCTGGTAATGAGTTAGCTTTAGAATTCCTTGCCCAGTCGTGGGTGGGGTTGAGTGATACTATGTTTGATAAGCGTCTAATACCGTCTAGCGGTATAATGGTGCTGGCAGCGTATAAAGGTGTGTTATTTGTACTGCCCTTTGTTTTTTCGGTGCTTTGGTTGCTTGTATATTTTCCTAAAAACAAAACAATCTTCTTTTTTCTTTTTCTTATAGTAATAGCAACAAGAAATAATTTTTTCACTGGTTTTATGTTGCATATTTTACTTTTTATTATTATTTGGTCGTATTATATACCTAATTTGCGAAAAAAGTAGAACTGTTTAATTTTTAAAAAATCTAAATATTAAAATGGATAGTCAGCGTGTTGAATAATAATCAAATTAAACCAAATAATGGTAAGCGTTTAAAAGTACTTTGGGTTGTTAATCACGCTATGCCTGATTTATGTGAGCATTTTTCGCTGCCTAAGACAACGAGTGGTTCATGGTTAGTTAGTTTACTTGATTATTTTAAGAAGCAGCAAGACACAGTGCAAGTTTGTATAGCCAGTCCTTCTAAGCTCGGATATACCGAAACTAATTTGCACGGAATCACCTATCTCACATTCCCGGAGTCCCGCATTGGTAAGTATATTTATCAGAAGACTAAATCTCGTAAAGTTGCTGAACGCTTGGTAAATATAGTTAATCCAGACTTAATTCACTTTCACGGTACTGAGTTTCCCTATTTCGAAGGTTTTTACATATACAAAGGAATTCCAACGGTAACCTCTATTCAAGGGTTGGTTTCAGAGATATATAAAAACAAAGCAATGACGCGCTTCAATAGCTATATTTCCTTTTTCGGAAAAGTATATTGTTTGTTTAAACACTTTTCTTTATACACTAGATTTCTATCTGAAGTTAGGCAGATTAAAAATGCTCAAAATATAATAGGTAGGACAAACTGGGATTTTGTGCGTTCTTTTTCAATTAACCCTAACGTATCTTATTTTAAGGTTGATGAAGGGTTAAGAAACGAGTTCACGAATGTAAAGTGGATTGGGAACTCCCTTAAAGAAGAGACTATTTTTTTTCCAGGAGACATATGTAATCCTCTAAAAGGATTTGCATTTATGTTAAACGTTCTGGTTGTTGTTAAACAAAAATCTCCAAAAATCAAGCTCCTTGTTACAGGTGATATTCGAAATAAAAATGACAGTTACTCTAGGTCACTTAAAAAAATAATAAAGCGTTTTGACCTCTGTAATAATATCCAGTTTCTTGGCTCTCTAGAGCCAGAGGAAATGGCATACTATTACAGAACCTGCTCAGTTTGTTTTATAGGGTCTGCTATAGAAAACAGTTCAAATTCATTTATAGAAGCTCAGTCTGTTGGTATTCCAATAGTAGCTCCTTTTGTAGGCGGGCTCCCCTCGTTGAATATGGGGGGGGCTAAAGTAAAGTTTTACCCGTTAAACGATGTGGAGCTAGCTTCACATTTTGTTTTTCAATGTCTTGGGTACAGGACTGATTTTTATGATTTAAACAACACTCTCTTTTTTAATCGGGAAGATGAATCGTATAATTTTGATCCTGATAGGTCTGAAATTGTTGATAAAGGATTAGAATATTTAAATGTATACAAGTACTTAGTTGGAGAAGCAACAATTGAAGAGATCTCTCAAAATTTGAATTTTGACGACAAAAGAATGCAAGAGCTTAGCGAGAAATTTTTCTAAAAAGGAATAACAGTAGATGCGCTAGACAAGAGTATGTTAATAGGATAATAAGTTCTTTGGGTGCAGATTTTTTCTTAATGGAAATTTGAATATCGGTATTTATTAAGTTTTAGGTTTCAGTGCTGATATAAAGGATAAATTTAGCGTTGGATAGGCATGTAAACCTACTTTCTAACTTTCAATAAATATTTTTTCTCTTTTAAACAAACGGATTATTCCAATGACTATGATGCAAATTTTAGTTATCAAAAATAAGTAATACCGATTCGTCTAAAGCCTTTATTTTATAAAATCACTATGTTAGTGAAATTGACTATTTGGGTCACTACATTTTTAACCCTTTGGGTAATATTGCAGTTTTAATAAGCCCCTAAGGGCTGTCACTTTGGCAGAATTCTTTGAGCAATTGTTGCTTTATAAATTGTACAGACTTACGGTTTCTTAGTTTAATGATATGTTACGGCTAGTAAAATTAGAAATTCAAGAACGAATGTTCCTAAGTTTTGTTACCCTTCGCGTTAATACAAAGAGACTTGCAATAGGCCAGTAGACTTTATGCATAAACATATACTTGTTACAGGCGGTGCCGGCTATATAGGCTCACATACAGTTGTTGAATTACTCGGCGAAGGCTACTCAGTTGTCGTTTTAGATAACCTTTCCAATAGTACTAGAGAGTGTCTTAAACGGGCCGAAAAGATCGCAGGAAAAAGCATTTCTTTTGTTAAAGGAGATGTCCGTGATAAGGTTTGTCTCAATAAATTATTCAGGCAGTATAAAATTCAATCGGTTATCCACTTTGCTGGCTTGAAGGCTGTAGGAGAGAGTGTCGAAAGGCCACTTCACTATTATGACAATAACGTTATAGGTACGTTGACTTTATGTGAGGTGATGGAGACTTTTGGTGTTAAAAACCTTGTTTTTTCGTCCTCTGCTACGGTGTATGGAGAGCCTCATGAGTTTCCAATTAAGGAAAGCTCGTCAGTCGGTAATACAACTAATCCTTACGGCACCTCAAAATATATGGTCGAACGCATTCTTCAGGATTTATGTGTTGCTGATTCAAGTTGGTCAACTATTGTTTTACGGTACTTTAACCCTGTTGGAGCCCATAGCTCAGGGACTATAGGTGAAGACCCAAACGGTATTCCGAATAACCTATTGCCGTATGTATCACAAGTTGCAATTGGTAAGCTGAAAGAACTGAAAGTATACGGCAGCGATTATCCCACTCCAGACGGAACTGGTATACGAGACTATATTCACGTAATCGATCTAGCTCGAGGTCACTTAGATGCATTAAAGTTGATGGAAAAAAATACGCCAGTTGGATTTGACGCAATAAACCTAGGTACTGGAAAAGGTTATTCCGTACTTGAAATCATAGAAGCTTTCGAAAAACAAAGCGCAAAAGCCATACCATATAGGCTAGCTGAGCGGAGACCAGGAGATATCGCTATCTGCTACGCCGATGCGGATTACGCTTATAAAAGATTAGGTTGGAAGGCAAGACTAGGGCTAGAGAGGATGATGCGAGACTCTTGGAATTGGCAAATGAAAAATCCCAACGGGTACAAAAAGAAATAGTTTCTGTCGTAGTTATTACGTAGTTTTTAACGAAAACCTCTTATATACAATCCTCACTAAGGAAAGTAAGCTTTTTATAGAGACTGGCTTTAATTATTTATTGAAAATTAGAAAAGAAATTTAACTGAGTTGAGATGATTTTTAATGAGTAAAGAAAATTAATCCCTGTAAAGGGGGATTTGATTAGTACATCTGAAGTAAAATCTACACCCGAGAGTTAACTAGTAACTGCAATAGTTGCATTTTAAGAGTTATGCTTTGTTAAATAAAGACCTACGGCGATTCATTAACGTCGGTCAATATACTTTAATAGCTCTGGTTTAGTTCTGCTTTGCTACTTTATTTACCGAGGTGGTGGTATCTTTTTTACTAACCTTGAGCATTTGCAATGATAGCTCTTTTAAAAAGAGCTAACGATAATCGGTTGGCTTATTAACTTTTGGCTTAAGCTAACGCTTCTAATATTTTATACGGTTCTTTTATGACTTTTAGTAATAGAAAACTTTTACTTACTGGTGGCACCGGTTCGTTTGGGAACGCTGTCCTTCGTCGATTTCTTGATACGGATCTCGCTGAGATACGAATTTTTAGCCGTGATGAAAAAAAGCAGGATGATATGCGTAAAGCTTACAACCATCCTAAGCTGAAGTTTTACATTGGTGATGTTCGAGACTATCAAAGCGTCTTAAATGCGACCCGGGGTGTTGACTTTATCTATCATGCGGCTGCTTTAAAGCAAGTTCCTTCTTGTGAGTTTCACCCAATGGAAGCCGTAAAAACAAACGTTGTAGGTACCGAAAATGTTCTGGAAGCGGCTATTCAAAATGAAGTAAAGCGGGTTGTCTGTTTAAGCACTGATAAGGCTGTTTACCCTATTAACGCAATGGGTATATCAAAAGCCATGATGGAAAAAGTTATGGTCGCAAAGTCACGGAATGTAGATGAGCAAAAAACCGTTATTTGCGGCACGCGTTACGGAAATGTTATGGCTTCACGGGGTTCGGTAATTCCTCTATTTGTTGACCAAATTAGAAGTGGTAAGCCAATTACTATTACAGACCCTAACATGACACGTTTCATGATGACTTTAGATGATGCTGTCGACTTGGTTCTATACGCCTTTGAGCACGGTGCCAATGGTGATATTTTCGTCCAGAAGGCTCCAGCTGCAACTATTGAGACACTAGCAAAAGCTATTCTGTCTTTCGTTAATAAAACAGAACATCCAATTGAAACTCTTGGCACACGTCACGGCGAAAAGCTTTACGAAGCGCTTTTATCGCGAGAGGAAATGGTTTGTGCAGAAGATATGGGTGACTATTATCGTGTACCGCCCGATCTTCGAGACCTAAATTACTCTAAGTATGTTGACCAAGGCGATAATAGAATAGAGCAGGTTGAAGACTATAATTCTCATAATACTGAGCGCTTAGATGTTGAGGGAATGAAACAGCTATTGAATAAACTACCGTTCATGCGTGCGTTCGCAAATGGCGAATATATTAACCCAGAAGGTTAGTTATGAAGTTACTGATTACTGGCGCAAATGGTTTTGTTGGTAAAAACCTCACTGCTCACATCGATGAAATGGAAGGTATTGAGTATGTTAAGTTCACGAAAGACCATAAAGTATATGAAGTGAACGAATTGCTAAAAGGTGTTGACTGCGTTATTCATTTGGCAGGTGTGAATAGACCTGAAAATGAAAGTGAATTTTTTGAAGGAAATACTGACCTTACAAAAGAGTTACTAAAGACATTAAGCGAGCAGCCCAAACCCTTACCGGTTATTTATAGTTCGTCTATTCAGGCTGAACGTGATAATGCTTATGGTAAAAGTAAGCGTCAAGCAGAAGAATTAGTCAAAAGTTACGCAGAAGATAATGCCACGCCTGCAAAGGTTTACAGACTAGCTAATGTGTTTGGCAAGTGGTGTAAACCAAACTATAACTCAATGGTAGCAACCTTTTGTCATAATATTGCTCGCGACCTTCCTATTCAAGTCAACGATGCTGACGCCAAAGTTAAACTTGTTTATATTGATGATGTAGTAAAGGAGTTCATCGGAGCGGCACGTGACCTAGTTTCCGGTAAGAATAAAAATAAACAAAACGAGAAGCTAAGTGAAGTGCTTCCTGTTTATGAGCAAACAGTAGGCAGCATTGCAGAGCAACTGCGTTTATTCAAAAACAGTCGCGGCACTCTTGTTACAGAGAGGGTTGGCGATGGTTTTATCCGTAAACTGTATTCAACTTACGTTAGCTATTTACCCAAAGACCGCTTCTCATACGAGGTGCCGAAGCATGGCGACGAACGCGGTGTTTTTGTTGAAATGCTGAAAACCAAAGATTCTGGACAGTTTTCATTCTTTACAGCCCACCCAGGTGTTACAAGAGGTGGGCATTACCACCATACAAAAAATGAAAAATTTCTGGTTATAAAAGGGCAGGCTCGTTTTGGCTTCCGCCATATGGTCACCAATGAATACTATGAACTTTTTACAAGTGGTGATAAACCGGAAATTGTTGAAACCGCTCCTGGTTGGAGCCACGACATTACTAATGTGGGCGATGAAGAAATGGTTGTGATGCTCTGGGCCAACGAGATATTTGACCGCGATAACCCTGACACTTACTACGCACCGGTAAAGCTTTCATGAAAAAACTAAAAGTAATGACAATTCTGGGGACGCGTCCAGAAATAATTCGTCTGTCTCGTGTTATGGCTGCACTTGACCAAGTTGTTGACCATAAAATTGTTCACACGGGTCAAAATTATGACTATGAGTTGAATGACGTTTTCTTCGAAGAGCTCGGTGTGCGTCAGCCCGATCACTTTTTGAATGTTGATACCTCTTCTTTAGGAAAAAGCCTTGGTGAAATTTTAATTAAAACTGAACAGGTTATTCTTGAAGAAAAGCCGGATGCTGTCTTGGTATTGGGCGATACCAACAGTGCCGTAGCCACGATGATGGCAAAGCGAATGAAAGTGCCTACGTACCATATGGAAGCCGGCAACCGTAGTTTCGACGCTAATGTCCCCGAAGAAATTAACCGTAAGCTGGTAGATCATTTAGCCGACTTCAACTTGGTTTATACTGAGCATGCGAGACGACATCTTTTGAGCGAAGGATTATCTCATCGGTTTATCTATTTAACAGGCTCACCAATGCGTGAAGTCTTAGAGCATGTATTACCGTCAATTCAAAAGTCCAATATTTTAGAAAATTTAGAGCTTGAAAAGAATAAATACTTTATTGTCAGCGTTCACAGAGAAGAGAATGTGGATAGTAAAGAGAACCTCAAGAGAGTCGTTGAGTGCTTAAGCACTCTATATGAAACCTATGGTTACCCCGTTGTTGTCTCTACACACCCTAGAACGCGAAATAGGCTAGAAAAGCTCGGATTGACTGAGGACTTAGAAGGTATCCAGTTCTTAAAACCTTTTGGCTTTTTTGATTACAACAAGCTGCAAATGGATGCATTTTGTGCTATTTCCGATAGCGGAACTATAAGCGAAGAGTCTTCAATTTTAGACTTCCCTGCCGTTACGTTACGCCGCTCCATTGAACGCCCCGAAGCGCTCGATACCGGTGCTATAGCGTTAACCGGCTTGGATAAACAAATGCTAATCGATGGGGTTCGCATAGCTACAAGCTCTCGCGATGTCTTTTCTGATACAGAACGTGAAACTCCGGACGAATATAAAATTAGAAATACTTCAGAGCGAGTTGTTCGTTTAATTACTGGGACAGCGAAATTAACTCCGCATTGGAAAAACATGGACTCGTTTAGTCGTTATGACTGGGAATAATAGAAAAGTTTTGTATGTTGGCGGCTTCAAACTGCCGGATTTAAATGCAGCGGCTCATAGGGTGGTCAACCTAGGAAAGGCGTTTTCTGCGTTGAGTTATAATGTATATTATATGCACTGCGGAAATATAATTAAGCAAAGTGAGCTGGATGAGGTTGAGCATATAGGGTTATCAAGAATTGCGAGGTTCAAGAAGCTTTTGGGCTTAGATGCTATAGCTGGAATAAGAAAGTTAAAACCTAACTACGTTGTTTTATATAACTATTGGAGTGTTAGTTTTGCTTTTGTTTTTCTGTACTGTAAGCTTAATAAAGTAAAGGTTATATCCGACTGTACTGAGTGGTATGGAGTTATTGGTTATAGAGGAGTCAAAAAGCTAGCAAAGTTTATAGATACTGAGGTTCGCATGCGCGTTCTTAATAAGCTCTGCTTTAAGGTTATTTCAATAAGCACCTATCTACACAGTTATTATGGCCATAAATCAGTTTTAATACCCCCATTAGTTGATGTGGATGAAGCTAAGTGGAATGTAAAAGCGGGTAGTGAATTTGTGAACCCAAAATACTTCAATATTTTATATAGCGGAAATGTTGGCTATGGAAAAGATAGCCTGTATGGTTTGATTGAAAAAGTAATAGAATATAATAAAAGTGGCAAACGAAAAATTCGAGTAATAATCGCTGGCACTACAAGGCTGGAATTTGAAACCTCTAAGTTCAACTACCTACCTAAAGGAGAGGAACAAGCAGTAGTATTTACTGGAAGGTTAACGCATGATGAAGTTCTTATGCTAAATCAGGCTTGTGATATCTTATATTTCTATCGCCCAGCAATAAAGGCAAATAAGGCTGGTTTTCCTACCAAGTTTGTTGAGGCCTATACACTAGATTTACCTATTATAACTAATGATGTTAGTGATGTTTCGAAATATTTGCAGATAGAAAGTAAAGGCCGATTAATTGAGAGCCCTGAAAAACTAAACTTAGAGGAGATAGTGGGGGTATATTCATGCCGAGATCATGGTTTAGACCTAAGCTTTCATTTTAAAAACCACCTTGTAAGTGTTAAACAGCTTTTTCATTGAGCTAATACCGATCCTTATGTGTGACCTAACGTATTTTTACTTCAATCAGAACTTTCATAGTTAGGCTAACTAATTCCGTATCGAGTAGTAACAGTTCAGGAGCTTACCTTTCTAACAGTGGGTTAAAGTCACATACATGCAACAAAAAATACTTTTTATTATTAACACGCCTGAGTTTTTTCTTTCCCATCGTGCTTCTATAGCTGAGGTAGCTCAGCAAAACGGGTATTCAGTTCATGTTGCCACCGGCAAAGGTATTGCTGCTCAGGAGATAACACGACGAGGCTTTCATCATCATGAAGTGCCTTTTAGTCGCAGCGGGCAAAATCCCTTAATTGAACTAAGAACGATATATAAGTTGCTGGTGTTATTTAGAAACGTTAAACCAGACTTAATTCACTTGGTAACGATAAAGCCAGTGTTATATGGTGGTCTCGTAAATCGCCTGAGTATTAGAGTGCCCCTTGTTGCTGCTGTATCAGGCCTGGGTACGGTATTTACATCGTCCTCGCTGTTAGGTAGGTTGCGACGCTTTGTAATTAAAAGACTTTATTCATTTGCTCTTGGCTGTCGGAAGGTGAAAGTTATCTTTCAGAACCCGGATGACAAATTGATGCTATTGAATGGCGGTGTCATTAGTAATAAAAATACGGTTCTGATACGTGGTTCGGGCGTTGATCTAAACGAGTACGAGGCGTTACCGGAACCTGATGGCGATAGAGCCCAAGTTGTTATGGCGGCTCGCTTGCTCTTGGAGAAAGGGGTTTGTGAATTTTACAAAGCCGCTAGGTTATTAGCGTCGCGTAATGTGCCGGTAGAGATGAAGCTTATTGGTACGCCGGACACCGGTAACCCCAATAGCTTGTCTGAATCAAAATTTGAGTCCTGGAAGGAAAAGTCTTTTATAAAAATTCTAGGCTTTCGCAAAGATATTGCCACGCAGTATGCCAATGCAAATATAGTCTGCTTGCCGTCATACTATGGAGAAGGTTTGCCAAAGTCTTTAATAGAAGCAGCCGCATGTGGCAGGGCTATTATTACTACTGACTCTCCGGGCTGCAACTACGCTATTGAAAATGGTGTTACAGGTCTTTTAGTTCCACCAAAAGACCATATTGCACTAGCCGATGCTATCGAAGAATTGGTGGTCAATAAAGCTAAACGAAAGCAGATGGGCGAAGCTGGCAGGCTCTTTGCCGAAAAACATTTTGATATTAACGTTGTAGTGAAACAGCATTTGGCTATATACCAAGAGTTAATTACTCATGAGTGAACCGAGCAAGATACTTTTAACCGGTGCCAGCGGGTTTATTGGAAATGAGCTATTTAAGCAGCTAAATAATAACGGGTTCGGGGTAATTGGCACCGCGCGACAGTTTTACGGTGACTCTATTCTAGCTATGCCATTAGGCACAAAGGACTGGTCACCAGTTTTAGATGGTGTAGAGACAGTTATTCATTGCGCGGCTTTAGCACATGTACCACAGTCAAAGGACGAAGCTTTTAGAGCTAAAGTTCGTGTATTGAATGTAGAAGCACCAGCAAAATTAGCTAGGCAAGCAAAAGAACACGGCGTGAAGCGCTTTATCTTTCTCAGCTCGGTAAAGGCTTTGGGTGAGTCTACGCCGCCCAACTCGCCATACAACAGCAACAGCGAATGCTCACCAGAAGACCTATACGGGAAGTCAAAACGCGACGCGGAGCTGGCCTTAAAAAAAGAGTTAGAAGGCTCAGCTACTGAACTCGTGATTATTCGACCTCCTTTGGTCTACGGTCCCGGGGTAAAGGGGAACTTTAAAGCGCTAATGGGGGTGGCAAAAAAAAACTTGCCGTTGCCTTTTGCTTCCGTAGAAAATAAAAGGAGTCTGGTTTCGCTTGACAACTTAGTCAGCTTAATTGTGACTTGTGTCAAACACCCAGAGCCTTTAAACGGTACTTTTTTGGTTAGCGATGACCACGATGTTTCAAGCAAAGAGCTTTTTGAAACCCTAACTCGTACTTATGGCAAAGACCCTAAACTTTGGCCTTTTCCTGTAAGTTTAATGAAACTTAGCGCAAAAATGCTGGGCAAAAAAGCCATTGCAGATAGGCTGTTTGGTAACTTACAACTTGATATTAACCATACAAAGAAAGCTCTCAACTGGGAACCTCCGGTTACCTTTAACGACGCCATACAAAAATGCGTAAAAGCGGAAAATAACTAGCGGTAATTTATTCAATGATTAGATGTCTTGATTTTATATTTTCATTAATGGGCTTGGTTGCTGGGTTGCCTATACTCATTCTGCTGACTCTTATAGGCTTGTTCGACACAGGCTCTCCTATTTTCCGACAAGAACGAGTAGGTAAAAACAAAAAGCCCTTTGTTTTAGTTAAGTTCAGAACCATGAAAAAAGACACCGCTTCTGTAGCGAGCCACTTAGCTAGTAGCGCTTCTATTACAAAGTTTGGGCACTTTTTGCGTCGCACTAAACTGGATGAACTGCCGCAGCTTTGGAATGTTCTAAAGGGTGAAATGAGTTTAGTGGGTCCGCGCCCCGGGCTCTTTAATCAGGAAGAACTAACGGCGGCACGCGAGGCTAAAGGCGTATTTAATGTTCGCCCGGGTATTACCGGCTTAGCCCAGGTTAATGAAATAGACATGTCGACCCCGCAGCTACTGGCTGAAACCGACGCGAAGATGATTCAAACATTAAATTTAAAAACCTATTTTCAGTACATTTTTATGACGGTTACCGGTAAAGGCTCAGGGGATAGAGTAAAATGAAGGTTCTAGTAACAGGCACAGCAGGCTTTATTGGTTTTTACACTGCTTTAAAGTTGCTTAAGCGAGGCCATACCGTAGTCGGGCTGGATAGTATTAATGACTACTATGATGTGAACCTAAAGTATGGTCGCTTACAAGAAAGTGGCATAAAGCAAAGTAATATCGAATACGGTGTAACGGTTCAATCCGAGCTGCATTCGGGGTATTCGTTTATACAGTTAAAACTTGAAGACAAGCCCGCATTAGATGCCTTGTTTGAACAAGAACAATTTGACGCCGTCTGTAACCTAGCTGCCCAGGCCGGAGTGCGCTACTCGCTGGAAAACCCTAATGCTTATATCGATTCCAACATTGTTGGTTTTATGAATGTGCTGGAAGCTTGCCGCCATAACGGTGTTAAGAACTTAAGTTATGCGTCCAGCTCATCGGTATATGGTTTGAACGAACAAATGCCGTTCTCAGCCTCACACGGTGTAAATCACCCGGTTAGTTTGTATGCTGCCACGAAAAAGTCCAATGAACTAATGGCGCATACCTATGCTCACTTGTACGGTATACAGTGTACTGGTCTTCGCTTTTTTACCGTTTATGGGCCTTGGGGCAGGCCCGACATGGCGCCTTTTATTTTCACCAAGGCAGCATTGAACGGTGACACCATTAAAGTCTTTAATAATGGTAAAATGAAGCGTGACTTCACCTATATTGACGACATTGTCGAGGGTGTGGTGCGCGTTATTGAAAACCCATGCAAAGCCAATAATGAATGGAACGGTAAGCAACCGGACCCGTCCAGCTCCTCGGCGCCTTATAAAATTTACAATATAGGCAATAGCGAGCCTATAGAGCTTATGGCCTTTATTGAAGCCATTGAGAATGCTGCTGGCGTTGAAATACAAAAAGACTTTCAGCCTATTCAGCCTGGTGATGTTGTAGCCACTTATGCCGATGTGTCTGAGTTAGAAAACGATATGGGTTATAGACCGTCAACGCCAGTAACTGAAGGCATGAAACGTACGGTTGAGTGGTACAAGCAGTTTTATAATGTCTAAAAGTTCATAACAAGAACGAACAATTGGGTATTTTATGAAAATAGCAGTAGCAGGGACAGGGTACGTTGGTTTATCCAATGCGGTCCTTTTAGCGCAAAATAACGATGTGTATGCAGTCGACATTATCGAAGAAAAAGTAGATCTTATAAATAATAAAAAGTCGCCCATTGAAGATAATGAAATTTCTGACTTTCTTAATAAAAAAGAACTGCGCCTTAAAGCAACGTTGAGCCCAGAAGAGGCATACAGCGATGCGAACTATGTGATTATTGCGACACCGACCGACTACGACCCGGAAACCAATTACTTTAACACCAGCAGCGTAGAAGCGGTCATCGCACAGGTTAAACAAATCAATCCTGACGCCGTTATGGTCATCAAGTCGACCATTCCGGTAGGCTATACCCAAATGCTGAAAGAGAAAATGGTAACCGATAACATAATTTTCTCGCCTGAGTTTTTGCGTGAAGGCAAAGCCCTTTCCGATAACCTTTACCCTTCGCGTATTATAGTGGGGGAGCGCTCAAAGCGAGCTGAGGTATTTGCCAAGCTGTTGAAAGAAGGTGCGATTAAAAAAGATGTGCCGACGCTTTTTACCGATAGTACAGAAGCGGAAGCTATTAAACTTTTTGCGAATACCTATCTAGCTATGCGTGTTGCCTACTTTAATGAACTGGATACCTACGCTGAAGTTCATGGTTTAAGCACCCGGCAAATTATTGAAGGGATAGGGTTAGATCCCCGCATAGGTGACCACTATAACAATCCCAGCTTCGGTTATGGGGGTTATTGCTTACCAAAAGACACCAAGCAACTGCTAGCCAATTACCAGGACGTGCCGCAAAATATGATGCGAGCGGTGGTTGATGCTAACCGCACTCGTAAAGACTTTATTGCCGACAGTATTATTGCTCGTAAGCCAAAAGTTGTTGGTATTTATCGATTAGTGATGAAACAGGGCTCTGATAACTTCCGTGCCTCGGCCATACAAGGTGTGATGAAACGCATTAAGGCGAAAGGTATTGAAGTTATTGTTTATGAGCCGGTGTTAAAAAAAGACAAGTTCTATAACTCACGTGTTGTGAATGATTTTCAGGGTTTCAAAGCCGAAGCGGACGTAATTGTTTCAAACCGTATGGCGCCAGAGCTCCAGGACGTGGCTGACAAAGTGTATACGCGAGATTTGTTTGGGAATGACTAGTCGCTAGCGTCTAATGCGCAGGTGACTTTTAAAAAGAACAGGGTATAAGCAATGCAAACCATGACACTACAAAACTATACTGGTGCATCATTGCTTAACGCAAGACAGTTAAACCTGTCTATGAGCTTAATGCTTGGGGAGCAAACGCGCCCTAAGCAACTGACTAAGCAGCAGCTCATGCAATTGCTGAATGTGCTGGAATCTTTGGCTATGTCATCGAAGGTGTTGTTTGATGGCTCCATACAGCAAGATGATAAACAGCAACTTAAAGACCATAACCATCTCTACCGCGACCTTCTTAAAGAAACCAGTTTGGTTGCAACCGACCAATGGTTAGGCTGCTGCCAGCAGGCCGCTGCTCAGTCCGCATTACTTATTAAAGAATGGTTGGAAAGCCCCGAGCGCTGGTCAGAGCAATCTCCCGTTGCGCAAAGCGATGCCGAAAAGTTTAAACAAGCATTACTTGAAGGCTTTACCCAAAAGTTTACCGACAGACGCAAGCTGGCTAAAAGCACATTAACGGATAATAACTTTCGCGGTGCGAAATGTGTTGCCGGTTTATTGGTGACTGTTGCTGAGCAAGCCCCTTTTGACCAACCTACCGTTTCTGACTTTGCTCTTGCTTTTAACCAGGCAGCGCAAAGTGATGATGACACTTCTCACAAAACAGGCCAGTTAGTTTCCGGGCTTATAGACCGCTTTCGCGTCAACTTTGTGAATGAATTGGCTGCGCAGCACAATGCAGTTTATGTTGCCGCACCTGCCATTGAAGAGTTAAAAGCGCAATAAAGCGCGCTGCTCTGGCGCTACTTAGGTAACCAACTGCAACAGCAGTCGAGCCTGAATGAGTTACAAAGCCTGTCCCAAACTGAGTCTGAAGCGCTTCAAAGCTTTCCGTATGCCTACGCATTGCTGATGCAGAAGAAAGTCACCAGCCCTACAAAACTCCTCGATTTACTTTTCAAAGTTCGTGATGACGCTGTTATTGCTCAGCAAGCCAAAGAAGAGCAAAGCGGGAAACGGTTCGTGCATGAGTGGAGCTTAGAAGAGTTTCAGGACATGCACGCTGGCCTTTTCGGAGATACCTTTGCCGCAATAAACAATCACAAAGCTGCTTGGCACGAAAACTTATTAAACATTGGTCGCTCATGCCTACCAGCACTGCTGTCTGTAGGCTCCGCGGGCTCAGGTATCGTGATACCGGAAAGCGCTGTTGAAGGCACTGTCGCTGTAAGTATGGCATCTGCCGGTGTGGCGCTTGAAAATGCAAATCGGTTTAGTGGCAATAGCGCGAGCGATAATAAGAGCATAAAACTTTACCGCGATAACTACATGCGCTGGAATAAACTATTGGATAAGGCCGCAACACAGACCTCAAGAGGTATGTCTTTGCAGGGACGGGTAGAAGATATCTTTGGTGTGCCGGTGGTGAGCTCAGTTTAACCACACGCTATCGTAGCTTTTTTATGAGTTAGCTTATAAAATGCTGCGATTATCCGGGTGCAAATTAAGTAAAAAACATAAAGGGGAAGCGCTTTGATTTCTTGGAAGTCTATCTTGTCGAGTATGGTACTGCTCGTTGCTGTTGTGGCTTTAGGTAATTCAGTAACGGTACATGCGCAGTCTATGCCAAGTCAGGCTCAAATTGAGCAGTTAAAGAAACTGCCTCGTGCTCAGCAGGAAGCCCTTGCCAGGCAGTTTGGTATTGACCCCAGCATGTTGGATCAGTTAAACGGTTCTTCTTCAAGCTCAAGCAGCAAGAGCCAGCAACAAGAAGATGTCGTTTTCCCGCGAGGCACTCGTTTTGATAAAAATGGCGACCCGATAATTCCGGAAGATTTGGAAGCTCAGTTCACTCGAGACGACGATGAGTTAAAAGCATTCGGCTATGACTTGTTTTCCGGCGAGCCAAAAACCTTTGCACCCACCTCTTATGCACCAGTGCCTTCCAGTTACATTATGGGCGTTGGCGACACCATTAAAATTCAGCTTTTTGGTAAAGAAAACCGCACCTACGATTTAACCATTGACCGAGAAGGTAAAGTGGTTATTCCTGACCTGGGTGAGCTGACGGTTGCTGGTTTAAGCTACACCCTAATGCAGGAACTTATTCAGAATCAGGTAAAACAGCGGCTTATTGGCTTTAATGCAGCGGTTTCTATGGGTGAGCTGCGCTCTATTCAGGTGTTTATTGCGGGTGAAGCCTATAAGCCGGGCTCATACACGGTAAGCTCGTTGTCGACCATTAGCCAGGCGCTGTATGTTGCCGGTGGTGTGTCGGACATTGCGTCACTGCGTTCTATTCGGCTAATGCGCGCTGGCGAGGTCATTGCTGACTTCGACTTGTACGACTTGCTGCTAAAAGGTGATGCGTCCGACGACCGTATTTTGCAAAGTGGTGATGTTGTTTTCATTCCTGCGCGTGGTGACATGGTTACTGTTAAAGGCCAGGTTAAACGTCCGGCTTTATATGAGCTAAAAGGCGATGAAACTTTAGAAGACGCATTACATTTTGCTGGTGGTAGTGAAGACGACGCTTACTTAGCGTCGGCACAGCTCGAGCGTATTGTTCGAGGCCAGCGGGTTATTAGTACGGTTGACTTAACCTCAAATGCTGAGTTGGGCAAAGCGCTGAAAGGCGGTGATGTATTAACGCTTCGCCAGGTGTCAGAGTCGCTGAACAATAGCTTGTTGTTAGTCGGTGCGGTGACTCGTCCGGGGCATTACGAGTGGAAGCCGGGTATTCGCATCAATGATGTTTTACTCGACAGCCGTCAGGACTTATTAGAGCAAGCTGATTTAGGCTATGGTCTTGTTGTGCGTGAAACAGGGCCGAAGCGCGATTTGAGTTTGTATCAATTTAACGTGGCGGAGGCTATTTCTGGCGTTGAAGGTGAGAACTTACAACTGCAAGAGCGCGACCAAATTGTCATTTTCAGCCGCTACCAAACGAAAGAAGAAGAGGAGCAGAAGCTCTCTCGCTTTACTTTAACAAAGCAGGAGCGTCAGGCTGAAGAGCGTCAGGAGTTATTGAGCGATTATCGTCAGGCGTTTTTAGAAGACTTGGTAAAAGAAGCTAAAGCGTCCGAAGAGGAAGAGAGAGAAAAGCTAGCACAACAACAACGCTTAACGCCTTTATCTGAGTTGTTTGGCTCTCCGGACGAAGATGATGTTGAAGTTGCGGAGGAAGACTTGGCGTTGTACTCACGTGATAAAATGCTGGAACCCATAATGCAGCGCATTCAACGTCAGCGTACTCGCAACGGCAATACGCCACTGGTTTACGTGTCGGGTGAAGTTAACCACCCTGGGGTATACCCTTTAGTGGAAAATGCCAGTGTCAGTCGCTTAATTGATGCTGCGGGCGGTATTAAAGACTCGGCGTACTTAAAACGTGCTGAAATTACCCGTTTTGAGTTCAATAAAGACACCACTCAGACTGACTATGTCACAGTTGCATTGAATGATGTGCTGCAAGGTACTGTGGATGTTCCGCTGCAAGGGCGTGACCGTTTAAACGTGCTGAGTATTCCTGAATGGCAGAGTACCTATGAAGTGACCCTGCGGGGGGAAGTCCGCTTCCCGGGAACCTACGCCATTAAGCGGGGGGAAACTCTCACGCAGCTTATTGAACGGGCCGGTGGCTTTACAGAGCATGCTTTTATAAAAGGTGCTGTATTTACTCGTGAAGAGCTGCGAAAGCAAGAGCAAGAACGTAAGAAAATTTTAGCGCAAGAGCTTCAGCGCGAAGTTGCCGGTAACATGTTAACGGGCACGGGTGAAAGCCGAGTTTCATATGATGAAATGCGCACCTTGCTGGCAGATTTGCTTTCGGCAGAGCCGGTGGGTCGTTTAATTATGGACTTGCCGAAACTACTAAGTGCGAACGGTGCTAATGACATTCAGTTAAAAGACGGCGACACCTTACACGTTCCTTCCCGTAATGACTCGGTCAGTATTATGGGTGAAGTGCAGATGGCGACGTCGTACCGCTTTGACCCTGACGTGTCGGTAGAAGAATATATTGAACGCAGTGGTGGGACCAAAGAAAAGGCTGATGAAGATCGCATTTATATTGTTAAAGCCAACGGCGCCATTGAGCGGTACGAAGGCGGTAGCAGCTGGTTTAGCTTCAGCGAAAGCTCGCAGCTAGGTCCGGGTGACGCCATTATCGTTCCTATGGACACAACCTATACTGAAAACTTAGAATTGTGGTCTCAAGTAACCAGTATTTTGTATAACACCGCTGTAGCAGTGGCTGCTATTAACAGTATTTAATAAATTTTACTGAAAATTTGAAAATCCAGTTTGCAATTAATAGCGTATAAACATACTATGAAAGTTGCTGTTAACTGGAGAGTTTTCAGTCTACGGCGATACATGTATCAATATCTCGGGAGTGAGGTTAATATTATGAAAACTTTAGCATTATCAGTTATTGCTGCGTTAGGTTTAGCGACCGCACCAGCAATGGCACAAGAAGGTGCTGCTGGCGAAGAAGCGTCTGGTAGCGGTATCGGTGGCATGTCAACTCAAGCAATGATCTTTGCTGGTGTTGCAGCAGCGGCAACTGTAGCAGTTGTTTCTGACAGCTCATCAAACCCAGTAGTTGACGACAACCCTGAAGAACCAACAGATCCAGATCCAATTGTGACTGTAACTGGTACAGGTACTAACACCTACACTATTACTATTCCAGCTCAGTAATAGCTTATTGTGTTGGTTGCGAAGCGCTTCGCAGTGAACACTTTAAAAGAGCTGTGATAAAATACCGCCGTTTGGCGGTATTTTTTTATGCGCGATGGTTTAACTTGTGAGACTTCTTATGATTCGGAACGGATTCTTTGCCGGTTTCTTACTAATTTTGGTTGGCTGTACAGCCGTTACGGACGAAGTTCGTGAAACGGTTGAATTTGCGTTTAAAGACATTGAAGATGCAGAGCTCAGCGCCGAGGAAATAGATAACTTTCCTTACACTTCCTTGTATGCCCAGTGGCAGGGGAAAGCCCGAAGTCTGATTGTGCTAGGCTTTGTTAATAAACCAAATAAGTACCATTTTATTACCGCCGAGAAAGAGACCTTCGTTCTTGAGAATGGGCGGGTCACACGCACTCAAAGCCTCGATGATAACCTGTTAAGCGTGTCGAATTTAAAGAATGACCCGCTGCGTTGCATTGTAACAGCCCCTCAGTCTTGCAATAGCACCTGGCAGCGCGCCTATGACTACCAGTTCGACGGCGGCACCCGTGTTAGTCGCGACGTGAAGTCGACTTTCACTGTGAAGCAGCAGGAGCAACTGGCTATGCCTTATGGTCAGGCAACGGCGACACTAGTGGAAGAAGTGGGGGAGTTTGTTTTGACCGGCGAGCGCTTTGTGAATCGATTCTGGGTGGAGCCGGACGGTCATGTTATAAAAAGCGAGCAACGCATTATTCCCAATAAGCCGCTATTAAATCTTACCCAGGTCACCTGGATTGGTCGCACTAATAACTCAGAATCAGCCCAATGAGTGATGTTATGAAACGTATTTTTATTGCTTTATTCGCTATAGCCGTTTTGGCTGAGTCAGGCGTTGCAAGCGCAGAAACCAAACAGGTGCAATTTGAGGGGCCGGTTCGATTAAAGCAAGCATTGAATGCCATTGAAAAGCAAGGCCTTCTGGCGGACGTATATTGGCCGGCTGTGCGCTTGGTTAAAACCGATGAAGCTGCTGAGTTAGAGCAAAAAAAGCAGAAGGTCCTTTTGCAGCTGGCTGAACTGGAAGCTTATTGGCGCGGCCGCCGTGAAACCGACAAAGCCGATGCTGCGCTTATGCTGCAAGGTCAAATTAAGGGTTGGCAGTTGGGGCAACAATACTGGGGTCACATAAGCATTGAACAAGCGCGCCAAAACTTAGCGGACAACCCACTGCTACCAGAAGGAAGTTACTCGTTAGTGTTGCCTGAACGCCCAGAGCATATTTATGTGTATGGCTTAGTCAGTAAGCCGGGTAAGTACGCATTTCATACAGGCAAAACAGTCGCAAACTGGTTGAGTAGTATTGAAGAGCAGTCTGACTTGCTTAGCGGCTACAACAAAAGTGTCGCGACGGTAGTGTCTGTTGATGACGAACAACAAACTAACTGGGCGTACTATAAACAAAGTGACGCTGAGCTTATGCCGGGCAATATCCTTTGGTTAGGCTTTGAGCCGAATCAGCTACCGCCAAAATATAAATCGTTAAATGACGACATTCGTGGTTTGTTGAAGCATTTTGTGGCCGATACATCGGTTCGCTCAGCAACTAACGCGCCTGTGTACCAGGTGGGCGCAGCACCTACATCAGAATGGCATTGGTCGCGTCGTGATTTGTCACCCAGTTATAACGACTACGGCTCGGTAGGGTTATTGCAGAACCCAACAGCCCGTATGATGGAGGAGGGTGCTTTTGCGCTGAGCTATACCGATATGGATGAGTATCGCCGCTATACAGTGAGCCTGCAGTTGTTGCCGTGGTTAGAAACCACAGCGTTTTATACCGAATTTCCTAATCGTTTATACAGTGATGTGCCGGATTTCAGCGGCGATAATATTTATGCTGACAAAGGCTTCGACATAAAAGCCCGCTTATGGGAAGAAAGCTATTGGCTGCCTGAAGTAAGCGTGGGTTTTCGTGACTTTGCCGGTACTGGCTTGTTTGATGCCGAATACGTCGTCGCAAATAAACGCTTTGGTCCGGTGGATGTCAGCTTAGGTTTGGGCTTTGGACGTATGGGCACGCACGATGACTTAAATAACCCATTTTGTGAATTATCTGACGAGTACTGCCGTCGAGAGAGCGGCTATGGTGGTAATGGAGGAACCGTAGATGCAGAGCGCTGGTTTACCGGTCCTATGGCCGTATTCGGTGGCTTGGAATATCAAACGCCGTGGGAGCCACTTAGCCTGAAAGTAGAGTATGACGGTAACGACTACTCGACCGAACGTGCCGGCGTACCGATAAAACAAGACAGTCGCTGGAACTTTGGCGCGAATTACCAGATATCCGATTACTTCGATGTGCAACTGAGTTACGAGCGTGGCAATACGCTTATGTTCAACTTTAGCCTGCGCACCAACTTCAGTACCTTGAACCAGATAAAGGTGACGCCTGACAAGGTGGTACCCACAGAAGAAAAGCGCAAAGAGTCATTGGCTGACGTAGACTGGGCAGGAATGAACCGCACTATGCGTGAGCAAATGGCGTTTAGCGGAGCGCGCTTTGCCGCAGAAGATGATGAAGTGACCATGTATGCTTACCACTTCCGTTACCGTGACAGTGAAGAAGCTTATGACCGGGCGGCTCGCGTTATGGCGGCGGAGTTACCCGACAGTGTGAAAACCTACAATATGGTCGATATGGCGCTGTTCGACCCCAACGTGAACACCAAAATTGATGCCGAACGGTTTAAAGATAGGGTACTTAACCGGGAGCCGGGCAAAGACGTTGACGAAGTGGACGACTTGTTCGTTCGACTGGAGTCGCCGGATATGCCTGAGCGCGGCGACGATAGCTGGATGCTGAACCCTGAGAATAAGTTCACCAACCGCTATGGCCTGAAGCCTTTCCTGGACCAAAGCTTTGGTAACCCGGAAACCTTCTATACCTACCAGTTGGGTGTGTACGCCTTTGGTCGTCGTTGGCTGAATGACAATATTGAGTTGTTTGGTGAGGTGGGCTTTAACATTGCCACTAACTATGACGACTTCTTATTCTTAGGTGGCGGGAAGGATGCTTTACCGCCGGTGCGTACTGACATTCGTAAGTATGTACAAAACGATATTTGGTTAGACTCAGCGCAGGTAACGTACCACAAACGTTTAGGCAAGGACTGGTTTGCCATGGCTTATGCCGGCTACTTAGAGCGTATGTACGGTGGCTTGGGGGCCGAAGTGCTTTACAAGCCGGTAGACAGTCGGTGGGCCTTTGGTTTGAATGCTAACCGGGTTCGTAAACGTGACTTTGAAGGTGGCAGTGGTTTCTTAGATTACGAAGTGACCACCGGCTTTGCGAGTGTTTATTATCAAATTCCATGGCTGTCGGACTCGTTATTGCAGTTAGACTTTGGCCAGTTCCTGGCGAAAGACAAAGGCGTACAAGTGACCATGCAAAAACGCTTTGACAGCGGTGTGGTTGCCGGGGCGTATGCGGCCTTTACGGATGTGTCATCGGAAGAGTATGGTGAAGGTAGCTTTACCAAAGGCTTCTTTATTAGCATACCCTTCGACTTAATGAGTGTGCGTCCGACACGTGAGCGCGTTGGCTTTACCTGGGTGCCATTGTCACGAAATGGTGGACAACAGTTGCAACGTCGCGCCCGTTTGTATGACTATACAGATGACAGAGCGCCGTTTTATAACCGCTAATACACGGAAACGATAAAAAGGATAAATACCGTGAATCCATTGAAGTTGTTGATGCAGTTACCGAGAAACGTGAAGCGCGGAATAGGGCTTTTCGTTGATGTTGTGTCCATTACGGTAGCAATGGTAACGGCCTATTTACTTAGCTTTGATGCCATTATGCCGCTGAAATGGTCGCAGTGGATGATTCTTGGTGGCCTTGTTTTGTGCGCAACTTTATTGGCGTTTATTCGTTTTGGTTTGTACCGTGCGGTTGTCCGCTACGTTGGCTTTAAAGTTCTCAGCTTAGTTTTTGTCACCGTGATATTCAGTGGCGCGTTCTTAGTGATTGGCGCTTTGGTCATGGGTATTGCGCTGCCGGTGTCAGCGGTCGTGAATTATGTGTTGCTGGCATTTTTGTTAACCGGTGGCAGCCGTTTGATTGTTCGTGAAGGCTACCAGCGTGCTATGAGTCGTAAGAAGGATCGGGTGCTGATATACGGCGCCGGGTCTGCCGGTCGTCAGCTGGCGCAAGCCCTGAACAATGGTGGTGAGTTTCATCCGGTGATGTTTGCTGACGATGATCCGGGTCTGCAAGATACGTCGGTGCTTGGTATGAGCGTTATTAACCCGGGGCGTATTGAAAAAGCCGTGTACGACGCTGATATCCAACGTGTGCTTCTAGCCCTACCTAGTACTCCTCGTTCACGCCGCCGTGAAATTCTGGAGGCCTTAGAGTGTTTGCCCGTTAAAGTACAAACAGTGCCGGGCATGGCTGACATGGTGAACAATGAAATGTCCATTGACCAGTTACAGGATATTCGAGTTGAAGACCTTTTGGGGCGTGATCCGGTAACTCCTGACGCCCGTTTAATGGAAAAGCATATTACTGGTTTAACGGTTCTGGTGACCGGAGCCGGCGGTTCTATTGGCTCTGAGCTTTGTCGGCAGATATTGTTGCAGCGGCCCAAAATACTGTTGCTTTATGAGTTGTCTGAATTCGCTTTGTATAGCATTGAAAGAGAGCTGACTGATATATGTGAGCAACAGGGCATTGGCGCTGAAGTAATACCCGTTATTGGTACTGTACAAAGACGAAATCGTATTGAGACAGTACTGAAGAGCTTTAATGTCGACACGGTTTACCATGCTGCCGCTTATAAGCATGTGCCTTTGGTTGAATACAACATGGTTGAAGGTGTACGTAATAACGTTTTTGGCACCTGGCATACGGCGGAAGCGGCGATTTCGGCAGGCGTTAAACAGTTTGTGCTGATTTCTACCGACAAAGCAGTGCGCCCGACCAATGTGATGGGGACGACGAAACGCTTGTCGGAGCTAGTGTTGCAAGCATTAGCGTTACGTCAGTCGGAAACGCGTTTTTGCATGGTACGTTTTGGTAACGTTTTAGGCTCATCGGGTTCTGTCGTACCGCTGTTTAAGGAACAAATTGAACGTGGTGGGCCGGTAACGGTGACCCACCCCGATATTACCCGGTTCTTTATGACCATACCGGAGGCGGCTCAGCTAGTGATACAAGCTGGTACTATGGGGCATACGGGGTCGGTGTTTGTATTAGACATGGGCGAGTCGGTAAAAATAGTTGATTTGGCGCGCAAGATGATTCGCTTGTCTGGCCTTGAGGAAAAAACTGAGAAGAACCCGCACGGCGACATAGCTATTGAATTTACCGGCTTGCGGCCTGGTGAGAAGCTGTACGAAGAGTTACTCATTGGCGACAATGTGGAAGCCAGTGATCACGCTCGTATTCTGCGCGCGAATGAGCAGTCTCTGACCTGGGATGACATGAAACAGTTACTCGAAAAGCTTGATGATACGTGCCAGCGCTTTGCGATTGATGAGCTACGTGACGTGTTGCTAAATGCTCCAACAGGTTACAAGCCGACAGACGACCGTATTTGTGATGTGATTTGGAACAAACATAAAACCTGTGAAGATAAAAGCGACGACGCAGATGTAGCTTGATGCGCCCAGTCGTAGCCTGATGCTATTGCATCAGGTGCGATCTGCCCGCTTAAACCAGTACATAAATAATTAGGCAGTGGCGATATTTACAGCACCGTACCTGACGTAATAACGTCAGGCTACAAGGGAATAAAAAACGGAAGTAATTAATGATAAAAAACGGATCTTACCTGGCACTGGACACCAGCTACCAAAAGCTGGCAGTGAATGAACTGATTGAACAAACGGGAAAACGCTTACCTGAATCATTTAATGATGCTCGCCAGCAACTTAGCCGTGGTGAATACCTGAATGTCAGTGAAAACCGCCCGGTGACGCACACGTTAAGCCGTTCTATTCACGCGGTAGCTAAACAGACGAACCGTAAAACACGCTTTGTTGAGGTGGTTCAGAAGCTGCGCTCTGGCCGCTGGCTAGGGTCGACCGGCAAACCCATTACCGACGTTGTCAATATTGGCGTAGGCGGTTCTGACTTAGGCCCGCAAATGGGGGCGTTTGCATTAAAAGAGTTTGCCGATGATGCAGTTTTGCATGACTTACAAGTGCATTTTGTGTCATCGATGGACGGTGGTCAGTTATATGCCGTTCTGCCGATTGTCGACCCTGAAACCACGTTATTTATTATTTCTTCTAAGTCGTTTGGCACTATCGACACCTTTGCTAATGTCGATACTGTGCGCCGCTGGATAGAGCCTGCGTTAAGCCAGGAGCAGTGGTTGGACAAACACGTAATAGGTGTGTCGGCGAACGCCCAGGCAATGACCGACTATGGCATTCCACCGGCGCAGCAATTTACCTTTGGCGAAGGGGTGGGTGGACGTTTTTCGTTGTGGTCGGCTATTGGCTTGAGCATAGCGCTGACAACTGGTGTGCGACCATTTGAGCGTATGCTGGAAGGCGCGAAAGCCATGGACGAACACTTTTTTACGGCGCCGGTGGAGGACAACATTCCTATGCTACTGGCATTGTATGGCGTGTATAACCGTGAAGAGTTGGGCATTAATAACCTGGCTATTTTGCCGTACGACGGGCGCCTGCGTATGTTGCCGAACTACCTGCAGCAGCTGGACATGGAAAGTAACGGCAAACAGGCAACCGCAGACAATAAAGCGATTGATTACCCCACCGGCCCGATTATTTGGGGCGGTTTTGGGCCGAATGGGCAACACGCTTTTTTCCAACACTTGCACCAAGGCTATGATCAGTTTGCCGCTGATTTTGTGGCGGTGTTAAAGCGTGAGGCGCCGGGGTTCAAACCCGCAGTTCAGGAAGGTTTAGCTGAGCAGCAACGGTTGGCGGTTTCTAACTGCTTAGCACACAGGCGTTTGATGTGGGAAGGTAGCCCCAATACTGAGTCACCGCGTGATAACTATCCCGGCGGGCACCCGTCGAATCTACTGATAATGGATGAGCTAACGCCAGAAAGCTTTGGTGCACTGATTGCCGCGTACGAGCACAAAGTGTTTACTCAAGGCGTCATTTGGGGCTTAAACAGCTTTGACCAGCCGGGTGTTGAGAAAGGCAAAAAGATAGCAAAAGATGTGCTTCGAGTACTCGACGGCGAAAGTGATGAGTCCTTTGATGAAAGTACCGATGCCGTTATAAAACGGATGCGGTGATGTAGCCTGATGTGACAACACGTAGCCTGATGCTATTGCATCAGGTGCGATCCCTCCAATAACAACCAAAACATAAATAATTTACTTTGGTGGCAGTTTCGCCATCTCACCTGACGTAATAACGTCAGGCTACGCTCCTCCTATAATTTACGATACAATTCCGATATAACCTCCTAACCGAAAGTACCCATGCTTGAAGATGTAAAAAAAATAGCCCGTGACGCGGGCGCGGCGATTATGGATGTGTACGAAAGTGATGACTTTAACGTGCAACAAAAGGGCGATGACAGCCCGCTGACAAAAGCAGATTTAGCGGCTCACAAAGTGATTTGTGAAGGCTTACGCGCGTTGGAGACCCAGTATCCGATCATTTCGGAAGAGTCTTCAGATATAAGCTGGGAGCAGCGCAAACACTGGTGCCGCTACTGGTTGGTTGATCCGCTTGATGGCACCAAAGAGTTCATTAAACGCAACGGTGAGTTCACGGTGAACATTGCCTTGATAGAAAAAGGTGTGCCGGTAATGGGTGTGGTCTACGCGCCGGTACTGGATGCCATGTACACCGGCGAGCGTGATATGGGTGCGTGTTTGAATGATAAGCCGATAAAAGTAACGTTGAATGCCCCGGCCACTCTGCGTGTGGTTGGTTCGAGATCACACCCTTCTCAGGACACGACCGATTGGCTAGATGCCTTAGGTAAACCGTACGAAATGGTGCCGATGGGGAGCTCGTTGAAAATATGCCTCGTTGCTGAAGGCAAAGCGGACATCTACCCACGTTTAGGCCCAACCTGTGAGTGGGATACCGCCGCCGCCCACGCGGTGTTAAGTGCGGCTGGTGGTGAGATAACAACCATTACCGGCGACCCGCTGCTTTACAACCAAAAAGAAGACTATTTGAATCCGCACTTTATTGCCCAACCATTGTCCCCGACGTAATAACGTCAGGCTACATACGGTAGCCTGATGTTATTGCATCAGGTGCGATCTCTCCCATATAAACCAACGTTTAAATAACCCGGTAATGTTGATGTCGGCAACATCTCACCTGACGTAAATAACGTCAGGCTACCGCATCAGTCTTTTGTTTTGTGTCAATTGACGTCAACTTTTGTTTTGTAAAGAATTTGTAAATACACTTTTGACTTTTATCAACCCCTTTCCTAGTTATTAACGTTACGCGTCATTTTTACGCTGTTTTGGCGCAGAACAAAAACAACAGCTAGGAACATGCTATGAGATATTCATACCTTTTATTATTCGGCGTTGCACTGACCTTAACGGCGTGCGGCGGAAGTGACAGCAACAATGACACAGGCTCTGGTGGCGGTGACGGTGGTACCAGCAACACCGCACCAGAGGCAGTAAATGATGAGATAACTGCTGATACTGGCACAGAGTTTAGTATCGATGTACTTGCTAATGACGCTGATGCGGATGATGACACATTAGAGATTACTGATGTATCTGCTCCTGAGAATGGCACCGCCACTATTGATGGCTCGGTGATACTTTACACGTCAAATGACGGGTATACCGGCTCTGACTCATTTACTTATACGATAACTGACGGCGAAGACGAGGCTAGCGCAGATGTTACCGTAACGGTTCAGCAAACCGTTAGCGTCTCAGGCAAAATTGTCGACTCTCCAATAGCTAATGCAACAGTCACCGTTACTATTGGCGGTGAAACCTATACAGCGACAGCTGACGCAGAAGGAGCATACACGTTAGATATTACTTTCGTTGACGGTACTGAGCTATTGACTATTAATGCTCAGGGCTCAGCTGAGAATAACCAGGAGTACGTCGAGCTAGTCAGTGCACTGTCATCACTGGCTTCGTTAGCGGCAGCGGCCGGCGATGATGGCGTGTTGGATCGTTCCGAAGCAGCCGGCACGAATGTGACCAATGTCACTACAGCGAGCCATACGTTGATGATTGAAGCCAACGGAGGTGAAGCGCCGACTGATGAGGAAGCGCTAAGCGTTGCTCAGGAAGCGGTTGATCCTAACGAGCTACTTGAAGTGTCAGCGGTGATTAAACTGATTATTGATAATGAGAACTTTAGTCTGCCGGAAGGTACTGAGAGCGTATTAGACTTGGTACAGAATACCGAGTCGTATAACGCTTACGTTGCGGAAGTGGAAGCGACCGATCCTGATGCTTTAGATGCGGTTGTTGAGGAAATTATTAATGATCCTGAACTCGTTGAGCAAGAAGAAAGCCCAACTCCGCCCTCATTCTATTTGCCAACGTCGGCAACTCGTCCGGGGTTTGTGAGTCGCTCTTATGAAGCGCTTGTATTTGAAGCCGATGGTAGCGGTATGATTGTTTCTCCATTTTATGCAAACGGCAATAGCAGTTCAGCCTTTACATGGGAAGTTGGGGAAAGCAATTACTTTACGCTGACCTATGAAGAGCCAGTTCAGTTTGTGAGTTACCCGCAAGTGAGTTCGGTGACCGATGACCCTGATATTTTAGCGGCTTATGAAGCGGCCGGCGCTAGTCAGGTGGAAGCAACTTATACCGAAAATGGCAAACGGTTTAAAGTTATCACCAAAGGAAATAGACAGGACACGATTCGCCAAGAGTACACTCAGACGGTCACTTATGCGCCTTTGGAATGGAATGGTGAAACCTACCAAATTCCGTCGGCAGAAAATGAATACTCGTCTAATACCGTGTACTTGAACGGTGATAATTTAGAGCTTATTCCGGCAACGGAAGAGGATGTTATTGGCACTTGGGCTGTTAATGTCCTGGGGCAATTTGCGCCGGAAGACGGTTACGATCAGTTCGCGACGGATATGGTATCTTTCAACGCTGACGGCAGTTTTAGTGCGATGTATACCGGTATTGAGGGCACATGGGAGTTGTCTGAAGGCACCGTTGAGATGTTCTATGGTGATGTAGAGCAGACTGTAGAAATATTTAACCAAATTGGTGAGCTCTATGCGGCATTAATGGCTGCGGAAACCCCGGATGGTAATATTGTTGCAAGTTATAATCGGGTTGTTAAGCAAGATCCTGAAATAGCGGCTATTGAGGATGATGTGGTGACCGCAGCGGATCAGCTTTGGTTTGGCCATATAAACTCGTGGGTTAAAGATGCCTGGAGTGAAGAGTTGGATATTCCATTGGTCTCTTACTATTTCGGGTGGCAGTTTGAGCCAGGTACAACTGGCTACAATGTCAGTGTCGGGTGTGAACAGCCCAATGAAGATGGTTTATGTGTTCATGGAGAGTCAACTTTGACGCTTAATACCAACAGTATTAACTGGTATTTGTCTGAAAATGGTCAGGTGATTGATATTGAACGGGCGGCTATTTGCCAAAGTTGGGGCTTAACTGATGACTGTCGAGTTCGCCGCTGGCATATTCTTCATGAAACTGATGATGGTTGGGTGTATGTGATGGAGTTTGCGTTTGAGGACTTCCAGCGAGGCAACGGAGAAGTCAATGTATCCAGCACCTGGATTCAGCCACGGATAAACATGATGGAGTTGCGTGGTCTGCCTGGCGAGTTAAGCAACCCGGATATGGGGCAGAGCTCGGAAAGCACTGCAGCCGCTGTACGCTCAGTCGATAGTGTTAAGAGAATAAACTTCTTACCGAGGCACGAAACACTGTCTCTACCTCTGCAGTAAACTGAGAAAAAACTGTCAGAGTCTATTTATATCGCATCTGATGTGTTGGCATCGGATGCGATATATCCGTTTTAACTACCCTATAAATAAATCGTATATACCCCCGCACTTCGCTTCTCTGCTTTTTTTAGTTAATACTAGGTTATAAGTTTTAATAATTTGTTACATTTGAAATTTACATAATATTAACAGTGCCGCTATAGTGTTTGTCCTTTTTTAGGGGAAATACAAATAGAGGTAAAAATGCCAAAACAACAATTCAAATTAGCGGCATTGTCAGTTGCTGTTGTGATGGGTCTTGCGGCCTGTGGCGGTAGTGATGATAATTACGCACCAACCGTATCTGGTGACACAGCAGTGACCGTTGGCGAAGGTCAGACGATTGAAGGTCAGGTTCAGGCGACTGACCCTAATGGTGATACCATCACGTATTCTGCTCGTGCGCTTAACGCAGATGGCGAAGAAGCAAACGGTATTGTCACTATCGATTCTTCAGGTAACTTCAAATACGTTACTTTATCGGCGGAAGCGGTCACTATTGAAGTGACAGTCAGTGATGGTCAGGAAGAAACGGTTGAAACCATTGAAGTTGCAGCAGAACAAATTCCAAGTGACCCTATTGCGTATCAGCAGTGGCACTTAAACAACACAGGCCAAAAGACTTACACCCAGACTCAAGCTGCTCTGGACTTCTTGGTTAACAACTACGGTTGGACTGAAGAAGACGCGCGCGAAGCGTTTTTTGATGAAAGCATTTACGTACCAGGCGAAGACATGAACGTGTTGGAAGCCTATGCACAGGGTGCTTACGGTCAGGGAATGTTGGTTGGTGTTGTCGACTCTGGTTTGGAAGTAGGTCATCCTGACCTAAGCGCGAACGTTGCAGCGAATATGTCACTGAACTTTGACCCGAATGCGCTAGACCGAATGGATCCAACAAACCGTTTGTCGAACCGTGGTGACCATGGTACATCGGTTGCAGGCCTTATCGCTGCTGAAGCCGGTAATGGTTTAGGCGGCCGCGGTGTTGCACCTAAAGCGAAAGTATTTGGTGCGAACTACTTAGGTGGTAACGTTTCTCAGAACGAACTGAACTCTGCACTAAGCCACGGTTTACCGGGCAGTGGTGTACAGGTAAGTGACCCTCTGATTGCCTATAACCGAAGCTACGGTATTTCTTACCCGGCGGCGCTGTACACTTACCCTACCGATGAAGCCTTTGAGAAATACGTTGCTACTGATTTACGTAACGGCCTGGGTGCCTTAAACGTTAAATCTGCAGGTAACTCTTTTAACGGCGGCGCAACTGGTTTATGTGACGTTAATGGCTCAGTAAGTGAAGGCTTAACGTGCTTAAACGGTAACATGGACCCGTCGAATGCAAACTTCTACACCACAACTATTGCGGCGGTTAACTCCGATGGCGGACACACCAGCTACTCAACGGCGGGCTCTAACGTGTTCTTGTCAGCGCCGGCAGGGGAATACGGTGAGTTTGCTCCGGCAATGGTGACGACGGATCAGTCAACCTGTTTACAGGGTTACAGCAGCTTCCCATATCAGGATTACCTGGACGGTTTAGCAGGAGCTCCCGGTTATTACGAAGCATTCCGTAACTTTAACGCTCCGGGCCATGATGAAAACCCATCGTGTAACTTTACCAGCACCTTTAACGGTACCTCGTCAGCTGCGCCTAACGCGTCTGGTGTTGTTGCCTTGGTAGGTTCAGCAAACCCAGCACTGAGTGCTCGTGAAATTCGTCATATTTTGGCGAACACGGCAGACCAGGTGGATGCTGAAGACGAAGGCGTTGTTCTGACTGTTGGTGGTGGCGAATTTGTTGCTGACCCAGGTTGGATTGAAAACGCAGCCGGTTATACATTTAACCTGAAATACGGCTTTGGTCGTGTGAACGCCGGTGCGGCGGTCGCAATGGCGAAAGAAACCGAAGCGGGTTCTATGCCTGAGCTAGTTGAAACTGAGTGGATGGATGTTTCACCGGAAACAACCTTAGACATTCCGGATAACAACGCGGAAGGAACAAGCTATAGCTTCACGGTTGAAGATGACATGACGCTTGAAGGTCTGCAGTTATCACTGACTGTAAGCAATGCTGATTTCAACGGCTCAGGTTGTTCATTCTACAGCACAGCAGGTTCAGACCTGGCGGTTGAGTTAACCTCTCCTGCTGGTACAACGACTCAGCTGCTTTCTGGTCGTCAGGAAATTATCGTGGGTGCGGAAGGTCAGTGTAGCCCTTATATCCTGGAAGACACCGTACTTCTGGCAAATGCATTCTACGGTGAAAGCTTAGCGGGTGAATGGACTGTTCGTTTAGTCGATACTAATGGTGATGACCTGAACTTAAGTGGTTTCCCAGTATCAAACAACACAGTACCTTCAGTTCTTGAAGCTGTCAGCGTTCGTGCATTCGGTCATTAATAGGAGCAAAGAGATATGAGTTTAGTAAAAGCACTATTAGCAGTGGCCGTAAGCGGCGTGGTAGCAGTTTCGGCTACCGCACAAGAGCTTCCGGCTCCTCAACAAAAGCAAAAGCCGACTGTTGATTTACAGAAGAAGCTTGAAGCCAAAGCTGACTACAAACGTTACAGCTTTACCAAAGTACCTGAGTCTGCTGAGGCTACCGCTGAGAATGAAAATGTTCTTTTGGCGGGCACAGAGATGGTTGACCGTATTACGGGTGAAAAAGCGTATGTATCAGGCATTATTACCGTTTTAACCGAAAACACTGACGCTAACGAATTAGCGAACCAGTTTGGTTTAACGGTTGAGCGTGTGTATTCACGTTTGAACCTGGCTATGCTGAAAGCGCCTGAAGGCACCGATATGCTGAAATTGCGTGAGCAACTAAAAGGCGTTGAAGGTGTTAACAGCATTAAAGTTGAGGTTGTCGAGAATATTCGCAAGCCTCACGTGCTGTAATATTTGTTCAGTCATTGAAACCGCATCTGGTTTGCGCCAGGTGCGGTTTTTTTGTGTCTTTTTTCTGTCATTTGATTTTAATTGAACGGTCAATTAAAATAAACGCGACTGTAACATTCACTCACTAGTCTTAGATACGTCTCTAAAACTACAATAGGACTTAATGAAATGAAGTTATCTGTACCAATGAAACCCAGTTTACTGGCACTCTCCGTTTTTTCTGTGTTAAGCGCTCCTACGCTTGCTCAGCAGGAAGAACAAACGGCAAACGACGATAAGAAAAAAGCACAAGACATAGAGCAAATCCAGGTGACTGGGCGTAGCGTTTCTTACGCGAATAATGCCACTGCGGAAGAAATGAAGCTGCAGCAAACCTCAATGACCAGCGCATTGGCGGTTGTTGATAACCTACCGGGCGTATTAATCAACGAAGGTGACCCGTTCGGCTCTGATGAATGGTCAACCAGCATCTCGATGCGTGGCTTCTCAATTGACCTGAGCCAACAGCAAATTGGCATGACCGTTGACGGAATTTCTAACGGTAACTCAAACTACGGCGGCGGTACCAAAGCAAACCGCTTTATCGACACTGAAAACCTGCAGGGCGTCGACGTTTCTCAGGGTACCTCAGACATTAGCTCGCGCTCACACGAAGCGCTGGGCGGCACCTTGGACTTCCGTACCATTGACCCGGGCTTTGAAGAAAAAGCGGTCGTCAGTGCGACCTTAGGCGAAAACAACGCACAGAAAATTTACGCTCGCTATGAAACGGGTGAGCTGGCGCGCGACACCTACGGTTGGGTAAGCTTCTCAACGCAAGAAAACACCGACTGGATGGACGAAGTGGCAACCAACACGCGTGACCATTTTGCCGGTAAACTCATCAGCCGTCTGGGCGACGTAGACCTGGAAGGTTACGTGACCTATGACGATGCCCGCGAATACACGTATCAGCGTGTGTACGGCGTGAGCCAGTTTGAACAAAACAAACAGTGGGACGGTTTGGTACCAAACTGGACCGGCGTTCCATACCAGGATCAGGCATGGCGTAAAGGCTGGGTAACACACCGTGAAAACTTATTTGGCTACCTAAAAGCACAAACCATGATCAGCAACGTGACGTTAAAGGGTAATGTGTATTACCACCACAACGAAGGTCGCGGCGACTGGATCCCTTACTATGTTGTTGACGTGACTGACGATGGTGCTGGCAACCCGCACTCAGAGTTAGACCCAAGCACTACGGCAGAGGGCGGCTCTTCACTGGGGCAAATTTACTTTGTGAACCGTGATGGTCAGTCTTTACAGCCGCAAGCCGGTTGTGAAAGCTCAATTACTTACCCTTATGGCGGCGCAGGCGCTGCATTAGACCCGGACTGCTATGGCTCAGGCGCTATTCCAGTATCGTCGCATCGTCACACCAATTACAACAAAGACCGTTATGGCGTAAATGGTGATTTCATTTGGGACACCACCATTGCCGACATGCCAAACACCTTACGCGGTGGTTTCTGGTACGAAGATTACGAGCGTGAAGAATACCGTAGCTGGCACAAGCTGATTGACTCAGCAACCAGTGCACGTTGGGAAAACAACCCTTACTGGATTCAGTACAACCGCGAATTCCCGGTAGATACGTTAATGGCGTACGTTGAGAACGAACTGGACGCTGGCTTCGCGAAATTCCGTGTGGGCGCCAAGAAGTTCGATGTCGACGTTGCGAAAAATGACTTGTTTAACAGCGACAACAACTTAGACGTCGATTCAAGCTCTGACGTACTGCTCTCAGCCGGTTTTGTTGCACCGGTGCCGGGCGTTCGTGGTCTGGAAGTGTTCGGTGGCTACGCAGAAAACTTTGCGGCAATAAAAGATGCAGTACTTGAGCGTGACGACACTGACTTGAGTGTGGTTGAGCCAGAGCGTGCGGATAACATTGACTTAGGTCTGCGTTATTCGTCGCCGGGTTTGAACGCCAGCTTAACGTATTACGACATTACCTTTGATAACCGCATTACCTTTATCAGCAACGAAGATGTTGATGGCATCGACTTCTTAGAAGCGGCTGCCGGTGGTTATGTGAACGACGGTGGTGTTGAGTCGAACGGTATTGAAGCGTCGCTTGATTATCAGTTGAACGACAACTGGGGCGTTTACGTGTCGTACACCAAGAACGACTCGACTTACGTCGACAAAGCCGCGGCGGGTAACACCGTTATTGGCAGTGCCGAAGACATGGCTGCCATTAGCTTTGACTACAAGAGTGACGGTTATTTCGCTGGCTTCAGCACCAAATATGTGGGTGAGCGTTACATGGACCAAGCCAATACTCAAGTGGTTGACTCTTATACAACGAGCGACTTCTATCTGGGCACCGCGGTCTATAACGTTGGTAACGCTATCGACTCGATGGAGCTACGCTTTACCATCAACAATGTGTTTGACGAGCGTTACTTAGGTACGATTGCACCGGGCGCGGCCTGGATTGGTGCACCGCGTGTGGCTGCCTTGAACGCTAAGTTCACATTCTAAAAAACGCGTTAAGCGCAGGGGCTGGTTGTCAGCCCCTGATCACTTCATAGGTGAACCAATGAAGAAAACATTGATTTTTCTGGGATTGTTATCGGGCGCTGTCGTGTCCACGGCGGCGAATGCACAGCAAAGTGTGTCGCATATTGCCTTTGGCTCCTGCTCGCATCAGGATCATGACATGCCGATTCTGGACAGCGTTATTGCCGATAAACCGGATGCGTTTTTGTTCCTGGGCGACAATATTTATGGCGACACTGAAGATATGACGGTGCTGCGCAATAAATACGAAAAGCTGGGGTCGAAAGAACGTTTTCAGACGTTAGTGAATAACACGAACGTGATGGCGATTTGGGATGACCATGACTTTGGCGCGAATGATGCGGGCAAAGACTACCCGAAAAAAGAAGCCTCACGCCAGATTATGCTGGACTTCTGGGGTGCGGAGGAAGACTCACCTCGCCGCACACGTCCTGACGGCATTTACACCTCAAAGATGTATGGCGAAGGCGAACAGAGCATTCACGTGATTATGCCGGATTTGCGCTGGAACCGTGATGACATGAAACACGTGTCGCGGGAAGAATACGCCAATGAGCGTGCGCCAAATAACCTAGGTCCGTACATTGCTCACGACGATATGTCGAAGTCGATGCTGGGCGAGAAACAATGGCAGTGGCTGGAAGAAGAGTTGAAAAAACCGGCTCGCGTCAAAATTATTGCCTCCAGCTTACAGTTATTAGCCGACTTTACCGGTTGGGAAGCCTGGGCGAACTTTCCGGGCGACCGCCAGCGGTTGTTCGACTTAATTAAAAAACACCAAGTGAATGGTGTGATTTTAGTCAGTGGGGATACCCACTGGGGCGAAGTCAGCTATTACGATGAAAACCTGGATTATCCGCTGTGGGAAGTGACTAGCTCTGGCTTAACGCAAGAGTGGAAACAGGTCAGTCCGAACAAGCATCGTATTGGACAATACACGGCAAATGTTAATTACGGCAGTATAAACATTGATTGGAGTTTAGAAGATCCCTTAGTATCGCTCAGTCTGAAGAATGTTGACGGCGAAGTTGTGAATGAGCACCGCTTCCGCTTGTCGACGTTGGAGCCATACAAGGAGTAATAGCGCGATGCCCAAAATTGGCATGCAGCCGGTGCGCCGGCAACAGTTGATAGACGCAACCATAGAGGTGGTTGCCGAAGTGGGGTTGAAGTCAGCGACCATCAGTTTGATTGCGAAAAAAGCGGGGCTGTCGTCCGGCATTATCAGTCATTACTTTGGTGGTAAACAGGCGCTGATTGAAGCCACGGTCCGTTATTTGTTGTCGCGGCTGAAGTTAGAGCAGTCGCCGGCTGACCCTATTGAGCGGCTGATGAAAATTGTCGACTTAAACTTTGCGGACATTCAGCAGTCGTTGCCCAGCACCAAAACCTGGCTAAGCTTTTGGGGCGAGTCAATGCACGACGCCGACTTGTCGCGCTTGCAGGAAGTAAATAAGCGACGCTTATTGACCAACTTGCGTTACAGCTATCGTCAGTTATTGCCGCGTGAAGCGGCGCACGATGCCGCACAGATGACCGCAGCGCTGATTGATGGTTTTTGGCTGCGGAGCGCGCTGAGTTTGCGTGCTGATCGCGGCTTTGATGTCGCGAAAGATTACTGTAAGAACTTTATTTTGGATACGTTACGCCTGAATGGAGTGGATGCCGACTCCGGGGGCAGTAACCCGTAACTTGTTTTAAGGAGTGTACCTTGACCAACTTTTCGCTTAAAAACTTTATTGATGGGCACTACGTTAACGGCGACGAAAGCCGCAGTTTTGATGTGCGATACCCGGCAACCGGTGAGGTCATTTACCGGGTTGAACAGGCCGGTGAAGCGATGATGCTACAGGCAATAAAGAGTGCTAAGCAAGGTTTCGAAAAGTGGTCAAAGACGCCGGCGGTAGAGCGGGCCCGCATTCTGCAAAAAGCCGCGCGTTTATTGCGTGAGCGTAATGACGAGCTGGCGAAGTACGAAGTTCAGGATACCGGGAAACCGTGGCAGGAAGCGGTTGAGGTTGATGTGCAGACCGGCGCCGACTCGATTGAGTACTTTGCGAATTTAGCGCCGTCGATGATGGGCGCGCAACAACCGGTGGGTGATGATTTTTTCTATACTCGCCACGAGCCGCTAGGTGTGTGTTTTGGTATTGGTGCCTGGAACTACCCCATTCAAATAGCCTGCTGGAAGTCAGCGGCTGCGCTGGCGGCCGGTAACGCCATGATTTTTAAACCGTCAGAGGAAACCCCTCGCGGCGCGGCTAAGTTGGCGGAGATATTTACCGAAGCGGGTGTACCGGATGGTGTGTTTAATGTGGTGCAGGGGGATGCCGAGGTAGGTCGCTTTCTAACGGCGCATCCGGACATCGCCAAGGTGTCGTTAACCGGTGAAGTGGGTACCGGTAAAAAAGTCATGGCGGCGGCTGCCGGCACGCTTAAGCAAGTCACTATGGAGCTTGGCGGCAAGTCACCCTTAATTGTGTTTGACGATGCGGATGTTGAAGAAGCGGTCACTGGCGCCATGATGGCCAACTTTTACACGCAAGGTGAGGTGTGCACCAACGGTACGCGCGTTTTTGTGCATGAATCGGTGTATGACCGGTTTATGGAGCGCTTGGTGGAGCGGACACGCAAGAATATCGTGATTGGCGAACCGATGGATGCGAAAACCAACCTGGGCGCGTTGATATCCGAAAAACATCAACAACTGGTTTTGGATTACATTGAGAAAGGCAAGCAGGAAGGCGCTAAATTGGTTTACGGCGGTAATGCGGTGACGCCTGAGGGCTGTGAAAATGGCTACTTTGTTGAGCCCACTATTTTTGCTGAGTGCCATAACGACATGACCATTTGTCGCGAAGAAATTTTTGGTCCGGTGATGTCAGTCATGACTTTTACCGACGAAGACGATGTTGTGCGCCGCGCTAACGATACCGAATACGGTTTAGCGGCCGGTGTTTTTACCAAAGATATTCGCCGCGCACACCGTGTTATTGCACAAATGCAGGCGGGCATTTGCTGGATTAATGCCTGGGGCAATTCGCCGGCGGAAATGCCGGTGGGTGGCTATAAATTGTCAGGCATTGGCCGCGAAAACGGCGTTGAAACGCTGAAATCATACACACAGACCAAGTCGGTGTATGTGGGTATGGAGACGTTGCAGGGGCCATTTTAATGTCGGTTGAGCAGTACGATTACATTATTGTCGGGGCAGGCTCGGCCGGTTGTGTATTGGCAAATAGACTGACAGAAGACGCAGACAAAAGCGTGCTGTTGCTGGAAACCGGGGGCTCGGATAAAAGCATTTTTATTCAAATGCCGACGGCGTTGTCGATACCGATGAACACCAAAAAATACGCCTGGCAGTTTCATACCGAACCAGAGCCATATTTAGATAACCGCCGCATGCACTGTCCGCGCGGCAAGGTGCTGGGTGGCTCGTCATCGATTAACGGAATGGTGTATGTGCGCGGCCATGCGCGTGACTTTGACGAGTGGGCTGAGCATGGCGCCGAGGGCTGGGACTATCGGCACTGCCTGCCATACTTTAAAAAGGCCGATGACTGGGCCTTTGGGGAAGACAAATATCGCAGTGTTGGCGGACCGTTGTCGGTTAATAACGGCAATAACATGCAAAATCCACTTTATAGTGCGTTTGTTGAAGCGGGTGAGCAGGCCGGCTATTGGCACACCGATGACTATAACGGTGCGCAGCAGGAAGGTTTTGGCGCAATGCACATGACGGTTAAAAATGGCCGTCGTTGGTCGACCGCTAACGCGTATTTACGGCCTGCCATGGAACGCTCTAATTTGACGGTGAAAACCGGTGTGTTGGTTAAGCGTGTGCTTCTGGAAGGCAAACGTGCGGTCGGTGTCGAGCTACTGCAAAAAGGCAAGGTTAAGCGTTTTGACTGTCGCGATGAAGTCATTCTGAGCGCGGGCTCGGTCGGTTCGCCGCACTTGCTGCAACTGTCTGGTATTGGCCCGGCAAAGGTATTGAAAGACGCGGGTATTGAGCAGCAACATGAGCTGCCGGGCGTGGGGGAAAACCTGCAGGATCATCTAGAGTTTTACTTTCAGTACCAGTGTAAGCAGCCGGTCAGCTTGAATCGTAAGCTAGGGCCGTTGAGTAAACTGGCGATTGGCGTACGCTGGATTCTATTTAAAACCGGCCTGGGCGCGACCAACCATTTTGAGTCTTGCGGTTTTATTCGCTCGAAGAAGGGCATCGAATGGCCTGACTTGCAATACCACTTCTTGCCAGCGGCTATGCGTTATGACGGACGCAGTGCCTTTGACGGTGACGGCTTTCAGCTGCATATTGGCCACAATAAACCGAAGAGCCGTGGCTGGATACGCGCGGTGTCGGCAGACCCGACGGAAGCCCCAAAAATTCAGTTTAACTATTTGAAAGAACCTGAAGACGTTGAGGCGTTTCGCGCCTGTGTGCGATTGTCTCGGGAAATTATTGCTCAGCCGGCGATGGACAAGTATCGCGGGGAAGAAATTCAACCGGGCGCATCGGTTCAAACGGATGAAGAAATTGATGCCTTTGTTCGCGACGCGGTGGAAAGCGCGTATCACCCGTGCGGTACCTGCCGTATGGGCGCTGAAGATGACGAGCAAGCGGTCGTGGATCCGACGACCCGAGTACGAGGGCTGCAGGGACTCCGTGTTGTCGACTCGTCTCTATTCCCGACCATCCCAAACGGCAACCTGAACGCGCCGACCATTATGTTGGCGGAGCGCGCTGCTGACTTAATTCGCTTTGGCGAAGCCGCCGATGCAGCAAATGTGAAAGTGGTGATGGACGAACAATGGCAGCAACGTCAGCGTCAGGGTAAGCAACAACGAGAGGTGCGTTAAATGCTAACCTTAGTGGGCGCCGGAATGATCTTGTTCATGGCTTTAGTGCTGCTTATTCTGTGGCGCTGGGGGGCCATGCCGCTGCAGGGTAAAATCCCGGTATCAACGTTAGTGTTTGTCGCTATTTTATTTACCTCGGGGCTGGATGTGGGGCTTATCATGTTCCCGCTAACTGAGTTCCCGGTGTATGAAAACCTCAAAGAGAACAGTGAATACGCCTTTGCCAATCCGTTAGCCATAGAGTTTGGTTTTTGGGGCTTTATGGTTTGGGCGATTTACTTTGTCACCTGCTTCTATTTCTGCGCACTGGAACCCAAACTCCGCTTCTTTGAAATAACCTGGGTGAAGTGGGTGAACAACATTGTCATTATTGGCACTTGTGCGTTTACGGCGCACTTGCTGTTTGCCAATTTAAGTTGGTACTTGCCTGCGTTTGCGCCGGACTCGGGTTTTCCATGGCTGTTCGCCGGATTAGTGACGCTCACCATTTGTGCGGCGGTGTATTCGAGCACCGAACTGCGCTTTGTGAAGGTGCTGAGTGTGTCGTCCGGTGCGCTGTTTTTAGCGCTGATTGCAGGGCTTGGCAGTTACGTGGTGGCGCAGCCCAATGTGGAAGCTGCTGACTACCTGCAAACTCTGCCGTTACTGAGTGATTACTTTACGCATTTACAGCGGTTTGTTTTGCCCATTAACGACTACCACGCATTTTATCTGTTCTGGTGGTTTGCCTGGAGCATCATGATTGGCCAGTTTACCGCGCGCTTCGTGGGTAATATGAAGACGGTGACGTTGTTGGTGAATATGCTGGTCTGGCCGTCGCTGTCGCTGGGCTTGTGGTTCAGCGTGTTGTACTTGTTTCATACCAAAGGCATTGATACCTCCGGCTGGATAAACCGCATAATGGTGGGTGTTGGCGTGGTGTTTGTATTGAACTCCCTGGACTCACTGATTCGCCTGTATTCTGACAACTTAAACCTAACTGTCAGCCGCCTTGGTAAGCCGCGCTATTTCGCGCTGCACGCGTTTCTCATGGTTGGCTTAACGGTGCTGTTTAGCCTTGAGTTTATTCGCATTCAATGGGTGGGCGCGCTGGTCATTGGCATTGGTGTATGCTGCGTCATTTACGCTTTGGCTTTTAAAGATAAGCGCTCGAAATTGCCCGCAGCGGATAAGTTATTTTAAACTGATGTTGTCGTAGCCTGATGCTATTGCATCAGGTGAGATTTTTCCGGTGCAGCCGCACCACATTAAGTGATTCATTATGGTGGCTGTTTTGGCATCCCACCTGACGTAATAACGTCAGGCTACATATGCTTTACGGCTACTCTTCGCTGTCGTCCTCTTCGTTTTCGACTTCAGCTTCTTTTACCTCAATGTAAGTTTCATCAACCCAGACACCTTCTATTTCAATGACAGTGCCTACTTCGAGGGCTTCGATAAATGTCACAACATCAACTTCTTCGTCATTTAATTCAAGTTCGGCGTCTTCAGCAAAACGAAGCTCTTTTCCGTTCACAAAAACCGCATCACCTTCTATTGACTCTACAGCGCCTTTAAATTCGGCTTTGCCTGTGTTGTCAGGGCGGCCATTGTCATCGTCATCGCCTTCACCACTCACATTCTCTACCTCAACCTCAGTGGCCAGTAGCGAACCGTCAGCGTAGTCACCTTCCACCTCAACGATAACGGCATTACGACTGTCAACGAGAGCAATGAAGTCTTCGAGTGAAATAGTGCCGTCGTCGTCTTCGAACTCGGTGTTTTCGTCAAAGGTTACGTTGGCGTTTGCAACTGTCATGCCTTCAGTACTGACAGTAGAGACTCGTCCTTTCAGTTCGCCGTCGCGATCATCTTCCTCAATACGCTTCACTTTAAGCGCAATAGCATTACCTTCTTCGTCCTGGCGGGAAACCACTTTCAGCCAGTCGTTGGCTTCTATGTTGTCGAAGGTGAAACGACGTTCGTCTAAGTCTGACTCGTCTTCATATTGGGTTTCTGAGGTAACGGTGAAAGTTGTGTCGTTGAGCACAAAAGTCATAGCTTCTGCGTCAATGTCGGTCACTTGCCCTTCGACTTTGCTGCGTGCATCTCGTGCTTTGAATTCGACTTCCTCGGCCACCAATTGTTCGCCATCTAACGCTGCCTCAACTTTCACAATAATGCCGTTAGCTAGCGTGTCGGCGGTGCCGTCTTCAAATTCTGTGCTGTCGCTGACTACAAAGTCATATTGGTTCACGGAGAAAGTGCCGGCTTCGGCGTCGTAGTTTTTAACGATGCCCGCAATAGTGACTTCGTCGGTGTTTTCGTCAAGCTCATTATCTTCTTTATTCTCGACTTCATCCGCGGTAAGCGTCATAGTGTCGCTGTCGAAGGTTTCGCCTTCTACTTTCACAAATAACCCGTCAGCGAGATCGTCCATCGTCATGTCATCAAATTCAGCGGTTGAATAATTGATGGTCAACTCGCCTAATGTGAATGTTTGAGCGTCGGTGTCTAAATTAGCAACGTCACCTTTCAGTTTTACTTCCGTTTCGTCGTCTTCCAACTCAACTAATGTGGCGTAGAAATTGCCGTTTTCATTAACGTATCCGCTTATTTCAACAAAGTCGCCAACGGTTAAGGTAGTTAGGTCGGTTGCTTCAAATTCGGTTAAGTCATCATAAATAACGGTTTGACCAAGGACTTCAATTTGTTCAGCTTCTCGGTCAATAAACGCAACAGGACCCTGCAAACTCTCTTCATAGATAATTTGTTCCGCTTCCGGGTCTTCTCCATTGTCAGAGGCCGAAGCCGCAACAGTCACTACCATACCTACTCTCAGTTTTGCTTCGTCTGCAGCCGGTGAGTTACCAACGGCAATAGCTGCATTGTCAGAGCCATAACGCTGGCCGTTTACATACACACTACCAAAGCCCGTAATGACACCTTCGGTTACAACTGTGGTCGTGCTGCCGGTATTGTCACCACCGGTATTGTCACCGCCAGTGTTGCTGTCTGGAGTGGATGAGTCGCTTGAGCCGCCACAAGCAGACAGAGCGCCTGCAATGGCTAAAACTAAAAGAGAGTGCTTAAAACGCATTCGTATTACCTCATTTTTTTACGTTTGGTTAAGTAATACCCAATGTAGATGAAGTGCAGCGGCGATGTCATTGATAAATTTGAGTAACTACTACGTTATGCAAATGTTACAAAATGTTTCACCAAATTTTGCGCTTTTCTGAATTAGAGCCTATGTTCAAAAAGTGAACAGCACATACATGGAGAAAAATAATGAAGAATAAACTGGCTTTACTTTCGTTGGCGGCAGCTTTTGCGTTGTCTGGTTGTGGCTCAGACTCGAGCGATAATACGTCGGACAGCGGTGCAGATGATAATACGGGCGGCACAGTCCAGACTCAGACGGGTGTGTTTCTTGATGCCGAAGTGGGCAACGTCAGCTTTGAAACTGAAACTCAAAGTGGCGTGACCAATGATGCCGGCGAGTTTGAGTATCAGGAGGGGGAACAAGTCACCTTTTCTATAGGTGAGTTAGTGTTTCCGGCGACCGATGCTCAGGCAACGGTGACACCAGTGGAGATATTGGGAGCGAGCTCTATTGATGACGATGCCGTAGTTAATATGGTGCGTTTGTTATTGTCGCTGGACGTGGATCAAGATCCATCCAATGGTATTGGTATTTCTGAAACTGCGGCGGACGTCGCAACCAATGACATTGATTTTTATGTGACTGTGGAAGAATTCGCAAACAATGCGTCAGTACAAAGCTTTGTGACAAATGGCGGCCAAGATACGGCGGTCGATGGTTTGGTAACGGCTCAGGAAGCGGTGGCTCATTTGTCGGAAACCCTTGAAGAAGCGGGAGCGACGCCACCGTCGATTGTAGGAGCCTGGTATGAAACGGAACGAGACGAAGAGTATGAAGATGTTACCGATGTATTCTTAGCCTTCAGAGATGATGGCTACTATTACGAGATTGAAGTAGAGAATGTAGATACCGGAAGCGGTTATGAATACGGCTCTTATACTTATGAATTAAGGAAGCTTACAGGTGAGCTCATTGCTGACACTAACGGTGACGCGGGGCTGAGTGATGCCGGTGAGGTAACCGTTAATGTGGGTGAGTCTACCATGGTCATAGTGCCTTCAACGGATGGACTGGAGTCAACCTTTACTCGAATTGATAGCGCCTCGAGTATTGTGGGTGGCTGGCAACTGAATGATGGCTCTGGTGAAGAAGTGTTGTTTATTTTCCGTGAGGATGGTGTTTTCTCAGCGGTCCAAGCTACCGCCGAAGATGGCGGTGTGGGTATTGAATATGGTACCTACGAGTATTCTGCAGACAGCGGTACGTTGACTTTCGATATTTCTGTCGATACCAGTGGTGATACTCTCGCATCGACATTACCCATTGATAGTGTTGCTATTGACGGTGATACTATGACAATAACTATTACCGGCGAGGGCGATGTCGCCTTTACTCGCTTATAACATTCTTCTCTTGTAACCTGGGGCTATATGCCTCAGGTTTCAGGTTAAAAAACAGAAAGGGATATTCATGAAAATACTATTAATACTTTTAGTCGGTGTGTTTTCTATGGGCTGCAATAGCGCACAGTCGGCAAACGGCAGTGAGGTTGATGAGCCGGTCACTATGGCTGACATAAAAGCGATGATTGGCACGCCAAAGGCTAAAACGGTAGAAAGCTGTAAAGTATTGCCCGTTGGTAAGAAAGCCTGCGGTGGCCCGGAAGGCTATGTGGTGTACAGCAGCGAAACCATCACCAATGAACAAGCGCTGCTAGACGCTATTTATAAGTATAATGAGAAGGCTAAAGAAGACGCTAAAACAGGTATTTCCAACTGTCAGTTTATTCCAGAGCCTAAACCTCAACTAAAAGACGGCGTTTGTTGGATACCGTAACGCAGGAAAATGAGTGAATGCGATAAACGATGTAGCCTGACGTTATTACGTCAGGTGAGGTATTTATTAACACCGCCATGGTGTAATGGTTCATACGTTGGTTGATACACGGCGAGATCGCACCTGATGCAATAGCATCAGGCTACGACAACTGCTAATTTTCACTTGCGTCAATTGCGCAAAACGGGTAAAATCCACCCGCAACATGAATCCAGTCACGGAGTGTTGCACATGCTGCGAATTGCCCAAGAAGCCTTGACCTTTGACGACGTTCTGCTCGTTCCCGGTCATTCCGAAGTTCTCCCCCATACCGCTGATTTACGCACGCAATTAACGCGTGGAATTTCTATGAATATTCCAATGGTTTCGGCCGCCATGGATACGGTTACCGAATCAGCATTGGCAATTGCGCTGGCGCAAGAAGGTGGTATTGGTTTTATCCACAAAAACATGACGCCAGAGCAGCAGGCTGCACACGTCCGTAAAGTCAAAAAATACGAAAGTGGCATGGTTACAGACCCTGTTACTGTCCAACCGACAACAACTATTGGTGAAATTAAACAACTGACTGCCGAGCACGGTTTTCAGGGCTTTCCTGTGGTTGAGAAAAACGGTGATTTAGTCGGTATTGTGACTGGCCGTGATACCCGCTTTGAAGACGATGACGCGAAAGAGATTCGCCATGTCATGACCGGTAAAGATCGTCTGGTGACTGTGCATGAAACCGCGCAAAGCGAAGAAATTCTTCAGCTTATGCACAAACACCGCATTGAGAAGATTCTGGTTGTGGATGACGCTTTCAAGCTGAAGGGTATGATAACTCTGAAAGACTTTGAAAAAGCTGAAAACAAACCGAACGCCTGTAAAGACGAAAAGGGTTCTTTGCGCGTGGGTGCTGCGGTTGGCGTTGGTGCTGGCACGGAAGAGCGCATTAAACTGCTGGTGGAAGCGGGTGTAGATGTCCTGCTCATTGATACCTCGCACGGTCACTCACAAGGTGTGTTAGACCGCGTTAAGCAAACACGTAAAGACTACCCTGACTTACAAATTATTGCCGGCAACGTTGCGACAGCAGCAGGAGCAAAAGCCCTAGTTGAAGCCGGCGTCGATGCCGTGAAAGTAGGCATTGGTCCAGGCTCTATTTGTACAACGCGTATTGTTACGGGTTGTGGTGTGCCGCAAATCAGTGCCATCAGCGATGCTGTCGATGCATTAAAGGGCTCTGGAGTTCCTATTATTGCCGATGGTGGCATTCGCTTCTCTGGCGATATTGCGAAAGCACTGGCGGCTGGCGCGCACTGCGTTATGGTTGGCAGCATGCTGGCGGGTACTGAAGAGTCACCGGGTGAAGTTGAGCTTTACCAGGGGCGCTACTATAAATCTTACCGTGGCATGGGTAGCTTAGGCGCAATGAACCAGAGCAACGGCTCATCTGATCGTTACTTCCAGAAAAGTAATGAAGCAGACAAGTTGGTACCGGAAGGTATTGAAGGTCGCATTGCGTATAAAGGCCCAATTTCTGCGATTATTCATCAGCAAATGGGCGGCCTGCGCTCGGCAATGGGCTTAACCGGTTGCCCGACTATCGAAGACATGCGCACCAAGCCGCAGTTTGTAAAAGTGACCGCTGCCGGCATGGGCGAATCACACGTACACGATGTGCATATTACCAAAGAAGCACCGAACTACCGCAGCTCTTAACAGGATGACGAATGACTAGAGATATCCATGATCACCGAATATTGATTTTAGACTTTGGCTCGCAGTACACACAGCTGATAGCCCGCCGTATTCGTGAAATAGGCGTTTACTGTGAGCTGTGGGCGTGGGACGTTGACGAAGCCGATATTCGGGATTTTAATCCGAAGGGCATTATTCTTTCTGGTGGTCCGGAAAGCGTCGCTGAAGAAGGCTCACCGCGTGCACCAGACTATGTATTTGAAGCCGGCGTGCCTGTGTTTGGTATTTGCTATGGCATGCAAACCATGGCGCACCAGTTGGGCGGTTCAGTTCAATGCTCGTTAGAGCGTGAGTTCGGTTACGCGCAAATTGAGTTGGTGGATAAGAGCCCGTTGTTCGAAGCTATTGAAGACGCAGTGTCTGAGTCCGGCGCGCCGTTATTGGACGTTTGGATGAGTCATGGTGATAAAGTTGAAGCCATTCCTGAAGGCTTCCATACGGTGGCGAAAACCTCTTACTGCCCTTATGCGGCAATGGCGGACGAAGAGCGTCAATTCTATGGGGTTCAGTTTCACCCGGAAGTGACGCATACACGTCAGGGCATGCGTATGCTGGAGCACTTTGTCAGTGGTATTTGCGGCTGTGAAAAGCAATGGACGCCAGCGAAAATTATTGATGATGCGATAGAGCGTATTCGTGAACAAGTGGGTACCGACAAGGTGATTCTTGGCTTGTCTGGCGGTGTTGACTCGTCGGTAACTGCAATGCTGTTGCACCGTGCTATTGGCGACCAGCTGACCTGTATTTTTGTAGACAATGGTTTGCTGCGTTTGAATGAAGCGGAGCAAGTCATGGAAATGTTTGGTGACCATTATGGCCTGAATATTCTTCCTATTGCCGCTGAAGATCGCTTTTTAGATGCGCTTAAAGGCGAAAATGACCCAGAGAAAAAACGCAAAATTATCGGTAATACCTTCATTGAAATTTTTGATGAAGAAGCCGGTAAACTGACCGAAGTTGATTGGCTGGCACAGGGAACTATTTACCCTGACGTCATTGAGTCTGCTGGCTCGAAAACGGGTAAGGCGCACGTGATTAAGTCGCACCATAATGTGGGCGGCCTGCCTGAAGACATGCGCTTGAAGCTGGTTGAGCCATTGCGTGAATTGTTTAAAGACGAAGTGCGCAAAATTGGTTTGGAGCTGGGCCTGCCGTATAACATGCTGTATCGCCATCCGTTCCCTGGGCCAGGCTTAGGCGTTCGTGTATTGGGCGAAATTAAGAAAGAATACTGTGATCTGCTGCGTCGTGCTGATGCTATCTTCATTGAAGAGCTGCACAATGCAGACTGGTATCACAAAGTCAGCCAGGCATTTGCGGTATTCCTGCCGGTACGTTCAGTTGGCGTCATGGGCGACCAGCGTAAGTACGACTGGGTTATTGCCATTCGTGCCGTTGAGACCATCGACTTCATGACGGCACGTTGGGCGCACTTGCCTTACGAGCTGCTGGAGAAAGTCTCTAACCGCATTATTAATGAAGTTAACGGCATCTCCCGTGTGACTTACGACATCTCTGGTAAGCCTCCTGCAACGATAGAGTGGGAATAGCTATTGACTGGCTGTCGCAGGGAACCTTCCGAAAGACGCCCGCAAGTACATCCCTGTAGGGCTTGAGCAGCGCCATCCATGGCGCTGCACACTTTCTCCAGATTTTCCTGCGACAGCGTTACGTCAATAGCTGATACCTTCGACACTCTGGCATAACGTGCCTTAACACTCGTAACGCTTGCTAGCGCCTCAACTGCCTTTTGAGCTCTCCCCCGACAGTTCTTCATTACTAGCGAATAAGTTATTTTGACAGTTATTCTTGTCATTTCTGTGCTTTTTACTATTATGACAAATATATTTGTCAAAAAACTATTTGTTATGACTCCACGAAAAGAAATTGGTAAGCAGCTTCAGCAAGAGCGTAAGGCTCAAAAAATGTCACAAACGGAAGCTGCGGAGAAGATCAAAAGTAATCGTCAAACTATTTCAGCAATTGAGAGAGGTGTTTACCTGGGCTCGATTGCGACGTTTGAAAGGTACCTAATGCTCTTTGGCTATTCGCTGGCCATTACGAAAACAAAAATGCCGGCGTTTGAAGAGCTTGATGACTTATTCCCGATGGAGGACTGAATAAAATGGCTGATGAATTAGCTCAGTATCCATCGCGTATAAGAGAACTCGAGATATACCTGAACGACCAACTGGCGGGGCGGCTGGTTCATGGTGCTCAGTATAGCTTTAGCTACGAAAAAAACGCCTGTCCGGTGTCTCTTTCTATGCCCAACCGGCTGGATCCGTATTCGTCAGGAAAGTTACCACCAATTTTTACGATGAACTTGCCGGAAGGTTTTGTGCGTCGATATATTGAGGAGCGATTAAGGCGCTATGCGACTGTAAACGACATGTATCTGTTAGCGTTGCAGGGGGATAACGGAATTGGCGCTATTAATTATCGGAATAATGAGTTGCCGCAAAGACCTCTGGAGAAAACGTCTCTGCAAGATATTTTGTCTTGGGATAATTCAAAAGAGTTGTTATTTCCGCAGCTTCTTGAGCGTTACTATTTGCAAACAGCGATATCTGGAGTTCAACCAAAAGTTGTTGTTCCCTCAGAAAAAGCGACGTTAATTTATCCGGATTTGATCATTAAAAACTCCGATGAAGAATTTCCTAAACTTACTGCCAATGAGTTTATCTGTATGTCTGCCGCTAAGTTTTGTGGCTTAGAGACACCTGACTTTTGGTTGTCTGATGATAGGCAGAACTTTGTCATGAGACGCTTCGATATTAATGGTGATAAAAAATACGCAGTTGAGGATTTTTGTGTACTCACCAAAAGAGACTCGACTGACAAATATCGCTCAAGTTATGAGCAAGTTATGAAAGTGGTTAAATTATTTACGCAGAGCACAGAGCAGCTTAATAAGCTGTATCAGTACATTGTTTTTAATGTTCTGATTGGTAATGGGGATGCTCATCTTAAAAACTTTTCCATTTTTTACGATGTTGCGAATAACAACGATATTCGACTGACGCCTATTTACGATGTGACGCATACAATTATTTATCCGACCATAGATAACGATATGGCGCTTAAGTTGTATGGAAGCAAAGCCTTTCCATCGGCTTATTATTTAAGAAAGTTGGGTGAGGATTTTGGTATAGCGAAACCTCTTGAGCAAGTAGAAGTGATGGCGGATAAGTTATCCGACTTTATTAATGATTTTTCGGACTGGGCTATTTTCCCTGAGCTAAAAGAGTCACTGGAGCACCACCTATCTCGTGTAATGGTATCCCAGCCAACCATTAAAGGCTTCCGGCATCATAAAAGACGAAAATATACCTAACTTAGTTTTACCGAACTTTTACAGTGAGTGATCTGTTGAAATGCCTTTTAGGTGCGATAATAGAATTATTGTAACCAAGGAGGTAAGTCATGAAAAAGTTCGTATTATCAACAGCGCTAATTGCAAGTGGTTCGCTATTCTTCTCAGCAGCGAGCAATGCTGACAGTGTTAATTATATTAGCGGTGGTTTTAACGACTTTTACAACTCAGACTTTTATGTAGAAGGTTCAACGAGTATTGCCGACAACTGGGTTGGCGAAGTGCAATTTACCGACATGGGTGACTACTCACTTCGCGCTGGCGCTAAGTATTTTCTGGATATGGGCGCTGACCGCCAGTTCGATACGTTCTTGAAAGGTGGTGTTAGTCATTATGACTTTGGTAACAGCGACGACACCAGTGCTTATGCTGGCATCGGTGCTATGACCAAGCTAAGTCAGCAGACTACCGCAATTGTTGATGCGGGTTACGACTGGGGTTTAGACGGTTTTGCATCAGTGAGTGCACGCTTACGTTATGCGTTCACCGACCGCTTCTCAGCTGACGCGGGTTTCCGTGGTAACTTCAACAGCATCGACAACGAAGTTCACTTAGGTGTTACTTACAGCTTCTAAGCGTTGATACAAGCGTTGAAAGGTAGGGAAATCGCTTGTGAGCGCAAAGAGTATTAAGCCCTCATGGATGAGCTTGCTACGTCTCCGACATAAGGGGCTTTATGCTCAAGCGAAACAAGTGATTCTCCTACCTTGAATTAAAGCACCACCGTATTTTTATGCGGTGGTGTTTTTGTTAGTAACTCTCGCAGCTGTTCTTCGTAACTGGGTTTTAGATGAGTCACCCAAAGCTCTTTGGGCAGCTGCTTTAAACTGGCTAAAGCTTCCTGGAGCAAGCTTGGAGTCATGTGTTTGGTTTTCTGTGCGACGTCCATGAGCTCATCGGGAAAAGCGCATTCCAGCATTAATGTATCAATGTCACCGAGTGCGTTGAGCTGTTGGGTCAAAACGCTGCCGGCAATGGTATCCGCACAAAAGACAAAGTGTTGGCCGTTGTTTTTCACGCTGTAACCGACGGTTGGCACACTATGCTCTACTTCAAAAGCTTTAATGCTTATGTCATCGATATCCACGCAATGGCCGGGCTGAATTTCTTCAAATTTTAAAATGGCTCCGGCACCTTCGGTCATGCTGCTGAGCTCTGGCCATATGTCACCGTTAAAAATATTGTCACGCAGTTTTGCCAGGGTGTGTGGTAAGGCGTAAACGGTTACGGGTAAGTGCTCACTATCGTATTGGTTGCTTAAAAACGTAGGGAGTGCGGCAATGTGGTCCATATGTGAATGTGTCAAAAAGACATGACGTACTTGCCGCATTTGCGCGAGGCTCAACCGGTTTAATCCGGTGCCGGCGTCAATAACGATGTTCGAGCGCAGCTGAATGCAGGTGGAACCATTTTTATTGTCGCCGCTCAAACCACCGCTGCAACCTAACACTTGAATATTCACAAATGACACCCATCTTGGATTACACTGGGATGAAAGAGTATCATACTTAAAAACAGCCGAGGAGGCGTCATGCCCGAAGCCGACAACACACCTGCACAGCATAGCTCACCCATATTACCGCAACTTATTATTCTGACCGTCTTTTGGATTGGTTTACAGCTGGTTGCCAGTTGGGTTAAGCCGGATTTTTCGCATGTGAGTCAGTATATTAGCGAAATTAATGCCACCGGCACTCAGGCGGCAGGTGTTTTGGGTTGGGTCGGTTTTATTCCGCTGGGCATGATTGCGGCGGGTTTGCTGCTCACTGTACGCCCACACATACGAGTAAAAGGCGTTAGTCAGTTTGGTTGGTCATTATTGTTTTTCTATCCGCTGGCTTATATTGGCAGTGCGCTGGCGCCTTGCGACACCGGCTGTCCGGTAGACGGCTCAAGTTCGCAGGCGATACATAACGGTATTGCCGTTATCAGTTACTTTGGTTTTGCGTTGGGCACCTTGCTGTTGGCGTTGACACCGAAAACTACCTGGCCAGTCCGCGCTGCCTTCGTGTTGTTGGCGTTTATTGTTGCCTTAGGCTTTCTGCTCATGACATCGCCTGAGCTGGCTGAGATTCGGGGCGCAGTACAACGTTATGTTGAAGTGGCGCAATTAATTGTCTTCTGGCTGCTACTGTGGCTGAAAGATTCGCAGGCCAATGGCGGTCAAACAACGGGAGCGCAGCATGAATAAATCTGTTCGTTTAGGCATTCAGGGAATGAGTTGTGGGTCGTGCGCCGGTCGTGTGGACAAAGCGCTGAACGGATTAGAGGGTGTGGAAGCGTCGGTGAACCTGGCGTCGGACAGCGCCGAAGTGACCTATGCTGACAAGCTATCCGTGGATGACTTGATTAAAGCGGTGCAGGACGCAGGCTACGACGCCCTCGAAGTGGTTGATCGCGACAAACAAATGCGCGAACAGCGTGAGCAACAGGCAAAAGAAATGCGCACGTTAAAAGGCCAGTTATGGCTTTCTGCATTGCTGACGCTGCCGGTGTTTATACTGGCCATGGGCAACCATATGGTGCCGGTATTTTCCGAGTGGGTGCATAACTCACTGGGCTTACAGACCAGCTGGTGGATACAGTTAGTGCTTACTACGGTGGTACTGGCAGTTCCCGGTGCACGTTTTTATAAATTAGGTATTCCTGCGCTATTCCGTGGGGCGCCGGACATGAATTCTCTGGTGGCTCTGGGCGCTACCGCAGCCTGGGGCTACTCGGTAGTAGCCACGGTGTTTCCGTCCTGGCTACCAAGCGAGTCAGTGAATGTTTACTTCGAAGCTTCTGCGGTTATTGTCACGCTGATATTGGCGGGGCGCTTTATGGAAGCGCGTGCGAAAAGCCATACGTCCGATGCTATTCAGCGGCTCATGAGTCTGCAAAGCAAAACTGCACGAGTCGTACGGGACGGTGAGGTGACTGAAGTCGATATTGCTGAGCTGGGCGAAGGCGATGAAATTGAAGTGCGTCCGGGCGAGCGTATTGCGCTGGATGGCGAAGTGTCTTCCGGCGACAGCTACGTGAACGAAGCCATGATAACCGGAGAACCCGAGCCGGTGCATAAAGAGAAAGGCGACAAAGTGGTCGGCGGAACGCTTAATGAAAAAGGCACGCTGCGCTTTAAGGTCACAGCGACCGGCGAAGGAACCGTACTGGCTCAGATCATCCGTATGGTTGAGCAGGCTCAGGGCAGTAAATTGCCGATTCAGGATACCGTGAACCGTATTACATTATGGTTTGTGCCGGCGGTCATGCTGGTGGCGCTGCTGACCTTTGTGGTGTGGTACTTTGCGGCCAGTGAGTCGGCACTGACCTTTGCGCTGGTTAACGCGGTGGCGGTGCTAATTATTGCCTGCCCCTGCGCCATGGGGCTGGCAACGCCTACGTCTATTATGGTGGGTACAGGGCGTGGTGCAGAAATGGGCGTGCTGTTCCGGCAGGGCAGTGCTTTGCAGGCATTGCAGCAGTCGAAAGGCGTTATTTTTGATAAAACCGGTACGCTGACAGAAGGCAAACCGACCATTACCGACTGGCTTACCCTGAGTGACTTTGAGGAAAAAGAGGTACTGACCCTGGCAGCCTCGGTGGAAGCTAAGTCAGAGCACCCCACCGCAGAAGCTCTGGTCAACTACGCCAAAGAGCAGGACATTAAAGTGAGCGAACCCGACAGCTTTGAAGCCATTTCAGGTTTGGGGGCTACCGGGAAAGTGGATGGTAAAACGCTTTATATTGGTACCAGCGAGCTGATGCAGGACAACGGTATTGCGCTTGATAACGAACCTGATGACGCGAAAAGCTGGTCTGAAAGTGGCCGCACACCCATTTACGTGGCAGTGGATGGCAAGCTGGCAGCGGTATTCACTCAGGATGACCCAATTAAATCCAGTGCCAAAGAGTTGATTCAGCGCCTGCATGATGACGGTTTGAAGACGGCTATGGTGACAGGCGACGCCGAGTCTACTGCGAAGCGCATTGCCAAAGAATTAGGCATTGACGACGTGATTGCTAACGTCAAACCCGATGGCAAAGTCGATGCCGTAAAACGCCTGAAAAAAGAGTGGGGGCAGGTCATATTTGTCGGGGACGGTATTAACGACGCACCGGCATTAGCCTCTGCGGACGTAGGGTTTGCTATCGGTACGGGTACTGACGTAGCCATTGAATCGGCCGATGTGGTACTGATGTCAGACAACTTGACCGTGGTGCAGCAGTCCTTCGCCTTGTCGGAAGCAACCATGCGCAATATTCATCAGAATTTATTCTGGGCGTTTGCTTATAATACCGCGTTGATTCCGGTTGCAGCCGGGGTTCTGTACCCGTTTTTCGGCATTTTGCTGTCGCCGATGCTGGCGGCCGGTGCGATGGCGCTGTCCAGTGTCTTTGTGATAACCAATGCGCTGCGACTTAAAACAGTAAGCCTGGGCGCACAGGCGGAAAAGGAATAAACAGACATGAAAGTCGGCGTTTTTGATAGTGGTGTGGGTGGTTTAACCGTAGCTCGCTCATTGCAGCAAAGCGGTTGCTTTAGCGAGTTGCTGTATTACGGCGATACCGCACGGGTGCCTTACGGCAGTAAGGACAGCAATACGGTAACGCGCTATGCGTTAGAAGCCGTCGAGTTTTTTAACGGCGCCGATGTAGACTGTCTGGTGGTGGCCTGTAACACCGTCAGTGTGACTGCTTTAGAGCAAATGCAGAAGTTCTCTAACAAGCCAGTTTACGGGGTGCTGGAGCCAGGTGTTATGGCACTGCAGCAACTGCAGGGTATTGATACCAGCGCCCGGGTACTGGTTATCGCTACGCGGTCCACCATAAATTCCGAAGCCTATCAGCAGCAGATACAAGCGTTGGGCTATAGTCAGGTAGACGCCATGCCTACGCCGCTGTTTGTGCCTATTGTCGAAGAAGAGCTTTACGACGGGCCGATACTGCAGGAAACCTTTAAGCATTATTTCAGCAAGCTTGAAAAGCCTGATGTGGTGCTGCTGGGCTGTACGCATTTCCCGTTGATTGCCGAGAGTATTTCTGACTACTTCAACGGCGCCAAAACGATCCATTCCGGCGAGGCTATGCTGGCGTGGTTAAAGCAACATCTGGACCTAAGCGCCCAGTTCGAAACCACGCCCCTGCACATTATCGCTACCGAAAACGTCGATGCCGTCAAACGTACCGCCACCCGCTGGGGCCTGAAACTTTAATCCCAGGGGCAGGCTTCGTCGGCAATTCGGCTGAGAAAAGAACTCGTGGCTTGAGGAGACGCTGCAAGTTCATCCATGAACGCTTGACGAAGGCCATCCATGGCCTTCGACACTCCTCAAGCCACGAGTTCTTTCCTTTATCGCCTTTTGCCGCCAAAGCCTGCCCCTGGGATTAACTTCCTGGCTAAGACATTCGTGCCAAATGAAAAGGTGGGATAGCGAGTGCGCTAAAGGGTTAGCAGTGGGACTTTGGAGGTGTGCAGCGCCATGGATGGCGCTGCTCAAGCCCTACAGGGATGTATTCACGGGCGTCCTCCAAAGTCCCACTGATAACCTCAGCACTCGCGTTTTCCTCGGTATTCCAATCCAGCGAAACATGTGAATCGCAGCCGTGTTTTGCTATGATATTCGTATTACTTTGGCTTTCAGGAGTTTGTACTTATGCCGCAGACGCAGCGTCCGCTTTATATTCCCTATTCTGGTCCGAATTTGTTGGAAACCCCGCTGTTGAACAAAGGCAGTGCGTTCAGTAAGGAAGAGCGCGCGGCGTTTAACCTGACCGGTCTATTGCCGCCTCGCTACGAGAGTATTGAAGAGCAAGCTGAACGTGCGTACATGCAGTACAAAAGCTTTGAAACGCCCATTAACAAGCACATTTATCTGCGTGCTATTCAGGACAACAACGAGACCCTGTTCTACCGCCTGCTGACTGATCATCTGGAAGAGATGATGCCGATTATCTACACCCCAACCGTGGGGGATGCTTGTGAGAAATTCTCGGATATTTACCGCAGCTCACGTGGTTTGTTCATTTCGTATTCAGAGCGTGACCAGTTGGACGATATTCTGCGCAATGCCACTAAACAGAAGGTGAAGGTCATTGTCGTCACCGACGGCGAGCGCATTCTGGGCTTAGGTGACCAGGGTATTGGCGGCATGGGTATCCCGATTGGTAAGCTGTCGTTGTATACCGCCTGTGGTGGCATCAGCCCGGCTTATACGCTGCCAGTTATGTTGGATGTCGGCACCAACAATGAAAAATTATTAGAAGACCCCATGTACATGGGGGCGCGGCACAAGCGTATTGGTCAGGAAGAGTACGACGAGTTCCTCGACAAGTTCATCAAAGCGGTCACTAAGCGCTGGCCTGGCGTTATGCTCCAGTTTGAGGACTTTGCGCAGCCGAACGCAATGCCACTGCTGCGCCGTTATCGCGATGAAGTTTGCTGCTTTAACGACGACATTCAGGGTACGGCGTCAGTTACCGTCGGCACACTATTAGCAGCTTGCCGTCAAAAGGGTAAAAAGCTGAGCGAGCAGAAAGTCGTGTTCGTCGGTGCCGGTTCAGCAGGTTGTGGTATTGCTGAGCAGGTTATGATTCAGATGACGGCAGAGGGTTTAACCGAAGAGCAGGCGAAGAAGCAAATTTTCATGGTGGATCGTTACGGTCTGGTAGTGGACACCATGGACGGTCTGCGCGACTTCCAGCAGGCATTAGCGCAAAAAACTGCCGACCTGAAAGACTGGGAGTACAGTGGTGATTATCCGTCGTTGCTGGATGTGATGCATTGTGCTGAACCTGACATCTTGATTGGCGTGTCGGGGCAGGCGGGCTTGTTTACGGAACAAGTTATTGAGGCCATGGCGAAAAATGTCGAGCGGCCGATTATTTTTCCATTAAGTAATCCGTCGAAACATGTAGAAGCGCATCCGGCGGATGTTCTGAAATGGACGAAAGGCAAAGCGATTGTGGCGACCGGTAGCCCGTTTGGTCAGGTTGAGTACGACGGTAAGATCTACCCGATAGCGCAGTGCAATAACAGTTATATATTCCCCGGCATTGGGCTGGGTGTCTTATCGGTCAAAGCTAACCGTGTTAGTGATGAGATGCTTCGTGTTGCCAGCAAGACATTGGCTGCGGCATCACCGAGCGCCAACGGCAAAGGTGACGCCTTGTTACCGGCGTTCAACGACTTAACCCAACTCAGCAAAGACATTGCTTTTGCGGTGGGTAAAGTGGCTCAGCAGGAAGGCCTGGCACTTGAAATTGATGACGACACGCTGCGTGAGCGCATCGACAACAACTTCTGGAAACCTGAATATCGCTTCTACAAGCGCGTCAGCATTTAAGCGTGCGCTTTGTCGATGGCCTGTTGTAGATCAGCTAACAGGTCATCGGCACTTTCAATTCCCACGGATAAACGTAATAAATCAGAAGGTACCGGTGTATCCGACCCTTCAATGCTGGCGCGGTGCTCAATTAAGCTTTCGACGCCACCTAATGACGTGGCCCGATGCCACAGTTGAGTTTTTGCGGCAACGGCAATGGCCGCTTGCTCGCCACCTGCCAGGCGAATCGAAAGCATCCCACCAAAACCGCCGTGCATTTGTTTAACCGCAACCTCATGCCCGGCAAAGCTTTTCAGCCCAGGATAGAGCACCTTGGAGACTTGAGGATGCAGCTCCAACTGTTCCGCAATGTACAGCGCATTCTGACAACTCTCGCGAACTCGTAAAAATAAGGTCCGCATGCCGCGCAGCAGTTGCGACGCATCGTGAGGACTGGGAACCGCGCCACTTTGCGCACGAATAGCCACTAACCGCTGCCAGAATTCACTGTTTTCACGTGCTGCCAACGCACCAGAAATAACATCAGAATGGCCGTTTAAATATTTGGTGGCTGAATGCATCACTATATCAGCGCCCAAATCCAGTGGTTTGGTCAGTAACGGGGTGGCAACGGTTGAGTCTACCGCTAATAGCGCCCCGCAATTTCTTGCGATAGCCGAAACCGCTTCTATATCGGTGACTGTCCAAAGTGGGTTCCCGGGCGTTTCCAGCCATATTAAGGTTGGCGCTTTTTCATCGACCGCTTTTTGCAACTCTTCAAGGTTACTCGTGTCTACAAAGCGTATGTGTAGCCCGGCGTCCTGACCAAGGGTTTTCAGCCACTGGCGCAGCGCCCAGTACATCACCTGAGGTGCTATAATGGAGTCACCGGGTTTTAAGGCTTGAAAGACCGCTGTCGCCGCTGCCATACCAGAGGCGAACAAGCGAGCATCGGCTGCGTTTTCAAGCTCTGCCAACAATAATTCAGCAGGGCGATACGTCGGGTTGTCAGCTCTGGAATACACCAAACCGGAGCGGTACTGATTATCACTGTCGCGAAGATAGGTGGTTGATGTGTATACTGGTGGAATAATAGATACATCGTGAATGTGTTTATTGGATCCACCTTGTGCGAGCACAGACTGTGATGAAAAAAGTGTTTTTGTCATAGACTTCTCGTTACAGGTTCTCATAACAAAGAATACGGTAACTATCTCGTTTAAAGTAATCCTAATGCGAGATGTTGCGTATAAGGAAGTAGTTCGTTTCATCCTACATGAAGGAGTATTGTAATGCGTTATATTTTGTCTCTATTAGCAGGTTCATTGTTGTTTGTCGCAAACGCAGCACAGGCTAACGAATGTGAGCTGAGCATAGATGGTAACGACAACATGAGATTTGATAAAAAGGAACTGTCTGTCCCGGCAAGTTGCAGTGAAGTCACTTTAACCCTGACCCACTCGGGTAAGTTAGGTAAAAAAGTCATGGGTCACAACTGGGTATTAAGTGAAGCGAGTGACATGCAGTCGATTGTTCAGCAGGGTATGTCGGCTGGTTTAGAAAATAACTACGTACCAGAGTCTGATGCAGTAATTGCAGCAACAGACGTTATTGGTGGTGGTGAACAAACATCTGTAACTTTCTCGACAGACGGAATGAGCGCTGACGGCGAGTACAAATTCTATTGTACCTTCCCGGGTCACTCAGCGATTATGCAAGGTACATTCTCTATTAAGTAACTGTTAATAGCAGAATGACCCACACAATGAGATGATACAGCTGCAGCCACTGGGCTGCAGTTTTTTTGGAGTTAACCGAAGTTTATGAAGCATTTTTTGTCGATAGCTGTATTCAGTTTGTGTCTGGGGGCTTATGTAAGTGCAACGCCAGCGCAAGCTCAACAATTTGGTCCTCGTGAAACTTTGGTGATTGTCGAACCTGTTCAGTTTGAACAGGAAAAAAACCGAGTGGAAGTGGTAGGAACGGCTGAGGCGGCACGTTCTATCACTATTTATCCGGCGGTGGGTGACCGGGTGGTCGCAGTGCATTTTGAGCCAGGGGAAGTAGTGGAAGAAGGTGAGCTTTTAGTTGAGTTGGATGCAAGACGACAAAAAGTGGCACTTGAGCAAGCACAGATTAACCTGAGGGATGCGCAGCGCACCGTTGAGCGTTTACGCTCAAGCTTTGAGCGCGGGGCAGTGCCAGAGTCTGAACTCGATAACGCAATTTTACTCAGAGATTTGGCGCGTGTAGAGCTGGAAAATGCCAAAATAGAGTTAGAAGATCGCTTCATTCGCGCCCCCTTTGAAGGCGTTATTGGTATTACCGATGTTGAGGTTGGCGACCGCATCGATGAGCAAACCGCTATTGCAACGTTGGATGATCGTTCTTCGCTATTAATTGATTTTAAGATCCCGGAAGCGGCGGTATCGCTATTAGGTGAAGGCGCAGAGCTAAAGGTACAACCCTGGCGTTACTCAGGACAGCCTGTGACGGCAGAAATCGTCGAATTGGACTCCCGAATTGATCCGCAAACTCGCATGTATCGTGCGCGTGCACGAATTAATAATGAAAACGATGACTTTTTACCAGGCACCAGCTTCCGCACTTCTATTTCGCTGGCAGGACAGGAGTTTGCGTCTATTCCAGAGGCGGCACTGTCGTGGGGCGTGAACAGTCCGTTCGTATGGGTCGTTGACGGTAAAAATGCAAAACGTGTGGAAGTGCAAATTGAACAGCGCTTAGCGGGCAGAGTACTGGTTTCAGGCAATATTCAGCGAGACGACTTGTTGATTGTCGAGGGCGTGCAGAGCCTGCGTGAAGGACAACCCATTAAGTTTGACCGCACGACTCTCGATGGCACTGGGGAGTTAAGCGAATAATGTCTGACAAGCAACTCGATACGCATACCGATACGAACGATTTACCGTCGGTGTCTATTCGCCGGCCAGTACTGATTGTTGTTCTCAATATTCTGATTGCTATTGCTGGTGTGGCGGCACTGATGGGAGTGGAGGTTCGTGAGCTGCCCGATGTTGATCGTCCGGTGGTTGGCATTAGCGCGACCTTGCCTGGGGGCGCTCCGGAAACCGTCGATGCCGAAGTCACCAGTATTCTGGAAGGCGCTGCAGCGCGCGTGTCGGGCGTGGAAAACATTAACTCTCAGAGTGAAGAAAATAGCGCTCGTATATCGGTTGAGTTCAGTCCTGGTGTTGATCTGGACGTGGTGGCGGCAGAGGTGCGTGAAGCGGTCAATCAGGTGCGTCGGGAGCTTCCCGATGACGTTGAACAAATCAACGTGCGTAAGGCCGATAACGATGCGCGTTCTGTGTTAGATATTGCGGTGAGTAGTGATACGCTGAGTTTTGCTGAATTAACTCGACGTCTGGAAACCGATCTGTCACCAGAGTTCCTGGCAATAAACGGTGTCGCTGATGTGCGGTTAAATGGTAACCGCGAGCGTGTTATGCGTGTCGATTTGGATCCGTTAAAGCTGGTCAGCTTTGGTATTTCGGTGACCGATGTTGCCGATGCATTGCGACAAGCGCCCTTTGATGTGCCGGCAGGCAGTTTGAAATCGACCGATCAACGATTGATTATTCGTGCCGATGCAACCGCCATTAATGAAGAGCAGATTGAAAACATCATTATTCAGGATGACATTCGTGTTGGCGATGTCGCACAAGCCTATTTTGCTCCTTCTGATGCCGGCAGCTTTGTTCGGTTAGATGGTAAGCCCGTGGTTGGGTTGGGAGTTATCCGCCAGGCGGGCTCCAATACGATTGAAATATCTGACAAAGCCATTCAGGTATTGGAACGCCTACGGGATCGCTTCCCGGACATGGAAATGACTATCACCAATGACGATGCGCAGTTCATCCGTAAGTCGGTGGCAGAAGTGGTCACGACTTTAGCGATAACCATAGCGTTGGTGGTTGGCACTTTGTGGGTGTTCATTGGTTCGTTCCGAGCCACCATTATTCCTGCTTTATCGATACCCGTGGCGTTATTTGGTGCCGTTGCCGCTATTTGGTTGATGGGCTTTTCCGTGAATATACTGACATTGCTGGCCTTGGTGTTAGCAACTGGCTTAATTGTCGATGATGCGATTGTTGTGACGGAAAACATTCAACGTCGACGTAATATGGGGCTTGGCAGCCGGGCCGCTGCAGTCATTGCAACACGTGAGGTATTTTTCGCGGTGGTTGCCACAACTGCGGTTCTGGTGGCGGTATTTGTGCCCATTGCGTTCTTGCCGTCAACCGCAGGACGACTTTTCCGCGAGTTTGGTGGCGTGCTAGCGGCCGCAGTGGTGATTTCTTCATTTGTCGCTTTGTCGTTAGTACCGGCCTTTACCGCGCGTCTGCCAAAATCAGCAGGAAAAAGTAACGTTTTTGCCGGCATCGGTCACAAATTTAAAAGCTTTTACCGACGTACGCTGCATAAAGCATTAAATGCCAGCTGGGCCGTCGGTGTCGTGTCATTACTGGCCGCTGGCGGTGGTGTGGTGTTATTCGATCAAATTGACAGCGAGCTAATGCCTGACGAAGACCGTGGGGCTGTACGAGTCTTTGCTCGCGGACCAGACGGCGTTGGCGTCAAATTTATGGATAGACAAGCGCGTCAATTAGAAGAGATTTTATTGCAGTATAAAGAGACCGGCGACATAGAATCCATTTACACTGTCGTTGGGCAATGGGATCCAAACATTGTTTTCATCAGTGCCAACCTCAAGCCATGGGAAGAGCGCGACATTAGTCAGCAGGAAATTATTGAAAACTTGCGCGAGCCTCTGGGGCAGGTGCCTGGTGCGCCGGGTCGAGCCTTTGGCGACAACAGCTTAAACTTGCGTGGGCAAGGTGGTGGCATTGAAATGGCGATTACCGGTGAGAACTACGATGAGATTTTTAAAGTCGCGCGTGAGTTTACCGCAGAAGTTGAGCGGCAACTGCCGGAAATGGGAAACCTAAATGTCTCTTATCAGCCGACTCAGCCGCAGTTACGGGTGAAGATTGACCGGCGCCGGGCTGCCGAGCTGGGTGTGTCCTTGAGCGACATTTCCTCAACTCTGCGAGCCGCGATAGACGGCGATGACGTAGCAGACCTAAATGTGGGGGATCAGCAGATTCCGGTGATGTTGCGCACCCGCAATAACATCATCCAGTCGCCGCAGGACATGCAGAACCTATACGTGTCCTCAAGTGACGGCGGTTTAGTGCCCATTTCCAGTGTTTCGGAAATTGTTGAAGAGGGAGTGTCTGCGGAACTCGAACGGCAGGCGCAACGGCGTGCCATAGAAATAGACGGTGATTTGCCTGAAGAGCTGCCCATGTCAGAAGCGGTAGAGAAACTGCGTGCCGTCGCTCAGGAGGTTTTGCCAGATGGTATGGGACTCGTGTTTCTTGGTGAAGCGTCAACTTTTGAGGATACTTCTCAGGAAGTGGCAATGACGTACATTCTCGCGTTCTTGATCGTTCTGTTGGTATTGGCGGCTCAGTTCGAGTCGGTGAACAGTGCGGTAGTGGTGATGCTGACGGTACCTTTCGGTATTGCTGCTGCTATTTATGCGCTGTTCTTAACGGGCACGTCTATGAACATCTATTCTCAAATAGGCTTAGTCATGTTGATAGGACTGCTTGCTAAAAACTCGGTATTGCTGGTGGAGTTTGCGGACCAATTGCGAGATCGTGGGCTCAGCGTTCGCAAGGCCATAGAAGAAGCGGCGCTGATACGTCTGCGCCCTATTATGATGACTCTGGTGTCGACCATTTTAGGTGGCTTGCCGTTGATACTGTCAGCTGGCGCCGGTGCCGAGGCTCGTAATTCCATTGGTTGGGTGGTATTTGGCGGTTTAGGTTTGGCGACGTTGTTTACCCTTTATCTAACACCGGTACTTTACCTTTGGTTAGCTCGCTTCACTAAGCCGCGCGCTGACGAAGCCTCACGGCTGGAAAAAGAGATGCAGGAAGCCCGGTAGCCTGGCATCTCAACCTCGCTGTAGCCTGACGTTATCTACGTCAGGTACATCGCACCTGATGCAATAGCATCAGGCTACTGTATACCCCAACGGCGGCGAATGCGATCAAGTTCGCCGTTATTTTCTATCGCTTCCAGGCCTTCATTCAATTGCTCCAGTAACTCGTCATTGCCGGCTTTTACTGCAAAGCCAACAGGCACCTTAATTTCCGGCTGCCATAAAATACGTACATCAATGTCGAGTTGCTTTGCGAGATACCGACCGACCGCTTCAGGCATAATAACCGCTTCCACTTCGCCAACGGCTAACTGACTCATGGCTTCTGTTTTTGAGGACGCTTGGTTAATGCGAATCGCTGTATGTAGGCCAATGTCCTGCAAATGCGATTCCAACACCGAGTGCCTGTCACCACTAATGCGTTTGCCGACTAAGCCGCGTACCGACTCAGGGCTGCTTTCATTGTCTAAAACAAACAGTGTGGTGACGCGGTTATAATAGGGAGAGGAGAAATCAAAATATTGCCGTCGAATGGTGGTTTGCTCCATACCCATTGCGATATCAAGCTCACCGAAACGCAGCAGACTGACCACATTGTCCCAGTCGTATTGGTGCAGGGAGTAGTCTTTATCTAAATAGTGGAACACGGCTTTCGTGACATCCACATCAAACCCAACAATATCGCCGTTCTCAGAAAACTGATACGGCGGGTAGCCGGTGGCTAAACCAACGTCTTCAGCGTGACTAAACGCTGAAAAGCTCAGGCTTACAATGGCCGTTAAGGTGAGTGTGGAAAGTCGTTTCATTCAGTGTCCTGTTATGGAAAGTTTTGCCTTTATGTAATCCGCATGATTGATATACAACAGATCAGCAAGCTTGCGAAGCATTGCTTCCTCGTGCGGGTCAAGCTCATTGTCAGTGTAGGCAACGGCCCACAAAGTTTCCAATAATTGTACCTTTTCGGAATATTCCAACGCTTTTAAGGGGGCGGTAAAGTCATGCAATGAAGCGGCTTCTCTGACGGCATCAATGGCCTTCTCAATAGCATTCTCAGCAGCGTCCCCCTCTAGTTGATATTCGTTTTTCAAATCGGCTAACAAATAGTTTCGCTCTTCAGATGACAGCGTACCGTCTGCCAGACTAATTTCAGTCATTAAAATCAGTGATAAAAAGGCGTCATCACTCAGTCCTTCCGCATGAAATTGCTTGGTTTTCTCTACTGTTGGTGGAACATTAAAAAAACTCTGTAAGGCTTTAAGCATACAACATCCTACTTCTGTAAATTGGGTAAATAAAAGGAAAACTGGGTGCCTTCCCCCGGTGTCGATTGGACGCTTATTTCGCCCTTAAGTTTCTGAGTCACCAGGTTATAAACAATAGACAGGCCCAGACCTGAGCCACCATTGTGTCGCGAGGTTGTGAAAAACGGCTCAAAAATGTCTTTCAATGTATCGCTATCAATACCTTTTCCATTGTCGGAAAAGACAAACTGTACACCGTCTTTTTCCGGCTCCGCTGAAATCAGAATGCGATGCTCTTCGTCGGGCTCAACAAAAGCGTGCTCGTTAGTATTACTGATTAAATTGGTTACGATTTGCGCTAAAGCGCCTTGGTAAGTTCGTAAGGTGGTGGCTTCATCACAGCGAATATCAATACTGACTTTTTTCTTTTTTACCATCGGTTTCAAGCTTAAGGTGAGTGCATGCAAATAGTTTTTCAGCTCGCATTCCACCAGTTCAAAGCTGGACTGATCCACCGCTGTTTTCTTAAAGTTTTGGATGAGTGTGGCGGCGCGTTCCAGGTTATTATTGAGCAATGTGTAGGCTTCAAACGTATCGTCAATAAACTGATTCAACTGTTTTTTCGAAATTGAGCCTTCAGTAAAAGCCTGTTTAAGCTTTTTCAGCCGATGCTCACAATGCGTCACAGCCGTTACCGAAATACCCAAAGGCGTATTAACTTCGTGTGCAACGCCGGCCACAAGCTTACCTAACGCGGCCATTTTTTCTGTTTCAATGAGTCGTTCTTGTGCCTGTTTGAAATTATCGAGCGCTTTGGTTAACGACTCGGTGCGCTCTTCCACCATACTTTCAAGCTGTTCGTTCTGGCGAATCAACAATTGTTCAAACTTTTCCCGCTCAGCAGCGCTCACGGCGCGCCCGTAGATATCAGCCAAAATACCGACAAAGGCGACCTCATCCGGTGTCCAGGTACGGTTCTGTTTGCGGGTTTCGCAGCACATGACCCCAATCATTTCACCTTTGTGGCGCAGGGGGACATCTAGTAACCCGTAAATACCATACTCGGGCAAGTATTCAGGTGCGAGTTCGGCGGTAATCGAGTTATTGCGCGCATCGTTGGCGATAATGGTACGCTCTGTTTCAAGTACTTCAAAGTAAGACGGTAATTCAGACTTTCTCAGTACCGGCGTTTCAGTGTCTTTACGTAACGTATCAATCAAAGCGGTCGCAACCATGCTTTGCTTGTCAGGCTGTAACTCCCAAATACTGACCCGGGTAATATCCAGACCTTTTAAGGCAGAATCGAGAATAAACTGGGAGGCACGTGCCAGATTGCCGCCGTCTATTTCCGGCGAACGTGATACCTCCAGCAAGATATTTTCCAGTGACTCTTTCATTGTTTAGCCAATTGTTGAACACCCGTTAACTATAACGCAATCAAGCACTTTGTCTATTGAACGGAAAGAATGGGCATTTGGACGAGCCCGACTGGACTTTTTTTACAAAGGTTCATACAAAGGGAGTACGTTTTAAAAGAGGCAATACCATGAAAAAGACAACACTAACCTTGGCGGTTGCATCGCTATTGAGCATAGCACCGCTGAGCATGGCGGAAGAGCAAAACAACGGTTGGGACGTATCCAACCCACCGGGCGAGTTTAAAACCATTGATATTTCGGTCAATTCCGGAACCTGGATGAACGTCGATGTCAGCCCGAATGGCGAGTACATTGTGTTTGACTTGTTGGGTGACATTTACCGTATGCCGTTTGACGGCGGCGAAGCAGAAAAACTGATTGGCGGTATTGCCTGGCACATGCAGCCGGTGTATTCACCCGATGGTCGCTACATTGCCTTTACTTCCGATCAGGGCGGTGGTGACAATATCTGGCTGATGGATGCCGATGGTAGCAATGTGCGCCCGGTCACCGAAGAAACCTTTCGTTTGCTAAATAGCCCTGCCTGGAGCCCGGATGGCGAGTTTCTGGTGGCGCGCAAGCACTTTACTGCGAGTCGCTCTTTAGGAGCTGGTGAGGTCTGGATGTATCACCGCACGGGTGGCTCTGGCGTGCAGTTAACCGAACGTCCGAATGATCAAAAAGACCTGGGCGAGCCAGCCTTTTCACCTGACGGCAAATACATTTACTTTTCCCAGGACGACACACCAGGCAAAACGTTCCATTACAGTAAAGATTCATTGGAAGGCATTTATGAAATTAAGCGTTTTGAACGTGAAACCGGCGAAATTGAAACGCTGATTGCCGGTGCAGGGGGTGCAATACGCCCGACGCCATCACCGGATGGCCGTTACCTGGCTTACATTAAGCGAGAAGATTTCAGCAGTGTGTTGTACGTGCTTGACCTCAAGACCGGTGAACATAAACGCGTGTACGGTCAAATGGAACGCGACATGCAGGAGACCTGGGCGATTCATGGTGTGTACCCAACCATGGACTGGACCCCGGACAGCAAGCAACTGGTGTTCTGGGCCGGCGGGCATATTCAAAAGCTGACTATTGATGATGGCAATGCGCGCATTATTCCGTTCAAAGTAGAGACAGAGAAGAAAATTCAGCACGCCTTGAGAGCGAAGCAAAACGTCGAAGCCGATACCTTTGATGTGAAAATGCTGCGCATGGCGCAAGTCTCACCTGCTGGAGATGAAGTGGTGTATGAAGCGCTGGGGAATCTGTATCGCCGGGCGTTGCCGGATGGCAAGCCTCAGCGTTTAACCAACAGCGACGACTTTGAGCTATTCCCGGAATATTCCCGTGACGGTGAAAAACTGGTGTTTGTGCGCTGGGACGACCAGGAGCAAGCACAAGTGATCGTGCGTGACTTAAGCTCAGGTAACGAGCGGGTTTTAAACACGGGCAAGGGTAACTTCGTGGAGCCGACCTTCTCGCCTGACGGTCAACACGTGGTGTATCGTAAAATTCGTGGCGGTTACTTAATTTCGGACAAATACGGTTTAGAAACGGGTGTGTACCGTGTTGCAGTGAACGGTGAAAAAAGCCAGCCTCAGCAAATTGCCGAGCGTGGTCGTCAGCCGCAATTTGGTGCGCGTAATGACCGTGTTTATTTAATGACGCCAGCGGCAAAACCGACCTTGAGTGTGGTGAACCTGGATACGCTTGAGCAACGTGAGTTGTATCAGTCGGAGTTGGCGACTGAGTTCCGCGTCTCCCCAGACGGCAAACAACTGGCGTTTGCTGAGCGCTTCAAAGTGTTTGTCACGCCGTTGGTGGAGCGCGGCAGCGTGATCAACGTTGGTCCGGGAGACAAACAAATGCCGGTGCATCAGTTGTCAGTCCGTGCGGGTGAGAATATTTCCTGGACTGCGGATGGTCGCCAGCTTTACTGGACCTTAGGGCCAGAGCTTTATCATACGTCGGTGGCGAATGCGTTTGCGGACTTTACCGAAGCCGATTCGCTGAAAGTGGAAAACGGCCAGAATATTGGCTTTGAACAAAAAGCGATGGTGCCGGATACAACCGTTGCTTTTGTCGGCGGTCAGGTTATTACCATGAACGGCGACACGGTGTACGAACAAGGTACCGTGGTTGTGCGTAACAACAAAATTGTTGCGGTAGGCGCGGAAGCGGACGTTAATGTGCCAAGTGGCGCTGAAGTCATTGATACCAGTGGCAAAACGGTCATGCCGGGCTTGTTCGATGCACACGCCCATGGTGGCCAGGGGCAATCTGAAATTATTCCGGAGCAAAACTGGGGGCAGTATGCGAACCTGGCGTTTGGCGTGACCTCTATTCATGATCCGTCGAATGACACGACGGAGTTCTTTGCGGCTTCAGAGCTACAAAAAGCCGGTAAAATCGCCGCACCGCGCCTGTTCTCAACCGGAACGATTTTGTACGGTGCGAACGGGCCGGGCTATACCTCGCACGTGGACAGCCTGGAAGACGCGAAGTTTCATTTAGAGCGCCTGAAGAAAGTCGGTGCGTTTTCAGTGAAAAGTTATAACCAACCTCGCCGGAACCAGCGTCAACAGGTTGTGGAAGCCGGTCGCCAGTTAGACATGTTGGTTGTGCCGGAAGGTGGCTCGTTGTTGCAGCATAACCTAACCATGATCATGGACGGTCACACAACGGTAGAACACTCGCTGCCGGTGGCGAATATCTATGACGACATTCGTCAGTTGTGGGATGAAAGTGATGTGGCCTACACACCAACACTGGGTGTGGCTTACGGTGGTATTTGGGGTGAGAACTATTGGTATGCTGAAACCGATGTATGGAAGCACCCGAAACTGAGCAAATACGTGCCGCAGGAGCTTTTGGTGGGTAAAGCGATGCGACGTGAAAAAGCACCGCATAACCACTACAACCATTTCAACAACGCTGAAGTGGCAACCGAGCTGCAGGACTTGGGTGTTAAAGTCCTTTCTGGTGCCCACGGCCAGCGTGAAGGTTTAGCGCAACACTGGGAAATTTGGATGATGGCACAGGGCGGCATGACGCCGCTGGAAGCGTTGCGCACTTCAACCATCGATCCGGCAACTGTGTTTGGTATGGATCACGCACTGGGTTCTCTGGAAGAGGGTAAATTAGCGGATATTATCGTTATTGATGGTAACCCGCTAGAGAATATCCGGGACACTGACAAAGTGACTCATACCATGGTCAACGGTGTGCTTTATGACGCTAAAACCATGGACCGGATATTACCGGCGCCTCGTGAGCGAGACGCTTTCTTCTGGGAGGAGTAAACTGTAAAACGACTTAGGACGCCGCCGCGGTTTCAGAAACCACCTGACGGAACCAGCGGTGCCCTGCGTCGTGTTGTAATAACGGCGACCAAATCATCGTCAGCGTGAGCCCTGGTATATCAAAAGGCGGCGCTTTCATAACCAGTTGGTCGTCGTCTTTATAAAGCTCTGCTGCCTGAGTTGGCAGTGTGGCAACCAGCCCCTGGCGAGCCAGATACATAGCCACGTGATAATTACGTGTGAACACTTTGATGTGGCGGCGCTTACCAATTTGATCGAGCGCATCGTCAACCCAGCCTAACTTCTGAACATCGTGTGGATCCATTCCGACGCCCACCCCGAAACCAGTTTTACTGACCCAGACATGCTGTGCTTTCAGGTAATTATCGAGTGTATAATTATCAAGCAGTGGATGATCTTTTTGTATCAAGCAGGAAAACTCATCGGTCCATAAGATTTTCTGGTGAAACGACTGAGGTAACTGCTCAAAGCGGTTAATGGCTAAGTCGACTTTCCCGTTTTCAACGTCGTGAAAGCTGATATCACTGGGTGTCATAATATCCAGTGATACGTTTGGCGCCTGTTCATCGAGCTTTTCGAGCAGACGCGGCATGAGTGTTGAAGCCGCATAATCGGACGCCATAATACGGAAAACGCGGTCACTGGTCGGTGCGTCGAACTCACGCACGGGCTGTATCATTTCTTCCACTGAATAGAGTACCGTACGCAGCGACTCTTGCATATCCAACGCGCGCTGGGTTGGCTGCATGCCGTCGCTGGTGCGTACTAAAATAGGGTCATTCAGCAAGTTACGCAGTCGTTTCAAACCATTACTCATGGCTGGCTGGGTAATGTTCAACTGCGCTGCGGCACGGGTCACGTTCTTTTCACGCAGCAAAACATCCAGATAAACCAGCAGGTTCAGATCAATATCTTTAATCGTATTCATAACGGTCCAGAATCAGTGGAATATAAAAAATCTATCAGGATTATAAATAGGGTGAATGTATAACGCTAGCGTTGTTTCTGTCATTATTACCCCACAGATTTATTGGTAGAAGATAAATGAATATAACTTCAGAAACACTGGCACGTAGTATTCTCGATGGCTTTCATACCCATTACCGGCGCTTTCAGGCGCTAACGCAGGGAGCGCGGGAGCGCTTTTTGAAGCGTGACTGGACGGCGGTGGTGTCGGCGGCGGCTGAGCGTATTCATTACTACGACCATCAGGTGGGGCTTACCGCTAAAAAGGTGGAACGTCGTGTCGGCAAAGCGCTCGACGAAACGTTGTGGCAGGCAACGCGGCTACGATATCAGCAATTATTGCAGTTTCATCCGCAGGCGGAGCTTGCTGAAACCTTTTACAACTCGGTGTTTTGCCGGGTGTTTGACCGTGCTTATTTTCACAATGACTATATTTTCGTCGAGACCGTGCTGGCGAACCATATTCCGGTTCCGGTGGAAAATGAGTGCCACTCCTACTTTCCGGTAGTTGATGGTTTAGAAAAAACGCTCACCAGAGTGTTTGACGACATTGGTCTGGGCGGCGAGTTTGAGAATTTTGAAAACGACATTGAGCAGCTGCGGGACAAGTTCTTCGAGCGCGCGACCGAGACCGACATTGAAGCCCACAACTTACGCATTGATGTGTTAAAAGCGCCGTTTTATCGCAATAAAGCGGCCTATATTGTCGGACGGGTGGTGACGGAAAATAACCATTACCCGTTTATTGTGCCGGTGCTGATTAACTCCCAGGGCAAGCTTTACGTGGATGCGTTTATTACGCGCTCGGACAGAATGGCGACGATTTTTGGTTTTGCCCGCTCTTATTTTATGGTGGAAACCGAGTCGCCATCGGCGCTGGTTCGCTTTTTAAAAGACTTAATGCCGCATAAAACGCTGGCAGAGCTTTACTCGTCAGTGGGCTTTCACAAACAAGGCAAAACCGAGTTTTACCGGGAATTTTTGCACCATTTACGCCGTACCGACGACCAATTAGTGGCAGCTCCTGGTGTGAAAGGTATGGTTATGACGGTGTTTACGTTGCCGTCTTTTCCTTATGTGTTTAAGGTTATTAATGACCGCTTAGGCAACACCAAGGAATTTGGCCGACAGACGGTCATTGATCGGTATCGCATGGTTAAGCGGCACGATCGGGTAGGGCGTATGGCGGATACACTGGAATTTGTCGACGTGGCCTTACCGCTGGAGCGTATTTCGTCAGATTTACTGGAGGAGTTTAAACAGCGCATTGCCAATTCTATTTCTATTGAAGGCGATACGTTAGTCATTCATCAGTTGTTCGTCGAACGCCGCATGACGCCGCTGAATCTGTATTTAGAGTACGCCAATGACGCCGAAATTGATGCGGCGATGGATGAATACGGTTGGGCGCTAAAAGACATGATGGCAGCCAATATTTTCCCCGGCGACATGCTGCTGAAGAACTTCGGTGTGACCCGTCACAAACGGGTGGTGTTTTACGACTACGACGAAGTTCGCTATTTAACTGACATGAGCTTTCGAAAGCTGCCACAAAACGACTGGGAAGTGTCTATGGCGCCGGACGATGTGTTCCCTGAGCAGCTAGCGCAGTTCGCCGTACCTCAGGCGAAATACCGGGATCCACTACTGAAACGGCATCCGGAGCTGGTTGACCCAGCGTATTGGCGCCGTATACAAAAACACATCCGCGAGGGTGTCCTGACGGATGTGTTTCCTTATGAAGCTGAGCTGCGTTTTACGCGGAGGTTTTAAACTGCTCTTCTTCGGTTGAACCGGTCAGCGCGGTGACGGATGACACACCGCCCTGAATCACATTGGTAAGCTCGTCAAAGTATCCAGTGCCTACTTCCTGCTGGTGGGCCACAAAGGTGTAGCCTTTATCTGCGGCTTCAAACTCCTGTTGCTGCAGTTTCACGTACGCTGACATGTCGTTGCGCGCATAGTCGTGCGCCAGTTCGAACATGTGGTACCACATGTTGTGCACGCCCGCTAAGGTAATGAACTGGAATTTGTAACCCATAGCAGCCAATTCGCGCTGGAACTTGGCAATGGTGGCGTCGTCCAGGTTTCGTTTCCAGTTAAACGACGGCGAGCAGTTATAGGCTAACAGCTTACCTGGGTATTTTGCGTGAATGGCTTCGGCAAACTGACGGGCTTCATCTAAGTCTGGTTTGGCCGTTTCACACCAGATTAAATCAGCATATGGCGCATAGGCTAAGCCGCGTGAAATGGCTTGTTCAATGCCCGGTTTAACGCGATAGAAGCCTTCTGCGGTACGATCACCGGTAATGAATGGCTTGTCGTTCGGGTCAAAGTCGGAAGTCAGCAAGTCGGCGGCGTTAGCATCAGTACGTGCGACAATGAGCGTTGGTGTACCGGCGACATCAGCGGCTAAACGCGCGGCTGACAGTTTCTGCACGGCTTCTTGCGTTGGCACCAGTACCTTACCACCCATGTGACCACATTTTTTAACGGACGCTAACTGGTCTTCAAAGTGAACCCCGGCGGCACCAGCTTTGATCATGTTTTTCATCAGTTCGTAGGCGTTAAGTACACCGCCAAAACCGGCTTCGGCATCAGCCACAATTGGCGCAAAGTAGTCGACATAGTTGTCGTCTTCCGGTGTTACGCCTTTTGACCACTGAATTTGGTCAGCGCGGGCGAACGAGTTATTAATGCGCTCAACCACGGTAGGCACTGAGTCGACCGGGTACAGGGACTGGTCCGGGTACATGCTGCACGCCGAGTTGTTGTCGGCAGCAACCTGCCAGCCTGACAAGTAGATTGCTTGTAATCCGGCTTTCACTTGTTGCACCGCCTGACCGCCGGTTAATGCGCCCAATGCATTCACATAGTCTTTGCCGAATTTCTCCTGAGCTTTGCCGTGAATCAGTTGCCAGAGTTTGTTTGCACCATTTTTGGCATAGGTGTGTTCAGGTTGCACGGTGCCGCGTAAGCGAACGACTTCTTCGGCGCTGTACGGACGTTCAACGCCTTTCCAGCGTGGGTCGGTGTCCCACTGCTCTTGTAACTCTTTAACTTGCTGAGCGAATGATAAGTTTGTGTTTGTCATGATCGTATTCCTTGTTGTTCTTTAATAATGTTGTGAATTGAAATTAGTTGAGTTGTTCGTAGCCGGGCAGGGTCAAAAAGTCGACCAGCTCGTCGGCGGTGGTGATGTTTTCAAGCAGTGTCAACGCCTGTTCAAACGGCTCGTTACTCCAGCGCTCGCTACCCACTTCTTTTTTTACGACGTCGGCTTCTTCCTGCAGAAGTTGCGTGAATAAGGCTTTGGTGACCGGCGTGCCGTCCGAGAGCTTTTTGCCATGACGGATCCATTGCCAGATAGAGGTGCGGGAAATTTCTGCGGTGGCAGCGTCTTCCATCAGACCATAAATTGGTACGCAACCTTTGCCGTTTAACCAGGCTGCAATGTATTGCAGAGACACGCGAATGTTGGTGCGCATGCCTGTTTCGGTGCGCTCGCCGTCACATGGCTGAAGTAATAAGGCCTGGTCAATATCATTGTCGTCTTCGCGCAGTACATGCAGCTGATTGTCACCTTTAATACCATCAACAAAGATCTCGCGAACGGTATCGGCAAGACCGGGATGGGCTATCCAGGTGCCGTCGTGCCCGTTGTCTCGCTCCAGCATCTTATCGGCGTGGACTTTAGCGAGGATTTTTTCGTTCTCAGCTGGATCTTTGCTGGGAATAAAGGCCGCCATGCCGCCCATCGCCAATGCGCCCCGTTGATGGCAGGTTTTGACCAATAAGCGCGAATAAGCGTTTAAGAACGGTTTGTCCATGCTGACGACCTGACGGTCAGGTAATACACGATCGGCGTGCGCTTTCAGGGTTTTGATGTAGCTGAAAATGTAGTCCCAGCGACCACAGTTCAGTGCGGCAATGTGGTCTTTTAAGGCGTGCAGAATCTCGTGCATCTGAAATACCGCTGGCAGCGTTTCAATAAGCACGGTGGCTCGAATCGTGCTGGTTTTTAAATTAAATTTGCGCTCGGTGAAGTGGAAGACATCGGCCCACCATTTCGCTTCATCGCTGTGCTCGAGTTTCGGCAGGTAGTAATACACGCCAGAGCCCTGCTGCAGGCGTTGCTGATAGTTCATTAAAAAGTACAAAGCAAAATCCATCAAGGCGCCGGGAATCGCCTGACCATTGCGCTGTACGTGTTTCTCCGGTAGGTGCAACCCACGAACCCGGGCAATAAGCAGCGCCGGGTTCTCACCGACTTTATAATGTTTACCGCTGTTGGGATCGGTGTAAGTCATGCCGCCAAGGTTGGCGTCACGCAAGTTAATTTGGCCGTTCACCATGCCGTCCCAGGTGGGCGACTGTGAGTCTTCAAAGTCGGCCATGTAGCAGTCGACGTTTGCGTTTAGTGCATTAATGACCATTTTGCGGTCGACGGGGCCGGTAATTTCCAGGCGACGTTTTTTTAAGTCTTTTGGCAGTTCGGCAATTTTCCAATTGCCTTCGCGAATGTTCTGGGTGTTGGGGTCAAAGTCGGGCAGGGCACCGCTGTCGTAATGAGCTTGTCGCTGCTGGCGCTTTTCCAGTAGCTCGGTTAAGCGAGGCTGAAAAGTATCGACCAACTCGGCAAGAAATTCTTGATGCTCATCGCTGAATAACGTTTTCGCATTGTTATCAAGCGGCCGACTGAATTGAAATAGATTGTTCATTTTTGAATCCGTTGTTACTGAGTTGTTAACACGGATTCAGAATAGGCGCTGGTCGCACCATTAGTCTAATTTATGCAGTAAATTAACGGTATTCACAAAAGTTATTTTAAGGTTGGGATAGGCTATGTCTAAAATTCAAGCGGGGGTGAGTCTGAGCAGTATTTTAAAGTACTGTCATAATAGAATTAAATGGATTTTTTTAATCGCAAGTCTATAAAGTTCTATTTAAATTGACTTTTGAGGATTATTGTCTAATATTAACCTTAAATTCTATTTTAAAGGAACTTTAGAGTGACCAATGGTAAAAGTGTCAGGCCAACTCCTATGCCTGACTTAACACTACCTTTTTCAGCAGCACTGCTGGCTGAGGCTATTACCGCTAAACGTACGGCAATGCGTTTGCGCTTGGTAGATGTCGCTGAAACGCTGTCGTTATCAAGACAAACTCTGGTGAAAATTGAAAAGGGCGATCCTCGGGTTAATTTTGTCAATGTCCTGCGGGTTATGAACTACCTCGGGCTCTCCTTTCGCATAGTGACCGACACTCAACAGCATCAAGATAATGAGCTTAGGGAGCCAGACAGTGACTGGTTCTGACAAACACACGCTCGATGTTTATATCGGCACGCAGAAAAAAATTGCGGAGCTTAGCTTGGTTGCGGGAACTGAGCGAGAGCTGGCGTTGACTTATAATAGCGAATGGAAAGCTAATGGTTTTGCAATATCGCCACACTTATCTTTAAACGGGGACTTCGGGCAGCGTGACGTTCATAATTACCTTCAAAACCTGTTACCCGAAGGCAAGGGGTTAGATGAGCTGGTATTGAACACGACCATTTCGCGAAATAATACGTTTGGCCTGATTCGAGTAATTGGTCAGGAAACTTCAGGCGCTTTGTCATTCCGTCCCCCCGGGCAAGCCGTGGGTGAGACGCTACTGAGGTCTATTTCCAATAATGAACTTGCGGAAAAGCTCGAAAGAGCAAAGTCAACGGCTGAGCCTATTACCTATTGGGATGGTAAAACGCGCTTGTCCGTAGCAGGAGTGCAGGACAAACTGAATTTATTCGAAAGCGGACACGAACTCGGCTTTGCTGAAGGCGAGTTGGCCTCTAATCGTATTTTTAAATTTGAAACGGGCCGTGTGCCCTGTATTGCCGTGAATGAGTTTTTCACGATGACATTGGCGAAACTGTCCGGGCTCAACGTGCCAGAAGTCGATTTCCGGCGCTATGGTGAGACACCGACTTTGGTTGTTAACAGGTTTGACCGACATTTTGATGCTGAGCGTAGGCGTGTTCGCCGGCGGCATGTTATTGATGGTTGCCAGGCCCTTAACCTACCGCCGTCCTATAAGTACGAACGGCAATTTGGCGATACGGGTGACGGCATTTACATTCGTGACGGTGTGTCTTTTCCTAAATTGTTTTCAGTACGCACCAATAACGTGCTTGCTTACCAGACGGCGTTGGTCAAGTGGATGACCTTTAATTTATTGACGGCTAATTACGATGCTCACGGTAAAAATATCAGTTACTTCGTTGGTAAAAACGGATTGGAGCTTGCGCCTTTTTACGATTTAGTGAATGTCGAAGCCAGTATTCAAGAGCTTCAGGCCAGAAGAAAGGTGGGGCAGGCAGAAAGTATTTCGCCTGAAATTCCTCAGGTCTTCGCCATGTCTATAGGTGAATACGATGCCGGCAACGCAGGCAACTTTAGTAAGCCAATAACCGCTTATATGTTGGCTGATTTTGCAAAAACTGTAGGCTTGCCTGTACTGCGTTTGCAGTTGCTGATGAAGCAGACGCTTGAATCAGTGTTAGGGGCGTTGGATAGTGCAAAAGAGCGAGTATTTCAATATTCCGTAAACGAAGTAGAGAAGGGTCATACGGAGCGTTGCATTCGTGTTATCGCGAATGAGTCCAAATGGTTACAGGAAAGTATTTCAGGGTTACCCGAGATGGAAAACTATGTGTAAGAAAGGGCGTTAGCCCTCTCTTACATTATTGTAGTTGCTAAACTCGAAAACGTTTAACCAATTCGCTCAAATCAACTGCCAGGCGCGAGAGCTCGTCACTTGAGGCATTGGTCTGCTCGGCGCCCGATGCGGTTGAGTTAGACAGGTCGCGAATACTGACCAGGTTCTTATCAACGTCACGAGCCACATTGGCCTGCTCTTCAGCGGCGCTGGCAATGGAAGTGTTATGGTTGTTGATTTCGCTGACAGCGGTTGCAATAAGTTGCAATGCTTCGCCGGCTTCACGAGCCACATCAAGTGTGCGAGTCGCTCGTTCCATGCTTTTCTCCATGGTTGATACAGAGCGGTCGCTGGATTCATTAATGGCTTTTACCATGTCTTCAATTTCAACGGTCGACTGCTGAGTCTTGTGAGCCAGAGAGCGTACTTCGTCGGCAACCACCGCAAAGCCTCGACCCGATTCACCGGCGCGCGCGGCTTCAATGGCTGCGTTCAGTGCCAGTAAGTTGGTTTGTTCGGCAATACCACGAATAACTTCCAGTACCTTGGTAATGCTGGTGACTTTCTCTGCAAGTTCAGTAACGTTACTCGACGAGTCACCAATCTCTTGTGACAACTCTTCGATGGCTCTGACGGTTTGGCGAACTCTATCGTCACCTTGTTGTGCCTGACGGTTGGCTTCTTCAGACGCTTCCGATGCATTTTGTGCATCCTGAGCAACGGTTTCGACAGCGGTAGTCAACTCGTTAACGGCAGTCGCTGCCTGTTCGAGTTCTTCTGTTTGCTGCTGAATGGTGCGAGTTGAGTCTTGTGTCACCGAGCTTAATTCTTCAGAAGTTGACGCCAGCTGTTCGGAAGACTCAGAAATAGTACTGATGGATTCGCGCAATTCATCACGAGTTTTAATCAATTGTCTGAGTAATTGTGCCGGTTCATCGTTGCCGACAACGTCTATGGTTTGAGTTAAGTCGCGAGAAGCTATGACTTTTGCAAAATCCACAGCGGCGGATATTGGGCTGACGACACTTTTGGTCATCATAATAGCAAAGAAAATGAGTAACGAGACGACGGCAATAATCGCAATGATGACAGCGATGTTGGCACTTTTATACACACTGGTTGCATTATCACCGGCATCACTAATTAACGCCATTTCGCGCTGCTGAAGTTGGTTTAATTTCGCTGATATTTCTGTGCTTAGTGGAATTAATGAGTTTTCACGCAGTGATGCAATAACATCAGGAAGTTTTGCATTAACTAACTCTAAAAACTGCTTGTTGAGCTGCCAATATTTTTTATCAAGCGCTTTGTACTCGTTAAACAGTTTTCGTGCTTCAGGGTCTTCGATAAGAGAACTGTATTCTTCCTGGGCTTCTTTTAAACTGGCCGAAGCTGAATCTAATCTATCTAAGTAGCGTTGCAGACGGTCAGGGTCGTTTAAATAGGTGTAAACGTTAGCTGAGTATATGTTGACGTAAAGAAACTCGTTATTTAGTGCATTGACTTTCTCCACTGCAGGCACTTGCTTGTCGGTAATAACATGCATGCGATCGGCAATGGCGCCCATTCTATTGAGAGCAAACAGCCCAAGAATGATAACGAATACGCCGATTAGACCGAATGCCCCAATGGCTCTGGTACCTATAGAAAACTGTCGTAACATGTGATGATCCTTTTACTAACGTTTAAACGACCTGGCATTAATCTAAATCAATGATGCTGCTTGTTTGTATCGGCAGCTAGTTGGAAAAACAATAGCTTTTTAATAACTTTTTTAGCTTTTCCTGAGTGGGTTCAATGGTTTCGGTTAATAAGTACTCATCGGGTTGGTGAGCCTGCCTAATTGAACCGGGACCCATGACCAACGTTTCGCAACCTAACTCTTGCAGAAAAGGCGCCTCAGTGCAGTAGTTAACAGCCTGCGCTTGTGACCGGGAAATTTTTTCAGCGAGTTGCACCAGAGCTGAGTCGGACGCTTGCTCAAATGCCGGTACCGGGTGGTGTAGAGATATCAATTCGATTGAGCCAGGGTAGCGGTTTTGAATACTTTCCGTGGCTTTGTGTATATGCGCGTAGAGCTCGTCTACAGAAAGCCCGGGTAAAGGGCGCACGTCTAAATGCAATTCACAGCAGCCGCAAATTCGGTTAGCGTTATCGCCACCGTGAATATGCCCGAAGTTCATCGTTGGTTGTGGTACAGTGAAGCTTGAATTTGAATATTTATGCTTAAATTCTTCTTTTAATTTCATGAGTGAAGAAATGACTTCGTGCATCAGCTCTATCGCGTTAATACCTAATGACGGATCAGAGCTATGACCGGAGCGCCCGGTAATACGAATGACCTCACTCATGTGCCCTTTGTGTGCGTACACGGGGTGCATATCGGTGGGCTCGCCAATGATACAGTAATCGGGTTTTAGGTTAGAGAAACGGCTGACCTCACGGGCGCCGTTCATGGTGGTTTCCTCGTCAGCGGTAGCCAGAACCATAATGGGTCGGCTTTGTTTGCTAGCATCCAGGTCACTCAACACCTGTAAGACAAAAGCGAAGAAGCCTTTCATATCGATGCTGCCAAGGCCATACCAGCGGTTATCTTTTTCGGTTAACGTAAAGGGATCAAAGTTCCAACGGCTGGCGTCGTAAGGCACTGTGTCGGTGTGCCCTGACAACAATAATCCGCCACTACCGGCGCCGCGCCGCGCCAGTAAATTGTACTTTCCCTGCTGGCTTTTCAGTTCGCTAATTTCACACTCAAAGCCCAGTAATTCCAGCCATTCTGCCAATAAGTCAATGACCTTCTTGTTGCTGGTATCCCATTTAGGATCGGTCGCGCTAATGGATGGCAGCGCAATAAGCTGCTGATACATGGAAAAAAAAGACGGTAAAGCCTGAGCAGTCATAAACAGGATCCTCAATATAATTATTCAGTATTATTGCATAAATATATTTATTCGGTTATTGTGCATTTTTAATCAAAAACAGCAATGGTTTTTTAATGCAGTATCAAACATCTCATTCACAATCAGTCGCCATTATCGGGGCCAGTGGATATGTTGGCGCCGAACTCACTCGGCTGGTCAATCAGCACTCTGCGTTAGTGCTTATCGGCTGTTATGTGTCTGAGCATAGCAGCGATGCCGGCAAGTTGCTCGGTGATTTGCATCCGCAGTATGCGCATTGTTTGAGTATGCCGTTGCAGCCTTTATCGGGCGCTGCTAAAGCGGCGATTATTGAACAAGCGGACACGGTATTTTTATGCACGGATCACGCTGTGAGTGTCGCGTTAGCCCCAGAGTTTTTGCAGGCCGGCCTCAAGGTTATTGATTTGTCTGGTGGCTTTCGGCTGCACGACGTAAACCAGTATTCCGACTTCTACGGCTTTGATCATAAACACACGGACTGGCTAGGCAGAGCGGTGTATGGTCTGGCCGAATGGCACGCTGCGGATATTGCGACCGCACAGCTGGTTGCGGTGCCGGGCTGTTATCCAACCGCTGCATTAATGGCGTTGCTTCCGCTAAAACAAAAAGCCTTGCTGACCGACGAAAAAGTGATTGTAAATGCCGTTTCGGGTGTAACCGGTGCGGGCCGTAAAGCATCACTCAATACTCATGGTGCAGAGCTGTCATTGCAGGCTTACGGGCTATTCAATCATCGGCACACGCCAGAAATAGCTCAGCAGTTACAACAAAATGTGCTTTTTACACCGCACCTGGCGAACTTCCCCAGAGGCATACTGGCGACCGTCTATGCGAATCTTCACGAGCAAGTCACCGACACCGAAATAGAAGGCGCGTATCAGTGCTATGCCGGGCAACCGCTGGTGCGGGTAAAAGCGCAAAGTCGGCCAGCAATAAAAAACGTTGAGCATCAACCGTTTGTCGATATTGGTTGGCATCGACAGGGGAATCAACTGATTGTGCTGTCGGCGATTGATAACTTATTGAAGGGCGCGGCGAGCCAGGCCATTCAGTGCATCAACCTGCAACTGGGAGTGTCGGTTGAGGAGGGCTTGCTATGAAGGTGATTAAACTCGGTGGCAGCCTGCTGGAACAACCAGAAGATCTAAATGCGCTGTTTCAGTCGCTGAAACAAAGCGAGGATGAAATCGTGTTGGTTCACGGTGGCGGCTCGCTGGTCCAACAGTGGCTGAGCACCGCTGGTTTGCACAGTGAAAAACAAAGCGGCTTACGGGTCAGTCCGGAGCCGCACATGCCCTATATAGTGGGTGGCCTGGCAGGCGCGGCCAACAAAATCTTAATGAAACAGGCGATTGCCTCAGGCTTAAAACCGATTGGACTGACGCTTTATGAAGCGGGGGTTAACTGTGTTCGACAGTCTGAAAACTTAGGTCAGGTTGGTCTTTGCCAGGTTTCAAGTACGGAGCCGGTGCCTGCGTTGTTGGCCGACTTACTGATGCATGGTTACCTACCTATTATCAGCTCTATCGGCTTTGGCGAAAACGGCGAGTGGCTCAATGTCAATGCGGATGATGCCGCTGTGGCCGTCGCTGCCACCTACAATGCCGATTTGCTGTTAATAACCGACGTTGAAGCAGTTCTGGACGGCAGCGGAAGCCCTTTAAGCCATCTCAATTCAGAGTCTATTCAGCAACTGACCCAGGCGGGAGTGATTAAAGACGGCATGGAGGTAAAAGTGCGCGGGGCGCTGAGCGCCGCAAAACGCTTACGACGATGTGTGCGAATTGGCAGTTGGAATGTAATGAATAACCCCTTTTCAGGCACACAGATTAGTGAGTAAGTATGATGAAACATTGTTTATCCGGGCTGGAGCTTTCTCCGGCTGACACATTGCAATTATTGGCTTTAGCGCAAGCGCAAAAAGACCACCCCGAAAAATACCAACACGCACTGGCCGGTAAAAGCGTGGTCACCTTATTTGAAAAGCCTAGCCTTCGCACTCGCTTGTCCTTTGATATTGGTTTGCAAAAGCTGGGCGGTCATGCCGTCTACCTAAATGAGCAGGGGCAGGGCATGGGCGTGCGTGAAACGGTGGCGGATTACGCGCGCAACCTCTCTTGCTGGGCCGATGCCATTGTCGCCCGGGTGATGTCCCATCGTACCTTAGAAGAATTAGCGCAGCACGCTTCCGTTCCTGTGGTGAACAGTCTGTGCGACAAGTTTCATCCTTGTCAGGCGTTGGCGGACTTTTTGACGCTGCAGGAGCAGTACGGCAAGGTTAAAGGGCTAAAACTGGTGTATTTAGGTGACGGTAATAATGTCTCGCATTCACTGATGCTAACCGCTGCCACAGTAGGTGCCGACTGCACCGTTATTTGTCCGAAAGGCTATGAGCCCAATGCGGACCTTGTGAAAAAAGCCAAGGCTTTGGCGAAGAAGAGCGACGCCAATATTGTGGTGACGCACGACATTACTGCGGTGGCAGATGCCGATGCGCTCTACACCGACACTTGGGTGTCCATGGGAGATGACAAACCTCTGGATGCGGTCCATGAGATTTTCCACCCCTATCAAATTAACGCGCCGCTGGTTGAGCAAAGTGGCGCCACTTCGGTGTTGCACTGCCAGCCCGCGCATCGCGGCTATGAAATCACGTCCGATGTTATGGACGGTCCACTGTCTCGCTGTTTCCAGCAAGCTGAGAACCGGCTTTACGCACAAAATGCGTTATTAACCCTGTTATTAAACCCAATGGCAGCAGTACTGCCAGAATCTATGGAGAAAGCCTCATGAGTCACGTTAAAAAAGTCGTTTTGGCCTATTCTGGCGGTCTGGACACATCGGCCATTGTGCCCTGGTTAAAAGAAAATTATGGCTGCGAAGTTGTGGCGTTTGTGGCTGATGTGGGACAGGGAGCAGAGGAGCTGGAAGGCGTGGAAGAGAAATCCAAAGCGTCCGGTGCATCCGAATGCCACGTGGTTGATCTAAAAGATGAGTTTGTGAAGAGCTACGTGTACCCAACACTCAAGACCGGGGCCATTTACGAGGGCACTTACTTATTGGGCACGGCCATGGCGCGTCCGATTATCGCTAAAGCTCAGGTTGAAGTGGCTCGCAAAGTGGGTGCCGATGCGCTAGCGCACGGTTGTACCGGTAAAGGCAATGATCAGGTGCGTTTTGAGTCCTGCTACGCCGCATTAGCGCCTGATTTACAAGTGATTGCGCCGTGGCGGGAGTGGGAGCTGAGCAGCAGAGAGTCTCTGCTCGATTATTTGGCCGAGCGGAATATCCCGTGCTCGGCGTCGGCGACCAAAATCTACAGCCGGGACGCTAACGCATGGCACATTTCGCACGAAGGCGGGGAATTGGAAGACCCCTGGTGTGAGCCTACGGATAAAGTCTGGACCATGACGACATCGCCAGAGCAAGCGCCGGATAAACCGGAATATGTTTCCGTTACGGTCGAAAATGGCGACATCACGGCGGTGAATGACAAGGCACTGTCGCCTTTTGAATGCCTGAATGTGTTGAATGACATTGCCGCTAAGCATGGTGTCGGGCGGGTGGATATTGTCGAAAACCGTTTAGTGGGCATGAAAAGCCGTGGTTGTTACGAAACTCCCGGTGGTACGGTGATGATGGCTGCGTTACAGGCGATTGATGAGCTGGTACTGGATAAAACCAGCCGCAGCTGGAAAGCGCAACTGAGCGAGCAGTTTGCACAGCTGTTGTACGACGGCCGCTGGTTTACCCCATTGCAGCAGTCGGTCATGAGCGCGGCGCAGTCGCTGTGTTCGACCGCCAGCGGTGAGGTAGTACTGAAGCTCTATAAAGGCTCAGTCACTGCGGTGCAGAAGCGTTCTCCGAATAGCTTATACAGCGAAGACTTTGCGACTTTTGGTGCGGACGAAGTCTATAACCAGGCGCACGCCGAAGGCTTTATTCGGTTGTTCTCTCTTCCCAGCCGGATAGCGGCGCTACAGAAGCAGCAAAAGGGGTAGGTTATGGCGCTATGGGGTGGACGTTTTGCGGCAGGACCCGATGCCGCGTTTCAGCAGTTTAATGACTCGTTGCCGTTTGACTATGTGCTGGCTGAGCAGGACATTACCGGCTCGAAAGCGTGGGCGAATGCGCTGCACAAGGTTGGCGTGTTAAACCATGATGAATGTCTGCAGTTACAGCAGGCATTGAATGAATTGCTCAGTGAAGTGCGAGAAGACCCTGCGGCAGTGGCTGTTGGTGGCGACGAAGACATTCATTCTTTTGTGGAAGCAGCGCTGATAGCTAAGGTGGGTGACTTAGCCAAGAAACTGCACACCGGGCGCAGCCGTAATGATCAGGTTGCCACCGATTTACGCTTGTGGTGCCGGGAGCAGGCTGGTGTTCTGCAGCAGTCACTGAAGCAGACTCAGCAGGCATTACTGAACCTGGCGCAACGTGAAAAAGACACCGTGATACCGGGCTATACGCACCTCCAACGGGCGCAACCGGTATTGCTGGCACACTGGTGCTTAGCTTATGTAGAAATGCTGCAGCGCGATAGTGACCGCTTACAAGACGCCACTGATCGGCTCAATAAAAGCCCTTTAGGTTGCGGTGCGCTGGCAGGCACAGCCTATGCGGTCGACCGTGAAGCCATCGCCAGCGAGTTGGGTTTTAGTGAAGCAACGCGCAACAGTCTGGATTCAGTATCTGACCGTGACTTTGTGGTGGAGCTGTTAAGCACCGCGTCGTTGTCGATGCTGCATTTGTCGCGCTTAGCGGAAGACCTAATTTTCTATAACTCCGGGGAAGCTGGTTTTATTGAGCTGGCCGATAACGTGACGTCGGGATCGTCACTGATGCCGCAGAAGAAAAACCCGGACGCGCTGGAGTTGGTGCGCGGTAAAAGCGGCCGGGTGGTGGGTTCATTAACCGGCTTAATGATGACCTTAAAAGCACTGCCGCTGGCTTACAACAAAGACATGCAGGAAGACAAAGAGGGGCTGTTTGATGCCTTTACCACCTGGCAGGCATCACTGGCGATGGTGACCTCGACCCTGAATGGTCTGACGGTTAATCAGGAGGCTTGTCGTAAGTCTGCGCAAGGCGGTTATGCCAATGCGACTGAGCTCGCGGACTATATGGTATCCAAAGGCATTCCTTTTCGGCAGGCGCATCACAACGTTGGTGAACTGGTGCAACAAGCCATTCAGGCGAAAAAGCCATTGGAAGATATGTCACTGGAAGCCTTTCAGGCAGTGGCGCCGGTGATTGAGCAGGACGTTTATGACTGGCTGACGCTGGACGCGTTACTGGATAAACGTTGCGCCCTGGGTGGTACCTCGCCGCAGCGGGTGAATGAAGCGTTAAAAGCAGCGCAGCAGCAACAGCAAATTCAGGTGCGTGACGCGAACTTAAGTGATATTGGCGCGATTTTAGACTTAGTTCAGCACTGGGCTGGAGCCGGTGAGAACCTGCCACGGGCGAAAGACGATATCGTGCATTCTATTAACGAATTTGCGGTGACTGAAGTGAACGGTAAGGTAATGGGCTGTGCGTCATTGTATATCTACACCACAGGTTTAGCGGAAGTTCGCTCGTTAGGAGTCAACCCTAAAACCGAGGTGCGTGGTCAGGGGCGTATGCTGGTGGCTTACTTATTGAAAAAAGCCCGCCTGTTGCAGCTAAACCGAGTGATAGTGCTGACCCGGGTGCCGGACTTTTTTGAACAGCAAGGTTTTCGCTATTGCTCGAAAGACACCTTGCCGGAAAAAGTCATGAAGGACTGTGAGATTTGCCCAAGGTTGGCCAACTGCGACGAGCTGGCCATGGAGTATCACCTTGAGCAGCCGAACGAACAGTTAATTTTCCGTTCGGTTTGTTAGTCAGGTTACGGTTACTTAAAACTCAGTAGAGCGTTGCTATCCAGCGCTCTTCGTTAATAAATGACCAACTCCAGTCAGCCCACTTGTCACTAAGGCCTTTCGCCTGGACTTCTTCAAGGCTCATGCCATTCTGCTTCATGGCGTCAACTTCAGCTTTTGTTTCTTTCATCATGTTTAAAAAGCTTTCGTAATCGGCTTTATTGGCCAGTGGACCGTGGCCGGGAATAATCACCGTGTCGTCAGTAATACGGTTGAGTAACTGCTCGACATTGGCGATGTAACCGTCCACGTCGCCACCGCTTTTCAGATCAATAAACGGGAAGCGTTTATTGAAGAATAAGTCGCCCGGATGCAAAACATTCGCGTCTTCAAACCAGACGGCACTGTCACCGTCGGTATGTCCGGCAGGCAAGTGAAACACGTAAATGGTGTCGTCGTTAAAGTGAAACGTAGTGCCCGAGTCAAAAGTGATCGCCGGCAGACCCATTGCTTCGAAATTGTCGTCATTGCTTAGGCGCTCGCGCACATGATCGTGTGCGAAAATTGTCGAATCCTGATTACTGGCAAACCACATGTTCGAGCCGACATGGTCGCCGTGGAAGTGAGTGTTCAGAATGTATTTCACGTCTTCGCCGCTGAGTTCTTTGACCTTATCGGCGATGCGCTCTGACATTTGCGTATATTGGTCGTCGATCATAAACACGCCGTCACTGCCGGAAGACATCAGAATATTGCCGCCGGCACCGGTCAGCATATAGATATTGTCCGCCACTTCATTATGTTCAATGGTGACGTCTTCGAAACGATCGGCTGTGGCTGGCAGCGCAAACACCGCCAGTAAACCGCTTACTAAAAGCTTACGCATAACTTTTCCTCGTTGATGTGTCATTACTGATATAGGTTACTTATTCAACAAGTGCAAAGATCATCACCACGCGTTTTGGTTACCAAATCGTGAACATTTTGTGACACTTTTGTGTTGTCACAATCCTGTCATGCAAGCGTCCTAATCTGCTCCCGACTTAAATCACAACATGACACGAAGAAGTCGGGAGAACCCAATGAAATTCAATACCTTATTTAAGATATCTGCAGTGACCACAGCACTTCTATTAGCCGGTTGCGGCGGCGATATTAACGTGACGCCAACCGTGAATAATGGTGGTGGCTCGAATGCCGGCGGTGATACCGGGGGCGGTGACAGCGGTTCATCTAATCCATGTGCAACCTACGCAGACGTTCAGGGTGAATACGATGGTCAGGACTGCTCCTACGATACTGACTTTGCCAGTGCAACGATAGAAATTACGGAAGACATTACGTTTGATGAGTTGCCTGACGGCGGTGTACACGTGTTTGAAGGCGCTTTACAGATTGGTGAAGACTGTGACACCACGACGGGTTGTGAGATTAATCAAAACGGTCCGGTGATGACGGTTGAGCCGGGAGCGATTTTAGCATTCACTTCCGGCGAAGCCATTATTCAGATTGCCCGCGGTGCGCAACTGAATGCTATTGGTACGTTTGATAAGCCGATTAAATTTACCTCGGCCAATGAATTTGACCGTTTAAACGTTTCTGGCGATGCGCCACGTTACGCGGACTGGGGCGGTATCATCATTAACGGTAACGGCATTACCAATGAGTGTACGGATGCTGAACGTGATGGCGGTACTTGTAACCGTGAGTCGGAAGGTATTGTCAGCTTCTACGGCGGTAACGACAACACTGACGACAGCGGCTCAATGAAGTACGCACAAATTTGGTACGCAGGCTCAGGCCCTCGTGATGGCGGTGATGGCGACGACTTGAACTCACTAACGCTGAACGCAGTAGGTTCTGGCTCTTCTTACGAATTCATTCACATCCACCAGGGTTTCGATGACGGTATTGAGTTCTTCGGTGGCGCTGCTGACTTAAGAAACATTGTCGTAACGGATACTCAGGACGACTCTTTAGACATGGACGCCGGCTGGCAGGGACGTGCACAGTTTGTTTTCATTAAACATGGCACTGTGACGGTAGACGGCCAGACTAACTACATGGGCAACGGTGGCTTTGAAGCTGACGGTGAGAAAAACAATGGACCGGACTACTCGCAAGCACCGGCCTCTGCCCCAACCATTGCTAACGTGACCATTATTACCACTGACGGCACGTCTGTGCGCGACAACGACCCGTCAATTGCGACTAAATTTGACGACAACTTCCAGGGTCAAATGTACAACGTGCTGAAAATCAAAGAAAACGGTACGGCAGATGATGGCTGTGTCTTCTTTACGTCGGACGGTGAAGCTGGCGTGGATAACGGTGAACTGGACTTCTACAGCTCAGTATTAGCTTGTACCAATAACTTTGTTAGCACGGGTGACAATACCTTCGCTGATGGTGAAACCTACACTCAGTGGTACCAAAACGGCAGCGCGAATGAAATTCTGGACGGTTCAGCAACCGTACTGAACGATGACGGTATTTCAACTGACATGTCGTCATCTATCACAATTACGGCAAATGACTTAACCGGACTGAATGACGACTTCTTTACCGCGGTTGATTTCATCGGTGCATTGTCGAACGACGACACCAGCTCTGAATGGTATCAGTGGGTAGACAACGCAGTAACCGCCTCTGAGCAGGACTAAGTTGAGTTGCAGGTCAATGAATAGGCGCACACAGGTTGCGCCTATTTTCCGATTTTAGTGTAGGAGTTGGTTATGAAAAATCACTACAAACTCAAGCCTGTAGCACTGGCGGTTGGATTAGGTCTTGTCGCTACCAGTCCGGTAACCTTGGCTCAGCAAGCTGAAGACGCTGACATCGAGCGTGAATCGACCATTGAAGAAGTGGTGACTACCGGCAGTCGTTTGCAGGGAAGTGCCGCTGCGGTTGTTGAAGAACGTAAGAATCAGGCTTTCGTAGCGGATATTTTAGGTGCGGAGCAATTGTCCCGCTCAGGTGACAGCGACGCGGCTTCCGCTTTGCGTCGCGTCACCGGTTTGACGTTGGTTGACGGCAAATTCATCTATGTTCGCGGCTTAGGTGAACGCTATTCTAGTGCCCGTATTAACGGTGCCAGTATTCCCAGCCCGGACTTAACCCGCAATGTGGTGCCACTGGACATTATTCCGTCGACCATTATCGAAAGCATGGCGGTACAAAAGGTGTTTTCACCGTCAATGCCGGCTGCTTTTGGTGGCGGTAACATCGACATTCGCACACGCTCTCTGCCAAATGATTTTGTTTTTAGCGTAGAAGCGGGTGTGGGTTTCAACAGCAATGCCGACGAAGGTTACACCTATAACCGTAACGACTCGGGTATTCCCGAAGGTATTCAAAGCGCGATTGGTCTTTACGAAGGCGATTTTAGCTTGCGTAATATTATTAATACCGACGGATTAACCGGTAACGGCACCAGTGCCGGTGATCAGGCGCGTGCCATTAATGCGTCGTTAGCGAAGCAGTTGCCGCGTGACATGGTACTTAAAAAAGAGTCGTTAGACCCTAACTTTGATTTAAAAGCGACCTTGGGTAACAGCTTTGATGAGTCCTGGTTCGGCGGTACTTTCGGTGTGTTAGCTGCAGCGTCGTACGACAATGACTGGGATGCGTCAGCGCGTCGTAATGCCGTCATTAGTAATAACGCGGAAGCAGGCTGTTCAACCTCGCTTGAAACCGCCGAAGATGTGTCGAATTCTTGTTACAACACCTTGTCGGAAACCACTGTAACCACAGAAACGGAACGCTTGAACGGCTTCTTCACAGCGGGTTATCAGCTCGATACCCACAACGTCAGCTACACCAAAATTTATCTGGAAGACTCAGAGGATGAGTCCGAGTTCGGTATTAAGCAAAGCCCCAACGGCAGTAACTTAAAGACCATCGCCGGAACCGGCATTGCTAACCGAGAGCATGAATTCAAGTATGAAGAACGTGTTCTGGATGTAGACCAATTCCGTGGGCAACACACCTTCATGGACTACTGGGGTGTTGGCTTTGACTGGCAGTACACAGAGTCAAAAGCGGAAACGGATATTCCAACCGAGGTGTCGTATCGCTTTGATGATATTTATAATACCGACGGTACCTTCTCTGAGACTCGGGTCACCGGTGATGACAACCGGGCGATTTTCCAGTTCGTTGACATGGAAGACAACGTGAAGTCTTACGGCGGTAATTTCTCTCTGCCAATTATGTTGTCCGGTATTGAGCTGGAATTGAAAGCCGGTTACGACTTTATGGACAAGGCTCGCTATTACAGTACTAGTCGCTTTAGTCTGGATAACGCTTCGGGTTCACGCCTGTCGGTACTGGACGACTTAGATAATGTGTTGGGGGTGACTGGTTATTTGACGGATGAGGTCATCGACGAAAACGATTTTCGTATTACCTTCCGTGAGCCGGGGGCACCTAACGCTGATGACTATTTAGCGGCGCAGAAGATTGACGCGTACTACGGTGAATTTGATGTGATATTCGACAATACCTGGCGCGTCAGCGGCGGTCTTCGCTACGAAGACTTTAAACAGGTGTCTTTGGCGACCTCGAGCTTGATTTTTGATGAGCAGGACTTGAATAACTACTTCAATCCTCAGCGCGTTGTCGATAGTTCGATTTCGGAAGACGATGTTTATACCGCCTTGTCATTAACCTACATGGCGAACGACAATTATCAGCTTCGCTTTGGTTATGGTGAAACGGTTGTCCGCCCGGATCTGCGTGAAACCGTGCCGGTGGCTTACTACGACCCGGTGACTGACATTCGTACCTTTGGTACGGCTGGTCTGCAAAGCAGTGACTTAAAAAACTACGATGCACGCTTTGAATACTATGCAGATAACGGCGACAACTATACGGTGGCAGCGTTTTATAAGGACATTTCGAACCCGGTTGAGTCGGTACTTCGTGTCGGCGATGAAGACTACACCTTAACGTATGTGAACGGTGAGTCGGCGGAAGTGTACGGCGTTGAGTTTGAGTGGTTGCACGACTTAGGGTATTTGGCGAACGGCTTCTTCACCTCCGGTAACTTAACCTGGAGTGATTCCGAGGCGTCGATTGACCCGGCGTTGGCAGGTAACTTAACGAACCCAACAAAGCGCATGACCGGTCATTCAGAATACGTCGCGAACTTCCAGTTGAACTATGACTCAGCAAACGGCGAGCACTCAACCTCGTTGGTGTATAACGTCTTTGGTGAGCGCATTCTGGCTGCTGGTGTCGGTGGTCGTGATGACGCTTATGAACAACCGTTCCACTCCCTGGATTTGGTTTACAATTACTACCCGAACTTCAACTCAAAGATTGGCTTAAAAGTGAAAAACTTGCTGGGTGAAGATCAGGAAGTGAACCAATCGGGCATTTTAGTCCGTAGTAAAGAAGTAGGAACTGTCGTTAGCTTGAGTTACAGCTACGAGTTTTAAACGAAGTAATCCCTGGTTGTTATTGTTGTAGTTGTTGTAATTGTACGCCACCTCATCTGAGGTGGCGTTTTTTTTATGCGTCCGATTGGGTCATTTTGATTTCCAACGGCTTTAACGTATCCAAATGCACGTCGCGTTGTGGGAAGGCAATAACAATGTCGTTTGTATTTAACAAACCATTAATCTTAAATCGCACATCAGACTGAATACGACGAATATCCATAGGCTGGTGGACGCTGGTCCAAAAATAGACGTTAAAGACCAGGGAGCTCTCTCCAAAGTCTTCAAAAATGACCTCAACAGGGTAGTCTTTGGATACTTGCTCGTGCTCGCTTGCCGCTTGCAGCAATAGTTCACGCACTTTTTCAACGGGCGACCCATAAGCGACACCGACTGTCACAACAGAACGAATATCTGCGGAAACCAGTGTCCAGTTAACAACGCGTTGCTCCAAAAAGTAACTATTAGGAACCAACACGTGGACACCGTCGTAACGACGAATACGCACGCACCGATTACCTATTTCTTCTACCCGACCGCGCTCTTTTTCCAACTCGACAATGTCACCAATGCGAATAGGGCGCTCAGCGATTAAAATCATGCCCGAAATGAGGTTGTTGAGCAGGTTTTGTGCGCCGAAACCCACACCAATGGCTAATGCACCGCCAAGCACGGCAAATATGGTAATTGGAATGCCTGCAACGGGAAGGGCAATAAGAACGATAAGGACATAGGCAAGAACGGAAAATAATTTGCGAAACGCAAAAACGGTATTCTGCGATGCATTGCCGGAGCTAAGTGCTCGCTTGACGAGTCGGGAACCAACCCAGCGAATAACAATAACACCAACAATGATAAGCGTTAGCGCAATGACTACCTGACTGAGGTGAATTTGAGCTTCTCCAGACTTCCAAAGCTCGGTATTCCAAATTTTACCAATATTGTTAGAAAGGTCTGTCCAGGACATTTGCATCATCAATTACCTATTTGTGAATCTTTCTTTGTAATTTACGGGAAAAACACGTACATTGCGCGCTCATTTTTACTCCCTCATCCTGGATATAGATTACGTGATTTCTGCTGCAAATATCACCATGCAATTTGGTGCGAAGCCTCTTTTTGAAAATATCTCTGTTAAATTCGGCAATGGCAACCGTTATGGCCTTATTGGCGCTAACGGCTGTGGTAAGTCGACCTTTATGCGTATTTTAAGCGGCGAACAAGAGCCATCCGCCGGCAACGTGTCGTTAGAGCCCAACACCCGCATTGGTAAGCTGCGTCAGGACCAGTTTGCCTATGAAGACTACAGCGTGGTTGATGCCGTTATTATGGGGCATGAAGAACTGTGGGCGGTGAAAGAAGAGCGTGACCGTATTTACAGCAGCGGTGAGATGAGTGAAGAAGACGGCATGCGAGTTGCCGACTTAGAAACTGAATTTGCTGAAATGGACGGTTACACAGCCGAGTCTCGCGCCGGAGAACTGCTGTTAGGCTTAGGTATACCGGTCGAGCAGCACTTTGGCTTGATGTCGGCACTGGCGCCGGGTGTTAAAATTCGGGTGTTACTGGCGCAGGTGCTGTTTTCTGAGCCGGATATTATGCTGCTGGATGAGCCGACCAACAACCTGGACATTAACACCATTCGTTGGTTAGAAGAGGTGCTGGCGGAAAAGCAAAGCACCATGATCATTATCTCGCACGACCGTCACTTTCTGAACACGGTTTGTACGCACATGGCCGATATTGATTACGGCGAGCTACGTGTGTATCCGGGCAACTATGATGAATACATGTTTGCCGCCACTCAGGCGCGTGAACAGCTGATGAACGACAACGCCAAGAAGAAAGAGAAGATTGCGGAGCTGCAGAGCTTTGTGAGCCGCTTCTCGGCGAATGCCTCGAAGGCCAAGCAGGCGACCTCGCGTCAGCGCCAAATGGAAAAGATTCAGCTGGAAGAAGTGAAAGCATCAAGCCGAGTGAATCCGTATATTCGCTTTACCCAAGAGAAGAAGCTGTACCGGCTGGCGCTTGAAACCGAGAATGTGCGTAAAAGCTTTGACGAGCAGGCGGTATTGAAAGGCTTGAGTACCTCGGTAGAAGTGGGCGAAAAAGTCGCCATTATTGGTGCCAATGGTATTGGTAAAACGACTTTACTGAAGTGTCTGATGGGCGACTACACGCCGGAATCCGGCAGTATCAAATGGTCAGAAAATGCCAACATTGGTTATTACGCTCAGGATCACGCTCACCTGTTCAAACAGGAAATGACGGTGTACGAGTGGATGTATCAGTGGAAGCAACCGAGTGATGACGAGCAGTCGATACGCGGCGTGTTGGGACGTATGCTATTTTCTGCGGATGATATTCAAAAGCCAGTATCTATTTTGTCCGGTGGTGAGAAAGGCCGCATGATATTTGGCAAACTCATTTTGCAAAAGCCTAATATTCTGGTGATGGACGAACCAACGAACCATTTGGATATGGAATCTATTGAGTCTCTGAACCTGGCGCTGGAGCAGTTCGAGGGCACTTTGCTATTTGTCAGTCATGACCGCGAATTTGTGTCGTCATTGGCGACCCGTATTATTGAAATTACCGACAAAGGCTTACGTGACTTTGCCGGTAGTTACGACGAGTATTTGGCACAGCTGGCTGCTGCTTAGTAAAAGTTCTTTGAGTTAAAGGTTTCTTTCAGGCTGTTTGCAAAAGCCACGAACTTCTCTTTAATGGTGCGTTTGACTTTTACCTCAACCGAACCGAGCACGTGAAAGCCTTCAATTCGAATATGGGGAACTTGCTTCAGGTTTCCCATGGATGGGGCTTTGTTTTCAGTGGAACCAAGAATATTAAATACGTTGGTGCTTATCATGATTTCTTCAGGTACGTAAATTTCGAGACTTGAAAGCATCCCGACCACTTTGATCGTGACATCGGGGTGTTGGAATACGGCATCCGTAAAGTCGAGTTCGACAGAGCCCAGAAAATCATACACCGTTATTTCACGCGGAACGGTCCACACACCTGTTCGCTCATTGGATGACAAAATAGAGACGACATTTTCCGTTGGTTGGGCGCGTCCTTCACCATAGTGTGGCGAGAATTTTTGTTCTTTCATGCTGTCGTACGACGTGTCAGGCTTCAGCTCAAGGTCATCTACTAGTGCAGCAAGTTGACTATGTTCTGTTGCATCCATAGCCGCATCGAGACGGCGCTCAAACGCTTCTGAGGAAAGCTCCCCGTGACCGTAGTTCATGACCAGTTGGTCAATAGTTTCCTCACGAACCTTGTCTAAAGGTCGATCTTCGAATTTTATACTCATAATGCGTCCTTATTGTTCTTGTCTTTTTATTATGAGTCATAATGCAAGAGTTAAGCCAAAAAACAAAACCCATATAAATCAGTGTTTTAAAAATCAAAGCCTAAAGTTGACTATTATATTTCGCCATTATTTAGCAGAATCGGCCATCTATTTGAATCTTTTTGTTAGGACGAAATGACATTTTAGGAGGCAGAATGACCCACGGTGTAGGCATTACCGATGCAAAGACCGCCCTCGACGCATTAGAAGATATGACACTGAATGTTCAGCCCATTACATTAGAAGAGTATCAGGCGAGAGTCGACAAAGCCCAGACATTGATGCGAGCCAAAGGCATCGATGCGATGTATTTAAACGCGGGTACTAATTTAGAGTATTTTACCGGTTTGAAATGGTACCCAAGTGAACGTCTGGTAGGCGCAATTGTTCCTGTCGAAGGGCCGGTTACTTTAATTGCTCCTGCGTTTGAAATTGGGTCACTAACGCAAGCGATGAAACTGCCAATGAAGACCTTGCTGTGGGACGAACACGAATCACCCTACGACTATTTTATTGATTTTCTGAAAGAGAACGAATTGACCAGAGGTAAACTCGCGCTGGACGAGTCATCGTCTTATAGCATTGTTTCAAACCTTGAGGAGCGCTATCCGGCAGCGCAAATGTGCGACGCAAAAGTGATTACCGCTGAGTGTCGCATGCATAAGTCAAAAGCTGAACTTGCACTCATACAAACCGCGATGGATATGACCATGGCGGTGCATCGTGCGACCGGGGCAATGCTACAGGAAGGGGTAACGGCCTCAGAGGTGCGGGCGTTTATTGACGAGGCTCATCGCAAAGTGGGCGCAAGTGGCTCTTTCTTCTGTATTGTGTTGTTTGGTCAGGGCACCAGTTATCCGCATGGCGTCAGTCATGAGCAAAAATTGGAAAAAAATGACTGGGTATTAATTGATACCGGTTGTAAGTTACATGGCTACCATTCTGACATTACCCGCACGTACCCATTCGGTGAGGCTAACGCTGAACAAAAGACATTCTGGCAATATGAGCGACAGCTTCAGCAAGCGGCATTTGATGCCGCGCACAATGGAAGTACCTGCGAGTCGGTGGATGATGCCGTTCGAGAGGAACTCGCGAAGCTTGGCTTAAAAGCGGACTATCAGTTGCCGGGTGTACCTCATCGAACGGGTCACGGTATAGGCATGGACTTACATGAATGGCCTTATCTGGTGGGCGGTGATAAAACTGTATTGGCATCGGGAATGTGCTTTAGCAATGAGCCGATGGTCATTAAACCAGACGCTTTTGGCGTCCGTTTAGAAGACCACTTCTATATGACGGACGACGGCCCAGTGTGGTTTACCGAGCCGTCGCGTGCAATGGATGACCCGTTTAACCTTTTGTAAGCCTGGTTTTACCCGCTTGCTTTAAATTTTTAACGGGCTATGATGTTCTCAAGTTGTTTTGAGGACATTATGTTTAAGTATAACTATTCAATACAGAGTACTGCTCTCACCTTTCCAAATTAAGCCGAACGCAGCTCATGCGTTCGGCTGTTTCCCTATTGTTGTAATTCCACAGTTATTTATTCATTAGTTCGGTTGGAGATAAAGCCGTGCTTATGCGCATGTTTAGGCCCTGTAAGGGCTCGGTATGTTTAGGTAGTCCCATATTTCAAAATGCGGGACAAAGAATGTTAATGGACCCTATTGAGCTGAGTATATTGTTGGAACGGCTTGAATTTAGCCAAAAGAGTAGCTCACGGCTATTGGGGCGGGTAACAGTTGGCTCTTCTGTGACCATTAAAAACAGAGCGACTCGGGAAAAGGTGACGGTCACTTTGGTACCACCAGAGTTAGCAGATCCCGAAGAGAAGATGATTTCATTTATATCGCCATTAGGTTCTGCGTTGTTGGGGCTCAAATTAGGGGATGTTGCGGTGACTGAATTTGGCAGAAGAACCGACAAGTGGGACGTTATTTCTGTAAACCAAAGAAAAGTGATTACAGACCTTTAAACACTCACGCCTTAAGGAGGGTAGAGCCTTGGAGTAACTTAGTTGTGCAATAGTTTAAGTACTTTTTAGATATTGAACAGATAAGGTGAATCCAATGAGTAAAGAGAAAGAAAAGAAGAAACCTCAGATGACGTTAAAAGAGAAACGTAAACAAAAGAAGAAAAAGAAGCTTTCTGATGAGTAACTAGCAGGGGCTCTTCGGAGCCCCTTTTTAATGGAGAAGAAACATGGAAACAAAACCAAAAATAACGATATCGACTTTTGATTTGGCCGTCATTGAGCACAGCATGGAAGAAACGCGCTTGCCGCCGGAGTTTTTAGATGAACTGGAAGCTGAACTTGCTCGTGCTGAAGTGTTAGACCCCAAGGATATGCCGGAAAATGTGGCGAGTTTGAATAAGCAAGTCACTTTTAAGGTGTTAGAAACGGGTAAGGTATTCACTAAAACGCTGACAGCCCCCGATCAGGTCGACAAATATGAGGACAGCCTCTCAGTGTTTGCCCCATTAGGTGCTGCGCTCATTGGTTTGTCTGTTGGCCAGACAATTCAATGGAAGACTAACCGAGGGTTGCAGTCGGTTGAGATTATTCATGTGACTTAGTGTCGTAGCCTGATGCTATTGCATCAGGTGCGATGCTTAAAAATTCGTGAAGGTATTTCACACGAAGCAGTATAAAAGAATTATTTAAGCGTTATTTGAAACGAGTAGTCAGGACCTGACGTAATAACGTCAGGCTACTGAACTGTGTTACATCCGTTGCTCAGAAACGAAAAAGCCCCGCACTAAGTGCAGGGCTTTAGGAAGAAGTTGGTGCCGGAGGCGGAATCGGAGTGGCCTTGTAACTTGTTGTTTTATAGGGAATAAAAAGTGTTAATCTTCAATCGTGTTGCTTACCTTGTTACTAAATCTTCAGCTTTAGTTTTTTTGATTGAAAATTTTTCACAAATGAACCTTTTAACTTTTTGGCTATGCCCAATATTCGCTAACACGTTGAACATAGCTGAAGTGTCTGCAGCTTGTGAACGTATAGTGGCATATACATTCGTGCGCCTAATCAGAGATGAAAAGCTATGCTTGTCACTTTGGTTAAAGTGATTAGCTATTTATCAACATTTTTCCATGGGCCGAACGCTATAAAGTAAAGAAGAATGATATTTGCGATAGGGATAACAATCAGAAGACCCAATGGACCAGGGTAGCCAACTCGTTGGCAGATACGCCATGCGGGAACAATAAAAATAGCTCCCACAATCAGCATCCATAGAAAGCCCATACCTGCGAACATTTCGTGATTCATCATTATCTGCTCCTTATTTGACATGCGTTAAAATGACGTTAGACTGAAGTTTATTAAATTGCAAAAAGCAGGGTGCTCGTGCTAATTCGAATTCTGTTATTAATGACAGTGCTATTGGTGTCGATGTCGTTTTCGCAAACGGCAGAAGCTCACGCGTGTCATGATAACAGCCAAATGCAGCACAGCATGATGTACGAAGCCGACACAAACGATTGCGAGCATGAGACGCAAAAGCACAACTCGTGCTGTGCTGACATGACCATTCGGCATTGCTCCGGCGGCTCGGTTTTATTTGTCGGACAGTCTTCTTCGGTTAATGCCGCTGCAGTTAACCTCTCTGCCAAAGTCGATGCGCCCGTTGACACCTCCATTCGTGCTAAACACGCGTCTAATTTATTCCGTCCCCCAATAATTACCGCTTAATAAGTTACTAGAAATTTAACACACGCTCGGCGTGTTTCCTTAAAACTTATTAATCGGTGAATAATTATGTCTATCAAACGCAATATCGCTGTTTTGGCGATGCTGTTTTCCGTGTCTGTATCTGCAACCGATGTAGAAGAGCAGCAACTAACCGTTCTAAAAGATCCCAACTGCGGTTGCTGTGAAAAGTGGTTACAAGCTTTACCCGATAGCTTTAGTGTGTCCGTACAACATCCGAACAACCTGACCCAACGAAAACGTGACTCCGGTATTAGTGCCGAGGTCCAATCCTGTCATACCGCTATTTCTAGTAATGGCTATGTCTTTGAGGGGCACGTTCCTCCTACATTGGTTTCTCATTATTTAGCTGGGAAAAAGTCAGCCAATGGCATTGGATTAACTGTTCCTGGCATGCCGGTAGGGTCTGTTGGTATGGAAATGGGTACTCGGTTTCAACCGTATACGGTCTATGAAATCAAAGAGGACGGTTCAATTACACCTTATAAGCAGATAGCAAGTTTAGAGCAGCAGCAAGCACTCTCAAATGGAGGGCTTTAGCTATGGGATTTGGCGGCATGAGTATGGTTCAGTTAGGAGTTTTACTGGTTATTGTCATTCTTCTTTTTGGTAGTAAAAAGCTACGAACCCTGGGCTCCGATCTTGGTAGTGCGATTAAAGGGTTTAAATCATCGGTTTCTGATGAGCCGTCTGATAAGGAACAGGACGTTCAACGTTATCAAAATTTAACCTCAAAAGAGGAGCGTCATAATGAGCAATGAGTTTAACAAAGGGCGTCGAAAGTTTATTAAATCTGCATTCACTGTGGCGTCTGCTTTAGCAATCGCCAAAGTAGCCCCAACTTGGGCTGCTCCTCAGGGACGCAGTTTTAAAGATCAAATCCTGACAAACGATGAGATTGATCTGACCATTGCAAAGTCCCCACTGCTCGTGGGAAATAAAGTAGGAGCACCAATAACCATCAATGGCCAAATGCCGGGCCCTTTGATTCGTTTAAAAGAAGGGCAGCGAGCAAAGCTAAATGTGACTAACCGGTTGTCGGAAGACACGTCAATTCACTGGCACGGAATTATATTGCCGGAGAATATGGATGGCGTGCCTGGCGTATCTTTCGAAGGGATAAAGCCAGGACGAACGTTCAAATACCGCTACGATGTCGAGCAAAACGGAACTTATTGGTATCACAGCCATTCCGGTTTGCAGGAGCAATTGGGACACCTGGGGCCGTTAGTGATTGAACCGAAAGACGGAGACATTGGTGCTGATCGAGAACATACCATTATTCTCAGCGACTGGACATTCGAAGATCCGGATACCGTGTTTCGCAACTTGAAAGTTGCGGAGGGGTACTATAACTATCAAAAACGTACGATATTTGAGACCTTCGAGGACGTGCGACAGCAAGGGTTAGAGAAAACCTGGAAGCAACGAGAAATGTGGGGGCAAATGCGAATGAGCTCCCGTGATATTGCGGATGTGACGGGCAGTACTTATACCTACCTGATGAATGGCCGCGATTCACAGATGAACTGGTCAGCATTGTTTAAGCCTGGTGAAAAAGTACGCCTTCGTATCATTAACGGTTCGGCAATGAGTTTCTTCGACGTGAGAATCCCTGGGTTGGAGATGACGGTTGTGGCCGCTGACGGGCAGCCTGTGAAGCCAGTGCCAGTTGACGAGTTCCGCATCGGTGTGGCGGAAACCTACGATATAATTGTCCAGCCTAAGCAAAACAAGCCTTACACTATTTATGCTGAGAGCTTTGATCGAAGTGGTTATGTCAGAGGTACGTTAACGCCAGAAATTGGTCTTGAGGCTGAAGTGCCTGAACTACGGCAAGTTCCTGAGCGAGGCATGGCCGCTATGGGCATGGGAGCGATGGCGATGTCCGGTGATATGAAAGGCAATAGCATGAATATGAAGCATATGGGCGGCAATAACAGCCATATGACGCATAAAATGACACACAAAAAAGAGCTCCCGGTCGAAAACATTAAAATCAAACACCGTGAGTCCGGACATGGCGCCGGGGCGGCTATGATTGCTACAAACCCGGTAAGCCGTTTGCATGAACCCGGGATTGGATTGGAAGACGTTGATCATAAAGTCTTAGTGTATACCGACTTGGTCGGCGCGCATGAATGGCCGGATACGCGGGAGCCCGAACGACAGGTAGAGCTGCACTTAACGGGTAATATGGAGCGTTACATGTGGTCTTTCGACGGGAAGAAGTTTACCGAGGTGGATGGCCCGGTTCAGTTTCATCATGGAGAACGACTGAGGTTGGTGATGGTAAACGATACGATGATGGATCACCCCATACACTTACACGGTATGTGGATGGAACTTGAAAACGGACAGTACCCCCGTCCTCGTAAGCACACGATTAGCCTCAAACCCAGTGAAAAGGTGTCGTTATTGATAACGGCGGACGCGCCTGGAAGCTGGGCCTTCCACTGTCATCTGTTGTATCACATGAAAGCGGGTATGTTCCGTGTGGTCAATGTCGCATAAGGAGGACGATTATGTACGGTAAATCATTATTAATGAGTGCGGCGTTGTTGCCTAGTTTAGCAGTCGCCGGACATGCGAAAGAGGACTGGCCTGAACCCGTCAAAGAATATTACACCGGGCAAGTACTGTTCGATCGGTTGGAGTTAACGCGAACCAACGAGGAAGAGAACCTAGCCGTCTGGGACATGATGGCTTGGTATGGCGGTGACTATCACCGAGCTGTTTTCAAGAGTGAAGGGGAGAATGTTCAAGACGACGGTGAGCCCACTGACTTGGAAAGTGCCGAACTGCTGTATGGGTATCTGGTGTCTCCGTATTGGTCGTTTCAGGCCGGTATCGGTACGCGAGGCACCTTATCGTCGGATGCCTCGATGGAAAACTATGCGGTCTTAAGTTTTATGGGCTTGGCGCCGTACTGGTTTGAAATGGATAATTCTTTGATGATGAACGAAGAAGGCGATGTCCAATTTGTTAGCGAAACCGAGTACGAGTGGCAGTTAACACAAACCTCGTACTTACAACCTCGCATTGAGTTAACAGCCAACCTGACAGACTCAGACAAATATGAACGGCAAAGTGGCTTGAGCAACTTGCGTGTGGGGTTGCGTTATCGTCACGAAATCAGTCGTGAGTTTGCACCCTACATTGGTGTTTATTGGAACGGCGCGTTAGGCAACACGGCAGATGAAATGAAACGAATGGGTGAAGACACCACAGAAACAGGCGTGGTCCTTGGGGCCAGAGTTTGGTTTTAATTGATAATAAAACAAAGAGGAAACAACATGAAAAACGTACTTAAATTAGCCTTCGGTACCGCGTTATTTTTTAGTGCATGGGCCAGCGCTCACGTCGGGCTAACATCCAGTAGCCCGGAGGACGGTGCTACTTTGTCCGAGTCACCTACGGAAATTACGATGAATTTTTCCGGTGATGTTCGTCTGGCTAAAATTATGCTGCACTCAGATGACGGTAAAATGCATCCGCTGGACTTTTCGATGAGCATGACTCCCAAAGCAGCGTACGAAATTGCTGTTAAAAACAATTTGGCGTCAGGTGGTTATACGGTTTATTGGACGGCAATGGGTGGGGACAGTCATAAAATATCGGGTGATTTTAGCTTTGAGGTGAAATGATGACCCTTTGGAGTGTGGCCAGCGTTTTAACGTTGGCCTTTATATTCTGGCTTAACGCGGTGATGACCGCCTCGCCTTATATCGTTTATTTGTCCGGTTTAAAAAAGCAGTCTGAACGAAAGAATAGCCTTGTTGCGTTGCTTCTATTACTGGCAAGCCTTCTGTATTTTTTTCTGAAAGTCGGTAGTTTTGCTGCTGAAGGCTTTGCCGGAATGATTGACACGACCTACATGCAGTTTATATGGACCGGCCCTGTTGGGTTGTTCATCCAACTTCAGATAGCGGTTGCTATTGCTTGGATTGTTTACTCCGTTGTTAAGCTAAAACGTATAAAGTGGGTGCTATATGTTGCCGCCATTGGACTCATGGGATGGAGCTTTTTAAGTATTGGTCACGGCAGTGACGCCGTCTGGTGGGGAAAGCTAGCGCTTTTAACACACTTGTTAGTCGCTTGGGTTTGGTTCGGCAGTCTTAACTCATTGCGAAAGCTGGCAACGTCGGTACCGCTTGCTAAAGCGAAAGCCATTATGGAGCGTTTTGGTGTGCATATGTCTGCAGCGGTTCCAATACTCCTTATTGCGGGCTTGGTTATGTATCGTAGTGCAACAGGGCGATGGATGCCAGAGCTGCCGCTTACGTCGTATGACACGGTACTACTAGCGAAACTTGTGTTTGTGGCGCTGATTCTCCTTGTTGCCGCATTGCATAAATTAAAGTTCGTACCGCAATTAAATGATAACGCGGCCGCCAAGCGACTCAAAAACTCCATAACGGCGGAAATGGTATTGGCTGTCACTATTTTTACCCTGGCCTTTGCGCTAAGCAGCGCGTTTTCCCCCGGTTAATGTAAGGAATAAGAAGAATGAAATTACTTGTGAGTGTTTTTATGGTTTCGGTAATGTTTATTTCAGCGCCCAGTAGCGCCGAAAAACTATCTGAGCCGACCGCTGTGCTTGATGCATTTCGAACTGCTTTAACTGAAGGTGACACGGAGGTCGTTAAAGACGTGCTTTCCGATGATGTGCTTATCTTTGAAGGTGGTGGCGTTGAACGGTCCCTGGCTGAATACAGTGCTCATCATCTTAAGTCAGATATCAAATTTAGCCAGGCGGTTCCTTCCAAGCTGATTGAAAGAACACGATATGAAGTGGCTAGCCTTGCTGTGATCACTTCTCGATATAGTATTTCCGGGGCGTACAACGGGCGTGAGATTGATTTAACGATGAATGAAACTGTAACCGTTTCACATACCCCGGAGTCTGGCTGGAAAATTATCCGGATTCACTGGTCCAACTAACGTCAACCACAGGAGCTGATTATGGCGGAACACGATCACGAACACGGACATCAGGGTTATCAGAAAGGAAGCCTTAGTCTTTGGGGGGCGGTGTCGCTGGGGACTGGTGTCATGATTGGCGCTGGTATTTTTGCACTGACAGGACAAGTTGCTCAGCTAGCAAGAGAGTGGTTTGTACTGGCGTTTGTGTGCGGCGGTATCATTGCCGGTTTCAGCGCCTATTCGTATGTGAAACTGGCCAAAGCATACCCGTCAGCGGGGGGCATTGCGATGTTCCTCAGTAAAGCCTATGGGAAAGGAAGTGTGACGGCAATATTCGCACTCTTGATGTACTTTTCTATGGTGATTAATGAAAGTTTAGTCGCTCGGACATTTGCGTCCTATACCAGCCAATTAATTTCTTTTGAAGCGCAGTGGCTTGTCCCGTTGTTGGCGGTTGGATTGCTGGTCTTTGCGTTTTTTATCAATATTTTGAGTAATCAGTTTATTCAAACGTTCTCGTTTTTTATGGCCTTTGTTAAGGCTTTAGGATTGGTGATTTTAGCGGCTGGTGGTTTGTGGGCCTCAGGCATTCAGTTTGAATCGATATCGGCTATTCCAGAAGAAGCTACCGGCGGCGGTATTTTAGCGGGGATTGCTTTAAGCATACTTGCGTACAAAGGGTTTACAACAATAACCAATAGTGGCGGTGAAATTGTTGAGCCCAAGAAAAATGTCGGGCGTGCCATTATTATTTCGTTGATTATCTGCGCGTTAATATATGTTCTGGTCACTCTGGCGGTTGGCTCGAGCCTGTCCATAGATGAGATTGTGAAAGCGAAAGATTATGCGCTTGCTGAAGCTGCCAGACCCGTCTATGGCGAGACTGGACTTTGGGTGACGGTCGCTTTTGCAATTGTCGCAACGGTATCCGGTGTGATCGCGAGCGCGTTTGCCGTCTCGAGAATGTTGGCTATGTTGACCAATATGAAACTTGTGCCACACAGTCATTTTGGGATGCCAGGTTCCATTCAGAAGCACACACTGGTTTACACTATCGTGATGGCTATGGTCTTAGCTGCTTTTTTCGATTTGAACCGAATCGCTTCGCTTGGTGCTATTTTTTATATCGTTATGGACATTGCGATCCACTGGGGGGTATTGAGACATCTTAGACAAAAAGTGAATGCCAATATTTACATACTTGTCAGCGCAATCACGCTAGATGTCATCGTTTTAGCCGCTTTTATATGGGTGAAATGGACAAGCGATCCGCTGGTTATTTGGGCGTCTCTTATCGGTATGGCATTGATTGCCGCTGGTGAGATTTTGTTTTTACGTAAAAAGCGTTAAGAAAAAGAGCGCATAGCGCTCCTTTTCTAGTTCATTGTAAAAAACATCCAGATAGCCATAGCGACCATCATGAGGTTTTCAGTGAGCGAAATGAAGCCTAACGGCACATTACTTGAGCCACCGACACAGGCACATTTTAGCTCACGTTTGTCGACATAAACGGCTTTAAAAACGGAGACAGAACCCACGATGCCTATGAATAACGCAATAGGGATGGAAATGACATGAGCAAATTCCGCTGCCATTAACAGACCCGCCAAGCCTTCGGCGTAGGGGTAAACACGGCCATAAGGCACCCATTTTTTGGCGAGAAGATCGTAGTTGAGAAACATGGTAGAGAATTTCTCTACGTCCTGGAGTTTGAGCAAGGCCAGAACCACCATCGAGAAACTGATGAACCACTCGATGGTTTGTCCGGTAAATGCGCGACCAAAAGACAACCACGACGTGGCTACGGAGAGGAGCGCTGTCATAATAAATAATGCAATAACGGGTCGGTAACTGGTTGCGTCAGGGTCAGGAAGAGGTTTTCCAAGAAAGGCTCGAACCTCTTCGTACCCACCGATGCGTTCATCACCAATAAACACTTGTGGAGTGGTATCGACGTTGTGTTTTTCCTTGAATATGTCGGTTTCCTCGCGGCTTTCCAGTAGGTTGTCGTCCACATCGTAACCGTTGGCTTTAAGTAAGTGCCGGGTTTTTAAACCGAAAGGGCATTGGTGGTCAGGTGTCGACATTCTGTAAAGCGTGGCTTTTTTAGTTGATTGACTCATAGCCAAGTTCCTTACGTAAAAGTTATGTATTCGTGTACGCATTATAGTCGGCAAAAGATTAAAAGCATCAATAATCAGAAAGGGTAAAAATTCATTAAAAATGAAAAATTATTTTCATTTTGAAAAAAGTGGACAACTTTTTTTATAGCTTTCCTAGTCATCTTGAAGAGCTTACTTTAAAAGATTATTGATACATGAGGATAACTCTAAGTTGAATATACAACTGCTATAGACTTTGCTATTAAAGGGTTTTTTATACAACTTTAATCGTTTTTAGCTTGACTAAAATTCTGAGGTTTCTATTCTGAGAGTTGTATAAACAACTTAGATGGCAGTACGAAGTCTAATCGGAAAGTAAAATAATTATAATCTAATCGAGGTGACAAAATGCAAAAGTTACTTAAGTCTGCTGTCGCTATAGGCGTATCTGCGGCACTTTTTAATACAACAACAGTCTGGGCACAGTCAGGATCTGATAATACTCAAGCCGAAGACGTTGAGAAAATCACGGTGACTGGTTCGCGAATTCAGCGAATAGAAGCAGAAAGTGCTGCTCCTGTTCAGGTTTTCACGGCGGAAGATATAGAAGTATCGGGAATGACCTCGGTAGAAATGATTTTACAGAGAATGTCAGCCTCTGCTGGTTTTGCTGGCAGCCAGAGTAATGCCTACTGGACAGGTAACGGCTATGGCACCGCTCAAGTTAATTTGCGTGGGCTGGGGATTAACCGAACACTTGTACTGCTGAATGGCCGTCGTGTTGTTAACGGCGGTACCGGCGCAAACAGCTCTGTTGACTTAAATATGATACCGGTTGAAATGATCCAGCGTATCGAGGTTCTTAAAGATGGCGCTTCAGCGATATACGGTGCGGATGCCGTTGCGGGCGTGGTGAATATTATCACCCGTAAAAGTTACGATGGCTTTACTATCGAAGGGCGCTTAGGCTCGACAGATGATGGTGAGGGTCAAGATCGCAAAGTTAATATGATATTTGGCGCCAGCAATGATAAAGGTCGCGTAATGGCGACATTAGGCTATCGTTCTTCAGACGAAGTTAATATGGCTGATCAAGCGGGTTGTGCTTTGGGTGAATTAACGCCAGGCCAACTGGATTGCTTTGGAAGCTCAAGTACCATTGGGGGTAGGGCAACCATATTGACGGGTCCAAATGCTGGTGATCGTATTAATTTCAGTCAAGATGCTGATGGTAACGGTGATTTTTATGAGCCCTACAGCGCTGAGGAACATAACTTTGCATTTTTTCCTTATTTAAATTCGGTTAACCCAATTACAAACTGGAATTTCTCTGCTTTCGGGGATTATCAACTGTCTTCGGATGCGGCGGTTTTTGCTGAAGTTTTATACAACAACCGAACCTCCGATCAATTAGCAACGCCGGGAACATTAAGAGGTATTGAGTTTGATGCCAGCCACCCAACAAACCCAACGGGCGAAACAATTCGACTTGAAGGTCGTCGCTTATTAGAAGGTGGACCAAGAACGTTCTTTCAAGATGTTAATACGTTCAGAACGGTCGTCGGCATGAATGGTGTTATTGGCTCAGGTTGGAACTGGGAAGTTGCTTATAACTATGGCCGTAATACAGCCATTGACGGTATGACCAATATCGTCAATATGCAGCGTCTATCTGCGGGCCTAGACCCTAATACATGCGGCTCCAATGGCATTCCCTGTATCGACTTGTTGGGTTATGGGGATCTGTCTCAAGAGGCATTGGATTACATCATGTTTCGCACGACTGATAATGGGGGGAATGAACAACGTTCATTGACCGCAAACATTTCAGGCGACTTATTTGAAATGCCTGCTGGATGGGTGCCAGTCGCTTTTGGTGTTGAACATCGTAAAGAGAAAGGTTGGCGAAACCCGGATTCATCAATTGTTGCTGGCATTATGAATACCAATCAGGCGGACCCGATAGAAGGGAGCTATACAGTTGATGAAGTTTACGCTGAAACTTCGTTACCTTTGCTGGCGGACTTACCACTGATTCAGTCGTTGAATTTAGATTTAGCGTATCGTTACAGTGATTATGACACCTTTGGTAGTGATGGAAATTATAAAGCGAGCGTTCACTGGCGTGTATCGGATGCTTTGAAAGTGCGGGCGACTCAGTCAACTGCTTTTCGTATTCCAAACATACCTGAACTCTTCGGTGGTGTTGCTGAAGGAAATCTGACAACAACGGACCCGTGTGACGGATGGGATCAAGCCGGCGCTAACCCAACTGTGGCGGCAAACTGTCAAGCAGACGGCGTTCCTGCAGGGTATGAACAATTTGGTGCAACAGTGCTTACCACTGTTGGTGGGAACCCAGATTTAAAACCGGAAGACGCAGATACTTTCACTGCTGGTTTCGTATGGGATATCGGCTCGGCGGACAATTTACAATTGACGGTTGATTACTACGATATTGATATTGAGAATGCTATCCAAAGAATTCCCGGTTCAACGAAGCTGTCTGTCTGCTATAACTCAGAAAATCTATCGCACCCATTTTGCAGTCCGGAGCATTTCACCAGAGATTCTTTAACTGGCGATATTGACTTTTTGTCTGCTCAACCCACCAATGCAGCAACTGAAAATGTGTCGGGTATTGATACGGCTTTGTTTTATAACACCGAGCTGCTGGGTTGGAAAAGTGACTTCAGTTGGAATGTCAGTTACTTAAATGAGTATACATTTGCGCCTTTTGTTGGTGCGAATGAAATTGAATATGCCGGGTACATTACTGGTGGCAGAGGAAGCTATACGCACTGGCGTTCAAATGCTTCGGGAACCTTTATGAAGCAGGACTGGCGTGTACATTACTCCGTCCAGTACATTGGACCTGCCGATGACATTAATGCTGCTCCGGGAGATATTGGAGCCCGAGCACCCAGTGTTTTCTATCATAACGTGCAGGGAACTTATTTCGTAAATTCAAAACTGAGCGTGACTGGCGGTGTTAATAACCTTTTTGACAAAGAACCGCCTTATATTCAAAGTTGGACGGACGCCAATACTGACACTATGACATATGACTTGTTAGGCCGTCAGTTATATCTGAAGGTACGTTACAGCTTTTAAAGACTAGACTGGCTGTCGCTTTTCCCTGGGAGCGGCAGCTTTTTTTTATTAAATTTGAGGTAGGGTATGACTCAAAAGAAACGCTCCAGTAGCTGGCGAGTTTGGCATCGTTGGCTATCTTTGATTTTTGGCCTGCAAATGGTTATTTGGACAATCAGTGGCGCTTACATGGTGTTCTTCGATTTGGATTATATTCATGGTGATCACTTAGTTCAGGATATAAGCCAGCCAATACCGAAAGGTGTTGAAATATCAAGCTTAAATGACCTGTTGAGCCGCTATCCAGAAACACGAAAAACGTCGTTAAAAAGCGTATGGCTGAATCAGAAGTTACAGCCGGTGTATAAAATAGAGAGTAACGAGGGAGCGTTTTTAGTTAATGCGGAGTCGCTGCAGCGTATTGATATAACCGAACAACACATTAAAGAGTTAGCGAATCAATATTACACGAAGGATCCCGACGCTATTGAATCGGTCGTTTACATGACTGATAACCCACCAACAGAAGTGAGTGGTGCTTTGTTACCGATTTGGCAGGTAAATTATGACGATTTCGGTAATACCAGTCTGTATTTATCTGAAACGACCGGGGAGCTTTTGGTAAAGCGACATACGTTTTGGCGGGGGTTTGATATCGCCTGGATGTTACACATAATGGACTACGACGAGCGTGTGGATATCGAGACCTGGTGGTTAAAGGGCTTTATTATCGGTACGTTTATTTTAATGATAACGGGCACTGTCCTGCTTTTTTATACGATTACGTTTAAGAGAAAATCGACTGGGGGTGCTCAATGATAAGGTTTATGCAATGGCTTCATCGTTGGGTGAGTTTGGTTTTAGTGATTCAAGTCGCTTTGTGGCTAGTGAGTGGGTTATTTTTTAGCTTAACCGGACATCACGGAATGTCAGGCCACCAATATATGGTCTCAAAAAACTCTGAACCCCCACTTAAAAAAATAGCGCCTCAAATCGATGTTACTGAAATGCATCAACGATTCCCCTTAGCTCACTCCATTGAACTGGTCAGTGTTGCCGGGGTAGGTCAGTATCAGGTGTCTCTGCCAGATGGACGTTTGCTTTACTTCAACGCAGATACCGGTGAACGGTGGTCTACGGACCAAGCTTTGGCGACTCAGCTAGCGCTGAATAGCTACAATGGACCGGGCCAGGTTGAAAGGGTTGAAAGAGTCAAGGGAAGCGATGAAGTGAATGGCTGGAATGCCTCAGGATTCCGCATTGATATCGAGGATGATCTTAATACCCGAATATATATCGATGAAGCGTCATCCCGGGTTGTGGAACATCGTAATACGCCATGGACAATCGCTGACTGGGCGTTTCGTCTGCACTTTATGGATTACACGGGCGGTCGAAGTTTTAATCATCTATTGATATGGAGTGCTGGATTATTCGCTCTTTGGTTTTCATTATCCGGTTTAATTCTCTTAGGCCGAAATATTACTAACGGTGACTTTAATCCAAAACGTAAGAAAACGTGGTTAGAATATTTTCAGCAGAAAGGGCAACCAATTGCGAGTAATTGTGGCGGAGGCGGTACCTGTGGGTTATGTAAAGTGACACTGCAAGGCAGCAATATACCCAGCCCGAAAGCAGCTGATAAAGCGTTATTGAGCGCCAACGAATTAGAAGCAGGAACGCGCCTATCTTGTCAACACAGAACGTCATCCAATTATGACGTTAAGCTGCATAATGCCGGAGTCGATGATATTGCTTTAACACTTGATTCAAAGCGGCAACTCACTCCATCCATTATGGAGCTTACTTTTGTAAGTTCAGATCCCGTTAGTTATGAAGCCGGGCAATTTATGCAGTTCCGTATTCCACATATAAACGAAATATTGTCACGGCATTACTCGGTTGCTACGCGGCCTCACCCGACTCAGTTTGTATTTAACATAAGGCAGCTGCCATCGCCAAGTGAAGGGATTCCCCCGGGTATCGGCTCAAACTACCTATGTAATCTGGAGGCTGGTGCGCGTGTCGATGCTGTAGGACCATTTGGTGACTTTCAGCTGACGAAACAAAATAGTCACACGCAAGTCTTTATTGGAGGCGGCGCAGGTGTTGCACCGTTAAGATCGTTAATACAAAGTGAATTAGCAGCAGATTCTCCTCGTCGTTGCATATTCTTTTACGGTGCTCGATATGAAAAGGAACTCTGTTATAGAAACGAGTTTGAAAGAGAAGAGCGGTTAACTTATATACCTGTTCTTTCTGAGAGCGCCAAGTCGGATGACTGGACTGGACCAACTGGCTTTGTGCACGAAACCGCAATGAAGTGGTTGGCCGGCAAAAACAAAGAAACATTAGATATTTACGTGTGTGGTCCTCCGCCGATGCTAGAAGCAACGTTAAAGTCTCTTGCTGACTTTGGTATTCCGCGAGAACGCATAAAGTTCGATGACTTTGGTATTTAGACTTTAAAATCGCCTAAGTTAGTCGTAAATCTGGGTGGTGATATAGTAGTCGTATCGCCACCTGGATTGACTACCTCGCAATGAGTACCTCTTTTAATTGATTGATCCTTATCAGCAAAAAGATATATACTTCAAGCATGTTTTTACAGCAGAACTTCTCATGTATCGTTTAATCATTGCTCTATTGCTATTAGCAGTAACAACAATGTCATTTTCACAAACTATCAGTACGGAAGAGGCCTGTATGCACGATTCTACTGAGCAGGTTTGTGATCTTGCTGATTGCGAAGTGTCGCACTCTCTTACCGATAATTGTTGCTCTGATTCAATGATGCGACATTGTTACAGTCCGTCAATTACTGTCGTTTATTCTGAGCAATCGACGGTTCCGCCTGTTGATAAGCTGCTTTTTAACGCAACCTCATTCTTAGATACGAATATTAAAGAAAAACACTCACTCTCGCTTTTCCGCCCCCCAATCCACTCTTAAAAATACGGGATTTCTCGATCCTGGCGCGTCTATCGCTCAGGTAAAAGCACAGCTATAAGCTTTGGTTCGCTCATTGTTGTTACGACGCCGATCGTCGTCCTCGTTACGCTCTGATTCATAGCTTGGTCTGTGTTGAATCTAAAAATTCACAGTTTTTGAGAGTAACAATATGAAACTTTTAAGAAGAATGGCTTATTTAGGTGTTCTGACTGCAGTAGTGCCAAATGTTGTTAGTGCACAAGAGCCACTTTTGAATTTGCAAGAAGCAGTGAGTATCGCTGTACAAGAAGATCCTTGGTTAACGGCAAGTAAGCAAACCCAAGAGGCATTCGCGAGTGAAGCGATAGCCTCTTCCAGTTTGCCTGACCCTAAAATATCATTCACGGCTGCCAGTTTCCCTGTTGACAGTTTTAGTTCAAGACAGGAAGGGATGACCCAGTTAGTCGTCGGTGTTTCACAAGCATTTCCCAGAGGAGACACTTTATCGTTGTCTCGTAAGCAGAAAAACCAATTAGCTCAAAAACAACCGTTTTTGAGAGCGGATCGCATTGCTAAAGTCAAAACAACGGTCACTAAGTTGTGGTTAGATGTCTTTTTCTCTCAGCAAAGTATCCGCTTGATTGAATCGGATAGAGCGCTTTTTGAACAGTTAGTGTCAACCGCTAAGGCGAGTTATACCAGTACCGAGGGAAAAGCACGGCAGCAAGATGTTATTAGAGCCCAACTTGAACTTACACGCCTGGATGATCGGTTGACATTACTGCGACAAAAAGAGGAGCGACTTCAAAGCGAACTGTCGGAATGGATAGGTGTTATAGCGAAATCAAGGTTACCGGATGACCTTCCGAGTCTTACGCTGAAGAAGACATTGCTGTCACCTTCGACAATACCGAAACAAGCCTTGTACGAATTGATAAAAGAACACCCGGTTTTGCAAGCGACCGATCAAGACATTTTGGCGTCGGAGACGTCTGTCGAGCTCGCTCAGCAAGGTTATAAACCGCAATGGTCAGCCAATCTGAAATATGGCCATAGAAACGACGATCCAAGCGGCAATGACCGTGCCAACTTGCTGTCAGCCGGGGTTACGTTCGATGTCCCTTTATTTACTGATAACAAACAGGATAAGCAGGTACGCTCAGCAAAGTTTAAAACGGAAGCAAAAAAAACTGAGAAGTTATTGGTTGCCAGGCAGTTAATAGCCAATTTACGCAGTACGTTTTTACAACTGAACCGTTTGAATGAACGTGCTGCCCTATATCACGAAGAGCTACTTCCACAAATGTCCGCCCAGTCTGAAGCCGCATTGACTGCCTACAACAATGATGATGGCGACTTTGCCGAGGCGGTACGGTCACAGATTGCGGAAGTCAACGCAAAAATTGATGCATTAGCAATCGCCATCAACCGCCAAAAATTGATTGCCGAAGCAAACTACTTATTACTTTCAGGAGTGTAAAATGAAAACAGTCACCAAATCTCTTATAAGTTTAGCTGTAGGCTTTGCAGTTGGCGCTGGCGCTATTGGCTATGTAATGCAATCGACTGAAGTGTCTGAGCGTTCATCGGGCAATGCAGAAAAAGAGCCGTTATATTGGGTGGCTCCGATGGATCCCAATTATCGTCGAGACAAACCAGGAAAGTCTCCAATGGGGATGGACCTTATTCCTTACTATGGCGATGATGCAGAAGAGAGTTCACCTGGTACGGTGAGAATTGATCCCGACGTTATTAATAACCTTGGGGTTACAACTGCAACCGTCACGTCCTCGAGACTCAACCTAGATATCGAAACAGTTGGCTATGTTCAGTTTGATGAGGACCGAGTATTAACAGTAAGTCCTCGTGTTGAAGGTTGGATTGAAAACCTTTTTGTAAAAGCGGTCGGTAACTCTGTTAAAGCAGGCCAACCGTTATACAGTATTTACTCACCGGAAATGGTTAATGCTCAAGAGGAGCTTGTACTAGCCTCGCAGCGAGGTAATCAGGTTCTACTAGATGCTGCTGAAGAACGCTTAAGAGCTCTGCAAGTCTCTGAATCTGAGATTAAGAAGTTAAAAGAAACTCGTAAAATTCAGAAAACAATCACGGTAAAAGCAAAGCAGTCCGGGGTATTGGATAGACTGACTGTGCGTGAAGGTGCGTTTGTAACGCCGAGTATGAATTTAATGACCATTGCTCAACTGGATAAAATTTGGGTTATTGCAGAAGTCTTTGAGCGGCAATTGAACCAGGTTGAGGTAGGCAATGACGTTCAAATGAACCTTGAGTATGCTCCAGGTAAAGAGTGGCAAGGAAAGGTTGATTATGTCTATCCGTCACTTAACCCTAAAACTCGGACGGGACAAGTTCGAATTCACTTCGACAACCCAGATGGTTTTTTAAAACCGGGCATGTTTGCGAATCTTAACATTAAGGCTGGTTTAGGCGACAAAAACTTAATCATCCCTAAAGAAGCGCTTATCCGAATGGGTGGTTCGAACCGAGTTGTACTGGCACTGGGTGATGGGAAATTTAAATCAGTTAATGTTGACGTTGGGCGGTTAGGGAGCTCGCGAGTTGAAATTTTATCGGGTCTTATGGCAGGTGATGACATCGTTACTTCAGCTCAGTTTTTGATTGATTCTGAGTCCAGTAAATCCTCTGACTTTAAGCGCATGCAACATGACACTGATGCTGATAACGAGAGCCATGGCAGTATGTCAAGTGACGCAGCAGCTCAAGCTGTCTGGGTTGAAGCAACCGTTAAAAATGTTATGCCTCAGCACTCGATGGTTACGCTGGAGCACGGTGAGATTTCTGAATGGGACTGGCCTGCAATGACGATGGACTTCGATGTTGCTTCGGATGTTGAACTTTCTCAGCTTAGCACGGGGTTATCCTTGCATGCGGAAATAACGCAAGTCGGGAAGCAACAGTACCAGCTCACATCGATTCATATTCCTGAGCAAAAACAAGTGACAGAGCAGGAGCATAACCATGATTAAGTCAGTCATTCGATGGTCAGTGAGTAACCGTTTTTTCGTTCTTTTGGCGACATTAATCCTCGTGGGTGTTGGTGCTTTTGCGGTCAAGAATACGCCCGTAGACGCACTGCCGGACTTGTCGGATGTCCAGGTGATCATTAAAACCAGCTATCCGGGTCAAGCGCCGCAGGTGGTAGAAGATCAAGTAACCTATCCATTAACAACCGCTATGCTGTCTGTCCCCGGCGCTAAAACCGTTCGTGGATATTCGTTTTTCGGCGACTCCTATGTGTATGTCATTTTTGACGAAGATACAGACGCTTACTGGGCGCGTTCGCGAGTACTGGAATATTTGTCTCAGGTTGCTCCGACACTGCCTTCTAATGCAAGACCGCAATTAGGCCCTGATGCAACAGGGGTTGGTTGGGTGTATTTGTATGCCTTGGTTGATCGCACGGGTAACCACAATTTGAGTGAGTTACGCAGTATGCAGGATTGGTTTTTAAAGTATGAACTGCAAACGGTCGAGGGGGTTTCAGAAGTTGCCGCCCTGGGCGGGATGGTAAAGCAGTACCAGGTGAAAGTGGATCCGGAGAAGCTGCGCGCATTCGATATTCCTCTTGCTCACATACAAAATGCTATCCAGCGAGGCAATCAGGAAGTGGGGGCGTCGGTGGTTGAAATGGCGGAAGCTGAGTATATGGTCCGGGCCTCAGGCTATATTGATAGTGTGTCAGACTTAGAGAGTATCCCGCTTGGCGTTGATGAAAATGGCACGCCATTATTGCTTAAAGACGTTGCTGATGTGGGTGTGGGCCCCCAAATGAGACGCGGTATCGCCGAACTCAACGGTGAGGGAGAAGCCGTGGGTGGTATTGTGGTAATGCGTTTCGGAGAAAATGCCCAAAAAACGATTGATGGCGTTAAACAAAAGTTGGAAGAATTAAAGTCTGGGCTACCAGAAGGTGTCGATATAGTCACTGTCTATGATCGTTCGGGGCTTATCTCGGATGCTGTGGAAAGTCTCTGGAAAAGTTTAATAGAAGAACTCGCGATTGTCGCGTTTATCTGTGTCATCTTTCTCTTCCATGTGCGCTCCTCGCTGGTTGCCGTTATCAGCTTGCCTTTGGGTATTTTAACCGCGTTTATTGTCATGTATTGGCAAGGAATTAACGCGAATATTATGTCACTTGGAGGGATCGCAATAGCTATTGGCGCTATGCTCGATGGTGCCATCGTCATGATTGAAAATATGCATAAGCATATGGAAAAAACGCCACTGACAGCAGAGAACCGCTGGCGGGTGGTTGCCGCCTCTGCTTCAGAGGTGGGCCCTGCTCTTTTCTTTAGCTTGCTCATTATTACCGTCAGCTTTATGCCGGTATTTACCTTAGAAGCCCAGGAAGGGCGGATGTTTTCTCCGCTTGCTTTCACGAAAACTTACGCAATGGCAGCCAGTGCAGCCTTAGCGGTTACCGTTATCCCTGTGTTGATGGGATATTTTATCAGAGGAAAGGTAACACCTGAGGGGAAAAACCCGCTTAACCGGTTATTGATCGCCGGGTATAAACCGCTTTTAAAAGGCATTTTGAAATACCCCAAGACAGCAGTTGTCGGAGCGCTTGTTATCCTGGCCGTTGGTGTCTGGCCGATTGACAAAATTGGTAGTGAATTTATTCCAGATTTGGATGAGGGCGATTTGATGTATATGCCCACTACCTATCCCGGATTATCAATTGGTAAAGCAAGGGAGCTGTTGCAGCAAACCGACAAGCTTATAAAAACAGTACCAGAAGTGAAGACGGTTTTTGGCAAAATTGGTCGAGCGGATACCGCCACTGATCCGGCACCCCTAACGATGATTGAAACCTTTATTCAACTGAAACCGAAAGATCAGTGGAGAGACGGTATGACCACTGAGAAGTTGAAAAAAGAACTGGATGCGCTTGTAAAGTTTCCGGGGCTGACCAATGCGTGGGTTTACCCCATTAAAACTCGCATTGATATGCTATCGACAGGTATCAAAACGCCGGTAGGTATAAAAGTTGCCGGAGCCGATCTTAATGAAATTCAGACGATAGGGCAGCAGCTTGAAGCAATACTTGATGATGTCGATGGTACGGCTTCTGTTTATTCAGAGCGAGTGGCAGGTGGACGCTATGTCAAAGTTGACATAGAAAGAGAGCAGGCTGCACGTTACGGCTTGAACATTGAGGATGTGCAGCAGGTCGTTGCCACGGCTATTGGTGGAATGAATGTTTCAGAGACCATTGAAGGGCTTGAACGTTACCCAATAAACTTGCGCTACCCTCAAGATTACCGTGATTCGCCGGAAGAATTAAAGAAGCTACCTTTAGTTACGCCAAACGGGCAGCGTATTAGTTTGGCGGATGTGGCTGATGTCTACGTTGAACTTGGACCGCCGGCAATTAAAAGCGAAAACGCAAGACTTAATGGCTGGACTTTTGTCGACATTGAGGGAGTTGATGTCGGCACTTATGTTGAAAAAGCAATGAAGGTTGTAGAACAAGAACTCGAGTTGCCAGCAGGGTATTCAGTTACCTGGTCCGGGCAGTACGAATATATGGAAAGGGCAAAGGAAAAACTGACTTACGTGATTCCGTTAACGCTCGCGATTATTATCGTTCTTTTATATATGAACTTTCGAAACGCTACAGAAATAGCCATTATATTGGGAACTTTGCCTCTCGCATTGGTGGGGTCAATCTGGCTAATGTATCTTTTAGATTATAATTTCTCAGTTGCTGTAGCGGTTGGTTTTATAGCTCTAGCAGGTGTCACTGTAGAAATAGGAATACTAATGCTGACTTACCTAAACCAGTCCTATAATGAATATGAAAAAAGTCAGTTAGAGCATGGTAAAGCATTAACGAAAGACGGTCTCTCTCTTGCCGTAATGGAAGGGGCTGGACTTCGTGTTCGCCCCGTCATGATGACGGCCGTTTCTACAATTGCTGGTTTATTGCCTATAATGTTTAGTACAGGGACTGGGGCTGAGGTGGTTAGTAGAATAGCGGCGCCAATGGTTGGAGGAATGATCAGCGCTGTTATCTTAACCTTGCTCGTATTACCTGCTGTTTACTACTTGTGGCGTGGGCAAAAGGTTAAGCGTGTATAAGACCAATTATTTTAGTTAAGAGACGCACATCATTGATCTTGATCAATGATGTGCGCTAACAAGTATGCTAGGTTAAAATTCGGGATTGGGGACACACATATGGCTCAAACAAAATTTTTAGTTGTGCTTATGCTAGGAATAGTGATTCAACTATCCTTCCCAGCTGCTCCTGTCCATAATACTGCCTCCAGCGCAGAGCACGTAATCAACGTTAATCAGGCAGATGTTGCAAACGAGAGAAAAAGCAACATTCATTGTGATGACGACGAACAACCTGCCAGTAAAACGTGCTGTTATTGTTTAACTGACTCTGCTGATACATGTTTAATGGATGCGGAGTGCAACTCTGCAAGCTCACCTTTAGTATTAATTCCGTTCAATTTACCAATAAAGTCAATTGGTTACTTGCAGCATCCTCTTTCATATGAAGGGAATGTTAAGCAAATGTCTTTTGATATTTTTTATCCTCCGAAATAGCTCCTGCTGAATTTCAATTAAAACTTTTTTCGAAATTTAATCATGCTAGATAGAGCTCTTAAGTTAAGTGACTTAAGGCTTGTAGGAGAATATATGAACCTATCTAAAATCACCGCTATTTTTGATCAACTTCGGCAAGACGCAGTGGAGGAGACTCTGGTTGGGTGTGGCGTTAGCGGCTTTACATTGTTTCCTGTTCGAGGTCGAGGCTATTACTTCGATAGTTATAACGATGATCACTTAGTTGAGCACGTACAGCTCGAAGTTTATGTGAACAGTGATGACGCGCGTGACGTTGCGTTTTTGGTAGTTGAAGCGGCCCATACCGGGGTATCTAACGAGGGCTTAGTCTGTATCTCGCCAATAGATGAATTGCTTTGGGTTCACGACAAACGAGCAGCGACTGATAAAGAACTCTCGTTACAACGTTAATATCGCGGCAACGTCGACTGAAGCATATTGGTAGTTTTAATAAATAGGACAGTACTGATGTCAACTAACGATCATAGAGCCGGAGTGCGGGAAATTAACTTAGTCAATCGCACGTTAAAGCTAAACACTGAGAGTGTGAAAAAAGTTCGCGAAGCGATTAACGAAATCGATCGCTTGGTTGGTCTTGATAGCGTTGCCTACGACTCTGACCAGAACTTGTTATCGGTCGCTTATGATGCCTCTAAAGTCGATCTGACTATGATAGAGGAAAAGCTCGGAATATTTGGTGTTGAAATAAATAGTGGCTGGTGGACTCACTTGAAAGAGGAATACTACAAATTTATTGATCAAAATATTAAAGATAATGCAGAGCATACACCGTGGAGTTGCCACAGAAGCCCGCCACGTACCAAAAGCAAACGAAAGTAACAATTGATTATAGGTAAGGAGTAAAAAATGCAAATAGAAACAATCAAAGATGTACTGAGTTGGACCGTTGATTTCCACAAAAACCTGAAGGAGTGTGTGACTCACTGCTCTAAACAAAACCAAGATGAACGAGCTCGGATGATTCTAAGCTACGTGTCGGGTCATGAAGCTAGCTTAGAGCGAATGGTTGAAGGTTTTTTGAATACAGCCAACCTAAATGCATTAGACACTTGGTGTTATGACTATATTGGGAAACATCCCATCGTTGAGCATGGGCACTGCGATTCGCCTTTTAAAGAGTTAGATACCGATCACATTATGGAGAAGGTTGTAAACCATCATGAGCAAGTCATAGAACTGTATGAACACCTATATTCCCGTGTTGATATAGACAGCGCAAAAGAGCTGTTAGAAACGGTAAAGAGCGTTGAAGAAAATGAAATTAAACGAATGGTGCAAACTGCGAACCGATTTTCGGATATGTAGTGAGTGACGGTTTTATCGTTGGTACTTTACGGGAAATAGCTGTTGCTTGGCTCGTTTCCCGTCAATAAGGAGCACTGGTATGGGTGTAAAAACTGAGGACGTTCGTAGTCGTTCCATTGAGGAACTCATTATCGAGGGAGCCGGTTGCGCGAGTTGTGTTGGCAAAATCGAAAATGCATTAAAGTCTGTATCCGGCGTGGAAAATGCAGAGATGAACTTTGCCCAGCGAACGGTCAGTGTGACTGGAACAGCAAATCCGAGCGCTTTAGTGAAAGCAGTAGAGAGGGCGGGGTATAGCGCTAAAGTAGCCACGTCCGAAAGTGACGGTGATGCGTTGGCAGAAAAAGAGCAAGCCGACTGGGCTTATTACAAGCGGCTGATGCGGGAGATGACCGTTGCGCTGTCGTTAGGTGTCCCCCTAATGATTTATAGCCTTTTTGTTGGTGAAATGACGGTGACCACTGCCACAGAGCGTGTGACATGGTTAGTCGTAGGTATTCTAACGTTAGGTGTACTTTACTTTTCGGGCAAACACTTCTTCGTCGGTGCCTGGCAATCTTTGAAAAATCATTCCGCTAATATGGATACGCTGATCGCACTTGGTACTGGTACCGCCTGGTTGTATTCCATGGTGGTTGTATTGGTTCCGCACCTGGTTCCGGAAATGGCGCGTCACGTATACTTTGAAGCGACCGCAATGATTATCGGTTTGATCAATTTGGGGCTGGCACTTGAACTGAAAGCTCGTGGGCGCACGTCCGAAGCCATAAAACGTCTCATTGGTTTGCAGGCGAAAACCGCAAGGGTGATTCGTGCCGATAAACAATTGGATATCGCTATCGAAGACGTACTCGAGGAGGACGTAGTACGTGTTCGTCCCGGAGAAAAAATCCCTGTTGATGGAAAAGTTATAGAGGGAAGTACCACCGTTGATGAATCTATGCTAACGGGTGAACCCATGCCCGTGGAAAAATCAGTTGGTGATGACGTTGTGGCGGGCACGATAAATAAAAGTGGTTCCTTTTTGTTTCAAGCGACAAGAGTCGGAAAAGATACAGCACTTGCTCAAATTATTAACATGGTGAAACGGGCGCAAAACTCTAAGCCCCCAATCGGTCGTCTTGCCGATATTATTTCAGCTTACTTTGTGCCAGTCGTTATGATTATCGCTGTTATCAGTGCTCTAGCTTGGCTTAACTTTGGGCCTGAGCCGGCACTGGCCTTTGCTGTGGTATCAGCGACCACTGTCTTGATTATTGCTTGCCCTTGCGCATTAGGCCTGGCGACGCCTATGTCGGTAATGGTGGGTGTAGGAAAAGCCGCAGAGGCAGGTGTGCTGATTCGCAATGGCGAAGCATTGCAAACAGCGTCGAAAGTATCGGCTATGATCCTGGATAAAACGGGCACCATTACACTTGGTTCTCCTAAAGTCACCGACGTATTAGTAGCGAGTGAGTACGATGAGCAAACCGTACTGCAACTTGCAGCGACACTTGAGTCTGGCTCTGAACATCCGCTAGCACAGGCGATAGTTGAGTCAGCCAGGGAAAGAGGGATTAAGACAAGTAAGGTCTCGAACTTCAACGCCATCGCTGGTCATGGCGTGGAGGCAGAAGTTGACGGGAAGTCCCTCCTTTTCGGTAATGAAAAGCTGTTGCGTGAACGTCAAGTTGAGCTCGGTAACTTTGTTGAAAAAGCCCAAGGCTTAGCTGCTGAAGCTAAGACGCCTATGTACTTTGCCGTTGATAATGAGTTAGCTGCAATTATTGCAGTTGCCGACCCGATAAAAGACGACTCCGTAGCCGCCATTAAACGTTTGCAAGATAACGGTGTGCGAGTAGTGATGCTTACTGGTGATAATCGCGCGACAGCAGAAGCAGTTGCTGAAAAAGTAGGAATTAAAGAATTTTTCGCTGAAGTTCTGCCGGAAGAAAAATCAAAAAAGGTTCAGGAGCTGCAGATGGAAGGCGAAATCGTTGGCATGACGGGAGATGGTATTAATGATGCGCCAGCACTAGCTATTGCCAATGTAGGTTTCGCTATTGGCACTGGGACGGACGTTGCTATTGAAAGTGCCGATATTACATTGATGCGTGGGTCGTTGCACGGGCTTGCCGATGCGGTTGCGGTGAGCAAGGCGACACTGCGCAATATTAAGCAAAACTTATTTGGTGCTTTTATTTACAACGTAGCAGGTATTCCTTTTGCCGCAGGCGTTCTGTATCCGTTTTTTGGAATGCTGTTGAGCCCGGTTATTGCGGGCGCCGCCATGGCTTTTTCTTCGCTTACGGTAGTGAGCAACGCGAATCGGTTGCGCTTTTTCAAAGCCAAGAAACATTAATGCACCTTCTAACACTGGCGCTTTCAGGAGAATAAACATGTTATTTATTAATATTGCTGGTATTGCTTTGATAGCACTGATCATCTGGTGGTTTTGGCTTTACACGCCCCAGCAGATGAAGCTGGGAGAAGGAGATTTGGTGATTGTCGTCGAAAACGGTACCTACTCACCTTCGAGAATAAAAATACCTGAAGGTAAACCGGTTGAACTTAAGTTCCTGCGGAAGGATCAATCGCCTTGTTCTGAAACTTTGCTCATTCCGAAGCTGGAAATCAGTGAAACGCTACCTTCTAACAAATTAAAGCTAATTCAAATACCAGCACTAGAACCCGGAGAGTACGACTTTCACTGCCAGATGCAAATGTATCGGGGAAAAATTGTTGCTGGTTAAATTGCTCAAAACGGGCAGGTCACAATGAGAATTTTAAAAGTTTTCCGCTAGATTCAATGAAATTCAATTTCATCGAAGGCATTGAAGAATTCGGCGATGAATACTGCCGTTATATGGGATCTACGTCAGCGTGGGTTCCAAGATTTAACTATAGTGAAATAACGTCAAATTAATGAAACCAATACAATTTGGTCATAATCAAGAGGGTAATAGAATGAAAAAAGTACTTTCAGCTTTAACTATCACAGCTTTAATGGCCTCTCCTGTCTTTGCTGATGCTCAGCATAAACATGCCGATGATAAAAAAGGTTCAATGAGTGGAATGATGCACCATGAAAAAATGACATCAATGCATGAGCACATGCAGGAAATGCGCGATGCTATGAAAGAAATAAAAAGCGAATCTGACCCCAAGAAGCGTAAAGAACTCATGCAAAAACATATGAAGTCAATGCAGAAGGGCATGCAAATGATGAACCATGGGATGGATAAGGGTATGAACAAGGGAGAACATACAAAGGGAGAGCAAGCAGAGTCAATGGGCAAAGAGCATATGATGAATAAAATGAAAATGATGGAACATCGAATGGATATGATGCAAATGATGATGGAGCAGATGATGGAACATCAGAGTGAAGAAAAAAAGGAAATGTAGTAGAGATTAAGCTCTCCGTTGGAAATGCCGCTACTTGCAGTGTGCAAGTAGCGGTACTTTTTCAATATATCTAATTTACAACGGTATTTTTAAGGAGGAAGTTATGAAACTTAATGCAAAGAAATTTGGCTTAGCAGCTGGCGGTGCTTTCGCAGTTTTATCGGGAGTTTGTAGCTTGCTAGTGCTTATTATGCCCTCTAGCATGATGGCTTTAACAGAAGGCATGGTTCACGGAAAACTCTCTGGTTTCGAGTGGCATTTGAGTTTTAGTGGATTTGTTACGGGATTATTCGGGTGGTCCTTGGGAGCTATGATTACTGGCTGGCTAATTGTAACGTTATATAATAAACAAATGAAAACGGCTAAATGAGATTGTTGTCAAACTGGAAGCCTTTAAATCTGTTGCTCTGAAACTTTGCTTATTCCTGATCTGGGGATCAGCGATACTTTACCGACCAATAAGTTAAAGTTGATCGAATTGCCAGTATTAAAGACCGGAGAATACGATTTTCATTGTCAGATGCAAAGGTATCTAGGAAAACTTATTGTCAAATAAGTGAGACAAATAAGAGCTAATATGAATGAAAAAAAAGTGCTTATAACAACTATTATCACTCCTGAACTAGCTTAACCTATCACCAACCAGCAGCTAAACCCGAAATATTGGTAACTGTCCAGTGAAGTTAAGCTAGGTTATCTCACCCAGCGCAGCAAGATAATTGGCTAACATCTTTAGTAAACGTTTGAGCGCATAATTTTAAGCCTTCTACCATCGTAAGGTATGGGAAGAGCTCATCAGCCAACTCATTGACTGTCATTCCTGCTCTTATCGCCATTACAGCAGCTTGAATCAACTCACCGGCTTCTCCTGCGACGACTTGAACACCGAGCAGTCGGCCGCTGCCACTCTCTGCGACAATTTTTATAAACCCTTGGGTATTGAAGTTAACCAATGCCCGTGGGACATTTTCAAGGCCCAACGTGCGGCTTTCGGTGACGTAACCACCAGTTTTAGCATCAGCTTCTGATAAACCCACCGTGGCGACTTGTGGATCAGTAAAGATAACCTTGGGCATTGCACTGAGATCAAGATGCGCATCACCGCCCGTCATGTTAATAGCGGCTCGGCTGCCGCCTGCGGCGGCGACATAGACAAACTGCGGCTGATTCGTACAGTCGCCTGCCGCATATACTCTTGAGTTAGAGGTTTGCATGCGCTCGTTAATCGTTATTGTACCGCGTTCAGTTTGTACACCGATGGTTTTTAAATCGAGGTTTTCCGTATTGGGCGTACGGCCTGTGGCCACGAGCAGTTGTTCTGCTTTTAATGTTCCGGCATTGGTTTTGAGAATGAAGTGTTGTCCGTCGTAACGCACTTCGCTGGCTTCTGTATGCTCAAGCACATTGATGCCTTCGCGATCAAAAACAGTCGCTATTGCTTCACCAATGGCAGGCTCGTCTTGGGATAACACCCGATTGCGGGCCAAAACAGTAACTTCACTACCGAGACGCGCGAAGGCTTGTGCTAACTCAAGAGCAACGACCGAGGCTCCAATAATAAGGAGGCGCTTAGGAATGTCATTTAGCTCTAATGCGCTTGTCGAAGTAAGGTAAGGGGTTTCAGCTAAGCCGGGGATGGGGGGGTGTGCGGGTCGGGCCCCGGTGCCGATAAAAGCACGGTCAAAGTAAACCGTTTGCTCACCGCCATCGCGAAGTGATACGGAAAGAGTTTCATCGTTTATAAAGCGGGCTTCGCCGTTAATAACGGTAATGGCGGAATTCTCTCTAAGAATACTCTGGTATTTGGATTCACGGAGTTCTTCTACCCGAGCCTGTTGTTGCTCGAGGAGAGCTGATCGATTTACCTTAAGAGTATGAGTACTTAAGCCTTTATCAAAAGAGCTTTCTCGCCGCAGTTGGGCGATATGAGCCGCTCGGATCATGATTTTAGACGGGACACAGCCAATATTGACACAAGTTCCGCCAATAGTACCTCTCTCAATGAGCGTCACTCGGGCACCTCCCTCGGTCGCTTTGAGTGCCGCAGCCATCGCACTGCCGCCGCTACCAATGACAGCAATGTGTAAATTGTTACTACTCATAACGGTTACTCCTTGGTCTTTCAGTTTTACAGCAGCTATAAGGCATTGTGATGTTTCATGACTGATTTTTTGGTGCCGTTGCTTTCAGTGTTGATGGGTATCCTGCATTTGTCGTTGCTTCAGTGAGCTGCTTAACTGACGTTTTTTCGTCGTCGAATGTCACGGTTGCATCCCGCTCTTCAAAACGGACATCGACGGCGCTCACACCTGCAACTTGGCCAAGTGCAGCTTTGACAGTAATTGGGCAGGTGACGCATGTCATACCGGGTACTGATAGCGTAACCGTTTTCTCAACCGCCAATGCGGGCATGCTAAACAGTAAAAATAAAATGGTTGTTATCATTGTTTTTTTCATCGTGTATTGCCTCCTAGTAAAAGAAAGGAACAACATAGGGGTAAGCCAATGCTGTTAAAGTAAGCACCGCAACGAGCCAAAACATCACTTTGTAGCTCTTACGAGCATTTGGCGTTGCGCAGGTGTTATCAGGGTTGCAGTCATCAGCACGCCGGTATATTCGACGCCAGGCAAAGAATATGGCAATCAATGCAATGGCAATAAAAATGGGTCGATAAGGCTCAAGTGCTGTGAGGCTCCCAATCCAGGCCCCGGATACACCGAGTGCAAGTAATATGAGGGGACCCAGACAACACGCAGATGCCAGAGTCGCTGCGATCCCTCCCGCGAGAAGAGAGCCCCGACCAGATTTTGAATTTGACATAAGAGTAACTCCTTCGGGCATTTTGCTTTAATGTGTTAATCTTAGACCCGTACCTCACTACGGAAGCAATAGCTATGTTAAAAAAACGCAACGTAATGACAATTGGCACGCTGGCCAAAACAGCCGGCGTGGGCGTGGAAACGGTGCGCTATTATCAGCGCCGAGGGCTAATGAGCGAGCCGGAGAAGCCGTATGGGGGAATCCGACATTACGACGAACAAGCGCTTGCTCGGCTTCATTTTATTCGCGCGTCTCAATGGCTCGGATTTAGTCTGGATGAAATTGGTGAGCTATTAACTCTGCAAGATGGCGCTCATTGCGATGAAGCACGGGAGCTTGGAGAGCAAAAGCTCACCAGTGTTCGTCGAAAGATATCGCGCTTACAGCAAATTGAACGAGCGTTGAATGAGCTGGTGCAAAAATGCAGCTCCAGACACGGAGATGTCTATTGTCCACTGATGGCCTCGCTTAATGACGGGGTTGAGGACGCTACCACGGACAAACATAAGGTGCGTTAGTCTGTGTAGTAAAACTTTTGAGCGGAGTTCTTTAACTGAATTGCTTTATAGCTAACGCCAGCCATACACAAGAATCCCCATACCGGTTAGCACAAACGCCGTCCCAATCAAGTCGAAGCTGGATAAAGGCGATTTATCGATAATTCGCAGCCACACTATGGCGGTTAACACGTAAATACCGCCGTAGGCTGCGTAAACGCGTCCGCTTTCCGCCGGATGAAGTGTTAATAAGTAAGCAAATAAGGCTAAACTTATTGCTGCCGGAATGAGCAACCAAACGGAATGACCCTCTTTGAGCCATAGGTAGGGTAAATAGCAACCGACAATTTCAGCAATTGCGGTGGCGATAAATAAGCCCAGTGTTTTCATTAAAAATAATGCACTCATTATCAGTTGTCTCTACAGGCTTCATCAGGATCTTCGAGTTCTACCGTTGTATGGCTTAGAGCATAGGGCGCAAGGACGTTATCGATGTGCTGTTTTAAGTCGCTACGGGCCTCGATATCAAGATTTTCAGTTAACACCAAATGAACGGTTAATACATGCTCCTCGCCGTCTAGTGACCAAAAATGCAAATGGTGTAGGTCAGCAACATGAGGTAGCTCCAGTAAAGCGTCAGCGACTTGTCTGTAGGTTTTTTTGTCCGGAGTTGCTTGTATGAAGAGTTTCAGCGTTGCCCACAGGTTGCGCAGCACATTCACTAAAATAAATAGAGTAAAGCCAATCGACAATATAGGGTCGAGAATTGGCCAGTCTACGAACAACAAAACAATACCAACGATAAGTACAGCAACCCAGCCGAGAACATCCTCCAGCAAGTGCCAGTTAATAACGCGTTCGTTTAACGTTTTGCCCTCTGACAATTTGTAAGCGGCAAATCCATTAACTGTAATGCCAACGACGGCTAAAGCGATCATGCCATCAGCGATGGGCATTTGAGGGTTCCAGAGTCTGGGAATCGCTTCCACAAGTACCCAGGCAGAGCCTGCGATTAAAACAACGGCATTAATAAATGCACCGGCAAGATTGAGTCGCTTATAACCGTAGGTAAAGTGTTGGTTAGCCTGTTTTTTGCCCAGCTTATTAAGTACCCACGCCAGGCCAAGCGACAAGCTATCGCCAAGATCATGAACGGCATCAGCTAAAATGGCGGTACTGTTGGTAAGAAAGCCACCAATAAACTCGATAATGGTGAAAACAAAGTTAAGAACAAATGCCCACCCTAATCGGTTGGACGGCATGTCCTTTGAGTGATCATGGTTATGGTGATGCCCCATAATACGTTCCTCTTTGTAGTAGAAGGGGCGGCAATAACCGCCCCCTTAAGTGCTGAACCCTAACGGCTCAGATCCTTAATTTTTTGTTTCGAAAACCAAGGATAGAGCACGGGTAAGATAACCAGTGTTAGCAATGTCGCAGACACCAAACCGCCAACAATGACGGTGGCCAATGGACGCTGAATTTCAGCGCCTGCGCCGGTTGCAAACAGCATGGGAATGAGTCCTAACGCTGAGGTTATTGCCGTCATTAATACCGGGCGTAGTCGCGACCATGCGCCATCAAACACGGCATCATTAACTGCATGCCCATCGGTTATTCTCTGGTTTATACTTTCGACCAGAACCACACCGTTTAGTACCGCCACACCAAACAGTGTGATGAAACCCACGGCGCTGGGCACCGATAAGTACTGTCCTGACACATAGAGTGCCACAATACCACCGATGACTGCCAACGGTACATTCACCAAAATCAACATGGCTTGACCCATGGTGCCGAAAGCAAAATAAAGCAGCAGGGCGATGAGTGCCAGCGATATGGGAACGACAATGGACAAGCGCTCCTGTGCTCGTTGTTGACTTTCGAACTGGCCACCAATGTCGACTGAGTAACCGGTTGGTAAATCCACCTTCTCGTCAATCGCCTTCCTAATATCGGCAACCACGCTGCCCATGTCACGACCCTGAACGTTCGATTGAATTACAACGCGACGCTGTACATCATCACGACGGATTTGCGGTGGTCCTGATTCAATTGCAACGTTGGCGACTTCGCCTAAGGTTACCCAGGCCCCCGAGGGAGTTAACAAGCGTAACGAGCGAATAGACTCCGGCGTATCGCGGAATTGCTTGGCCAACCGCACGTAAATATCATAGCGCTCATTACCGCGAATGATCTGGCCTGCCGAAGCGCCACCCAAGCCATTGTCGACAACGCTAAGTACATCGGAGACATTTAAGCCGTAGCGTGAGAGTTGTTGGCGTTTCGGCGAAACCACCAGTTGTGCTTCACCTTTTATTTGCTCCATCGCTACTGCAACGGCCCCGTCAACCTGCTTGACGGCACTTTCTATTTCCTGGCCTTTACGGGCCAACACGTCAAGCTCGGGTCCAAATAGTTTGATGGCTAGCTGCGATTTTACACCTGAGAGCAGTTCATCAACCCGTGTTGCAATAGGTTGTGAAAAATTAAACAACAAGCCTGGGTGATCATCTAGTTTTGCCTCCATTTTTTCTTGTAAGGCGTAGCGATCCGATGCTGTTGTCCATTCAGACTGCGGCTTAAGACCCACATATATCTCGATGTTGCTGATAGGCTCTGGATCGCCGCCCACTTCGGCTCGTCCAATGCGGCTGAGTGCGTAGGTGGTTTCCGGGAACGACATCAGGATTTTTTCAAGCTTCGGAGCCACCTCTAAGGCCGTTTCAAGGTTAGAGGAGGGGGCTAATGTCACGCGAATATTAATCGTGCCTTCTTCTAGCTCAGGCGCAAACTCGGTGCCGAGACGAGGCACTAACACCAAAGCGCCGACAAACAGCACACCGGCCAGGGTAATAACAGCCTTTTTACTGCGTAACGCCACCGATAATAGTCTTTTATAACCATTATCTAGTGGTTTAAGCAGTTTATTTTCACGAGGCTTAATACCCCGACTGAAAAAGTAACTGGCTAATGCCGGTACAACCATGATGGCCACAAAAACCGCGGAGATAATGGCCAACATAATACTGATAGCCATGGGCTCAAATAATTTAGCTTCAACACCCTGAAAACTAAACAGTGGCATAAAGACCACCAAGATAATCATGGCGGCAAAGAATACCGGTCGTGCCACTTCGTTAGCCGCTTCCTTAACTCGCAGCTTGATACCATGACTATCGAGTTTGGCTGCCTGAGGATCCGGGTCGCGGTGCTCTGTGCGTTGCTCGGCGTCGTCTTGGTGTTCACTATCCGGACGACTTAAGTGCTTAAAGATATTTTCAACCATCACCACGGAGCCGTCGACCAGCATACCAATGGCAACAGCAATCCCGCCCAGCGACATCAGGTTAGCCGACATGCCCATCGCGGACATTACCATCAGGGCAATGGCGATAGAAACGGGAATGGACAGTAACACTAAAAAAGTAGCGCGTATGTTGAGCAAAAACAGTGCTAATACTGCGATAATAAACACAAAGGCAATGAGCAGTGAATACGCGACCGTAGATACGGCTTTTTGTATTAAATCGGCCTGATCATAATACGGCTCAAAGGTGACACCCTCGGGTAATGCTTGCTGAATAAGCGGAATGCGCTTTTTAATACCGTCGATGGTGGCTTTGGTATTCGAGCCCATGCGTTTGAGCACAATACCCGACACCACTTCGCCCAACTGGTTGACCTCGCCGTCGACTTTACGCGACATTGAGACCGCCCCCTGGCGAATTTCACTGCCGATTTCGACGTCGGCAACCTGTCCCAGTGTTACGGAAACGCCGTCAACGGTTTTGAGCGGTATTTGTCGTATTTGTTGCAGGCCTTTTTTACCGCTTTCCAGCCAGCCGGTGCCGCGAATAACCAACTGCTCCTGACCGCGGGGCATATACCAACCACCAACGTTACCGTTATTCTTGTTGACCGCGCTCATCACATCTTGCTGGGTAAGGTCGTAAGACAGCAGCTTGGCGGGATTGAGGTTAACCTGATATTGCTTAACTTCACCGCCAAAGGACAAGACTTCGGTAATTCCCTCAACGGGCATCAGTAGCAGTTTAACCACATAGTCGTTAAGACTGCGTAGCTCCATGCTACTGACACCAGAGCCCGGCTCGGCAAGTAGCAGATACTGATAAACCTGGCCGAGACCGGAAGAGTTAGGGCCCATTTCGGGCGTGCCGACTCCCTCTGGAATCAACTCCTTTGCCGCTTGCAGCCGCTCGAATACCAGTTGCCGGGCAAAGTAGATATCGACACTCTCGTCAAATACCACGGTAATGCCCGATAAACCTGTTTTTGAGATTGACCGAACTTCTTTGACGTCGGGCAGGGCATACATCACCGACTCTATCGGATAGGTAATAAGCTGCTCGACTTCGGTCGCTGCTAATCCTGGTGCTTCCGTATTTACCGTTACCTGAACGTTGGTAACATCGGGAAAGGCATCCAGATTAAGTTTGGGAATAATAAAAAATGACGCAATGCTGATGCTGAATAAAGCCAATACCAATAACAGGCGATTGGCGACAGCAAACTGAATAATGCGCTGAAACATACAACCTCCTGTTAGTGGTTATGTGGGTCAAAACCGCCTTTAGCGATTTGTGAGCGAACGAAAAACGCGCCGTTGTCTACGTATTTTGTGCCTTCCTTAACGCCTCGAATAACTTTCCACGGACCCTTTTCATCAACCAATTCGACTTTCTTCGGTTCAAACTTTCCGGGTTCGTGCTCAATGAATATCTGCCAGTCACCATCAGGGGCCCGCATTAAGGCTGAGTCCTTAACTGCAAGCACCGGTCCATCCGACTTGACTGAGAAATAAACATCCGCAAATAAACCAGGGTGTAATTGGTCCTTTTCGTTATTTACCGCAAGTCGTACCGTTCGGGTGCGGGTTTTATGGTCTATTGTGTGGCCTTCCTGAATGACTTTTGCCGCAAAGCGCTGATTGTCGACACTCACTGTAACAGGATCACCAAACTGCACACTAAGGTCAGCTGAGCCTGGTAGACGAGCATTAACCCACAAGGTTTCTTCTTGCAGCAGTTCAACCAAGTGATTACCGGCATTAACTTGCTGGCCTTGCTTGAAGTTATCGCTAACCACAATCCCGCCAATTTCTGAGGTCAGTTGGTATTCGCCGATAGGGTAGTTAGCTTTACTTAAACGCTTAATGTCGCTGGCTGACATACCAAATGCTTTGAGTTGCGCTTGCGCTGAGGTAAAGGCGTTTTTCGCTTCGACAAAGCGTTTTTCACCCACCGTTGACTCACCGAGTGACTGCACGCGTTGCCATTCGTTAAGTGTGACCAAATACTGACTTTGCGCCTCCGCCATGGTGGCGCTGAAGAGGGTTGCCAGTGGCTCACCTTTTTCGACGTGATCGCCAATACTGACAAAACGTTTGAGAACGGTCGAATCGATGCGCGGACTCACGATATAGCTATTAAAGTCGTTAGCAACCACCTCGCCCGGGGCATAAACCGGATATTCAATGACTTGAGTTTGCAAGGTTCGCGTGGTGATATCTGCCATGGATAGCTGCTTGCTGGATAGCTCCACGCCTGAGCTTTCCTTATGTTCACCTTGCTCGTGTTTGCCTTCTTCCTTGTGGGTATCTTCTTTTTCGTCGTGTCCGTGTTCATCCTGCGCCATAACCGAAAAGCTCAGCGCAAGTGCTATTGCTGCGTATAAAGGTTTTACTGACATCGTTTACTCTCCAATCTCTGCGTTTGTTGGCTGGCTTAACGGCGATAACGTCAGTGCTTTACTGAGTTCGCCCGAACGGTACAACCATTCAATGGCGGCCAACCGATATTGTGTTTGCAGCGCTATCCCTGCAAATTGGCTATCGAGCTGCTGTTGCACAGCGGTGAGGTAGTCTGTGGTGGATAGGTCACCGGCGAGCCAGGACTGCTCAATCACCTGCATCGACTCATCCTGCCGAGATTGAAAGTCTCTTTGCCAGCTTTGCCACTGTTTTTTCACAAAACGATAATTGTTAAGAGACGATTTCAGTGCTGCTTGCCATTGTTGCCTTAGTGCAATCAAACGTTTTTCTTCAGCAACAGCTTCGCTATTGGCTGCGCGCACCGCATCGCTGTAGTTATTGCGAACCTGTAGTGGAATGCTGAATGATAAGCCAATTACTGTTTCGTTATCGCTCTCGCCCGCTTCGACGCCTACGGTTGGGTTGGCGGTGGTTAACGAGCGTTTCCAGTCGACATCGGCGCGCTTTAATTGCCATTGCAGGTAAGCGGCTTTTAACGCTGGATGTTGTTGCCAACGAGCCGTTAACGCAGGTTCAACGTTAAATAGCTCCTCATTAATGGAGAGTTGACCGACATCAGACGTTGTTAGCAGAGCGTTTAACTCTGCTTCAGCGGATTGCAGTTGTTGATAAGCCGCTGCCGTTTGTTGCAGTTGCCGACTTAGCGCGAGTACCGTCAGTTGTTCGTCGACGGCACCTAAGTCACCGGCTTTACGTCGTTCGGCAACCAGGCTTATCGCCTGTTTAACGATTTTCTCTTGCTGCTCAGCCAGTGCGTAACGCTGTTTTGCGTCCAGCCATTGCACATAGGCATTCAACAAAGTTTTAGCATGCGATGTCGCCGACTGGCGATAAATACTCACTGCCATAGCCGTCATGGCGTCACTCTGACTGGCCCTTGCTTCATTGCGAGTGCTCCAGTCCAGCGTCTGGCTTAGACCAACAGCGTAATTATTGATGTCACCCTCGCGCTCTAAGCGTGACGATAAGCTAGGGTTGTACAAAGGCTGATTTAATTGTTTGCCCTGTTGGATCAGCGCTTCAGCCTGCTGTTGAGCGGCTTCAACACTGGGGTGTTGCTGCACAGTTTTTTGCCATTGCTCGGGCAACTGTTGTGCATTGGCGTAGCTTGAACTTATTGCCAGACTTACGGCAACAAACAAGCGTTTGCTATGTGTCGAAAACGGACCCATAGATAGACTCCTCAGTCATATTACTGCGTAAAATAATGATTTAGTTGCGCTGCTAAAGCAGCGTATTAGGCAGCTATGAGGAGATGGGAGGCCGGAACAGCGGCGATGATAGTGGGTTAGTGTAAAACTCAGTATACCCAAGACGTATTGTGCCCATTCGTGGTAACGCGAGAGTTTTTTCAGCCTTCATGGCATATAAATGAAATGAACCATGGCAGTGACAGCAATGATGGTAGTCAAAGCTGATTTCGCCACTTTTAGGGAGATTGCGCTTATCGATGTGGGATTCGTCATGCTCAAAATTGAGGTGTTGCTCAGAAGAGGATTGGTGAGATTGATGCACATCAGCAACCGCCTGACTGATTTGAGTCAGAACAGCAACAAGCACCAGTATTAAAAATCCGAGTCTAAGCATCATTACCTACAGTTCTAAATAAGCAGCTTAATGGTACATTAATTAAAAATAGTTCTCAACTAGTGCATTCTGAATCGCCACTAGTTCACTAGACACTCAGTAGCCTAACGAAGCTCCGCTGGACAACCTTAAAAAATTGTGTAAGTACGTTGTGTAACCTCCGGAAATTTAGACGTCTCGGTTACAACTAACAGATTCTATTTCATCAATTTTATTAAGAATTGTACACGCAATAACTTTGCTTTGGCCAGTACAACTTGTTCTAATTGAAGTGAGTTGCTTCTCAAGATCTTGCAAAGAAGTAATTTGAGAGCGTATGTGCATTATGTGTTCATCAATCAGGGTATTAACGGCTGAGCAAGGTTGATGTGGATTGTCTTGATAATCTTGTAATCTGCGGGTTTCAGATAATGAAAGGCCTATAGCTCTGCAGCTACATACAAACTTAAGTCTTTTGTAATGTTTTTCAGTGTATACTCGATATCCGTTATAACTACGAGCTGGTAAAGGTAACAAACCCTTTTTTTCATAGAACCTTATTGTCTGGGTTTGAATTCCTAATAAGTCTGCTAGTTGACCAATACGCATAAGAAAATTTCCTATCTAGTTAAGTAATTTCTTGACCTTATAGTAACTTTATAGTTTTTAATTGTGAAACTATATATTTAAGGTAAGTAATACGATGGCTAGTTCCTTTGATACGGTTCGAACAAATGGCGACTCAAAAAATGCCTACGAAGAGTCAGGTAAACGGCTCATCGTTTACTCTGTAGCAAAAATGGATTGCCCATCAGAAGAACGAATGATTCGCTTGGCACTGAATGGGTTTGAGGAAATTCATTCATTATCCTTCGACTTGTCAAACCGTCGGCTGAAGGTATTACATGATGGTGAGACAGCCTTTATTACTTCTAAATTAGAGACTCTAGGTTTGGGGGCCTCGCTTGAAAGAGACACTGCTGCGGACTCCGAGGCAATCAAAGCTGAGGAGTTTTCGGCAAGTTCGGATAAGCAGGAGTCCCGCACCTTGTGTTGGTTGCTCACCATCAATACTCTTCTGTTCTTGGTGGAAATGACTGCCGGACTGCTTTGGCAGTCTGCTGGTTTGATTGGGGAATCTTTAGATAATTTTGCCGATGCGGCAGTTTACGGGCTTTCTCTTTATGCCGTAGCGCGTAGTGTTAATATGCAAATACGTGCTGCGCACCTAGCTGGCGTACTACAACTGGTTTTGGCTCTGGGTGTACTTGCAGAAGTTGTGAGACGCTTCGTATTCGGGAGTGAACCTGAGTCACTTGCGATGATGGGGATTGCATTTGTCGCGTTGATTGGCAATACCATCTGTCTTCTACTTATCTCCAAACATAGAGGAGGTGGTGCGCATATGAAAGCAAGTTGGATTTTTTCAGCTAATGATGTAGTGATTAACCTTGGCGTAATCATCGCTGGCATCCTCGTTGCGTTGACCGGGTCGAATTACCCAGATCTTATTATAGGTAGCATAGCAGGTTTAATCGTGCTTAACGGGTCAAGACGCATTTTTGCACTGAAGGGGAACTGAATGTCCTGCGTTGATAAAGGATTTTCGCCCTATATTTCTCTGTTAATTTCTGGTTTAACTGTAGTCCTTGACCAAGTGATCAAGTGGCAGACGCAGCAATCAATAGCTTACGGTGATTCGATTTCATTGACCCCTTTTTTCAATTGGGTACACACTTGGAACACTGGTGCGGCATTTGGCCTGCTTTCAAATGGTGGAGGTTGGCAGCGCTATTTTTTTATTGGGGTTGCTCTGCTAATGTCTGTGGCTTTAACGAGGTTGATCTTTAATAAAGTAAGTAAACGGGATGGCATTAGCTACGGGCTGATTCTTGGGGGGGCGGTTGGGAACCTCATTGACCGACTGTTTCGTGGCTATGTTGTCGACTCCCTTCATCTAGGTTGGCAAACGTGGCAATTGCCAGTTTTTAATATTGCCGATATTGCAATTACCCTAGGAGTTATCCTATTACTGTTAAGCAACTTGCAGGTCTCAATGATACCGAATCTACCGGGTTCTAAGTAAATAGTAAGTATAATAATTAATATGGCCGAGCTTATTTTGGATGGATTAGGAATTTATATTGAGTAGGGTAATTGAATGAAAATATCTTGGTTTTTAATACTGACTGTGCTCATTCATAGCTCTTTTGCCTGTGCTCCTGTGGCTGGTACTTTCAGTCAGTCTTCAATAAAGAGTGCAGGAGTTGCGTATGACTTAGTCTTAGAAATTGAGCGTGAAAATCAAGACTTAAATAAATCAATATATGATAGTAAACAACAAACACAACCTCATATTAGTTGCATTACTGGTTATAACCTCTTAATTTCAGCCGTGCCTGTTATTTTGGCACCCAACTCAAACTCGATAGGTTTTGACCAAAGCCTGACTCACCAACCCCCTGTACCTCCACCAAACGCGTAACCGTTAACTTAGACTTTTTAAAACCTATAAGTTAATGGAGAAGCAACATGAAGTATTTATACTTCGTGGCAGCCTTTTGCTTAGGTGCGCTAGTGCCTGTGGCGACGGCTGCGACGACAGATTTAAAGCTGAAAGAAGCGTTACAAAAAACGATCAAGAATAACCCTGAGTTACTGGAGTATGATTATAAAATACGAGCTGCAGGAGCACTGATAGAGCAGGCTGAGTTTTCAGCGAACCCAAGGGTATCTGCGGAAATAGAAAACTTTGCCGGCTCAGGACGGCTAGAAGGTATCAGTAACTCACAATTGACCGTATCCTTTTCTCAGCTCATAGAGTTAGGGGACAAACGGCAGTTACGAGTTAAAGCTGCAACCGAAAAAGAGAAAGCTCAGCGAGCAGAGTTTGAGTATCGTCAAATTGAGGTTTTGGCAGAAACCACACAGCGTTTCTATGACATTTTAAAACTTCAGCAAGTCGCGCATACCAGCGAGCGTCAAATTCAGCGAACTGAGCGACTGATAAAAGTGGCACAGGAGCGTGTAGAAGCTGGCGCGGTGCCTAAATCCGAGGTTATTCGCATTAAATTACAGTTAGAGCGCCAATACGCTTTCTCTGACGAGTTGAACGGTAAACTGAAAAAGCAACAAGCTGAACTGGCTTCAATGTGGGCAGGCGAGCTCAATTTTACGCGCGTCTCTGGAGACTTTACTTTTCCGCTAAGCCTCCCGGAAAAAGCCAACGTGTTATCGGCTGTTAATCGGGCGCCGGAGTATTTGCGTTTACTGGACTCTGAGCAACTTCTACAAGCGCAAGCCAGAGCGTTAGCAGCGGACTCAAAGTCGGATATTACCGTTGGTGTCGGGGCTCGCTACAATAATGAGTTCGATGATGTAGGTTTAATCGTCCAGGCATCGATGCCATTGCAGTTCACTGACCCTAACGTCGGTCGCATAAAACAAAGCCGATTACTGCATCAGTCTATCCTGGCGCAGCAAAAACAGGTTCGGCAGCAACTAAAATCACTGGCTTTATCGCTAGTGCACAGTTTGCAAACTCACCAAAGTTATCTGCAAAAGATAAACCAGCGACTGATGCCGCTATCTGAACAGTTACTCGCACAAACTCAACAGGGTTACGCACGCGGAACGCACTCTTTGTTGCAAGTGTTAGACGCGCAAACAGAGTTAGCAAAACTCGAGTATGAAAAAATCTCCCGTCAACATGCGATTTACAGCGACATCATCGAATTAGAGCGCATGACCGGACAGCCGTTTTTAGGAGTACAACAATGAAACTCAACACATTGATTACAATTATCTGCATTGCCAGTTTTTCACTGCCCGTATTGGCTTATGAGAAAAAACACGAAGAGCATGAAGCACCCCATACCAATTTAAGTGATGCAGCAATAGAAAACGCGAAATTAACGTTGGCAACAGCGAGCGCTCAAAGCATTCGAGTAAAGCAAACAATTTTCGGTGTAATAGCCCCCAATAATAACAATATTGTGCATATCGGAGCGAAGTACAAAGGTATTGTTACGTCACTAAAGGCCAATATCGGCGATGACATAAAAGCCGGGCAAACTCTGGCTGTTGTTGAGAATGTTACGACAGGCACGGCATTTGAAGTCATCAGCCCAATTAGCGGAGAGGTAACTGCACGTTTTACCAATGTTGGTGAAGTGGTTGAGCAAAAGCCATTATTTGAAGTCCTGGATCCATCATCGGTCTGGGTAGAGCTTTCAGCGTTCCCGGAGAACATTGAGTCGTTAGAAGAAGAGCAAACGACCTATGTGTACGACTTGCATCATCATAAAACCGTCGAAGGAACTGTGTCTTATATCTCGCCACAAATGACTGGCGGACATATTGCACGCGCACTTATCGAGTTGCCCAATCAGTCGGGGCATTGGCGACCGGGAATGCACGTAAAAGCGGATGTCGTTACAGACAGCTTTAACGCGAGCTTGGCGATAAACAATGATGCTGTTCAACGTTTAGAAGATAACCCCGTTGTTTTTATTAAAGAGGGTAATCGTTTCGAAGCCAGGGAAGTTGAGTTAGGCCGAACTGACGGTGAATACACCGAGGTGTTATCGGGTATTGAGAATGGCGAAAGTTATGTCGTTGAAAACAGCTACTTGATAAAGGCTGACATTCTAAAACAAGGCGCAGGCCACAGCCATTAGGGAGAGTAAACAATGATAGATGCACTCATTCGCTTTGCGGTTGATCGTCGATGGCTGGTGCTTGCCGCAACCTTGTTAGTAGCAGCTGCGGGCGTTTATAGCACATTAAAGCTACCCATCGATGCTGTGCCGGATATTACCAATGTTCAGGTACAGATAAATTCAGAAGCGCCAGGCTATTCGCCATTAGAAACCGAACAACGTATTTCTTATCCGGTGGAAACCGCGATGGCAGGTTTACCAAAGCTGGACTACACCCGCTCGATCTCACGCTATGGGTTGTCGCAAGTTACCGTGGTGTTTGAAGAGGGCACCGATATTTACTGGGCTAGACAGCAAATCAGTGAGCGATTGCAAAAGGTAAGGGGAGAAGTACCCGACGGTATCGAGCCGACGATGGGGCCAATAGCCTCCGGCCTTGGTGAAATTGTTAATTATGTAGTACGCGCGAAAGAGGGGGCTACCAATGCCGATGGCGAGGCGTATACGCCCGAGCAGTTGCGTACCATCCAGGATTGGATCATTAAGCCGCAACTGGTCAAGGTGCCCGGTGTTACCGAGATTAATAGTGTGGGGGGTTATGAAAAGCAATACCAGGTGGCTCCCATCCCCGGTCGTATGCTGGCCTATAAAGTGACCATGCAGGACCTTTTGGCAGCATTGGATCTTAACAATAGAAACGCTGGTGCCGGTTATATCGAGAAAAATGGTGAGCAATGGTTGGTGCGTTCGCCTGGACAGCTTAAGACACTTGACGATATTCGTGATGTGGTCGTGACAAAACGTGATGATGCACCGGTGCGCGTGAGTGACGTGGCTGAGGTCAAACTGGGAGAACAATTACGCACTGGCGCTTCAACCTCGGGCGAGAGCGAGGTGGTATTGGGCACGGCCATGATGCTTATCGGCGAAAACAGCCGTATTGTTGCACAGAATGTGGCCAATAAAATTGAGGAGGTGCAACGAAGCTTGCCAGACGGTGTCGTCATCGAAACGGTTTATAACCGCACATCCTTAGTGGATAAAACCATTGCAACGGTAGAGAAAAATCTGTTTGAAGGTGCCGTGCTGGTTATTGTCGTGCTTTTCATTCTACTCGGAAATGCCCGTGCAGCACTGATTACCGCCTGTGTCATTCCGTTAAGTATGCTGTTTGCGGTAAGCGGCATGGTCGCCAACAAGGTGTCTGGTAATTTAATGAGCCTGGGCGCAATTGATTTTGGTATTATCGTCGATGGTGCGGTCATTGTGGTTGAAAACGCTTTGCGACGGCTTGGAATTGCACAGCAACGCTTAGGCCGGGTACTTACCACTAAAGAGCGCTTAATTGAAGTAACCCATAGTACACGTGAGGTCTTCAACCCAACGGTTTTTGGTGTACTGATTATCATGCTGGTCTACCTGCCAATATTTGCGTTAAGTGGCGTGGAAGGCAAGATGTTCCATCCCATGGCGTTTACGGTCGTAGCGGCGTTGTTAGGTGCGTTAATTTTCAGTGTTACCTTTGTACCCGCTGCTATTGCAATATTTGTCCGTGGCAATATTAAGCACAGCGAAAGCCGAATAATGCGAGCGGCCCGCAAAGTGTATCAGCCGGCTCTGCGGCAAACATTAAAGCTTCCAGTTGTCATTATTTTGCTTGGCTTTGGGTTATTTGCGGTATCACTGTTTCAGGCGAGTCGCATGGGAACTGAGTTTTTGCCACAGCTTGATGAAGGCGATATTGCCATGCAAGCCTTGCGCATTCCGGGGACTGGCTTGCAGCAGTCTATAGCAATGCAAAAAGATGTCGAGTCTGTGGTGTCACGCTTTGACGAAGTTAAACTGGTATTCTCAAAAATTGGTACCCCGGATGTTGCGACCGACCCTATGCCACCGAGCGTCGCTGATACCATTATTATTTTAAAGGAGCGTGAGAACTGGCTAAACCCAGAAAAAACCAAAGAGCAACTGGTTGCTGAAATACGAACTGCTGTGCAAGAGCTTCCCGGTAATAAGTACGAGTTCACTCAACCGATTGAAATGCGGTTTAACGAACTTATTGCAGGCGTTCGAGCTGACTTGGGGGTTCGTATTTATGGCGATGACTTGCAAACGCTTAAACGGTTAGGCGACTCAGCCGCCGCAGTCATTCGCACCGTTAATGGCGCTGCTGATGTTCGGGTTGAACAAATGACCGGTTTATCGACACTCTCAGTTATACCTAAGCGTGATCATTTAGCGTTATTAGGCCTAACAGTCGCTGATGTACAGCGAGCAGTTCAAGCTGCGGTTGGTGGAGTTCAGTCAGGGATTATTTACGAGGGGGATAAACGCTTCAAGCTAATGGTACGTCTCGACAAAGAATGGCGTAAGAGCATTGAACAGCTTAAATCACTGCCTATTGATCTGCCTGCCGGCAACCCTGAGCTGCGCTATGTGCCGTTGGGAGAGGTCGCCGAATTGAGTTTGGAAAGTGGACCGAACCAAATTAACCGAGAAAGCAGCAAACGCAATGTTATTGTGAGTGCGAATGTTGAAGATCGTGATTTGGGCTCTTTTGTGGCAGATGTTCAGGATGCGCTAACGACTGAGGTTGATTTGCCAGCAGGTTATTGGGTTAACTACGACGGTACCTTTGAACAGCTGCAATCAGCTTCCCAACGGTTGAGTTTGGTTGTGCCATTAGCGCTGCTATTAATTATTGGCCTGCTATACAGTGCGTTTAATTCGCTGAGCAGTGCACTCGTCATATTCACAGGCGTTCCCTTAGCGCTGACCGGCGGGATATTCGCATTAGCGCTGCGTGATATGCCGCTATCAATTTCCGCTGCAGTCGGCTTCATTGCACTGTCGGGCGTGGCGGTTTTGAACGGCGTGGTCATGCTGACATTCATACGGCAACTGCTGCGCGACGGACTGCCATTGAAAGATGCGGTGTTTGAAGGCGCGCAACAGCGGTTAAGACCTGTACTGATGACTGCTCTCGTAGCTAGCCTGGGCTTTGTCCCTATGGCATTTAATACCGGTGTGGGTGCCGAAGTGCAGCGGCCGTTAGCGACAGTGGTTATTGGCGGTATTGTATCGTCAACATTGCTGACGTTGGTGGTGCTTCCAGCGCTTTATTATTTAGTGCAGCGTTTTAAAGAATAGAGAGTTAGGTCATTGAGCGCAGTTAGAGCACGCTTTTATGAGCGAGCTTTAACTGCCTCAACTCACGCGAACGTCGCCTTGGCTTTGGAAGGCGGTAACGTCAGGTTATAGGCCTGTGTTACTAAGCGTGTTACATCCGTTGCTCAGAAACGAAAAAGCCCCGCACTAAGTGCAGGGCTTTAGAAAGAAGTTGGTGCCCGGAGGCGGAATCGAACCACCGACACGAGGATTTTCAAGCGGGTATAGCGTAACCTTTAGTTATTAAAGTTATTTAAAATCAACCAGTTGCGGCGTTTCATTTTTCCAAAATTGTACCAATTTGCAGTCATTTGCACTGGTTTTGGTACAAAATTGGGACACTACCCAAAGTAATTTGTTCCCATCATAAGACCTTATAGTGCACTATTTTATTTAGTGTTTGTCTTCGTTAGTATTGTGCATAGACTTTTTTTAATAATAGGTTAACTAACTTGGATACTAAAAAGTTAAAGAGACTGTATAAAAGTTATGGCTTTGAAGAGCTTCCAGTAGATAACAAAGATGTTCTGGTTTTCACCCTTCGAAATGGTCATTTCCACAATGCTGATATTGTAAAAGTCAGCGATAAAGTGGATGTGGAATCAACATTTCAACAACTAAGAAAACTAAACTTCGCTTGCACGGTAAGAAATTACTCCAGTTTAAACGAGGTAGAAGAGGTTCTTTTTGAGGGGTTTTTCTCAGCAAAGGAAACAAAGCAACGGTTGAGTAGGGAATATGAAAAACATGTCAACTCGATCGAGGATACCTTAGGAGTTCAGGGGGCTTATAAATACGTTGAAGTTGCTTACACTCTTAATGGTGAAGAAGGTGATAGCAAGTTAATAGATGTAATCACTGAAAAATTTGAATCTAAAAGACCCACTTTAATATTAATTGAAGCTGCGGCTGGCTTCGGTAAGACATGCACTGCTTTTGAGGTTTTAAATGAGCTGCTGTCCTCGAAAAGCAATAAAGTCCCGTTATTCAGTGAGCTATCTAGAAATAGAAAAGCTAAGATTTTCAGGTATGTATTTTTGGATGAAATAGATAGGAGCTTTCCGACTTTACGGTCTTCGCTGGTGCAGGAAAAGATAAAAGAAGGTCGAGTTCCGGTCATTTTAGATGGTTTCGATGAGTTAATACATCAGAGCAGATCAAGTGACGATGATGGTTATGATGCAGCGGAACCTATGTTAGATACGATCGGAGAGCTTCTTGAGGAAAACTCTAAAGTAGTCCTCACAACTCGCCGAACAGCTATATTTGATGGCGACGCATTCCACGAATGGGTTTTCAGTCATGAAGATGAGTTTGATGTTATTAGAATAAGGTTGAAAGAGCCAACTATAAGCGATTGGCTAACGTCTGAAAAAATAGCTAGCTTAGAAAAATTCAACTTCCCGATTGCAAAACTTAATAATCCGGTATTGTTAGCTTACCTTAGAGGCCTCCCGGAAGACGAATTTGAGGGAGTGCTTGAGTTAGGCGATGATATTGTTAAGCGATATTTTTACACTCTTCTTGAACGTGAACAGGAACGTCAAAACTTAAAACTCTCGGTCGAAGAGCAACTGACTATCATGAGGTTCGTTGCATCCGATATGGTGCTTTCGAATTACACTTCAGAGTCTAAAGAGTATTTAGAGATGCTTCTTAGCGAAAAGTTTGCTCGATTGCTTGAGAAAGTCATGGCGCTCTATACCTCGGCAGAAAGACCCTCAATGGATGAGTTGATTACAAAAATCACGACTCATGCGTTATTAGATCGGGTAGGAAATAGTGATAATATTGGCTTTATAAACGAGTTTGTGCTTGGTAACTTTGTCGCGGATGTTGTAATTGAGTCAGATGATAGTGAATGGTTAGGAGAGCAGAGGTTTATAGAGCCAGCAGTTATGGCCACGGTTCCAAGAAGTGTTGACAGAAGAGAAATGCTTTGGAGCTCGATAAGGTTCGCTTTGGAGTTTCAAGCTCCTGCCGATAGAGTTCTTTTTTCACAGTCTTTGTGTGGGGAACTTAGAATCGACTTGACTGACGATACATTGTCCGCACAAACATTTAGAGACTTAAATCTTGGAAAAGAATCAAAAGTTAAAAGATTTTTATTTTTAGACTGTATTTTCCAAGACTGTAATTTCTTCAAGGAAAACTTTGAGGAAGTTACGTTTGTAAACTGCCATTTCTACGGGTGTTCAGTTGCTGATAAGCATAAGGCAGAGAAGTCAAATATTGAGTTAGTCAATAATCACGAAGATGGAATAGGCTTCTTAGACTCACTTGGTACTATTCAGAATTTATCTAAAAGCTCTTTAGCAGAAGATGATAAGTCCTTACCCAAGGTGGAAGAGTTCATCTTAAGTAAATTTTGGCCAAAAGGTCGACCTAGAGCACATAAACACCGTCCGACAAGCATCTTATATAGCGGCGGGAAATTTACTCCTTCGGAAATCCACTCAGGAATTGATAGCTTAAAAGCTAAAGAAATCCTATCTGTGCCTGATAAATCAAACTTTCTAGAGCTTAATATAAGCAAAATAGCTGAAATTAAAGAGTTAATTGGCAAGGAAAGCAACTATGCAAGTTGATTACAGTGATAGGGTTATCAGGGAGTTAAATAAAGAAATTGAATACGTTCTCAATCCTGCGGGGCTTTTATACCGTGTGTTCGGTAGGGCCAAATCTGAGTACTCTTTGGATAAGAAGGTAAAAAAAGAGCCAGGAAAATATACTCCAGACGGAAAAAATATTCAGGATTTTCTTGGGGTAAGGATAACCCTTTACTTTGCTGATGATATTGATGTTGCAGTAGAGCTTTTAAAAGAGAACTTTGTTTTCTTGTCTGAGGACTCTGTTATCGATAAGCCGGAGGGCGATGTTTTTTCTGCTAGGCGATGCAATCTAATTTTTGAGTTACCAGATTCATTTGATGTGGTTTACCCCCGGAAATTTGAATCGATAATTGACAAAACATTTGAAGTGCAGTTTAGAACAGTCTTATCTGAAGGGTGGCATGAGGTTGAGCACGACTTGAGGTATAAGGCGAAAGAAGACTGGCAGGGGCATGATGATTTAAGTCGGGCTCTAAATGGCATCTATGCAACGTTAGAAACCTCCGATTGGGGAATGATTAAGCTTTTCGAAGAGTTGTCTTATCGGCATTACAAAAGTGGAAACCTCGACGAGATGTTGAAAACTAAATTTCGTCTTCGTCTTACTTCTGGTTTGTCAGATCCGGTGAGGGAAATCGTACAGGCAGATAATTCGATTTTAAAGAAAGTTTTTAGGGCTCCACGGACGACTATTGTTAAAGACCTTTCATTTGTGTGTAAATTTGTCCCTCTAACACCTGATGTTTTAATTCAGGTTATAAACCGAAAAATTATTAAAGATGATAAAATAAAGGAAACAGAGGTAGACGTATTAAAAGTACAGTTGGATTCTTATGAGTCGTCTCAATCTTGAACTTTCCTATGATGAGCCTTTATTACATTTTTAAAGTTTAAATAACTTAACCCGTAGGATAAGTTGTTTAGCTGTTAGTTAGACTTTCTAAAAAACGAAGAACACTAAATCATAATGGAAAAACTTCGAGAAGCTTATAGCTTCTACTCTGAAGCCCGACAAGCTTCAAGTGAGTACTTCTCCTTAGCAGCTGAAAGTGATTTGAGCATAAATTCTAGGCTCGTAAGACCGTGGTACCTCTTCTACGAGTTGGACTTGGCTGTGTTCAACTCTGTAATGACCGAAATAATGGGCATTCGAGAAGAGTTAGGAGCGCTGAAAAGTCCATCTCTGGAAGAGCTGTTAAAGCTAATTGAACGGGGTACTGAGCAGCTCCAAAGTACTTTGGATGAGTTATCGAACTCAGAGCAAAGTGATGAGTCAGATGTCATATTTATGGTACAGCTTGCACACGCTATAGGGTTCAACTTTACTGCTATTGAGCAACGCCACAGAACTATAAACGAAATGCTTGAAGTGGTTCGCCTTAATAATCAGCATTCTGAAAGGGCGCTCTTAGAAGCGGTTTATACGGATAGAAGTGCTTTAGGCTGCCCGACCATTCAGCAACATATTTCTCTAGCTCAGATAAGTGATAACAACTCACTCATGCATAAGCTGAGTAAAGCAATTACCCGAACAAAGCCCACAAGGAAAGAAAGAGCCTATGATCCTATGAGGTATCTTCTTGAGATCATGGCTGAAACAAGAGCAAAACAGAAAGTCAGTACGAGAGAGCTATCAGAGGTTTGTTTAGAGCTTGGTCTGTTCACCGAAGGAAAAGATCCATTAGCAGCAATAGCAAAATTCAATCAAAAACGGAATAAAGTAAAAAAGGAAACGAAATCGTAATTTCGCTTCCTCGAATTTAGCAAGGTCATGTAGAGAATAAGTAACCTCTTTCAACGAGTAATGAGGTTACAAATATGTCAAAACACGACAACCAAACCAAAACTGAAGACGGCGCAAGCATGCATGCATACGAGCGAAGCCGGAGGGATGCTGATTGCGGTGTCAGCCAAGAAGCTCAAAAAGGGCAGGGTGCGAACCCTTGTAACACAGCACCCCCAAAATACACATTAATCGAAGTTTTTAATCAGGGAATCGATAGCCTTTATTTATCTTACAGTGGCGCTTTATCAAAAGAGCGTAATGATGAACTAGAGCGTTTAAAGTTGTTGGCTCAATCCTCGTCTATTGAAGAAAAAGCCTGCGCTTATATGCATCTTTGCGACATGGACTTTGTTGTTCAAAGGATGGGGTATAAACAATACTCTTATGTCATCAGAAACAGTCTTTTCCGAATTCGTATTGCCAGTATGAAAGCGCCTAACTTACCGGTTGCTTATGTAGAAATATCCAGCGAGCTGCTCAATGTCAGTGGTTTTGAAAGTGCGCTAGCCATATCGGACTCTATTGTTGCTGAGCTAGTCGGTGAGCCTCGTTTCCCCAAAATAAGCCGTATCGATATTTGTGCTGACTTTTCCTGTCCAGTGGACTGGTCAACGTTTAAAGAAAACCAATGGGTTTGCCGCTCAAAGAAAAAGCAGACGTTTCACGAAAATGGTGTGCTTACTGGATTTATGTTTGGAGCCGGAGGTGAAATTTCCGCTCGCCTTTATGACAAAACTCAAGAAATTGTCGCAAGTAAAAAGGACTTCTTTAAAGACATTTGGCGAGAAAGCGGGTGGAGCGGTGAAAATAAAATTTGGCGTTTAGAGTTCCAACTGCGTCAATCTGTTGTAAAAGAGCTCGGTTTACTAGAGCCCCATACATTTATGGAAAATATCAACTCAGTTTGGGCTTATGGCACACAGAAATGGCTGAAGCTACGGCATGATAACGGTGATAAAAATCCATCCCGTTGGCCGTTAGAGCCTGTTTGGACAGACTTGTCTCAGGTTCGGTTCAACTTAAACGAAGCAAAGCCTGCCAGACGCTTATCGGCTGAGTCTGTTCCAAGTCGAGAATGGCTCATCATTAACACCTTAGGCAGTCTAACCAGTTATATGGCAACCAGAGGGTTACATGATCCTATTGAAGCTTTGAACTGCTTTCTAGAAGACGCTGATGAGTTTTTCAGAGAAAACCAGTTAAGAGACTTTTCCTCGGCTCAGAAGTACATCGAAGCAAAAATAGAAGAGAAAACCACTAAGTATTGTCTGGTGTCACAAAGAGCAAAGGAGCAGGGGGATGAATAATGAAAACGTACTCATTAGAAGCAGCCGCAAAGTTCCTCTGTGTGTCCGAATCGTGGCTTGGCGAGCTTGCCAGAAGCAAACGAATAAAAGCGGTCAAACCAGGCAAACGGTGGGTGTTTTTAGAAAAAGACCTTGTCGAATATTTGGACGCTTTGTATTCTTCTGGTGTGAACACGCCGCAACAAGGTTGTGATGAGGAGGAGTCATCATGGCATTGTACAAACGTGGACACATCTGGTGGACTCGCTTCACTGCGCCGAACGGAGAGCGCATATACCGCTCTTCTGGGACTACGGACAAAAAGCGGGCACAAGAGTACGAAGACAGCCTGAAGAGCGAAGCTTGGAGGGTTTATAAACTGGGAGAAAAGCCTCGAAGAACTTGGCAAGAGTTAGTTGTTCGTTGGCTGACCGATAAGCAGGATAAACGAGACCACTGTAAAGATGTGGGTAAGTTGAAGCGGTTAGATAAGTTTTTCGGTAATCGCTACCTTGATGAAATTGACCGAGCGTTAATTGAAACCGTCAAGATAGAGATACGAGCCGAAGCATCTGCTGCCACAACAAACCGATATCTTGCCCTTATTCGAGCCATGTTACGCATGGCTCGTGATGAGTGGGAGTGGGTCGATAAAATTCCTGCGGTTAAATTATATAGAGAGCCTAGAAAGCGTATTCGGTGGTTGCAGCCAGAGGAAGCGCAAAGGCTGATAAAAGAATTACCCAGACATTTAAGTTTAATGGCTCGCTTTTCCTTAGCGACAGGATTACGCCAAGCGAATGTGAGCTACTTAAAATGGGAGCAGGTGGATTTAGAGCGAGGTTTTGCATGGATCCATCCTGATCAATCCAAGTCGGGTAAAGCTATCAGTGTTCCTCTAAACAATTCAGCGATTGCTGTTTTGAATGAAGTTAGCGGGGATGACTCTACCTACTGTTTTGTCTATCAAGGCAAGCCAGTAGAGAGAACATCCACAAAGGCTTGGCATGCAGCCCTGAAACGAGCAGGCATTGAAAATTTTCGTTGGCACGATTTACGTCATACATGGGCAAGTTGGCACGTCCAGAGCGGTACAAGTTTACAAGAGGTTCAGGAGCTTGGTGGATGGGCTTCGTATGACATGGTATTGCGTTACGCCCACCTTGCAGGACAGCACTTGAAACGTGTTGCCGGTAATGTGGATGGGACAATTGGTACAAATCTGGGACAATCGGGGAAACAAAAAAGCCCCGCTGTTTCCAGCGAGGCCTTAGAATGCGTGGTGCCCGGAGGCGGAATCGAACCACCGACACGAGGATTTTCAATCCTCTGCTCTACCGACTGAGCTATCCGGGCAACGGCGTGTATTAAACGTTTTTTTCGGTTTCGAGTCAACCGCTTTTCGTGCCTTTTTTACTGTTTGCTCAGTAATTGCACATTAAGCGGTTGTTTTGGTGAATTATTCAACGCTTAAGTAGGTGCTGCCGGCTAAACACTTCTCGTAAAAGTTTGTCCAGCGAACACCGGCTCTTGGTGCGAGACCACCATTTCGAACCTGACGGTCAATTTGTTTCTTAACCGCTTTGGCCATGTATTCCGTATTGTACTGCATGGTTTGCAGCACTTTTTCAGCGGAAGTACCTGGCACCACTTCTTCAATGTAGAAGTCGCCACGCTCGTCATCGTGACAATACACGTGCACTTCTGTCAGTCGGCCAAAGAGGTTATGCATGTCGCCCATGACGTCCTGATACGCACCTGTTAAGAATAGCCCGACATGATAATCTTCGCCCTTACGCAAAGAGTGCATTGGAATGTTATCGCTAATTTCGGTGCCTTCAATGTATTTGCCCAGCTTACCGTCACTGTCACACGTAATGTCAGCAATGGAGCAGCGCACTTCCGGCTTTTCGTTTAAACGCGAAATAGGCACTATTGGCAGTACCTGACCAATGGCCCAGGTGTCTGCGGCTGACTGAAAAATAGAAAAGTTACATAAGTACTGGCTGGCGAGCATATCTTCAAGCTCTTCCAGCTCTTGAATAACATAGGCGTCTTTGTCCAGTGACTGATGAATGTCTGCCAGTATTTGCCAATACATGGTATCCAGCTTCGCCATTTCCTGTAACGACAAAATGCCCAATTTAAAGGCTTCATAAGCATTCTGCTTATAACCAGCGGCGTCGTTGTAACGCTCCTGAGGGTGAAATTGGTCACCTGACTGGTGCAGTTCTCGCATATTTTTCACCAAAATATGCTCATCGTCGCTGGGACTCACATCGAAATTAGTGCTAGCCGGTTTTATTTCTCCGACAATGTTGGTCACGACACAGCTATGGTGCGCTGTCATTGCACGCCCACTCTCGCTGACTAAATTCGGATGCGGCACCTCTTCTAGGTCACACACCTGTTTAACGCCCCAAACCACGTCGGCTACGTATTCTTCGGTTGAGTAGTTGCGAGAGGAATCGCTGGTGGTACTGGTACCGTCGTAGTCAATGCCCAAACCGCCGCCAATATCTAAGTACTCGAGCGGTACGCCTTCCTGAATAAGCTTAGCGTACAAACGAGCACCTTCACTGACGGCTTCTTTTATCTTACGAATATCAGACAGCTGGCTGCCAATGTGAAAGTGCAGAAGCTTGGCGCAGTGCAGCATGTCTTCCTGACGTAAGCGTTCAACCACATTCAGTATTTCGGCAATGCTTAAACCAAATTTAGCGCGATCGCCACTGGAACCAGCCCATTTTCCGGCACTTTTCACCATCATTTTTGAGCGCAGACCAATCATAGGCTCAACGCCTAACTCTTTGGCCAGCGGAATCAGCATTTCCAGCTCGCTGTACTTTTCAATGACAATAATCATCTTGCGGCGTAACTGACGGCCAAGCAGTGCCAGCGTCAGGTAGTCTTTGTCTTTGTAGCCGTTCAGTATGGTCAGCGCGTCGGGGTTTTCATTGTACGCCATAACTGCCATCAGCTCCGGCTTAGAGCCCGCTTCCAGCCCGTAATTGTACGGTTCGCCAGCGTCCATAATTTCTTCAACCACTTCGCGCATTTGGTTGACTTTAATTGGGAACACACCGCAATACTTGCCGTTATAATCGGCGTCCTGAATTTGCTGCGCAAAGGTTTCGTTAATAATTTCGACTTGCGAGCGCAAAATGTCATGAAAACGAATTACCGCCGGCAGCTCAATGCCTTCTGACTTTATTTCTTCAACCACTTCCTGCATATCAATGGCCAAGTCAGGCAGACGATGATTCGGACGAATTTGAATGTTGCCGTTGTCGCCAATCGAAAAATAGCCTGCGCCCCAACGGTTAACGCCATACAATTCTTCTGCTTGATCAATATTCCAGTCTGACATCAATTAGGCTCCTGCGCGCTCTAAAGCAAGTAACAGCTCGCGCACCACTTTGGCCGCGAATACATTGGAGTTGCCGGTAGGGTCTATCGGCGGTGAAAGCTCAACAGCGTCGGCGCCGACGAAGTTTTTCTGGCGCAAAATTTTCATTAAGCTGACAAACGAGTGAAAGTCTTCGCCGCCGGGCTCTGGTGTACCGGTTCCCGGGAAAAACGACGGGTCAAAGTAGTCCAGATCTAGCGTCAAATAGACCGGTCTGTCTGCCGCAATAGCATTAACACTTTCTAAGAATTCCTGACGCGATTTACGAATGGTTTTGTGCTCTTTCATCCACTGATACTCGTCCCGCGTACCAGAGCGAATACCGTACTGGATAAGCTCATGACCAGGGCCGAAGTGATCAACCGAGCGGCGAATGATCGACGCGTGCGAGTAGTGGTAACCGAGGAAGCCATCGCGCAAGTCAGCGTGAGCGTCTAAATGTAACAGCACTAAATCTGGGTATTGCTTCAAATATTTCACAATAGGCGCGTAAGAAATTGAATGCTCACCACCTAACGTCAGTAGCTTAATGTTTTCTTTGGTTAAATCGACGTCGTCAAAAATCTGGTTAAAGTCACTCAGAGCATGATGCCACTGTTTTTCTTCGTCATCGTCAAAGCCCAGTCGCAAATTACCTAAATCATAAAAGGTATGGTCTTCAAGGTCGGCATCTAAATAGGGTGAGTAAGACTCGATGTCTTCAGAAACCGAACGCAGGCCATCTGGCCCCTCTTTGGTGCCTTTGCGAAAACAGGCGGTGCCGTCAAAGCCAAATCCTAAAATATGTGTGTGATCCGAATGCAATTCGGTACTGTGCTCAGCACCAAAAAACGGACGGATAGGATCGTTCAACGATACGGGTAATGACATTGCGGGCATGCGCTTTAGTGACCTCTCTTTCTAGTCGTCGGTTTGTGTCGATTTCTGCCGATTTTTTTTAATCGGGTTAAACAAACTTTGCTGAATATTAATGAGCTCTTCGCTCAGTTTTTTACGTTTTGTCCAGGTTTCAGACAGTGGCGTAGCGCTTAGTTCATTGGCATTAACACCCGCCATAACACCGGTCTGATTTTGGCGGACTAATTCTACCGCATGAACGCCCAAACGTGTTGCTAAAATTCTGTCCATAGCCGTTGGGCGGCCGCCTCGTTGTACGTGTCCTAATAAACACGGCCGACACGGTAAGTTAAGACGATCTTCCAGTTGCTCTGCAAGTCGAACTGCACCACCAGGCCATTGGTTTTCACACAGCACCATCACGTAACTGGAATCACCGCGGACGCGTTGCACCGACTCAATGTGCTTTACCAGCGCCTCGACCGTTAATGGTTTGTCTTTTTGCAGCTCCGGCAGAATCATACGCTCTGCGCCACACGCCATGGCACTGCTGATACCAATATAGCCGGCGTTACGCCCCATGACTTCAACAATGAATACGCGATCCATGGCTTCTGCGGTATCACGAATTTTATCCAATGCGTCCATAGCGGTTTCAACCGCCGTGTCATATCCAATAGTGTGATCGGTGCCATAGAGATCATTATCGATGGTGCCGGGCACACCGATAATCGGACCGTTCCAAAATTTCGCTAAATGGTCGGCGCCACGGAACGAGCCGTCACCGCCAATGACAATAAAGGCGTCAATTTGGTGCGCGTCTAAGTTGGTCGCTGCTTCACGCCCGCCCTCATCGGATTTAAAGCGCTCACTACGGGCACTTTTAATAATGGTGCCCGAGTACTGCATAATATGTTCGACGTCTTCTCTGTCTAAGCGCACAAAGTCATTGTTGAGTACGCCTTCGTAGCCATGTCGAAAGCCTATTACCTCAATGCCGTAATTTTCCGCAGCTAATACCACCGCACGAATGGCCGCGTTCATCCCTGGCGCATCACCGCCGCTGGTAATCAATGCAATTCTGTTTATTGTGTTATCAGATGACACAATCTGTACTCCTTGATAATGTCTTATGCGTAGCTTAAACGACCTGCTAGCCGTCACCAAGAGGAAATTTCATGAACACCGACGTGTCACGTTTTGATTATTCTGAATTAGCGCAATGGGCGCAGTCGTGCTTAACCAATTGTGGGGCATCGGGCGAGGTAGCTCGCCATGTGGCGTACTATCTTCTGGAGGGAGACTTACTGGGGTTTAGTACACACGGTTTAATTCGTTTGCTGAATAACTGCCAATGGCTAAAAGACGGTAAAAGCTTGCCAAAAGGGCAACCGGTGGTATTAAGTGAACGTGCAGCCGTCGCAAATTGGGATGCACAGTTTTTGCCGGGACCTTACGTGGTACCGCAGGCGGTTAATGCGGCGTGCGAAATGGCCAAACAGGCAGGCACGGGAACGGTGGTGTTACGACGTAGCCAACATGTGGCGTCTCTGGCTGCCTATTTAACCATTGCCACTGACAAAGGCATGGCGGTGAATTTAATGTGCTCGACTCCGGGGCAGAAGGCGGTTGCGCCGTTCGGCGGGAAAGAGGCGGTGTTTTCGCCGAACCCTTTTGCGGTGGGGGTACCCAGCTCAAAAGAGCCGATGCTGTTTGATATCAGCTTTTCAATGACGGCGGCGGGTAAAGTACGCCAGGCAAAAGCGAATGGGGAGAACTTACCTTACAAAGCGTTAATAAAACCGAACGGCGAATGGACAGATGACCCGCTTAGTTTCTTTGAATCTCCCGGCAGCGCCATTGCTCCTCTGGGAGGGGAGCAACTCGGTTACAAAGGTTATGGCCTTACCTTGTTCAGTGAAATTTGGTCCATGGCGCTGGCGCAATACGGTCGTGTGCAGGGCGCTGAGGACGGTGACGCGAATACCGTATGGGTTCAGGTAATCGACCCGGAAGCCTTTGGGGATAAAGCTGAGTTTCTGAAGCAGGTTGACTGTTTATTGGATGATGCACGAAACAGTGCTCCGGCTGACCCTGAATTACCGGTTCGAGTTCCCGGTGAAGCTGCTCTTGCTCGTAAGCGCGAACAGCTCAAGAAGGGGATGGTTTATACTCCCGCGACACTGAAAGTATTAAAGCGTTGCGCCGAATTTTGTGAGGTCGAATTGCCTAAGGCTGCAACCGGGTAATTCGCCAATGGTCACCGTCGCGGGTGTACTGATAGCGATCGTGAAGGCGGTGTTTACCGCCTTGCCAAAACTCGAAAGTATCGGGGATAACGCGATACCCGCCCCAATGACGTGGACGCGGCACTTCGGTATCAGCGTATTCTTTCAGTAACGCCTGATAGTGGCTTTCTAATACATCGCGGCTATCAACCGGGCGACTTTGTTGAGAGGCAAGGGCGGCTACCTGACTTTCTTTCGGACGCGAATGAAAGTACGCATCGTTTTCTTCGTCACTTAATTCAACGGTCTGTCCGATAATGCTGATTTGTCGCTCAAGTGCAAGCCAGGCGAAATGCAACGAAACCTGATTGTTACCGCGAATATCATCGCCTTTATGGCTATTCTTATTGGTGTAAAAGCAAAAACCTTGCTCGTTATAGCCTTTTAATAGAACAATGCGTTGGCTCGGTACGCCATCGGCATTGACCGTTGCCACAGTCATTGCCGTTGGGTCAGTCAATACGCCGCTATCAATGGCGTGCTTCATCCAGTGTTCAAATTGCTCTACCGGGCTGGCAAATAATTGCTCGCGGTGCAAACTGCCTAAACCGTATTCACGGCGCATGGCCTGTAAATCCATAGTGGTTCCTCTACTAACACCTTGTTAATGCTTACTGGTTGTCCTGATAACGCTTACGAATTTTTTCCATTGCATCCAAATTGTCGAGCATAAGTCCGACTAATTCCGGATCAAAAAACACGCCGCTGTGTTTGAGTAAATAGTCAGCTGCCGCTTCCGCTTCCTGGGCTTCTCGATAACTGCGCTGCGTGCGAAGCGCATCATAGTGGCTGGTAATAGCCAAAATACGGGCGTTAACATTAATATCAGCGCCTTGCTTTTGGCTTGGGAAACCTGAGCCGTCCCAGCGTTCATGAATATCCTGTGCAATACCAGCCGCTATTTTCGCAACAGCGGTATCTGTTTGCTGCAAGTAGTCGTGCCCTTGTATGACTTTTTGCATGATTTCTTCGTAATCATGAATACTCAGTGCGTCGGCACGCTGAGCCAATTCCAGCTGCACCGACACCTTACCAATATCATAGACCGACGCGGCTTGCTTTAATGCCTGCGCCTGTTCATCATCGCGACCGGCCGCAATCGCCAGCTGCCCGGCCATTTCAGCTGAACGTTTGACGTGGTGACTGACTTCATCAATAGAGCGCTTCTCAATGGCTTCGCCTACGCTGTAAAGCAATTCACGTTGAGCCTCCCGTTCGCTCTCTGTGGCTTGCAGGTTATCAATGGCAATGGAGCTATTATTCACAAATAGCCCCAGCAGGTTTTGATCCAGCTCAGACAAGTCACGGACACCGCGAATAAACAGTAAATACTGACGCGAGCTACTGGTTTTATAAAGCCCATAATAGTTACCGTCGACAATACGGAACTCAACGTTTTTAGCACTTTGCTGCATAGGGCGCACAATATCCCAGTCAATTTCGCTGTTAACAGGGTCGCCCACGGCCTGTTCAAAGTCACCCGTGCCGCCAATGATTTCGAACGGCTCGTTGGTGTCTGAACTGGCGGTGAGTGCATCAATGCGGCAATACATAGCGTCGTCGCTATGCGTAATTAATGCGACCAGCTGCTCCAAAATTCCCTGACATAACCCCTGCATTGAGCGGGCTGAGAACACCTCTGCCGACGCATTAATGACTTTTTCTAATCCGCGCTTGTTGCGTTCGATGGCATTTAAGTCGCGGTAGGCGCGTAAGCATGAGTACATTAACGTGACGAGCTTACGGTAGGTCAGCTCGGTTTTCTCTTTGTAGTCGTCAATATCAAAACGGGCAATGACATCTTCTTCTGGCGCCTGACCCGGCTGACCGGTGCGAAGCACTATGCGTATTAAACGGTTTTTCAACTCCTCGCGTACCCATTTGGCGACGTCGAGTCCCGCGTGATCCGTCTCCATAACGACGTCCAGGAGCATCATGGCAATGTCGCGATTTTTATTTAAAAAGGCGATAGCGTCTTTGCCGGAATAGACCGAGTGAAACTGCAGCGGGCGACCGTCCAGGCGGAATTCACTTAATGCCATTTTGGTAATGGTGTGAATCTCCTCATCGTCATCAACAATGAGAATATGATAGGGCTCGACGGTTTCTTCGCTGACTGATTCGACTTCGTCTTCTGCGAATAAAAAGTCATCACTCATTCGTTATTGTCTCCTTTGGAATAAACGCGCTCACCGGCCACGAAAGTCGCTTCCACATCGGTTCGCCAAATGTCTGTTGCATCCACGGCAAAAGGATCCTGGTCAACAATAATAAAGTCAGCCCATTTGCCCGGCTCCAGAGAGCCCAGCTCTTGTTCTTGCCACGCTGCGTAGGCCGCATCGATGGTGAATGAACGCAATGCCTGTGCCCGGCTCATGCTCTCATCGGCGTACCAGCCGCCTTCCGGCATGTTTTCACGATCTTGGCGGGTCACTGCTGCATGTAAGCCATAAAATGGGTTTGCCAGTTCAACCGGAAAGTCAGAGCCCGAGGCCACGATAGTGCCTTGTTGTAAAAACGTCTGCCAGGCATAAGCGCCCTCCATGCGCTCTTTACCTAAGCGGTCTTCTGCCATGTTTTTATCACTGGTAGCGTGAGTCGGTTGCATAGAGGCAACTAAGTTCAGTTCTTTAAAGCGGTGCAGGTCGTCAGGGTGCACGATTTGAGAATGTTCAATGCGGTTTCTTAAATTACGACCACCGATTGTCTCGTAAGCTTGTTCTATATTATTCAACACAACGCGGTTAGCCCGGTCACCAATAGCATGCGTATTAACCTGGAATCCGTGAGGAATAATCAAACGGTACAGCGACATCATCTGCTCTTGTGACGTGACCATCAGACCATGATTGCCGTGGTCGTCACTGTAATCTTCTATTAGTGCGGCACCACGGCTGCCAAGCGCGCCATCGGCGTATATTTTAACGCTGCGGATAGTCAGCTTATCGTCGTCTGTCTGGTAGGGGCCTTCTGCCAGCAGCTGCGGCAATTTGGGCTCTGTTGCCGCTAGCATACCGTAAATACGCAGTGGCATGAGTTCCTGATTATGCAGACCTTTATACACCGACACTTCGTCGGCACTGATGCCTGCGTCATGAACCGACGTGATACCGCGCTCAACCAAATGCTCGAAGGCGAGCTGGAAAGCTTTGCGTTGCTGTTCAAAGCTGGCTTCCGGTATGACCTTTTCAACGAGCTGCATGGCATTATCGATTAAAACACCGGTTGGCTGACCGTTTTCATCTTTGACGATTTCGCCACCATCAGGAGATACGGTGTCTTTATCAATGCCCGCTAACTGTAACGCTTCTGAATTAGCCCAGCCAGCGTGGCCGTCAACGCGGGTGAGCCAAACGGGGCGTTCGTTAACTAGCTCGTCAAGGTCGCTGGCGCGCGGGAAACGTTTTTCTTCCCAGTTCTCCTGGTTCCAGCTGCGCCCGGTTATCCAGGGGAGAGACGGCTGTGTGTCTGCATAGCGTTTAACACGTTGAGCAGCGTCTTTTACTGATGTGCTGTCGCGTAAGTCCACCTGTAATAAGCTGTTCCCTAAACCCAGAACGTGTCCGTGTGCATCAATAAGGCCGGGGAGAACAGTTTTGCCTTGCAAGTTGATGATATCGTCGGTGTTTGAATAGCGTTGGTTTAGCTCGTCACCACCAATGGCCTTAATCTTACCGTTATCTATCAGCATGGACGAAAATTGCTGTAATACCGCATTTTCTCCGGCAGGGCTGGTTAGTGTATACCCATTGGCGTTGGTATATAACGTATCGGCAACCGCTGTTGCGCTTAAAAGCGCACTGGTAATGGAAGCGGTGGCAATGGATGTTAATGAAAAACGACGTGATAAAGACATACTCACAACACTCTTTTATTTTTTAAGTAAAGTCACACTATAGCGTTTTTTAGCGCGAATAAACCAGACAGCGGAATAAACTTTTTGTTAACGAAATTAACAACTCATCTTGGATAGACAACATCACCAACCAAAATACTTGCTGTCTGTTATATTTTAGGTATGCTAAAAGTTAATTTTAGAACGGGTAATTTGGACGTCGGAATGAAGATTCTCATTATAGACCCTGAGTTTTTTATGCGTGCAGGGCTCATACAGCTTTTAACGAATTATGCGAATCAGCCTTCGATTTATGAAGCCGACTCGTTTGAAGTGGCAGAAAGCTACCTGTCCGCCGATAAGTACGACCTCATTTTCTTAGATATGGACTTACCAGACGCGGAAATTCGTCCGGCGCTGCAGAAAATCAAAAAAGAAGCGCCGATGGCACACTTGGTTGTCTTTACGCGCCCGCGCTCTATTTCAGAGGTTCGACAGGTGCTTGCTGCCGGGGTGCGCAGTTACTTACCAAAAGACAGTACGGCCGAACAAGCGAAATTAGCGGTTCGTGCGTTACTCAATGGTGACCGTTACATCCCGGATGACCCTTACCTTAACGAGCCTCGCGATAAATCCAGCGGTGCCGAGGGCTTTTTGTCGCCACGTCAGCTGGAAATTATGCAGCTGTTAGCACAAGGTTTGTCGAACAAAGAAATAGCCAATATTCTGGGTATTACTGAGGGCACCATCCGCGTGCACTTGTCGGCAATATTTAAAGCCATAAAGGTGTCTAATCGTACGGAAGCGACACTTTGGTACTTATTACGTCAAAAGAAGCTGGTTGACTGATAACGTCGTATGTCGTTAAACCGCCTCATCGCAGAGCTGGAAAAGCATCAACACGCCCCCACTGAGCAGTGGAATCCGCCGTATTGTGGAGAAATCCCAATACGAATTGATGGCGAAGGGCGTTGGTATTATCAGGACAGTGAAATTCAAAGGCAGGCACTGGTAAAACTTTTTGCCTCTGTACTCGTAAGAGAAGGTGACGATTACTTTCTGGTCACACCGGCTGAAAAAGTGAAGATTACCGTCGATGATGCCCCTTTTTTGGTGGTCGATTGGGAACAACGCACAGAAGATGGCGAAAGCCTCTTGCTGTTAACAACCAATATCGGTGATACTCTGGTTTTGAGTTCTGAACATCCGTTACAAATTAAAGAGGGTGTTCCTTACGTTATGATGCCAAGAGAGCTCGAAGCCAAAGTGCATCGAAATGTATTTTATCAGTGGGTATCGATTGCACAGACTCGAGAAGTTGATGGAAAAGAGCAGTGGTTTCTTTCCAGTGCGGGCGAGACCTTTGTATTGGGCTACGTGAACTAGGACGTTGCGGTAATTCGTCTATGGTAAAAACAAGAACAGTTTATCTGGTTGAGCAACATCCCGCTCGCAGGCAGCACTTTGAGACAGTTCTGACCTTTATTGGCGAGTCTGTAAAAGTTGTTGAGCCCGAGCAGTTACTGAGCTTAAGTCCAGCCGAGGCTTTATGCGTGATAGCCGGTACAGGTGTTGATAATCTACGGGACTTGGCCAGTAATGCGCCGCACTTACCCTTTATTTGTGCTGCTAGTGAACATGAAAGTGCTTTAGAAAAAGCCAATGTTCTGGGGCCTTTAGACGACTCGTTTGACTATTTCAGCCTATCTAACCTGTTGCATTACTGCCAGGCTTATCACCAGCAAATGCCCGGCCGTAAAGCGAATAAACAACACCCAAAGCGCTCTCATTTAGAACAAACTCTCATTGGCCAGGGGCGTGCGATGAAGCACGTACGGCAACTTATAGAGCAAGTCGCGGGAACCGATGCCAACGTCCTGATTCTGGGCGAGTCGGGGACGGGTAAAGAAGTCGTGGCCAGAGGTGTTCATGACTTGTCAGAGCGGCATAAAGGTCCGTTCGTCCCCGTAAATTGCGGTGCAATTCCCGGGGACCTGTTAGAAAGTGAATTATTTGGCCATGAGAAAGGTGCCTTTACCGGAGCGATAGGCGCTCGAAAGGGACGTTTTGAGTTGGCGCAAGGCGGCACTCTGTTTCTGGATGAAATTGGCGATATGCCAATGCCAATGCAGGTAAAATTACTGCGGGTATTGCAAGAGCGGACATTTGAACGAGTGGGTGGCAGTAAAAGTATCGCTGCCGACGTTCGTGTGGTAGCCGCCACCCACCGTGAGCTCGAACAAATGATTATCGACGGCAAATTCAGGGAAGACTTGTATTACCGCTTGAATGTATTCCCGATTGAAATGCCCGCCCTGCGCGAGCGTCAGGAAGACGTGCCACTGTTGATGCAGGAGCTGACGCAGCGCTTTAAAAAGGAGAGGGGCGTTGGCGTGCGTTTTACTGAGCGAGCGCTTGAGTCATTGTCTTACCACCGCTGGCCGGGAAATGTTCGGGAACTGACCAACTTAATTGAGCGGTTAACCATTATGCATCCTGACAGTCTGGTTGATGTGTCAGACTTGCCCCCTAAGTATCAACATATTGATCACAGTAGCCCCACGCCGGACTATCCCGAAGAAATGCTGGAACGCGAAGCGCTGAATGCCATTTTCTCTGATTCGGAAGACGATGAAGCGCTTGAGGAATCGGGAGCTTCTTCCATTGACCCAGAATTACCTGATGACGGTGTGAACTTAAAAGATATGCTCAGCGAAATTGAAACGGGAATGATAGCCCAGGCGCTCGAAAAGTCTGACTGGGTGGTTGCTAAGGCGGCCGATCTGCTGAGTATGCGCCGTACGACGCTGGTTGAAAAGATGAAAAAATACGGCATTCAAAAAGACGACTAACCGCTTCCGTCGACTTTTTGACAATGTAACTTATTGAAAATAAAAGATAATTTACTGGCATCTATTTTGCATTACTACGCTTAATTAAAACGTAGTATGACGTGGGAGATGTCAGTATGGCGACCTACCATCAAATTATTGATGCAATGCCCAATGCCGTGATTTTGCTGGACAGTCACGGTGTTGTGGATTACTGCAATGACAACGCGCAATCATTACTCGAACATTCCTTAAAAGGTGAAGTCTGGCGTGATCTCGTCGCAACATTGTTTGCGCCCAAAGCCGATGACTGGCACGAAGTGTCCTTAAAAAGTGGACGGCGCGTTCGTATTGATACCTCTGAGGTGAATGAAAAGCCGGGGCAGCTGATTGTTTTGACGGACTTGACCGAAACCCGTCAGCTGCAACAACGTATTTCTCACTTACAACGGTTATCATCGATGGGGAAAATGGTGGCGTCCTTAGCGCATCAAATACGCACGCCGTTGTCCGCAGCCATTCTCTACGCTCAAAATTTGTCACAAGGCATGATATCACCAGTAAAACAGCAGCGCTTTTCCCATAAATTGTTGTCCAGGCTTCATAATTTAGAGCAGCAGGTCAACGATATGTTGCTGTTTGCAAAAAGCGGTGAAAAACCGGTTTTGGAAGAACTGACGACACAAAGTTTGTTGACCACGGTAGCGTCCAACGTTGAATCTTATGCGACTCAGCATCACGTCACGATTAATATGCCTGATGAAATGAACAGTGCGATCTTAAAAGGTAATAAAACCGCGTTAACGGGTGCATTACAAAATTTGATTAATAATGCGATTGACGCCAGCCAGCAGGGGCAGGAAGTACTGGTGAAAACGCACCTTGAAAGTAGTCACTGGTGTGTGTCTGTTATTGATGCGGGCGCCGGCATTGAAAAAGACAAGCAATCACAAATATTCACGCCATTTTTTACCGGTAAGTCAAACGGCACCGGGTTGGGATTAGCTGTGGTTCAAACCGTTTTGCGAGCCCATAACGGTCGCATTGATTGGGAAAGCGAGCCTGGCAAAGGCAGTCGGTTTACGCTGTCTATTCCGGTTCACAGTTTTCAGGAGCCGTCGCTGGAAGAGGTACGTTATGGTTAACAGTGAAATGACAACCGCGCGCACGGTACTGGTGGTTGAAGACGATGTTTCATTGCGTGAAGCAATCATCGACACGCTTGAGCTTGCTGATTGCCAATGTCTGGAAGCCGCAAATGGCGAAGAAGCACTGGTGGCACTAAAAGAGACGAAAGTGTCTCTGGTGATTAGTGACGTACAAATGCCTGGCGTTGATGGCTTACAATTGCTACGTAGCATGAACCGGCAGCAGTACGATATTCCGGTCATCATGATGACCGCGTTCGCGAAAGTCGATGATGCGGTTATCGCCATGCGAGAAGGAGCCGTCGATTATTTGACGAAGCCATTTTCCATCGAAAAGCTGCAAACGCTCGTGCAGCGTTATTTACCGGACGGCGCGATTGATGATGTCAGTCCAGTGGCTGAAGAAGCGGCGAGTCAGCAAGTATTTGCGATGGCGAAACGTGTTGCAGACAGTGATGCCAGTGTGATGATTACCGGACCGAGCGGCACCGGTAAAGAAGTGCTGGCGCGTTATATCCACAAGCATTCAAATCGCACACAGGCACCTTTTGTCGCCATTAACTGTGCGGCAATACCCGAAAATATGCTGGAGTCCATGCTGTTTGGTTACGAGAAAGGCGCATTTACCGGTGCTACTCAGTCGCAACCGGGTAAGTTTGAATTAGCGCAGGGCGGTACAATTTTATTGGATGAAATCACCGAAATGCCGCTGCATTTGCAGGCGAAGCTGTTGCGGGTTTTGCAGGAAAAGCAGGTAGAGCGCCTAGGCTCTCGGAAAACTATTCAGTTAGATGTCCGAATTCTTGCAACGTCAAACCGAGATTTACAGCAGGCTGTGGCACAAGGGGCGTTCCGCGAAGATTTAATGTATCGACTGAACGTCTTCCCGCTGCACTGGTTACCTTTGGCCGAGCGACCTGCGGATATTCTGCCGTTGGCGGAAAACCTGTTGCAGCGACACAAACAGCGCTCGGGTATAAAAACGCCGGTTTCCTTTAGTGAGCAGGCAAAACATCGCTTAACGGAATATCACTGGCCAGGGAATGTCCGGGAACTGGAAAACGTTGTACAGCGTGCGTTGGTTTTGCACCGAAACGAAGTTATTGAACCCGATGATTTGATGTTGCAGTTGAACCAACAGTCGAGTGCACCCGTGAGTAATGAGACTGTCTTTCCTGAGCAAGTCAGTCAGTCTGAAAAAAGTAATGAAGAGCAGACTGTGCGTGCTACCGACACAGCGGATAAGCTGGATGATTCATTGTTCCATCAAGAGTACCGAATTATCAAAGACGCGCTTCAGCGTCATCAGGGCAAACGCAAGCCCGTCGCTGATGAGCTAGGCATTAGTCCACGCACATTACGCTATAAATTAGCGAAGATCCGCGAACAGGGTCTCTCCATAAATTAAAGTTGGCATTCCACTTGCATAATACCTGTTAAGAATTGTAAACGATGATTTTTTGACGGGGTGAATTATGAAAGTGGAAGCCAACGCACTCTACCAGCAGATGCAGGCAATGTCTGCTCAGGCGTCTCAAAGCGACAAGGCAACCAATGTTAATGCCCTTCCGGGAAATACTGCGAATGCCGACTTTTCGAATATGCTGAAAAGCGCTATCGATAATGTTAACGAGCTGCAGCAAACCTCGGGCGATTTAAAAACTCGTATGGAGCTTGGCGACCCCAATGTCACGTTGGAACAAACCATGATAGCCAGTCAAAAATCAAGCATTGCCTTTGAGGCAACCGTTCAGGTACGCAACAAAATAGTCGATGCGTACAAAGAAATCATGTCAATGCCGGTATAAACCGCAGTAGCACTGGAGATTTGAATTGTGGCTGAATCAACCGATTTAATGGTGCAGGACAATGCACTTCCGGACTCTCCGGATACAGGCGCTTCTGGCGAGGGCAATGAAAAATCCGGCATTATGGATATGCTGGGTAACTTTGACATGCTGCGTCAGGTTATTGTGGTACTGGCTTTGGCTATCTGCGTTGCTATTGCCGTCTTTATTATGTTGTGGGCGCAAGAGCCGACCTACCGTCCTTTGGGTAAGTTAGAAACTGAAGAACTGGTGAGCACGCTCGACTATATGGATGCGAACGGCATTGAGTATAAAGTGAATGGCAACACTATTTCAGTGCCTGAAGAGAAATACGACGCGATTAAACTGGAACTAACGCGTGCCGGGGTTAACTACGGTAACGCTGAATCTGATGGCTCAGAGATTTTAATGAGCGAGCCGGGCTTTGGTGTCAGTCAGCGCCTGGAAAGAGAACGACTGATTCATTCACGCGAAGTGCAACTGGCACGCGCTATTGAGGAAATGAAAAAGGTGTCGGCAGCGCGTGTGCTTTTGGCCGTACCGAAACAGAATGTGTTTGCCCGTCGTGAAAAGCAGCCCAAGGCATCGGTGATGCTGAACGTTCGGGGCGGTACCGCATTAAGTGAAGAAGAAGTTGCCTCGATTGTCGATATGGTGGCGTCCTCTGTCACTGGGCTAAGTACAGAGCAGGTAACCGTCACAGACCAGGCGGGTCGCCTATTAAACTCCGGTTCTCAAAGTGCGTTAGCGGCAAAAAGTTCGCGCGAGTATCAAATTGAACAAAAGCGCGAGGCCGAGTATTTAGAAAAAATTGACAGCATTTTGATTCCGATATTGGGCTATGACAATTACACGGCGCAAGTTGATGTCACGATGGACTTCACTCAGCGCGAATCAACTCAGCGCCAGTTTAACCCTGATATGCCGGCTATTCGTAGCGAAATGACCGTAGAAAACCGCTCTACGGGTAGCCCGATTGGCGGTATTCCTGGTGCGTTAACGAACCAGCCGCCATTGGAATCTGATATTCCTGAAGAAGCAGGACCGGGTAGCGCTGGCGGTACGGTTAATGGCAGTACTCATCGCGAGGCCACGCGCAACTATGAATTGGACAACTCGATTACTCACACCAGAAATCAGACTGGCACTATTGAGCGGTTGAGCGTTTCGGTTGCGGTGAATCATGCACAAACTACCGGCGAAAATGGCGAAGCTCAGCAGCAGCCGCGAAGCGCAGAAGAACTCGCCAATATTCGTCGCTTGTTGCAAGGTGGTTTAGGCTTTGACATCAACCGTGGTGACGCACTGGAAGTGGTGTCCGTACCTTTTGCTCAATTGCCGCAACTGGGTGATGGCGAAACGCCGTTGTGGGAAGAGCCGTGGTTCTGGCGTGCTTTCCGCTTGGTCATGGGCGCGTTAGTTATCATGGTCTTGATATTAGCGGTGGTTCGTCCGATGCTTAAGAAACTGATGAATCCGGAAGCCGATGTTGAGGACGATGCAGAAGCGTTATTTGAAGGCGATGAAGCAATGGGCGATGAAACCATTGATCTGTTATCCTCACAGTTTGATGAGAGTGCAGTTGGGTTTGGTGCAGACGGTAGCCTGCAGTTGCCGGACTTGCATAAAGATGAAGACTTGTTGAAAGCGGTTCGTGCGTTAGTTGCTAATGAACCAGAACTGTCTTCGCAAGTTGTCAAAGCATGGTTGAACGAAGATGCCTGATCAAGATATGAGAACCAAACGCGGCAAGGTTGAGTTCGATGTGAACTCCCTTGAGGGCGTTGAAAAAGCGGCAATATTATTGCTGAGTCTGTCTGAGGAAGACGCGGCACAAATTCTGAAACACCTTGAGCCTAAGCAGGTACAGAAGGTGGGTATGGCCATGGCAAGTCTGGAAGATTTTAACCAGGACAAAGTCAACGCCGTTCACCATTTGTTCCTGGAAGAAATTCAGAAGTTCACTAATATCGGCTTCAAGAGTGAAGAGTTTGTGCGTAAAGCGTTAACGTCAGCGTTGGGTGAAGACAAAGCCGGTAACCTGATTGAACAAATCGTCATGGGCGGTGGTTCGAAAGGTCTGGACTCGCTGAAGTGGATGGACTCAAAACAAGTAGCGACCATTATTCGCAACGAGCACCCACAAATTCAGACCATTGTTCTGTCTTATTTGGACCCGGAGCAGAGTGCCGAGATTATGGCGCAGTTCCCGGAAAAAGTGCGCCTGGACCTAATGATGCGTATCGCCAACTTAGAAGAAGTTCAGCCAGCAGCACTGCAAGAGTTGAACGAGATTATGGAGAAGCAGTTTGCAGGTCAGGCCGGTGCTCAGGCAGCGAAGATGGGCGGCTTGAAAGCAGCGGCGAATATCATGAACTACCTGGATACCAACATCGAAGGTCAGTTGATGGACTCTATCCGCGAGCAGGACGAAGAAATGAGTCAGAACATTCAGGACTTGATGTTTGTGTTCGAGAACCTGGTGGATGTCGACGACCGTGGTATTCAGACCTTGCTGCGCGAAGTCGAAGGCGAGACCTTGCAAAAAGCCATGAAAGGCGCCGACGAGGCGGTTCAGGAGAAGATTTTCAAGAACATGTCAAAACGTGCTGGCGATATGCTGCGTGACGACCTTGAAGCCATGGGACCGATACGTATTAGTGATGTGGAAGCAGCGCAGAAAGACATTCTGGCGGCGGCACGTCGATTAGCTGACGCAGGCGAAATCATGCTTGGCGGTGGCGGCGGTGAAGAATTCTTATAAGGATTAAGGCTGTATGAGCGACAACCGCGACGACAACGAGCACTTCAGTCACTGGGACCTGCCCGATATGACATCGCAGGAATTACGTGAGGGCACCCAGGTCAATGCGCTCAATAAGCCCAGACGCTGGCAGTATGAACCGCCGGAAGCGGATGACAATGACGAAGAAGAATTGCAACCCTTAACCGCTGAACAGCTTGAAGAGATTCGTCAGGCAGCGCGCGATGAGGGGTACCAGGAAGGCTTTGAAAATGGTCGTACCGATGGTCTCAAAAAAGGCTATGACGAAGGGTTTGAAGCAGGCAAAGAAGAAGGTATTGCGGCAGGCAAAGAAGAAGGTATTGCTGCGGGTAATGCCGTGATTGAAGAACAGCGCGGTAAATTGGATACCTTATTGCAGAGTTTATCGACCCCTAATGAACGTATTACTGAAGCGGTTCAGGAAGAGCTGATAGATATGGTCAGCGAGTTAACCCGTGTCATTTGCCTGGATGCAGCCGAACACTCAAAAGACATGATTGTGAACGCAGTGCGCGAAGCGGTATCGGTATTGCCGGTCACCGATCAGCGGGTGGTTATACACTTAAACCCCGATGATATCGAACTGATTGAGTCGGTTTACAGTGAGTCTGAGCTGAAAGAAAAAGGCTGGTTGCTGAACAAAGACGAGTTACTTGAACGCGGTGGTTGTCGTGTGACGACTGAGAGCTCGACCATAGATTACAGTTTAGAGACGCGTATGGAAGATGTTTTCAGTCGCGTTAAGGGGTAACCGATGGGCGCATCAGAGACACTGATTCAAGAACTTCGAAAAAAGCGTCAGCGCATTGAAAAGCCGTCGGTGGCTGTATCGGGCTATTTAACTCGCGTTGTGGGGCTAATGTTTGAAGCTGTTGGTTGCCGTGCGCCTGTGGGCTCCAGCGTTGCGGTGGAAGCCGCCGGTGGCGACATTGAGGCCGAAGTGGTGGGCTTTGAAGGTAACATTAGTTATTTAATGCCTACGGAAGACGCCTTAGGTGTCGTGCCAGGCGCCCGTGTTCGTCCTTTAAGCCGCAAGAATCAACTCCCCTTAGGCATGGAATTACTCGGACGGGTTATTGACGCCCGCGGTGAACCTCTCGACGGCAAAGGTCCTGTTTTTTCTGACGGAAAAACCTACCGCAGTAAACCCATGAACCCATTGAATCGCCGCCAGGTAAAACAACCACTGGATGTTGGTGTGACCGCAATTAATGCCTGCTTAACCGTCGGACAGGGGCAGCGTATGGGTCTGTTTGCCGGCAGTGGCGTCGGCAAAAGTGTGTTGCTTGGCATGATGACCCGAGGCACTAACGCTGACGTTATCGTTGTTGGCCTGATTGGTGAGCGGGGTCGTGAGGTCAAAGAATTTATTGAAGAAATACTGGGGGAAGAGGGTCTCGAAAAGGCCGTGGTAATAGCGGCTCCAGCTGACCAGTCACCGCTTATTCGTTTGCGTGGCTGTGAAACGGCCGCGCAAGTAGCGGAGTATTTCCGCGACCAGGGTTTAAACGTTTTGCTGCTAATGGATTCGCTCACTCGTTACGCCATGGCACAACGTGAAATTGCTCTAGCGGTTGGTGAGCCCCCGGCAACCAAAGGTTATCCGCCTTCTGTATTTGCCAAATTGCCCGCACTGGTTGAACGCGCTGGTAATGGCGGCGACGGGCAAGGATCGGTCACCGCGTTCTATACCGTTTTAACCGAAGGCGATGACTTACAGGATCCGATTGCCGATTCGGCACGAGCCATTCTTGATGGGCACATCGTTTTAAACCGTGAGTTGGCTGATTCCGGTCATTATCCTGCCATCGATGTTGAAGCCTCCATTAGCCGTGTCATGCCGCAAGTGGTTTCTGAAGAGCACATGAAGCAAGCCATTCAGGTGCGTCAGTGGTATTCGAATTATCGCCGTAACCGAGATCTTATTTCTATTGGTGCTTATACCCGAGGAAGCGATCCCGCTATTGATCAAGCTATTGCAATGCAGCCCAAAGTGGCGCAGTTTCTACAGCAACCAATGAAAGAAGTGGTGAGCTACGATGAGAGCTTGCTTCAGCTGAACCAGTTAATCAATCCAAACCAGCAGCAATCAGCAAGTGGTTAAGTAAATGGCAGAGTTAAGCCAGCTAAAAATGCTGCTGGACTTAGAACAGCAACGCGAAGATAAAACCGCAAAGGACTTTGCTGAAGTGCAACGACAGGTTCAGGACAATCAAATGCGCCTGGATGGCATGTCAAAATATCGACTCGACTATTTAAATCAGTTGCAGCAACGCGGCCAGGGCGGTATTCAGTCGATGCAGGTCAGTCAATATCATGCCTTTGTTGGCAAGCTGGATGAAGGGGTTGAACAGCTGCATCACGAAGTGGTCAAGTTGCAACAGGTGCTGGCGCAGCGCAAGGAGCGTTGGCTGGCGCAAAGACGTAAGCGAGAGTCAATAGAGCACTTGATTAAAGAGAAAGAAAAGCGAGAGCAAAAAGCTCAGGCGCGTAAAGAGCAAAAGAACTTGGATGACTTCTCCAGTCAACGTTTTATTCGAGACAAAAAGTTCTGACGGAAATAGTTGGAACGCTTCTTGCTTTATTCTGAGCAAGTCAGTTATTCAGGACATGAAACTATGCAACAACTGCTGAATTTAACGGAATCAACGGAAAACTTTGTCCGCACCGGCGGCAAAGCCCAGGGAAAAGAATGGTCCCTCGGCGCTGGTGAAAGCTCCGATGGTGAGTTTTCTCGCCTGATGATGCAACAAACAGAAAAAGGCAAAGAGTTTCAGCAGGTTAAGCTGATGCCAGAGCAAGCTACTATTAAAAAAGACATTGACGGTGAAGGGCGCCGGAATGTTGGCGCTCCTGTTGAAAGTAATTTGTTCGAGTTGCTGCAAGAAATGCAGCAACAAATGGCGGAAGTGTCGAGTGAAGACGGTGAAGCTGAACGGTCTGACGATCAAGTGGCAGCGGTTGTTAGTATCGATGAAACCCAGTTGGAAAAGGCGGCGAGTAGCGAGTTAAGTGAAGCCGACCTGAAAGAGTTGTTGGCTGCTTTTATTGATAAGCTGAATAACCAGCAAGGTGGTAAACAAGAGCTGTCAGCTGAAGAGCGGCAAAACCTTGCCGAAAGCATGCTGGCAAAAATGAGTGATGAGCAGAAACAGCAACTTATCGATCAATTAAACGCGATATCTAAAGGTGGTATTGATGCCGCCGACCAAAAGTTTATTGTGCAACTGCTTGAACCGATGATGCCGAAATCAGACGCCGATAAAGTATTAGTAGGTCAAGAATCCGATAAACAGGTAGACGGTAAACAACTATCACAGGCGTTGATGGCCGCGTTGCGCGAGGTGGTCCCGGAATCAAAACCCGAGTCACAAAAAGCGTCTGATCCTGCGCAGTTAATGAAACAGCTGGAAGCTCAACTCTCCGCATTAAAAGAGAACAGCAAGAGTGATACTAAAACACTAACAGGTAAAGAGCGCGGTAAGTTAGAGCAATTAATGGCTGAGCTTCGCCAGTTAATGGCAGGAGCGTCTGACAGCAAGTCGAATAACAAAGAAGCGCTGACAAGAGAGCAGGCAGCTAAAGCCGAGCAACTGGTTGCCGATTTACGTCAGGTGCTCAAACAAAACGCTGATAAAGCGCCTGCAGTCGTTGCATCGGACGCAAAATCGGGTAAAGCGGAGTTTGCGATTAGTGCGACGGATTCTACTAAAGGTCAAAGCGAGTCGAAGGCTGAGCAATCCGTGAAGTCGGATAAAAGTGCTGCGGCTGGGCTATCAGCTGATACTCAGTTAACAGGTGAAAAAGTCGCTAAGGCTGACGGCGAATTGGCGGGAAGAAACGCTGAAAACGCTCAGGTCAACCAGGCATTCAGAAATACCGTTGATGCATTGTCTGACGCAGGTGCGGCAAAGGCCATACAAGGGCAAATGGTCTCGACTGCTCAGGGGACGGTAGCCGCGTCAGAAAGCAGCCAGGCAAATACGTTGCAAGCGTTGCAAAGACCTTTAGATTTGCAGCAGACGGAAGCGTCACAAAAGCTGCAAGAGCGCATTAACATTATGATGAGTAAGAATATTCAGCGTGCTGATATTCGGCTTGACCCGCCTGAACTTGGCAACGTACAAATACGAGTGAACGTAAGTGGCGAGCAAACCACGGTGCAGTTTCAGGTACAAAATGCTCAGGCTCGGGAAGCCATTGAGTCGGCCATGCCGCGCTTACGAGAAATGATGGAGCAGCAAGGTCTGAATTTAGCGGATACTCACGTTGGTGAACAGAGTAACGATGGCCAGGGCAACGGTGAGGGCGGAGGAACATCTGGCTCAGAAGCGGAACAGTGGACGCAGGAGTCAGAAATAGCCTTACAAGATGGTCAGATTGTGACCGACGGACGCGTGGATTTTTACGTATAACGGTGACGCTGATAGCCTATTCAGGCTATAGTAGCAACATAAACACCGATAGGGCGTTGACCAAAGGAAAGCAAGATGGCTGAAGAGCAAAACACAGACAATAACGCAGAGCAAAACGACGAACAGGAAGGCAAAGGCGGTAAAAAGAAAAAGCTGATACTGTTCGGTGTTATTGGTCTGGTGCTTGTGGCGACCGTGGTCTTGGCGCTGTGGCTTTTTGGCGGCTCGTCGTCGAGTGAGCAAGCCGTGACTCAAGCACCTGAGCAGGCCAGCAAGGACTTTAGCAATGCCTCGGCACCAGAAATTGGTAATGCTCTGTATGTCGGTATGCCTCGTCCTTTTGTGTTTATTGTACCCGGCGACTCACGTGAGAGAACCGTGCAAATTAAGGCGCAGCTGATGGTGCGTGGCGAAGAAAATGAAGAGTTGGCGAAAAAGCATATTCCGTTAATTGAAGGAACATTGCATGAAGTGTTTTCATCGTCAACGGCAGACAAATTAAAAACGGCAGAAGGCAAAGGGCAACTGCGTGAACTGGCGCTAACCGAAGTCAGAAATGCACTGCAGGAAGTTGCTGGTAAGCCGGTCGTTGAACAAGTGTTATTTACCAGTTTGGTAATGCAATAAGTGAGCAAATATGGCTGTGAGCGACTTACTATCACAAGACGAAATTGACGCACTTTTACACGGCGTTGATGACGTAGAAGAAGAGGATTCCGAGGGGCAGCAGGCCTCGGCGGATGCGCTCGACTATGACTTTTCGTCGCAAGACCGAATTGTCCGTGGGCGTATGCCGACTCTCGAGATCGTTAATGAACGATTCGCTCGTCATATGCGCGTCAGCTTATTTAATATGATGCGACGTACCGCCGAAGTGTCAATTAACGGCGTGCAAATGATTAAATTTGGCGAGTACGTACATACGTTATTCGTCCCAACCAGTTTGAATATGGTGCGCTTTCGTCCTTTGAAAGGTACCGCGCTAATTACGATGGAAGCCCGCCTGGTCTTTATTCTGGTGGACAACTTTTTCGGCGGTGATGGCCGTTATCACGCAAAAATTGAAGGGCGTGAGTTTACGCCAACTGAGCGTCGCATTATTCAAATGCTGTTGAAGCTGGTCTTCGAAGATTACAAAGAAGCCTGGGCGCCAGTAATGGATGTCGGTTTTGAGTACCTGGACTCAGAGGTTAACCCTGCGATGGCGAACATTGTCAGTCCAACCGAGGTTATCGTCATTAGTTCATTTCATATTGAGCTCGACGGCGGCGGCGGAGACTTTCATATTGCTTTGCCGTATTCCATGCTTGAACCGATTCGAGAGCTATTGGACGCCGGTGTTCAGTCCGACAAAGAAGACACTGATATGCGCTGGAGTAAAGCGCTGCGAGACGAAATAATGGACGTTCCGGTGGAAATGATCGCCAAGCTGGCGGAAACCGAGATGTCGTTGCGTGAAGTCATGGACTTACAGGAAGGCGATATTATTCCGCTGGAAGTACCGGATGACTTAACCGTTCTGATTGAAGATTTACCGACGTTCCATGCGAAAATGGGACGTTCAAGAGACAATGTGGCGTTGAAAATTTCGGACAAAATCAAACGCCCGGAAACCGTCAAATCTGATATTCACATGTTGACGCGCGGCGGCCGCCGAATTGGTGGTGACGCCGAGCTTCAACAATTAGAAGAAGACATCGATTTATAATAATTGCTGCTTAGAAAGTGAGGTTGCAAAATGAGTAACGACGATAAAGATATGGACGACTGGGAAGCAGCAATGGCTGAACAGGCAGCTGCCGAAGACGAAGAGTCTGGTGAGGCAGAGGGGTCTGGGGCTGAGCAATCAAGTCGTTCCAGTCATTCCGGTATGGATAACGTGCAAACCGCTGAGCTGGAAGAACTCAACGAGGATGCGCCGGTTGGTGAAGAAGAAAAACGTAAACTGGATGCCATACTTGATATTCCGGTCACTATTTCAATGGAAGTGGGCCGCAGTCAAATCAGCATTCGGAACTTGCTTCAGTTGAACCAGGGCTCGGTCGTTGAACTAGAGCGTGTCGCTGGCGAACCGCTGGATGTTTTGGTGAATGGCACCTTAATTGCTCACGGCGAAGTGGTTGTTGTTAATGATAAATTCGGGATACGATTAACCGATGTTATTAGTCAAATTGAGCGTATTCGCAAGCTTCGTTAGTTTGCTTGCGTTGCCGGTAATGGCTTTCGGTCAAACCGAGCAAAAAGCAATAGTGTCCGGTAATGATATAGGCGCCATGGTATTGGCGCTTTTTGCCGTTTTAGCGGTCATTGTTGTGTTGGCGTCATTACTGAAACGATTTAACTTAAAGTTTCAGGGCGCTTCAGGAATGAAAATACTGAGCAGTGTCTCGTTAGGACCTAAAGAGCGCTTGGTCATTGTCGATGTTGGGGGTGAGAAACTGTTGCTAGGCGTAACCCAACAGCGTATTGACTGTTTAAAAGAACTACCGTCCGATATCAAGCTGGAAGGAAAACAAGAACAATGAACCGCTGGTGGTATCTCATATTATTTTCAGCGTTTTTGCTGATACCTGATCAGGCATTTGCTTGGCAGGATCTCTCTGCCGTCACCGTTAAAACCAATCCGGATGGCACGCAGGAATACTCAGTAACGCTACAAATTCTCGCGATAATGACGGCGCTGACGTTTATTCCAGCGATGGTCATTATGATGACGTCTTTTACTCGAATTATTATTGTCCTGGCGATACTTCGTCAGGCGATAGGCTTGCAGCAGTCTCCGTCGAATCAGGTGTTATTGGGCATAGCACTCTTTTTGAGTTTTTTCATTATGTCGCCGGTGCTCAATGAAATTAATGACAAAGCGTTGCAGCCCTATATGAATGAAGAAATTCAGTCACTGGAGGCCGTTGATCGTGCTAAGGCGCCTCTTAAGGCATTCATGTTGGCACAAACTCGCTTAACTGACCTGGAAACCTTTATTGATATCTCAGGCGAAGAAGGTATTGAAGCGCCTGAAGATGTACCAATGTCTATTCTGATTCCGTCGTTCATTACCTCTGAACTGAAAACCGCATTCCAGATTGGTTTTATGTTGTTTATCCCGTTTCTTATTATTGACTTAGTCGTTGCCAGTGTCTTAATGGCGATGGGTATGATGATGTTATCGCCAATGATCGTTTCTTTGCCCTTTAAGCTGATGTTGTTCGTGTTGGTTGATGGTTGGAGTTTAACCATGAGTACACTTGCCGGTAGCTTTGGGGTTTAGGAGGGCGTATGTCACCAGAAATGTTTTTGGATATTTTTCAGGAAGCGCTGAAAACCATCGTTATAATGGTGGCATTTATCATTTTGCCCGGGCTTTTGGTTGGTTTGGTGGTCGCTGTTTTTCAGGCAGCCACCTCAATTAACGAACAGACCTTAAGTTTCTTGCCGCGTCTATTGGTTACGTTGGCCGTGATAGGTCTTGGTGGTCATTTCCTGACTGAGACGGTGATGGACTTTACCATCGAAATGTTTAATCGGATTCCAGAAGTGGTTGGCTAATGGACTTGGTCACCTCTGTTGTGTTGGAATGGCTGGAGCAGCATCTCTGGCCGCTGACACGGGTGTCCGCCATGATAGGCAGCATGGCGTTATTTTCCGGGACGTTGGTAAACGCGCGGATTAAAATCTTCCTGTCGCTAGCCATTATATTAGCGGTTTCTCCGGCATTACCTGAAGTATCGACTGGTGTTGAAATGACGTCAGTGGGCGGCTTTCTGGTGACGGCTCAACAAGTGGTGATTGGTGTCGCTCTGGGCTTAGTGTCATTATTGTTTCTACAAATATTTGTGCTGGGCGGTCAGGTTATTGCAATGCAGATTGGCCTGGGTTTCGCATCAATGGTGGATCCAACCAACGGTCAGCAAGTGCCGGTTATTGCGCAATTTTTCTTAATGCTTGCCAGCCTGGTGTTCTTAGCCTTTGACGGTCATTTACTGATGATTCACATGATCATGGCTAGCTTCGACGCTATTCCGGTCGGTATGACCGGTCTGGATGCTGACGCGTTCATGGCAATAGCGGAATACGGTTCTGTTATGTTTTCGGCGGCGTTAGCGGCCATGCTTTCAGGTGTCATCGCGATTTTGCTCATTAACTTAAGTTTTGGTGTGATGACGCGAGCGGCACCACAATTGAATATTTTTGCTATCGGCTTCCCAATTACTATGGTGAGCGGCTTGGTTGTTTTATGGTTAACCATGGGTGGCTTTATTTTCCATTTCGAAAACCAATGGCAGCGTGCAATTGACGTGATGTGTACAGTTATTGGTTCTCAGTGTAGCTAGACTCCCGGATACAGGTAGAGAGTAATGGCAGAGACTGATCAGGAACGCACAGAAGACCCCACGGAGCGACGAAAACAGCAGGCCCGCGAGAAGGGCCAGGTTGCACGCTCCAAAGAAATGGGGACGGCGTTCGTATTGGTCAGTGCGGCAATTGCGTTTATGTGGTTTGGAGACTGGCTCTACGAAGGAGCCCGTAACGTTTTTCAAACCATGTTTACCATTGATCGCCAGCAAGCCTTTGATACCACCAAAATTTATGAAGCCTTTGGTATCGCTTTTGGCTTCATCATGTGGCCGGTTCTGATTATTTTTGCGTTCGTTTTGGTCGCGACTTTTTTCGGTAACAGTTGGTTAGGGGGCATTTCGTTCTCAACCAAGGCGATGGCGCCTAAACTCAGTCGAATGAACCCGCTTAACGGCTTTAAACGCATGTTCGGTATTCAGGCGTTGGTTGAGCTGGTTAAAGCCATTGCCAAGTTCTCAGTTGTCGCCGTTTCGGCATTTTTCTTACTGAAGTGGCAGTTTGTCGACATTCTGCAAATGTCGATGGGACAAATGCCGAACATGATGGCCCACGCTTTGGATATCTTGCTGTGGATGTTCTTATTACTGTGTTGCTCAATCTTTTTGATTGTGGTTATTGATGCGCCGTTTCAGTTGTGGAAACACAATAAAGACTTGCGCATGACCAAGCAGGAAGTGAAAGACGAGCATAAAGACACAGAGGGGAGTCCGGAAGTCAAAGGTCGTATTCGTCGCTTGCAGATGGAAATGGCGAACCGCCGCATGATGCAGGAAGTGCCTAAAGCGGATGTGGTTGTTACCAACCCGACGCATTATGCGGTGGCGTTAAAGTATGAAGACGGCGGCTCGCAAGCGCCTGTACTGTTAGCGAAAGGTACCGACGAGACAGCGGCAAAAATTCGGGAAATTGCGTTGGAATACGATATTCCATTAGTCCAGTCACCAGCGCTGGCGCGTTCGGTTTACCACACCACGGAGTTGGAGAAAGAAATTCCGCAGGGGCTGTTTGTTGCCGTGGCTCAAATTCTTGCCTATGTGTACCAGTTGCGTTTGTTTAAGCAGGGTCAGGCAAAACGTCCTAAGAAGCCTGACAGCGAGTCACCAATTCCTGAAGATTTGCGCTACTAACAGCGCTGCTATATCATTCGCCACCATTCGTGCCGATGTCGGCAGTGGTTAAATTGGAAGCAGTTATGGCTGAACTTAATTTGTGCCTGGCGCAACTGGACTTTACCGTTGGCGCAATTCACAACAACACCGCATTAATTTTGAAGACGATTCGGGAACAAGGTCAACAACACGACATTATTGTGTTCCCGGAGTTGGCGATTACCGGCTACCCACCGGAAGACTTACTGTTCAGAAACGATTTAAGTCAGGCTGTTGACAATGCTGTTGAGCAAATCAGTGCCGCTGCATCTGACTGCGTGGTGATTGTGGGTCATCCGCAACATGTGGGCGGCGGGCTTTTTAATGCCATGTCGGTACTGCACCGTGGTGAGTGTTTGTTACGTTACTTTAAGCAACGTTTGCCTAACCATGGCGTATTTGATGAGCAGCGCCACTTTATTCCGGGTCATGAAAGTCAGGTGTTCGAATGGCATGGCGTTCGTATAGGTCTGCAGATATGCGAAGACTTGTGGCACCCCGAACCACTGCAACGCTTGGCCGACGACGACATTGACTTTGTTTTATCAATAAACGCGTCACCCTACGAGTTGAACAAGCACGAACAGCGTCTTGGTGTGCTGAGACAACGTGTCGCTGAGTCATCAAAGCCTATTGTTTATTTGAATAACTGTGGTGGGCAGGACGAACTGGTATTCGATGGTCATTCGTTAGTGATGGATGGCGATGGTCAATTAGTGGCTGAATTGCCGCATTGTCAGACAACCCTGACAAGTTTGAGTTATAAAAGTGGAAAACTGCACAGCGAGGCCTACCCTCCTCGTGAGTCACAAAATGACTTAGCGAATGTTTACGACGCTCTTGTCCTGGCAGTAAGAGACTATGTCAAAAAAAATGGTTTCCCGGGTGTGGTATTGGGTTTGTCGGGCGGCATTGATTCAGCACTAACATTGGCAATAGCTGTTGACGCTTTGGGAGCTGATAAGGTTCAAGCTGTAATGATGCCTTTTCGCTATACCTCTGACATGAGTCTTGAAGATGCTGAAAAGCAAGCGAATACGCTAGGCGTTCAATATAACTCCGTGCCTATTGAACCGATGTTTGATCAGTTCATGCAGCAATTAACACCACTTTTTAACGGCGCTGAAACCGATACAACGGAAGAAAACTTGCAGTCGCGTTGTCGGGGCGTATTGCTTATGGCGTTGTCGAATAAAACGGGTTCACTGGTACTAACAACCGGCAATAAGAGCGAAATGGCTGTTGGTTATGCAACACTGTATGGCGATATGTGCGGTGGTTTTGCACCGATAAAAGATGTGCCTAAGTTGCTGGTGTATCAATTAGCAGAATATCGAAACACCTTAGGTGAATGCATTCCTCAGCGAGTGATCGATCGCCCACCTTCAGCCGAATTAGCACCGGATCAGGTCGACTCTGACTCATTGCCTGACTATGGCGATTTAGACCGAATTCTGGCATTGTATGTAGAAAGAGACTGGTCAGTAACCGACATTGTTGCTGCCGGGTTTAACGAGGATGACGTTCGCCGGGTGGTTCGCTTGGTCGATTTGAACGAATACAAGCGTCGCCAATCGGCGGTTGGTCCAAAGGTGACGCCGAGAAACTTCGGTAAAGATCGTCGTTATCCTATTACCAGTCATTATCGCTATGAATTGCAACGACAAGGGCAATAGGGAAGCGTTATGAAAAAAGTAGAAGCCATTATAAAACCTTTCAAACTCGATGACGTGCGCGAAGCGCTATCGGAAGTAGGCATTGCCGGCATGACTGTATCAGAGGTTAAAGGCTTCGGACGCCAGAAAGGTCATACAGAACTGTACCGCGGCGCAGAGTATATGGTGGATTTTCTGCCTAAGGTTAAATTAGAGGTGGTGGTTGGCGATGATGACGTTGAGCGTTGTATTGAGGCCATTATGGAAACTGCTCAAACAGGCAAAATAGGTGATGGGAAAATTTTCATTACCGATATCGAACGAGTCATCCGAATTCGTACTGGTGAGGAAAACGAAGACGCGGTTTAAATAACCGCGCCTTGCTTTATTAATTGCTGACTAACTGATTCTCCGGGAAGTTAGCTCGTAGAACCTTCAATGCGTCTTCACGCAACTCTGGCAACTCTAATTGATCGTAACTTTCGACCATGACAGCCAGCGCATTTTCTACTTCCGGTGTGTCGGAGAAGTGCTCTAAAATGTAACGTCCTCGGTTGGCCGCAGCTAAATAGGCTTGGCGGTCCATATAATACTGAGCAACCGCTAATTCTTTTTTCGCCAGACGACTTTTTATCGCTAATAAACGTTTTTTTGCATCTGCCGCGTATTCGCTGTCCGGATATTTACGGACCAGTTCAGCAAAGTCTTTGAATGCTTCTTCTGCCATTGATGAGTCACGGTCAGAACGATCAACTCCAAACACAGCATGGATACCATTGTATTCAGCACGCTGATTGACTAAGCCGCGCATATACATAGCGTAATCAATATCTTTATGATTCGGATTAAGACTAATAAAACGGTCAATGGCTGCTAGCGCTTCTTCTGTATTATCTAACTTGTAGTGCAGGTAAATAAGGTCGAGTTGCACTTGGTGCGCATAAGGACCAAACGGGAAACGGCGGTTCAGGTTCGACAACTGCTCTTGAGCTAAGTTGAAATTACCTGCTGCCATGCTCTCGCGAGCCTGCTCATAAAGTGATTCAATTTGGGTTTTCGCAACTTGTTGTTCTTCTTCTGGTTGGCTCGAGCAACCAACAGCCATAAAGCAAAGCGCTGTTGATAACAAAATGTGTCGGCCGAATTGTTTACTTAACATATTTAGCAGTATTCCCTATATTTTTTTGGCGCTGCACGGGCAAACCGTTACACTAGCATATTCTTGCATTCTAACGCAGCCTTTGAGGCTTTGACAGTCGAAACCGAATATATGAATAAACGTATTGAATTAGAAGCTATTGTTCCTGAGTCATTAGCAGGAAAACGATTAGACCAGGCACTTGCTGAGTTGTTCCCAGACTATTCACGCTCGCGCTTAAAGAGCTGGATAACTGAGGAAAAGGTTTCGGTCGATGCCGAGGTCGTTAAAAAGCCGCGTGAAAAAGTCGAAACCGGCATGCTTGTGGCTGTAGACGCAGAAATCGAGAGCGAGGAACGTCACGTACCGCAGCCTGTTGAGTTGGATATTGTGTATCAGGATGACGACATTCTGGTGATTAATAAGCCGGCTGGGTTGGTCGTGCACCCTGGAGCCGGCGCCCCGGACAGAACGTTACTAAATGGCTTGCTGCATTACGATCCGCAATTGGACTTAGTGCCTCGCGCTGGCATTATCCACCGTCTGGACAAAGATACGACGGGATTAATGGTGGTTGCCCGCACTGTTCCAGCTCAAACGCAATTAGTGTCGATGATGCAGGCGCGTGAAATTACTCGTGAGTATGAAGCGGTATGTAATGGCGTCATGACAGCGGGGGGAATGGTTGATGAGCCCATTGGTCGACACCCGACAAAGCGGACGCACATGGCGGTTGTGCAGTCTGGAAAACCGGCAGTCACTCATTACCGTGTGTTAGACCGCTACCGGGCTCATACGTTGTTGCGTTTACGTCTGGAGTCAGGTCGAACGCATCAAATTCGTGTGCATATGGCGCATATCCGACATCCTTTAGTCGGCGATTTAATTTACGGTGGCCGACCTCGACCACCGAAACAAGCTGACGATCAGTTTTTACAGACACTGAGAAATTTTAATCGCCAGGCATTGCATGCCGCTTCTTTAGGCTTACACCATCCAATTACCGGTGAATGGTTAGAATTCCACGTCGATCGCCCGACCGACTTTGAGTACCTGATTGAGGAGCTTAAGCGTGACGCGAAACGTTTTTCATCCTAATTGGTCAGTACCAGATAACGTCGGTGTTGCAATTACAACACGGGCGTTTGGCAATTTGGCGGTTCATGTGGGTGATGACCCCGCCGCTGTGCTGTTGAGACGGCGGCGGCTGGAACGGGAATTGTCGCTACCTCATTCCGTAGTGTGGTTGCAGCAACGACATACCAGTAACGTATTGTCATGGCCTTTTAAAACAAATATTGCTGATGCGGCGTATAGCTCTCAACCCGGCAGTGTGTGCGCGGTATTAACGGCGGATTGCCTGCCTATTCTCATTTGTTCATCGGACGGAAAGGAAATAGCGGCGGTCCATGCCGGATGGAGAGGTTTGGCTGATGGTGTATTGCAAAACGCGCTAAAGAAGTTTTCAACGAAATCGTCTGGCTTAAGCGTTTGGATAGGTCCAGCGATAGGTCCTGATGCATTTGAAGTTGGCCAGGATGTTTTCGATGCGTTTGTTTCAAACCAGTTTAAGACTTCTCATTTCTTTGAGCCGAATGGAGATAAGTGGTTAGCGAACTTACCGGGCATTGCTGAACTGATTTGCCGTCAGTTTGGTATTAATGAAATCACTCAGAGTGATGAGTGTACTGTCAGCCACTCAGACTTGTGGTACTCCTGGCGTAACGAAAAGGCAGCCGCTCGATTTGCGTCAATTATTTGGCGAAAATAATCGCTAAAAACTTGAAAACGTCCAAAAAGTACCCACATTTAAATCAACGAAAGATTTAAGTGAGGTAGTACCATGAGACACGATAAATTCACCAGCAAATTCCAAATGGCGATTGCCGATGCGCAGTCGCTGGCATTGGGTCGTGACCATCAATTTATTGAACCTGTGCATTTAATGCAGGCGCTACTCGATCAAAATGGTGGTTCAGTTCGCCCGCTGTTCACGATGCTAAGTGTCGATATCCCGCAGTTCAGAGCAAGTCTGTCAAAAGCGCTTGATGCATTGCCGCAAGTAGAAGGTACGGGCGGTGACGTTCAGCTTTCGCAGGCGACTGCGCAGCTTCTAAACTTGTGTGATAAATATGCTCAAAAGCGCAATGATTCTTACATTTCCTCCGAGCTCTTTTTACTCGCAGCAACAGAAGACAAGGGCAAATTAGGTGAGATATTCAAAGCACAGGGCATAAAGCGAGATGCGTTGGAAAAAGCCATTAATGATATTCGCGATGGTCAAAAGGTTGATGATCCGAACGCTGAAGAGCAACGCCAAGCCCTCGATAAATATACGATTGATTTAACGGAACGTGCTGAGCAGGGCAAACTTGATCCCGTCATTGGTCGGGACGAAGAAATCCGCCGGACTATCCAGGTGTTACAGCGCCGTACTAAAAACAATCCGGTTCTTATTGGCGAACCGGGGGTGGGTAAAACTGCGATTGTTGAAGGCTTAGCGCAACGAATTGTTAACGGAGAAGTGCCCGAAGGGTTGAAACACAAACGTGTATTATCACTGGATTTAGGTTCTCTTTTAGCGGGGGCGAAGTTCCGCGGTGAATTTGAAGAACGACTCAAAGCGGTTCTTAATGAGCTGTCGAAAGAGGAAGGCCGAATCATCCTCTTTATTGATGAGCTGCATACTATGGTCGGTGCTGGTAAAGCTGAGGGGGCTATGGACGCAGGCAACATGCTGAAACCAGCGCTTGCTCGTGGCGAACTTCATTGCGTCGGTGCAACAACATTAGACGAATACCGCCAATATATTGAGAAAGACGCCGCTTTAGAACGCCGCTTCCAGAAAGTCTTGGTCGATGAGCCAACCGTAGAAGACACCATTGCGATTTTGCGGGGTTTGAAAGAGCGTTATGAGCTGCATCATTCGGTAGAAATCACTGACCCTGCAATCGTTGCAGCAGCGTCTTTGTCGCACCGTTACATCAGTGATCGCAAGCTACCCGATAAAGCCATTGATTTAATTGACGAAGCCGCATCGAGTATTCGTATGCAGATCGATTCCAAACCGGAAGATTTGGATCGACTAGAGCGACGGATTATTCAGCTGAAGCTGGAGCGTCAGGCGCTTCAGAAAGAAAAAGACGATGCCAGTAAAAAGCGTTTGGAAACGTTACACGAAGAGTTAGACGACCAAGAGCGTAAATACAAAGAGTTAGAGGAAGTCTGGAATACTGAAAAAGCGGCCGTGCAGGGCACCCAGCATATTAAAGCGCAACTTGAGCAAGCGCGCACCGACATGGATATTGCCCGCCGCGCGGGGGACTTGAATCGTATGTCTGAACTTCAGTATGGCCGAATTCCGGAACTAGAACGTCAGCTCGACTTGGCCTTGCAAGCTGAAATGCAGGACATGAGTTTGCTTAAAAACCGTGTAACTGACGAAGAAATTGCTGATGTGCTCTCCCGCTGGACGGGCATACCGGTTGCAAGAATGCTGGAGGGTGAGCGTGAAAAACTCATTCACATGGAAGAAAACTTGCACAATAGAGTGGTTGGACAGAATGAGGCGGTTGAAGCGGTAGCAAACGCTATTCGTCGGTCTCGCGCTGGTTTGGGCGATCCAAACAGGCCTATTGGCTCATTTTTATTCCTGGGTCCAACAGGCGTCGGTAAAACCGAGCTTTCGAAAGCATTGGCGAACTTTATGTTCGATACGGACGACGCGATGGTTCGCATCGACATGTCTGAGTTTATGGAAAAGCACTCTGTAGCTCGTTTGGTTGGTGCACCTCCGGGTTATGTAGGTTATGAAGAAGGCGGTTATTTGACTGAAGCGGTTCGCCGCAAGCCATATTCGGTTATTTTGCTTGACGAAGTAGAGAAAGCGCACCCTGATGTATTTAATATACTACTTCAGGTGTTGGACGATGGCCGCTTAACTGACGGACAAGGTCGCACTGTCGACTTTAAAAACACCGTTATTATTATGACATCTAACTTGGGGTCTGATCTCATACAAGAGCATGCAAAAGAGCATACGTACGAACAAATGAAAGCGGAAGTCATGGAAGTCTTGGGTCGTCACTTCAGACCTGAGTTTATTAACCGAGTCGATGACACCGTGGTGTTCCACCCATTAGGTGAACATGAAATTCGTTCAATTGCTCAATTCCAGTTGCAACTGTTGTTTAAACGTCTGGAAGAGAAAGACTTTGAAATAGAGGTGGATGATGACGCTTTAGCGCACCTGGCTCGTACAGGATTCGATCCTGTTTTTGGGGCACGCCCTCTGAAACGAGCGATTCAACACGAACTTGAGAATCCTTTGGCGCAGAAAATCTTGTCGGGAGAGATTCAGCCTGCTAAGCCAATAAAAGTCAGTGTTGAAAATGAAGCTTTAGTAATTAGTCAGTAAAGTCGCTAACAAGGCTTTGGGATTTCCTACCCGAAGCCTTGTTGTGATAACCTGATCACTTTCTATTAATAACTAAGAGTGTTTCTGCATGAGTAACGATAGTTCAAATACTAACGGCAAAAGCCGGGGTATTTACTTACTGCCAAACCTATTCACAACGGCAGGTCTGTTTTCTGGGTTCTATGCCATTGTTGCCTCTATGAATGAACGCTTCGTTGAAGCGGCCGTTGCGATTTTTATCGCCATGATTTTTGATGGGCTTGATGGGCGTGTCGCGAGAATGACCAATACCGAAAGTGACTTTGGCGCTGAATTTGACAGCATGGCGGATATCGTTTCTTTTGGTATGGCTCCAGCTTTGGTTATGTATAATTACGCGCTTGCAGACTTAGGAAAGCTGGGGTGGTTGGCCGCATTCATCTTTGTTGCTGGTGGCGCTTTACGCTTGGCGCGCTTTAATACGAATTTAGGAAGCTCGGATAAACGTTACTTTCAGGGACTCGCAATTCCAAGCGCTGCGGCAATTGTATCCGGTTTGGTTTGGGTTGGCTCAGAGTATGGTATTGAAGGCGCTGATATCGGTGGAATTGCCGCAGTTATTACTATTTGTGCAGGCTTATTAATGGTGACCAACTTCCGTTACCATTCGTTCAAAGATGTAGACTGGAAAGGTAAGGTATCTTTCTTAGTGATACTGGTCATCGTGTTGGCTTTTGTTGTGGTTGCAACACAGCCTTCGTTAGTGCTCTTCTCTATCTTCTTCCTTTACGCTTTGTCAGGGCCGATATTCACGATTAAAAACGTGAAAAAACTGAAGTTAGAGCACGTTGTCGGTGATGACGACGATGATGATGCCGACTTTAATCAGGACGGTGATACAGATAAGAAAGCAGCGAAAGAAGAGAAAAAGGACGATTAAACCATCAAATTGATTACGATCTGACCGAACGATCATTTATTCCAAAAAAGATCTTGAAAGGTCCAAAAAGATCGCTATAATTCGCCGCCGTTGTCACGAGATACTCACTGAGTTGAGTCGGATAACGGCGGTTGAGTCAACCGGGCAAAAAGTCCAGAAAAAGAGGTTGACGAAATCATCGGGAAGTGTAGAATACGCCTCCCTGCTTCGGAAGAAGC
>NZ_SDJS01000001.1:0-767574 GCF_004123135.1 Idiomarina sp. 29L | reverse complement strand
GCCGTCCACCGGATGCCCTTGACAGGGCACCGCTTAGCTTGGCGTTAGGCTCTATAAGGAGGTTGAGTGGATAAGGTTGACCAGTACAAACAGAGCATCGGTAAGTTCGTATTTAGTGAGCTTGTCATTTTTATGTCGCAGGTCTTGGTTTTTTTCATGGTTGCAGTTTTCACGTCAAACTTTTTGAACAGTGAAGAGAAACTTGTAGAATTTGCTAATCAAAAAATAAACGATGGATCTCTCACTGAAGTAGGGCTGACGTTTTTAGCAATTCTGGTAGTTATTGGGCTGTTCTCTGCGCTAGGCCGAATATTCGATAATAAATATGTCGAGTTTTACGTTAATGAAGTTCTATGTGAAATGCCAAAGACTATTTATGTCTTCGGATCATCTGCCACGGGAACGATGTTGGCGATTTCTTTGTTTATCTATAGGAATCCCGCAGAAGGCGCTTCAGCACAAGGATTTGCTGCGCTCTCATTTCTTTTTGCTTTCATGATGTTTTTGTATGGGGTCGCTTTCAGTTATGCATTTAAGCGGAAAACTCACATTTTAAAAAAGCCTAACAAACCAATGCAGCAGACCGCTGACGCGGCAGCTGATTGAGGCGTTAAGAACAAGAAAACAATATATGGCATCAGGAACATCAAATAAACTAACAGGACAGATTGGCGAACATCTGGTTTCGGCAGTACTGGGTACGTTAGGTTATTATGCTTCTCCGTATTCTGGGAATGTGCCTGGGTTTGATGTTACAGCAGTACATTCCGAGTCATTAAAGTCTTTTCCTGTTCAGGTTAAAGCGAGTACTAAGGGAGCTCTGGTTCAGTCCACAATCGATAAGTGGTGTAATCACAGTATTGATGAGAATAACCGTCAAACACTGGGCGAATTAACACCTCTCAAGCACCCCGATTTGATCTGGATTTTGGTGCGGCTGCCTGACTCAGAAGTCAGTGGATCTAGATTCTTTATCTGTACTGAGCGTGACATACAGAAAAAAATTGTCGATAGGTACGTAGCGTTCATGGAAAAGCACGACTACCGCCGCCCTGGAGGCGGGGATTCACCACAAGCGATACTCAATATCAAAGACGTCGCTGAGTTTGAGAATAACTGGGAAATTCTTTCGGGTTACCAATAACCATGGTTATAAAAGGGCTTCCATGAAAATAGTCTGTGAAACGAAGCGCCTAACTGTCAGGCAGTTTGAGTTCAGCGATGCTGCCTTTGTTATTCAGTTACTCAACGATGACCTATTTATACGGTTCATAGGCGATAAAAACGTTCGTACGCAAGAAGATGCAATTAATTATCTTAAAACGGGACCTATGGCTAGTTATGAGCAGCACGGCTTCAGTCTCAACTTGGTTTGCCTAAAAGAAAACTACACGCCAATTGGCATGTGTGGCTTATTGAAGCGAGACGAATTAGAAAGTCCGGATTTAGGCTACGCTTTTTTACCAGAATACAGCGGCAAAGGTTATGCGAGAGAGGCTGCGGAAAATGCCTTAAAAACCGTTATGAAAACCTGTTCACTCGACAAAGTTGTTGCTGTCACTCATCCCGACAACGTTAGATCAAACAAGCTGCTGGAAACTATTGGTTTCAGATTCAAAGAGACAATAGAATGGTACGGTTCTCAGAATAATTTATACGAATACCTAGGCTGAAAGGCGGCTTCTAATGTACGGCTCACTTTTACTACTCCACATTCTTGCGGCAACCATCTGGACAGGCGGACACATTGTTTTGGCATTCGCTATATTACCCAGAGTCTTGAGAGAGCGCTCTCCTCAGCTACTTTTAAACTTTGAGTCCGCGTACGAAAAAATAGGCATGCCCGCACTCATTGTTCAGATCATTACCGGGGTAATGCTGGCGTACAGGCTACTGCCAGATGTCAGTCAGTGGTTCAATACCAGTAACCCCGTCGCTTATCCAATAATGGCAAAGCTGGGTTTGCTGGCGCTAACAGCTGGTTTTGCTATTAGCGCAAGGTTTCGAGTCATTCCGAACCTTTCACCTGCGAACCTAAACCTCATGGCCTGGCACATTGTGTCAGTCACGGTTATTTCCATCCTATTCGTTGTTGTCGGTGTGTCTTTCCGCACTGGTTGGTTTTATTGAGCGCTTTGCCCCCCCCCAACTCTGGTTGTACCACCAACACTTTCAAGTCTACAATGCTGTTAACTATTCGTTGGGAGCGGGCATTATGGACTTTTCCTACAGTGCGAAAACAAAGGACTATTTGGCGCGGCTTGACGCGTTTATGCGCGAGCATACTGAGCCGTATGAAGACCAGTATCAAAAAGAGAATTATCGGCTGAACAGCACGCCGAACTGGCGCGAGTGGCAGGTGCCGCCGAGGGTGGCTGAGCTTAAGCAGTTAGCGAAAGAGCAGGGACTTTGGAACCTGTTTTTGCCGGACGACGAACTGGGTGCTGGCTTAACGACGCTGGAATACGCACCGCTGGCGGAGCGCATGGGTCGCAGCTTGTTAGCGCCTGAGGTGTTCAACTGTAACGCTCCCGACACCGGCAATATGGAAGTGCTGTATCACTTTGGTGATGACCCGCAGCAAGAGCAGTGGTTAACGCCGCTTTTAAACGGCGACATTCGCTCGGTGTTTTGTATGACCGAACCCGATGTCGCGTCCTCCGATGCTACCAATATGCAAACGACCATTGTTGCCGACGGCTCAGACTGGGTTATTAATGGTCGTAAGTGGTGGAGTACCGGTTTAGGCCACCCTGACGCCGAAATTGCCATTGTTATGGGGTTGACCGACGAAGACGCTGAAAAACATCATCGTCACTCTATGGTATTGGTGCCGCTAAACACTCCGGGCGTTAATATAGAGCGCATGCTGCCGGCGTTAGGCGAGTACGACGCGCCTTATGGTCATGGTGAGGTGGTGTTCGACAACGTGCGCGTTCCCAAAGAGAACATTATTGTCGGCCCCGGTGCGGGTTTTAAAATTGCGCAGGGGCGTTTAGGCCCCGGGCGTATTCATCACTGTATGCGGGCTATTGGTGCGGCAGAGCGGGCGCTGGAATTATTCATTGAGCGCGGTACGTCACGCATCGCTTTCGGCGAACCGTTATTGAAGCTGGGCGGTAACAGTGAACGGTTGGCAGACTTGCGTGTTGCGATTGATCAAGCGCGTTTACTGACCCTGCACGCGGCCTGGCAAATTGACAACATTGGCGCCATGAAAGCCATAAAAGAAATATCGGCCATTAAGCTGGTGGCGCCTAACGTATTGCAGAAAGTGGTAGATGAAACCATGCAGCTGTTTGGTGGCGCTTCTATGTGTCACGACACGCCGTTACCTGGGTTATTAACTGTGGCTCGTTCACTACGTATTGCCGATGGACCCGATGCGGTTCACCGTGCGACCATTGCAAAATCAGAATTGAAACAATGGAAAGGGCGTATTAATGACTGACGCGTCAACAATAACGGATCAAGCTAGCGAGGTTCGCGAAGAGGAAGCGCTGCCGGTTGAAGCACTGGACAACTGGCTGGCTGAGAACATAGGAAACGAGCTGCCGGAAAGCCGAGGTGAGCTCAGAGTTACGCAGTACACCGGCGGTGTGTCAAACTGGACGTATCGTTTGGACTATGATGGTTTAGCGTTAGTGTTGCGTCGCCCGCCGGAGGGCACAAAAGCAAAGTCAGCCCATGACATGGGGCGCGAGTACCGCCTGCAAAAACGTTTGCGTCCGGCGTTTCCTTATGTGCCGCGTATGCTGGCGCATTGTAAGGACGAGTCGGTTATTGGTGCTGAGTTTTACGTTATGGAACACATTACCGGCATTATTCCACGCCGCCGTTTCCCTAAAGAGCTGGACTTAACTGCTGAGCAGGCTCGTCAGCTTTGTACGAACGCACTCGACAAGCTTATTGAATTGCATAATGTCGACTTAGACAGCACAAGGCTTCGTAAAATAGCCAAAGGTAAGGGTTATACCGAGCGTCAGGTCAATGGCTGGTGCAGCCGTTATGAAAAGGCGAAAACCTGGAATGTGTTTGGTGCTAAGTCAGTCATGCGCTGGCTACAAGAAAATCAGCCAGAGAACGAAAAAATATGCCTGGTTCATAACGACTTTCGGTTAGATAACCTGATTCTGAATCCTGAAGACCCAACCGATATTATCGGTATTCTCGACTGGGAGCTGGCGACCCTAGGCAACCCGTTAATGGACTTGGGTAATTCGCTGGCGTACTGGATAGAAGCGGGCGATGACAAAGTGGCGCGCGCGACCAAACGCCAACCCAGCGACTACCCGGGCATGCTAACGCGAAAAGAAATTATCGATTATTACTGCGAACGTACCGGCACCAAGGTCGAAGACTTTGCCTTTTATGAGGTGTTTGGCTTGTTCCGTTTGGCGGTTATTGCGCAGCAAATTTACTATCGGTATCACCATAAACAAACCACGAACAAAGCCTTTAAGAACTTCTGGTTTTTGGTGAACTATTTGCTGTGGCGCTGCCGTCGCCGTATCGCAAAAGCGTAACGAATTATAATAAAAAGAGAGCTCAATAATGCCGCAAGAACGGAAAACCATTTTAATTACCGGTGCCAGCTCAGGTTTAGGGCAGGGTATGGCACGTGAGTTTGCTGCTGAAGGCAAAAATTTGTGTCTGTGCGCCCGCCGGTTAGATCGCTTAGAAGCGCTCAAAAACGAACTGGAAGACAAGCATTCAGGCATAACCGTCAGCATTAAAACGTTGGACGTAAACGCCCACGAAGACGTATTTCGAGTGTTTCAGGAGTTTAGACAAGAGCAGGGCCAAATTGACCGCTTTATTATTAACGCAGGCATGGGCAAAGGTGCGGCGTTAGGTACGGGTTACTTTGAGGCCAATAAAGCCACGGCAGAAACCAACTTTGTGGCGGCGTTGGCGCAATGCGAAGCGGCTATGGAAATTCTGCGCGAGCAAAAGGGCGGGCACTTGGTGACTATTTCTTCCATGAGTGCGTTCCGTGGTATGCCACGTGCCATGACGGTGTATGCAGCAACCAAGGCGGGACTGGCGTCGTTAACCGAGGGCATTCGTGCGGATTTAATGAAAACTTATGGCAGTAACAGCCCGATAAAAGTGTCGACCATTTATCCGGGGTACATTCGCTCTGAAATCAATGAAAAAGTGAAAAACACACCCTTTATGGTCGATACGGAAACGGGGTGTCGGTTACTTGCAAAGGCCATTAATAAAGAGCCAGTAAAAGCCTATGTCCCTTACTGGCCCTGGGCGTTAATGGCATTCCTAATGAAACGTCTGCCATTGAAATGGGTGTTGAAGCTGGCTTAACTCTCGGTTATTCACCAGAACAATCGGCGTCGCCGGCGGTAGACACTTGTACCGACAGTGACTGACTTACTCCGTTGGCGTCGTTATATAAAAATACCGGTTCCACTAAGTTCATATTGCCGCGGTCGCCGTCGTGGTTAATGTCCAGTTGTTGCTCGCTCAGCGTTAATTTCATGCAGCCGTCGTGCTCGGTTGTCAGTATACGCTGCCACTTTTCGACACGCGGCTCATAAAGCCATACTTCATGCCCTTGCCACTGTTTGTCGCTACCGCGCTTACACCAGTAGGTATGCGCTTCTAACGAGCCGTCGCCATTATTCACCAACTGTTGAATGTCGCAGTCTTCGTCGGTCGGCAAGTCGGGCTGCATGGTGGTTTTTTGATAAATAACTGCGCTACCGAGAATAACCCCAACGGTAATAATAATGGCGGCAATTGGTAGCAGAATTCGTTTTAACATATGGCCTCAGAAGCTGATACAGTATAGAGTCATTACAGTAAAACGATTAGTATAAAGCGATTAACAACAAGAACAACTATAAGAACAAACGCGGGGGTATATATGTGGCAAAGGGTACTGGCTCTTCTAATACTAATAGCCGGGCTGCTAATGGCGGTGTTGGGAGTTGTCAGCGACAATGACACCAATGTCCGACTGGCCGGTGCGGCATTGATGTTGGTGGGCATTATTTGGCTGTACCGCCAACCAACGCTCAGCTCGCTGGACACAAAAGGCCAGACAGCGCCGTTGAAATGGTATCAGTCACCTATTTTGTGGATACCCATTATCGCGATTATTATTTTTATTATCAGCCTCTTTGTATAAGAGTCTTAGAACATCGGGAATTATTCATGGATTTAAAAAAACGGATTGTCATTTTAGCCGGCGCAGTGGGCTTATTCTTTTACTCAGCTACTCAAGAGCAGCTCATTAGTGTTATCGCAGACTACAATCTGGGTTGGTATCAGCTGGGCTTACCTATTGCCTGGGGTGTGGTACTTGGCGGTGTGTGTGCGCTGCTGAAATTCCGTTGGTTGCTCTCGTGGTTACCGCCGGTGGTGCTAGTTGCTAGCGCGATAACCACCATGGGCATTATTGGTGGTGTGGCAGTTTATGTGAAGCACCAGCTGTTTGTGCTGGCGTTACCGCCGCTGCAGTTAGGCGCTGTCGGTATTGGCTTGTATTTGTTTGCTGTCAGTTTGACGCGTTTACTGGGCGACATTGAAGCACGCAGTTCAGAGAAAGAGAAAAAGTCGTAAATAAAGAGTCCTTAATGAAGAAAGTAACGCTTAACGCAGACATTGGTGAAAGCTTCGGTGCCTGGAAAATGGGTGCCGACGAACTCATTATGCCGCACATCGATTGTGCGAATATTGCCTGTGGCTTTCATGCGTCTGACCCGTTAACCATGAAGAATACGGTGCGTTTGGCGAAGGAGTATGGTGTTAAAATTGGTGCGCACCCAGCATATCCTGACCTGGTCGGTTTTGGGCGTCGGCACATGGCCTGTAAGCCGGAAGAGGTGACGGCGATGGTGCAGTATCAGCTGGGCGCCTTGCAGGGTATTTGTGCTGGTGAGCGTACCAAAGTGGAATACGTAAAGCCACACGGTGCACTGTATAACGACATGCTGAACGACGGCCCGCTGTTCGATGCTGTATGTCAGGCAATTACGGCATTACAAGGTAATGACGAGTTGCCGCTTATGATGATGGCTACGCCGGAAAACCATGCCTGGAAAGAACGTGCCGCACAGTTTGGTGTGACCCTGTGGTTTGAGGGCTTTGCAGACCGCGCCTACGATGACAATGGAAAGCTGCGTTCGCGCAAGCACGACGATGCCGTACACAGCGATACAGATGCAATGCTGGAGCAGGCACAATCGTTTACTGAAGGTAAGTCGATTACCAGTGTTAACGGTACGTCACTGAGTATTCAAATTGATTCGTTATGTGTGCATGGTGACAACCCAAGAGCCATTGAAACCGTGAAACAGTTGAGACAGATAGTAAAAGGAAGTGATGAGTAACGCAGAAAGCGATTTTCCAAAAATAGTCACCGCCGGCGCTGACGCCATTTTGGTGTATCTGGGCGAAGGCATTGATCCAAAAGTTAACGACAGGGTCATGGCGTTAACAACTCGCGTTGGCGAGTCATTAGGTGACAAACTATACGATCTGGTTCCTTCCTACAACTCAGTAATGATTTACTACAACGTACTGTCACTTTCTGAGAACGAGCTACGTGAACAGGTACGAGAGCTTATTGATGAGCTAGCGCAAAATGGGTTTGCAGACAGCGCCTCTGCAGAGAGCACGCTGCATACCATTGACGTTTATTACGACGCCAGCGTTGGACCTGACTTGGAGCGCGCGGCCGAGCAAACCTCCTTGTCAATTGACGACATTATTCAATTACACACCGAGCAAGAGTATCGGGTGTATGCGATGGGCTTTGCGCCGGGCTTTGCGTATTTAGGCGAACTACCCGAAAAGCTGCGGCTGCCCCGTTTAGATAACCCAAGAACCAAGATTCCAGCGGGCAGTGTGGCCATAGCTGAAGCGCAAACGGCCGTGTACCCGTCAGCGTCACCAGGTGGCTGGAACATTATTGGCCGCACGGCAGAAACCTTATATGACCCTAAGGCCGATAACATTAGCCCGATGAAAGTGGGTGACAGAGTGCAGTTTAAAGCAGTGTCGAAAGACGAATTTGAGCAAGCCGGTGGCTCGCTGGAGTCGTTGTCATGATGAAAGTTCTTGATGCAGGTATGAAAACGGTTGTGCAGGATTTTGGCCGTTTTGGTTATTTGTCCAAAGGCTTAACCCGTGGTGGTCCAGTGGACGAGAATGCGTTTTTATGGGCAAATCGATTACTGGATAATCATTTTAATGCCACTCAGTTGGAAATTACTCTAGGTGGTCTGGAAGTTGAATTTCAGCAAGACGGTTGTTTTGCCCTGACCGGCGCTGATGCCGATGCACACCTGGACGATGAACCGCTAACCCTGTGGCAAAATTTTGAAGTGAAAGCTGGTCAGCGTTTGAAGATAGGTTACGCGAAAGCTGGTTTACGCTTGTATCTGGCGGTGCAGGGTGGCTTTCAAGTTGAGTCGAAATGGGGCAGTTGCGCTACTGTGGAGCGCGACAGTGTGGGCGGGTTGTCAGGTGACGGTTCGGCGTTACAAAGCGGCGATACCCTGCGTTTTCACTGTGATACACCGCAGCCTTCACGGCGTGTGAGCTGGGCTTACCGCAGTGACTACACAAAAACACCCGTGCTGGGGCTTATCCCGGGCTACCAGTATGACGACTTCCCAATGTCGGCGCGTGAAGCCTTTTGCTATGAAGATTTTGAAGTCAGTAAAGACAGTAACCGCATGGGGATTCGTTTAGCTGGTAAATCGCTGGAAACGCCGAAAAAGGGCTTGGTCTCCGAGGGGATTAACATTGGCTCGGTGCAGGTGCCCTCAGACGGACAGCCCATTATTATGATGCACGATAGGCAAACGCTGGGTGGTTACCCCAAGTTGGGTGTTATTAACCCGGTCGACTTAGGAAAGTTGGCGCAATTACAGCCGGGCCAAAAAGTGCGTTTCACTCGTGTAGATGCGTCGGTCGCACAACAGCAATTACGCCGCTTTTATCAGTTTTTTAATGTGCGTCTGCCTTGTCAGGGCGGCGATAACCTGCGATCATAGCGCCTTTCTAATTTCCCGTGTTCATTCTGTAGCGGAGACAACAATTTAATGGCTGATACCGATTCTCGTCCCAGTAACTTTATTCGCCAAATCATCGATAAAGATTTGGCCAGTGGTAAACACTCAACGGTGCATACCCGTTTTCCGCCGGAGCCGAATGGTTTCCTGCATATTGGTCATGCCAAATCAATCGTGCTGAACTTTGGCATTGCGGAAGACTACAACGGTACGTGTAACTTACGTTTTGACGATACCAACCCTTTGAAAGAGAAGGTCGACTACGTTAATTCGATTAAGCAGGACGTTGAGTGGCTTGGGTATCAGTGGGAAGGCGAGCCGCGTTATTCGTCAAATTATTTTGATCAGCTACATGCCTATGCGGTAGAGCTTATCGAGAAAGGATTGGCCTATGTCGACTTCTCGTCGCAGGAAGACATGCGCGAAATGCGTGGCACTTTGAAAGAACCGGGTAAAAACAGTCCGTATCGTGATACTTCAGTGGATGAGAACCTGAAGCACTTTGCCGACATGACCGCAGGTAAATATGAAGAAGGTAAAGCGGCGCTGCGTGCCAAAATCGATATGAGCTCGCCGTTTATGTGTATGCGTGACCCGGTAATTTACCGTGTACGTTTTGCGCATCACCACCAAACGGGCGACAAGTGGTGCGTTTACCCAATGTACGACTTTACCCACTGCATTTCCGATGCGCTGGAAGGCATTACGCATTCTTTATGTACTTTGGAGTTTCAGGACAATCGCCGTTTGTACGACTGGGTACTGGACAACATCAGCATTGACTGCCACCCGCAGCAAATTGAGTTTTCACGCCTAAATCTGCAGTACACGGTAATGAGTAAGCGCATTATTAATACGTTGGTGGAGGAAGGCAAAGTCACTGGATGGGACGACCCGCGTGTTGCCAGTATTGCTGGCTTGCGCCGCCGTGGTTACACACCAGAGTCTATTCGTGAGTTCTGCCGTCGTATTGGTGTCACGAAAATGGATAACCAGGTTGAAATGAGCATGCTCGAAGCCTGTATCCGTGACGACTTAAACGAAAATGCGCCGCGTGCAATGGCAGTGATGGATCCGGTAAAAATCGTTATTGAAAACTACCCGGAAGACCAAACCGAGTCGCTGAATGCGCCAAACCACCCGAATAAACCAGAAATGGGCGAGCGTGACGTTACGTTCAGCCGCGAACTTTGGATAGAGCGCGAAGACTTCCGTGAATCAGCGAATAAGAAGTTCAAACGCCTGGTGTTGGATAAGGAAGTGCGCTTAAGAAATGCGTACGTTATTCGAGCGGATAGAGTTGAAAAGGACGCTGACGGCAACATCACGACCATTTACTGTCACTACGACGCTGATACGCTGGGCAAAGATCCTGCCGACGGTCGTAAGGTCAAAGGTGTCATTCACTGGGTGTCGGCAGAAACGGCGAAGGAAGCGGAGTTCCGTGTGTACGATCGCTTGTTTCAGGTGCCAAACCCTGCCGCCGAGGAAGACTTGTTCTCGACACTGAACCCAGAGTCTTTGATCATAAAGAAAGGTTTTGTGGAAGCGAACCTGGCGAACGCAAAACTGGGTGAAAACTTCCAGTTTGAACGCTTGGGGTACTACTGCTTAGACACAGACGCTGAAAAAGAAGGGCGCCTTATTTTCAACCAGACGGTCGGTTTACGCGACAGCTGGGCGAAAATAGAGCAGCAACAAACTACTGAATCGTAAATTGGTCCAGTAGCTTAGCGCCGTATAAACGAGAGGGGGTGTAAAAGCCCCCTGTGTGTTTCTGGCTTAAGGTATGTACGGCCAACTCAACAGCACCTTCGGCTGTTAACGAGTATCCATTTTTCACTTTCACTCGCAACTCTTTTGTATTGCCGCGATCATCAGAAATTTCTCCCCAAACATAGGTTGGGTTGTCTTTTCGTTCTTTCTCTTCCGGGCCGGCTGGCTGAGATTCGAGCTTTTGCTTCAGTTTTCGCTGTACCCACTTCCAGTTAAAGACAAAGCGGAACCAGTTCATACGGCGCATTTTTTTAACTAAACGCGGGCTGGCTGGAATGTACACTTCAATGTTGGGAATATCAGTGGTGTAATAAGCGGTTGAAACGTCGCCCCACGGAATGGTCATGGCGCACTTTTTACCATTACCAAAGTCTATCCATTGTGAATGCCAGGCGTGCGGTACATCGATAATTTGTCCGTTTACACGAGCAGCGCCGCCGCGACCTAAGCGTTCAATACTGGTTTTAGCCGTACCCCGGCTCATGCGAGAACCTGAATCGAACCCTAGTTTTAGATGCGTCGCTTCCGGCATTTGTGCGTTCAATCGCGCTGCTACACAGTCGGTAGGAATAACGTCGAAGCCCACTCCGGGACACAACACAATACCCGCTGCTTTGGCCTTTTGATGCTTGGAATGCGCATACTCAAATACGTCAATTTCCCCGGTTATATCGAGATAGTGTGTTTGGGTATCAATGCATGCTTGAATAAGCGGGGCGGCAGTTTTGCTAAATGGACCGGCGCAGTTCAGAACTAAGTCGACATCGGTCAGTTGGCTTTTAACTGTGTCGATGTTGTCGAGTGAAAAATTGCGGTATTCAAATTCGAGGTGACGCGCCACTGGCTCCAGTGACGCTTCATTACGACCGGCGAGAATTGGGTGATACCCGCGTCGCTTGGCTTGATGTGCGATGAGCTTTCCTGAATACCCGTAGGCACCATAAATGAGCCATCGCAATGCCATGCTATTCCGCCTCGATTGCCAGTTTGTACTCGCAATTTTCGCCACGCTGGCACTCACCGTATAAATACAAGCTGTGGTTGGTCAGCGTTAGCTTATTAGCCGCGGCTACTTTCTCCTGACGCTCCTCTATGACGTCGTCTTCAAATTCGAAGACATGGCCACAGGTTAGACACACTAGATGATCGTGGTGCTCTTTAGCGCTCAACTCGAACACCGAACGACCGCCTTCAAAATGATGGCGAGTAATAATGCCCGCGTCGTCAAACTGGTTTAGAACACGATAAACCGTGGCCAAGCCGATTTCGTCTTTTTGTTCAAGCAGGATTTTGTACACGTCCTCAGCGCTGATATGCTGATTCTCTGGTTTTTTCAGAATCTCCAGAATTTTCATTCGCGGAGATGTGACTTTTAAACCTGCTTTTTTTAACTGTTCGTCGTTACTCGCCATAATTATTCTTAATCTCAGTCAAACTTAGTTAACAGCATACCCTGTATTAACTGTCATTTGCCAGTTCTGCCAGGCACATTTCTTCGTAGACTTGCTGACACCATTTAGTGACGCGCTCTTTAGTCAGTTCTGGCTGACGGTCTTCGTCAATACCCAGGCCGACAAAATGATCGTCATCGACCAAGCCTTTAGAGTCTTCAAAGTTGTAGCCTTCGGTTGGCCAGTGACCAATAATGATGCCGCCTTTGGCTTCAACAATGTCACGCACCATACCCATAGCGTCAAGAAAGTATTCTGCGTAGTCTTCCTGATCGCCACAACCAAAAATACCGATTAATTTGTCGGTAAAGTCGATTTCTTCCAACTCTGGGAAAAAGTCGTCCCAGTCGCACTGAGCTTCGCCGTAGTACCACGTTGGGATACCGAACAGCAGTAAATCGTAACTGGCAATGTCTTCTTTGCTGGATTTAGCGATGTCTTTTACATCGACCAGCTTTTTTCCAAGCTCTTTTTGAATCATCTGAGCGACAGCTTCTGTGTTGCCTGTGTCGCTACCAAAGAAAATTCCAACCGTTGCCATAAATTATTTTCACCTGTTTATACGAATCAACAATACTGAATGAATTATCGCGTCTTATAACTCACGAACCGCATTCAGTGACGTAAATAATTTTTAAATACCTGACTCCCACAGGACTTGAATAATGCCTTTGGCAATAAAGCCAAAGCAGCCCAGAAATAGCACTAACCAAACAATAATTTGGCCAAACCTGGGTACCGAGGAGCGTTTTAAAACGTCGCGTATCGCCAGACCAATTAGCAAGAAGAGAATTCCCAGCGTGATATTAGTGCCAAGAATTTCCAGTTGTTCATAATATTCAGCCAACATACAACTACTCCTTGCTGGAATCTGCGACTATTACGGGACTTGTTTTAAGCCGCCGTAGAATAGCATAAAGTCGGTAAATTAGCGACCTCAGGCGGTTAGAAAGTCACGCACTAAACGGTTAAATATACGTGGTTTTTCGGCGTGCAACCAATGACCTGTGTCATCAATGACTTTAACGGCCGCTTTAGAAAAACGTTTTTTCACGGCGCCTTCGTGTTTCTCTGTCAGATAATTCGAGTTTCCGCCTTTAATAAAAAGTGCTTTTCCATCGTACGTCTTTTCACTCACCGCACCGGATATTTCGCTATAGCACTCTTTAAGTGCGTCCAGATTCAAGCGCCACTGATAGCCGTCGTCGGTACGTTTTAAGTTTTTCAGCAGAAACTGGCGTACGCCTTTTTCGGCAATGGCGTCGGCTAGTTGCTTGTCAGCGTCACCACGGCTTTTAACCTGAGAAAGGTCAAGCGCACAAAGCGCCTCCATAATGCGGTCATGGGTGCCTTCATAAGCCGCAGGGGATATATCGGCGAACACCGCTGACAAAACTCGTTTGGGAGCGCTCATAGCAACTTCCATAGCAATTTTGCCACCCATCGAGTGACCAACTAAATGAAACGAATCTAAGTTAAGGTCATCCGCAAGCGCAATAATGTCATCAGCCATGCTGGGGTAGGTCATGTCGTTGCTGTGAAATGAATCGCCGTGGTTTCTGACGTCTGGCAACACGCAGTAAAAATCAGGCTCAAGGTCACGTGCCAAACGCTTCAGGTTGTCTTTGTCGCCGAACAGTCCGTGAATGATAATGACTGCGGGGTTCTTAGCGTCGCCCAGCGTTTCATGATTCAATTGTTTAGAGTCTGCCATCGAGTCGCCTTTAGTGATAAACTTTGCGGTCTATTTTCAAGGCTTTGTGATGCCGATGCAAGCGACAAAGCCATACCTAATGGTTTATTAGAGGTCGGTCATAAATAATGAAACGGATAGACATTGACGACGATTTGTACACCTACATAGCAAGCCACACTCAGGAAATTGGTGAGAGCGCTTCCGATATTTTGCGGCGTTTACTGGATGTTGAAAAGGCCAGTAAGCCTGTGCCTTCCAAGCCGGAAAAGGCGAAAGTTGATAACGTGTTTAATCGCTTAAATGAGCAGGACGTGCGTATTCAAAAAAGTGTGGTTGCCCGCTTTTTATACATATTAAGCATGCTGTACAAAAGTCACAGTGACCGTTTTGCGGAGGTGCTGAACATACGTGGTCGTGACCGTCAGTACTTTGCGCGCAGTGAAGACGCGCTGCTGAGCACCGGTAACAGCACCAATCCTAAGCAAATACCCGATGCGCCGTTTTGGGTGATAACCAACACCAATACGACCAAGAAAAAATCAATGCTGACGCAGGTAGCAAAAGCATTAGGCTACAGCTCTGCCGATGCAGAAAAAATAAGGGATTTTTTATAATGGCACATTCATCGCGCGCCGGGCAGTTGGCGCAAGCTAGTGATTTAACCAATATTGCACAGTTGACCAGTGCTTACTATGTGTACGAACCTGACGCTCGTAAAGCTGACCAGAAAGTCAGCTTTGGAACGTCCGGACACCGTGGCAGCTCACTGAAGCGCTCATTTAACGAAGCGCATATTTTAGCGATAGCACAAGCGATTTGTGCCTACCGTGAAGAGCAGGACATTACCGGACCGATATTGGTGGCCAAAGACACGCACGCGCTGTCAGAGTCGGCTTACTTAAGTGCGCTGGATGTGTTTTTAGGTAATGGTCTGGAAGTGCATGTTCAGGCAGAGCACGACTATACGCCAACTCCGGTGCTGAGTCGCGCGGTCATTCAGTGGAATAAGAAAAACAGTGCAAAGGCCGATGGTGTGGTTATCACGCCGTCGCATAATCCGCCACAAGACGGCGGCTTCAAATATAACCCTCCTCACGGCGGGCCTGCTGGTGGCGAGGCCACAAGAGCGATTGAAAAATATGCGAACGCGCTGCTGTCATCCGGTCTTATTGGCGTGAACACGTGCGAAAGCGAAGATGTTCTCGAGCATCCCGCGCTGACATTTGTGGATTGGCGTAAAGACTACATTGAGCATTTAACTGACTGCGTTGATATGGACGCAATTGGCAAAGCTAACTTAACGCTTGGCGTTGATGCGATGGGCGGCTCCGGCGCAAAATACTGGCTGCAAATTGCTGAGCATTATGGCCTGAATATCGACGTGAAAAATGCGGTAGTGGATGCCACTTTTTCTTTTATGTCGCTCGACAAAGACGAGAAAATTCGTATGGACTGCTCGTCACCTCATGCCATGGCTTCGTTGCTGGAGCTAAAAGACAAATACGACTTAGCCATGGGCAACGACCCGGACTATGACCGCCACGGTATTGTGACCCCAACACATGGCTTAATGAATCCGAACCATTATTTATCGGTCGCTATCGATTATTTGTGTAAACACCGCTCGTGGGCTGCCGAGGCCGCTATTGGTAAGACGCTGGTATCCAGCGCAATGATTGACCGCGTTGTTGCTGCGAATGACCGTAACCTGACGGAAGTACCGGTTGGTTTTAAATGGTTCGCAGAAGGATTAGCCAACCAGAGCATTGCGTTTGCGGGCGAGGAAAGTGCCGGGGCAACCATGTTGGATCGCAACGGTGATACCTGGACAACCGACAAAGACGGCATTGTTTTAGCCTTGCTGGCCGCTGAAATTCTGGCAACCACCGGCAAAAACCCCAGTCAGTACTATGATGAATTGTGCGAGCTGCATGGTACGTCTTTTTATCGCCGCGTTGACACCGCGTCGTCTACTGAAATGAACCAGGGCTTTAAAGGTATCCGTGCCTATAAAGTGAAGTTACCGGAGCTTGCTGGCGAAGCCGTGACCGATATTACCACCAAAGCCAAAGGGAACGACGCACAGTTTGGCGGCATTAAAGTGACCACAGAGAACGGTTGGTTTGCAGCGCGACCGTCAGGCACTGAGCCGGTTTATAAGATCTACGCTGAGAGCTTTGTCAGTGACGAGCATTTAGACGCGATACTCCAGCAAGCCGCTGAATGGGTCAACGACTTACTGGCTACAAAATAACCTTCCGACTAGCGGAGGATAGCGTTACTTTCGATTTCGCTATCCTCTTCTTCCTCGTCCTCTTCTGGACTTTCAGGCGCTTCTTCCGCCATTGAGGTCAGTAGCTCGTCAGAGGTTTGTGACGGAGCCAAAATAGCAAAGTTGCTGTGCAACTGGTCTTCTGCTTTTGCGCGGCGAGTGACGCGGTACAGCGTATACAAGCACACCAGAGCGGTAAGACTGGCCAACAATAAGAAGAAGAAATTAATTGCGCCAAACTGCATAAGTGCGGCAACGGCTGGTGCCCCAATGATAGAGCCCGCGCCACCAATTTTGATAATGGCTCCAGTGGCCCCAACCATTTGATCTTTTTCCAGATAGTCATTGGTGTGTGCCATGCCGAGCGAGTAAAGCGGCAAGATAAAGGCGCCCAACAGCCCAACGGCTATGTAAATTAAAATAGCGTTAGAGGCGCCAAGCTGAGAAAGCAGTACAGCTATAGCGGTACCACCAGCGGCACAAATGGCAATAACGAAACGGCGATCAATGCGGTCAGACAGCAAGCCGAAAGGCGTTTGTGATATAAGTCCGCCCAAAATAAAGGCCGCCATAAATAGAGTAATTTGGAAGACACTCAAGCCAATATAAGACGCGTACATGGGACCAATACCGTAGAACATTGCGTAGCAGGCTTGCATGATAAAGGCGTTTACCACCCCTAACGGAACCGTTTTTAATAACAGGGAAACCGGTACTTTTTTGTTTTCATGAGTGGTCGGTTCAACAGTTACGCTGACCAAAATAGGGATAAGCGCCAAGTTAATGAGTAGGGCCACAATAGCAAAGGCGACAAAGCCTGCCGGATCGGCAACGCCCAGTATGAGCTGACCGGCAATTAAGCCGCTGTAAATAATGACTAAATAGATAGAAAGCAGCGTGCCGCGGCTTTTGTTGTCGGCCATGGTATTCAACCAGCTTTCTACAATCACAAAAATGCCGGAGATAGCAAAGCCGGTGATGAAGCGCATAACAAACCAAACAATAGGGTCTACCCAAATTGCCTGGACTAAGATACTTGCTGCTGCGAGTGCCGCTAGGCCACCTAACGATCGGATATAGCCAACACGACGAATGTCTTTAGGGGCACGGGTTGACCCAAACAGGTAGCCAATGAAATAGGCTGACATGATAAAACCGGTTACCAGTGTGCCGAAGTCCTCAATAGTGGCACGTAAACTTAACAGGGTACTGGTCATCCCTACTACAACACCAATGAGACTGATGCTGGTAAGCAGTGAGCTGATTCCCCGAAGTTGTTGTTTTAACATGTCTTTACCGCTGTTTTTGAATTTAGGGCAATAATAGCGTCAGTTGCCTTTTTTTCATAGGGAAGATTCCCACAAGCTTATCCACAAGTTGTTACTTGCTGTTCTGGTTTTGGCTGTTTAATATGCTCTCAAAGTCTCATTAGGATGATGTCATGTCACGGTTGCTAAGTCGCTTTGCGTTTATTGCGTCAATTACATTGCTGACAATGCTATACAACGGCGCTGCTCAGGCAAAGCTGGTTGATAACCTGTACTCGGCAGAGGTGGAAGTTGCTTCACAAAGCAACGCCCATCGCCAGCAAGCCATTCGGGAAGCCTTTGAACGGGTTATTTTGAAAGTAACCGGACAACCGGAATCTATTGAGCATGAAGCTGTTGAGCGAGCATTACGTAGTGTCGGCAATTACCTGATTCAGTATGGCTATAGTGACAATCAGGGGCAGCGTACATTAAGCGCGACGTTTGATGGTACGAAAATTCGTTCGTTGTTGGCAGAACACCAGTTACCTTATTGGGGCAGTCGCCGGCCAGAGCTTTTAATGTGGATAGCAGCTGAGAATGACGACGGACGTCGCGTTATTTTGGACAGCTTTGGGCAATCGGTTTTTGAACAGCAGCTTGAATTCTATTCGCGTCAATTCAGTTTGCCTATTCGTCGGCCGTTAATGGATTTAACGGACTCTTTTACTATTTCCGCTATGGATGTTTGGGCGCGATTTATGCAACCAATAAAAGACACATCCAAGCGCTATGGTACTGACGGTATTTTCGTTGGAAAAATCACCCATAATGCTGAAAGTGAAGAGCCATGGCAGCTGGACTGGTCGGTAGAGGTCGGTGACAAACGCTTATACGGTCAGGTTTCAGCGACCAGTAAAGACTGGCTGGCGGAGCCGCTTATGCAACAGCTGATGGCTAAACTGTCTTCCATATACAGTGTCACGGCGTCAGAGGACAGCGTCAGTCAAACTATGACTATAAAAGTAGAAGGGTTGAATAAGCTTCAGCACGTTTTAGCACTGGAATCGTTTCTGAGAAGTGTTGTGTCGGTTGAGGATGTTGCCTTAAAGCACTATTCGCAGGATCTGTCTGAGTTCGACATTGTTATTAACGGTTCGCTCGATCATGTTATTCAGGCGATAAATCTTGATGGTCGCTTGCAGATTCGAGACATGGGGCCGTTTGTGAGTATGAGTGAAAACCAGGTGCAAACTTATGAATGGCGTGGGGACAATTAATGCCGCCGCAGCAGTTGCCATTAGCCGTTCAACTTCCTGACGATGAAACCTTTGAGACGTTTCATGAGGGCGATAACCGTACTGCTCTAAAATGGCTGCGAGTGCTGCCGGAAAAGCAAGCGCCATTGAACGTAAACGAGCAACTGACCTGGCTTTCGGGTCCTGAGGGCGTTGGTAAAAGCCACTTATTGCATAGCTTAGTCGGTGCCTCTTCTGAAACCAGTCGTGTTTTTTACCTTCCCTTAAAAGAATTGAGTGACGTAGAGCCAGCGGCGGTGCTGCAAGGTGCTGAGCAAGCCAGTATTATCTGCCTGGATGACATCGATAGGGTGACTGAGGACGAAAGCTGGTGTTATGAATTATTTACACTGATTAACCGAGTGACCGATAGCGAATACAGTCGGCTGGTGATGACGGCGAAACAATCGGCGTTAAAAACCGCGGTAAGTTTGCCGGACTTACAGTCTCGTTTTCAATGGGCAACCGCCTTTCAACTGCAGCCACTAACTGATAAGGACAAAGCTCAGGTGTTGTCGTTAAGGGCGCAGTTCCGAGGGCTTGAGTTACCGGATGATGTAGCGGCTTTTATGATTCAACGCTTAGGCCGCTCGATGCGAGAGTTGATGAGCACGCTGAATGAGCTGGATAAGGCGTCGATTACTTATCAACGCCGGTTAACCATTCCTTTTATTAAAAAAGTCCTCTCCGTTTAGTCCTGATCTTTCAGTTTTTTTAGGCCCAAGCCTAATTCACGTCCTTTATAGCGCGCGAATCCTGTTGCCCCAATGAATGCGCCTACTGCAAAAAGTAGCTCTAATGCCGCCCAGATGCGTTCATCAGGATGGGTCCACAGGGTGGTTAACGCATGTAAAAAATACAGCATTAAAATGAAGTTAGCCCAGGCGTGAGTGTAAGGCTTACCTCGAATAAGGCCGGGTAACGGAAATAACAATGGCAATACCCAAAACAATAAAGATAAGATTGTGGGTAAAGAAGCCGGCGCGGAATCGGGCAGGCTGTGCCAAAGCAATACTAAAATCAGTAGTGGCCAGTAACATAAATGAGTTAATACTCGATAAAACTGTGGCGATTTTGGCATTTATCAATCCTAAGACATTAACTTTTGAGCGGCAGAGGCAACGCGTTTACCCAGAGCAACAGCCAATTGACGTTCGTGGTCGGTGAGCTTGCCGGAATGGTCAACATGGCTGGCACCATAAGGTGACCCGCCGGAATCCGTTTGGTGTAATGCCGGTTCAGAGTAGGGCAGGCCGACTAATAGCATGCCATGATGCAACAATGGCAAAGCAAGGCTCAGTAACGTTGACTCCTGGCCGCCATGCAATGAACTGGACGAGGTAAACACCGCGCCTGGCTTGTCGGCTAACGTTGCTGACAGCCATTGTGCTGAGGTGCTTTCCCAAAATTTCTGTAAACCAGAAGCCATATGCCCGAATCGTGTCGGGCTGCCGAGAATAAGTGCATCGCACTGCTCAAGGTCTTTTGTGTTGACCTCTAAATCACGCTCACTGGCGGCGTCACTGGCGGTATTAACCGTTCTCAGCAATGCCTCTCCGCCTGCACTGGCAACGCCTTCTGCAATGGCATCGGCCAACTGCTGAGTTGCGCCACCGCGGCTGTAATAGAGGATTAAAACTTGCGTCATTAAAGAATATCCAGCACAGATTCAGGGGGACGACCAATTGCGGCTTTGTCGCCTTTTATGACTATAGGGCGCTCAATGAGTTTAGGGTTATTGACCATGGCCGTTATCAATTCGTTTTCGTCGCTGACGCCGGCGAGCCCAAGCTCCTTATAGATAGCTTCCTTTTTGCGCATCAGTTCGTCTGCAGAAAGACCAAGTTTATTTAAAATGTCCTTCAACTCCGCAGCGTTTGGCGGGGTTTTGAGGTATTCGACAACTTCTGGTTCAATAGACTTCTCTTTGAGAAGCTCAAGGGTTTGTCTTGATTTTGAACAACGTGGGTTATGATAAATTGTTACTTCGCTCATTTTTGTCGTACCTTGTAGTCTCTCGTAATCCACTAATACTAACTAAACGGGGTTAAGAATGAAACTCGCGGTCATCGCTTTCGCTGCTTCTTTTATGCTGTTGGGCTGCTCTGAGCAGGCCAATGTCACGACTGATAATGGAAAAACCTACGACTGGTCGTCGATGAATGGAAAGACAGTCGTGGTGAATTATTTTGCCGAGTGGTGTGCGCCTTGTTTAAGGGAATTGCCGGAGCTTAACGAGTTTCATCACCAAAAAACTGATAATGTCGAACTGATTGGTGTGAGTTTTGATCCAATGTCGAATGAAGACTTAGCTGCATTGAAAGAAAAGCACGGCATAGAGTTTCCGCTCGTGTTAACTCAGCCTGCTCCTGCTTTCCCTTTTGAGCGTCCCAATATGTTGCCGGCAACTTACGTGATTCGGGCTGATGGCAGTGTCGATGGCCCTCTAATGGGCGAGCAGACGCTGGACTCGCTTAATAACGCTGTGGGTGCCGAATAAAGTTACATCATGTTGCGGGCTTGGTTTTCCATTGCTCGTAGCTGATCGATACGGGCATTGATGCGCTTACGGGTGACGTCATTGTCGGTGTGGTTATGCGCTGTATGCAGCTGGTTAATGGCCAGTGAGAAATTCCCTCTTAATGCCAACGCTTCAGCACGTGTTTCATACATGGCTGCTCGCTTGCCGCTTTTTTCATAGACTCGGGTCAGTAAGTCCAGCGCGAGTGGGTGATTCGGATTTTGCAGCAGAAATTCGCGCAACAGCTTTTCAGCCAATTTACCGTTACCGGAGGTAAGTGCCGCATTAGCGAAGTTAATGGTAATAACCGGTTCGGTTGGCTGACGAATGTATTTGCTTTCTAACCAATCCATAACGTATTGATAGTTTTCCTGCCCCAGTAAAATATCGGTTTGAACGTCAATATAAAATGGGTTGCTGGGGTCGTCCCGGAGCAGCGCTTCCATGTGCTCTGAGGCGGTATTTAACTGACCGCGATCCAAAGCAATAATAGCCAAGCCGTAAGCACCAGCGCGTTGCGTAACTGGGTTGTTACTTTCAGCCATATCCTGAAAATCGGATACGGAAGGGTTTTGGGTGTAACGCGCTTGTACACGTGCCTTAGCCAGAGCAAATTCAAGACTCGGCTTAACGTCGACACGGCGCATAGATTCAGCGCGCGCACGGGTATCGGCAATACGGGACTCAGGCAGCGGGTGCGTCATTAACATTTCAGGAGGTTTGCTGACGTAGCGGTATTTCTCCGCCAAGCGGCCGAAAAAGTCGGGTGCCCCCATCGGATCAAAGCCGGCTGCCAGCAACACCGATAAGCCAATACGGTCCGCTTCTTTTTCATAAAGTCGTGTGTAATTAATTTGTGACTGGCTGGTAGCACCCAGTGTGGTATACAGACCGGCCATACCGGCTTCTGGATTTGCCATACCTAATAGAATGGAGCCAATAACACCGGCAATGGTCATAGGCATATTTTGTTGCTGCTCCTGCATGCGCCGAACAATGTGGCGCTGCGTTACGTGAGCCACTTCGTGTCCCAATACGGCAGCAAGTTCTGACTCGGTGCGAGCTTCTTCTATAAGTCCCGTATGAACACCGACATACCCACCCATAAAGGCGAATGCATTAATTTGCTTATTACGTATCCAGAAAAAGTTAAAGGGATATTTGACGCCGCTGCTGTGACGAACCAAACGTTGTCCCAGGTTGCTTAAGTAGCTATCAAGTACCGGATCGTAAAGAATGGGGGCTTGTGCTCTTACCTGACGCATGTAAAAGTCGCCAACCACTTGTTCGCGTTCAATACTCAGAAAGGCTGCACCGGTTGTGCCTATTTCCGGAAGTCTGCGGCTGTCTTGTGCGCCGTATGCATATGCAGTAAAAAAGGTAGTAACAGCGACAACAGCAGGCAGCAAAGTTTTTAGCAACGTTTTATACATCGACGACTCAATTAATGAAGTTACAAATACTCAGGTTTTGTCACTGATAAGAGTGATTTTCTCATCTTTAGTTCCTTTTTACTCTATGGGGTTATGGAAAGATTGCAAGGACTGATATTATCCTTGTAAGAATCTCCGGGAGATAACAGTTCATGTTTGATTACATAAAGCAGTGGTATCAACGTAAGTTTGCCGATCCTAACGCAGTCACCTTATTCCTGTTGCTGGTGGTGACAGTCGTTGTCATTGTTCTGTTTGGTAACTTACTGGCGCCGCTGATTGTTGCTATTGCGCTGGCTTACTTACTAGACTGGCCGGTAACCCGCCTCATGTATATGGGCATGTCCCGCCTAAGCGCGACTGTTATTACGTTTGTGGCGTTTCTGGCGCTGGCCATTACTGTGCTGTTAACACTGGTTCCGGTAATTTGGCAGCAAAGTATGACTCTTATTCAAGAATTGCCAAATATGATAGGCAACTTACAGATATGGCTGCATAAACTGCCGGAAATGTTTCCAAGCGTTATTGATGAAAGCCAAATTAATGAGCTGACGCAGTCTCTGAAAAACCGTGTTGTTGGCTTTGGGGAAAGTTTGGTGACCGTGTCGCTGACGTCCTTGGTAAACCTGATGGCGATGCTGGTGTATTTAATTGTCGTACCCTTGCTTATTTTCTTCATGCTGAAAGATCGCGACGTGCTAATGGCTAATTTCAGTAAGCTATTGCCATCTAACCGCGCGCTTATTACTCAGGTTGGGCAGGAAATGAATCTGCAAATCATGAATTATATTCGCGGTAAAGTGATTGAAATAATCGTGGTTGCGATAGTGTCTTTTGTGACTTTCAGTCTGTTTGGGCTTCAGTACGCCTTGCTATTAGCTATTTTGGTCGGCTTTTCGGTGCTTATTCCTTACATTGGTGCGGCGGTGGTCACTATTCCCGTTGTGTTAGTAGCATTGTTCCAGTTTGGGCCTACGGCACCGTTTGTGTGGGTGACGGTTGCTTATCTCGTTATCCAGGCGCTTGACGGTAATTTATTAGTACCTCTGCTATTCTCCGAAGCCGTTAGCCTAAACCCGGTCTATATTATCGCTGCGGTATTGATATTCGGTGGTATTTGGGGGTTCTGGGGCGTGTTCTTTGCTATTCCGTTGGCAAGTCTGGTCAAGGCGGTCATTACTGCATGGGATACTGGAGCGAGCGGTATAGAGTCACCAGCAGAAGAAACAAAAAAAGCCTCGTCATAATGGACGAGGCTTTTTTGTTTAATGCGGTCGAACTTAGCCTCTCAGGTGATCTAAGACCACGTCATGGTGTTCTTTGGTTTTGAACTTATTGAAGACCTTTGAAATGGTTCCGTCTTGTTCAACCAAAAAGCTAATACGATGAATGCCGTCGTATTCTTTGCCCATAAATTTCTTTAGACCCCAAACACCGAAATCTTCGGCGACTTTATGATCCTCATCGCTAAGCAAGGTGAAGTTCAATTCGTCACGTTCAGTGAACTTAGCTAAACGTTTAGGTGCGTCAGGGCTAATACCCACGGAAACAACGTTATGCTTTGCCAGCTCATCGCGTTGATCTCGCAGGTTTTGTGCCTGCACGGTACAGCCTGGTGTCATGGCTTTCGGGTAAAAGTAAACCAGTACACGATGCTCTTTCAGTAAGTCTTTTAACGATACTTCGTTTTCATTTGCGTCTAGTAGCGTGAACTCAGGCGCTTTGTCGCCCGCTTGTAATGTATTCATGACTGTCTCCTTAGTCTTCCAGTAAATGAATAGGGGTATCTTAACCAACAGCTTATACGTTAGGAAAGCTTAGTCCGGTTTTTCTTCGGTTTACGGAACCTTCTGACTAAGATACGTTCCTATCTCTTGTGTTTCGTTAGGGCTGGCATTAACATTGGTGCCCAAAATTAAGGACTTGGAGAAGGTATGCTGAAAGGCAGTATCGTTGCACTGGTCACTCCTTTTACCAAATACGGTAATGTGGACTACAGCGAACTTGAGTTTCTGGTAGAACAACATATAAAAGCAGGAACCGACGCTATTGTTGCCGTGGGAACAACCGGCGAGTCAACGACGTTAACCCACGAAGAGCATATTAATGTGGTCAATGCAGTAGTGGAGCTGAGCGCTGGGCGTATTAGCGTTATTGCCGGGAACGGCTCTAACTCAACCAGTGAAGCCGTGCAATTGACTGAAAAGATGACTCAAGCCGGCGTTGATGGCTTTTTAAATGTCACTCCTTATTACAATAAGCCTTCTATGGCCGGGCTGATAGCGCACTTCGAGGCCTGTGCCGATGTCACTGATAAACCTCAAATCCTTTATAACGTACCGGGTAGAACCTGCTCGGACATGACGCCGGATATTATCGAAAAGCTGGCACAAATCCCTGGTATTGTCGGTGTGAAAGAAGCGACCGGTGATGTCAGTCGAGTTGCTGAGCTGAAAAAGCGCTGCGGCGACGACTTTATTTTATTAAGTGGCGACGACCCGACGTCTCGTGAGTTCATGTTTGCAGGGGGCCATGGTGTTATCAGTGTTACCGCCAACATTGCACCTGAGCAGATCAAAGCGATGGTCGATGCCGCGGTAAATGGTGATACAGATACGGCAAATAAAATTGATGAGCAACTTGCCCCCTTACATGAAATGCTCTTTATTGAGTCGAACCCTATACCAGTAAAGTGGGCGTTAGCGCTCATGGGATGGTGTAGTGCTAATTATCGTCTCCCCTTAACTCCACCAGAAGAGGCTAACCAAGCCATTATCGAAGCGGTGTTGGAAAAAGCTAACCTTATAAATACTCAGGAGTCATAATGAAATTGTCCTACCTTGCCCTGGCACTAACCGCAGCAACGCTGGCTGGTTGTTCCGCGGCGGATAGAGAAAGAGCCAGTGGTGGTTTTGATTACGTCAATATTCAACCGACTGATACATTGACGCTGCCCGGCGATCTTGAACGTCCTGAACGAGATTCCGAATACGTTGTCCCTCAAACCGACGTGAAAAATGCGCCGCTTGGTCAGCGCGTTAATATTACGGCTCCTCAGCAAGTGCGTCCGTTAGGCTTAGGTAGCCGCGTACTTGAAACTGAAACAGAAACACGCGTGTATTTCGATATTGTCGAAGGTATGGGTGATTCTGTGACGGAATTTGTAGAAGCGGCGGTTAAAACCGTACTTGAGCGCCGCGGTATTAGCTATGAAGTGCAGAGTAAAGGTCATTGGCTAACAGAAACCATGAGTCTTCAACAGACACTAGACGGTGAAGGTGGTTTCCTTGGCTTTGGTGGTGAGGAAGATCAACTGCAGGAGCGTACTTTCCGTTACGAAATTATTCAGGAAACTGAATCGCATAAGCGTACAACGTCGCTGCGAGTAGCAATTGATGACTTTACTCAACGTGTCGATGGTCGCACGGTAGACGTTGCGCCTGTTGTCAGAAATAATCTTGAAACGGAACTGTTGAATGTATTTATTTCTGAAGTGAACCGTAAACAGCAGCAAGCGGTCGCGCAAATGAAGGCCGAAGGCATTGATACGCAGTTAATTCAGTCTGATGCCGGAGAGAATATACTGTTGGTTGAAGACGACTTTGAACAAGCATGGCCATTAGTGAACTTGGCGCTACAAAGCATAGGCTTTGAAGTGGAAGATTTAAACCGTGAAACTGGCACCTATTTTGTCAGCTACAGCGAGCCTGACAGCGGCTTCTTGTTTATTGGTGGCGATGACTACGAAGCGTTGGATATTGAAGAAGGCGAATACGAGTTTAGATTGCTTGAGTCTGGAGATAATACTGCTGTACGTGTCTATCAAGATGATACAATGGTCTCTAAGCAATGGCTGGAAAGCATTTACGAAAACTTCCGAGCAGCTGTTAAACAGCAAAGTAAACTGTAATTAAGTGCGAGTGAAATAATCAATGGAAAAGCGCAGTGAGTTGTACCGGGGTAAGGCGAAAACGGTTTACCACACCGATGATCCAGATCGTCTTATTCTGGAGTTTCGTAACGATACATCGGCTTTTGACGGTGAAAAGGTTGAGCAGCTTGCCGACAAAGGCAAGGTGAACAATAAGTTTAACCACTTTATTATGAGCAAGCTGGAAGAAGCAGGAATTCCAACTCAGTTGGATGAATGTATCAGTGACACCGAATCGGTGGTGAAAAAGCTCGACATGATTCCGGTCGAATGTGTGGTGCGCAACTACGCTGCGGGCTCTTTGGTTAAACGTTTAGGCGTTAAAGAGGGGATGGAGTTGAACCCGCCGACCTTCGAGTTTTTCCTGAAAAATGACGCATTGCACGATCCAATGATAAACGAATACCACATTCAGGCATTCGGTTGGGCTAAGGCTGAGCAAATTGAAAAAATGAAAGAACTGACGTTTAAAGTCAACGATGTTCTGAAAAAGCTATTTGCCGATGCAGGTCTGCTATTGGTCGACTACAAGCTGGAATTTGGTGTGTTCAACGGCGAAATCATGTTAGGTGACGAGTTCAGTCCTGATGGTTGTCGTTTGTGGGACGCAGAGACTCGTGAAAAGCTCGATAAGGATCGTTTCCGCCAAGGTCTTGGTGGTGTCGTCGAAGCTTACCGGGAAGTCGCTAAGCGATTAGGCGCAGATATTTAATCCGGCTTATCGTTATGGTCCGTTTCAGAGTCGTCTTTTTTCTCTGACGACTTTGTACCGGGCCATTTAAATTTAGCACTGTATTTTAAGACCATCAGATTACTGACAATTACGCCTATGACTAGGGCGATTAGTAACCACACCAGATGTTCGTCCATCCCTCATCCTCTGTTATTGTATCGATATATTGTTTTTTTATCGTTGGCAAGTTATCCAGAATACACGGTTTGCCTTCAATATCGAGTGCACTAATAGTGGCTTCCAGAGCGTCCAATGACAGCAGCTTGAGACACTGACTAGACACTGGCCGGTAACTTAAATGCCAGGGCTCTTGTGCAACACCGCCCTGATAACGGGCATAAGGAAAGAAGAAGCCGTATTCATGGGCATGTTGTGTTAGCCATTGCCACAAAGTATAGCAAGGTCCGGACTCATTGACGTATTCGCCTGGCACCAACTCCAGTTTAAGGCTTTTGTCAGCATCAAAAGGGCGTGGGTCGTATACGTCGAGGTCGCTTCCCCAGTGATGACGACTACCACCGGGCAGCGCTGACCAATGCAGTATTGCCCACAGTTTTTCAATGTCGTTCAAGGCATTAACGTCAATAATCTCGCCATTTTTATCGCGTAAACTCAACTCGCCTCGCCATTTTCGGTTCCATATCGACAGCTGGCGGTCTAGTGAACGAAAACCTGACGCAATACGGATATCAACCCCGTTACCTAAGGCCGCCTGCTTAAGCTTCATGTAGGCTCGGGCGGTCTGCTCTTCCAAACGTTGGCTTTCTATGTCAATTAAATGCGATTCGGTGGCTCCGGTAATGTGCCTGAGACTTAACACAGTAAATTCTCCATACAACGCAGATAAACAGTACTGAGTTTGTCTAAGTCGTCTGCCTTCACCCGTTCATTGACTTTGTGAATGGTGGCGTTAACCGGTCCCAGCTCGACAAGCTGTGCCCCGGTTGGTGCAATAAAACGGCCGTCAGAGGTGCCTCCGCCAGTTGATAACTCTGTCTCGAAACCGCATTCAGTCGCTATCGCTTGGGTGACCGCTTCGATTAAGCTGCCCGACTCGGTTAAAAAAGGTGGACCGTTAAGTTTCCATTTTAGTGAGTATTTTAATTGATGCTTATCCAGGATTGCTTCAGTGCGCTGCTTCAACTCTTCAGCCGTGACCTCGGTGGAAAAGCGAAAGTTAAATTGAGTGTCAATGCGACCTGGTATGACGTTACCTGCCCCGGTTCCAGCGTTGATATTAGATACCTGAAAGGTGGTGGGTGGGAAACTGGCGTTGCCTTCGTCCCATTGCTCGTTGACCAGGTCAGTTAGCGCAGGAGCAACGTTATGCACCGGATTTTCAGCCAGGTGTGGATAAGCAACATGTCCCTGAATACCAAACACCGTTAAGTCACCGGTTAGGCTGCCACGACGCCCGTTTTTAACCACATCACCGAGCTTTTCCGTACTCGACGGCTCACCAACAATACACCATTCAATTGGTTCATTACGCTCTTGCAAGGTCTCGACGACTCGTTTGGTGCCGTTAATAAAGGGGCCTTCCTCGTCACTGGTAATAAGAAAAGCGATGTCGGCATCAACATCGGGATATTTTGTGATAAACGCTTCAGTCGCCGTAACCATGGCGGCTAAACTGCCTTTCATGTCGGCAGCACCGCGACCATATAAATAGCCATCATGGATAGTGGGTTCAAACGGCGGAAATTGCCAGTCATTAACATCACCTGGTGGCACTACATCGGTGTGTCCGGCAAAGCAAAACACCTTACGACCCTGACCTCGACGGGCCCACAAATTGGTGGTGTCTTCAAACACCATGGTTTCCAATTCAAAGCCTAGTGCCGCCAGGCGTTCGCCTATGACTTGCTGGCAACCTTCGTCTTCTGGTGTGACTGAAGGGCGGGCAATGAGCTCTTTGGCTAACGAAAGTGTTTCTGAGCTCATAAGTAGCGGTCACTCCACTCGGTTTCTTTAAATCCGCAGTGATAGCCTTCGTTGTCTTTTACTAGCGGGCGTTTGAATAACGTCGGTTGTTCAGCGACTAATTCCGCTAACGCGTCATGATTGCTTAGCGTTTTCTGGTCATCTGATAGGTTACGCCAACTGGTGCTGCGCTTATTAATTAGTCGGTCGGCGGGTAATTCGCTCAGCCAATTCAGAACCGTTTCTTTTTGCAGTGGTTGCTCACGAACATCAATAAACTGATAGTTAACGCTGTGCTTATCTAACCACTTCAGCGATTTTTTAACAGTGTCACAGTTTTTAATTCCGTAAATGGTCAACATTCTAATTTTACTCCGGTTCTTCATTTAGACAGGTTTCATTGGCTACAACACGTCCCGTTTGTTGCCAGTGTATCGGTAATTCACAAGCTTGTTCAGTTAATGCCGATAATAACACGCTTAGCCCCTGGTGTGACTGGGGTAAACTGCGTAGCCGGGGTAAATTTACAGACATTAACGGTGTGCCTTGCTCCACTTGTTTAGCGTGTCGACAGAGCACTTTTAGAGCATCATGCGTCAGGTATTGTTCGCCAGAGCCCCAAATGAGCTGCAAAGAAAAATGTTCGTTGATTTTAATGGCAATGTAATCGCCGCTCTGGCTTAAGTGCAGTAATTCGCCAGATACTGGCGCATACAAGGTACTGCCTGTTATGCTGAGTTGCAGACCACTGCCAAGCAGTTCGCTTCCGGCAATAGCTGAGGTTGAATGAGCTAACTGAACCCGCCCGGTTATTGGTGCGTATATCAATGGAAGCTGAGGTTGGGGCACTGGGTTTGAGCCTCTTATGGTGTTAATTTTAAGAGTATAGTGACAAAGCACGGGTAGCTTATCAACTGTATCCACATTATCTGTGGATATCTTTGTGCACTACACGGTTGTAACAGTGCAAGTTAATGAAAAATAAGGGTTATTTCTAGAGGTTGAATATCGTACAGCAATCAGTAAATTGATCATTTATGCAGCGTTTTCAGGAGTTATCCAGTTGAGTCAATCGTTTTTTCAAACACTTCGTGACGGAAAAGCCTATTCCGAAAAATGGCCTCACCACTCTGTGGTGGCGGCAATGACGGAATCCAGGGTGATTCCTATGACCCGCAAAGGGGTAAAGTGGGTGCCCGGCATAGCGGTGATTAATGCGGTGTTAACTTGGCAGTTTTTGCCGCAGGAACAGCTGGCAACCGGTATTATGCTGTCACTGATCATGTTGAGTTTACCCTTGCAGGGAATCTATTGGTTAGGTTGGCGTTCACAACAACAGCTGAAGCCGCAGCTGAAACGTTGGTATTTTGAACTTAGGAAGAAGCTTGAGGCGCAAGGCATTGCGGTTAAAACGGCCAATAACAAAGCGCCTCGGTATATGGACTTAGCGATTGTGTTGCGGCAGGCACTTGATCAGCTCCCGCCGCATGAGCATTAACGTTAAACCTTGAAAGTCGACCAAACCGGTGCGTGATCTGACGGTTTTTCAATACCTCTTAACTCGTAGTCAATACCAGTGTCTTCGCATTTTTTTGCCAGGCACTCGGTGGCTAAGATTAAGTCAATGCGCAGACCGCGATTGTCGTCAAAACCACGAGAACGATAGTCAAACCAGCTAAATTCGTTGTCCGTGTCCGGGTTCAGCAAACGGTAAGTATCCTGAAAGCCCCAGTTCATCAGTGTTTGAATCCACTCGCGCTCCTCTGGTAAGAAGCTGCATTTGCCGGTTCGCAGCCATCGCTTGGCATTGTTGTCGCCAATACCAATGTCATGATCAATACGCGAAATGTTCATATCGCCCATAACAATCACCGGGTCGTCGGCAGAAAGCTCTGTATTCAGGTAATTCATTAAATCCTGATAAAACTTCTCTTTTGCCGGGAACTTGGTGGGATGGTCACGACTTTCTCCCTGTGGAAAGTAACCATTCAATACGCGCACGCGTTGACCACTATCGAGTGGGTAGTCACCCATAATCATACGGCGCTGTGCATCTTCGTCGTCCGTTGGATAGCCGAACTGTGGGTTTTCCAATGGCTTTTTACTGAGCATAGCGACGCCATAGTGACCCTTTTGGCCGTGATAAATGACGTGGTAACCCATTGCCTCGACGTCAGCCAGAGGAAATTGGTCGTCATGAACTTTGGTTTCTTGAAGGCCGATGATATCAGGCTGGTGTTTATCGATAACGGCCTGAAGCTGGTGCAAACGTGCGCGAATGCCGTTGATATTGAATGAGATTACTTTCATTAAATGTCCTGTCGTCATGCTATTTTGCCAAAAGCATAACATAAGCCGGGAAAAACTTGGGATGCGAAAATATAAGAAAATTCGTATACTCGAGCGGGCGTTAGGTAGGGAGAATAAGACGTGCAGCAGCTACTTAATAATTTAGGAATGATGATTCGTCCGCATTTTTATGAAATTGCGATGATGATTGTGGCCACGTTGCTGGTCATTTACGGTAATGAAATTAATAAAATGGTAAAACGCCAGGTGGCGCATTGGCATTTCATACTCAGAACTTTAGTATTTGTGGTGGTGTGTGCCTTTGGTTATGGTTGGTTGCTAGTTTGGTTTACGCCGGTTTTAGCCAGCTGGCTGCATCAAATACCGCTTCAATTTGTTGCCGTCAGTGCTATAGGCATTGTCTTTTTACTGGGTATTCTTGCCGAACGGAAAAAACAACTATAAATCAGGGACAGTAGTATGAGCGACTGGATAGATATTAAGGCCGGTGCGCACGCGTATCAGCACATTCAGGAAAAACAACTTACCGCTGACGACATAGGCTTGTTGTTGGGGGCCTCTGGCGGGCCAAAGTGGTTTGTGTTGCAGGGCATCGACCGCTGGATGTTTGGTGACTTTTTTAAAGGCAATGACAAACCGTTGAATACGCTGGGAACGTCGGCAGGCGCTTGGCGTTTTGCTGCGCTTGGTCAGCACGATCCCGTCGCTGCCAGTGATTTGTTTTGTCAGTTGTACAGCACACAAACCTACAGTGAAAAGCCGGACCGAGCGGAAATTACCAGCGAAGCCAAAATACTGCTCGATAAATACATTTCTGACAAAGCCGTTGAAGAGATATTGGGGCAGTCGGCGTTTCGGCACCATTTCATAGTGGCTCGTTGTCGTGGCTGGACCGCATCCGAATCACGGCGCCAAATTGTTGGGTTGCTAAACTCGGCGATAGCTAATGGCATTAATCGACGTTGGCTAGGGCGTTATTATGAACGTGTTATTTTCCATCACCCGGACTCTGACGCAGCATTTACGAGAGACTGGAATGATTTGCCCACCACTCGGGTTGCTTTGAGCCAGGAGAACTTCCAGCCCGCTATTTTGGCGACTGGCTCAATTCCTTTAGTGCTCGATGGAGTTAAGGACATTCCTGGTGCGCCTAAAGGCATTTACCGTGACGGCGGTGTCACTGACTACCACTTCGATCTCGACTTCAGCAATGTCGACGGTTTGGTGCTATACCCGCACTTTAATCGCGACGTTATTCCGGGCTGGTTCGATAAACGACTTACCTGGCGTCGGACTACTGGCAAGAAGTGGCCTAATGTCATTTTTATTAGTCCGTCAGAAGCGTTTATAAAATCGTTACCTTACGGAAAAATTCCGGATAGAACCGACTTTGCTAATTTAGATGCAGAAACACGGATGAACTACTGGCGTAAAGCAATTGACGCTGGACGTCGAATGGGTGACCAATTACAAGACTGGGTAGAAAACGGCACGTTAAGAGAAAAAGTAAAGCTGTGGACGCCGTAGTGTATTGCTAGCTTAGAGTCCATGAGTGTCAAAACTGGCATCGCATAACTGCTCAAAACGCTCTGCGGCTAGGCGCCGGGCGCTATTAAGTTGCTTCGCTGTTAATTGGTGGATCAGTGACTGCAGCAGTTCACTTGCGCCTTCCTCACCCGCATTTTCAGCTAATGTCAGCCAGCAACACGCGTGAAAAGTGCTGTGCGGTAAATCGCGGCCTTGCATAAACATTTGCCCCAAATACAGCATGGCTTTGCTGTGTCCGAACAGTGCGGCGCGGCGGAAATGCTTAGCGGCTTCAAACGCCTGACCCTCTTTCATTAAATCGGCTGCTCGCACGTAGTGGTGTTTAGCAAAGCGCTGCCAGTATTCAGGACCGCGAACTGTGGGTTTGTTTTTAGCGGGCAGGCGAGTTTTGGCCAGCTCAATGAGCTGATCAACCTGTTGTAATAGTGCATTTTGCCATTCGTTGACGTTCGCCTGACTCATCCGGAATTGGTTATTTATGTTATTGTTGGCGTCAGTGTACACTATGTTTTTCAGTGGGCAAACTGCCTGACTCATAAGGACTATTCTCGCTTTCATGAAAACGCCAATTTCAAACGATAACCTTGCTGCACTGTTGAACGCAGGGACGCGGCTGAGTCTTTTTATCTGGGAAGACGTGCCCGGCTGGCCGGTGTTATTTGTTTCTGACAACGTTGAATCTTTATTGGGCTATCCTAAAAGCCGGCTGGTAAGCCGGGAAATTGAGTATAAGTCACTGGTGCACGAGGAAGATTTGCCACGGGTTTTGAAAGAAGTTGAACGGCTTACAAGCCTTGAATCAGGCGAGTCTATTACGCATGAAGACTATCGTTTGAAGCATGCACAGGGACACGACATTTGGGTGTCTGATACTACGGTTGTGATGACCGATGATAATGGCATTAATTACTTGTACGGTTACCTTATTGATATTACTGAGCGTAAACAATTAGAACTGGCGTTAGAAACAGAACGCAACCGCTTAAAGCTGCTATTGGATGCAACACGCTTAGGTACCTGGGAGTGGAACCCGCAAACCGGTGTGACTCTGTATAACGAACGCTGGGCGCAGATGTTTGGGTGGGAGTTACACGAGCTGGAAGCGCACGTAGCCAACTGGTCCAGTATTTTGCATCCGGACGATTATGAGCGGGTGTGGGAGTCGATTAAAAATCATCTTGACGGGGTAACGCCTTATTACGAGAGCGAACACCGTATTCGCCACAGAAACGGCAGCTGGGTGTATGTATTGGACCGGGGGAAGGTTATAGAGCACGACGAAAATGGCAGAGCGACACGTTTCACCGGAACGGTTACTGACTTGACCGAGCAAAAACGGTCAGAGCTTGATGCCAAACGCGCAGCGCACGCTAAAAATGTGTTTTTGGCGAATATGTCTCATGAAATAAGAACACCGCTGCACGGAATTTTGGGCGTGACTTCGGTTTTGGAAGCGTCTGAGCTTGATAGTAAGCAAAGTGAGCTGGTCGAGACGATAAAAGACAGTGGCGATTACCTGCTGACCACCTTGAACGACATTCTGGACTTGACCAAAGCAGAAGAAGGACAGTTAAAGCTGGTACTGGGCTCTCACTCACCGAAAAAAGTGCTTGAACACATTGCGCACTTATTTGAAAAGCCAATAACCGATAAGGGCGTCAAGTTTACTTTGAATATAGCCGATGACATTCCGGCAGTGACACAGATGGATCAGTCGCGTACAGCTCAGGTTGTCAGTAACTTGGTTAACAATGCGATGAAGTTTACTGAAACCGGTGAAATTAGTCTTTCGGCTCGCTGGAACGAAGAGTCGAGTTATGCGGGCGAACTCATTATAGAAGTTAAAGATACCGGCTTGGGCATAGAAGATACACAACGTATTTGGCAATTGTTCGAGCAGGAACAATACGGACTGAACAGGCCAAAAGGTGGTAGTGGTTTGGGTCTGGCTATTGTTCGTAGCCTTGTGCAATTGCTTGATGGCACCATCAGAGTGGATAGCGTGCCGGGTGAGGGGTCTTGCTTTACTGTTGAACTGCCCATGAGAACACAAAGTGGGGCTAGTGCTCATGCGCTTAAAAAAGAGTTACCGAATTTATCCACGCACCGGGTGTTGGTTGTTGATGACAATAGAGTTAACCAATTAATTATTAAAGAAATGCTGAGATCGCTAGGGCAAAAAGTGGAAATTGTCAGTGATGCTAAGCAGGCGTTTAAATTGTTTGCGACACATTCGTACGATGCACTCTTTATGGATGTACACATGCCGGGGATTGATGGGATGCAGGCGACACAGAAATTGCGGGGGATGAATATTAGGCAACCTTATATCGTGGCGCTAACCGCGGATGCTTTCCCGGAAACACGCAAGCAAGCGATGAACGCCGGTATGGATGATTATGTCACTAAACCCTTTGTTAAAATGGATATTGCGCAGGCCCTTAAGCGTTACGAAGCTCGTCAGAACTCGCACTTGCACAAACGTTTGCGATAGTATGTGCATCACTTTTAAGTCAGAACAGATAATAGGATCGCCGAATGGAGTTTAACAGTCGTTCTTACGTCGTATCTAAAGAGCTGGCGACAGCCGTCAATGCAGCAGTAACATTGGAGAAGCCTTTACTATTAAAAGGCGAGCCAGGTACCGGAAAAACACGTTTGGCTGAAGAGTTGGCCGATGCTTTAAATACCGAATTACTAACATGGTCTATCAAATCAACGACCAAAGCTCAGCAAGGGCTGTATGAATACGATGCAGTATCACGTTTGCGCGACAGCCAGTTAGGCAGCGACAAGGTTCACGATATTAGCAACTATATTCGCCCGGGAAAGTTGTGGCAGGCATTTACCGCTGACAGACGTCCTGTGCTGTTAATTGATGAAATTGATAAAGCCGACGTGGAGTTTCCTAACGACCTACTGCATGAGTTGGACCAAATGGCTTTTCATGTTTATGAAACTGGCGAGCAGGTTAAGGCCAGGGTGCGACCGATTGTACTCATCACCTCTAACAACGAAAAAGCGTTGCCGGATGCGTTTCTGAGACGCTGTTTCTTCCATTATATTCAGTTCCCTGATGAGGCAACGCTAAAACAAATTGTCGATGTGCATTATCCGGACATCCAAAAAGAGCTGATAGATGCGGCTTTGTCGCTATTTTTTGACTTGCGTGAAGTGCCGGGGCTTAAGAAAAAACCGTCAACGTCTGAGTTGCTCGACTGGCTGCGCCTGCTGCTGACGGAAGATATCAATGCTGAACAATTACAGCAAAGTCAGCAAACTGGCGACCTCTTACCGTTGTCTGGGGCGTTATTGAAACACGAGCAGGACATTGAACGAGTCACTGAACTTGCCCGCATGAAACGCCGGTAGTTGCCATGTTTGTTGAGTTTTTCCAAACATTACGACGTCATGGTTTAAAAACCAGCATTACCGAATGGCTGGATTTACTGGCGGCCATGAAAGCTAATTTATCGTTTGCTGATGTTGATCAGTTTTACCATTTGTCGCGATTAATACTGGTAAAAGACGAGTCTTACTACGATAAGTTTGACCGGGCGTTCGGCGAGTACGTCGAAAAGGTGTCAAAAACTGATGTTGCTGAAAAAATCCCGAACGACTGGCTTGAAAACGCGTTAAAGCGAGAGCTCAGTGAAGAAGAAAAGCAGAAAATTCAGCAGCTGGGCAGTTTGGAAGAGTTGATTAACACCTTTCATGAACGCTTGAAAGAGCAGCAAAAACGGCATCAGGGTGGCTCAAAATGGATAGGTACCGGGGGCACGTCTCCGTTTGGCGCTTATGGATATCACCCTGGCGGTATTCGCATTGGTCAGGAGGGCAATCGTAATCGCAGTGCCTCCAAGGTCTGGGACAGGCGTGAATTTAAAGACTTAGATCGAAATGCCAGATTAGAGCAACGAGGGTTTCAGGTCGCGTTGCGTAAACTCAGGCAGTTTGCTCGCACCGGCGCCGCATCAGAGCTTGATTTGGATGAAACCATTGCTGCAACGTCAAGAAAAGGCGGTTTACTTGATTTAAAGTGGCGGGCAGAGCGTCACAATGCCGTTAAAATTATATTGCTGTTGGATGTTGGCGGCTCAATGGATGACTACATTTATCAATGTGAACAGCTATTTACCGCATTGAAAAATGAGTTTAAGCATTTAGAACTGTTTTATTTTCATAACTGCGTGTACGAAGGGGTATGGCGCGCGAGCAGTCGCCGCCGGGAAGAGCAAATTCCGACCCAACAGCTGATACAAACGTACGGTGAGGATTATAAGCTGTTGTTTGTGGGGGATGCCACCATGGGCCCGTACGAAATAGCTTACCCGGGCGGCAGTGTCGAGCACTGGAATGAAGAGCCGGGCCAGGCATGGCTGGAGCGTTTAACTCGACATTTTGATAAAGTGGCTTGGCTGAATCCGCAACCTAAACAATACTGGCAGTACTATATGTCGGTTCAAATGATTAACGACTTAATGGCTGGTCGCATGTACCCGCTGACCATTGAAGGACTTGAAGAGGCGATGGAAAAGCTACGATGACATCAAAGGTTAACGTTGCACAGGTAAGTCAGTTTCAGCTGCTGTCAGATGCGCACCAGGCGTTGATCGAGCGGGTGAAATTGCTGCGTTCCGCAAAGAAACATATTGCGATGCAATACTACCTGTGGCGGCCGGACACCAGTGGGTTAACCCTCTTGAAGGAACTGCTGAATGCGGTAGAACGGGGAGTGACTGTCGACTTACTGCTGGATGATCATCACAGCAGACCCATAGAACCATTGTTGCGTGACTTATCCCGCCGTAGCAACTTTAACGTGAAGTTTTTCAATCCGTTTCGACATCGTCGCTGGCGCTGGGTGAATTGGCTGACCGATTTCAAGCGTATGAACCGACGTATGCATAACAAGGCGTTGGTTATTGACCAGCAAATAGCGATAGTGGGCGGGCGTAACGTTGGTGATGAGTACTTCGGAACTCATGCCGGTCAGCTTTTTTCTGATTTGGATGTTATTGCCCGAGGTCCGGTGGTCGCTAAAGTGCTGGAAGATTGGCGTCATTATTGGCAATGCGCTCTGTCTAAATCGGTTGGTTTGATAAAGCGAACTCATCGCAGTCGACTGTTTGAAGAAATATGGAAAGTGTTTGAGTCCAAGCCGGAAACGCAAGATTTAAACAAGTATGTGTTGTCGGACGAACAGTTAAATGATGATACCAAAGCATTGCCTGAATTTTCAGCATCAGCGCAGGTCGTCAGTGATGACCCCTTAAAAGCGGACTTGACCTCAAAACCTAAACGTTCGTTAACGCAGCAAATAGCCAAAACCATCGGCTCTGCGACTCAGTCTATCTTGTTAGTCTCGCCATATTTTGTCCCCACGGCAACCGGTGTAAAAGAATTAGAAAGCTTAGCTGAGCAAGGTGTTGAAGTACGTGTTTTGACAAACTCATTAGCCGTTACCGACGTGCCGGCCGTGCATGCAGGATATCAGCGCCGTCGTCGTCGTTTGTTGTTGGCAGGCATTAAATTGTTTGAGTTACGCCGAACGGAAGAGAAAAAACTACGAAAAGACATGAAACCTTACTTTCGCCGCTCTGCGTCAAGTCTGCATGCCAAAACAGTTACTGTAGACGGCAGCAAAGTCTTCGTAGGTTCATTTAATTTCGATCCACGATCAGCGCAGATCAATACAGAATCCGGAATTATTATTGAGTCGGTCGCTATGGCACAGCGTATTAACTCAATGTTTGATCATGAGCTTCCTATGCGTGCTTATGAAGCAAGATTGAACCGTTTTTATAAACTGTATTGGTTGGATAAAAGCCAAATTCCGGCGCAAAAGCTCTATAAAGAGCCCGGCGCTGGTATTGGCAGACGCTTAACGGTTTGGTTGACTGCGCGTCTGCCGGTGGACCATTTACTCTAAAGCCGTTCGGCTATCCAGCGTCTGACTTTTTGTTCCAGAATGACAAGTGGCACAGCGCCGTCTTCTAAAATGACCCGGTGAAACGCCTTAATATCAAATTTGTCGCCGAGTTTGCTTTCGGCACGGCGGCGTAACTCGCTGATTTTTAGTTCACCCACTTTATAGGCCAGTGCTTGCCCTGGTAATGCCATGAAACGTTCTGCTTCCGAAACAGCACGTGCTTCGGCAACTGGTGCATTTTCGTACATGTAGTCGAGCACTTGCTGACGCGACCAGCCTTTGGAATGAATACCGGTATCGACAACTAATCGAATAGAGCGCCACAATTCAGCAGCGAGTTGGCCAAAGCGTTGGTATGGGTCATCGTATAGGCCTAAATCGTAACCGAGTGCCTCAGAATACAGTCCCCAGCCCTCGGTATAAGCGGTTTCTCGACCGTACTTACGAAACTCGGGTAAGTCTTCAAGCTCCTGTTGAATGGAAATTTGGAAGTGGTGACCCGGCGCTGCTTCATGCAAAAACAGGGCGGTTTTGGCCCAGTTAGGGCGTGACCCTAAATCATAGGTGTTCAGGTAAAATATTGCCGGGCGTGACTCATCTGCAGGCGCTGATTGATAAGAACCTGAACTGGCTGACTGCTCACGAAATTCTTCAACTTTTCTGACTTCGTAGTCGGCTTTCGGAAAAATATTGAAAAGCTTACTAACACGTTCATCAACTGTGCTGCGTAATGCTCGGTAGTCCTCGACCATTGCTTCACGACTTTCGTAAATAAACTGAGGGTCGTTGGTCATAAAGTCAAAGAATTGTGACAGGTCACCGTCGAATTCAATTTCCTCCATAATGTCTCGCATTTGTGAATGAATGCGCGCCACTTCGCTTTTTCCTATTTTATGAATGCGGTCGGCGTTAAGTTGCGTTGACGTATTGGCCTCTATCTTATGTTGGTACCAGGCATCGCCGCCGGGTAATTGGCCAAGACCGAAAGTTTCGGTGCGAGTATGAGGTAAATAGTCATCTTCCAAATAAGTGGCTAACATTTTGTAGGCAGGTATTACGGCATCGCTTAATACCTGTTTATAGCGCTGCTTTATTGCCTCTGCTTCTGAGCCTGAAATAGTCTCAGGCATATTGGCTATGGGCGTCCAAAAGAGAGTGTTCTCCACATTATTATCAATATGTGCCGTAATTTGCGGTATGGCCTTTTCAATTAATACGCGCGGTTGAACAATGTCTTTCTCCACGCCTTTTTTCATGTTGGCAATGGCTTGCTCGAATAGGCGCGGAATTTGTTCCATTCGCGAGGCCCAATTTTCATAGTCCTGAACCGTTTTAAACGGTTGCGCCGACTCACCGGATCCCAGCATGGCTAAACGACCCGCCAGATTATAAAACTGGTTAATTGGAATAAGGTGCTCCGGGTACTGCAGCCCTTCAAGCTCTAACTCCATTTTACGTTTGAAAATGTCGTAGCTGATGCGTTGGCTGCGTGAGAGTTGCTCGGCATTAATGCCGGATATTTTATCCAGGAAGCGTTGGTTTAACTTACGTTGCTTTTCAATGTGTTGTTCGGACAAGTAATTGGGCAGCAGGTCGTTATAGCGCTTGTCGCCAATGTATGTCGCTAGTAGCGGGTTAAGCTTCAGGTTCTGCTCAAAGTAGTCGTTGTAAATGGCATCAAGCTGTTCAGAGACGGACGATTGCTTAATAACGGAACCGGCGTTTTCCGAGCCTGAGTTGTTTGTCGCTTCGCCACAACCGCCTAGAAGTAAAGAAATAGAAACCGCAATCAGTGTCTTTTTCATCGTTGAACCTTTCATTGTCGTTATTGTTGCTAAAATACTAGGTGTTTGGCTGCTATGGTGCAATCCAAAAGGCAAAACGAACAGTAGAAGTAATACACCGTTTCAAGAAGGAGTTTTTATGACTAAGGCATACGCAGCGGAATCTGAACAGTCAGGTTTAGCCCCTTATGGTATTGAGCGTCGTGAATTGAGAAGTGACGACGTTGCTATTGATATTCTTTATTGTGGTGTGTGTCACACCGACATTCACTATGCTGAAAATGACTGGGGCGGCACCATCTACCCGGTGGTTCCGGGTCATGAAATTATTGGCCGTGTGACCTCTGTTGGTAAAGACGTTAACAACTACAAAGAAGGTGACTTGGTTGGTGTTGGCTGTATGGTCGATTCTTGCCGCAAATGCAGTTCTTGCGATCAGGGCCTAGAGCAGTACTGCTTAAACGGCATGGTGCCAACCTATAACGGTGAAGACCTGCACGATAAAAGCATTACCTATGGCGGCTATTCCGAAAAAATTGTGGTCAGCGATCGTTTCGTGGTGCGCGTGCCTGAGAAACTGGATGCGGCAAAAGCGGCTCCCCTGTTATGTGCGGGCATTACTACCTACTCACCGCTGCGTCATTTTGGCGTGAAAGAAGGCCATAAAGTTGGTGTTATTGGTATGGGTGGCTTAGGTCACATGGGTGTAAAATTTGCCAAAGCCATGGGGGCTGAAGTCACTATTTTTACTCGCTCGGAGAGCAAGGTCAGCGAAGCAAAAAAGCAAGGCGCCGACCATGTCATTATATCGACCGATGAAAAGCAAATGGAAGCGGCGGCGGAAACGTTCGATTTCTTGTTAGATACGGTACCTGTTCAGCATGACTTAAATCCGTACATTAACTGCCTGAAAGTCGACGGCACGCATATTCTGGTTGGCTTATTGGAGCCAGTTGATCCTGCTTTGCAGGCTGGGCAACTAGTAATGAAGCGTCGAGTTTTAGCTGGCTCGCTCATTGGTGGTATTCCTGAAACTCAGGAAATGCTCGACTTTTGTGCCGAGCATGACATTCACTGCGACGTTGAAATGCTAGATATCAAAAACATCAATGACGCGTTCAAACGCATGAAGAAAGGCGATGTGAAGTATCGTTTTGTCATTGATATGGACACGTTAAAACAGTCGTAGATTGAATTTAAACCACAATTTGTGGTTTACTAACGTCTGGAAGAGGTGCGGTACTCAGGCAGCTTAGCAAGCATCTACCAAAGAGCTAAGCGAGGGGAGTAACCGCCGAGGCGCAAGTGCATGGAATGGCTTGCGTCGGCCGTCGAGTTTGAACACTTGCGGCTGTCACCGCTAGGTGGAGAGCTTCTGGAGACCCTCCTTTTTAAGCTCTCTGAACGTTGTTGTATTCAGTTCAGGGGAAACTATGTTACCCATTCATGTTGCAAAGTTCGGCGGCACCAGTATGGCTGATGCCGAATCGATACAAGCTTGTGTCGAGGTTGTCGAACGCCAGAACAACCCAAGTCTGGTTGTGGTCAGTGCCTGTGCCGGTGTCACCAACCGTTTAGTGGCAATAAGCTATTCTCATACGCAAACAGAACGGCAACGCTTGTTCGATGAGATTGTCGATATTCATTGCCAGGCGGCGTCCGCATTACCTAAAGAAAATGCGGTGCATCATCATCTCGCGCAGTTGCATCAGCTGTTACACATGTTGGTTCAACAAGCGCCTGATACACTGGAGAGTCATCAACGACAAAAGCGGGATGAGTTGTTAAGTTTTGGTGAGCGTTGTTCGTCGCGATTGTTTGCGGCGTACTGGTCACAAACGGCGGCAGACGTTGAAGTTGCTGATGCGCGCTCTTTGTTAGTCACTAATAGTCATTTTGGTAATGCGTTCCCCGATATAGGAAAGACCCGAGAGCACTGTGCAGATTTACGGGAACAGTTAAGTCAAGGCGCCAGAGTGGTGACTCAGGGCTTTATTGGTTCCAGCGAGGAAGGCAATACTACTACCTTAGGACGCGGTGGCAGTGACTACAGTGCAGCAATACTGGCGTCCGCGCTGGACGCGGAGCAGTTGAATATCTGGACGGATGTGGCTGGCATTTACACAACTGATCCGCGTATTTGCTCAGAGGCGAGACCTTTAGAGCAAATTAGCTTTGCCGAGGCGGCAGAATTGGCGACCTTTGGTGCAAAAGTGCTGCATCCGAAGAGTCTAAAACCGGCTATTGAAAGCGGCATTAAGGTCTTTGTGGGTCATAGTCGTTACCCGGAAAAAGGCGGCACGCTTATTTTGCCTGAGCCCGATGAACGACCCTCTATTCGTGCACTGGCGCGACGTAAAAATCAGACACTGTTGACGGTGAATAGTGTCGATATGTTGCATGCAACTGGCTTTTTAGCACGTCTATTTGACATTCTGGCACGCTATGACATTAGTGTCGATTTGGTGACAACCTCTGAGGTCAGCATTGCATTAACTCTTGACGAAGAAGGGTCTCAGGCAAATGGATTGTCAATGTTACCGGAGGCTATGCTGGATGAGTTGCGGGAATTTGCGACCGTAACGATTGAACAGGGTCTGAGTCTAATTGCGGTCATTGGCAACGATATTGGTCACTTTGGCGATATTTCTCCCTGGGTGTTAGAGGCTGCATCGCCGGTGCCTATACGCTTAATTTGTCAGGGAGCCAGTCGGCATAACCTGTGCTTTTTGGTTGCTGACGAACAGGCGGAAAACATCATTAAAAAACTTCATGCAAAACTATGACGGTAGTGCCTACTTCGGTTTATAATGCTCGCCAATTTTTGGGCAATTAAAGACAAAGAGCGAGTCGTTCAATGGAGCTGTGGCAAGCCATCATACTAGGGATAGTGCAGGGCATTACCGAGTTTTTACCCATTTCCAGTTCAGCGCATTTAATTCTCATGCCAGTGCTGACCGGCTGGGATGATCAGGGTGTTGGGTTTGATTTATCAGTGCATGTAGGAACCTTGCTGGCGGTGATTCTCTATTTCCGTAAAGACGTTACTGCATTGTTTACGGACGGGCTTCGTTCAATTCCTGCTCGCCAAAATGTCGGACAAAGCAAATTGGGTTGGATGGTCGTTATTGCCACCGTTCCGGCCTGCGTTTTCGGCGTACTGCTGCTTGACTATATTGACACAGTATTACGAGCGGTGTGGGTGATTATCACGACCACGGTGGTGTTTGCAGTGCTACTTGCTGTTGCTGACCGTTGGGGACGCGGCCGTCGCCAGCTTGATGCTATTGGCCTGAAAGATGCCATTATTGTCGGTCTGGCTCAGGCCGTTGCGCTTATTCCCGGCACGTCGCGCTCCGGGGCGACCATTACTGCCGGATTATTCATGGGGCTTGATCGCGAAACGGCTTCAAAGTTTTCCTTTTTTATGGCCATCCCCATTACCACAGCGGCCGCTTTAATTAAGCTGCTTAGCATCTACAGCGAAGGGATAGCTGTTGACTGGCATGGCTTTATTGTGGGTGGCGTGGCTTCGTTTGTAACGGCAATTACAGCCATTCACTTCTTTTTGAAGTGGCTTAATGATTTTGGCATGTGGCCATATGTTATTTACCGTTTGGTGCTTGCGGCTGTCCTATTTTGGGTGTTTGTGTAAACCATGTACGAGAACCTAAAAAAACAATTATTTGAGCTTAAAAGCAATCGTATTTTTGAGTTTGCGGTTATTGCTGTCATTATCATTTCTGCACTGGAAATTGGTGCGAAAACTTATGAACTTCCGGGCGTCGCTAATAACCTATTGTTGGGCTTGGACTGGTTTATTACCGTCTTTTTTGTGGTGGAAATTAGCATTCGCTTTATTGCTGACCATGACAAAAAGAACTTTTTTAAAAATGGCTGGAATGTTTTCGATACCTTAGTTGTTGTGGTCAGCCTGATACCAATAAATGATTCAGAACTGGCGCTTTTAGCCCGCTTAGTGCGAATATTCCGAGTGCTTCGGATGATTTCCATTATCCCTGAGCTTCGCACCCTTATTACCTCTCTTTTGAAAGCTCTACCGCAAATGGGTTATGTGGTTTTGCTGATGTTTATCATCTTCTATATTTACGCCGCAGTTGGAAGTTACCTGTTTGCAGATATTAACCCGTTTTTATGGGATAACATTGCGACGTCTATGTTAACGCTTTTTAGGGTCATGACGTTTGAAGACTGGACAGATATTCAATACGAAACCATGGAAGTGTATCCATGGAGCTGGCTGTTTTATATGACGTTTATATTCCTGACCGCTTTTGCTTTTTTGAATATGGTTATTGGTATTGTTGTTAATGTCATGGACAAAGAGAGTCAGGCTGAAGCAGAAGAACTGCGCCAGCAGCTTGAGGAAGAGCAGGGGCCTGAGCCGACCATGCGTGAACTGCAGGATGAGATTCGCGAGCTTAAATTGCTATTGCAGGCTCAACGGCAGAACACTGAGTAAGTTATGCAAATCGGCGGCTGCAAAATTGAAATTACCCGCAAGCGCATAAAACATCTTTATTTAAGGATGAAAGAACCTGGCTGTGTTCAGGTCTCGGCGCCAAAGCATTGGCCGGGAGGTTATATTCAGTCAATTTTAGAAGCGAGAAGTGATTGGATAAAAGAGCAGCAACAAAAGCTATTGCAGCGGCAATTAGCAACCCCTCGGTTTCAATCCTATGAAGATCATGCAGAGGTATTTTTTGAAGGGCAAAGCTATCGCTTGAATGCGGTACTTAAAAGCGCCTTTCCTCACCTTGGCGCAGTGACGCTTTGCCAAAAGAACAAGACATTAACCTTAAGCCTGTCTGATCCTTCGAACTTAGATGCCCGTAAAAAACAGTTAGATAAATGGCTTCGCGCTCAGTTAAAAGGGCGTATTACGCAGCTACTGGAACAGTGGCAACCCATTATGGAGGTTGCCGCCAGTGACTTTGGTGTGAGAAAAATGAAGACTCGCTGGGGCAGCTGCAACATTCGTACTCATAAGATCTGGTTAAATTTCGACTTGATTGCGAAAGCGCCGGAAAGCTTGGAGTACGTGGTCGTGCACGAACTCACACACTTATATGAGCGTTACCATAATAAGCGGTTTTACAGCCTTATGGATCATTATCTACCCGACTGGCGAGAACGAAAACAGCGGCTCAATAGTTAGCGAAGATCTTGCCCTAGCTGATTTTGCGCGATAAGTCTGAAAACATAAGCGACTTTAAATAAGCCCGCTAAAATAACTTGAGATAAGTGCAAAAATACCAGCAGCATAAGTGGCAGGTTTTCTTCCTGAAACCAGGCCAAATAAAACACAACAATTGAAAGTAGTAAGAACACCACCATAGAGGTGTTAGAGGTTTTTTAACAGTGTTAGAGGTTTCATAATAAACATTCCTAATGCATGTTTAATAAGTGCATTTTATATGCATCTTTAATATAGATCAAGAAAAGTGTTCAAGGAGCAGGCAATGCGGTATTTACATACCATGGTTAGAGTGCACGATTTGGAGCGTTCATTGCACTTCTATTGCAATTTACTCGGCATGAAAGAAGTGTCGCGCAAGGAAGTTGAGAAGGGGCGGTTTACCCTAGTTTACCTTGCCGCAGAAGATGATTATGAACGTGCTGAAAGCGAACGTTCTCCTGAACTGGAGCTGACCTATAACTGGGATCCTGAAACGTATAGCGGTGGTCGTAATTTCGGACACTTAGCGTTCGAGGTAGATAATATTTATGATCTTTGCCAGAAGTTGAAGGATAACGGGGTTATTATTAATCGTCCCCCGCGCGACGGTCACATGGCGTTTGTCCGTTCACCCGATAATATTTCTATCGAACTACTCCAAAAAGGCGAAAGCCTTCCGGAACAAGAACCCTGGGCGTCAATGGAGAATATCGGTACATGGTAATTGAGGGCTAAATCGCCTATAATCTTGCCACCTTTTTTTGCATATTTACTTTAGGTCCAACGAATAGGAATGACTATGTCGACTGATAAAGCAAAGATTATTTACACTGAAACGGACGAGGCGCCACGCTTGGCGACATACTCGTTATTACCGATTATTGAAGCTTTCACAAAAGCGGCCGGTGTTTCAGTGGAGACCCGCGATATTTCTTTGGCTGGTCGTATTATTTCGCAGTTTCCGGAGTACCTGACCGAAGAACAACGTCAGTCAGACGCTTTAGCTGAGCTGGGCGAAATGGCGAAAACTGCAGAAGCAAACATTATTAAGCTGCCAAACATTAGTGCGTCTATTCCACAAATGACGGCATGTATTAAAGAGCTACAGGAACAAGGTTACAAACTGCCGGACTTTCCGTTTGACCCGCAAACAGACGAAGAAAAAGACGTTCGTGCACGTTACGACAAAGTAAAAGGCAGTGCGGTAAACCCAGTGTTGCGTGAAGGTAACTCTGACCGCCGTGCACCAAGTGCAGTAAAAAATTATGCGAAAAAGAACCCACATCGTATGGGGGAGTGGTCAAAAGACTCGAAGTCTCACGTTGCGCACATGAGCGATGGCGACTTTTACAGCAGTGAAAAATCAATGACATCGGCTACCGATGACAGCTTCAAAATTGTTTTAGAAGCGAATGGTGAGCAAAAAGTACTGAAAGAGTCTGTGCCTGTGTTAGCAGGTGAAGTGGTTGATGCAGCCACTATGAACAAAAAGCAATTGCAGGCGTTCTTTGAAAAGGAAACCGCTGCGGCAAAAGAAGAAGGCGTTTTACTGTCTCTGCACTTAAAAGCGACCATGATGAAAGTGTCTGACCCAATCATGTTTGGTCATGCGGTACGTGTTTTCTTTAAAGACGTTCTTGAAAAGCATGCCGACGTGATGAAAGACATTGAATTTGACGCCAGCAACGGTATTGGCGATTTGTATAACAAGCTTGAGAAATTGGATGCAGATAAGCGCGCTGAGATTGAGGCTGACCTAGAAGCGGTTTACTCAAGCCAGCCTGAGTTAGCCATGGTTAACTCGCACAAAGGTATTACGAACCTGCACGTTCCAAGTGACGTTATTATTGATGCGTCTATGCCTGCGATGATCCGTGATTCGGGCAAAATGTGGGACAAAAACGATAGCCGTCAAGATGCTAAAGCAATGATTCCTGATCGCTGCTATGCCGGCCTTTATCAAGAAACCATTAACTTCTGCAAAGAAAATGGCGCTTTTGATCCATCGACTATGGGTACCGTACCTAATGTTGGTCTAATGGCACAAAAAGCGGAAGAGTATGGTTCGCATGACAAGACGTTTGAAATTCCAGCTGACGGTGTTGTAAAAGTGCTGAATAAGGCCGGTGATGTTGTGTTCGAACATAACGTTGAGGAAGGTGATATCTGGCGTATGTGTCAGGTAAAAGACGCTCCTATTCGCGACTGGGTGAAACTGGCAGTGACCCGTTCACGCTTAAGCGGCATGCCTGCGGTATTCTGGTTGGACAGCAACCGTGCGCACGACGCTCAGTTAATTAAGAAAGTCGAAGAGTACTTAAAAGAGCACGACACTGACGGTCTTGATATCCAAATTATGGCGCCGGTAGAAGCAACTCGCCACACACTACAGCGTGTGAAAGAAGGCAAAGATACCATTTCTGTAACCGGTAACGTTCTGCGTGACTACCTGACCGACTTATTCCCAATTCTGGAGCTGGGTACGTCAGCGAAAATGTTGTCAATTGTGCCTCTGATGAATGGTGGTGGTCTATTTGAAACAGGCGCTGGCGGTTCTGCACCGAAGCACGTTCAGCAGTTTGTGGAAGAAAACCACTTACGTTGGGACTCTTTAGGTGAGTTCCTGGCGTTAGCGGCCTCTCTTGAACACTTAAGCCGTACGTTTGATAACAAGCGTGCACAAGTTCTGGCTGACAGTCTTGACGTTGCAACGGCTAAGTTCTTAGACGAGAACAAGTCACCGTCGCGTAAAGCTGGTGAAATTGATAACCGCGGTTCTCATTTCTATCTGGCCATGTACTGGGCAGAAGCGTTGGCGAATCAAAACGACGATGCTGAACTGAAAGAACGTTTCAGTAAGCTGTCTGACAAACTGTCTGGTAATGAGCAAGCCATTATTGATGAACTGAACGGCGTTCAGGGCGTGAAAGTGGACATTGGCGGTTACTACCAGCCAAACCCAGAGAAAGTGTCTGCAGCAATGCGTCCTTGCTCTGTATTGAATGAAACCTTAGCTAGCTTATAATTGAGCAGTCTAAGCTAATAAAAAAGCAGGCTTTGGCCTGCTTTTTTTATGCCTATAATTTGTCAATTCGACTTCCGGGAGAAAGAATAGTGACCAATGGCAATTACTTAATAAACTTATACGAACGCTGTTTAAAAATGCCGTTTGGGCGCAAGATATTCTCAACCATGTTTGCCCGAAAAGCGCCTTATTTTGCAACCATTAAGCCGCTTATTACTGAATTAAAACCTAATTTTTGTCAGTTGAGGTTTAAAAAACGCAAAGCGGTACAAAACCATATAGGTACCGTCCATGCAATTGCGGTGTGTAATGGCTTGGAAATGGCCATGGGCGCGGTTGCGGAGGCCTCTATTCCTAAGCATCTGCGCTGGATACCCAAGGGGATGAATGTTCAGTATTTAGCAAAGACTAACAGTGATGTGACTATAGAGGCGAGGGCATCAGAGCAGACCTGGCAAGTGGGTGAGCAGCCCATAGTGGTAGAAGCAAAACGAGATGATGGTACTGTCGTTGCGGCAGGCGAGATCGTTATCTACGTGTCGGAAAAGCCTAAGAAATAAATCGGACATAATAAGAAGGGACCCGAAAGGTCCCTTTTTTACATGCTAAATGATTAGCCTCTATTAAGGCTTGCTAACAGGTTCGTTAGCATCAATAACTGCACCTGGGTGCTCGTCTTCGCCATCGTCCGGCGCTAGCTTTTCCCACTTGCGGGTAAACAGGGCCAGTACGAATACCGCCGCACCAACGCTCACACCGAACACAAAGATAGTCCAGTAAAGCTCAGGCATCGCCTGTGGGTTGTTCGGGTCAAGACCACCAGCCAACAAGCCGGCAACAACGTTACCGATAGAGTAGGTGAGTACGAAGATACCCATCATCTGGCCTGCCATGCGCTTCGGTGACAACTTACTCACAGCACTCAGGGCAACTGGGCTTAAGCACAGCTCACCAACGGTATGAATAAAGTACACCGCAACCAACCAATATGGCGCCACTTTAAGTCCGCTAGCTGCTGCCTGGGACGCAAAGAACATGACAATAAATCCCGTCGCCATAATGATAAGGCCTATCGCACTCTTAAAACCGTACGATGGGTTGATCATGCGCTTGCTTAGGTTAATCCATAGCGCGGCAAAAAACGGCGACATGATGACCAGGAATATCGAGTTCAGTGACTGGAACCAAGTGGTTGGGATTTCAAAGTCACCGACCATACGGTCGGTTAAGTCGCGGGCAAACAGGTTGAATGAAGAACCTGCTTGTTCAAAGCCTGCCCAGAACATAGTTGACGCAATACACACCAGGAATAAAGCGCCCAGGCGCTTCATTTCGTCTCGAGTAAGCTTCCCGAAGATAAAAACGGACAGGTAGTACAGGAAAAATATAACCGTAAAGATAATGGCAACGTTTTCGGCAACGACGGTTGGATCAATCGTGACGTAGTCATTCAAGGCTAAAAAGGTATAAACCGCTAAACCCGCTAGTAATAGCCAAATGATGCTCCAGCTACGCTTAGTCGCTTTTGGCCCCATTGGTTTAGGTGGTTTCTCACCAACGCCTTTCAACTTAGGTTGAGTCAGTTTGTACTGAATAAGACCGAATGCCATACCAACAGCTGCTGCACCAAAGCCCCAATGGTAACCTGCATTTTCCATGAGGTAACCGGTGACGAAGTAACCGATGATTGAACCAATATTGATACCCATGTAATACAGGGTATAGCCGCCATCTCGACGGTCATCATCGGAGCTGTACAGTTGCCCGACCATAGCGGTAATGTTTGGTTTCAATAAGCCTGTACCAAGTACCACTAAAATCATGCCAACGAAGAAGCCGGCTTCACTAGGAATGGCCAAAACAATGTGGCCAAGCATAATGATGATACCGCCGTACCAAGTGGCGCGTTGACCACCTAACAAGCGGTCAGCGATCCAACCACCCGGCAAGCCCATGAAATAGACAGCGCCGGTGTATAGACCGTAAATAGCCGTTGCAGAGGCAACGGTTATCGCGAGGCCACCTTCTTGCAAACTGGCGGTCATGAATAAAACGAGCAGCGCGCGCATGCCGTAGTAACTCATGCGCTCCCACATTTCGGTAAAGAACAGGGTTTGTAATCCCCCTGGCTGTCCGAAAAAGCTTGAGTCTTTATCGACTATATTCTTAGGATCCATTCTTGTTATCCATTTTGTTATTTAACATCAAATAGTTATGTCTATTTTTAGCTTATTCGACTAAAGTCGGAGTCGAAAAAGGTGGCAATACTTTACTAGTGGTCGCCATATAATGGAACCGAAAACGACGAATTCGTTAGTTTTCACGATGCGTCGCCCGGTATTCCTTTGCGTAATTTGACGGGTTCTCGTTTAGAGCGGCGTTTTCTAACTTTTATATTTAGCATTTCTACCGTAAGCGAGAACGCCATAGCGAAGTAAACGTAGCCTTTTGGTACGTGGAAACCAAAACCTTCACCTACCAGTGTCATACCAATAAGAATCAAAAAGCTCAGCGCAAGCATTTTAATCGTTGGGTGTTGGTCGACAAATTCACTCACCGATTTGGCGGCGAGCAGCATAACGCCGACGGAAATAACAACAGCGATAACCATGACGGATAAATGTTCAGCTAAACCAACTGCTGTAATGACAGAGTCAAGGGAAAAAACAATATCCAGAATGGATATTTGAACGATGATGGATACAAAAGACGCTGAAACGATGGCTGTCTTTGTCTCGTCAGGCCCCTCAAGCGAGTGGTGAATTTCTAACGTCGACTTTCCTAAGAGAAAAAGCCCCCCGAGTAAGAGAATCAAGTCTCTTCCGGATATTTCTTCTGAAAACACAGTGAAGAGCGGTTCGGTTAGAGTCATCACCCAAGTAAGAGAAAAGAGCAGTAACAAGCGCGAGACCATTGCTAATACGAGACCAAGGGTTCTTGCTTTATCTCTTTGAGATTCCGGTAAGCGACCAACCAGTATTGAAATAAAGATGATATTATCAATACCCAGCACTATTTCCAGGGCAGTTAAAGTAGCAAGAGCTATCCAAGCCTCTGGCATTGTTACCCATTCAAACATAAAAGCACCCGAGAGAGTTGTTATTTGAAGTGCTTACTATGCTTACGAAAGTCGGGTTCTGCAACTGGCTTACTGAATAAATAGCCCTGAAAGTAATCACAGCCAAGTGAAGAGAGGTAGTCAAAATGCTTCTCTGTTTCAACGCCCTCAGCCACTACTTTAAGACCCAGGTTATGTGCCAACTGAACAATCGTTTGAACAATGGCTTCTTTCTGTACGGACTGAAACATATCACGTACGAAAGACACATCGATTTTGAGCACATCGAACGGCAGCTTCATTAAGTAGGATAGTGATGAATAGCCTGTTCCAAAATCGTCTAGCGCAAATTGGATACCCAGCTGCTTCAACTCCTTAATTTTATGAATAACGTCATCCAGGTTTTGCATTAGTACGCTTTCTGTCAATTCAAGCTTAAGTTGACCAGCAGGCACTTCATATTGTTTTAGCAGAGAGTTTAATTTGTCGACAAAATCCATTTGCTGGAATTGTGGGGCACTGACGTTAATTGAAAGTACCAAGTCGGTTAGCCCTAATTGTTGCCACTGACGTATAATCTGGCAGGCTTGTTCATTAATTAAGTCACCCAAGCCGATAATAAGTCCAGTTTCCTCCGCCAGTGGAATAAACTCTGCTGGCGACACCATGCCTCGTTCACTATGATGCCAGCGAATCAGTGCTTCTGCGCCAATGACTTGACGGTTTGTATCAAGTTGGGGTTGTAAATACAGTTCCAGCCCATCGCGTGTTTCTATAGCCTGGCGCAATTCTGCTTCAAGTTTCACGCGCTTTTCTATCGCGTCGGCCATTTCAGGATGATACAAGCGAATTTCACCCATACCATTACGTTTTGCCTCTGCTAAGGCCAGCGCAGCCTGAACAAGAATGTTCTCAGACGACTTTTTAAAACTATCAACAACAGTGACACCAAAACTCATTGAGCATTGGTGACGGTAGTCTTTGAGGGAGTAGGGGGCTTGCAATTCTTGTTGCAACGTTTTGGCCATACTGAGCGCGTGAGACTGCGCTTGTACTGGATTGTTACTTTTCTGTACCCGGGCGACCACGGCAAATTCGTTGGAACTGGGGCGAGCTACCATGTGTACGTTTAATGCAACACGCTCTAGTCGGTGAGTAACGGACTGCAATAATAAATCACCTAACGTCGGTCCAAGCGTGTTATTCAGCACTTTAAACTTATCGATATCGAGTAAGAACAGGACTAAGTGTTCGTTTTCCGGCGTTTCCTGCTGTTGTTGCGATAAGTAATCAAGCAATGAGCGGCGGTTTGGAAGGCCGGTTAATGTATCATTAAAGGCTAACTCCCGAATACGCTTATCTGACTGCTTGATAGCCCGGTAGTTGTGTTGGAAACGCTTATCGATAACGGATGATACCCAGGAAATCAGTGCGATCAGAGTGACAGCAACGACGATGGCGTAGATCAGCCATAAATGTTGATGTTGAGAATCGATTGGCAGAATTTCCGTAGAGGCCGTCGGATAAAAGCGAGCGGCCAACATGGCGGCGTAATGCATGCCACTAATTGCTGCAGCGATAATCAATGCGGTAACAAACTGGATTTTACGGAATTCGCTTTTTGCACCTCGAATTGCGCTCGAGCGGCTGTAGGTGCTCATGGCGAATACGCCCAGAACGACTGCAATGAGAATTGAGGCGGCGAACCATACCGGTGAGTAGAGCAGTTCGGCGTTCAGCTGCATGGCTTCCATCCCCATGTAGTGCATTAGGCCAATGCCTGCGCCTAAAATTGTGCCGGAGAGAATGTTTGTTTTTAAAGAGACCCGAGCCCGCGCTTTTTTGAAGTTTGCCAACCTGTCTTCTGACAGGTGGAGTGAATACGCGTAATAATTGCCGATAACAGCAGGAACAATAGACGCCAAGGTTAGTCCCACGCTGTGAGAAACCATAACAGGTAACTGAAAAGCAATCATGCCTATAAAATGCATGCTCCATACGCCAATACCGGCGACTATTGCCGTAATCAGAGTCCAGGTTTTTTGTTGACTGACAGAGCGGTGCCGGTGCGCCCGTTCAAAAATCTTTAATGCGGTAAATGACGCGATAAAGGCAACGAGGTAAGACAAAACAACCAGCCAGTGATTGTAATTGCCGGGGAGTGGAGCCTGTGCGTATTGCCCCAAATCAAAAAAGTTCATTAAAACGTCATTCATAAAAGCATCTTATCAGATCATTGGAAGGCTTTGACACGCTTAAATTACGAAAAATTAAGCCATTTAAATTGTCGACAATATCAATCAAACCGAATTGAAAAATGCAGTTATTTCGACTACCCTAGTTGTATTGTCGACAACCAAGACGTTTTTATTAATTAAAATAACCTATGCAGAGCTTTTACGATCAGCCGTACTCATTCAGATCACCCGTCACGTCAGCCGATCGTGTTTTAGTTGCGGTGCAAAAAGCCATTGTTGAAGGCGATATTGCCGCAGGTAGCAAAATCAGCGAAGCGGGCCTTGCTAAACAGTTTAATGTGAGTAGGGCGCCACTGCGTGAAGCACTGGCGCGGTTAGAACGCTGTCATTTGGTGGAACGTACTCCAAACGCCGGCGCTCGCGTTGTCACGCTGACCTACGAAGGCCTAATTGCCTTGTACCAAATACGGGAAGAGCTGGAAGGGTTAGCCTGTCGGCTTGCGGCAGAGCAAATGGCTAATGATGAAATTGAGGCGCTGTCTAAGTTGTTAGAACAGCACTTGGAAAGCCAGCGAGTGCGCGAGGGCGAAAGCTATTATCAAGAAGCGGGCGACGTCGACTTTCATTACCGCATTATTCTTGCCAGCAAAAACCAATACTTAATTAACATGTTGTGTGACGAGCTGTATTTTTTGGTTCGCATGTATCGTGTGCAGTTGGGAATGAACGGGCCGCGGGTGTCGCGGGCCTTTGACGAGCATAAAGCCATTATTACTGCCATTGCTAACCGCGATGGTGAACTTGCCGATTTGTTGATGCGCCGACATATCAGTGCGTCACGAAAAAATATCGAAACAAAACTACAAGCACATAAGGAAGTATCATGAGTCATTTACAAAGCCCAGGCGCTAAATTGCGCCAAGCCGTAGCCGACGAGAGTCCACTACAAATTGTCGGTACCATTAATGCTTACACCGCCATGATGGCAGAAAAGGTGGGTCATAAAGCGCTTTATCTGTCCGGTGCCGGTGTTGCTAACGCTTCGTTTGGCTTACCTGACTTGGGTATGACTTCATTGAACGACGTGTGTGAAGACATTCGCCGTATTACCGGTGCCAGCGACTTGCCACTTTTAGTTGATGCTGATACCGGTTGGGGCGGCGCATTCAACATCGCCCGCACGGTTAAAGAAATGAGCCGCGCTGGTGCTGCTGGCTTCCATATCGAAGATCAGGTCGCGCAAAAGCGTTGTGGTCACCGTCCTAATAAAGAAATTGTCAGCCAGCAGGAAATGGTTGACCGCGTTAAAGCGGCTGTTGACGCGCGTATCGATGAGCAGTTCTACATCATGGCGCGTACGGACGCGTTCCAACAGGAAGGTATCGATGCGGCAATTGAGCGCGCACAAGCTTGTGTTGATGTTGGTGCGGATGCCATTTTTGCTGAAGCGGTGCACACGCTGGAGCACTATAAAGCCTTTACAGACGCATTAGACGTGCCGGTACTGGCTAACATTACTGAGTTTGGTGCTACGCCACTGTTCAATAAACAAGAGTTGGCCGATGTCGGCGTTGAGATTGTGCTTTATCCATTAAGCGCGTTCCGAGCAATGAACAAAGCCGCACTGAACGTCTACAATAGTATTTTAGAAAACGGTGACCAAAAAGCGGTTGTCGATGACATGCAAACCCGTGCGGAATTGTATGACTTTTTGAACTATCACGATTTCGAAGAAAAACTCGACCAATTATTTAAGAAGTAAAAATTTCACATCGGCCTGACGTAATAACGTCAGACTACAGGGTGTTGGTAGCCTGATGCTATTGCATCAGGTGAGATACGGAACAATTTAACAAAATTAAGAAGGGAAAAATCATGGCAGAGAAGAAACTAAGTGGCGCAGGCTTGCGCGGACAATCAGCCGGCGAAACGGCATTATGTACTGTTGGTAAAAGTGGTTCAGGTTTAACCTACCGTGGTTATGACATCAAAGAGCTGGCTGAAAAAGTCAGCTTTGAAGAAGTGGCGTACCTGTTGGCCAAAGGCGAGTTGCCAACCCAGTCACAGCTGGATGATTACCGCAAGCGCCTGAAGTCACTGCGTGTGTTGCCACAGGAAGTGAAAGACGTCTTGGAGCGCATTCCAAAATCAGCGCACCCAATGGACGTTATGCGTACCGGTTGCTCAATGCTGGGTAACCTGGAAACGGAAGAAAGCTTTGACGAAGCCGATGATCATATTGAACGCTTCTTAGCAACCTTCCCGGGTATCGTGCTTTATTGGTATCGTTTCACTCACGACGGCGTTCGTATCGATACGGACTCAGAAGAAGAATCTATCGGCGCGCATTTCTTACGTTTATTGCACGACAAAAAGCCATCGCAATTGCATGCTGATGTAATGAACACGTCATTAATTCTATACGCAGAACACGAATTTAATGCATCAACCTTTACGGCGCGTGTTTGTGCTTCAACACTGTCTGACATTCACTCGTGCGTAACCGGCGCGATTGGTTCACTGCGTGGCCCACTGCACGGCGGTGCGAACGAAGCAGCAATGGAGCTTATCGAAGACATGAAAGACGCGGAAGATGCCGAGCAAACGTTGATGGGCATGTTAGAGCGCAAAGAAAAAATCATGGGCTTCGGTCATGCCATCTACAAAGAGTTTGATCCCCGTAACGACATCATCAAAGCATGGTCTAAGAAACTGTCTGAAGAAGTCGGTGACAGCCGTCTGTATGACGTGTCTGTGCGTTGTGAGGAAGTCATGTGGCGCGAGAAGAAACTATTCCCGAATGCAGACTTTTTCCATGCGTCGGCTTATAACTACATGGGCATTCCAACCAAACTGTTTACCCCAATCTTTGTTATGTCGCGGGTAACCGGCTGGACAGCACACGTTAAAGAACAACGTGCGAATAACCGTATTATTCGTCCGTCGGCGGACTACACTGGTCCAGAGGCACGTCCAGTACCTGCAATTGGTGACCGTTAATATGAATAATGAGTATCGCAAAAAGTTAGACGGCACGACGCTCGAGTATTTTGATACTCGGGCTGCCGTTGAAGATATTGAACCCGGCGCTTATGACAAACTGCCGTACACTTCACGGGTATTGGCAGAAAACTTAGTTCGTCGTTGTCCGCCTGAGATTCTGACCCAGTCGCTAGAGCAACTAATTTACGGCAAAAAAGAGCACGATTTTCCGTGGTTTCCGGCGCGTGTGGTTTGCCATGACATTTTGGGGCAGACAGCATTGGTCGACTTAGCCGGCCTGCGTGATGCGATTGCAGAGAAGGGCGGTGACCCGGCCAAAGTTAATCCGGTGGTGCCAACTCAGCTTATTGTCGACCATTCATTGGCGGTTGAACACGCTGGTTTTGAAAAGGACGCGTTTGAAAAAAACCGTGCTATTGAAGACCGTCGTAACGACGACCGTTTCCACTTTATTAACTGGACCAAAACGGCTTTTAAAAATGTTGACGTGATTCCACCCGGTAACGGAATTATGCACCAGATTAACCTGGAGAAAATGTCGCCAGTGGTGCAGGTTCGTGACAATGTGGCCTTTGTTGATACCTGTGTTGGTACTGACAGTCACACGCCAATGGTAGACGCTTTAGGCGTTATTTCTGTCGGTGTCGGTGGTCTTGAAGCAGAAAGTGTCATGTTAGGCCGTGCCTCTTATATGCGTCTGCCGGATATCGTAGGTGTTGAGTTGAGCGGCAAACTGCGTCCGGGCATTACCGGTACTGATTTGGTTTTAGCGCTGACTGAATTCTTGCGTCGCGAACGTGTGGTTGGTGCTTACCTTGAGTTCTTCGGTGAAGGCGCAGAAGCATTGACCGTTGGCGACCGTGCGACGATTTCGAACATGACGCCGGAGTACGGTGCAACCGCGGCGATGTTCTATATCGATGATCAAACCATCGATTACTTAAAACTGACCGGCCGTGATGATGACCAGGTCGAATTGGTTGAGAAGTTCGCCAAAGAAACCGGCTTGTGGGGCGACAGTCTGAAAACCGCAGAGTACGGTCGTGTCTTACGTTTTGACTTATCTAAAGTCGAACGTAACTTAGCTGGACCGTCTAACCCGCACGCTTTGCTACCAGCAGCAGAGCTTTCTGAGCGCGGCGTAGCTAAGCATATTGAAGACCCTGAAAACGGTAAAATGCCGGATGGCGCAGTCATTATTGCGGCGATTACCAGTTGTACCAATACCAGTAACCCTCGCAATATGATTGCAGCTGGCTTAATTGCGCGTAACGCTAATAAACTAGGCTTAACGCGTAAGCCTTGGGTTAAATCGTCTCTGGCGCCTGGCTCCAAAACCGTCAAAATGTACCTGGAAGAGGCTGACTTATTGCCGGAACTGGAAGATTTAGGTTTTGGTGTGGTGGCGTTTGCTTGTACCACTTGTAACGGCATGAGCGGTGCGTTGGATCCGAAAATTCAGCAAGAGATCATCGATCGTGACCTGTTCTCAACCGCTGTATTGTCGGGTAACCGCAACTTCGACGGACGTATTCATCCGTATGCTAAGCAGGCTTTCCTGGCTTCGCCTCCGTTGGTTGTAGCTTATGCGATTGCGGGTACCATCCGCTTTGATATTGAAAAAGACGTATTGGGTATTGATCCGGACGGCAACCCTGTAACGCTGAAAGACATTTGGCCAAGTGATGAAGAAATTGACGCTATTGTTAAGCAGAGCGTTAAGCCAGAGCAGTTCCGCAAGGTTTACGACCCTATGTTTAACTTGAGCGTTGATTATGGTGAGAAGAACAACCCATTGTATGACTGGCGTGAAATGAGTACCTATATTCGCCGCCCGCCATACTGGGAAGGTGCATTGGCGGCCGAAAATACGCTTACCGGACTGCGTCCGCTGGCGGTATTGGGTGATAACATCACAACCGATCATTTATCGCCGTCAAACGCTATTATGGCGGACAGTGCAGCGGGTGAGTACCTGGCGAAAATGGGCGTACCGGAAGAGGATTTTAACTCTTATGCAACGCACCGGGGTGATCACCTCACTGCGCAACGCGCCACCTTCGCGAATCCAAAACTGTTTAACGAAATGGTGCGTGACGATAATGGCGACATTATTCAGGGCTCGCTGGCACGCATTGAGCCGGAAGGCAAGGTTGTGCGTATGTGGGAAGCGATTGAGCACTACATGACGAATAAACAACCACTGATTATCGTTGCGGGTGCGGATTATGGTCAGGGCTCATCGCGTGACTGGGCTGCTAAAGGTGTTCGCTTAGCTGGAGTTGAAGTGATTGTTGCCGAAGGCTTCGAGCGCATTCACCGCACTAACCTTATTGGTATGGGCGTATTGCCGTTGCAGTTTGAAGAAGGCACCACACGTAAGACGCTGAATATTGATGGCACTGAAACCTTTGACGTGAAAGGGACACCAGCGCCGGGAGCGGTTTTGGAACTGACCATTCACCGTAAAGATGGTTCTTCACAGCAAGTTCCGGTTATTTGTCGTCTGGACACAAAAGAGGAAGTCTCTATTTACGAGGCTGGTGGTGTATTACAGCGCTTTGCGCAAGACTTTTTAGAAGCGGAAGCAAGCTAAGGAGTTTGAGCTATGGCGTTTAAACCACAAATTAAAATTCCCGCCACCTACATGCGTGGCGGGACCTCGAAAGGTGTGTTTTTCCGTTTGCAGGACTTGCCCGAAGCTGCACAGCAACCCGGCGCAGTCCGCGATGCAATTTTACTGCGTGTTATTGGTAGCCCCGATCCTTATGCTAAGCACACTGACGGCATGGGCGGTGCGACGTCGAGCACCAGTAAAACGGTCATCGTTTCTAAGAGCGAACGGCCGGATCATGATGTTGATTACCTGTTTGGTCAGGTGTCGATTGATAAGCCATTCGTCGACTGGAGTGGTAACTGCGGTAACTTATCGTCAGCGGTAGGCCCTTTTGCCATTGCGAATGGTTTGGTAGCGCCTGAACGCATCCCCGAAAACGGTATTTGCGAAGTCCGTATTTGGCAGGCGAATATTGGCAAAACGATTGTCAATAAAGTGCCTATGGTCAATGGTGAAGTGCAGGAGACGGGAGACTTTATTCTCGACGGCGTCACTTTCCCGTCGGCTGAAGTGCCCGTAGAATTTATGGATCCGTCTGCTGATGGTGAATCGATGTTTCCTACCGGTAATCTGATTGATGACCTAGAGGTTCCCGGTATTGGCACGTTAAAAGCAACGCTGATTAATGCGGGAATCCCAACCATTTTTCTGAATGCGGAAGAAATTGGCTACGACGGTACCGAATTACAGGAAGCCATTAATGGCGACTCTGCGGCTTTGGAGCGTTTCGAAACTATTCGTGCGTACGGTGCCTTAAAAATGGGGCTGATTGACGACGTTTCAGAAGCAGCTAATCGCCAGCATACGCCGAAAGTGGCGTTTGTCGCGTCGCCGAAAGACTATATCGCTTCCAGTGGTAAGAAGATTAGAGGGACTGAGGTCGATTTACTGGTACGTGCGATGTCGATGGGGAAACTGCATCATGCCATGATGGGCACGGCAGCAGTGGCTATTGGAACCGCCGCAGCAATTCCCGGCACGACTGTAAACCTTGCGGCGGGTGGCAATGACCGTACCATGGTTAATTTTGGTCACCCTTCAGGTACCTTACAGGTAGGCGCTGAGTGCAACCAGGTTAACGGTCAATGGACCGCCATAAAAGCCATTATGAGCCGTAGCGCGCGGGTCTTAATGGAAGGCAATGTCCGTATTCCGGGTGACGTTCTTTAAATGGAACAAACCACGCAAGTCAAACTGCTTAAAGTTGCCATGATTACAGGTATCAGCCTGATTTTATTAGGTCACGTGGTGTTGGTAGTGACCTTTGGTAATGATGATATTGATTTTCGTGGTTATATTTTGGGGGCAGCGATGAATGCAATAGGTATTATTTTATCGCTGCCCACCAAAATTTATCTCACCTTAGTGCTTATGGAAAAGGAAGAGCGAGATAATAAAAATACGCATTGGAGTGATCGTTAATAAAAAAGGTCGTCAAAGTATGACGACCTTTTGTGCAGACTAGGAAATCATTCACCTATATGTTTATCAAAAAACGTTTCCAACTTTTTATATAGCTCAAATTTATTGCCTTCTTTTTGGAATCCATGTCCTTCGTCTTCTTTGACGAACGTTTGGTAAGGCTTATTTACACGGTCTAATGCTTGAGTGAGTGCATTATAATGTTCAATTGGAACACGAACATCTTTTTCTCCGTGTACAAGTAAAATATCAGCTTTCATCTTCTCAACTAGGTTAACAGGGGAGTTCGCTTTTAATACCTCCATGTCAGTGCCAAGAACTCGCTCTAAATATTTTTCACCTGATTGGTTGCGTGAAATATCACCGGCATCATACATTAGAGGAAGTGAATATACGCCTACATAACCAACTCCGCACTGGTATAAATCAGGCTCTTTAGCTATCCCCATCATGGCTGAATAACCACCATAACTACCGCCATAAATACAAATGCGTTCGGGATCCGCATAACCTTGTTCAATAGCCCATAGGGTGGCATCAGTTACGTCATCTTGCATTGAACGCCCCCATTCTCCATAACCGGCTTGGAGAAATTCAGAACCATAACCTCCAGAGCCTCTGAAGTTAACTTGTAAAACTGCATAACCTCTATTAGCAAAAAACTGGTTTTCTGCGCTAAACCCCCACATGTCACGAGGACCATGTGGACCACCGTGAACATTAACGATCATTGGCAATTTGTCGCCTTTCTCAGCCCCTTTGGGTAACGTGATGTATCCTGGCAGCTCAAGCCCATCACGCGCAGTAATTGTAAATGGGCGCATTGGAGCTAATTGATTAGGGTCGAGCTTTTTATTAGGTGCAGCGATAAAACTGGCTTTCATGGTTTTTGTATTAAATAAAAAGTAAGAACCTGGATTAGTGTCCGAGCGGACATACACGACGGCAAGTTCTCCGTCTTTTGCACTACTGGTAATGGAGACACGTTGTCCGGGAAATGCGTTATCAAGGTTTTTCATTAACGCTGTACTTTCGCTATTGTCAGTGTACACCCGCTTGATTTTATCGGGCATAAAGTCAAAACCAATAATATCGCCTTTGACATCAAGTACTGGCGATAATACATCGGATGATGAATTTTTTGTTAAACGCTCGATGTTGTCGGTCTGAGTATCAAACTGATAAACCTCAGCAACTTTGCTTTCAAAATCAGTACCGAAGTAGGCATAACGGTTATCAGGAGAGAAACCATAAAAATTCAGTGTCTGACCGTCTTCGTAACCTTCGAGCTCTAACTTCTTCCATTCTCCTCCAGTAACGGGTTTAAAGTAAATACTTAAGTCCCCTTTACCATAAGCATCTTCGTCATCCTCTTCATAGGCGAAACTAAGGCGAAGGTTACCATCGTTATCCGCAATGAGTTGATCTGCCTTGGGTGGTTGTTCGCCCATATAATAGGAGCGTGCTGAGTTTACGTTAATTCGGTGGGCTTTGGCTTCACCGCGGTCAGAATAATGGTATTTGTTAATCATGATGTGATCAGGGTCATTTGGCATCATGCTTAACAATGAGTAACCTGATACTCCCCAACTAAACAATTCACGACGATGGCTTCCATCCGCGTTTATTGCATAAAGGTTTGGTGGCTGTTCTTGCTCATCCCAAAGGCCAACGCGCTTGCGACTTTCGAAGATAAAACGTTCATCAGTTACCCAGTTTATTTTACTAAAACGTTGATACTGTCCTAATTCAAAACTTGCGGTTAACTCATTGTCAGACCGTCGAATAACCATTAACTGATCGCGATCTCCTGCGTCGGCTTTTATCGCATAATAAGTGCCTTCTGGAGAAATAACCACATCAGTATAAAGGGTATTAGAGAAGAAATCTTCAACAGGGATTTCAGGGACTGAATCAGCTGAATTTTGTGCTATTACTTCAGCTGACGGTAACGCTAAAGTTATTGACAAGCCAAGCATAAAAGCTGACTTTTGCTTTTTACTCAATAAATCGCTCTGCTTAAATAGTGATAGGAGCATGGTGGTTTACCCGATTTTAATTTGTAGTTTTTATAAAATAATGTGCTTTTCCTTTTCTATTATGTCAGTTCTTCACATTAGCTTTAAACGCAAAATGTTACAAATTGTTGCCATTTTGTTGCATTGATAATTTTAATCAGCATAGCCCCATGGCGTAGGCGGTGTATCAACTGTTTCTGTTAAATCAAAATCAACCCGAAACTCTCTGCCTTCGCGAATTAAGCGGTAAGTAAAAGTGTCGTCATGAATATACATTTGCCAAATATTCGTGTTCGATTGAGGTACTCCGAGTTCAATAAATAATTCCTTTGAATAGGCGTCAGCAGGGAAAGACTGAGCAGTTGGGTAACCCTTATCTATCGTATGTCCCCCGTACATCGTTAACGGATCATAATTTCCGTCCGGTTTGCGATGGTCATGCTTAAGGCTAATACCAGAGCCTGTTTGGGTTAGAATCCAAGTACGTGAATGGTCACTTCCAACGTGAAAAGGAATTTCTATTTTTGCGTCGCCGCATTTGCGCACGTGCATAATGAGTGGGCCTTCAAAACCGTCGCTGGCCGGCGTATCAACAGTCACCTCACCAGCGTATGAATTCCCGCAATGTTCATTAATGGCCGCAAAAAATTCAGCCTGGGCTTGGGTTGTCACCTGTGGCGCCGGTTTTATAACTTGAGCAGAGCTAAAAGGAACAAAGCTTGCGACGGCAATTGACGTAAGAAAAACAATATTCTTCATTTTTAGACCATTGGATAATGTTTAATTTTGAATTATATGAGAAAGTAAAACCTGACACGAATCAAAGGCACATGCCAGTATTTTTACGTAAACTTATGATACCAAGTGCAGTAACCGAAATTTCCGATCTCCAACATATTCTGGATAGTCTCGACGCTCTCAGATAAAAGTAGTCTAGGGCAGCCAAATATCTCCAATGGCGGTTTCTGGCGAAAAGTGATGCGCAATTTGTGCTTGCAGCAACTCACCACAGGCAAGCGCGTCTGTCATGGCATCATGGGGAGCATAAAAGGGCAGGTTATAGCGCTGCCGACTGTCAGCTAAACGGATAGATACGGGCTTTTTACCGGTTATTTTTTCCCATAAACTGCGCTTTTGGCGATGGAAGCGTGCTTCAATTTCCATTGTGTCGATAACTGGAAAATGAATGGTCTCGTTTAAACGCTCTTCAAAGGCCCCTTGTAAAAAGGGGCGCTCAATACCGTTGTAGTGAACCACCCATACCTTGCCGGCGACAGCCTCTAGAAGTGGGTCAATGACTTGGGCTAAATCCGGTGCTCGCTCTATTTCACTGTGCGTTATGCCGTGAATAGTGACCGATTCTTCGGTTAATAACCGTCGGGGTTTTACCACCCATTGCCTGGCCTGACTCATGTCGATTCGTCCCAGTGTCATAGGAATAACCGCGATACTAATAATGCCGTGCTTGTCAGGATCAAGACCGGTCGTTTCGAAGTCAACAGCAACCATCGGCACGTCTTTAATTGGTGTTTCAGCCGCAGCAATTGCGGCTTCGTAGTAGCGCTTAAGGGCGGGGTGCTTTGCTTTCTCCGCAAGTTCCTGAAATCGCTTTGGCCAGTTTACCGTGCTTCTTCTCTGCTTATTCTCGGCGTCTGGTGGCAAATACAGCATAATTAGCCTCCAGAGTATTTATAACGCAGGTATTTCTGCGCATTACTGAGAATTTGGAAAGCGTCTTTCAAGTTTTTACGCTCAAAGTCAGAAAGGTCTTCAGGTGCCACATTGTTATCTGGCGTATCACCTGCCTCCAGAGCTAACGCCTGATGACGAATTCGAACCATAGAAATTAATTCCAATGCATCTCGTAAATCAGGGCCGCGACCTTTGGGTAAGATATTGGCATCAATAATTTCTTCGAGACGGGCAAACGAGTTTTGCCGTTGTGCACCAATAGCTAAAGCGTGCACACGAATTAAGTCCGCTACCGGCCCCGTGCCGCGACGCTTTGTGTTTATACTGTCACGGTGCTTACCGTCTTTTTCCATAACAAAGTCTTTAAAAAAGCCGAGTGGGGGAGTACGGTTTAGTGCATTGCGAGCCATCGATCCTAAAAAACGCTTATGTTTCGGCGCCTTCTTTCGAATGAGCTGGTTTAACTCTTTTGCAAAACGCATCTCACCACTGACGCCATCTAAGTCGAAGAAAATGGACGAATGCAGAAGCTTTTCTGGTGACGGGTTTTCTATCCAGTCGGTAAAATATTCTTTCCATTTTGATAATGGCTGACGCCAATTACGATTGGTTGCCATTATATCGCCTGTGCAATAAGTGTAACCACAGGCGTTTAACCCATCAGAAACAAACTGCGCAATATTTAAAAAATATTTGTCATGTAATTTAGGCTCAAAACTGTCATCCAGAACCATTGCATTGTCCTGGTCGGTCACAACGGTTTGTTCATCGCGAGCCATGGAGCCGAGAGCCAAGAAACAATAAGGTACAGGAGGCGGGCCATACTTTTCCTCAGCCAATTCTAATAAGCGTTGTTTAAAGCTGCGCCCAATGGTTGCCATAGCTGACCCAATAATTCGAGAGTTCGCGTCTTCTTCAACCATGCGCACAAAACTTTTGTGTACATCCGGCACTAATTGGGAAAGTTCTTCAATACTGGTTTGTTTAAAAATACTCGACACAATGTACAGACTGCTTTGTGATTCATGTCTCGCTACGTCTGACAAAGCAATAACACCTATGACTTTGGACTGACGTAATACCGGTAAGTGGTGTAAGTTGGTGCGTAGCATCGTCAAGAACGCTTCAAAAACCCGATTATTATGCTGAACAAAAACTAAATTTTCCGACATAATGTCGGCCACTGGATCGGAGGCGTCTTTGTCCACTGCAAGCACGCGTTTTCGCAAATCTTTGTCGGTTATTATTCCGGTGGGGATATCCCGTTTTTCATCGTCATAAATGAGTAAAGACGAGACCTTCTCATCTGTCATTAGGCAAGCGGCTTCACGTATTGATGCACTTTTATTAATCGCGATTGGCTCGCGCGTAATTAACGTTTCCACCCGAGCGGACAACGTACGATTGCGGCTTTCATGTGTTTTTACCGCGTGACTGACCCGACGTTGCTCTTCAACTTCAACGGCGTCGGCAAAAGCATCGTATTCATCATAAAAACGATTGAATAAATCGCCCGGGATATAGTAGAGCAAAGTGTCTTCAATGGTTTTTACGGGAAAGCGGACTCGGCCTTTGCGAAGTAAGCCGGCTTCTCCAAAAAAACCGCCTTCATCTAAGCGGTTAAACAACGAGCCGTCTTTGTGATAAGTCTCTATAGAGCCACTTCTGACAACGTGAAGTGCATCAATGTGTTGATTAAATTCAAGGATTTGAGTGTCCGCTTTAAAGTAAGCAACAGAGGTGTTTTGTGCCGCTAATTGAAGTTCTTCTTCCGGTAGCTCGTTAAAAGGAGAGTACTTGCGTAAGAAGTTCAGTATTTCTACGTGCTCAGCTTCCATATAAGCACCTTAAAAGGTGAGCGACACCCAGAGGCGCCGCTCGTGGTCGATTATTTTGTGGTTTTACCAACTCGTGGTTCAGAGCGCAAGCCCTGGACTAGCGCAACACACGCCGCGAGTAGAACGATCGTAAATGGAAGTCCCGCTGATACCGCCATCGCCTGCAAGGCAACAAGGCCACCGCCAAGGATTAGAGCAATAGCGACTAATCCTTCAAAAGTACACCAGAATACTTTCTGAGTGGTTGGTGCGTGAACTTTACCGCCCGCACTGATGGTATCAATAACCAATGAGCCAGAGTCAGATGACGTAATGAAGAACACCATGACAAGGACAATGGCTACGAAGGATGTGATGCCCGTCCAGGGCAGGCCTTCCAACATCACAAACAGTTGTAATGATAAGTCAACTTCTGCGACCTTTTCTGCACCGGCAAGGAATTGCTCAATAGCCGCGGTACCAAATACGCTCATCCAGAATACACAGGCAAGCGAAGGAATGAGCAGTACTGAAATTAAGAACTCACGTACTGTACGACCTCTTGAAACGCGGGCAATGAACATGCCGACAAACGGTGACCATGCTATCCACCAAGCCCAATAGAATGAAGTCCAGCCTTGTGAGTAGTTTAAGTCCTCGCGACCAACAGGGTTAGACAGTGCAGGTAAGTTCACAACGTAGTTATACAGGTTATCGACGAAACCAGTCAGAATAGCAACCGTTGGCCCCACTATAATAACAAAGAGCATTAACAGTGCGGCGAGTGTCATATTGATTTGCGATAAACGCTGAACACCAGATTCAAGGCCGGCTAAAACAGAGACTAAAGCGACAGCGGTAATACCGATAACCAGCAACACTTGCGTTGTACTGCCCTGGTCCCAACCGAATAAAAAGTTAAAGCCGGAAGCCGCTTGAGAGGCGCCTAAACCCAGTGATGTAGCTAAGCCGAACAACGTAGCCAAAATGGCAATGATGTCAATGATATGGCCTGGCCAGCCCCAAACACGCTCTCCCAAAATGGGGTAGAAAATAGAGCGAATGGTTAATGGTAATCCCTTATTAAAAGAGAACAGTGCCAAGCCTAAAGCCAGAACTGCGTATATGGCCCAAGGGTGTAAAGCCCAATGGAAAATGGTTGCAGCCATACCAAGGGCAATGGCTTTTTCTTCATTTCCTCCGGCAGCGCCAAGCGGCGCCCAGTCGGTGCGAATACCATCCGCGTTAACTTCCGTTCCGCCAAGAGCGGTACTGAAGTGCGTTATAGGCTCGGACACACCATAAAACATGAGTCCAATACCCATGCCTGCCGCAAATAACATTGAGAACCAGCCCAGGTAAGAGAAGTCAGGTTTTGCTTCTGTACCCCCAATTCGGACTCTTCCTAATGGGGAAAATACTAAGAACAAACAAAGTAAGACAAATATGTTTGCAGCCCCAATAAAGAACCAGTCTAAATTCGCTGTTAACCAGTTTTTCGTGCTGGTAAATATTGGCTCTGCCTGATTCTGAAATGCTAACGTAATAAATACGAAAGCGATAATGGCTAGCCCTGAAATAGCAAAAACGCGGTTATGAAAATCAAGCCCGAATGGACCTACTTTCATGACCACGTTGTCTTGTCCAATTTGGTAGTCCGTATTTATGGGGTTAACTTCCCCGTCTGGAATCATTGGGTCTGACGCTTGGCGCTCTCGTTCTACATCTTTGTCGCCGCGCAGTACCTCTTCTTCTTTTTTTTTGGTCATTTAGCTTCCCCTTTATTAAAAATAGGCGCTATTACGCATTTGAATTTAAAGCTTTATTTTTAAATTCATGAGTAGAGTATAGAAGCTACGGAGAATTCTTAAAGTTAGATCGGTAGGAAATTAGAATTGTTTTTCAAATAACTGATAAACAAAGAAGCAAATGACTGGCGTATAAGCACATATACGCCAGTTTGTCGGTTATTTAGAAGCTGTAACGAACGCTCGCACCGATAGTGTCGATATCCTGATCAATTTCATCTAAATCATACAGTTTATAACCAACCCCCAGCGATAAGTTGCTCGTTAGGTGAAAAAAAGCTGACGCGTCATAACGAATAGCGTTTTCATCTTCAATATCCAGATAGTCAGCTTTGACAGAGAGTTCGAAAAAGTCGGTTATCATAGAGCGTATACCTAGCCCTGCACCATAGCCAGATTCGTCAAATGACTCTGAGCCAATAGCATCGATAGAGCCGACAAGTTCAAGCTTCTCATAGGTTACGGTCGCGAAAATGTCGGTCGAGTCGGTAATACCATGATTGAAACCCAAACCTGCATTCAGTGAATCTAAATCCACGTCACCAAAGTCTGACTCGTCGCCAACTGAGTCGAAGTTGGCTAAAACAAAAACTGAGTCACTGAGTGAAAGCGAGCCAGACACAGCATAACCGTCCATTGATATGTCTTCATCAAGTGGCGTTTCAATGTCCGTTTCGATATAGGTCGCCTGAATTTTATCCCAGTTAGGAGAGTCCGCTAAAGCGCCTGTTGAAGTTCCAATTAAAGCGAGTGCAATGATTGTCTTTTTCATGATGCTTCCTTACTGTTTGGTTTCTATACATGTTGCTTTTCCTTTCACATCAATAACGCTATAGCCTAGGTAGCAAAGCTTCAACGGTATTTACGAAACCTTTAATCGAGGCGATTTATAAGGGAAATTAAAGCGGCTTCTGCGACACGTTTTATGTTATCGCGATCCTCGCTGTCACTGACTTCGTAAGTCACTGCGTGAGCCGCGAACTTGTCAGTAATAAACTGTTTGAACACACCGCTTTCAGGGTGCGCGCCAGGTTGATAATCAAGCTCCACAGAGTCGACCATCTCAGCGATTTCTTCAATCCAGTTATAGACTCGCTGAGGGTTTCTTAAGGGCACACCAGAGCTGGGTTCGTAGTCTTTAGGTATCGTATAAAAAACATTGCGATGAGTAGAATGAAAGTCAATGGCAAACTCAATTCGACCGCCGTCGTTAGTTAACTTTGTTAGGTATTTAGCCAGGGCTTGGGTCTCTGGAAGCGTTTGGTTCTTCCAGTCCCTGTTCATATCAACACCAGCAGCGGTTAAGCGCCAATTGCCGTGATAAACCCCATCGGGATTCATATTAGGGACGAGTAAAATGTTGTATTGCTTACGAAAGTCAGAAACGTATTTTTCATCACTAAATAGCAACTCACCAAAATGGAGAAGGGCTATTGCGCCAGTGACTTCTGGAGGGTGTTGACGACCAATCAGTATCAGCCATTTATTACTTGAAGTAACCGTATGCTCTAATGCTGCCAGGTTTCTTCCTTCGCTGGATACCCCCAGAGAGATAACCTTTGAGCGTTCAGGCTCTTTAATTAAACTACTTAACCACTCTATATAGTGGACGTTATCGATGATTTCCTGTCCGGCAATAATTTCTTTTTCTTTTGCTGGCAGAGTGACTTCAAACTTTAGCCATCCGTCACCTTCTGAGAAAGGGATAGGGTGCCACATGTCTTCGCCTATACTGCTGCGTTTCGGTTTATATCTTGAAATGCCTTTGTCGGCAAATAAGGTAATAGTAAAGGTTCTGCTCTCATCGACCATGTTTTCAACAGCAAATGCGTACCAGGGACTGGGGTTAATATCTTCTTTTTCCGGTTTCAAATAAAGCTTAAATTCACCGTCCTGCTCTTGTTCGCAATGATGCAAACGTCCTGCAGAAAAGTCAGTAGTAAATTCGACTTGCGAGAATGAGCAGCCATCAGGATTATTTGGTTTTTCATCCAGAGGCTGCTGAAGCGTTAACTGACTGAATAATGCAACGCTGGCTAAAGAGAGCATTTATTCCTCTAAAATGCCCAGGACAAGGTTGCGTAAGTGTAACGTCCGCGATTTGAATGGACGTCTGAGAAATAACCAAAGCTTTCATCGGCAATAGGCGGTTTCTTGTTGGCTATGTTTCGGGCCCCTAATCGGATACTGAGCCCGTCGAGAGATCTTTGACTGAAGTGGTAGTCGAGATAAATGTCGGTTGTGGTCCAACTGTCTATCGGCATCATATCTCCTTCAGATGTAGTCACGCTGGTTTCGTAAAAGTCGTCAATATAGTTGACTCGAATGCCGGCACCCCAGTTCCCCAGGTCCCAATCGAGGCGAGTGAACGCACGCCACTTGGGGTTACCGTTCATTTGCCTTAAATCACCAGCGCCAACAACAGGTATGTCAATGGGTACAGCAGGGTTCCCATTTTTCTGAGCCTCCAGAACAATGGCACTGATAGGGTCCGGGGTTTGCATAAATTTACGTAAATGGGCAGCATTTATAGAGAAGTCAAAAAGGCCGTAATTATCACTGTTCACCTGATAACTAACACTAATATCCGTTCCGGAAATTTCTCTAACTTCAAGGTTGTCGTATTGATTATTAACATAAACGACTTCTAATTCGTCGTTGCGAATAACTGCTGGATTTGAGTCACCTTGAGAACGAAGCAACGAATCGTAAAGCAGGTGAGTTTGACTATTTAGAATACCCACGACACCTTCTTGCTCAATGCGCCATCTGTCGACAGTAATGAGGAAGTTTTCGAATGGAGTAATAGCAATACCGAAATTGTATATTTCATCATCTTCCGGGCTGAGTTCGCTGTTACCGCCTCGTACCTCAGTTATGCTGTATCTATCGTCTATGACAGGGTCGGTTCGACTGTTTGTACGCGAGACACTTTCTTCGACGACCTGAGGCAGATTGGGGGCTCTGAAACCACCAGAATAAGAAGCTCTCAATTGGAGCCAATCGACAGGAAGCCAACTTAGAGCCAGTTTAGGCTTGGTCACGCTGCCAACGTCGGAAAAACGTTCATAGCGTAACGCCAGTTGCATATCGAATGTTTCATGCAAGGGGACAAGCAGTTCAGTATAGGCTGAGAATACATTACGACTGCCTTGTGCGTCGGGTGTCGAGCTGCTTCCAAGAACGTCTGAGTCTGTCATCAGTTCGCCCGTTATCTGATCATAGAATGGTGTTGAGCCATCCAGAAGGGGATGTCTGTCGTCAGCGTATGACTCATAGCGATACTCAACTCCCGCTGCAAGTCCAATGTCTCCGGCATACCAGTTGGCAAGCGTTGGGTTTGATAGTTTAAAGTCCCATTGAGCAAGTTCAGTGGAGCTATCCCGGGTTATGTTGTCGGTTAAGTTTGCTATTACGTCAGGCGCGTTGTAGGCAGTAGTTCCGCTGTTTAGGTTATTCGGATCCCCACCAATAAATGGATTATACGCCTCTTCTGGATTGCTTGAGTTTATTGCTTGCTGTAAAGCGCTGACGCGTATCCTGTTATAACCGGTATCCAGAGTATCCGCTCTGGAATAAAGCAAGGCTGATTCCCACTCCCAGGTTTTTGCGTAACCACGCAGTCCCGCTAACAGGCGGTAGCTTGAATCTTCAACTTCAATCCTTCGTGGACCGACATCCATAGGTCGAATATTGCGTAATGTAACGGTTTCGCCAAACGGGTTGTATGCAGCATCTTCACTAATGGTAAAGCGCTGTGCGGTTAAGTTTGCATTTTGTTCTCTGCGACGTTTTGATATTGCCTCGTAGTAAAGTGCTTCGCCGAACAATTCGAGGTTTGGGCTAAGTGAGTGGGTGTAGTAAGCGAATAAGTTTATGCGGTCAACTGCAGAGGTCATGCTTTGATCCTGAAGTGCTGAATCGTAACGCATTTCTCGTGGAATAGACCCTTCCGCGGCACAGACGCCTTCAGAAATAACCTGGAAACAATCTCCCATGGACTCAGGGCGAATATGGAAGCGACCAATGTTTTCGCCGTCAAAAATTGCCCAGGGACTAGAAAGAGAGCGGTTATCTAACTGTGTATCGCCAATAAACTCTGTAGGGACTCTCTCATTAAAACGGCGATCTTCGCTTGCCGAATAAGAGCGTTCGTTAGCACCAATTTCATCTCGGGTATAATAGGCAAATGAGAGGCTTAAATGGCTTTTATTATCATTGAAATAAAAGCCTGTCGAACCGCTAGCCAAATATTGTTGCATTGAGGTTCCTTCAGCATTACCGGCGTTTAGCTTTAATTCTGACTGGGTTACTTCCTTTTTGAGAACATAATTAACAACGCCAGCAACGGCATCAGTGCCATAAAGCGCGGATGCCCCGTCTCTTAATACTTCTAGTCGACGTAACCCCGATACCGGCAAAGTGTTTGAATTGACCGTTGCAACTGGAACGAAGTTTTCGGTTTGAGTCCCAGGGTGTAAAACTAAGCGACGGCCGTTTAGAAGGGTTAGCGTATTACCAGTACCTATGCCTCTTAAATTGATGGAAGCCACGTCGCCGCGGGCGTCATTAACGCCACCAATGGCCCGTTCGTTGTTAAAGCTAATGTCTCCTATTTGAGGCACTGAGCGTAATAACTCGTCCCCGGTTACTGCTCCGGTATTGGTTATGTCGTCGGCATTGAGGACTGTAACCGGCAGTCTTCCGGCAGCTTGCGCACCTCTAATATTACTGCCTACGACAGTAATTTTTTCCATGGACTCTGTTTGATCAGGGCTGGGTTGAGGTGGTTCTTCTGCTTCACGTTGGATAATAAATGTATTTTCAGACTGACGTATAACCTCAAGGTCGGTTCCTGTTAGTAAACGCTCTAGTGCCTCTAGAGGTACAAAGTCCCCCTCTAAGGGCGTAGCACTGTAACCATCAACAACCTCTGGAGAAAATATAACTTGCGTGCCTGTTTGCTCGGCGAGATCAAGTAACGACGCGCTTAACGGTTGTTCTGCAAGCGATATTGACTGGACGGGGTCTTGAGGAATAATCGGCGCTGCTTGAGCTGGTAGGGAAATACAGCTTAACGCCGCGCAGGTACAAAGTGCGATGTAACTTTGTTTATGCTTAATCATAATCAGTACCTTTTTATTTATTGAAGGTTTACTGCGTCTTTAAAGGCATATACGCACTGAACTTGAATGTCCTCCATTATTTTTTGGAAAGCTCAATAGCATGCTCTGTTTCGTGAACTTTAACTGGAAGAGTTGCTGTGATGGCGTTTAAAACACTATCATCGTCACTCAGCCGGAATACGCCACTAATGCGGAATTGCTCTTGTTGAGCAAAAACCATTTGAATTTGTTTCGTGCGATAGCGATTCAATTCCGCGATGACTTCACTTAAAGGGGCATTATCAAACCTAAGAACGCCTTTAATCCAACCCGGCTGCTGATTGTTTCTGTTTGCGCGAGTTAATGAGATTTTTTTGTGTTTGTTCTCGTACGTTGCGATATCACCTGATGTTAATAGGCGAATGGTTTTGTTTGTGTTGGTTTTAAGGGTATCAAATTCAACGACACCCTCTATAACCGATATTTTTAGTGAGTCTTCAGCGGTGTTCTTACGAACAGTGAAGCGAGTGCCCAGAACGGTTATTCTTTGTTCCCCGGTGTTAATAATGAAAGGTCTGGAATTTTCCTTTTGAATGTCAAAGAACACTTCACCCCGGTGCAGTTCAACCAAACGTTGTTCACTGGTTAGCATAACGGAAATTTCGCTATCGGTATTTAAAGTAACCGTTGAACCATCCGGCAAGTCAACCTGACGAACTTCACCTACGCTGGACTGAAAGGCTTTAGTCATGATGATTGGGTTGTGAACCTTATTTGTTAAAAGCTGGTTCCTCTTAACTTCTTGAGAAGCGGGTGAAAAATAGGGAAGGGCGTTTATTAAAAAGTAGACAGTGATAGCGGTTATAAGAATAGATGCAGCGAATGAGAAAGATCGTTTTAAATGAGAAGCACGTTTAGTTGAACGGTATGCCACTTCACTGTGTTGCCAAATTGCGAGTATCGCATTGAATTCTCGCTTATGAGAGATGTCTTCATTAAGCCACTTTTGTATCTCGCGCTCTTCACTGGCGGTTAACTCACCGGAAAATAACCGCGTGACATAGTAGGCGGCTTGTTTTTGCACTTTCTCGTCACGGTTCATAACTTAATCTCACCATTTGCCGACTCAAGACCTTCCGTTGCCTTCCTTATTTCACGTAAAGCGGAGGAAATGTATTTTTCTACGGTGCTAACTGAAACATCCAGTTGATCACTTATTTCTCTGTAACTCATTCCGTTAATTCTACTCAATAAAAACGCTTGCCTGTGTTCTTGCTTCAGGTGACCTAAAGCTAGCTCAATACGCTCTAATATGGCTTTGTTGGTATAAGCACGCTCAGGTGATGTTAAGTCTGTAAAGTGAAGTTCTTCAATTTGAGAAATGTGGTCTGACGCGCGCCGTGAAGCACTCCGACGAGCTCTATCAATAATGACGTGATTAGCAATTTGTAGTAGGTAGTTTTTTACTGTGGACATTCTGCCTGACAATCGTTTGTGAAGATCTGAGATTTGACTAAGCTTCACATAAATTTCCTGCATAACGTCATCATCTTCCTCAAATTGGCCTGTTCTAACGCGAACAAAGCGGCGCAAAGTAATATCGTACTCATTGACGAGTCTCTCGATGAGTTTATTACTTGCTGTTGGTGAAAATGCCGCTTTATGTTTAAACAAAATGACGAGATGCCTTATTTATTAAACGTGCTATCTATAGATATATACGCAGCCTGATACTTTTACCTCCACATTTATTTTTTCTTAACAATTGGAAGAATTTCAGGGATAAATAAGAACCTTCCGATTAACCCAATCTATTTTTCGAATCTATTTGAACCTACCGAAATTGTTGGTTTGGTCTATTATTATTTGCGCCCAAACTGGTGTTTAACAAAAAGGTAATAAACCATGTTTATGAAAACACTTCCTTTACTTTCTGCGGTATCAATTGCGGTATCGTTGTCAGTGGCTTCTGGTGTTGCTAGTGCACAGGACAATATGTCTTACGATGTGAACAAGCCAGAGCCTAAATCCAATGAATTCTGGTGGCCTAACAAGTTGAATCTTGAGCCATTGCGTCAGCACAGTCCTGAGTCAGACCCTTACGGTGACGACTTTGATTATGCTGAAGCCTTTAGCAAACTTGACCTTGAGCAGGTTAAAAAAGACATTGAAGAATTAATGACGTCTGACCAAGACTGGTGGCCAGCTGATTATGGACATTACGGTCCTTTCTTTATTCGTATGGCTTGGCACGGTGCTGGTACTTATCGCGTGCAAGATGGTCGTGGTGGTGCAGCTGGCGCTCAACAACGGTTTGAACCTCTAAACAGCTGGCCGGACAATGTCAGCTTAGACAAAGCGCGCCGTTTATTATGGCCTGTGAAACAAAAATACGGTCGCAGCTTATCGTGGGCTGACTTAATGGTGTTAACAGGAAACGTCGCTTTAGAGTCGATGGGTTTTGAAACCTATGGCTTTGCTGGTGGCCGGGAAGATGCATGGGAGCCTGATATTGTTTACTGGGGACCAGAGACTGAATGGCTTGGCGGCGACAAACGCTACAAAGGCGATCGCAAGCTGGAAAACCCATTAGCAGCAGTACAGATGGGACTCATTTACGTAAACCCAGAAGGTCCTAACGGTAAACCTGACCCGTTATTAGCGGCAAAAGACATTCGCGATACCTTTGGCCGTATGGCTATGAACGACGAAGAAACCGTGGCGCTTATTGCCGGTGGTCACACTTTTGGTAAAGCGCACGGTGCGCACAAGCCTGAAGAGTGTCTAGAAGCTGAGCCTGCGGCAGCTCCTGTTGAACAGCAAGGTCTTGGCTGGAAAAATAAGTGTGGTAAGGGTAATGCGGAAGACACTATTACCAGCGGCTTAGAAGGTGCGTGGTCGGTAAACCCAACCGCATGGACGACGCAATACCTCGACAACCTGTTTGGCTTTGAGTGGGAACAAACTAAGAGTCCGGCGGGCGCTATTCAGTGGATTCCTGTTGATGGCCAGGCGTCTAACTTGGTGCCGGATGCGCACGTAGAAGGTAAACGTCATGCGCCGATTATGTTTACTACGGACTTGTCACTGAAGTTTGACCCTGAGTATCGCAAAATAGCGAAACGCTTCCATGAGAATCCGGAAGAGTTTGAAAAGGCGTTTGCAAAAGCCTGGTTTAAACTGACTCACCGTGACATGGGGCCGAACCAGCGTTACTTAGGTGACATGGCACCAACAGAAGATTTGATTTGGCAGGATCCTATTCCAGATGCTGATTTCGAACTGATTGACTCAAACGATGTAGCTGAGTTGAAAGAAGCATTACTGGATTCAGGTCTGACGGTTCAGCAGTTAGTTCGTACAGCTTGGGCGTCGGCTTCAAGCTTCCGCGGAACGGACATGCGTGGCGGTGCAAATGGCGCACGTATTGCGTTAGAGCCGCAAATTAACTGGGAAGCGAACAACCCGGAAGAGCTAAAAGAGGTTCTGGCAACACTGAAAGAAGTGCACGAGGACTTTAATGATGACCTGTCAGGCGACAAGTACGTGTCACTGGCTGACGTTATTGTGTTGGGCGGTGCCGCAGCTATTGAGAAAGCGGCTGCAGACGCGGGCTACGATGTAACAGTGCCATTCGAGCCGGGTCGTACTGATGCCACTCAGGAAATGACCGATGTCAATTCGTTCTCTTTCCTGGAGCCAAAAGCTGATGCATTTCGCAACTACTTTGGTGAAGGCAACCGCTTGTCACCAGCTCAGATGATGGTTGATAAAGCCGACCAATTAACTCTGACGGTACCTGAAATGACAGTCCTGATTGGTGGTTTACGCACCATTGGAGCGAATTACGACGGCTCTGAGCACGGCGTATTAACTGACCAACCCGGTACGTTGAATAATGACTTCTTTGTTAACCTGCTAACGATGGATAACGAGTGGAAGAAATCAGAAGACAACGAAGCGGTGTATGAAGGTTATGATCGCGAAACGGGCGAACTGAAGTTCACAGCAAGCCCGGTTGATCTTATCTTTGGTTCAAACTCTGAACTGCGTGCAGTCTCTGAAGTCTACGCAATGAGCGATGCTAACGAGAAGTTCGTCAACGATTTTGTTCAGGCATGGACAAAAGTGATGCAGCTAGACCGTTTTGACCTGCAATAAGTTAGGTTACATTGGTGAAATAAAAAGCGGCGCTATGAGTTAGCGCCGCTTTTTTTATGGTTCTTGCCAATACCAGCGCTAATAGTCAGTTGTAAGGCTTCTGCCGGCTTCATGTCGAGTGATTCAACACAGTCTTTCGGCACCATAATCATGTAACCACCAACGTTGTAACTCATCGGCAAAAAGACGGCGACTTGTTCGTCATCGAGAATTTCCGATAGCTTGTCGTCGCTAGCACCTGCTTTTTTCGTCACAATGCCTATTAGTTTTGTATTGCTGTTTGGTAATGTCACCATCACAACGGACTCATCGGCAAAGTCCTTACCTGACATCATTTCAAAAACGTCATTAACCGTGCCGTATAAGCTTCGCAGCAGCGGCATTTTGTTCATGAGTTTGCCCGGCAACTGCCAAATAGAATTGAACAGGTTCCAACGAGAACTAAAGCCAACGAGTAGGGCAAGTACTAAGAAACTTATAAACGCGAGACCTGGGAAATAGTAAGCGTCACCACCGAGCGCCATCCAAACCGGTTTTAGGGACTGCTCAATGGTGACCAGCAACCAGCGAATGAGGTAAACGGTAATGACTATCGGCAGTAAGATTGCCAAGCCCTTCAGAAAGTAATTCAGTATTTTTTTCATAAGCCTGCTTTTTTATGAGGTTCGGATACAAGCTTAGCGTTTTTTTACCGTTCGTGAAATTCTTTACGGTTTGTTAATGTAAGAGGAGATTAATACACAACTGATAAAAGGGACGGGCTACGCGTTAGCGCTGTTCAGCGGAAATAACGAACTTAGATAAATTTATTATGGTATAGCATCTTTCAGCGCCGGACGGTTACTGATAGCCCGCACGTAAAGTGCGGGCAATTCATGAACAAGATGGTGGTATAACATCTATTACTAATATTACAGTTTAACCAGCAACTTCCCTTTATTGTCCCCGGTTAGGAACAGGTTTAAGCCTTCAATAGCAGATTCGAGCCCTTCCAGCGTATGCGAGCGGTATTTGATTTTGCCGCCCATGACATACGGGGTCAGTTTTTCCAGTAGACTAGGCACTTCATGGAAGTGATCGGGCATGGTGAACCCCTGAATTGTTAGGCGCTTTTTAATTATGGGGATCCAGCTTGGGCCGGGCGCTGGTTCAGCTTTGTCGTAGTCGGCTATCATGCCGCAGACCACAATACGACCGTGGGCATTCATGCGCTGCATGACGTGATGCTGAATAGGGCCGCCGGTGTTCTCAAAGTACAAGTCAATGCCTTCGGGCGTTAGCTCTTTCAGTTCGGCGTCTAAGTCGTCGGTTTTGTAGTTTATAGCGCCGTCAAAGCCTAATTCGTTGGTTATCCATTCGGCTTTTTCGTCGCTGCCGACCACGCCAATTACCCGCAAGCCGTCAGCTTTAGCCAGCTGCCCGACAATGGATCCCACAGAGCCAGCTGCACCGGTGACTACCAGGGTTTCACCAGATTTTGGTTTGCCGACGTTGAATAAACCTTGGGTGGCGGTTAAACCAGGTAGGGCAAACACGGAAAGTACCATTTCGTCGGGCACGTCAGCTTGTACTTTATTAATGCCTTGGCCGTCGCTTAGCGCGTATTCTTGCCAGCCCATCATGCCCATCACACGGTCGCCTTTGGAGAAATCCGGATGCTTGCTTTCCACGACTTCACCAACGCCCGAGCTGCGCATGACAGTATTGAGCTCAACCGGTGGGATGTAACTTTCGGTATCCGGGCTCATCCAACCGAACATTGCGGGGTCGAGCGACATGTGAGTTTGCTTAATTAAAAACTGACCGTCGTTAACTGTTGGTAGTTCTTTTTCCACCACTTCAAAAATATCGGCACTGACAGGGCCCGGGTTTGGGCGCTTGACCAGGTTAATCGCTTTGTAAGTTGTCATGTTGTTCCTTATTACGTCTTTATTGTGTCCCATTAGCTTAACGCTGAGGCTTGCCTAGGTAAAAGGAAAATAAACGGGTGTTTGAATTGATTGAACTCTGTTTAGAAAAAATGATTTAGCAGGAGAAGTCCGACATTGCCCGAGGTTATTACTGTTTGTTTGAATAGAAACGTTAAAAATGAATTTAAAAGAAGCCTGATGGTAAAGCTTAGAAAAGTGGTGCGTCCTAGTAGACTCGAACTACCGACCTCTGCCATGTCAAGGCAGCGCTCTAACCAACTGAGCTAAGGACGCACATTTTGAGGTGTGTCGTGAAGACGGGCGGTATATTAGTTATTTGCGGCCGCTCGTGCAAGTCATTTTTTGCAAAAAGTCACTGTTTGTCGAATTTCTAGTCAGGCGCAGGGGTGAAATTACACGCGCTGTAAAAACGCTGCCAGGGGCGAACAAAATGAACAGTGGCATCGGTCAATACTTTGCTGAGCTTACCGAGCTCTGCAATATAGTCTTTCAGCGCTGGCTGCGGAGCTATTCCTTGTAAGTTTTCAAGGGTCATTAAGAGCCGCTGATGTTGCTCAATCACTTCGGCAATGTCGCCCTGCATTTCTTTTATGTATATGTGGTTAAACGCGTCGCGCAATTGCTCGGCTTTTTTTGGAACGTTTCCATTACGGCAGTGCAGGAACTCTGGAATTTCCGGTAACTGTTCACGCATGGCCTCTAGCTTGTGTGCATAGTCCAGCATGGTTCTGAATAAGTCGGGTAAATAGTTACTGCGTTCAAGTCGGCCCAGCATTTTTATCATCTCGGACGGATCATCCGCTTCTTTTGTGTAATTCCAACGCTCTAAAATTCGGGTGAAGCGCTCTAGCGCGTTAACGGCATAGTTGTACTCGGTGACATGAATTTGTGGCAGAGAATTGTTGCCAATAGACAGCGCTTTACGCAGGCCTTCTTCGTAGGCAAAGGCATTGGCGAGGCTGGCATTTAACTGCGACTGTTTGTGTGTTAACGCTTCTTCTAACTGGGGTTTAATATCGCCAGACTCAGGGTGTTCAATGCACTCTTTTAGTGCTTGTATCATGGTTAAGTCGGCATGATACCTGCTGAAGCCGTCTTTTAATTTGCCCAGCGAGCTGTTGTTTTCAGCAATTTCCTGACCCAGCCTACAATGATTCAAGCGCATACTGTCCATAAGACCAAGGCTGGTGCGCGAGGTGTCACGTTTTAGTTCACTTTTTGCCGGATACTGAAGTTCTGGCTTTTCAGGTGTTATAGAACGCGCAGGTAACTCGAGTGTTTGGTGTACTTCACTATGTAGCGTGTCTGCGTATTCGGTTAAGCCGGGTTTGTCGGAGCAGGCGGCCATACTCAGTGCGCTAAAGGCAATGAGTGCATAGCCAACGGGCTTAAAAATAAGTACACTTCGAGTCATTTCTCCGGTTCCTTGTCACACGGGTGGTTCATGTTTACAGGTATTGTTCAAACACAAGCTACGATATTTTCAGTCTCTGACCAAACTTCTTTTCGACATATTGCGGTCGAAACTGAACCTAAATTCTTAAAAGACTTAGCTATTGGTGCCAGTATAGCGATTAACGGTTGCTGTTTAACGGTCGTTGAATTCGGTGACAGACAGGTGCATTTTGATGTTATCGATGAAACCCTGCGTCTAACCAACTTAGGCAAGTTGAAAGAAGGTGACAAGGTTAATTTCGAGCGTTCACTGCGGGTTGGTGATGAAATCGGCGGCCACGGTGTGTCTGGACATATTCACTGTAAGGGCGAAGTAACTGAAGTTCAGCTGTCAGAAAACAATTGCGCGATGTGGATACAAATACCGGAAAAGCACAGTCGCTACCTGTTTGATAAGGGGTTTATCAGCGTCAACGGTGCCAGTTTGACCATTGGTCAGGTTGAAAACAATCGCTTTTCCTTACACCTTATTCCAGAAACCTTACGCATTACCAATTTAGGTGAATGCGAAGCTGGCTCAGAGGTCAACATTGAGCTTGACCAGCAGACGATAACAACGGTTGATACGGTAGAGCGAGTGTTGGCGAAACGTCAGTAAAATTGCTCATCGTTACCGTCGACTTTAATGCGCGCCTGTTGGTTAATTTCATCGACTTGTAATTGCACATGAATGAGATCACCACAGGCCGAGCACTCTTCCTGATAGTCCTGGTTTCCCTCTGACGCATCAACATCCAAAAAGGTATTGTGGCCACAATGCGGGCATTTCACGGGGACGCTTTTTAAATTCTCTTCGTTCATACAGAGCTCCTTATTTTCTTTTACTATAGAAATAAAATAGCTATTCCGCCTAATGATACCAAGGCACCAGTGGCTGAGCGCACGGTAATACGTTGTTTTTTCAGTAAAGAAATCGGTATTAAAAAGAGAGGCGCGGTAGAGAGCAGTGTTTGGGTGAGGCCCGGGTTGATATTGGCAATAGATACCTGTTGTAACCAAATAGCCAGGAAGGTGCCAAAAACAATGGCGCCTAGCAGTGGCAAGGGGTTAATGGTGCGAAACTGTTTGATGATAGCTTTGTAGGCTCCTTGTTTTGACAGGCCGACAATGGCAGCAAGTAAAATAGAGCCTGCAGCAAGTCGAACAAAGGCCGCGTCAATGGCATTCATTTGCTCGCTTTGTAATACGGAAAAAGCCATGACCAGTCCGGTTGCCTGACACAATGCCGCGCCGCACCCGAAAAAAATCCCTGACAAGGAAAGAGCCGGCTGTTTGTCTGGTGCTTTTTCAGTAACCACCCATAGCACGCCACTTAACGTGATAACAGCGCCGGTTATTTCAATGGTAGAGAGGCTATCGGTTAAAAATACCCAGGCCATAAAAGCAGCCAGCGGCGGAGCTAAATATTCAAGCAGCATCGCGTGCCAGGGCCCGAGTCTGCGTAACGCAGCAAAATGACAGCTGTCACCAATAGTAATACCTATAACGCCGCTTAGCGCTAATACCCAGAAACCGGAGCTTACGACCAGAGAATTACCCAGCAACAAACTAACAATAAATAACAGGGGGGTAGCAATAACGCCTTTAACCAAGTTCATTTGTAGTGGCGAAAAATGACTACCCGCACGGTGATATAAAATCGTAGCGACCGCCCAAAAGCTAGCGGCCAGTAAGGCGGCAAGTTGTCCGGTTATTTCGGCCGTAAACTCTGACATTGAAAGGCTCTAAGGTTGCTCAAAAGTAAGCGGTCGATTATAGTAGCGTCTTGCGTTCGATGGTACCGAACGCACCAAATTTCAATAAATAGAGCATGTGGCACTTGGTAGGTGTCACCACTGGATAGGAAGGAAGTTTCATGCCTGTAATTACTCTCCCTGACGGAAGTCAACGCGAATTTGATAAACCGGTTTCAATCATGGATATCGCTATGGATATCGGGCCTGGTCTGGCGAAAGCGACTGTTGCTGGTCGCATCGACGGTGAGTTGGCCGACGCCTGCGATATGATTGAACACGACGCTAAAGTAGAAATTGTCACACCGAAAGACGATGACGGCGTGCATATTATTCGTCACTCGTGCGCGCATTTAATGGGTCACGCGGTTAAGCAGCTGTGGCCGGACGCGAAAATGGCGATTGGTCCGGTTATCGACAACGGTTTTTACTATGATATCGACGTTGACCATACCTTCACCGACGAAGATTTAGAGAAAATTGAAAAGCGGATGAAGGAGTTGGCGAAAACCAACTACCAAGTCATTAAAAAGAACGTCAGTTGGAAAGAGGCGCGTGAAACCTTCGTAGACCGCCACGAACCCTACAAAACTGAGATTTTAGACGAGAATATTCCAACCGACTCTCGTCCGGCGCTTTATCATCACGAAGAATACATTGATATGTGCCGCGGTCCGCATGTGCCTAGCATGAAGTTCTGCGAGCACTTTAAAGTGATGAAAATGGCCGGTGCGTATTGGCGCGGCAACTCTGATAACAAAATGTTGCAGCGTATTTACGGCACAGCCTGGGCAGACAAAAAACAATTAAAAGCCTATTTGAAGCGCCTGGAAGAAGCAGAAAAGCGCGACCATCGTAAAATTGGTAAGAACCAGGACTTATTCCATTGGCAGGAAGAAGCGCCGGGTATGGTGTTCTGGCACCACAATGGTTGGACTATTTTCCGTGAACTCGAAGACTTTGTGCGCGAGAAACTGCGTGAGTACGACTATCAGGAAGTAAAAGGTCCAATGATGATGGACCGTGTGCTGTGGGAAAAATCAGGCCACTGGGAGAAGTTCTCTGATTTGATGTTCACGACCGCTTCAGAAAACCGTGAATATGCCGTTAAGCCTATGAACTGCCCGGGGCACGTACAAATATTTAACCAGGGTTTGAAGTCTTACCGTGATTTACCGTTGCGCATGGCAGAATTTGGATCGTGCCATCGAAATGAACCTTCTGGGGCATTGCATGGTCTGATGCGTGTACGTGGCTTTACTCAGGATGACGCGCACGTTTTCTGTACTGAAGACCAAGTGCAGCCTGAGGTCGCAGCCTGTATTAAGATGGTTTACGAGACCTATGAAACCTTTGGTTTCGACAAAATCGACGTAAAACTGTCAACGCGTCCTGAAAAGCGTTTAGGCGACGATGCAACCTGGGATCGCAGTGAAAAAGCCTTGGCCGACGCACTGAAAGCGCACGATATCGACTTTGAATACCTGCCAGGCGAGGGCGCATTCTACGGTCCGAAAATTGAATTTACTTTGTTCGATTGCTTAGGCCGTGCTTGGCAGTGCGGGACGATTCAGCTGGACTTTGCACTACCAGGCCGCTTAGGCGCTACCTACGTGGGTGAAGACAACGAGCGTCATACTCCGGTGATGATTCACCGTGCTATTCTGGGCTCGCTGGAACGCTTTATGGGTATTCTTATTGAAGAATACGCCGGACATTTCCCGGTTTGGTTAGCACCGACACAGGTTGTTTTGATGAATATCACCGATAATCAGAGCGATTATGTGAAAAAGGTGGTAAAATCACTGAATGAAAAGGGAATTCGTGCCACGGCTGACTTGAGAAATGAGAAGATTGGCTTTAAAATCCGTGAGCATACTCTTAAACGAGTTCCTTATTTGCTGGTTGTCGGCGATAAAGAAGTCGAAGCTGGCGAGGTTGCGGTTCGTACTCGTAGCGGTGAAGACCTGGGTAAACTGGCTCTGGAAGACTTCATTGCAAAAATTGAAGACGAAGTACGTACACGCAAAATTTAATAATTAGTTGGAGGAATAAACCATTAAAGGCGGAAAAAGAACTCAAAAAGCTGCAGATAAAAACCGTATCAACGACCAAATTACGGGCGTTGATGAAGTTCGCTTAATCGGAACCGATGGTGAACAAGCTGGTGTCGTCAGTATTAACGAGGCTCTTGATGCAGCAGCAGAAGCTGGTGTTGATTTGGTGGAAATGAGCCCTAACGCGGAGCCACCTGTCTGCCGCTTAATGGATTACGGCAAGTTCCTCTTCGAGAAGAGTAAAGAACAGAAAGAGCAAAAGAAAAAGCAGAAACAGATTCAGGTTAAGGAAGTTAAATTCCGACCTGGCACAGATGAGGGCGACTACCAGGTAAAACTGCGCAACCTGCGTCGCTTCCTCGAGGGAGGTGACAAAACTAAAGTCACTATCCGTTTCCGTGGCCGGGAAATGGCACACCAAGAGTTGGGTATTGAATTGCTAAACCGTGTTAAAGCGGACTTAGAAGAAATCTCAACTGTTGAGTCGTTCCCTAAAAGGGCCGAAGGTCGTCAGATGATTATGGTTCTGGCACCGGTTAAGAAGTGATCGTGGTTTACAAGTAGGCAGCTTGCTGTCTCACCCTTTCACACTTTCAATCAACAATGCGGAGTTTAATTTCATGCCAAAAATGAAATCAAACAAAGGCGCTTCTAAGCGCTTCAAAAAGACTGCTTCAGGCGGTTATAAGTGCAAGCAATCTCACTTGCGTCACATTCTGACTAAGAAAACTCCTAAGCGTAAGCGTCAGCTGCGTGCTAAGAGCATGGTCCACGAAGCGGACATTAAATTAGTCGATCGTATGTTACCGTACGCATAAGAGGAGATTAGCAAATGGCACGAGTAAAACGTGGTGTAATCGCGAGAGCGCGTCACAAGAAAGTCCTGAAGCAGGCGAAAGGTTATTATGGTGCCCGTAGTCGCGTTTATCGCGTTGCGGTACAGGCAGTCACTAAAGCAGGTCAATATGCATACCGTGACCGTCGCAACAAGAAACGTCAATTCCGTCAATTATGGATTGTGCGTATCAACGCTGCGGCACGTCAAAACGGTTTGTCTTACAGCCGCTTTATCAACGGCCTTAAGAAAGCATCAGTAGAAATCGATCGCAAGATCCTTGCTGATATCGCAGTTCACGATCAAAACGGCTTTGCTGCTTTGGTTGAGAAAGCGAAAGGCGCACTGTAAACAACGACTTTTTAAGTTCGTTTAAACAGATTTCAAAGGGAGCCATTAGGCTCCCTTTTTTGATCGTTTTTCTGATAGAATAACGCCTTTAAAAATCACGCTATAAAAGCCTATTGTCAGTGTTGAGGGAAACAATGCAATTAGAGGAAATCGTCGCACAAGCCGAAGCGGCCATCGCCAATGCGGATAACCCGCAAGCGTTGGATGACGTTCGTGTTCAATACATGGGGAAAAAAGGCCAATTAACAGAGCTGTTAAAAGGCTTAGGAAAACTTGACCCGTCAGAGCGTCGCGAAGCCGGCCAAAAAATTAACGAAGCTAAGCAACAGGTTCAAACCAGCATCAATTCGCGCAAAGAGTTGCTAAAAGCCGAAGAGCTAAAAGCCAAGCTAGAGGCAGAGCGTATTGATGTCACATTGCCTGGACGCAACTCTGCGGTTGGTGGTGTCCACCCGGTTACGCAGACTATTCGCCGTATTGAACAGTTCTTTGGTGATTTGGGCTTTAGTGTTAAAGAAGGTCCTGAAGTGGAAGACGGTTTCCATAACTTCGATGCATTGAACATTCCGGCGAACCATCCGGCTCGTGCAGACCACGATACCTTCTATTTTACTCCCTCAACGATGCTGCGTACTCAGACTTCGGGTGTTCAAATTCGTACCATGGAAGTGGAAAAGCCGCCATTGCGTATTATTTCGCCTGGTCGCGTTTATCGTAACGACTACGATCAGACCCACACCCCAATGTTTCATCAGGTCGAAGGCTTGATGGTAGACACTGACGTATCCTTTACGCAGTTAAAAGGCATTTTAGAAGATTTCCTGACTCACTTTTTTGAAGAGTCATTGCAAGTGCGTTTCCGTCCGTCGTACTTCCCATTTACAGAGCCTTCAGCAGAAGTGGATGTCATGGGTAAAGACGGTAAATGGTTAGAAGTACTGGGCTGCGGCATGGTGCATCCTAACGTGTTGAAAGCGGTTGGCATTGACCCGGAAAAATACACCGGCTTTGCCTTTGGTATGGGCGTTGAGCGCCTAACCATGTTGCGCTACGGCGTAACCGACCTGCGTGCGTTTTTCGAAAACGACTTACGTTTCTTAAAACAATTCAACTAATCCAGAATTCAGAAGGCATTTGCAGCATGAAATTAAGTGAACAGTGGTTAAGAGAGTGGGTTAACCCAGCCGTAGACAGCAACGAGCTTAGCGAGCAGCTGAGCATGGCTGGCCTTGAAGTCGACGGCGTCGAGCCAGTTGCAGCAGACTTCCATACAGTTGTGGTGGGTGAAGTGGTCGAGTGTGGCCCTCATCCCGATGCGGACAAGTTGCAGGTTACCAAAGTGAACACCAACGACGGCGAGTTGCTAGACATTGTGTGTGGTGCGCCAAACTGTCGTCAGGGTATTAAGGTGGTTGTCGCTAAGGTTGGCGCAGTTCTGCCGGGCGACTTCAAAATTAAAAAAGCGAAACTACGTGGGCATCCGTCACACGGTATGCTTTGCTCGTTCAAAGAGCTGGGCTTAATTGACGACCATGAAGGTATTATCGAGTTGCCGGAAGATGCCCCAGTAGGCAAAGATTACCGAGAGTATTTAGGCCTTGAAGACCACAGCATTGATATCGATTTAACACCAAACCGCGGTGACTGTTTGAGTGTTCGTGGTATTGCTCGTGAGCTGGGTGTATTGAATCGAATGGATGTTAACGAGCCTGAAATTAAGGACGTTGCAGCCAAAGTTGATGAGCAAAAGGCGATTCATTTAGACGCACCGGAGCAGTGCCCACGTTATTTAGGTCGTGTTATTAAAGGCATTGATGTGTCACGCCCAACACCTATCTGGATGAGTGAAAAGCTGCGTCGTAGTGGCATCCGTAGTATTGACCCTGTGGTCGATATTACCAACTACGTACTGCTCGAGTTGGGGCACCCAATGCACGCGTTCGACTTAGATACACTGGAGGGTGATATCCACGTGCGCTTGGCGGCGGCTAAAGAAAAGCTGACGCTGCTAGATGGTGAAGAAGTTGAGCTGGATGAAGACGTCTTAGTGATAGCCGACGAACAAAAAGCATTGGCAATGGCTGGTGTCTACGGCGGTAAAGACAGTGGTGTGACCGTTGAAAGCAAAAACCTTTTCTTAGAAAGTGCGTTCTTTGCACCGGACGCAATTTTAGGTAAAGCGCGTCGTTTTGGTCTGCATACGGATGCTTCTCATCGCTACGAGCGTGGTGTTGACCCTCAATTGCAACGCACGGCTATGGAACGTGCAACGCAGTTATTGCTGGAGATTTGTGGCGGCGAAGCAGGGCCGGTTACTGAAGCCGTTTCTGAAACGCATCTTCCCGAGCGTGCGAACGTCAAGCTACGCAGCGCTCGTTTGGCCAAAGTGCTGGGCGTGCAAATTGCCGATGACGAAGTAACAGAAATTCTTCAGCGTCTGGGTCTGGAAGCAACCTATAACAGCGGCGAATGGCAGGTTCAGGTTCCGTCATACCGTTTCGACATCGCCATTGAAGAAGACTTAATTGAAGAAGTGGCGCGTGTGTACGGTTACAATGCGATTAAGGCAGCGGCGCCGGCGGCACAGCTTCGCATGACTGATCGCAAAGAAGCTTCGGTTAGCCGCCATACTTTAACGAATGCGCTGGTTGAGCGAGGTTATCAGGAAGCCATTACTTACAGCTTTGTTGATCCGAAGCATCAGGCCATGTTGTTTAACGAAACCGCAGCATTAACCTTGCCGCACCCAATTTCGGTCGATATGTCGTCTATGCGTGTCAGCTTGTGGCCTGGGTTGGCGGGTGCTGTTGCGCACAACCAGAAACGTCAGCAGGCGGTATTGGCGTTTGTCGAAACAGGCTTACGTTTTATTCCAGATGAAAGCGCTGAGAACGGCGTTCGTCAGGAGCCGGTGCTTGGCGGTATTCGTGCCGGAAAAGCACATACTGAACACTGGTCGGAAGGTGAGCGTGCGGTCGACTTTTTCGATGTAAAAGGCGACGTTGAAGCTTTATTGGAAAAGACAGGCGAGGCGCATTTATTCCGCTTTGTGGCTGACCAGCACGATGCTTTGCACCCAGGGCAGTCTGCGGCAATTTATAAAGGTGAGCGTAAAGTCGGTTTCATGGGCGCTTTGCACCCGCAGCATGAAAAGGCGCTAGGCTTAAATCAGCGTGCTTTTGTGTTTGAAATTGAGCTGGACGCGATAGCTGTACGTCGTATTCCGGCAGCCCAGCCTGTGTCGCGTTATCCGAGTATTCGTCGTGACTTAGCCGTTATCGTTGATAAGCATATTGCGGCGGGTGAACTCTTAGCTGCGATGGAAAATATTGGCGTAAAACAGTTAGTTGACCTAAACTTATTTGACGTATACGAAGGTGACGGTGTGCCAGAGAACAAACGTAGTTTAGCATTGTCTGTAACATTACAGGATGCAGACAAGACGTTAGAAGAGGTCGACGTTACCGAAATAATGACTCAATTTGTAGAAACCTTAGAAAGTGAGTTTAATGCAACACTGAGGGATTAAACTATGGCGCTAACCAAAGCAGAATTGGCGGAAGTCCTGTTCGAGAAACACGGTATTAGTAAACAAGACGCTAAAGCGCTTGTTGAAGAATTTTTTGAGGAAATACGCGCTGCTTTGGAGAGTGGTGAGCAGGTCAAATTATCAGGTTTTGGTAACTTTGAGCTGCGAACTAAAGGCCAACGTCCGGGAAGAAACCCTAAAACGGGTGAAGAAATCCCAATTAAAGCTCGCCGTGTGGTGAGCTTTAAACCAGGGCAGAAATTTAAGAGTCGTGTAGAAAATGCAGAGCCTGAGTAAAATCAGGCTCTTTTTTATTGCAGCGCTTAAGCTCTAAAGAATAAGCTGCTGAATGGGTTAAGTAACCGACTGATGCCTGAGGTGAAATGCAGTGGGGCATCCAGAGTTGCTAACGTCAGACAGTCTTGCTCTTGAGTTTCAGGTGTATGTGTTTTTGATGGATCAAGCAACACAAAGTCACCGTCTTTATACTCATCTTTTTCGTCATTAAACACACCATCCAACACCAGTGTTGCTTCCTGACCCTTGTGTGTATGCTCAGGAACTTTGGCACCAGGCGCCATATAAATTAGGTTCGTCTGGTTACCATTTTCAAGCGTCAGCGGCGCTCGCCATAGTTTCCCAACCAATTTTGACCAGTCGCCAATACGGTGACTATTGTGCGCCAAGGTTCTCGGTAGTGTGAAACGGCGACCTTCAAGATATAAGATATCGTTAGGCTCGTTTTCTACTTTGTTGCAAACCGAAGACTGAAAAATAGCTTCGAGCATTTGGTCACACTGACTTTTGGTCATCGCGTGGTTAGCCACATTGACAATAGTGTCCAGGTTATCCTCACACAATTTCTGTTCAATGTCGCACACCGTTCGACGACACGCCTTACACATATCGACGTGAGTCCCTACGACTATCGTCATGGCTGCACTTAAATCACCTGCAGCGTATTGGTATAAAAGGGCTTCGCCCGGGTGCGATTTAATCATCATTGACTATCAACTCTTTTAATTTCTTAAGTGCTAAACGAGTTCGGGACTTGATAGTCCCTAAAGGCACGCCAAGAGCATCAGAAACTTCCTGCTGTGACTTACCTTCAATGTAAATTTTTTCAATGACAATACGTTGAGCGTCTGGAAGTTGCGCATAATATTGCGAAATTTCCTGCATCAACACGTCGTTGTCCAAACTGTAACCATCGTCTAAATTGTCGTTCTGCTCTGACAAAATAGGCCAAAGTTCATCGGCACTGATGTCATCTTTACGTTTTTTGTTTTTACGTAAAAGATCAAAACGAATATTACGAGCAATGGTAAATATCCAAGTTGACGGTGAACCTTTATCTGGCTTAAACAAATGCGCTTTATGCCAAACATTCGTCATGGTTTCCTGAACGAGATCCATGGCGGTTTGTTCGTTGCCAAATTGCCGTGTTGCGTAAGATTGCAGTTTGGGCGCGAAATGTCGAAACAGTTCACTGAAAGCCGCTCGGCTTCGAGTTTCAGCTATACTTGCAAGCAGTTCGGCTGCGCGTTCTGCAGCGTCTGTTTGGGTGGTATTCATAGACCCCCGAGTCGATGTTCTTCCTGACACCATCTGCATAATTAGACCTGCTATCTTTCCACAATGTACCAATTAATACTTAAGCTCCGAATATTCGGATCACTCGATGACAGAAATTTATTTATTTGCCCATTAAGTTTAGCAAATATTCCTGCGTTTTTAGACAACTTTCCTCTTTTATTAAAGATTGTTTCGTGTCTGTGTCGAGTGGGAGAATTTCAAGCCAGCGCGAGCAAAGCCAGTCAAGCCTGTCGTAGCTTAAATCTGGCAGTAATTCAGAGAGCTCAGGATAGGTTTCATAAGCTTCCTGAAGCTTTTCTTTTAGGTTTATACAAGAGTCCGGCAAAGCTGCTTGTGGCCAAGCTGGTAAGTGTTCAATGTTGCCAACTCTCAAATTATCAGACTCTAACCAATGGCCAAGAATGCGAACTCGGCTCTGACCTTCGACAGTAATACCAAGCAAACCGTCGTCGCGTGGCTCAAAATCGATGATTTTTACCGAAGTGCCATAAGGACGAATGTAGTCGTCTTCCGCCGGTGACTTGTCGTTATCAAACATGGCTATGACAAACTCCGCGTCGCGTTGCAATGAGTCCTTAACCAAACGAATGTAGCGAGGCTCAAATATACGCAGCTTCATACGCCCCTCAGGTAATACTTGAGAGGTGAGGGGAAAAATCGGTAACTGCTCAGACAACGACATAACACCTCTTTCCGCTGAACTCGTGTTAATTACCCTCTTCTACGTGCGTTAAATCAAAGTTGGATCTATTTTTGTTACAAGAAACGAAACTATTTTTTACAAAGCGCCGTAAATTAAACCAGCACAATACTGGAATGACGTTATAAGAGGGAAGCACAGTGCGTTTAAAAGTTGGTATTAGCTCTTGCCTTATGGGCGATGAGGTTCGCTTTGATGGCGGTCATAAGCGCTCTGCGTTTGCGACCGATGAGCTGACTCGTCATATTGATTTAGTTCGTTTTTGTCCCGAAGTCGGCATTGGCATGCCAGTGCCCAGACCCACGATTCGATTGGAAAAGCACGCTAACGACGGCAGCGAGACCGTTGAAGCGGTCGTACCGAAAACTGGTGAAATAGTCACAACGAAGCTGTCTGACTTTGCTGATAAAATTCAGATTAAGGCAAAAGATCTGAGTGGCTACATTCTTTGCGCAAAGTCACCCAGTTGTGGAATGGAGCGTGTGAAGCTTTATGATCCCGACACAGGACATGCCCGCAAAGAAGCTACTGGTATTTTTGCTTCTCGTCTGCAAGAAAATAACCCGGCCATGCCACTAGAGGAAGACGGTCGTTTAAATGATCCGCATCTGCGTGAAAATTTTATTATGCGGGTTTATGTCTACGGTCAGTGGAAGCAAATAGAGGACACGCCAACGAAGAATAACCTGTTGAGCTTCCATAGTTCCTGCAAACTGTTGCTGTTAGCACACAACCAGCAACGTTATAGAGAGTTGGGCAAGCGTCTGGGCGAAGCCGAAATTGTCGATGCTGAGTTTGCTACGCAGTATATTCGGAACGTCATGGAGGCATTATCGGAACCAGCATCGCGTCGTAACCACACCAATGTGTTACAACATATTCAAGGGTATTTTAAAGGCGACTTAGACCCCCAACAACGTGAAGAACTCAGCGATATTATTTTGCAGTATCACGATGGCATTCTACCGTTAATGTCACCGCTAACGCTTATAAAGCACTATCTACGTGAGTTTCCGAAAGCGTATCTCGATAACCAATGGTACCTGAACCCGTATCCGGTCGATTTGAAACTTCGTTATGGTCTATAAAGGGCAGAACCAATGAAAAAGGCAATTTGGTTTCGAAGCGACTTACGTACGTTAGATAACGAAGCATTATATTTGGCGACCCAGTCAGAGGTAGCTCCTGAAGCGATTTTTCTGGTGTGTGAGGACACCTGGCAGTGTCACCATTGGGCACCAATTAAGCAGGACTTTTTGTGGCGTACTCTCGAAGTGCTCAACGAAAAGTTGGCGGCATTGGGTATAAAACTCCATATTAAAAATATTGGTAAGTTTTCAAAAGCAGGTGGTGCGCTTCGCGAATTTTGTAAAACGCATAATATCAATAAGCTGTATTTTAATGCCGAATATGCGCTGGATGAAAAAAATCGCGATAGGGCGGTAACCGCGGTTTTAGAAAATGACGGTGTCGAGGTGAGTAAGCACCATGGCAACCTGCTTATTAAGCCGGGAATGGTGAAAACTCAGCAGGGTGAGTACTATAAAAAGTTCACGCCTTTTAACAAGCGTTGGCGAGCGATTTTAGCTCAAGAAACAGACGTCACACCGCTTAAACCGAACCCTTTCCCGAACATTAACCCCGAACCTTTACCGAACGTTTCGCTGAAAGCTCAGGACTCATCAGATTATCCAGCTAGCGAAGAGGCGGCTTTAAGTAAGCTGGGGCAGTTTGTAGGGCATTCGGTAGAAGTTTACCAGGCTGGTCGCGACCGACCTGATCAAAACCACACCTCTGAGCTTTCTGCCTATCTTGCGATTGGCGCGATTTCACCAGTAACTGCAGCCAGAGCATTGCAGCAGTTCTCGCCGGAATTTCCGTACGGGTTACCGGAAGGTCCCGATACCTGGCTTACCGAACTGGCCTGGCGCGAGTTTTATCAACACTTAATAGACTTTGAGCCGAGACTGTCGAAAGGGGAAAGCTTCCAGCGAGAAACGGACAGTATTCAATGGCGCGATGACGAAAAAGGGTTTATCGCATGGAGCGAAGGAAAGACCGGGTACCCGATTGTTGATGCGGGTATGCGTCAGCTGAATGAAACTGGCTGGATGCATAACCGCTTACGCATGATAACGGCTAACTTTTTGGTTAAAGACTTACTCATTGATTGGCGTAAAGGCGAAGCTTATTTCATGCAAAATCTAATAGACGGAAGCTTTCCGGCGAATAATGGAGGCTGGCAGTGGAGCGCCTCTGTGGGTACTGACGCGGTGCCTTATTTTCGAGTGTTTAACCCGGTTAGGCAGAGCGAAAAGTTTGATCCGCAGGGGGCCTATATTCGTAAATGGGTGAAAGAGCTCGATAGTGTGCCAGATAAGCACATCCATTGGCCACATGAGTGGCTCAAGAATATGAGTAATACTGAGTATTATCCGCCGATCGTCGAGCACAAAGCGGCTCGCGAACGTTTTTTAACAACCTTTAAGCAGGTGAAACATGGATAACAAAGAGTTGGTCGACGCATTAAAGTCTTTTTACGACGAATTAAAAACCGACAACCTTGATGACATGGACGATATGTATCACGACGAGGTCAGTTTCACTGACCCGATTCATCAGGTTGTTGGACTAGAGGACTTAAAAAAATACTTTAAAGGCACAATGGAGAACGTTGAGTACTGTCATTTCACATTTGATGATGAGTGCGTGAGCGAAGAAAGAGCCTATTTGTCGTGGCAGATGCGCTACTCACATCCCAAAATTGGCAATGGTATGGAAGTTATTCTGCCGGGCGTTTCTTATATTAGCTTCGAAGACGGCAAAATTCGTGAGCAGCGCGACTATTATGACTTGGGTGCAATGCTTTATGAACACGTGCCGTTGGTTGGCTACGTTATTGATAAAATTAAAAGCAGGTTGGTCAGCGAATGAGCATTCTAATTACCGGCGCGTCGTCAGGTATCGGCCGTCAACTGGCATTGGACTACGCTGCAAGAAGTGAACACGTTATCGTGTGTGGACGTAATCAGGAGGCACTGGAAGAAGTACAGTCTAAATACCCTGAGTTTATCGACACATTGGCGTTTGATATTACCGATAAGAACGCGACAATTGAGGCTTTGAGTAGTGTTGAGACGTTGAACCGCGTTATTTTGTGTGCTGGTGTCTGTGAGTATTTGGACACTAACAGCTTCGACGCAGATATGTTTGAGCGCGTATTCCGGGTGAACGTATTTGGCACCATGAATTGCGTGGAAGCGGCGTTACCGAAAATGGGGCAGGGCTCAAAGCTTGTCATTGTGGATAGTTTGGCACGGCTGCTGCCCTTCACCAAAGCGCAGGCTTACGGTGGCTCGAAAGCGGCCATGCACTACATTACGCGCAGCCTGGAAGTGGATCTGAAAAAACGCGGTATTCGAGTGCAAAGTGTTTCCCCCGGTTTTGTTAAAACACCGATGACCGACGCAAACGACTTTGAAATGCCAATGCGCGTTACCGTAGAAACCGCATCGAAAGCCATTATTAACGGCATTGACAAAAACAAAAGAGATATCGCATTTCCGAAGCTTTTCAGTGGTATGCTCAAGTTTATGGGACTTCTTCCGGAAGGCATGCAAGTGAAGCTTTCCGAATACATGGCAAGGAAGCAGTAAATGAAAATAGCAGTTATAGGTAGTGGTATTGCAGGGCTAACCTGCGCCTATTATTTAAGTCGAGAACATGAAGTAAGTGTGTTTGAGAAGCGAGACCGCATTGGCGGGCACACCTGTACTAATGACGTAAAAATCAATAATACGATGTACGCGGTGGATACTGGTTTTATTGTCTTTAATGACAAGACATATCCACGTTTTAAGCGTTTATTGCGTGAGTTAAAAGTGGCATGGCGAGACACCGAAATGAGTTTCAGTGTGACTGACCCCGAATCGGGGCTTGAATACAACGGTCACAATTTAAACACGCTGTTTGCGCAACGCAGTAACCTTTTCAGCCCTAAGTTTTACCGTCTGGTGTCGGGTATATTGGCTTTTAACAAAGCAGCCAAAAAAGCGTATGGGCAAGACAGCGAGACGCTGGATCAAGTCACTTTGGGTGAGTTTTTAAGAAAAAACGATATTCCACAGGCGGTGTCGGACTATTATCTGCTACCCATGGTGTCAGCCATTTGGTCGTCCACATTGGCAGACGCAGAAGCGTTCCCGTTAGGCTTTTTTCTGCGCTTTTTTAATAACCATGGTTTGTTAAACGTGAGCGACAGACCGCAATGGCATACGCTTGTTGGCGGTTCAAAAGCCTATATTCCCATGCTTACAGAGCCTTATGCGGAGCGTATACACCTGGGCAGCGAAATTACCGCGGTCACGCGTCAGTCCGATCAGGTGACGTTGACGTTTTCTGACGGCAAGCAACAGTTTTTCGATGAGGTTGTTTTTGCTTGTCACAGCGATCAGACATTGCAATTACTGGGCGACGCAACTGATGATGAAAAGGCGATTCTCGGTGGTATTCCTTATCAACCGAATGAAGTGGTGTTGCATACAGATACCACTTTATTACCGAAGAAAAAGCGCGCATGGGCAAGCTGGAACTATTTGCTGAGAACCGATGAGGGTGCAGAGCAGCAACCCAGCTCGGTGACCTACAACATGAATATTCTTCAGGGCATTCAGTGTGAGGATACTTTGTGCGTAACGCTCAATAACACGGCAATGATAGACCCTGAAAAAATCATAAAAACCATGACGTTTGACCATCCACAATATTCAGTGTCGTCAATGAAAGCTCGCGGGCAGCGTGACAGAATTTGTGGTAAGCGCAATACGCATTTTTGTGGCGCATACTGGTACAACGGGTTTCACGAAGACGGGGTACGCAGCGCCATCGATGTTGTTAACCGCTTGAATAGCGAGCAGGTTCCCAACCAATGAAAAGTGGCATTTATTGGGGGGATTTATTCCACGCCCGATACAAACCTAAAAAGCATGAGTTCCATTATAAATTCTTTCAGTGGGCAATTGATCTGTCGGAGCTGAAAGAAGCTCATCAGTTGAGTCGTTGGTTTTCGTGTAAAGGTTTTGCTCCGCTGTGGTTTCGCCGAAAAGACTACCTTAAAAAAGAGCCAGGCACCTTACATGAGGCAGCGCTGTCTAAAATGTCAGCGCTGGCGGGAAGAAAGCTAGATGGCCGGGTTATGTTTGTCGGCAACATTCGAACCTTCGGTTTGTTTTTCAGCCCGGTTAACCTTTACTTTTTAGATCAGCAGGGCACTTATACCTATATGCTGGCTGAAGTCAGCAATACCCCCTGGCTGCAGAGGCATTATTATTTAGTCGATTTAAGCGAAAAGGAACCCACAAGCCAAAAGGTGTTTCATGTATCGCCTTTTAACCCCATCGATATGACCTACCACTGGCGCATTCTGCCGCCTGCAGAAAAATTGTTTGTGCAAATAAGTGCGCATCAGAAAGAAAAGGACTTCGTGGCTGGTATGAATTTATTACGTTCACCGCTAAACCAAGAAAGTATCCACAGCGTATTAAAGAAAACGCCTGTTATGGCTTTGAAAATAATCGGCGGTATTTATTGGGAAGCGTTAAAGCTATTTATAAAGCGGGTACCGTTCTACGGTCATCCAGGAAAATAATCTTAGTAAAGGAAAGTATTATGCCTGGCAGTGAAGTGGCATTGGAAACTCAAGTTCAGCGCGGGTTTTGGAATAATCAATTTCGCAACGTGGCGTTTACGTTATTACGCCATTTAAAAAAAGGCGAGTTGGTTATCGCTGAAAACGGACGTACGATAGAGCGTTTTGGTGAGAAAAACGCTGACTTAAGCGCGACAATTAACGTGCTGTCCGCGGACTTTTATCGCCGCTTAGTGACCGGTGGAAGCATAGGTGCGGCCGAGCTTTATACTGATAGGAGTTGGGAAACCGATGACTTAACGTCCGTTATTCGCGTGTTTGCCCGTAACCTGCCCGCACTGGACAAGCTTGAAACGCGACTCGCGTGGCTGACGTATCCGTTCAATAAGTACCAACATTGGTCAAACAGAAACCATAAGTCACAAGCAAAGAAAAACATTTCGGCTCACTATGACTTGGGTAACGAACTGTACACTCGTTTTCTAGATGACGCGATGCAGTACTCCAGTGCGTTGTTTTCAAGTGAAGAAGACACCTTAGATACCGCGCAGCAAAACAAAATGAAACGTCTGTGCGACGCTTTAGAGCTGACAAAAGACGATCATTTACTGGAAGTTGGTACCGGCTGGGGCGGTTTGGCCGTTTTTGCGGCCAAAAACTACGGTTGCAAAGTAACCACCACGACCATTTCAGAAGAGCAGTTCCAGTATGCAAAAGCTCGAGTTGAGAAAGAAGGCTTAGAAAAGCAAGTGACTTTGCTCAAAAGCGATTATAGGGACTTAAAAGGCCAGTACGACAAGTTAGTGTCGGTTGAAATGATAGAGGCGGTCGGTAAGCAGTATTTGCCAACCTTCTTCAAAACTTGCAACCGATTATTAAAGCCCCACGGTAAAATGGCGTTGCAGGCCATTACCATAGCGGACCAGCGTGAGAAAGCGTATGCCCGCTCTGTCGACTTTATTCAGAAGCACATATTCCCGGGTGGCTTTCTACCGTCGCTAAGCCAGATGACTCAGTTGTTTAAAAAGCATACCAATATGGTGGTCAGAGATACGTTTGACTTTGGTCTAAGCTACGCGAAAACGCTGAATATCTGGGCGGAGAACTTTAATGCAAAGGCAGATGAGTTAGCCAAGTTTGGTTATGACGAGCGTTTCTCAAGACTGTGGAACTATTACTTTAGTTATTGCGAAGGTGGCTTCTTGGAAAAACGCGTGTCGGTGGTACAAGTTGTTGCGGACAAGAGTCAGCTTTAATCAAGACCTGGGCGGAAGGTATTTATGCACAAGATTATTAGTTTTGTTTTGTTCAATGGTATTTGGTTCAGCGCGGTTGTTGGGCGTGGCGATTACCTTTGGCTGACAGTCGCGTTAGTGCTGATACAAGTCGTCTATAGCTTACGTATTGGCAATACTCACTGGACAGTTATGGCTCGCCTGTTTGCGGTGGGCCTTTTATTGGAAGCTATTAGCATTAGTTTGGGAGTCATTGATTTTGAAGGCGGTTATTTCCCGCTATGGCTGGCTTTATTGTGGCTTGGTTTCGCAGCTATGGCACCAGTTGCACTTGACTGGCTGGCAAAAAAGACGTGGCTGGCGTTGATCGCGGGCGCGGTTTCAGGGCCCGTGACTTATATGACCGGCGTTCAGTTCGGTGCCGCCGCTATTGAGTCAACGCTGGTAACGGTTGTGACCTATGCCGCTGTATGGTCATTGATGATGGGCTACTTCGTCTATCTTATGACATCTAAGCCTAATGAACGTAAGGAGATATTGCCATGAAACGTTATCTGACAGCGGCATTGACGCTGATATTAAGTGCCGTGAATGCTTCTGCGTTGGCGGCCAGTTGCGAGGCGTCGGTGCCCGGGGATTTTTCTAAAGTCGGAGAAACCCGGCTCAGTGTTCTGTTTTGGGATGTCTATGATGCGACGCTTTATAGCCCATCGGGTGCGTATGAAAAAAGTGAACGTCAGGCGCTTAAGCTGAATTATTTGCGAGATATTGACGCTGATGAGCTCATCGAAACGACCGAAGAAGAGTGGCAAAAGTTAGAGCTGGACGCTTCAGAGCATGACGAATGGTTAGCAAAATTAAAGACTATCTGGCCTGACATTAAAGAAGGTGACTGTCTGCTCCTGGTGGAAAGTGATAACGGCTATGCCGAGTTCTATCAAGGCGAAGAATTGTTAGGCACAGTTGAGAGCCAGGCGTTTACCGATCAGTTTTTAGCGATATGGTTGTCTCCGGAAAGTCGCTTCAAAGAAGAGCGTAACGAACTTGTGGGAGCGAAATAATGGTTAAGTTAATAAAAGTACTTGTTCTGGTCAGTGTTGCTACCTTGTTAGCCGCTTGCTCAACTAGCATAGACACTTACAAGTCAGCCAAGCCTGTCTTAAAGCTCGAAGATTTTTTCAAAGGCGACTTAGTGGCTTATGGCATGGTTCAGGACTACAGCGGTGAAGTGATACAACGCTTCACTGTTGAAATGACTGGAACCTGGGACGGTAACGAAGGAAAGCTGGACGAATATTTTACCTACGCCGACGGCCGTGAACAGCGTCGTATTTGGTACATTACCAAAACCGGTGAAAATAGTTATGAAGGGCGAGCCGATGACGTTGAAGGCGTGGCAAAAGGTACAACCGCAGGTAACGTTCTTAACTGGGAGTATCAGTTAGAAGTACAAATGGACGGCGAGCCTCTGGTACTGACTTTAGATGACTGGCTGTATTTGGTTGATGAAGATAATATGATCAACCGTACCAACATGTATAAGTGGGGCATTCCGGTTGGTGAAATCACGCTTTATATTGGTAAAAAATAAAGGTTAAGAAACCCTGTCATAAGCCGATAACAAACGTATAATGCACGTGAGTGTTAAACTGTAATCTGGGAATCGGCTGTGGCAATTAATTATCCGTCATTTACCTACAATAACCCGCGTATTCAGGGACAAACAGTATTTATCAAGCGAGGTCCTCATCAGGGCAAGCTTGGCATTATTGCTAAGGTCATGGATAACGAGCGTTATTTAGTGTCACAGGCAGACTTTGGCTCTGAGCAAGTCATTTTCAAACGCAGCGACTTTTTGGTGCATCGTTACCGAAAAATTAAGGTGCCGATTGACCGTGTGGCGGGCAAAAATCCAGACGTTCTGTAATAGACAATGCATTAAATAATAAAAAAGCGACATTGAATGTCGCTTTTTTATTGGATTAGAGGGCTGTGTTTATGCGCTACCACGGGGGAGACGGCAGTCAGTGCCTTTGTCATCTAACTTCTGTTTCCACAGTTCTTTCGCAGTTAAGCCACCAGAGTTTGATTTTTTAACAGCAGGCTTTTTCGCGGCCGCTTTTTTAGGCGCCTCTTTCTTAGTAGCGCTTTTCTTAGGGGCTGTTTTTTTGCTTTCAGGCTTAGTTTCCGTCTTTTTCGCCGTTGCCTTTTTAGGCGCTGCTTTCTCAGCTTTAGCCGATTTGCCTTTTGCTAACGCTTTGGCTTCTTCGTCAAGCTGAGCCAAGCGGACGTTTTTGCCACCATCAACGCTGTACCAACCGTTGCTTGCTTCAATTTTTGGCTTTTTACCATGAGCTTTTTCGTAAGCTTCGGTATATTCCGCCAGTACCTTTTCTTTATCCAGTTTGCTCATGCAAATTTTCCTTTATTCAAGGGTTACTTTAAAACTCTGCTTAAAAAAGCTTCACACTTTGTTTATACCGTTTTTTCGGATTATTGTCTAATTTACGTTAATATAACGTTTTTTCAGGCCTTTTAAGCGAGAAAGCAGTATGACAGTTAAGCGTTCTGAACTTCACCAGTATTTAAATTCGTATTTAAACAGTGGAGCAATAAAAGATTATTGCCCAAACGGGTTACAGGTTGAGGGTACCGAATCTATTGGTAAAGTCATTACTGGAGTGACAGCGTGTCAGGCGCTCATAGATAAGGCCGTGGAAGAGCAGGCCGATGCTATTCTCGTGCATCATGGTTATTTCTGGAAGGGAGAACCTGAGCCTATCACCGGCATGAAAAAAAACCGTATAAAGCAATTGCTGAAGCACGACATTAACTTGTTTGCCTATCACTTACCGCTCGATGTTCATTCTGAGGTAGGTAATAACGCTCAGTTAGCAAAGCTGATGGGGTGGCAAATGGATGGGCCGGTCGACTCGAGTGACCCGGCGTGCCCTTTAGTGATTGGTTCGGTAAGTGAATCAATGACAGGGCAGCTATTCGCAAATGAACTTGAGAGCAAATTACAACGCCCACTCACGTGCTGGGTAGAGCCGACTCGCCCTATTCAGACATTAGCTTGGTGTACCGGCGGTGGGCAAGGCTTTATCGACAGGGCCGCCGCATTGGGCGTCGACGCTTTTATTACTGGCGAGGTCTCAGAGCCGACAATTCATAGCGCTCGCGAGCAGGGTATTGGTTTTTATGCCGCAGGGCATCATGCCACTGAGCGTTATGGCGCGAAAGCACTGGGTGAACATCTTGCTGGCAAGTTTGGTTTGGATGTACGCTTTATCGATATAGACAGTCCGGCCTAGGCGATGCATGAATGAACAACGAAAAACGCCAACGTGGCGACTTTAGTGGTATTAGCAAAAAGTTTTCTAAGAACATTTATGACAGCACAAAAGGGCGCTTGAGAATGGCGGTTCTTAAAAGAGATTTGCAGCCTTTTTTGAGCGGTCAGACGCGTAGCGTGTTGGATGTCGGCGCGGGTCTTGGTCAGGCGAACGAGTGGTTTTTAGAAAGAGGCTTCGATGTGTTGCATACGGACATTTCTGAAGAAATGGTTGAAGCCGCTCGGTTGCGTCATGAAGAGCTCGGGTTAGCCGCTAACTGCCGCTACCAAACTGCCGATTTAGCGACGTTAGCAAGTAATGATAGCCAATTTCCAATAGTGCTTTGCCACGCAGTTTTGGAATGGGTGCCAGATGCCGAAACAGCATTGACTCAATTGAATGCGTTGCTAGAGCCGGGCGGTACACTTTCACTGATGTTTTACAACCGTAATGCCAAACTGTTTGCTAATGCGGTTTACGGTAACTTTGATTATATCGAGCGAGGCTTAAAGGTTAAAAAAACGGTGCGGTTAAGTCCACAGAACCCGTTGGTACCGAAAGACGTTGAAAACATCGTGCATAAGCTTGGGCTGGAAGTGACCCAAAAAACCGGGGTTCGTTGCTTTCATGACTACTTGAGAAACCTTGATGATCAGCAGCGTTTCGACGAGCTGCTCGCCATCGAGTTGAAATATAACCAGCAACCCCCTTATCGCGACTTAGGGCGCTACCAACATTGGTTGATAAAAAAACCGGAGAACGAACAATGACAAAACAGTGCGCATTTATTGGTTTAGGTGTTATGGGCTACCCTATGGCGGGCCATTTGCAAAAGCAGGGCTTTGATACGTGTGTGTATAACCGTACGGAAAGCAAAGCGAAAGCCTGGGTAAACGAGTACCAGGGGTGCTATGGTGAAACACCGGCACAAGCGGTTAAAAGTGCGGATGTTGTTTTGGTTTGCGTTGGCAACGATGACGATGTGCGCAGTGTATTTTATGGAGACGATGGTATTTTAGCTGGCTTAAAAAATGGCGCTATTGTTATTGACCATACCACCGCGTCGGCAGAGTTGGCTCGAGAGCTTAACGAAGCGGTTGCCCAACAAGGTGGTCACTTTATGGACGCGCCGGTATCTGGTGGACAAGCTGGTGCTGAAAATGGCGTGTTAACGGCAATGATTGGCGGTGAACAGGCGGTTTTTGATGCAGCCAGCGATGTATTGGCGTGTTATAGCAAAACACGTGAATTAATGGGCGACGCTGGAGCCGGGCAATTAGCTAAAATGGTGAACCAAATTTGTATTGCCGGCGTGGTTCAAGGCTTGTCCGAAGGTTTACAGTTAGCGCGCAAAGTAGGGCTAGATCCTGACAAACTTATTGCTGCAATAAGTCAAGGCGCTGCGGGCTCCTGGCAAATGGAGAACCGTTATAAAACGATGTGGAATAACGAATATGAGCATGGCTTTGCGGTAGACTGGATGCGCAAAGACCTAAAAATTGCGTTGAACGAAGCCGACAGACAAGGTCTCTCCATGCCATTAACTGCATTAGTCGATCAGTTTTACGCTGACGTCCAGAAGATGGGCGGCAACCGCTGGGACACCTCAAGCCTGTTGGCCCGCCTGGAAAAATAAAATAACCGCGGTAGCCTGATGCTATTGCATCAGGTGAGATGCTGAAGGTTAGGACCTGACGTAATAACGTCAGGCTACAGCACACAGGCGGTAGCCTGATGCTACTGCATCAGGTGAGGTGTCAAAAAAGAGCATCTGGCAATAAAAAAGGAGACTCATGAGAGTCTCCTTTTATGATGGTTTGCCGCCTGTTTCGACTTATCTAAAGCCTTTACGGCGCAGAGCGTTAGTAGTGAACTCGTCACGGCTTACTTCAATATCCCACTCCATATATGGGTCTTCTTCGTTACCCAAGCCAAGCGAGATGTAACGACCAGAGTTTAAGTCGTACAGTGCTTCGGCAGCCATCCATGGTACGTCTTGGTTATAGAACTGAGTATTCAGAGCTTCACCAACACGCCATAGCTCGCCACGACCGTCATAATGGTCGATGATAGACGCTGTCCAGCTATCTTCGTCAATGTACATAGTACGTTTTGAGTAGATGTGGCGTTCGCCTTCTTTCAGGCTGCCTTCAACGACCCAGACACGGTGTTTTTCGTAACGAATAAGATCCTGGTTCATATGACCAGCCTGAATGATATCTTCATAATTTAATTCAGGGTTCATGATCTTAAAGTTGTTGTAAGGGATATAAATCTCTTTTTTACCCTTAAGCTCCCAGTTGTACTTGTCAGGAGCACCGTTGTACATATCAAGGTTATCTGAGGTACGCAGACCATCGGACGCGGTACCCGGACCGTCATAAGCTACGTTAGGCGCGCGACGAACGCGGCGTTGACCTGCGTTATAAATCCACGCACGACGACCTTCTTTAACCTGGTTAATGGTTTCGTGAACCAACAGAACGGTACCGGTTAAGCGCGAAGGTGCTTCAACTTCCTGCATAAAGTAAAACAGGATGTTGTCGTCAGCTTCCTGGCGACCTGTTTCTAAGTATTCAGGAAATGCCAGTGTTTCTTTCAGCTCAACGGTTACGTAATCACCATTCGCCAATACTGGAAATTGTGCAATGTTACGTGTTACTGCACCACCGCGATAACGAGTAATATGGTTCCAAACAACCTCTAAACCGTTCTGAGGAATAGGGAACGGAATGGTGGTGTCGAAGTTTTCCAGGCCGTTACCGCCTGCAACCATTTCTGCGTTTTCAGCATTTGACTTGATTTTTGGCCACAACTCGTCGGGGTAAGTCGCCGTACGGTGTGTCGGGTAAACATGCATTTTATAGTCCGGATACTTCTCGAACATTGCAACCTGACCCGGCGTTAAGTTGTCTTTGTACTCAGCCAGGTTATCTTTAGTAATCGTGAATAGTGGCTTCTCGTCAGCAAACGGGTCATTACCGCGAACAACTTCTACGGAGTGATCAGAGTAACCACCGTCCCATGCGGGGATAGAACCGTCGGCATTTGCTGCCTTCTCAGCACCAATAGGGGTTAAGTCTTGACCAAGCCGTGCGGCTTCTTCAGGTGATACTTTAGCCGCAACGCTCGCGGAAATCACCGACATGGCGAAAACGCCAGCTTTTAGCATCAGTTTATTCATTATGATTTTCCTTGTTGTTCTACTTTCCAACATCACTTTGCCAGAGGACTGACCTCTCAGGCAATACTTTAACGAAAAAAAGCACGAAATTAACGAAAAAAGGTTTTCAAATTATCTTGAGCTTATACAATCCTATGACATTTTGAGTACCCAGGAGGTTCCATGCGTTCGTCTTTTGCCCTGTCCGGGCTGTTGTTGGGGGCGTTTTTTAGCACCGCGGTATATGCCCAGGACGGCGATACAACAACAAACACTGACTACGAAGTTATCAGTGCACCAGCGCTGTCGTCTGACGAAATACGAAGTGAAGTACTTATTGAAATTGCTTCTAATGGTCAACAACTTGTTGCTGTTGGCGCACACGGGAATGTGATTCGTCAGGACAGTGATGGCAATTGGGTGCAGGCAGATGTTGATAGCAGCGTACTCATTACCAGTGTTGATTTTGCGAACGCTGAAAAGGGTTGGGCGACGGGGCATCATGGTGTCATTTTAACAACTGAAGATGGCGGCCAAAGCTGGACACGTCAATTAGATGGTTTTCAATTAATGGAGTTGGAAAAGGCGTTTTATCAGAAAAAAGTGTCAGCTCTTCAAGCTCAAATTGAAAAAGAAGAAGATCCAGAGGTTATCGGCGAACTGGAGTGGCAGCTGGAAGAAGCTCAGTTTCAAATCAGTAATATTGAAGTGGCAGAGGAAGAAGGTCCCAGCAAACCATTTTTAGACATACTGGCACTCAATGAACAAACGGCGTTTGCTATCGGCGCTTACGGAACCTTCCTGAAAACCACTGATGGTGGAGCAAACTGGCAGGTTATTTCCGACAAGCTGGACAACCCCGGTGGTTATCATTTAAATGCCATTATTGCTCGTGGCGATGACTTTTTCATTGTTGGCGAAGCAGGACTGTTATTTAGCAGTGACGATAAAGGCGAAAACTGGACGCGTTTAGAGTCGCCCTACAGGGGCTCGCTATTTGGCGCACATTTAGATAATGCGGATAACTTATGGATTTATGGTCTTCGTGGGAACGCTTATGTTTCGTCGGACAAAGGTCAGTCTTTTGAGCAAATTGAAACGGGCACTGGCGTTAACCTGTCTGCTGGTGTTGCAACGGAGTCGGGCGATCAGCTCATTGTCGGACATTCTGGAACGATTTTAAAAGTTGATGCCGAGCTTAATGTTGAGGCGCTCAGACACCCTAGTGGCTCCGTAATGACAGACATTGTCGTCGTTAACGACGGAGAGTGGTTAATGACGGGACGTAGCGGGTTATTACATTGGCCGGCTAAAGTGACTGAGGACGAAGCGTTGGCATCTCAACAAGGAGCGCAGTAACAATGGATAATCCAATATCGAAAAAGCCGGCGGGAATTATCGAGAAGTTACTTTTCGGATTTCGTGCGCCCTGGCTGGTTATATTCTTACTGATTACCGTTTTTCTTGGTTACAACGCGGCGCAGGTTCGTCCCGATGCCAGCCTGACCAAGATGATTCCAACGCATCATCCGTTTATTCAAAACTATTTTGAGTATCAGGATGACCTTGCCAGCTTAGGTAACGTTGTCCGTATTGCTGTTGAGCATAAAAACGGTGATATTTTTGACGCCGAGTTTCAAAAGAAACTGCAGGAAATTACGGATGAGGTCTTTTTTATTCCGGGCGTTAATCGTTCAGGCTTAAGAAGTTTATGGACGCCTAATGTCCGCTGGATGGAAGTGACCGAAGAAGGCTTTGTGGGTGGCCCGGTTATTCCGGACAGTTATGATGGCAGCGAGGAGTCGCTAGAGAAGCTACGAACTAACGTTCTGCGCTCTGGTGAAGTCGGTAACCTCGTTGCAAATAACTTTGAATCAACCATCATTTATGTACCACTTGATGAAGTTAATCCGGAAACGGGCAAAAAGCTCGACTATCAGGAGTTTTCAGAAAAGCTGGAAACCTTGGTCCGCGAAAAATACCAAAGTGAAGACATTGCTATTCACATTACCGGCTTCGCCAAGCTCATTGGTGATCTCATTGAAGGCGCTGAGCAGGTCGGTTTGTTCTTCTTGCTGGCTATTGCTATTACGTTAGCGATGCTTTATGCCTACAGTCGCTGCTGGCGAAGTACTTTTACAGTACTTGGCTGCTCTATTATCGCGGTACTTTGGCAGCTGGGCATTATTAAGCTGATAGGCAGTGGTATTAACCCCTATTCGATGCTGGTACCATTCCTGGTCTTTGCGATAGGAGTATCGCACGGTGTTCAGGTTATCAATGCGATTAGTCATAACCGCGTTGCCGGTTTTGACAAGCTTGAATCTGCCAAGCTAGCGTTCCGCGGGCTTTATGTTGCGGGTCTAACGGCACTGGCAAGTGACGCCATTGGCTTTACCACACTCATGGTTATTGACATAGAAGTCATTAAAGAGCTGGCGATTGCCGCAAGTATTGGTGTTGCGGTTGTCGTGTTGACTAACTTGGGTCTACTGCCAATTTTAATGTCGTACCTGGGCACTTCTAAAAATGGCGTAGAGTATGAGAAGCGCATAGAAGGCGAACGTCACCCCATATTTGAGTTGTTTGCTAAGTTCACTCAACCTAAATGGGCTTATTCCGCAGTAGCCGTTGCATTAGCAATGTTGGCCTGGGGCTTAATTAATAGCCAGAACATGGAGATTGGCGACCTTGATAAAGGGGCGCCAGAGTTGCGTCCTGACAGTCGTTACAATCAGGATAACGCCTTTATTGTCGACAACTACAGCTCAAGTACTGATATCTTTGTTGTTATGGCAGCGTCAGCGCCAGAGCAATGCATTGCTTATGACAATCTGGAGCTAATGGAGCGCTTTAGTTGGCACATGGAAAACACCCCGGGTGTGCAAGACGTTAAATCCGTCGTCTACGTGTCAAAGATGGGCATGTTCGGTATTAATGAGGGGAACCTGAAGTGGTTCAGTCTGAACCGCAACAAATATGTTATTAACGCATCATTAAGCCGCATTCCTGATGGTTTAATTAATAACGATTGCTCAATGGCGCCTATCATCATTTATCTGGATGATCACAAAGCAAAAACTCTGCAAACCGTTGTCGACTCAGTGGAAAGCTTCAATAACCGTTACCAACAGGAAGGGCTAGATTTGCTCATGGCTGCCGGTAACTCGGGTATTGAAGCGGCAACGAACGATGTTATCTCCAAAGCTCAGAACAAAATGCTGTTGTGGGTGTATGGTGTGGTTATTGTGCTTTGTTTCATCAGTTTCCGCAGCTTAAGAGCTGTTGCCTGTATTATTTTACCGTTGGCGTTTACCACCGTCATGAGTCAAGGCTTAATGGCCGTGCTGGGCATTGGCATTAAAGTCGCAACTTTACCGGTTATTGCCTTGGGTGTCGGTATTGGTGTCGACTACGGCATTTATATTTACAGTAAAGTGAAAGAAGGCTTACAGCAGGGAATGTCACTGCAGGACACCTATAAATATTCGCTGGATAATACGGGTAAGGCCGTTGGTTTTACGGGGCTTACTCTGGCAATAGGTGTGGCAACCTGGATATTCTCGCCCATTAAATTCCAGGCGGATATGGGCATACTGCTGACCTTCATGTTCCTTTGGAATATGTTGGGTGCGCTCATTCTTATTCCGGCATTGGCGCGTTTATTCCGAGTAGGCAGTAAAAACGAGCAGTAACTTCGGTTAACGGAAAAATGGTGGAAAAAACTAAGCGTCGGCTTTTATTAAGTCGGCGCTTTTTTCTGCAATGGCGATAGTGGGGGCGTTGGTGTTACCGCTAATAACCGTGGGCATAATTGACGCATCGACGACCCGTAAATGCTTAATGCCATGTACTTTCAGCGACGCATCGACAACGGCTTCTGAATCATTGTCAGGACCCATCTTACACGTGCCGACTGGGTGGTAAATAAGCCCTGTCCTCGACTTAATTTCTTCAAGTAGTAGCGAATCGTTTGTCGCCCCTTCGGTTGGAAATAAACGCCCACCATTGTGTTTTGCGAGCGCTGGTTGTTTCATTATCTCAAAGGCTTTTTTTATTCCATGTAACAGCGCTTGTTGATCGTCTTTTTCTTTTAAAAAGCCATAAGTTATTGTCGGCTTTCCCATTGGACTATCTGGACTTAACTGAACCTGGCCACGAGACTTAGGTCGAAGCAGGCAGACGTGACAGGTGAAGCCGTTGACTAGCGTGGGTAGCCAGTCATAACCACTGTCATTGAACATTACGGGCAGTAAATGGACTTGTATGTCGGGCTCGTTAACCGCCTCTGATGAGCGATAAAAGGCGCCAACTTCAGCAATCGAATGCGCCAATTGGCCTTTACCGGTAAACAGGTATTTTAAGAAAGGCACCGAAAGCTTCAGTAAATTCCAGGGCGTCAGAGTCAATCCGTCTTTGGCTTTGTTTTTGTAATGCAGACTGATGTCGACGTGCTCTTGTAAGTTTTTACCTACACCGGGTAACTCATGAACGAGGTTAATACCTGCATTCTCTATTTCATTAGCCGGACCAACACCAGAGCGCAGTAGAATCTGCGGTGAGTTAAAAGCGCCAGCGCTTAAAATAACCTCTTTATTCGCCATTGTGATATAAGACTGACCAGACCTTTGATAAGCAATGCCAGTGGCGGTTTTGCCACAGAATAAAACACGTTCAGTTAGGCAGCCAGTTAACACTGTTAGATTCGCTCTGTGTAACGCGGGTTTTAGGTAAGCGTGATAGGCACTGCAACGCTTACCATCTTTCATCGTAAACTGATAAGGGCCATGACCCTCGAATTGCGAGCCGTTAAAGTCAGTATTTTGAGGTAGACCGTATTCCTCACAGGCGCTTAGAAATTGCCTTGAAACGGAGTAGTAAGGTATTACGTCAGAAACATGCAACGGGCCACTGGCGCCATGGTAGGTGTTAGCGCCACGACTGTTGCTTTCACTTTTGATAAAGTAGGGCATTAAGTCGCTATAACTCCAGCCGCTGTTGCCTAAAGCGGCCCAGTGATCATAGTCGGATGCAAGGCCGCGAGTGTATATCATGGCATTGATTCCACTACTGCCACCGAGCATTTTTCCGCGCGGTGTATAACTGCCTTTAGGCGTGGTTAAATGCGGCTCTTTTTCGGCGCGGTACAACCAATTAAATTTGCGGCTGTGCATAAAGCGGGCAAACCCCGATGGCATGTCAGAAAACAGCCCACCATGAGATGTTCCGGCCTCTAATAGCAAAACGCTGCATTTACCGCTTTCAGTAAGCCTATTGGCGAGCGTACAGCCGGCAGAGCCGGCTCCGACAATAATGTAGTCGTATGACTTTTGAGTGTTAGAGTGAGGCGACGTAGTCATACAATGATTTTAAAAGGCGCAACTTGTGGGCGTCTTCCTGATGCTGGTTAGCCAACTCTTCCAGGCGCAACGCAAAAGCGTCCGCAGAGAGCATCCCTTGCGGCGGGTCAATGAGACGTTGCTGACAGAACTGACGCCACTGATTCAGTTCCTTGTCTGTTAAAGTTGAAGGATAGTTACGGGCCCGGTACCGTAGCAATAACTTCTCCATGCGAGAGTCTTCAAAAGCCAAATCTAACCCGGCCAGCTGTTGTGGCTCAGACGTCCTAATAATCTCCATGTGTTTTTTGTCTTGCGGTGAGAAAAAGCCGTCGTAAATTTGGTGGTCAACATCGGCTCTCGGTGCGAACGCTTTCGTTTGTTCGAACACCTGCATCAGTTTGTCTCTGAACTCACTGTTTTCTTGTAACCATTGCGCATTCTGAGCTACCGCATTCATGTCGAGTTCGGCTTTCTTTGAAGCATCATCAGAAATTGTTTTGATGGGTGCAAGAAACGGGCTGCGACCTAAATGAATATTCTGAAGACCACTTTTTTGTTCACCTTGGGCTTCAAGCTCTTTTCGGTTGGTGTAAGTCAGCTCAACAAGTTCATCGACTGATTTATCGGCAAAGAGCTTAGGATCAATGCGCAAGTCCCAGGCAATAACATTACTGTTTTGTTTGGGGTGAAAGCCCAGGGGCAATATTGCGGACAAGTACCGGTTTACGGTGCCGTAAAAGCCGCTGACGTGTGCTAGAGGTTCAGGTACTTGCCAGTTAAAAAGGTTAAGCAGCTTTTGCTTACGGCGAATACTGTAAGCCCACTGCCATAACTTTGGCTGCTTTTCTTTAATGAGTTTAGCCAGCCCAATGGTCGCGTAGACGTCGGACATTGCATCGTGCGCTTGGCCGTGTTCAATGTTATTAGCGACACTTAAATGCTCGAGTTTCAAGCTGGGCTGACCGTCCTCATTGTCTGGCCAGTTAATACCTTCAGGCCGTAATGCGAAGCAGGCTCGGGTGACATCAATTAAGTCCCATCGGGAATTACCATTTTGCCAGCTGTATTCATAAGGGTCATAGAAGTTGCGATAGAACAGGGAGCGGGTTACTTCGTCGTCAAAGCGAATATTGTTGTAACCAATAATGGTGGTGTTGGGCTTTTGAAACTCTTCGGCAATGGCTTTACTGAACGCCGCCTCACTAACACCCTGTTTTAGCGCCAACTGCGGCGTTATTCCGGTAACTAAGGTTGCCTCAGGGTTCGGCAGAAAATCAGGCGTGGGCTGCACATACAGCGTTAACGGGCGGCCAACCACATTAAAGTCAGTGTCGGTGCGAAGCCCCGCAAATTGCGCCGGACGGTCAACTAATGGATTGGCTCCCCAAGTTTCATAGTCGTGCCAGTAAAAGGTCTCTTGTTCGTTTTGTGCCATAACCTAAGCTTACGCTGCTCTATAGAAAAGAAAAACTATAGCATGAGCTTGTCCGCGAATTCAGCCATTATTAACGGTTTGCTTGAGCTTATGACTAAGCGTCCAAAAGCTACTCATGTATAGGTATCTGAGCTACTAATTATTCTCTTTAGTTTGCGTTATCTCAAAATGTTACACTTGAAAGGATCTTACTACCTGAACGACTGAATGAAGCTTTTTAATTTACAGCGCAGAATTAGCTTGGCCATAGTATTGGCAATTCTCACCTCTGGCATTGTTGTTTCAGTGACCGTTGCTTATCCTTTAGTGACGGAGCTCTATCAGCAAACGATTCGTTTAACGCGAAGCTCGGTAGATTTAAAAGCGTTTAATATTCAACAGGTTTATGACCACCAGTTGGCGGTTGCTAAGCAAGTTAGCAGCCGTTCCAGAATAGCCTATAAGCTCAAAGAATTAGCAGACGAAGCAACAACTCGAAAAGAAGCGCAAGCATTTATAGAGCCAAAATTAAAACATGCCATGTCGGTAGAGAACGATATTTTTGCCATTATTGAGCTCGACGCTGACGGCAAGCTACTGGTGACAATCAATGAAAGTAGCGCTTCCTTACCGCTGGTAAAAAGCACTGACGCCGTATTTAACTTTATCGAAATTCAAACGCCTGACGTGTCTGCGTATATGACAAGTCGTTTTATTACGCCAATCAAGATGGGTGACAGAGTTGTTGGGTATAGCATTGTATTTTTCAAACCGAAACAGTGGGTAACTGCTTTAGACTACCTACCGTCGGCTGAAACATGTTTCATTAACGACAAAACAAAAGAGCGGATAGCGTTAGCCGGACAAAAGCTGATAGCGTCGAAACAAGAAGCTTGTTTACGGGGGAGAGGTAAGGTCGAAGAGCTTCGCCCCAATGACGCTTATTTAGTGACGTTGGGTTCTGGTGATCGTTTTGTCAGTTACGACAGAGATATTACTATTGATGATTGGAAGTTGATGCTAAACATACCTGTGCCGGTTATGTTTAAAGACGTTATTAATAAAGCGGTTTGGGGCGGCTTGGCATTACTTGGCTTGAGCTTGTTCTTTAGTTGGCTCGGTATTCGAATTATAAAACCCTTAACCCGGAAGTTAATAGAACAAACTTCGCAAATAGCGCAGTCTGCCAATGAGCTAAAAGTGTCTAATCTAGCGTTTGAGCAAAGTGAAGGCTTATTGGTGATAACAACGGCCGACTTGACTATTTACCGTGCGAACAGGAGTTTTGCGGCACTTCTTAATAGACGCCCTCAAAAGTTATATAAACAACCGCTAATCCATTTGTTAGATCCTGAATTTTGTAATCCTAAGGCTTTTTCTGAACAGCTGATAAAGGACAGTGTTTGGCAGGGTGAGGTTTGGTTGAAACAAGATGGTGCTGACTCGTTACCTTGTTTGCTGACTGCATCTCCCGTTCGTGATGAAGACGGCCATTTAAATTACTATGTCATGACATTCACTGATATCAGTGAGCGTTTAGCCGAAGAGGATGCATTAACCGAACAGGTGAACCATGATGAGCTGACCCACTTATTCAATCGCTCGGCCTTTGACCGCCATTTGGAGAAATACCTTCAGCAAGCGAAGGTCGGTAATCGTCGTTTCGCTATTTTGTTTATGGACTTAGACAAATTTAAACCGGTGAATGATACCTACGGGCACGATGCAGGTGATGAGTTACTCTGTCAGGTTGCAAACCGAATGGAAAATAGCCTGCGTAAGAGCGATATGATTGCAAGGCGTGGCGGCGATGAATTCGTTGTGTGTACCAGCTTTTTAGACGAGCCTCAGGACGAAGCCCTTCGAATTGCGTCAAAGATACACAGTGAAATGAACCGTCCTTTTGTATTGAAACAGGCGCAAGTGACTATTGGTATTTCCATTGGAATTGCGATTTATCCTGAACATGGCAATTCAGCAGAGCTGCTTCTTAAAGCCGCAGATAAAGCGATGTATCAGGTCAAAGAGCGGCAGCGCAACAGTATTTTAATAGCAGAAAGTGATAAGTTGTACCCATAGCTTACGGGTATCGCAAGCTATGGGAAAAGTCTATACCCGCTCATAATCCTCAATAATCAAGTCGTAAGCTTTTTTCAATTTTTCTGTCAGAGATCGGTTGTCGTCGTGACGAAAGGCAAGTTCTGCGTGTGGCAATATCCGTTCGCCTACGCGACGGGCAATGGCGTCTTCTAACTGCTGCTGGTCGCCCGATGAGGCCTCGGTTGGTACTTCAACGGTAATGTCGCCTTTTGAACCAATGTGCTCATAGTTAACACGATAAGTTGGCATAATCCCTCCATCAATCGCATTGCTAAATGCGTGTTTATCCCCTCTAATAAGACTAGACGAAATACAATAAAAAGCAGGGGACATGAGTTATGAAAAAAATATTTATCTTATCGGTACTGGCTGGCGCACTGATTGGATCAGCGCCGTTGCAGGCGGATGACCACGGTGCTGAATACGCAATGGCGATTCACGGTGGTGCCGGAACCATTACGCGTGCGAATTTAACGGATGAACAAGAGCAAGCCTACAAAGACAAACTGAACGAAGCGTTAGAGGCCGGTCGGGCAGTATTGAAAGACGGAGGTGACAGCACCACTGCGGTTATTGCGGCTATCCAAGTGATGGAAGAGTCCCCTTTGTTTAACTCGGGCAAGGGCGCTGTTTATACCTGGGACGGTGAACACGAACTGGATGCGTCATTAATGGAAGGCGAAAAGGGTAACGCGGGCGCAGTCGCTGGTGTAAAAACCGTGAAAAGTCCTATTGAACTGGCACGTGAGGTGATGGAAGAGTCGGTACACGTCATGCTCAGTGGCGAAGGCGCTGAACAATTTGCCAAACAGCAAGGTTTAGAGCTGGTCGATAACAGCTATTTTAATACGGAACGTCGCTATCAACAGCTGTTAAAAGCCAAAGAAAAAATTAAGGCAAGTGAGCAGCCAGAGCAGCAAGCCTGGGAGTATCTCGATTTAGATTATAAATACGGTACGGTTGGCGCTGTAGCGGTCGATAAAAACGGTTTATTAAGCGCCGGTACGTCAACAGGCGGCATGACGGCGAAGCGTTATGGTAGAATAGGTGATTCCCCTATTATTGGTGCTGGCACTTGGGCGGATAACGACAGTTGTGCGGTATCCGCTACTGGGCACGGTGAGTATTTTATTCGCTTTCACGTGGCAGCAGATATTTGTTCGCGGGTTAAGTACAAAGGCCTCTCGGTCAGTGAAGCCGGCGACGAAGTCATTCATGGCGTGCTGGAGCAAGCCGGAGGTACCGGTGGCGTGATTATTATTGATGCCGAGGGCAATGTGGCCATGCCGTTCAATACCGAAGGTATGTATCGTGGCTACTTTAAAGGCGACGGTAACACGCACATTGCTATTTATAACGAGGAAGAATAAGTTCGGAGTTTATGAGTCGTAACAAAACGAATACCAACCCTTTCGTTAAAAAATATCAGTCTCAATTAGAGCAATGTACGTACCAAAAGGCCGCGCAACTGCGCGGTCGTTTGCGTGGGCTGGTGAAAATAAAAGATGAAAAGAAGCAGCAAAAAGTGCTCAGAGCCATCGAGGCCGACATTGAGCAGGCGGAGCTGAATTACTTACAGCGCTGTGAGCAGTCTTTTCATATTGAATACCCTGAAAATTTACCGGTTGCACAGCAGCGAGATGATATAAAAAAAACCATTGAGGACAATCAGGTGGTGGTTGTCGCTGGTGAAACCGGATCGGGTAAAACGACTCAGCTACCGAAAATGCTGTTGGAGCTTGGTTATGGTCGCCAAGGTGTCATAGGTCATACACAGCCAAGACGTTTAGCGGCCCGAAGTGTTGCCGCGCGCATTGGCGACGAGCTTCAGGATTACGCTAAACAGCAAGTCGGTTACAAAATTCGCTTTCAGGATGAAACGGCACCGACGACTGCTGTGAAGCTAATGACCGATGGTATGTTGCTTTCCGAGCTGCAGCAGGATCCGTTATTACTGCAATACGACGCGATTATTATCGATGAGGCGCACGAACGCTCGTTAAATATCGACTTTTTGCTGGGTGTTTTACACACCTTGCTGCCCAAACGTCCGGACTTAAAAGTTGTTATTACTTCCGCAACTATCGAGACAGAACGCTTTTCTAAACACTTCCATGACGCACCGGTGTTAACGGTTAGCGGTCGGACTTATCCGGTGGAAGTGCGTTATCGCGACCCGTCAGAAGGAAATAAAACCTCTGAAACGGATATTTTGCAAGGTGTTTGCGATGCGGTAGAAGAGCTGCAAAGTGAAGGGGACGGCGATATTCTCATTTTTGCCAGTGGAGAGCGGGAAATTCGTGATTATGCCGACGCTATTGGTGATTTAAAACTGAGAAACACCGAAATACTGCCGCTTTATGCCCGGTTGTCCTCTCACGAGCAAAACCGAGTGTTTCAATCACATTCTCAGCGCCGTATTGTCATTGCTACCAATGTGGCGGAAACGTCATTGACGGTGCCGGGCATTCGCTATGTTATCGACCCGGGAACAGTACGGATTAGTCGTTACAGCTACCGAACTAAGGTTCAGCGCTTGCCGATTGAGCCAATCTCTCAAGCCAGCGCGAATCAGCGTAAAGGCCGTTGTGGACGTATTGGCCCGGGCATTTGTATTCGCTTGTACAGTGAGGATGATTTTTTACAGCGCCCGGAATATACCGACCCGGAGATACTACGGACGAACTTAGCTGCCGTTATTCTTCAAATGTCGACGTTGCGCCTCGGCGATATTCGAGACTTTCCGTTTGTGCAAAAGCCGGATGAACGCTTTGTTAAAGACGGTTTGAATTTGTTGGAAGAGCTCAATGCCATAGAGCCGGGTAAAAAGCGGGAAAAGCCAAGGCTCACTGAAATAGGGCGGCAGCTTTCTCGTTTACCGTTAGACCCGCGGTTGGCGCGAATGGTGTTGGCAGCAAAACAGTATGGCTGTGTGCGGGAAATGCTGGTGATAACAGCCGCTTTGAGCATACAGGATCCGCGTGAGCGGCCGCATGAGTTTAAACAAAAAGCCGATGAGTGGCATCAGCGGTTCCATGACAAGCAGTCCGACTTCATGGCGTATCTGAACCTATGGAATTACATAAAAGACAAGCAAAAAGAGCTGTCAGGTAATCAGCTTCGCAAACAGGTAGGCCGGGAGTTTATTCATTTTATGCGGTTGCGTGAATGGCAGGACATTTACACGCAAAGTCGCCAGACGGTGCGGGAACTGGGTTTTTCCATTAATGAAGAGCCAGCAACTTATGAACAAGTGCATCGCGCGCTCATTTCTGGCTTGGTGTCGCAAGTGGGGATGAAAGAAGACCGGCATGAATATCAGGGTACGCGGCAAACTAAGTTTCATATTTTTCCAGGCTCAGGACTTTTTGGTAAACCGCCTAAATGGGTGGTTACCGCTGAACTTGTCGAAACCTCGAAGCTGTATGCGCGTATTAATGCGGATATAGACCCTTTATGGGTGGAGGAGGCAGCTTCTCACTTGGTGAAGAAAAGCTATTTAGAGCCGCACTTTGAGAAGAAAAAAGGCAGTGTGGTGGCAGACGAGCAGGTCACTATGCTGGGGCTGGTGCTGGTACCCAGACGCCGAGTGCAGTATGGACCGGTGGCGCCAACTAAGGCGCGAGAGATATTCATCCGCGAGGGCTTGGTCAACAACCAGCTGCAGCGTAAATTACCGTTTATCCAGCACAACTTGAAACTCATTCAAGATGTTCAGGCTCTAGAAGCCAAGTCACGGCGTCGCGATATTCTGGTGGACGAGGAAGTGCTTTTTGAAGCGTACGAACGGCGCATTCCCGATGGCATTTACAATGAGAAACTATTAGCTGGCTGGTGGCATAAAGCCGCCAAGGAAGAGCCGAAGCTATTGTTTTTTGAACGAGATGATCTTATTGCCGGTGAGACAGAGCACATTACCGAGAACGATTATCCGGAGTTCTGGCGACAGGGTAACTTGCGTTTGCCGCTAACCTATCACTTTGAGCCCAATGCGGTTGATGATGGTGTCAGTGTCAATATTCCATTAGGGGTGCTTAATCAGGTAAAACCAGAAGGCTTTGATTGGCATATACCGGCACTGCGCGAAGAGCGCATTGCTCACTTAATTAAGTCACTACCTAAGGCGTTGCGCAGAAACTTTGTGCCTGCCCCTAACTTTGCTGGCGCCATAATGGCCGACGTTGAGCCCTTTGAAATGTCGTTGTTAGAAGCCATGACACACAAACTTCGCCGTATGACCGGTGTAACCGTACCGGACGACAGTTGGGACGAAAGCAGCTTACCATTGCATTTGCGCATGAATTTTAAAGTGTTAGATAGCAAAAAGCTCATAAAGCAGGGCAGAGATTTACAACGTTTACAAGACGAGCTGTCCGGGAAAGTTCAGCAACGTCTGGAAAAGGCCGCCGGTGATGACATCAGCCGCGATGATGTTGAAAGCTGGGACTTTGACGATTTGCCGGAGGTGGTGACAGAAGCACAACAGGGGTTTGAAATAAAAGCTTATCCTGGCTTAGCGATTAAAGGTAGCCGTGAGGTTGCGTTGCAGTTGTTTGACTCGAAAGAGGAAGCCGAACAGCAACACCGACAGGGTCTGCGTCGACTATTGTTAAAGCAAATTCCGTCGCCAGTAAAGCATTTGCAAAAATCGCTATCGAATAAAGCGAAGCTGGCGATGTACTTTAACCCCTGGGGTAAGGTAGAAACTCTAATTGAAGACTGTATTGCCGCAGCGGTTGATGCGGTGATTGACGAGCAACTTGAAGCGGGAAATAGGCTAAGAGACGAACAAGGTTTTGAACGCTTAAAAGAGCAAGTACGAGGCGAATTGAACGAACGAGTTGAACAGATAGCGCTTAGGGTTGAACAATGCCTGACACATTCGCAGGATGTTCGAAAAGCGCTGAAAGGTAAAATTCCGCTCGATCAAATTCAGTCGCGAGGCGACATTCAGGAACAGCTGGATAACTTAATTTTTCCGGGCTTTGTCGCGAGATTTGGTGAACGACGGCTCGAGGATATTGTGCGCTACTTAAAGGCCATGCAACGCCGTCTGGAAAAACTGCCGGTGGATCCCAATAAAGATCGCTTAATGACCATAGCGCTCAGTAATTTACAGGAAGCGTATAGTGCGGTCTTAAAACGTTATAAAACCGGCGCTTTGATTCCTGAAGATGTAGCTGAAATTCGCTGGATGATAGAGGAGCTGAGAGTTTCGTTCTTTGCTCAGACGTTAGGAACGAAATATCCAGTGTCTGAGAAGCGAGTGAAGCAGGCCATAGAGGCGATCAAAAAAGGCGGCTGAAATAAGCCGCCTTTCTCAAGCTAACGCTCGAAATATTAAGCCGTGTATAGGCCTAAGTTCTCTTTTGCGTATGCTTCAAACTCAGTGAAGCCGCCAACGTGTGACTCGTCAACAAAAATTTGAGGTACTGTGTGTACCGGCTTTCCAACCGTTTTTTCTAAGTCCGCTTTAGAAATGCCTTCTGCGTGAATATCAACGTAGCGATAATCGAAGTCATCGCGGTCTGCTTTTAACTGTTCGGCAACTTCTTTTGCGCGTACGCAGAACGGGCAGCCAGGGCGTCCAAAAATTACTGTAAACATGAAATACCTCTTCCTTAATCAGTGTTATCGGGAATTATCCATTTTTTAGGCATAAAAACAAATGGCTCTTACCGATGACTGTAATCGATTCTGTGAATAGCCAATACGCTCTGTGCTAGTGTTCAATATCCAGGTCGGATTCCGGTACGCAACAGCAGAGCAAAATATCGCCCTTTCGAACGTAAGCTAACGGCTCAGTGGTATAACGTACTTGACCAGAATTTAGTTTAGTCCGGCATGCACCACAAAATCCACTACGACAATGGTAGTGCATTTCCAGCTGGTGTTTTTCCAGTGTCTCCAGCAACGTTCCTTCAGTCGCGTCAACGGCAAGCTCAGGCCCACCGTTAACTTTGACGTTAAAGGTTTTAGTCATAGCTTAGAGATCAAAGTCCCCAAGATCGGAGGCGTTAACTTCGCTATCAATTTGGCCAACCAGGTAAGAGGTAATTTCCGCTTCCTGAGGAGCCACCTGCACGTTGTCAGAAACCAAATACTTGTTCATCCACGGCAGCGGGTTAGAGCGCATATTTTCGAAAGGAGCGTCAAAGCCAATTGCCTGCATACGTAGGTTGGCGATGTACTCAACGTACTGACATAACATGCTCTCGTTCAGACCAATCATTGATCCGTCTTTGAACAGGTAGTGAGCCCATTGCTTTTCCTGCTTCACTGCGGTCATGAAAATTTCATAAGCTTCGTCACGCAGCTCTTCGGCAATTTCTTTCATTTCTGGGTCGTCTTCGCCGTACTGCCATAAGTTCAGAATATGCTGAGTTGAAGTTAAATGGACGTTTTCATCGCGTGCAATCAGCTTAATGATTTTGGCGTTACCTTCCATGAGCTCACGCTCAGCGAATGCGAAAGTACAGGCAAAGCTGACATAGAAACGAATGGCTTCCAGTGCGTTCACCGAGTTAATGCACAAGAACAGTTTCTTTTTAATTTCGCGCTGAGTCACATTGTACGTTTCACCGTCGATCGTTACTTCACCTTCACCGTGGGTTTGCCACAGCTGTGTGTAGAAAATAAGGTCGTCGTAGTATTGCGAAATATCGTTCGCACGAATTTTAATTTGCTCGTTAATAACGATGTCTTCAAACACTTCGCTTGGGTCAGTAAACAAGTTACGCAAAATATGCGTGTATGAGCGAGAGTGAATGGTCTCAAAGAATGACCAGGTCTCAATCCAGGTTTCTAACTCTGGAATCGACACAATCGGTAACAACGCAATATTTGGTGAACGACCCTGAATAGAATCCAGCAGTGTTTGATATTTCAGGTTTGAAATAAACACGTGCTTTTCGCTGTCAGTGAGTTTATTAAAGTCGACTCGGTCACGGCTTACGTCAATTTCTTCAGGGCGCCAGAAAAAGCTAATTTGTTTTTCTATAAGCTTTTCAAAAATACTGTGTTTTTGTTGATCGTATCGAGCCACGTTAACCGAGTTACCTAAAAACATAGGTTCGGTTAACGGGTTCGTTTGTTCCTGGTTAAACGTTGAGTACGACATTTCGCAAAATCCTTCTTTTAAATTTTACAAGCGCCGCCGGCACAGTCGTCATCTTCTTCAATGATGACTTCAGATGGCTGTGCACCAGGCTTTTCTGCTGTTTTACGGGCTGCGATATCTGATTGATTATCGGCCGCACCGTCACGCGTGTTGTGATAATAGAGGGTCTTAACGCCCAGCTTGTAAGATGTCAGCAGGTCTTGTAACAACTGTTTCATCGGTACTTTACCCGCATCGAACTTGCCTGGATCGTAGTTGGTGTTGGCAGAAATAGTTTGGTCGACAAACTTCTGCATAATACCGACTAACTCTAAGTAACCTTTATTATTCGGAATTTGCCACAGCAGTTCATATTTATCTTTCAGGGTTTCGTAGTCCGGAACTACTTGCTTAGTAACACCATCTTTTGACGCTTTTACGCTGACAAAACCGCGCGGTGGCTCGATGCCATTGGTCGCATTTGAAATTTGCGAAGACGTTTCAGATGGCATAAGCGCTGAAAGGGTAGAGTTGCGCATACCGTGCTGCTTAATATCAGCGCGCAGTTGATCCCAGTCGAGATGCAGAGGCTCATTACAAACACTGTCCAGCTCTTTCTTATAAGTATCTGTCGGCATAATGCCTTGCGAGTAGGTAGTCTCGTTAAACTTCGGACAGGCCCCTTTTTCTTTTGCCAGGTTCATTGAGGCTTTCATCAGGTAATACTGTATAGCTTCGAAGGTTTTGTGAACCAGACTGTTCGCCGAGCCGTCAGAGTATTTAACACCGTGCTTAGCCAAGTAATAAGCGAAGTTAATGACACCAATACCTAAAGTACGACGGTTCATAGTCGCATTATACGCTGCTGGAACTGGGTATTCCTGATAATCCAGTAGGCTGTCGAGCGCACGAACGGCTAAGTCAGCCAGTTCTTCAAACTCGCCTAAGTCGTTAATTTTACCCAGGTTGAATGCTGACAGGGTACACAGCGCGATTTCACCTTCTTCGTCATTGACGTGTTGTAACGGCTTAGTTGGCAGAGCAATTTCCAGACACAGATTGCTTTGACGAATAGGCGCAACTTTCGAGTCAAACGGGCTATGGGTATTGCAGTGGTCAACGTTTTGCACATAAATACGACCTGTGCTGGCACGCTCCTGCATAAACAGGCTGAATAGCTCAATGGCTTTAATGCGTTTTTTACGAATGCTTTCGTCTTGCTCGTACTGAACATAGAGTTGTTCGAACTTCTCTTGATCTTCGAAGAAAGCGTCGTACAGGCCCGGTACGTCAGACGGGCTGAATAGCGTAATGTAGTCGTCTTTAATTAAGCGTTGATACATTAAGCGGTTGAATTGAACTCCGTAGTCCAAATGACGAACACGGTTTTCTTCAACACCACGGTTGTTCTTAAGCACCAGCAAGCTTTCTACTTCTAAATGCCACAGTGGGTAGAACAGGGTTGCTGCGCCACCACGAACACCGCCTTGCGAACAGCTCTTAACCGCTGTCTGGAAGTATTTGTAAAAAGGAATACAGCCAGTATGGAAAGCCTCACCATTACGAATTGGGCTGCCCAGCGCACGAATGCGACCGGCATTAATACCGATACCGGCGCGTTGAGAAACGTACTTCACAATGGCGCTGGCTGTTGCATTGATAGAATCCAGGCTGTCGCCAGTTTCAATTAATACGCATGAGCTGAACTGACGGGTTGGCGTACGAACGCCAGACATAATTGGCGTTGGTAGTGAAATTTTAAACTCAGACGTCGCATCATAGAAACGCTTGATGTAATCCATGCGAGTTGCTTTCGGATAGTTCGCGAATAAGCAGGCAGCGACTAAAATGTATAAGAACTGGGCGCTTTCATAAATATCGCCAGTCACACGGTTCTGCACTAAATATTTATTTTCAAGCTGCTTGACCGCTGCATAGGAGAAATTCATGTCGCGCCAGTGGTCGACAATCTCGTCCATCTGATCAAACTCAGCTTCGCTGTAGTCTTCCAGCAAGTGCTCGTCATAACGGTGCTCTGCCACCATTTTCTTGACGTGATCGAATAAACGAGGGGGTTCAAATTTCCCGTAAGCACGCTTACGTAAATGAAAGATAGCCAGACGCGCGGCCATGTACTGATAGTCAGGAGCTTCTTCCGAGATTAAATCAGCTGCAGCCTTAATAATGGTCTCGTGAATGTCTTCGGTTTTAATGCCATCGTAAAACTGAATATGAGACTTAATTTCGACTTGAGAAGCGGAAACATTATGCAGGCCTTCCGCTGCCCACATGATCACTCGATGGATTTTATCTAGGTTTAGCGGCTCACGCTCTCCGCTACGTTTGGTGACATACAGTTGCTCGTTCATTTTGCGCCGACTCTTAGCTTTTTGTTATAGAGGTGTACCCACAAGATATTGTGGTCATTAGTTATACAGAGTGAAATTCACACAATATCTAGTGTCTTTGATTTTTCAGTATGCTAGGTCTTAGTCAGACTTTGATCAAGCGAATTTATCGAGAAAATGAAAAGAAATTTGACGTTTAATTGTTGATTTTTTTCTAGCCTTTAATAGACGTGAGTTTGCGAGGACCTCGGCTTTTTATAACTTTTTTGTCTTTAAAAATGGGTTAATAGATCAAGGTTGTGGTAGTCCAATAATATCCAGTAATTCTAATGGTGTGCTAATTCCATAGTCGGCTTTCCAATCGGCTGGTGAGTCACTGTCGCTAATATACCCATAATGAGCCAGTACCGTTGTCATTTCAGCGTTACGGCCAGCCTGAATGTCTCGTTCAGCGTCACCCACGTAGATACAGCTTGTAGGATTAACCCCCAACTGCTCTGCGGCAAGAAGTAAGGGCGCAGGGTCGGGTTTTGATACACTTAGAGTGTCTCCGCAAACAACTGATTCAAAGACATCAAACTCGGGAAAGCTAGGCAGTAATTCTTGGGTCAACTGCTTAGGTTTGTTAGTAACAATTGCTACTTTTACTTGAGCTTGAATCAGAGCATTGAGTAGCGGTACAACACCTTCGTACACATGGGTCTTAGCGGCAATACTGTTCGAATAGGCGTCCAAAAAAGCTTTCCGTAACTCGCTTTCATGGGTCTGCAGCTCTTCTGAAAAGGCTAGCTTTAGCAAACCTCTGGAACCATGGGAGGCAACTGGCGTGTAAATGTCTTCATGAACAGGTTCTTTAGCATATAAAGCGCACACATTATTTAGTGCCGCGCCGAGATCAGGAGCTGTGTTCAGCAAGGTGCCATCGAGATCGAATAGCACGCCTTCGGGAAGCTTGGGGTTATTAGCGAGATTTTTCATGAGCTAGGTCAGAGGCTTTTGTAAAACAGTAATGTAATTCACGTCTATGTCGGTTTCTGACAAAGTGAATCCTTTTAATGGATGGAAAATTAATCCATTAATATCAATCTCATTAAGTCCGGCTTCATCGGTCATACGAAGAAGTTCCGACGGCTTAATAAAACGCTGATGCTGGTGTGTGCCTTTGGGCACCCAACCCAGTATATGTTCAGCAGCCAAAATACCCAGCAGCCAGGACTTAACGTTACGGTTTAGGGTTGAGAAAAACACTAAACCGCCGGGGTTAACCGCTTTTGCGCAGGCATTAACTATAGAGGCTGGGTCAGGCACGTGTTCCAGCATTTCTAAACAGGTTACCGCATCATACTGACTTTCATGTTCGGCCGCGTGATTTTCAACGGCGACACATTGATAATCGACAGAAATGTCGCTTTCCAATGCATGCAGACGAGCAATTTTTAGTGACTCTTCGGCTAAATCGATACCGGTAACTTTGGCGCCACGCTCTGCCATAGCTTCGCTGAGCAGACCACCACCACAACCAACATCGAGAATGTTTTTGCCAAATAAGCCATTAGCGTGTTGCTCAATAAAAGACAGCCGAACCGGGTTAATTTCGTGCAAAGGTTTGAATTCGCCTTCCGGGTCCCACCAACGCGAGGCTAGGGCCGAGAACTTAGCGATTTCTTCTAAATCGACGTTTTTTTGTTCAGTATTTTTGTTTTCTTGAGTCATGGAGTGCACTGTTGTGAGCGATAAATAACGCGGCTAGTCTACCCTAGCTAAAGAATAAGAAAAAGAGGGTGCGAGACTCGTTTCGGATGGGTACAATGACTGCATCAAAATAACAAAGATATGCGGATTTTTATTTTAGGGACTGAACTATGAGCGATCTAGCCAGAGAAGTGTCACCGGTTAATATCGAAGATGAATTAAAAAGCTCTTATCTCGATTATGCGATGAGCGTTATCGTCGGGCGTGCATTGCCTGACGTCAGGGACGGATTAAAACCGGTACACCGACGTGTCTTATTCGCAATGAACGAGTTGCGTAACGACTACAACAAACCCTATAAAAAGTCAGCGCGTGTGGTCGGTGACGTTATCGGTAAATATCACCCGCACGGTGACAGCGCGGTGTATGACACTATTGTTCGTATGGCGCAGGACTTTTCATTGCGTTACATGCTGGTTGACGGGCAGGGTAACTTTGGTTCGGTCGATGGCGACTCAGCAGCGGCGATGCGTTACACCGAAATTCGCATGGCTAAAATCTCTCACCAGTTACTGGCCGATTTAGACAAGGAAACCGTCGACTTTGTCGATAACTATGACGGTACTGAACGCATTCCTGACGTACTGCCAACACGTGTTCCTAACCTTTTGGTTAACGGTTCTTCCGGTATCGCGGTTGGTATGGCGACCAATATTCCGCCGCATAACCTGACTGAGGTCATTAACGGCTCTCTGGCGATGATCGACAACCCAGATATCGATGTTGATGGGTTAATGGAATACATCCCGGGTCCGGACTTCCCAACGGCTGCCACCATTTCAGGCCGGAGCGGCATTGTAGAAGCGTACAAAACGGGTCGTGGTCGCATTCACTTGCGTGCTAAAGCGGAAGTAGAAGTTGACGAAAAAACCGGCAAAGAAACCATTGTTGTTACGGAAATTCCGTATCAAGTGAACAAAGCGCGCTTAATTGAAAAAATTGCTGAACTAGTAAAAGAGAAGCGCGTTGAAGGTATTAGCGCCTTGCGCGACGAGTCTGACAAAGACGGTATGCGCATTGTCATTGAAATACGCCGTGGTGATGTTGGCGAGGTGGTACTGAATCACTTATACGCAAACACCCAATTACAAGTGGTGTTTGGTATTAACATGGTGGCGCTGGATAAAAATCAGCCGCGTCTATTTAATTTGCGCGACATGCTGGATTGCTTTATCCGTCACCGTCGCGAAGTTGTAACTCGCCGCTCGGTTTACGAGTTACGTAAGGCGCGTGAACGTGCTCATATCTTGGAAGGTCTGGCGATATCGCTGGCGAATATAGATGAAGTTATTGAGTTAATTCGTCGCTCTCCAACACCTGCGGAAGCGAAAGCCGGGCTTATTTCCCGTGCCTGGAAACTGGGTGACGTTGCTGCCATGCTGGAAACGGCTGGTGTTGATGCGGCACGTCCGGATCACTTGCCGGAAGAGTACGGCATTAAAGGTGACAACTATCATCTGACCGAAGCACAAGCGCAAGCCATTCTTGATTTACGTTTACACAAACTCACAGGCTTAGAGCACGAGAAAATTCTTGATGAATACAAAGGTCTGTTAGAGCAAATCGCTGAACTATTGCACATTTTGCGTAGCTCAGAGCGTCTAATGGAAGTGATTCGCGAAGAGCTTGTTGAAATTCGTGATAACTTTGGTGACGAACGTAAGACAGATATTACTGCTGCAGCGCACGACATCAGCATGGAAGACCTGATTAATGAAGAAGATGTTGTGTTGACGCTCTCTCATGAAGGTTATGTGAAATATCAGCCGCTGACTGAGTACGAAGCACAGCGCCGTGGCGGTAAAGGTAAAGCCGCAACGAAAATGAAGGACGAAGACTTCATTGAACGTCTGTGGGTTGCGAATACGCACGACACCATTTTGTGCTTCTCGACTCGTGGTCGTATTTACTGGATGAAGGTGTATCAGTTGCCGTTAGCAAGCCGAGCATCGCGCGGTAAGCCGATTGTTAACTTGCTGCCTCTTGAAGAGGATGAACGCATTACCGCTATTCTGCCAACCCGCGACTATCCGGAAGACAAGTTCGTGGTTATGGCAACGAAGAACGGCACGATTAAGAAGACACCATTGCCTGAGTATTCTCGCCCACGTAATGGTGGAATCATTGCTCTTAACCTGGTGGAAGGCGACGAGCTTATCGGTGTTGATATTACTGACGGTAATGGCGACATCATGTTGTTCTCAGATGCGGGTAAAGTGGTTCGCTTTGCGGAAGAGCAGGTTCGCTCTATGGGTCGCACTGCAACGGGTGTTCGCGGTATTCGTTTGGAAGAAGGCCAGCGTGTGGTGTCACTTATAGTGCCGCGTGAGTACGAAGACCAGGAAGCGGCCGTTCTGACGGTTACAGAGAATGGTTATGGTAAGCGTACGCCATTGAGTGAATACCCAGCTAAGAGCCGTGCAACCAAAGGTGTGGTTTCTATTAAAGTGAGTGAGCGAAATGGCTCGGTTGTCGGTGCGATGGAAGTTATCGATGGCAACGAAATTATGCTTATCAGTAATAAAGGCACATTGGTTAGAACTCGCGTCAACGAAGTATCTACGGTTGGTCGTAACACGCAAGGTGTCCGCCTAATTCGCACTGGTGATGACGAAAAAGTTGTCGGCTTGCAGCGCATTGATGAAATTGATGAAGACGAAGAGCTGATTGAAGGTGACGTTGTTGCCGATAATGGCGAAGAAGACGGAGCCAACCAAGAAGGAGCTTCTGAAGAATAATGAGTGACGTATTTAACTTTTCAGCAGGACCGGCAATGTTGCCGGTCGATGTTTTAAAGCAAGCTCAGAAAGAACTTCTCAACTGGAATAACCAAGGCGTTTCTGTGATGGAAATGTCGCACCGTGACCCGGCGTATGTGCGCATGGCACGAGAGGCTGAGCAAGACTTACGTGACTTACTGGATGTTCCGGATGACTACGATGTCTTGTTTTTACAAGGCGGTGGTCGCGGCCAGTTTTCCGCAGTACCGCAGAATATTGCCGCGCCTGATTCAACGGTCGATTACCTGGATACCGGTATTTGGTCGGGTTTTGCTATACGCGAGGCTGAAAAGTTTGTTGCTAAAGTTAACGTGGCAGGCCAGGTGAAAGAGGGCGTTAAAGGTAAAGAGATTGAGTCTCCGGATGATTGGCAGTTGTCTGACAATGCAGCGTATTTTCATTATTGCCCCAATGAAACCGTGGACGGTATTGCACTTCACGATATTCCTAATGTTAATGCGCCCATTGTGGCAGACATGTCGTCAAATATACTATCAGAGCCGCTGGACGTATCTAAATTTGGTGTTATTTACGCTGGTGCGCAAAAGAATATTGGTCCGTCAGGCTTCGCTATTGCCATCGTAAAACGAGACTTGCTGGGGTCACCACAGAAGCAGGTTTCATCGATTATGGACTATCAGTTACAGGCGAAAGACGGGTCTATGTATAACACGCCTAACACTTTTGCCTGGTATTTAGCTGGGTTGGTGTTCAAATGGCTTAAGGCGCAAGGTGGTTTGTCCGAAATGGGTCGAATCAACCATGAAAAGGCGCAGTTATTGTATGACTTTATCGACAAGTCTGACTTTTATCGAAATACCGTTAACCCGCAATATCGCTCTATTATGAACGTGCCTTTCCAGCTTGCTGATGACAAATTGGATGCTGAGTTTTTAGCTCAGGCCGAAGCCGCAGGTTTCAAAGGCTTGAAAGGGCACCGTTTTGTGGGTGGCATGCGAGCAAGTATTTATAATGCAATGCCGATAGGCGGTGTTAAAGCGTTACTGAGTTTTATGGCGGATTTTGAGAGAAGTCAAAGCTAGAATCAAAATAGAGTTAAGTTCCAAAAATAATAAAACAAAAGGCTTACGAGAATTATGAGTAATTTTGATGCATTGTCATTGGTTAACCCTGGTGTAAAACAGCTTCGACCTTATCAGGCGGGCAAACCGGTGTCTGAATTGCAGCGCGAACTGGGTTTAAAGCACGTCGTCAAATTAGCGTCAAACGAGAATCCATTAGGTTTGAGCGAGAAAGTCAAAACCGCACTGGAAGCCGAGCTTAATGACTTAGTGCGTTATCCGGACGCGAACGGGTATTACCTGAAAAGCCGCCTGGCTGAACTGAACTCAGTGACAACGCAACAAATTACTTTAGGCAATGGCTCTAATGACGTGTTGGAAATTCTGGCGCGTACGTTCGTATCTGACCAGGACGAAGTCATTTTCTCACAGCATGCGTTTGTCGTTTATCCGTTAGTTACCCAGGCCATTGGAGCAAAACCTGTTGCAGTACCCGCGGTTGATTACGGGCACGATCTTGACGGTATGGCGGCTGCTATAACCAGCAAGACCAAGATGATTTTCATCGCTAACCCAAATAACCCAACGGGCACTTTTTTAACGACCGCGTCAATTAAAGCGTTTTTGGACAAAGTGCCTCAAAATGTCATTATTGTGTTAGATGAAGCCTATTATGAGTACGTACCTGAAGCAGAACGGGCGCCATCGGTTGAGTGGATTAAGGAGTATCCCAACCTTGTAGTAAGCCGCACGTTTTCAAAAGCCTACGGGTTGGCTGGATTACGCGCAGGTTATGCAGTAAGCCATGAAAACATTGCTGATGTATTAAACCGTATTCGTCAGCCATTTAATATGAATTCACTGTCCTTAAAAGCGGCAGAAGTCGTGTTGGATGATCATGCTTACTTGCAAAAAGCCGTCGAGATTAATGCCCATGGCATGAAACAGCTAACTAACTTTTGTGAGAGCGCAGGCTTAAACTATATTCCGTCTTACGGCAACTTCCTGACCATTGAAGTCGGTCCGGATGCGGAGAAACTGTACGATGAGCTTCTGCACGAAGGCGTGATTGTTCGTCCGGTTACTGGCTATGAGCTGCCGAACCATTTACGTGTCAGTATTGGTTTACCAGAAGAAAACGATGCGTTTATTAAGGCGATGAAAAAGCTGCGTGGCTGAATCGATTTTCCTTGAATCCCGGAGTCAATGCAGCGGAACCGTTGTGCTTCCGGGCTCTAAAAGTATTGCCAACAGGGCGTTGTTAATGTCAGCGCTCTGCTCTGAACCTGTCCGGTTACACAATTTACTCAACAGCGAAGATACTGAACACATGCTCAATGCCTTGGTAGCCTTGGGTGTTCAGTGTGAAAAAGTCGATAATACGATGGTGGTTACCGGGCTTTCCGGGCGTTGGAAGCCTACCGAAACATCGTTGCCTTTAGGTAATGCTGGAACCGCCATGCGACCGCTAATAGCGGTGCTTGCTGCTACGTTAAACGTCAATCAACAAGTTGAGCTGACAGGCGATGCCCGTATGCAGGAACGTCCCGTTCAACACCTGGTTGAAGCGTTGCAAGCGCAAGGCGCAGGGGTAATCTATCAAAAGACATCCGGTTTTCCCCCCGTTCTAATTAAATCGGGTCTGAACGCTGGTGATTTCTTTATTGACGGTTCCGTTTCTAGCCAATTTATTTCCGCGTTGCTCATGGCATTACCGCTGCTAAAAGGCGACTCCACCTTAACTTTGGTGGGCGAGGTGGTGTCGAAACCTTATATCGAACTCACGTTAAAAATGTTAGCTGACTTTGGTGTTGTGATTGAGCGCGCTTCTGAAAATTGCTTTCACATAGAAGGGAGGCAGTCGTATATGTCGCCCGGAGACTATCATGTTGAAGGCGACGCTAGCGGTGCTTCCTATTGGATGGCTGCGGCATTGCTCGGTGGGGGACCGGTTACTATCGAAGGTGTCGGCGCTGCGTCTATTCAGGGTGATAAAGCGTTTGCAGAAGTCATTCAGGCAATGGGTGGTAACGTTGACATGGGTCAGCATCAAATAACAGTAACAGGCTCAGGACATATTAAAGGTATTGAGCAAGACTTTAATGCTATTCCTGACGCTGCTATGACGGTTGCCCCGTTAGCGCTATTTGCCGATAAACCAACCATTATTCGCAACGTTGCTAACTGGCGTGTAAAGGAAACAGACCGATTATCGGCAATGGCGACAGAGTTACGAAAGCTGGGTGCAGAGATAGAAGAAGGTGCCGATTATATAAAAATACACCCGGTTCAGCATTGGCAAAGCGCTGAAATAGACACCTATAAAGACCATCGGATGGCCATGTGTTTCTCATTGGTCGCTTTTTCTCCCGTTGGTATCACTATTAATGATCCTGACTGTTGTCGTAAAACGTACCCTACTTATTTCCAAGAGTTTTCACGAATCTGTCAAAGTTACTGATTAAACTCAGCCTTCCTGTTATTTCGTGCTCCTGATTAATGCAATTTTTTCACAAATGCGTATAATTGCGCCGCTAAAAGCTGCAATACGCAGAGCAAATTGAGGATTTTATGGCAACGCATATCCCCGTCATTACAATTGATGGTCCTAGTGGTGCAGGGAAAGGCACTATCAGTCGGTTACTCGCAGAAAAGCTGGGGTGGCACTTGCTCGACAGCGGTGCAATTTACCGCGTTTTGGCCTTGGCTGCGATACATCACGACTTCACGCCGGAGGATGAGGAAAGCCTGGTGGCTTTAGCCGCTCATTTGGATGTAAAATTTGAAGCCGACGAAGAAAAGTCACTGACACATATTATTTTGGAAGGCGAAGACGTTACGTTAACGATACGCACGGAAGAAGTCGGTAATATGGCGTCGAAGATTGCCGCGCTCCCGCGTGTACGCGAGGCGCTATTGCGTCGTCAACGTGGCTTTAAGGAATTGCCAGGCTTAGTCGCTGATGGTCGCGATATGGGAACAGTGGTGTTCACTGACGCCGATGCAAAAGTGTTTTTAACTGCGTCTGCCGAAGAACGTGCCCAAAGACGCTTTGATCAATTGAAGGAAAAGGGCTTTGATGCTAATATTGATCAATTAGTAAACGAAATTAAAGAACGCGATGATCGCGATATGAATCGCTCTGTGGCGCCATTGAAGCCCGCGGAGGATTCTTTGTATTTGGATTCTACTGATACGCCGATTAAAGACGTATTGGAACAAGTATTGACGTTTGCCCACAGCAAACTCTCAGAAACTAGCTAGGGCTTGGCCCTAATTAGGGGTTCACAGTAAGGATACAGGTGAACATTTTTAATAACCCCGCTGCATATGGAATTTCAGTGGACGTCATTTATTAAGCGAAGTTAATTATTATGTCAGAAAATTTTGCACAGCTGTTTGAAGAAAGCCTGAAAGAAGTCGAAACTCGTCCGGGCTCCATCGTAAAAGGCACAATCGTTGCTATCGAAAAAGACTTAGTATTAGTTGATGCAGGTCTTAAATCTGAAAGTGCGATTCCTGCAGAACAATTCCGCAATGCTGAAGGTGAGCTTGAAATCAACGTCGGTGACGAAGTTGATGTAGCCCTTGACGCTGTTGAGGACGGCTTCGGTGAAACGATTCTTTCACGTGAAAAAGCGAAGCGCTATGAAGCTTGGCTGCAGCTGGAAAAAGCACACGAAGAAAACGCAACGGTTACCGGTTACATCTCTGGTAAAGTTAAAGGCGGCTTCACGGTTGACCTTGGCGGCGTTCGTGCGTTCTTACCTGGTTCATTGGTTGACGTACGTCCAGTACGTGAAACGACTCACCTTGAGAACAAAGACTTAGAATTCAAAGTTATCAAGCTTGATCAGAAGCGCAACAACGTTGTTGTTTCTCGTCGTGCTGTTATCGAGAAAGAAAACAGTGCAGAGCGCGAAGAGCTGCTTGAGAACTTGCAAGAAGGTCAGGAAGTACAAGGTATTGTTAAGAACCTGACTGACTACGGCGCATTCGTAGATTTAGGCGGCGTAGACGGCCTATTGCACATCACCGATATGGCTTGGAAACGTGTTAAACACCCAAGCGAAATCGTGAACGTTGGCGATGAAATCACAGTTAAAGTATTGAAGTTTGACCGTGAGCGCACTCGTGTATCTCTTGGCCTGAAACAATTAGGCGAAGATCCATGGGCAGATATCGCAAACCGTTACCCAGAAGGTCACCGTTTAACTGGTCGTGTTACGAACTTGACTGATTACGGCTGCTTCGTAGAAATCGAAGAGGGTGTTGAAGGTCTTGTTCACGTTTCTGAAATGGACTGGACTAACAAAAACGTTCATCCTTCTAAAGTGGTTAACCTTGATGACACTGTTGAAGTTATGGTTCTGGAAATTGACGAAGAACGTCGTCGTATTTCTCTTGGCCTTAAACAGTGCAAACCTAACCCTTGGGAAGAGTTTGCTAAGAACCACAATAAAGGCGAGAAAGTTACTGGTAAAATCAAGTCAATCACTGACTTCGGTATCTTCATTGGCCTGGACGGTGGCATCGACGGCTTGGTTCACTTGTCAGACATCAGCTGGAACACTCCAGGTGAAGAAGCGGTTCGCGACTATAAGAAAGGCGAAGAAGTTACCGCTGTTGTCATGCAGGTTGACGCAGAGCGTGAGCGTATCTCTCTAGGTATCAAGCAATTAGAAGAAGATCCGTTTAACAATTACCTGGCAGCTAACAAAAAAGGTGCTATTGTTGAAGGTACAGTAACTGAAGTTGACGCTAAAGGTGCTAAAGTTGAGTTAGCAGAAAGCGTTGAAGGTTACGTACGTGCAGCAGACATCGCACGCGACCGCGTTGAAGATGCAAGCACTGAATTAAGCGTTGGTGATAAGATCGAAGCTCGCTTTATGGGCGTTGACCGCAAAAACCGCACTCTGAGCCTGTCTATCAAAGCGAAAGACGAAGCTGAAGAGAAAGAAGCGGTAGAAAGCGTTAACAAACAGCAAGATAGCTCTGGTATCAACAGTGCTATGGCTGACGCGTTCAAAGCGGCAAAAACTGACGACTAAGACAGTTTTTAGTCGGAATAAACGGCTTTATCAGGAGGTAAGTTATGACAAAATCAGAGCTAATTGAACGGTTAACTTTGAAGCATGAGTTGCCTCCTAAGCAAGTTGAAGCTTCTGTTAAAGAAATTCTCGAACAAATGGTGCAGTCCTTGTCTCAAGGAAAGCGCGTTGAAATTCGCGGTTTTGGAAGCTTCTCTTTGCATTATCGTGCGCCACGTGTTGGCCGAAACCCGAAAACCGGGGAGCCGGTGAACTTAGATGGGAAATACGTTCCTCATTTTAAAGCCGGCAAGGAGTTGCGTGAGCGCGTCGATTTATAAAGTGGTTTTTACGCTCGATTGATAAAAACGGCATGCTATACTGGCATGCCGTTTTTTTATAAATAACAGGTAAGCGAACATGCTCAGGAAGTTGCTTATTCTTATTCCCGTTTTGGCTATATTCCTTTTAGCCTTAGCGTTCGGAGCCCAAAATACGCAAGTCATTAATGTCAATTTATTGGTTCTGAATGCCGACATGACTGTTGCGTCGTTATTGGCAATCTTCTTTGGTAGCGGTGTATTAGTCGGATTACTGGCGATGTTTTTATCCAATTTATATTGGCGTTATCGCTGTCGAAAGCTCTCAAAGCTGTTGTCTAAACAGCAAAGTAAGTGAGACAGCGCTGAATGTTAGAGCTTCTTTTCTTACTTCTTCCAATTGCTGCCGCCTATGGTTGGTTCATGGGGCGCAACAGCGTGCGTACAGAAGAAAGGAAAGAGCAAAAGCGATTTTCAAAACAATACGCAACCGGTATTAATTTACTGCTCTCTGATCAGCCCGATAAAGCGGTCGATTTATTCGTCGAGTTGCTTGATGTCGATAGTGAAACCATAGAGACACACTGGACGTTGGGTAAGCTATTTCGTCGTCGGGGTGAAGTAGAGCGGGCTATTAAAATACATAAGAACCTGACATCATTACCTAATTTGTCTGAAACCGACCGCCTTACTGCTATGTACGAGTTAGGTAAAGATTATTTGGCGGCGGGTATCTATGATCGCGCAGAAAAAATGTTTCATGGCTTACAAAGCAATAAGCTTTTTAAAGAACGTAGCCAAAAGCATTTGCTCGAGCTGTATGAAGCCACCCATGAGTGGGATAAAGCCATTATTGTTGCGTTAAAGCTGATAAAGCAGGATGCATCGGTAAAAGTAACGTTGGGACAGTTATATTGCGAGGTGGCTGAAACTGTCGACCCGATTTCGGGTAAAATAAAATACTTCAATAAAGCCTTAAAGCAAGATTCTGGGTGTGTTCGGGCATCGTTATCGTTGGGGAAAATCTATCTGGAGCAGGGCGAGAATATCCTAGCGATAGAGCATCTAACGAGAATAATTGAACAAGACAAGGCATACGTTTGCGAAACTATTCCGTTATTAGAGAAAGCATTTGCAGCTAAGAAAAACAGTCACGGCTTTGTCGACTACTTGCATACCTGTGTGGAACAGGAAGCGGGTATTACTGCGGTTATCAAGTTGTCGGAAAAAATGGCTGAATCGCAAAGTATCGAAGATGCCGAAAGCTTCATGGCGACTGCGCTAGAGAAACATCCAACGATGCGCGGGTTCCACCATTTGATGGGGCTTCATATACAGGCAGCCGACGTAGGCAGCGCCAGAGACAGCCTTAAACGATTGCAAAGAATGGTGCACGAACACATAGTGCAGCGACCAAATTATAAGTGTTATCACTGTGGTTTTTCAGGACACACACTGTATTGGCAGTGTCCGTCATGTAAAAGCTGGTCAACAACAAAACCGATATTTGGATTAGATGGTGAATAGTCGAATGGAATTACCGAAAGTTTATGTCGCTCTCGATTACCAAAATGCGTCCGATGCAGATGTATTAATTAACCAGCTTGCTCCCGGAAAAGTGGGTTTAAAGGTTGGGAAAGAGTTGTTTACATCTGCGGGTCCGGAGTGGGTGAGAGGGCTTGTACAAAAAGGCTTTTCTATTTTTTTAGATTTAAAGTTTCATGATATTCCTAATACAGTCGCGAAAGCCGTTACAGCGGCGGCCAAGCTTGGTGTTGATGTTGTTAACGTTCATGCCAGTGGCGGTAGCCGCATGATGAAGTCGGCTGCAGAAGCGTTAAAAGATTTAGAAGCTCAGCCGTTGTTAATCGGTGTTACGGTATTGACCAGTATGGACGACGATGATTTAAAAGAGTTGGGCATTTCTAAGACAGTTACTGAGCAAGTTGAATACTTAGCGAACTTGGCCAAATCATCAGGCTTGCAAGGAGTGGTTTGCTCCGCTCAGGAAGCAAAAATGTTGAAAGCAGCTTGCGGTAAGGACTTTAAACTTATGACCCCTGGCATTCGTCCTGAAGGCAGCAATAAAGATGACCAGCGTCGCACGATGACGCCTCCTGAAGCAGTCTCGGCGGGAGTTGATTACATGGTGATAGGGCGACCTATTACACAGTCCCCAGACCCGGCAAAAGCGGTGGACGATATACTTGCGAGTATAGCTTAGTGACTTATCAAGCTGTCTTATAAGTCGTAATTTGAATTAGCCTCAACAAAAAGCGTTTATAGTATGGCCACTGCAGTGACGCAGTGGTTTTCAAAAAGGATGAACATACTATGAAATTAAAAATGCTACCAATTGTTGTGGCTTCATTTATTGGTTTTTCAGTTCAGGCAGTACCAATTGTTTCTCCCTCGCCAATTGCTTTGCAAGCAGAAGCTCAAACCGGCGTAAACATTAATACCGCTTCGGCTCAGGAAATAGCGTCAGCATTGGTCGGTATTGGTGTTAAAAAAGCAGAAAAGCTGATTGAAATGCGAGAGCAGCTTGGCGGGTTTACCGAGTTAGAGCAGTTATTAGATGTAAAAGGGATAGGCTTGAAAACGCTTGAGAAGAATCGAGCCAATATTCGTTTGAATTAGTGATAATGAAGAGAATAAAAAAGCCAGTAAACAGGGAGTGTTTACTGGCTTTTTTGTGTTAGTCACACTTTGTCATTTCAGAAAATGAACGTGAGCGGGCATTTGCATAGCCTGCAGTTTGTTCATCTTTCACGAACGCTAAGCGTGTTTCCTTTGAGGCAACGTTTAGTGCCTGAAAAGGAGCCTGTCTTTCAACGGCTGAGGCTTTAGTCATTGGAGAAAATGCAGAGCCGCTCAACTTACGTGCCGGAATAATAGGCGCATCGTCTTGCTCTTTATTTTCACGGTTTTGCTTGCGTTGTTGACCAGCTGCCCTTTGATGTCTTGGGGAGCGACGCGCTCGGCTGCGTGCTTTTTTCTCTTCGGCATCACCTTTAGGCGTATTCTCAGCAGACTCTGTTGAGTCACCTTTCAATGGCGCTTCTTTCTCAGAGTCAGTTGTTTCTGACTCAGTCACATCTTTTGACTCAGAAGCATCTGTCTGTTCGCTGCCAGTTTCAGGCGTTTGATCAGTCATTTCCTGAACATCAGGCTCTGGAGTCGATTCGGCTTTAGTCGCGACTTCTTCCGGAGTAGAGTTTTCCTCTGTTTGTTCGTCGGACTCTTTGCCGGGTTCAGCAGTCGCTTCTTCAGCGGGCTTCTGCTCATTTACTGGCAGGTGCTCGTTGTTTTCAACAAGTTCCGCCGCTGCCTTCATACGAGGATCTAGTGCTCGTTGTTGAGTCGCTTCGCTACCGCCTTTTTCAGACTCAGCATTTTTCTTAATACTAGTTGAATCGGCTTTTTGTTCAGGCGCTTGGCGAGTCTCATCGCTTTTAACCGCCGGTTCTTCTTGCTTTGCCGAAGACGATTGCACTTGTTGCTCTAAACCTCTCTCATCTCCTTTTACGCGAACGGACTTATCCATCGGTTTACGTTGACGACGAGGTTTCACTTCGTGTGCTTTCTCCGCAACAGCTTGCGGCTGAGCGTTTTGCTCAGCCGTTTGTTGCTGATTTTGAGCACTAGCATTTTGAGTATTCTGTTGATTACGATTGCGGCCACCGCGACGGCGGCGATCATTTCTGTTGCGGTTCGGCTTATTATTGGTCCCTTTTGCGTCATCCGTATTTTTATCGGATTTAGCAGAGTCTTCAGCTGCCTTGTCGGCTGCATTATTACGACCTTGCTGTAGGCGGTTAGCAGGGCGACGGCCTCGGCCACGTCGGTTATTGTTGTTGCGACGTTGGTTAGGGCGACGTTGATTTGAACTCTGCTTATTCTTGTCGTTCTCTTCTTCGCTTTCAAAAAGCTTGCTTAACCAAGTTGATAAGCGCTTCAATAAAGAAGGCTTTTCAGGTTGTTTCGGCGCCGGTGCTGGAGAAGGTGCGGCATTTGGCGCCTGCAGACCTTTAAGAGCTGGCTCATCAAATTTAGCCGACTCTTGGGTTAACGTAATAGAAACCGGTGATTCGTGTTGCTCAGGCTTCTGAACCAATTCAAAGCTGGCCGCTTCCGGCACTTCATCATCGCGAATACGCATTACTTCAAAGTGTGGCGTTTCTAAATGATGATTTGGAATAATAACGATTTTAACGTCATGGCGTTTTTCAATATGGTTCAGCGACTGACGTTTCTCATTCAACAAATAGGTAGCAACGTCAACGGGCACCTGCGCATGAACTTGTATCGTGTTGTCTTTCAGCGCCTCTTCTTCAATAAGACGCAAAATAGACAGTGCTAAAGAGTCGCTAGAACGAATGGTCCCCTGGCCGTTACAGCGTGGACAAACGTTATTGGCAGACTCACCCAGCGACGGGCGTAATCGTTGGCGCGACATCTCCATTAAGCCAAAGCGAGAAATACGAGCCACCTGAATGCGTGCACGATCTTGCGCAAGGCTGTCACGTAAACGATTTTCGACATCACGTTGGTGTCTGGCTGGTGTCATGTCAATAAAGTCAATAACGACCAGGCCACCTACATCACGAAGTCTCAGTTGACGAGCAATTTCTTCTGCCGCTTCCAGGTTTGTCTGCAAAGCGGTTTCTTCAATGTCACCGCCCTTGGTCGCACGAGATGAGTTGATGTCAATTGAGGTTAGAGCTTCCGTAGGATCGATAACGATTGACCCACCTGAAGGTAGGCGAACTTCACGTTGGAACGCTGACTCAATTTGGCTCTCTATTTGGTAATGGCTGAATAAAGGGACATCGCCTTCATATTGCTTAACGCGCTGCAAGAAGTCAGGGCGAATAATTTGAATATGATTACGCACCTGTTCGTAGACTTTCGGGCTATCGATAAGCACTTCGCCAATGTCACGGCGTAAATAGTCACGAAGGGCGCGGAAAATGACATTACTTTCCTGATGAATCAAGAATGGAGCAGGGCGCTCGGTAGCCGCTTTGCTAATGGCTTCCCAGTGATGAATAAGAACATTTAAGTCCCATTCTAATTCTTCTTTTGATTTGCCAACGCCTGCGGTACGGACGATAAGACCCATTTCTTTCGGGACATTAATTTCCGATAAAGCTTCTTTTAAAGCTGAACGCTCGTCACCTTCTATACGGCGAGAAATACCGCCTGCACGAGGGTTGTTAGGCATTAATACCAGATAGCTGCCCGCCAAAGAAATGAAGGTAGTTAGTGCTGCACCTTTTTGGCCACGCTCTTCTTTATCAATTTGAACGATAACTTCCTGACCTTCAGAAACAACGTCTTTAATGTTTGGACGCCCCTGGAAGGTATAGCCTTCAGGAAAATAGGTTTTGGCAATTTCTTTTAATGGAAGGAAGCCGTGACGCTCTGCGCCATAGTCGACAAAAGCAGCTTCTAGGCTAGGCTCTATGCGGGTTATTTTACCTTTGTAGATATTTGCTTTTTTCTGTTCATGTCCCGGGCTTTCAATGTCCAGGTCGTAAAGGCGCTGGCCATCTACCAGTGCTACACGCAACTCTTCTAATTGCGTGGCATTTATTAGCATTCTTTTCATTACTGTGACTCAATGTTTTCGGGCCACAATATGACACACGCACTCTGGTGTCCGTGCGATTATCGAATTCGTCTGTTGTACAGGCTTATGACCTGTGCCACCCGTTATTGAAACGTGTGGTTAAAATGATTTTGACTGTGCCGATAACACCATTATGTCCGGTGTCATATTGTCGCTATATTATACGTCTGCAATCGCTCTTTCTTTTGAGCGAGGTTCTCTGTTCTTTTTCCGTGCCATCAACATCTCGGATTTTGTTTATTGTCTTTGAAAGACTTTTCAACCGTACGCTGATGTGGATAATGCGTCGCTCTGTTGACACGATTGCGCGAATTAGTTTCTCTGTCTGCCATCCACGATGGACTTTGACACTTAATTATTTCACGAAAAACGCCGAAAATACAAGCGCTAATTTCACTGAATATTACTAGGAAGCGTGCTAAAATACCGCCATGAAAAGCATTCAACAAAAAGTCCGCTGGCATACTGTTCTGACCGATGAATCGGGTCAGCGTTTGGACAATTTCCTTATTGCACAGTTAAACAAAGTACCAAAGTCGTTGGTTTATCGAATTATTCGCAAAGGCGAGGTGCGTGTTAATAAAAAGCGTGCGAAGCCAGATTATAAAATTAACAGTGGTGACTTAATTCGAATTCCTCCAGTTAAAGTCGCTGAAAAAGCGCCTTTGCCGTCGGCTAAGCTCGATAAAATAGCGAAACTTGAAGCGCATATCCTTTATGAAGATGCATCTTTGATAGTAGTTAATAAGCCATCAGGTCTCGCTGTTCATGGTGGTTCAGGTTTAAATTTCGGGCTTATTGAGGGGCTAAGGGCACTGCGACCTAAAGATAAACATCTGGAGCTGGTTCACAGAATCGACCGCGATACCAGTGGCATTTTGCTCGTCGCAAAAAAGCGTTCAGTATTGAAGGCGCTGCATGAACAACTGCGTAACAAAGAAATGAATAAGCAGTATTTAGCATTGGTTCGTGGTCAGTGGCAGAAGCGGGTAAGGTTAATTGAAGCGCCATTGCAGAAAAACACACTGCTATCTGGTGAGCGAATAGTTCGGGTGAGTGCGGAAGGGAAACCGTCACAAACGCGCTTTAGAATTGAACAACGCTATGCTGAAGGGACACTTATTGAGGCATCACCATTAACAGGCCGTACACATCAAATTCGTGTGCATTGCCTGCATGCGGGCCATCCTATCGCTAAAGATCCTAAGTATGGTGACAATGACTTTGATGAGTTAATCGCGTCGAAAGGGCTCACTCGATTGTTTCTACATGCCTGGAAACTTTCGTTTAAGCATCCGGAAACCGGCAAAGATGTCCAGTTTGAAGCTCCCTTAGATGAAAACTTAACCGTTACGTTGTCCCAATTAACAAAGCAATAATGCGGTAATCAACTGAGTAGTAGTCATGTCGCAATTTAAATTCATTATTTTTGACTGGGACGGCACCTTAATGGACTCCATCGGACGCATTGTTTCTTCAATGCAACGAACCGCAGAGTACGTTGGCTTAACACCGCCGTCTGAGCAAGCAACAAAAGACATTATTGGGTTAAGTTTGGAGCCTGCCATTGAAGCCTTATTTGGGAAATTGAATTCAGTGCAAAAACAACGATTTTTAGATCGTTACAAAGATGAGTATGTGACGTTAAATACGGTAGCATCGCCTTTATTCGATGATGCAATTACGTCATTGGAGCGGTTGAAAGAACGCAATTTGAAACTTGCAGTAGCGACAGGAAAAGCGCGCAGAGGTTTGGATCGAGTTTGGCAGGAAACAAATATGGCGTCTTTCTTTCCTTATTCACGATGCGCTAATGAATCAAAAGGCAAACCCAACCCAGACATGCTGCTTGAACTTATGGATGAGGCCGGACACAGCCCCAAGGACACCGTTATGGTCGGTGACTCAATTCATGACATAAAAATGGGCTCTGCCGCAGGTGTGTTTCCAATCGGTGTGACGATGGGCGCCCATCAAGCGGAGCAACTAGAAGCGGCCGGAGCAAAGTATATTGCGTCATCTTTAACGGAACTTTCGAACTTTATATTAAAGGAGAGGTTATGACACTCCCACTGGTGCTTGGCTCAGGTTCAAAATATCGTCGGGCGATAATGGATAAGCTGCATTTAATTTATAATGTCGTGAAGCCTGATATTGATGAGTCAGCGGTTAATGAAGAGCAACCAGAGCAGCTGGTCGGACGCCTAGCAGAAGAAAAAGCGCAAGCGGTAGCTAAAAAGCTCAACGGAGAGCCGGCTATTATTATCGGCTCTGACCAAGTGGCCGTATGTGATGGTAATATTCTTGGGAAACCCGGAACCACACAGAAAGCCATTGAGCAATTACAGAGCTTCGTTGGTAAAACAGTTACTTTTTACACCGGACTTGCGGTGTTAAATTCAAAAACATCGCAGTGCGAAGTCCGTATTGAGCCTTTCTTCGTGACATTTCGGGGCAACCTTACTGACAGAGAGATTGCGCGCTATGTCGAGCTTGAACAGCCGCTGGACTGTGCTGGCAGCTTTAAAAGTGAAGGGTTAGGCGTAAGTCTTTTTAGTCAAATGAAAGGGAATGATCCCAATACGTTGATAGGACTTCCCACTATTGCGCTGTTGGATATGCTAAGATCTCAAGGGATTAACCCATTGAACTAATTATTGAAGATAATAGGCGTTCAAGCCCGATTTATCTTGTCACTTGACACCAACTTAAGGTAACATTCGCGCGCTATGCAAAAGGTTCGTATTCCCGTAACGGTAGACCCCGTAAAATGTGCCAATAAAAAGGTGACTTACGAGGGCTTAGTACCAGCTAAAACGTTAACCCGGTTTCAGGAGTTACTCGTAGAGTCATGTCCTGATCCTGACGTTAAGGTTGAATTTGGTATTGATGAACAAGGCATAAGCTATTTTGCAGGTGACGCAAAAGTACAGATTCAGGTGCTTTGCGAACGCTGCAATACGCCTTTAACAGTTGATATTTGTGCGCAATTTGCGTATGCTCCTGTCACTAAGCGGCAGGTGGCCGATGATTTCCCGGAAAGCTATGAAGCTATCGAGGTGAATGAGTTTGGTGAGGTCAATCTGCATGGGCTTATTGAAGATGAATTAATTCTGGCAATGCCTTTAGTACCCAAGCACGATGCTAAATCTTGTCAGGTAGACCGTGATGCGATGACATGGGGTGAAATCGACGAGTCTGAGAAAGACGAATCTGATAACCCGTTTGCCGTATTACAAGAATTAAAGCGTAAATAATCAGGAGATAGCGTAAATGGCTGTTCAAAAAAGTAAGAAAAGTCGTTCAAGACGCGACATGCGTCGTTCACACGATGCGATAGACGGCCCAACACTGTCGGTTGACTCAACTACTGGTGAGACTCATCGTCGTCACCACGTAACAGCCGACGGTTATTATAAAGGTCGCAAGGTCGTTAACAAGTAAGACAGGCTATGCCTGAGCTTAATATAGCGATTGATGCAATGGGGGGCGATAATGGCCCCTCTATTGTTATTGAAGCTCTGGAACGAGCTGTTTCAACTTACCCCAATACTCACTTCACAGTTTTTGGTCACGAAGACCAAATTAACCCGCTCTTAAAGCAATACAAGCTTAATGAAAGCACTGCTGTCAGCTTTGTTCATGCTGAACAAACCATTCTCATGGATGACAAACCCGGTCAGTCGTTACGTAGCAAGCCGAATTCGTCTATGCGTCTTGCCCTACAAGCACTTGCCAATGAGCAATGCCATGCAATGGTTTGTGGTGGTAATACTGGCGCCTTAATGACTAATGCGTATTTTACGGTGAAAACCTTACCCGGGGTTTTAAGGCCTGCCCTCATGACGGCGATTCCTAATCAGGTTGGGGGAAAGTCGTTTTTATTGGATTTGGGTGCAAACGCCAGCTGCGATTCCGACACCTTATTTCAGTTTGGTGTAATGGGAGCGGTTGCCGCGGAGCATTTACTGGGTATAGAAAGACCGAAAATCAGCCTGTTAAACATGGGCGAGGAAGATATTAAAGGCAGCGATGTTGTCCGCAATGCCGCCGCTAGGTTGAGTCAGTGCGAAGGGTTGAACTATAACGGCTTTATTGAAGGCAACCACTTATTCAGCGGTCGTTCAGACGTTATCGTTTGCGATGGCTTTGTCGGTAACATTGCGTTGAAAAGCTGCGAAGGCTTAGCAACCTTTATTATAGAGCAAATGAGAGAGACGCTGAATTCTCATTGGCTCTATCGTTTTTTCTTCAAGTTTCTGCAACGACGTACCCACAAGTCCTGGGACAGGCTGAAGCCCGACCACTACAACGGAGCAAGTTTGATAGGATTGCGCCATGTGGTTATTAAAAGCCACGGAAGTGCCAATGCGGAAGCATTCTACAGTGCAATTCAACAAGCTGTAGCGGAGGCGCACGAGCAGCTTCCTGACCGAATTAAGAACAGGGTCGAAGCGGTCTTATCTGAACAGCCTTAAAACGCAGAGTTGTTATGACATACTCAAGAATCGTTGGTACCGGTCACTATTTACCGGAGCAACGTCTTACAAACAATGACCTTGCCAGCCGTGTTGATACCTCAGACGAATGGATTACGGAACGCACAGGTATCAAGGAACGCCGTATTGCGTCTTCTACTGAGTCGGCGGCAACGCTGGGCGCCGAAGCAGCCAAACAAGCATTACTAAGTAGCCAATTAAACGCTCATGACATCGACGTTATTGTGGTTGCGACAACCTCTGCGGAGCATGCGTTTCCAAGCGCCGCTTGTGAAATCCAGCGTATGCTAAATGTGACCAATATTCCTGCTTTTGACGTTGGCGCGGCGTGTTCCGGCTTTATTTTTGCGCTGTCAGTGGCCGACAACTTTATAAAAACCGGTCAATATAAGCGTGCGCTGGTGATAGGCACCGATGTACTTGCCAGACTTTGTGATCCGAACGACAGAAATACATTGGTATTGTTCGGTGACGGTGCTGGAGCGGTTATATTAGAAGAGAGTCATGAGCCTGGTGTTATTTCTACTCATTTATACAGCGCAGGTGAGTACAGCCATTTACTGGGCGCCAAGCAGGCAAGCCGAATAAAAGAATTCGAAAACGATGCCTGGATGTACATGAAAGGCAACGAAGTGTTCAAAGTTGCGGTGGCTAAATTAAGCAGTCTGGTGACGGACACGTTAGCGGCAAATGATATGTCGCCTGAAGACTTAGATTGGTTAGTACCGCATCAGGCGAATCTACGCATTATTAAAGCAACCGCAAAAAAATTAAAGATGTCGATGGAACAAGTGGTGATTACTTTAGACAAAACCGGTAATACCTCTGCCGCATCGGTACCAATTGCGTTAGACTGGGCGGTTAAAGATGGTCGAGTGAAACGTGGACATAATTTGTTATTAGAAGCCTTTGGTGGCGGATTCGCCTGGGGCTCAGCATTAATTCGATATTAAGAGGGTAGTTATGACAACGGCGTTATTTTTCCCGGGACAAGGCTCTCAGAGCGTTGGTATGCTTGGCGAGTTAGCCGATGAGTTCGCAATAATAAAGGAGACTTTCGCACAAGCAAGCGACGCGCTTGGCTATGATTTGTGGGAACTTGTGCAGCAAGATCCCAACAATCAGCTTAATGATACGCAATTTACTCAGCCCGCATTATTAACCGCTAGCGTAGCCTTGTATCGCGTAGCTAAAGATAAAGGCTTAGGTGATAATGTCGTTATGGCAGGTCATAGTCTTGGGGAATATTCAGCTTTGGTTTGTGCCGACGCCATTGACTTTAAAGATGCGGTTAAACTCGTCGAAGCTCGCGGCAAGTTTATGCAGGAATCTGTTGCTGAAGGCGAAGGTGCTATGGCAGCGGTTATCGGTTTAGACGACGATGTTATTAAGCAAATCTGTGAAGAGCAGACCCAAGGCGAGGTTGTTACTCCGGTGAACTACAATTCGCCTGGTCAGGTGGTTATAGCGGGTCATGCCTCAGCGGTTTCCCGTGCAGGAGAAGCACTAAAAGAAGCCGGTGCTAAGCGGGTATTGCCACTTCCTGTCAGTGTGCCGTCTCATTGTGCATTAATGAAGCCGGCGGCGGATAAGTTAAAAGCGGAACTTGAGAAAATAACCATCAAGTCGCCTATTGTGGATGTGATCAACAATGTTGATGTGAATATCGAAACAGACGCAGCTGCTATAAAAGATGCATTAGTCCGACAACTTTATTGTCCGGTGCGCTGGACTGAGTCTGTTGAAAAAGCCGCAGAAATGGGCGTGGAAAGCGCGTTTGAAGTGGGTCCGGGGAAAGTATTAACGGGCTTAAATAAGCGTATAACAAAATCATTTAGTTGTTCAGCACTGAACACCGCTGATGCATTGAATTCAATTTAGAAGGTGAGTAATTCATGAGCTTTGAGAATAAAGTTGCTTTAGTAACAGGTGCAAGTCGAGGAATTGGTAAAGCGATTGCGCAGCAGCTCGTTAAAGAGGGCGCTAAAGTAATCGGTACTGCGACTTCTGATAAAGGCGCTTTAGCGATTTCTGATTATTTGGGCGACAACGGTAAGGGTATGGCGTTGGATGTAACCGATGCAGATAGTGTGCAGGAAACGGTCAAGTCCCTTGAAAAAGAGTTTGGCAGCATCGATATCCTGGTTAATAACGCCGGTATCACCCGTGATAATTTAATGATGCGTATGAAAGATGACGAGTGGAACTCTGTTATCGATACCAACTTAACGGCTATTTTCCGTGTTTGTAAGGCGGTGGTTCGCGGCATGATGAAACGTCGTCATGGTCGCATTATTAATATCAGTTCGGTTGTTGGCACGACAGGCAACCCCGGTCAAGTCAACTACTGTGCAGCAAAAGCTGGGCTCGTCGGCTTCAGTAAGTCGCTGGCCAAAGAGGTGGCTGCACGCGGAATAACCGTGAACTGTGTGTCGCCAGGGTTTATTGATACCGACATGACAAAGGCCTTAACGGAGGAGCAAAAAGAAAGTATTTTTGCTAATATTCCTGCTGCAAGACTGGGTAAACCCGATGAAATTGCGTCTGCAGTGACATTTTTGGCGTCCGATGGCGCAGCTTATATTACGGGTGAAACCATTCACGTTAATGGCGGAATGGCGATGGTTTAAGTGGTCAGCGGTACGACCTCTTAATTTTATCCGAATTTTTACTTTATTAATGAGGCTGGTTTCACTAAACTACGGCCAACTTTCACTCTCGCGACGACTATTTGAGGGATTTTATAAATGAGTACTATCGAAGAACGCGTAAAGAAAATCATTGTTGAACAACTGGGTGTTAAAGAAGAAGAAGTTAAGCCTGAAGCGTCATTTGAAAATGACCTGGGTGCTGACTCTTTGGACACAGTTGAGTTGGTAATGGCTTTGGAAGAAGAATTTGAAACTGAAATTCCTGATGAAGAAGCTGAAAAAATCAAAACTGTTCAAGCAGCAATTGATTACGTAAATAATCACTCTGACGATTAATTTTTCAGAGAATTATTGAGACAATAGGCGGAACTTTGGTTCCGCCTATTTTCGTTATGACATTGATAAAACAGTTTTTTAATACTCAAGCCACTGATATTGGTGCTCTTGACCGAGGGCTTCAGTTTGGTGATGGTCATTTCACCACACTTCGTATTCTTAATGCTGCTCCCGAACATTTAGAGGCCCACCTTGCCCGATTAGCTCATGCGAATAAGACTCTTCGCATTTACCATTCGACCTTTACGACCTTAAGAAATCGACTGACAGAACTGGCGAAAGACGTTGAACAAGGAGTGTGTAAGGTTATTGTTACTCGTGGCAATAGTGCTCAAGGCTATGGGTATGATCATCGCATAGAAGCGAACGAATACATTCAGATCAGTACGTTACCGGAACCTCAGAACCCACTTGACGTAGGGCTTGCTAACGTGACTTTAGCCGAGCAAACCGTTCTGGCAGGGCTTAAAACACTTAATCGTTTAGAACAGGTGTTGCTGAGTGCTGAGAAATCAGAAAAGGGCCTTGATGATTTAGTCGTCTGTACCAATGACGGACGTGTTATAGAGGCTGTGCAGGGAAACCTTTTTTGGAAGAAGCGTGGGCGCTGGCAGACACCCTCACTAACGTCGGCTGGTATAGACGGAGTCATGCGACAACACATCATTAACAGTAACGCTCTTGGCAACCTCGATATAAAAGAGGGAAGAGTGGCCGATCTTGAACAGGCTGAGCAAATTTTCGTTTGTAACAGTGTCCGTGGTGCTGTCCCTGTTCGCTCATTTAATGGTAAAGTATTTGAAGATCTTCCGTTACCTGAGAAAGTAAAACGCCTGGCTTTATGACTTTGCTAAAACGTTTGTTTGTTATTGCTTTTTTCTTTGTTGTCATTGGTGCAGGCGCGCTTAGCTATGGTTATTACTATTTGTCTCAGCCCTTTACCAGTAGTTCAGTAAATGAGCCGTTAATACTGGAGTTTCCCAAAGGCAAACATGCTCGGTATGTCATTACACAAGTCAGTGAGCATTACGCTTTGGGTGAGTCCATATTGGATAATAAACAGCTGCGTTATGGTTTTAGTCGGCTATTGGGCGGTGTTAGCCATTTGCGGGCGGGGGTTTATGAGGTTAAGCCGGAACATAATTGGTTTGACGTCTGGTCCATGGTTTCAAACGGTGACGAGCTTCAATTTTCAGTCACTCTTGTAGAAGGTCATACATTGCAACAATGGTTGTTCACGCTCAATTCGGCGCCTTACTTGAGTGGCGACGCAAAATCTGCAGCGAATGCCTTACAAGAAAGTCTTGGACCAACCGTTGATTCTTTAGAAGGTCTATTATTGCCGGAAACCTATACTTACCGAGCCTACTCGACGGTTTCCGGTATTTTAAAAAATGCTTATGAGTCAATGCAAAAAACGTTAGCCGACGTTTGGAGCAATCGCTCTGAAGCTTGTCCGGTAGAATCTCCTTATGAGCTGCTGATTTTAGCGTCAATAATAGAAAAAGAGACAGGTATCTCGGGTGAAAGAAGTTTGGTTGCCAGCGTTTTTGCTAATCGTTTGGCTATTGGTATGCGGCTGCAGTCCGATCCAACTACAATTTATGGCATTGAGGATTTTGACGGCAACTTGACCCGTGCACATTTGCGTGAGAAAACGGTCTATAACACCTATCGAATTAATGGCTTACCTCCGACCCCCATTGCTATGCCAGGCAAGGCGTCACTCGAGGCAGCCGCTAACCCAGATGACTCGCCGTTTTATTACTTTGTCGCTGATGACACTGGTGGTCACGTATTTTCAGAAACGCTGGAAGAGCATAATAAAGCGGTGCGCCGCTACCAACTAAATAAAGAGTGAATATGAAAGGGAAGTTTGTTGTTATTGAAGGCCTGGAAGGGGCAGGTAAAAGCTCTGCTATTGCGAATGTCATTACTCATTTGCAAGCGAAAGGTATTCAGACAGAAGCGGTTCGAGAGCCAGGTGGAACTCCTCTAGCCGAGTCTTTGCGGGACTTGGTTAAGAAAAAATGGGATGAAACCGTAGTGCCGACAACTGAGTTGCTGCTAATGTACGCCAGTCGAGTTCAGTTGGTGGAGAATATTATTAAGCCTCACTTGATGGATGGAACATGGGTTATTGGCGACAGGCACGATTTATCCTCCCGGGCCTATCAAGGGGGCGGTCGCCAGCTTGGAGATGATTTATTGCAAAAGCTTAGAGCGATAACATTGGGAAACTTCTACCCGGACTTGACCATTTTATTGGACGTTGACGAGGAAGCTGGTTTAAAGCGTGCGCGTGAGCGAGGGCAGCTGGATAGAATTGAAGAAGAAGATTTGGCGTTTTTTAAACGAACTCGACAAGCCTACTTAAACATTGCAGCGAAAGACCCTTCTGTTTTTGTAATTGATGCAAACCAACCGATGTTAAAAGTTCACGAAGCTATTCTACGAACTCTAGAGGAGAACTTGTTTTAATGGCGGCTCCCTGGCTACGAGATGCATGGTTACGGTTAGTCAATGCTTATGAAAGCAATAGACTGGCTCATGCTTACTATTTAAAGCACAACCTGGCACACGGCAGTAACAGCTTCATTGAGCAGTTCACCAAGTATTTGCTGTGCCAGTCGAAAGGGAAAAGTGCTTGTAACCAATGTAAATCGTGCTTGCTGTATGCTGCGGGAAACCATCCGGATACATGGACACTTGATGGTGACGAAACCAGTCGGATAGGTGTTGATGAAATTCGGGGCCTGCAAAAAAACATTGTCAATAAAGCAAATCAGGGGGGCTTTAAAGTTGCGGTAATTTTGCAAGCTGAGAAAATGACTGAGCAGGCATCTAACGCGTTGCTAAAAGTGCTGGAAGAGCCACCAGAAGACACCTGCTGGTTGGTATCAACAAAACAACCTGAACAACTATTGCCAACCCTGCGAAGCCGTATGCAATGGTTAAACATCCCTTACCCCGAGGCGGCACAAACGGAAGAGCAAAACGCACAGGCAGCCGAATTATTTGATGCGTTGCATAAACTAGCGCCGTTACCCGAGCTAAAGGACAAAGCAATGGCTGCTGACTGGTTGATGCTCTCTGAGCGCTTGGTTTCTGATATGTTAGCTGAGTTAAATCGCCTCCCGGAAGAGCGTTTTTACTTTCCTGGCTTACTCGATAACGACAAGAGATTGGTAGAGTGCTCATGGCTGGATGCGCGCCATTTAAGCGAATGGGTATCAGAATGCCGACAGTTACGTCAGATATATCAGGGCTCACCAGGCATTAATTTACCGTTATTATTAACCCTTGCCTGGAGCCGCTGGTCAAACTTTCTTTTAGGTGAGGAATAAGGCTCCAGATTTTATAAAAGGGGTCTTATGTCTAAATCGGTTCGCATTGATATTGATTCAGTTCGTGAATTAGCGGCACGAACGGTGCCTTTCTTTAAATATACCTCAATTTTAGTGACAGAGCTTGATGATGGCGATTACGTATTAGGCAAGAGCGTTGATGTTGAGCTGTTTTTACCTGACATAGCGGCATCGCCGTTTCATTTCAGTGCCCAGGTATCCTGGCTGTTTGATGACAAATCTTTTCCTTATGTTATAAGCCTATTACCGCAAGACATCGCCACCGGGCATCGACTGAGTTACCTGACTAACCAGTACAAAGCCGAATATGGTAAACTCTTTGATTCGTTAATAAATTCTTGCGCAACTTAATTGCAACGGAGCATTGGATGTTTGTTGATTCGCATTGCCATTTAGATCGTATTGACCCGAACAAAGTGGGGACGGACTTGGCCGGCTTAGTAGAGAACGCCCGCAAAAATAACGTTGAGCACATGTTGTGTGTTTGTGTAACGCTGGATGAGTATCCTAAGATGCGTGACACGGTATCAGCGTATGACAATGTTTCGTTATCCTGTGGCGTGCATCCGCTTTATGTTAATGAAGAGAGTCATAACGCCGATGAAATGACGGCAACGTTAACTGAACTTGCCAGTGAGCCGAAAGTGGTGGCGATTGGCGAAACTGGTCTCGACTATTTCTATGATCCGGACTCAAAAGTAAAGCAGCAGAACAACTTTGAGCAACATATTGCCGTAGCAGGGGAGTTGAATAAACCCCTTATTATTCATACTCGTGACGCACGCGAAGATACTCTGGCAATGTTAAAGCAGGGTCATGCCGACAAGCCCGGTGGCGTCCTGCACTGTTTTACTGAATCTTATGAGATGGCAAAAGAAGCCATCGACGCGTTGGACTTTTATATTTCTATTTCCGGCATTGCGTCTTTTCGAAGTGCATCGGAGCTACGCGATACCGTCAAAGCGTTACCACTTGATAAGCTGCTCATTGAAACCGACAGCCCATGGTTAGCACCGGTACCTCATCGTGGAAAAGTGAACCAGCCTGCTTATGTAACTGAGGTTGCTAAATGCGTTGCTGACGTTAAAGGTATGACGCTTGAAGAGGTCGCCAGAGTCACGACTGAGAACTTTTATAAGCTGTTCAAAGCCTCTTAATGAGCTGTGTGTAACTTGTGAGTAAAAGAGGTTTAGTACTTCAAAAACATTAAGTTAAAAGAAACTGTAAAAAAATTAGACATCCATCAATTATTGTCTACACTAGAAATTGTTGGATGAATTTTAAGCAGGATAAATGAGACTGTTTTATCATGAGTTAGCGCACGGCTCATCCCATGAGCCATTCCCCTATACCCGGAACAATCTGGATTGGTTCCGGGTTTTTTTTATCCAAAATAAACGTAAAAAGCGATCAATCAACCGACCGATTCCGTAGCTGTTTGAGTAAGCCTTTGAATTAAGGAGTGATAATGTCTACGACTGTTGAACAAAACAAACGTCCAGATTACGACAGGGTTATCGTCGATATTGCCGACTATGTCATGAACTATAAAGTCACCAGCGAAGAAGCCTGGAGCACAGCCCGGTATTGTTTGATGGATACGTTGGGGTGTGGAATGTTGGCATTAGGCTATCCCGAATGTGCGAAGCATTTAGGCCCTATGGTTCAGGGAACGTCAGTGCCTAATGGAGCCCGGGTTCCCGGAACTCAGTTCACATTAGATCCGGTTAAAGCTGCCTGGGACATTGGTTGTATAGTTCGCTGGTTAGACTTTAACGACACATGGCTGGCGGCGGAGTGGGGTCATCCGTCGGACAATTTGGGTGGTATATTAGCGACAGCTGACTTTATTTCTCAGCAACGCCGAAGTCGGGGACTTGAGCCTCTGACAATAAAGAACGTTCTGGAAGGAATGATTAAAGCGCATGAGATTCAGGGAAACCTGGCGATTGAGAACAGCTTTAATCGGGTTGGGCTCGACCATGTTGTACTGGTAAAAGTCGCTTCAACTGCGGTGGTCAGTTGGTTAATGGGCGCAAGCAAAGAGCAAATTATGGCCGCGCTGTCTCAGGCTTGGGTAGACGGTCAGTCGCTGAGAACCTATCGTCACGCCCCAAATGCAGGGTCGCGTAAGTCGTGGGCTGCGGGCGACGCAACGTCACGAGCCGTTCGACTGGCAGACATTACCCAACGAGGAGAAATGGGTATTCCCGGCGCTTTAACAGCACCGCAGTGGGGCTTTTACGATGTGCTGTTCAGTAAAACGAATAGAGATCAGAAACTTAAGGATAAAAAAGACAGAGAGTTTAAGTTTCAGCGTGACTACGGCAGCTATGTTATGGAAAACATTTTATTCAAGTTGTCTTTCCCAGCTGAGTTTCATGCCCAAACAGCCTGTGAAGCTGCCGTAAAACTTCACTCTGATGTGAAAGGTCGAATTGACGACATAGAAAAGATCGTGATTACCACGCATGAGTCAGCGATTCGTATTATTTCTAAAGAAGGTAAGCTTGCTAATCCCGCGGATCGGGATCATTGCTTGCAGTATATGACTGCTGTTCCTCTCATTTGGGGCGAGTTGAATGCGGATCATTATGAAGACAACTTTCATAGTGCACACCCAGAAATTGACGAGCTTAGGGAGAAAATGTTTGTTGAAGAGGACGAGCAGTACAGCAAAGATTATCTCAATCCGGACAAACGCTCTATTGCGAACGCGGTGCAGGTGTTTTTTAAAGACGGCAGTAAAACAGAAAAGGTGGCTGTCGAATATCCGATTGGTCATCGTAAACGCCGTGACGAGGGCATACCGGTTTTAAAAGAGAAGTTTAAAAGCAGCTTGAAAAAACGCTTTCCAGCCAGTCATGCGGATGAAATATTTTCACTCTGTACGACCGACGAAACGACGTTTGATCAATTAGCTGTGGATACTTTCATGGACAAATGGGTCATTTAGTTACTTAGGCGTTATCAAGAGCCGGGCGGTGCAATTAAGAAGCACCGCCCGGTTAGCTATTAGCCTTGCCAAATAATCAGGAGAATAAGGACTGGGCAAACAAACTTTACGTACCAGGGCCAAACTTTCCAGAATAGACTTTTATCAATATCCGGAGAGCCTTGTTTCAAGGCTTTCAATAGGTGGTTTTGACGTAAAACCCAGGTCAGCATAACAGCAAAAACAAGAGCCATTATTGGCTGCATATAAACTGTGCTAAAGGTGACAACGGCACCAAAAAGCGACTCGAAATTATAGATAATCGTAGTAGAAATCGCCGTAACCACCAGTGTTACTATCCATACGCCGGAACTTCTGTCGCAGCGGGCTTCTTCACGTAATGCATTAACCGGCGCTTCCAGCATTGAAATAGACGACGTAATAGCGGCAATAACCATGAGTAAGAAAAAGCCAAAGGATACAAATAAACCAGCAGTACCAAGGGTATCAAACATGGCTGGCAATACAGTGAATACGAGTGTGTCCGCTGAAAGTAAGGTACCGTCATCGGCGTATATTTGAACGCCATTGGACTGAGCCACGAACATAGCCGGTAGAATTAAAAGCCCCGCTAAAAACGCTACGCTGGTATCGATACCTGCCACCCAGGCAGCCGTTTTAGGAATATTTTCTTTGTTTGATAGATAAGCGCCGTAGGTCATCATGACACATACGCCCAATGACAACGAGAAAAAGGCCTGACCCATGGCGCGTATAATGAGTTGTGGGTCGCTAATTTGAGAGAAGTCTGGAACTAAATACATTTTGAGGCCATCGATAGCCCCGTCTTGGGTCAAAATGTACGCTGACATGCCAATAAGCAAAACAAACAACATCGGCATGAGCCGACGTGACCAGCGCTCAATGCCATTATTCACGCCTGAGCGCACAACATAGACGGTCAGCAGCATGAAAAATATCATGGTGGCCATGTTGCGAGCTTCCGAAAACTCGACAAACCAGGCTGCAGTCGAGGGCAACCCGACAAAGATAAGTAATGGCGATATCATGTATGAGATCAGCCAACCCGAAACAATCGCATAAAAGCTTAAAATTAAACTTAGCACGACAAGACCAACAACGCCGGCGATAGCACCGGTTCCCCGGAAAAAAGCTTTGTCAGACAGATTTCTTAGCGCTTCAATCGGGTTGTTCTGTCGAATACGACCGATGGTGACTTCTGCCACAAGCATAGGGTAAGCAAGAATCGCGATCATAACGAGGTAAACCAACAAGAACGCACCGCCACCATTACTGGCTGCCTGCGTTGGAAAGCCCCAAATATTGCCTACTCCAACAGCGGAGCCGGCAGCAGCGAGAATAAAGCCTAATCGCGAGGCAAAAGCCGGAGACGTATTTTTAGCCATGATATTGTTATTATTATTGATTAAAGTCAGTGCTCGATTATGGCGGAGTTAATTCGCCGCGTAAATTCTTCTGTAACAGTTTTTGAATCTCGCTATGAGAAATGTCTTGCGAAAGCAGATAATGCAACTTGGTCAATGCTGCTTCAATGGTCATATCAGAGCCGGATACTAAGCCGAGCTTAGCCAATGCATTACCCGTCGCATAACCATCCATGTCGACCCGGCCCTTAAAGCATTGGGTGCAGTTTAAAATGGTAATACCGTTATCAATACCGCGCTTTAATACAGAAAGTAGAGCATCGTTTTGCGGCGCATTGCCGACACCATAACTTTGTAAAATAAGCGCTTTTACTGGTTGTTTTAACTGATTGTCGATAATGTCTGGTGAAATACCGGGGTAAAGCATCACGACACCAATAGGCTGAGGAGTCATTTCTACAACATTAAGTTTTCGCGGGGGCTCTTGTGTTTCGGTTAACTGACCTGCATTAAGACGAATTTGTATACCCGCTTCCAGCAGTGAAGGGAAATTAGGGGACGAAAACGCATTAAAGCCGTTAGCATCAGACTTAGTCGACCGGTTGCCACGGAACAGTGTGTTGTTGAAGAACAAGCCAACTTCGGGAATAGGGTAGTTAGCCGCAACATATAGCGCATTCAGCAAGTTAGTTTGACCGTCTGAGCGCAGTGCGGCCAAAGGAATTTGAGAACCAGTAACGATGACCGGTTTCGCTAGGTTTTGTAGCATGAACGACAGTGCAGAGGCGGTATAAGCCATGGTGTCAGTACCATGCAAAATCACGAAACCGTCATATTCAGCGTAGTTGTTTTCAATATCGCGAGCTATGGTGACCCAATCTGCCGGGGTCATATTTGATGAGTCCATTAAAGGACAGTATTCGTGGATAACAAATTCCGGCATTTCTTCCCTGAAAAATTCCGGCATTTTTTGTACACAATCACTTAAGTGCCCCGCGACCGGAACGTATCCCTGTTCCGATTTTTTCATACCTATGGTTCCGCCAGTATAAGCGACATATATCTTTTTACGAGGCACTTGCGTCTCCTGTCGACATTCTTATGAACGAATGTCGATTATTCTAACGCGGTTGTGGACACAGTGCACAGTAAGAGTAAATGTTTTTCGGATCGTTGAAGTTTCTCAGCACGGCTGTTTCAGACTGTACGTCACTGAATAACTTCAATAGCCAGTCACTGCTGTTATCACGGCTTACTTTAGGTAACAGGTCGCTTGCAGCACTATTGCTGAATAACTCAGCCAAAAATTGCTCTTGCGGAGACAGCTTTTGCTTAACAATAGTCACATCGTAGTCTTCAATAGCGGCTAACTCAGCGGCCAGTTTAATGGCGTCGTCATAGTCACCTAACGTATCAACCAAACCACGCTTCATTGCTTGACGGCCCGTCCAGATACGTCCTTGTGCAATCTCGTGAACGTCGTCTTTACTCATATTACGAGCATTGGCGACCAGGCTTAAGAAGTTGTCGTAAGTGTTTTCAACGGACTTCTGAATCATTGTTTGCTGGTAGTCAGTCATTTCTTCCAGCGGGTTTATGGATTCAATTTCTGTGGTGCTGACAGAGTCGCTATGGATACCAATCGCAGCCAGGCTGTCCTCGAGGTTCATTAATAACCCAAATACACCGATAGAGCCGGTAATGGTCGTAGGGGAGGCAACGATCTTGTCTGCATCGGCAGCAATCCAGTAACCGCCTGACGCTGCGACGGAGCTCATTGATGCCACCACAGGTATACCGTCTTCTTTTGCCTGCAACAACTCCTGACGAATAATTTCAGAGGCAAACGCACTACCGCCCGGACTATCAATGCGAAGTACAATGGCTTTGGTATTTTCATCAGTGCGTGCATCGCGAATCAGCTTAGCGGTGCTGTCGCCACCAATCATGCCGGCTTTTTGTGAGCCATCCACTATTTGTCCGCGCGCCACAACAACGCTTACTTTTGGTTTATCTTTCGCTTTTGGTGCTGGCATCGGCGGTTTTTGTGCGGTTAGATAGTTATCAAAAGTAATGTGTTTGAAGGTTTCTTTTTCTTCATCTAAACCAGCCAGGTTAATGAGCTCGTTACGAACTTCAGTACGTGTTTTCAATGCATCGACTAAGTTATTATCTAACGCCATACGAGCCATATCACCATTAGCTTCGTTGAAGGCCGCCATATAGTCGTCAATTTTACCGCTGGTAAGACGCGGATTAATATTGCGCGTTGCGGTAACACTGCCACGAAACTCTTCCCATAGCTCGTTATACAGCGTTTCATTAGCTTCACGAGCTTCGTCTGACATGTCATTGCGAATGAACGGTTCTACGGCCGCTTTAAATTTACCGACTTTAAACACGTGAGGCTTCACTTTTAGCTTTTCGAGCAATTCTTTAAAGTAGACCTGAGTGTAGTCGAGTCCTTCAAAAACAACGCCACCCATTGGGTTTAGGTACAGTTGGTCGGCGTGTGCAGCAATATAGTATTGGTGTTGCCCGTAGTAATCGGCATTACTGATAATTGGCTTGCCTGAGGTTCTGAACTCTTCCAGCGCTTCTGTAACGGCATTGAGTTTATTAATGCCGCTGGGGTAAAGATCCTGCAGATCCAAATAAAGCGCGCCTATACGATCATCGTTTTGAGCCATCTCAATACTTTTAACGATATCAGCAACCAGAACCTCTGGCACTTCGTCGCCGCCGCCGAACGCTTCCGAGAAGAATTTATCAACAGGGTCGACCCAAGTTTCTTCCTCAACAAGAATGCCGTGCGGGTTAAGCACCATAATACCATTCTCAGGCACTTCAATAGGGTCATCCCCACTTATCATGCTGGCTAGGAAAATAGCCAAAACAATAAAGAAGACCAAATTAATAATAACCTTTCGGGTACCGTTGATTATTCGCCAAATATATTTAAAGATTGAGCTCACTGAACGCATAGCTATCACTCATTGTTATTTAAGAAATGTCTTAAGCATATCGAAAGTGACCTATGCAAGCTAGCCAGAGAATGTAACGAACCGTTACATAATGAGAAAGGTTGATATATGGATGCAGTAGAATTATTAACAACGCGTTCTTCAATGCCACGTCTGATAGAGCCTGGGCCGAATGTCGAACAATTAGAGCTAATAAAAAAGGCTGCGGTGAGAGCGCCCGATCACATGTCCTTAGCACCATACGAGTTTATACAATTTCAGGGAAAGGATCGTGGAATCTTGGCTGACATCTATCAGCAGGCGGCGCGTATCAATGATTTTTCTGACACGATTGTTGAGCAAGCGGGGCAGTTACCGTTCCGCGCTCCTTTGGTGATAGCGGCCTGCTTAAGGTATCAAGAGCATCCGAAAGTACCCCGTGAAGAGCAGCTTTGTACTGTTGCCTGTGCTGCTCATGGCATGCAGCAAGCGGCTTTTGTGCAGGGGCTTGGGGCAATCTGGCGTACCGGTTGGACTGCGGAAGACGACTACGTCAAAGAGCAACTGGGACTAGCTGAAGACGATGCTATTGTTGGTTTTTTGTACGTAGGCACACCTGCTGTACCTACGCCAATAAAACCTGAAAAGGACGCTGAACCGTATTTTGTGTCAGCAAAAGACAAAGTGCTGAGTTAAAACTCAGCACTTTTTGGTGCGCGTGGGAATGGAATAACGTCACGAATGTTTTGTACCCCGGTAACGTAAGCCACCAGACGTTCAAAACCTAATCCGAACCCGGCATGAGGAACCGTGCCATAACGACGTAAGTCTCGGTAGAACTCATATTCTTCCATTGGCAGGTTCATCTCTTCGATACGTTTATCAAGAATATCTAAACGCTCTTCACGAGCAGAACCGCCAATGATTTCTCCGATGCCAGGCGCCAGCACGTCCATTGCCGCTACCGTTTTTCCATCTTCGTTTTGACGCATGTAGAACGCTTTAATATCACGCGGGTAATTTTTCAGAATAATCGGTGCCCCAACGTGCTCTTCTGCCAGATACCGTTCGTGCTCAGATTGTAAATCAACGCCCCATTCAACCGGGTATTCAAACTTCTTGCCGCAGTTTTTCAAAATCTCAATAGCGTCGGTGTAATCCATGTGCACAAAGTTACTGTTCACAATGGCTTCTAAACGGCTAACGGCTTCTGAATTAATGCGTTTAGCGAAAAACTCCATGTCGTCTGGACGCTCCTGAAGAACTGCTTTGAACACATACTTCAGCATGTCTTCCGCTAAGTCAGCGACATCATCGAGTGATGCAAAGGCAAGCTCAGGTTCTACCATCCAAAACTCAGATAAGTGACGGCTGGTGTTCGAGTTTTCAGCGCGGAAGGTCGGGCCGAAAGTGTAAACCTTTGACAGTGAGCATGCATAAGACTCAACGTTTAACTGACCGGATACCGTCAAAAAGGCTTCTTTACCAAAAAAGTCCTGTGAAAAATCAACATCACCTTTGTCCGTTTTAGGCACATTGAGCAGGTCGAGTGTCGACACACGGAACATTTCTCCGGCACCTTCACAGTCAGAAGTGGTAATAATAGGGGTGCTAACCCATAAATAACCATTTTCGTGAAAGAAACGGTGAATCGCCTGAGATAATGTGTTACGAACACGCATAACCGCGCCGGTAATGTTGGTTCTCGGGCGTAAATGAGCGTACTCGCGTAAATATTCCATGCTATGGCGTTTGGGCGCCATAGGGTAAGTGTCAGGATCTTCAACCCAGCCGTACACATGCACTTTAGTGGCTTGCAGCTCAAATGACTGCCCCTGGCCCTGAGATGGAACCACGACGCCGGTAATAGCAACAGAACAACCGGTTGTCAGCTTTTGCACTTCATTACTGTAGTTTGGAAGTTCAGCAGGTACAACGGCTTGAACTGCTTCAAAGCAAGAGCCGTCATGTACATTAATAAAAGAAATACCCGCTTTGGAGTCACGGCGAGTACGTACCCAACCGCGAACCGTTACCGTTTCGTCGACCGGGATTTTGCCTTCCAGAATATCCACTACAGAAGCATACGACATGGGTTTCTATTCTCCGAAATTTACACTATTTTGCGAATCAAAGGTTGCTATGTTACCTCGGATTGGCGCAGACTCAAGTATAACCCCGTCAACAGAGAGAAAAATTATGAAAAGGGGCTCTATAGACGACTTAAAAAAAGTACCCTTTTGGTCAAGGGTACTTGGCTTATTATGCATTTTTGGCTGGGTCATATTTGTCATTGCCACCATCGTTTTTAACTACGCCAAGCCAGAACGTAACACCATACTGACGCAAATCTTCGGTATTCCGGTCCGGGATTACTGGCATATAACACTGGGTGACCTGTTTGTGATCACGCTGTGTATTGGTTTGGTCATTAGTCTAATAAGCCTGGCACTCAACTTTGTGCTCTTCAGGCAACATAAACAGCATATTTGGGTGAATCTGGTAATACTCGTTTTAAGCTGCCTGGGCGGTTTGTCGCTTTACTTCTTCGGCTTTTGAACGCTTCTTGCGTATTCCGCCATAGCGGAGCACAAAGCTGACAATTCCTGTTTGCTAATAATGTAAGGCGGCATGATGTAAAGCAGTCTGCCGAACGGACGTATCCAAACACCGCGCTTAATGAATAAGCGCTGTGCTTCAGCAACGTCAATGGTTTGTTCCATTTCCAAAACGCCAATAGCGCCAAAGACTCTGGCATCACGTACTGAACTTAACTTATTTAACGGAAGCAGTTGTTCCTTCAACTGTGCTTCTATTGTTTTTACCTGTTGTTGCCAATTCCCTTCATTGATAATAGCGAGCGATTCTGAGGCGACGGCGCAAGCCAATGGATTTCCCATAAAGGTTGGTCCGTGCATTAGTGCTCCACCGGCCGGACCTTGTCCAATAGTATTCGCTACCTTTTCAGTGGTTACGGTTGCGGCCAGGGTCATATAGCCACCCGTTAGCGCTTTACCCAAACAGATAATGTCAGGGGTGATCCCCGCATGTTCGCAAGCGAACAACTTTCCGGTACGACCAAACCCGGTAGCAATTTCATCGGCAATGAGCAGTACATCGTATTTATCGCAAAGAGCACGAATGAGTTTCAGGTAATTAGGGTGATAAAACCGCATACCACCGGCGCCTTGCACAATTGGTTCGAGTATGACGGCTGCTACTTCTTTATGGAATTGTTCAAACCATAGTGTCAACTGCTGACCTGAGGCTTCATCCCATTCATCGGCGGGTGTTAATTCCGGAGCGTCAGCAAAAATCTGGGTGGCAATGGCTTTATTAAAGAAGCTGTGCATGCCATTTTCCGGATCACACACTGACATGGCTTTAAAAGTGTCGCCATGATAACCACCTTTTATGGTTAACAGCTTGGACTTTTCAGGGCGTGATTGAGCCAACCAGTACTGCAACGCCATTTTTATGGCGACTTCAACGCTAATAGAGCCAGAGTCAGCAATGAATACTTTTTCCAGCGGTTTTGGCAACATGTCGACGAGCTGTCGACCCAGTTTTATCGCTGGTTCGTGAGTAAGGCCGCCGAACATGACGTGGCTGACGGTATCAATCTGCTGGTGCGCAGCCTTATCCAGTCTCGGGTGACGATAACCGTGAATGACCGCCCACCAGGAAGACATTCCATCTATGAGTTGCTCCCCGTTTTTTAATGTGATGGTGGCGCCTTTCGCAGAGCTTACTTCATAGGAAGGCAAGGGGTTGCTCATGGACGTATAAGGGTGCCACAAATGTTGGCGATCAAATTCTTCGTTATTCAAACGACTTGATAAGGTCATAAAATACCCAGTTGTAAAGTTTGTATTCTTGTGTAAATTGACAGGGCAATGATAACGCATATTCTATGCGACATTAACTGTTCAAAACACGAGATTCTATTATGCCAGCCATCCGCAACGACTGGACCGTTGACGAGGTTCAACAACTTCTACAATTGCCGTTTAATGATCTAATGTTTAAAGCCCAGAGTGTTCACAGAGAACACTTTAGCCCGAATGAAGTACAGGTCAGTACGCTTCTGTCGATTAAAACCGGCGCGTGCCCAGAAGACTGCAAATACTGTCCGCAAAGTGCGCATTATCACACCGGGCTTGATCGAGAGCGCCTCATGGCCGTTGAGAAAGTATTGCAAGAGGCGCAAGCGGCCAAAGACAAGGGAGCGAGCCGTTTTTGTATGGGCGCCGCCTGGCGTAACCCGAAAGACCGTGACATGCCTTACATTATGGAAATGATCAAAGGTGTTAAAGAGCTGGGGCTAGAGAGCTGCATGACGCTGGGGATGCTGTCTGCTGAACAGGCGAAGTTGCTGCAACAAGCCGGTCTTGATTACTACAACCATAACCTCGACACCTCGCCTGAGTTCTATGGTGACATTATTACCACGCGCACCTATCAGGATCGCATTGATACGCTGGCTAATGTTCGCGATGCGGGTATGAAAGTGTGCGCCGGCGGTATCGTGGGTATGGGAGAAAGTGTGAAAGATCGCGCCTCATTATTGGTGCAGCTTGCTAACTTACCCAAGCACCCGGAAAGTGTGCCGATTAATATGTTGGTGAAAGTTGAAGGAACGCCATTTGCTAAACTCGAAGACTTAGATAACTTTGAGTTTGTGCGTACAGTGGCCGTGGCACGTATTCTCATGCCGCAATCGCATGTGCGCTTATCGGCTGGCCGTGAAGATATGAATGATGAGATGCAGGCGCTGTGCTTTTTGGCCGGGGCTAACTCGATATTTTATGGTGAAAAGCTACTGACAACTGCAAATCCGGAAGCCGACGCTGACCTTCGTTTATTTGAGCGTTTAGGTATAACACCGGAGCAAGCCGATGGTTATGATGACGAAGTGCATACCGCTGTCATTGAAGACGCCATTGCAGAGCAAGAGCAACCGGTTCGTTTCTACGACGCCTCCTAAGCGATAGAACAATGCGTGACTCCCTTAAGGAGAAGTTGAAGCAACGCAGAGCGTCGACACAAATGCGTCGACGTCGTTGTCGTGCCGCAAAAGAAGTCAGTGTCGTTGTCGACTTTTCTAAAAACGATTACCTCGGTTTAAGTCAGCATGAAGGGGTTGTTAAGCGCTTTACCGATGCAGCGAATCAATGGGGAGTTGGCAGTACAGGGTCGCCGTTATTAAGTGGTTATTGTCGAGAGCACCAGCGACTTGAATCTGAGCTGTGTGAGTGGCTGGAAAAGCCCGCTGCGCTTTTGTTCTCCTCCGGTTTTGCGGCAAACACAGGGGTGTTAAATACCCTGACAGATGAAAGCGGTAAAATATACGCAGATAAGCTTGTTCATGCGTCTCTAATTGACGGTATCAAGCAAAGTCGTCAGCGCTTTAAGCGCTATGCTCACAGTCAGCCGTTAACCATTGCTGGCATGCTGCAACCCGAAGACTGGATTGTCACCGAAGGGGTTTTCAGTATGGACGGGGACGACGGCGGTATTGCGCAATTAACCGAGCTGAAAAACCAACAGCCTGACGCCACATTCATGGTCGACGACGCGCACGGCATTGGTGTTTTAGGTCAAGAGGGGAAAGGCGCTCTGGCGAATAACTTGAACTTGATCGACGTCATGACGGGGACCTTTGGCAAAGCATTCGGCGTTGGTGGGGCGTTTGTCTGTGCTGATAACGACACCATTGAAGCGTTAATTCAGTTTTGTCGGGAATACATCTATTCAACAGCCATGCCTCCCCCACAAGCTGCCGCTGCCAGCGCCGCACTAACGGTTATTCGCAGTAATGAAGGGCGAGAGAAGCGAGAGCATTTAGCACAGCTAGCGCAACAGTTTCAGCTGGAAATGTCTCGTCGTGGCTTAGCGTGTATAGAGTCCTCAACGCCTATTCAAACCTGGCTTTTTGAAAGTGAAGAGACAGCTCGACGCATTGCTGGAGAGCTGACGAGCCTGGGGTATTTGTGCCGAGCGATTGTTTATCCCACTGTGCCTAAGCATTTACCAAGAATTCGCTTTAGCCTGAACAGTAATATGCAGTCAGCGCACATTAGTCAATTCTGGCATGTGGTTGATGAGCTACTGGAATCGAATAGGGCAGTATGAAACCGCTAAATTTTGATAAAGCTGTGGCGCAGCACTTTGATCGTGCCGCTATCAGTTATACTCAACACGATGAAATTCAAAGGAGAGCGGCGCACGATCTCTTGGCTTGCGCTAAGCCCGCTATTCCTCAACATACGGGAACACTGGTTGATATTGGTTGTGGTCCCGCAGCTGAGACCGCTACACTGCTAAGCCGCTGCCAGTATTATATGGGCATTGATATTTCCCCAGCCATGCTGGTACAAGCACGTCGTTTATACCCGGGCTTGAATTGGGCGCATGGACACTGGGCTGAGTTGCCATTAGCCAGTGCAAGTACCGATTGGGCATTTGCGAATTTATCATTGCAGTGGGTTGATGACTTGAGTTGTGCGTTTAACGAGGTCTACCGTATTCTTAAGCCCGGTGGTGTTGCGACGGTTAATACGCTGTTACCCGGTACCTTCTCGTCGTTGAAGGAAAGTTGGGCGAGAGTCGATCGCCGCCCCCATATTAACCAGTTTTCGCTATTAACCGATGTTGTCTCTGCGGTTAAGAAACACGCTTGGTCAAGTGCTGGTTTTCATGGCTACAGCTATACCCAATATTTTAATAACTTGAGAGAACTGCTAGGCAGTATTAAAGGTGTTGGTGCAAGCTTAGTAAAACGGGAAAGCTCGTCTGGTTTGATGACGAGATCAAAGCTTCAAAATCTGGAAAAGAGCTATGAAATCTTTCGACAAAGCCAGGGGTTACCACTGGAATGGCAGATTATTAACATCGTTTTAGTTAAGTAGGGTTGAATAATAGTTAATATGGACACTTATTTTATAACAGGTACCGATACTGACGCTGGTAAAACCGTGGCTGCCTGTGGCTTTGTGCAATACTTGGTAAGCAGTGGTCGCAACGTGGCTGTTATGAAGCCTGTTGCTTCTGGCTGCGAAATGCACGATGGGCAATTAAAAAATTCAGATGCTTTAGCCTTAATGAAGGTTGCGAATATTAAACAACCTTATGAACAGGTAAACCCTTACACGTTTGAGCCAGCCATAGCGCCTCATATTGCAGCCGCCGAAAAGGGCGTTGAAATCACCATCAATAGGCTTCAAAAGACCGTTGATGAGATTCGCCAAACTGGTGCTGATGTCTTGGTGATAGAAGGTGCCGGAGGCTGGCAGTTACCGTTATCGAACACCTTCTTTATGCCAGATTTGGTTAAGCAACTGTCCGCCAAAGTTATTCTCACGGTGGGTTTAAAGCTGGGCTGCTTAAATCATGCGTTACTTAGCGCTCTGTCAATTCGAGCATCGGGCTGTGAACTGGCAGGCTGGGTTGCCGTACAGACCGGCGAAACGCCAATGCCCAGACAAGAAGAAAACCTTAAAACATTAATCCGGGTTCTGAAATCAGAGCCAATTGCCACACTGCCTTATATGCCTGACTGGCAAAGCCAAAATTTTGCCGGTAAATTTTTACTGGTGCATTGAACTTAATGTGAGGCGCCTACATATCAGTTAGCGTAGACATTCTTAACGGAGACTAGGATGAAAAGGATCCTGCTATTTTTAGCCACTAACATTGCTGTTTTATTGGTCGTTAGTGTTGTTTTTAATATCGTTATTGCGGCAACGGGTATAGACGCTCGTGGCTCTGCAGGGTTGTTAATTTTCTGTGCGCTGTTTGGTTTTGGCGGTGCTTTTGTTTCACTATGGATTTCCCGTTGGATGGCTATTCGTTCAACTGGAGCACGGGTTATCGAGCGTCCACAGAATCAGTCTGAAGAATGGCTGTTAAGAACGGTTCAGCAGCAGGCGCAAAAAGCCGGCATACCGATGCCTCAGGTTGCTGTATATCAGTCACCGTCGCCCAATGCGTTTGCCACCGGACGCAGCAAAAACCATTCACTGGTTGCGGTCAGCACTGGCTTGTTACAAAGCATGAACGCAGATGAAGTCGAAGCGGTGTTGGCGCACGAAGTCAGTCACATTGCGAACGGCGACATGGTCACGCTGACGTTAATTCAGGGCGTGGTGAACACCTTTGTAATGTTCTTTGCGCGGATCATCGCCAGCGCCATCGCTCGCGGTGATAACCAACGTGGCGGACTCGCGTATTTCGGTTTAGTCATGTTGCTGGAAGTTGTTTTTGGCATTCTCGCCAGCGTGATAGTGATGTGGTTCTCCCGTCAGCGTGAGTTCCGAGCAGACGCTGGTTCCGCAGATATTGCGGGTAAACAGAAAATGATTGCAGCGTTGCGTCGCTTACAACAAGGCCGCGAATCAGAACTGGACGGTACCATGTTAGCTTTCGGCATTAAGGGAAAACGCTCAACGATTGGTAAACTCTTTATGAGTCATCCGCCTTTGGAAGAGCGTATTCATGCACTTGAGCAACGGCGTTAGTCGTTGCTTTTCAATGGCGGACACCGTACATTCGTACATCTTATACAGTGAAAAAGTCGGAAGTTAACTTTATGGCACAGTGGAGTGCGCGCAGCTGGCGCGATAAGCCAATTCAACAACAACCCAGCTACCAAAACGAACAACAGCTGCATGATGTCGAGAGGCAACTAAGCCAGTTCCCGCCGTTGGTGTTCGCGGAAGAAATCCGTGCGCTGAGAAATCAACTAAGCGATGTCTGTCAGGGAAACGGTTTTCTGCTCCAAGGCGGTGACTGCGCTGAGTCGTTTAGCGATTTTAATGCCCCAAAAATAAGAGATACTTTTAAAGTTATTCTGCAAATGGCCATTGTAATGACCTTTGCGGGTTCGTGTCCGGTGACCAAAGTAGCGCGAATGGCGGGGCAGTATGCTAAGCCACGCTCCAGTGACTTTGAGTCTGTTGACGGTGTTAACCTTCCAAGTTATCGCGGGGATATTATTAATGGCTCTGAGTTTACAGAGAGTTCTCGAGAGCCGGATCCTGAGCGTATGCTTAAGGCGTATCATCATTCGGCGGCGACGTTGAATTTGTTGCGGGCGTTTGCACAGGGTGGTTTGGCAAACTTACATAAGGTTCATAAGTGGAACTTAAGCTTCATTGCATCAAACCCGTTGAAAGAACGCTATCAGCAAATCGCGGAAGAAATTCAGTCAGCGCTGCGTTTTATGGAAGTATTGGGCATCAATGCAGATAATAATGCGACCATCCACGAAACTTCGCTGTTTACCTCTCATGAGGCCTTGTTGTTGCCATATGAGCAAGCGTTAACTCGTACAGATACACTAACCGGCTTACCTTACGACTGTTCTGCCCATATGGTTTGGATAGGGGAGCGTACGCGGCAGTTAGACCATGCGCATGTCGAATTTATGCGCGGCATCAATAACCCGATAGGCGTAAAAGTCGGACCGAAAATGCCTGAAGACGAGCTTATTCGTTTAATCGATGCCCTTAATCCCGATAACGAAGCTGGGCGCTTAACGCTTATTACGCGTATGGGAGCAGATAACCTGGCTGAAAATATGCCACGTCTGGTACGTCGAGTAAAAGAAGAAGGTCGCAACGTTATTTGGTCCAGCGATCCAATGCACGGCAACACTATAAAAGCGGACAATGGCTTGAAAACACGTTCTTTCGACGCCATTCATAAAGAGTTGAGACAGTTTTTCGCCATTCACCAGTCAGAAGGTACATATCCTGGCGGCATTCATTTAGAAATGACCGGGGAAGACGTTACAGAATGTACAGGTGGAGCTTATAAAATCAGCGAAGAAGATCTGTCGAGTCGTTACCGTACACAGTGCGATCCACGACTTAATGCCGATCAAGTGTTAGAATTGGCGTTTTTAGTGGCCGAGTCGCTTAAAGCAGCGCGCAATGGCGAAGGCTAATTTTCTATTTCATTGAACGTATAAGAGGACAACCGTTGTATGTCACAGCAGGTAGAGCAGTTATTTGAGAATTTGTGGCAAGATTACTTATCTCGCACGCCGTCGGCAGAAAAAGTTCACAAAATACTGGGTGAAGGGCATCCGATCATTAATGATCACGTTGCCTTCAGAACATTCGATATTGCTCCGGTTGGCTTAGAAGTTCTGGCTCAGCACTTTCTGGATTTAGGTTACAAAGAAGGCGGCGATTATCATTTCGAGGCTAAAAAGCTTCGTGCGAAACACTTTGAGCATGATGACCCTGAGCTGCCTAAAGTGTTCATCAGCGAATTAATGACAAGCGAGTTTTCTGACGATTTGCAAGCCAAAGTCAAAGACATGGTGGCGCAAGTATCGGAAGCCGATACGAAAAAGTCTGACTTTCTTTACTCAGGCACCCATTGGAAAGTTAGCCATGACGATTACCTGGCGCTGCTGGAAGAAAGTGAATACGCTGCATGGATGTCGGCGTTCGGTTACTGCGCTAACCACTTTACGGTGAGTGTTAATCAGTTGCCGGGCTACGAATCATTAGAGCAGGTAAATCAGAAGCTGAAAGACAATGGCTTTACACTCAATAGTTCAGGTGGCGAAATTAAAGGCTCGCCAGAGGTTTATCTAGAGCAGTCATCAACAATGGCTGACCGTCATGACGTTGAGTTCTCAGACAAAACGGTCAGTATTCCAAGCTGTTTTTATGAGTTCGCGAAGCGGTACGAGATTGAGCCGGGTAAACTTTACACTGGTTTTGTTGCGGCTTCTGCAGACAAAATCTTTGAAAGTACTAACGCAAAATAAGCGTTAGTAACAGAACGGCACTAATAGCGGTGCCGTTCTAAGTTGGTCTTCGCAAGAATCTTCGCGGCAATTTCTTCCACTGAATAATGGGTTGAATTGATAAAAGGTATCGCTTCGCGGCGATACAGTTTTTCGACTTCAGCCAACTCAAAACGACACTGTGCTAACGACGCATAACGGCTGCCTTCTCTGCGTTGACTGCGTATTTCATGCAGGCGCTGAGAACTGAGCGTTAGACCAAAAATCTTATGCCTGTGCATTTTAAGTTCTTTGGGTAACTGCAAACGTTCAAAATCATCGTCGTCGGTAAGCGGATAGTTGGCGACCTTAATACCGTATTGCATGGCCAAATATAGGCTGGTCGGCGTTTTACCCGTTCTTGAAACGCCTACCAAAATAAGATCCGCCTTATCAAGCTGGTTAAGGCGCTTGCCGTCGTCGTTATCAAGGGCGTAGTTAATTGCATCAATACGGAAGTTATAATTTTTATGAACACCGTGAGTCCGATGCGTTTTCGGCTCCGCTTTAACGTTGAGCTCTTTCTCTACCGGTGCCACAAAGTGATCGAGGAAGTCATAGCAAACGCCCCCGCAATTCGTTATTTTTGACTTTAGCGTTTCATTAACGAAGGTATGGAATATCAGCGGCGGCTCGCCACTCTCTTCTTTTGCCTTTTGAATGGTTTTACAGACATTTTCTGCTTTTTTTTGTGTATCAATAAAGGGCAGCGTTTTATGCTCGAATTTTACAGGAAACATTGAGAGCAGGGCATGACCAAAGGCCTCAGCGGTCAGTGCCGTGCCGTCAGAAATATAAAAGGCGTAGCGCACGGTAAGTCTCTTTTACAAAGGATTAATACAGCGATATTAACTTGTTGAGCTATAAAGTGTAAAATACCCGGCACTTCCATGCCTAAAAAATTAATTGAGGACTGTGACGTGCAAGAATACGTAGTGTGGTACCAAGATCTGGGAATGCAGGACGTTAATCGTGTGGGGGGCAAAAACGCCTCTCTGGGTGAAATGATCAGCAACTTATCCGGTGCTGGAGTAGAAGTTCCCGGAGGTTTTGCGACCACAGCCGAAGCTTATAACCAGTTTTTGGAGCAAAGTGGTCTTAACGATCGCATTCACGATTTGCTCGACAGCCTCGATGTCGATGATGTTCAAGCACTGACGCAAGCCGGTCAAAAAATTCGTCAGTGGATAATTGACACGCCATTCCAGTCTGAGTTCGAACAGGCCATTAAATCAGCATTTGAAACGCTGAGCGAAAACAACGACGAATTCAGTTTCGCAGTACGTAGCTCAGCCACGGCTGAAGACATGCCTGATGCATCATTTGCGGGACAGCAAGAAACATTCCTGAACGTTCGTGGCTTAGACAATGTGATGGAAGCCATAAAACATGTCTTCGCTTCATTATTTAACGACCGGGCAATTTCTTATCGAGTTCACCAAGGTTATGACCACCGGGGTGTTGCGCTTTCGGCGGGTATTCAACGTATGGTGCGCAGCGATATTTCATCGTCAGGCGTTATGTTCAGTATCGATACCGAGTCAGGTTTCGAAGATGTTGTCTTCATTACCTCGTCTTTTGGACTGGGCGAAATGGTCGTTCAAGGCGCAGTTAACCCTGATGAATTCTACGTTCATAAGCCAACGTTAGAAGCGGGCCGTCCGTCGGTATTACGACGCACGCTGGGCAGTAAGAAAATCCAGATGATTTTCTCAGAAGACCGCGCGCACGGTAAGCAGACATTAATTGAAGACATCGACGTAGAGAAAAGCCGCACGTTCTCAATTACTGACGACGAAGTAGAAGCACTAGCGAAACAAGCACTAATTATTGAGAAGCACTACGGTCGCCCAATGGATATTGAATGGGCGAAGGATGGTGTTGATGGCAAGCTCTATATTGTTCAGGCACGTCCTGAAACGGTGCAGTCAAACCAGAAAGGTCAGGCTATAGAGCGCTTCGCTCTGAAAAGTAAAAGTGACGTAGTATGCCAGGGACGTGCTATCGGTCAGCGTATTGGCCGAGGTGTTGCGCGTGTTCTTAATGACATTAGTGAAATGGATAAAGTGCAGCCGGGCGATGTGCTGGTAACAGACATGACGGATCCTGACTGGGAACCTATTATGAAGCGCGCCGCTGCCATTGTGACGAACCGAGGTGGCCGGACTTGCCACGCTGCTATTATCGCACGTGAACTGGGCATTCCTGCGGTTGTCGGTTGTGGTGATGCCACTGACCATATTGCGAATGGCCAGGAAGTGACTGTTTCTTGTGCTGAGGGCGATACTGGATATATCTATCAAGGACAACTTGATTTCGATGTCACCGAGTCTCGCATTGATGCGATGCCGCCGTTGCCGCTGAAAATTATGATGAACGTAGGTAACCCGGATCGCGCGTTTGATTTTGCTGGCTTGCCTCATGCTGGTATTGGCCTGGCACGTTTAGAGTTCATTATTAACCGCATGATAGGCGTGCACCCGAAAGCGCTATTAAATTACGATGCACAAAGTGATGACTTAAAAGCGACTATCGATCAAATGATGGCGGGTTATAGCAGCCCTCGTGAGTATTACGTTGCGCGTTTGGCTGAAGGTATTGCGACACTGGGCGCGGCTTTCTCACCAGAGCGAGTCATTGTTCGCATGTCTGACTTTAAGTCAAACGAATACGCGAACCTTATTGGTGGTAGTCAATATGAGCCGGGTGAAGAGAACCCTATGCTCGGCTTCCGTGGCGCTTCACGCTATATCTCAGAAGAATTCCGTGACTGCTTTGCGTTAGAGTGTGAAGCCATTAAACGGGTTCGTAATGACATGGGGCTCACGAACGTCGAAATTATGATTCCGTTCGTGCGTACTTTAGAAGAAGGCCGGAAAGTTATCGAGCTTCTGGAAGAGCAAGGTTTAAAACAAGGCGAAAATGGGCTGCGGGTCATTATGATGTGCGAGTTGCCGTCGAATGCCCTGTTAGCCGATGAGTTCCTCGATATCTTTGACGGTTTCTCTATTGGTTCTAACGACTTAACTCAGCTAACCTTAGGGCTTGACCGCGATTCGGGTGTTATTGCACACTTATTTGATGAGCGTAATGAAGCCGTTAAGAAGTTGCTGGCAATGGCCATTCAAACGGCTAAGAAGCGTGGTAAATACGTTGGTATTTGTGGCCAGGGACCATCGGATCATCCGGATTTTGCCGCTTGGTTGGTTGAGCAGGGCATTGACTCTGTGTCGCTGAACCCTGACACCGTTATTGAAACCTGGATGTACCTGTCGGAACACCTATAAGTATGACCGCATTACCGAATGTTTCAGCGGAAAGTGCGTTACCGGACAATTACCAGAGCTTTTTAAAAGCATTAAAAGGCTCTGGTTTCTCCGGCGAAATTGATGTGAGCTACTCGGGGCGGCTAATTGCCGCTACCGACAATAGTGTTTACCAACAACTCCCACAAGCCGTTTTATACCCTAAAAAGCAATCAGATCTTGCTCTGGTGATGAAGTTCGCCGGACAAGATGCGTATTCTGATATTCAGTTTTCCCCACGAGGCGGTGGCACTGGTACGAATGGCCAGTCATTAACGTCCGGCATTGTCGTCGATATGAGCCGACACATGAACAAAGTGCTGGAAGTGAATGCTGAAGAAGGTTGGGTTAGGGTGCAATCAGGAGTCGTGAAAGATCAGTTAAACGATGCGTTGCGGCCACACGGTTATTTTTTCTCACCTGATTTGTCGACCAGTAACCGAGCAACGTTGGGTGGCATGATTAACACCGATGCGTCTGGTCAGGGCTCTTTGGTGTACGGCAAAACCAGCGATCATATCCTGGAACTGAAAACCGTGTTATTGGACGGTAACGTTCTGGACAGCGGACCGGTATCACTTGAGCAAGCAGAAAGCATTGCACAAGGGAGTGACCGCGTAGCCAGAATCTATAGGCAGATAATAGACACTTGTGTTGGCGAAGAGCAGTTAATAGCGGATAAATTCCCGCCGCTGAATCGCTTTCTTACCGGTTACGATTTAAAACACGCCTACAATCCGAAAGAGCAGCTTATTGATGTATCACGTATCATCGCCGGCTCTGAGGGAACACTCGGATTTGTCAGCGAAGCGCGTCTAAATATTACGCCGATTCCTAAGCATCGTGTGCTGGTTAACGTTAAGTACTCTAATTTCCAGGCTGCCTTAGAAAATGCGCCATTCTTGGTGGAAGCAAACGCAACGTCGGTTGAAACCGTTGACAGTAAAGTATTGAACCTTGCTCGGGAAGACATTATTTGGAAGTCGGTCTCGCACTTGCTTGAAGATGTTGAAGGCAAGCGCATGGACGGTATTAACATGGTCGAGTTTACCGGACTTGACCAAAATGACATTGATACCAAGGTCAACACACTTTGTCAGCGTTTGGATAAACTCATTAAGAGTAAAGACAATCAGGGCGTTATTGGCTATCAAATTTGTGATGACTTGCCGAGCATACAACTGATTTACGCAATGCGTAAAAAGTCAGTTGGTCTACTGGGCGCAACAAAAGGACGCCGCAAGCCGGTCGCTTTTGCAGAAGACACGGCCGTTCCGCCTGAAAAACTGGCGCCATTTATTAATGAATTCCGGGCATTACTCGATAGCAAAGGTTTGGATTATGGCATGTTTGGCCACGCTGATGCCGGAGTCCTGCATGTTCGTCCGGCACTCGATTTAACCGAGCCTGCTGATGAGAGTTTACTGCGTGAGGTCAGTGATGAAGTCGCTAAGCTGACGCAAAAGTATGGCGGTTTGATGTGGGGAGAGCATGGCAAAGGCTACCGCTCGGAGTATGCCCCTAAGTTCTTCGGTGACGATCTCTACAAAGAGCTACAAAAAATAAAAGCCAGCTTTGATGCTTGTAACCAGTTGAACCCCGGTAAGATCTGTACACCACTAAATACGGAAGCAGAGCTGGTTTCTGTCGACGCAATAAAGCGTGGCTACTATGACCGGCAAATCCCCGTAGCTACGCGCGAGAGCTACCAAAACGCAATGGATTGTAACGGTAACGGCTTGTGTTTTAACTATGACACGTCGTCGGCTATGTGTCCGTCTTATAAAGTCACTCGCGACAGACGATACTCTCCGAAAGGTAGAGCGGGTCTCGTGCGTGAATGGTTACGATTGACTCAAAAAGAAGGCTACGATGCAGCGAAAACGCCTCAGCAAAGCCATTTTTTTGAGAAGCTTTCACGTCAACTTAAGGCGTCGGATGACTTTAACCATGAAGTGAAAGACTCCATGGATAAGTGCTTAGCCTGTAAGGCGTGTACCAATCAGTGTCCGGTCAAAGTCGATGTGCCGACGTTTCGGGCGCGTTTTTACGAACATTACTACAGCCGTTATTTCCGTCCACTAAAAGACTATCTGGTAAAAAATGTTGAAAGAACCGGACGCATAGCCAGCCGCTACCCAACCGCCAGTAATGTGCTGATTAATAACCCCGTTTCTCGCTGGGTGCTTAAACATATTGTGGGTTACGTTGATACGCCGAGCTTTTCGACGCCGGATTTATTAACGGGCTGGAGCCAAAGCGGCTTCGATGTTCTAGATACTGGCGATATTCTGGCGTTAAGTGAGGCGGAAATAAGCAAAACTGTTGTTATTGTTCAGGATCCATTCACCAGCTTTTACGAAGCTGAATTTGTTTTAGCTTTGGGTCACTTGGTATCGAAGTTGGGTTATAGACCAATACTACTGCCTTTTGCAGGGCATGGTAAAGCGCAACATGTGAAAGGCTTTTTGAAAGACTTTGATGAAACCGCGCGTAAGGTTACTGAACAGTTACAACCGCTTTCAGAGGCGGGTATTCCTCTAATTGGCCCCGATTCGTCGACAGCACTGATTTTTAGGGATGAATATCGAAAGGCCTGTAATGGCGAATTACCATCAGTCAATGTCAGCACCGTGATTGAATGGCTTATGTCTGTAGACTTTGAGACGCACGATCAAAAGCGATCAAGTCACTATGGTCTGCTGCTACACTGCACTGAACAAAGCTTCGTGCCTGAATCAGCGAAACAATGGCAAACGCTGTTCGCTAAGCTGGGCCTTACTCTGGATATTGTTAATGTCGGTTGTTGCGGTATGGCCGGTACTTTTGGTCATGAGGTTAAAAACCTGGATGACAGTATGGGCTTGTATCACATGGGTTGGCACGACGCGGTTCAACGTTACGGTAGTTCAGGAATTTTGGTAACGGGGTTCTCCTGCCGCTCGCAAGTTAAGCGGGTAGAAAAAAAGCGGGTGAAACACCCGCTTGAAGTTATCTTACAAAGCCTGGTTTAATCACCAGGCTTTTTTATAGGTTTTACTGCTTACCTTTGGCGATGATCTCTCTTGCCATTTCATCAGCAATAACGCCGGTTGGGCGGTCTTCTTCTTTAGCTCGTGCAAACAGCTTGTCTAGCGTGTCGTAAATAGCGCGAACACGCTTATCCGTTTCTTCTAAGCTCATGTTTGCCGCTTCAGAGCAGACATGAATAACACCGCCGGCATTAATGACATAGTCTGGTGCATACAAAATGCCCATGTCTTTAACTGCCTGATCATGCTTAGGATTCGCTAATTGATTGTTAGCGCTACCCGCAATAACTTTAACCTTAAGCTGCTTCAGCGTTTCGTCATTAATGGTTGCGCCCAAAGCACACGGAGCGTAAATGTCAGCGTCAACGCTGTATATTTCATCCAAACCAACTGCTTTTGCGCCTAATTCGTTAACCGCACGTTCAATAGACTCTTCGTTAATATCGGTCACGATAAGCTCAGCACCATCTTCTGCACAATATTTAGCAAAGTCATAACCGACCGAGCCTAAACCTTGCACCGCAATTTTTACGCCTTTTAAGTCTTCGCTGCCTAAACGGTGTTTCGCAGCTGCTTTTAAGCCCAGGTAGGTACCTAAAGCCGTGTGCGGAGAAGGGTCGCCGGCTTTGTCAGCAGTACCAGCAACGTGGCTGGTTTCTTTGGCAACAATATCGATGTCTTCAGTACGAATGTTGACGTCTTCCGCGGTAATATAACGACCACTTAACGACTCAATGAAGTGGCCATACGCACGGAACAGGTCTTCGCTCTTAATCTTCTTAGCGTCGCCAATAATAACTGCTTTACCACCGCCTAACGGCAAGCCAGCCATTGCGCTTTTATATGTCATACCGCGAGACAGGCGCAGTACGTCAGTTAGTGCTTCTGCTGATGAGCTATAGTTCCAAAGGCGAGTACCGCCAAGGCTTGGGCCTAATGTAGTGTCATGAATAGCAATAATTGCTTTCAAGCCAGATTCCTGGTCGTGACAGAATACAACTTGCTCGTGATTATCAAATTCAGGATGCTCGAATAGAGACATGAATTCTAATTCCTTATTGCTTAAAAAATTGCGCGAACATTACCACGTAGGGCAACCGTTCGCTACTGAATAAAATCAATAAATACGCGTATTCAAACAGGTGTTTATCAACTTCTCTTTACAGAATTATTCAGGGGCTTCTTCGACGAAGAAGTAGTATCCACCTAAGTTGATAACGTCAGCCAAAAGTGCCTGGCTTTCGGCGGTTAAAAAGGTTTCATTTAGCTCGGAAACCCCACAGCTACCATGCATTTCAGCAAGCTGAATCGCCGCTTGTTGTGCTGGCTCAGGTACATCGAGCCTTTCACCGTTTAAGTAGAAGCTGTCATTGTCCAGTCGCAGTAGGCGGGCACCCGGTGCACGTTCAATAAACGCGTTGCTTTGCTCCAGCATAGCGGGTATTTGCTCGGCGGTTACCGGCAGCTCAGGTTCGACGAGTGGACGTTTAGACTGAGACAGCAAACGAGCAATAATGTCGTTGGCGTCATCAGATTGAATAGCCTCTATCAATAATGACTTCATGGCGTCGAGCTGTGGTGCTGTAATGTCATAGCTTGGCGATAAATCGGAGCTGTCAGGATCGGTGTAACGTTTAGTCAGAACATCATTCGCCATAGCACTGTCGCCGAGTTGCCACAGAAGCTCTGCTTGTGACGGCGCTCGAAAACCAACGGAATAATTTAGCGAGGGTTCAAGTGCGATGCCGTCGTGCGGGCAGCCGGCGGGAATGTAAAGTACATCACCGCTTTCGAGTTCTTCGTCAATAAGAACGCTAAAATCGTTATTAACTAAGCAAAGATCTTCAGTTGGCTGTGACTGCTGAAGTGCTTGACGCTCACCAACGCGCCAGCGTCGTTTGCCTGCGCCCTGGATAATGAACACATCGTACTGATCAACATGCGGACCTACGCCGCCGTTTTCACAGGAAAAGCTCACCATGACATCATCCAGGCGCCAGTCAGGCAGGAAGCGAAACGGCTGCAACAGCTCACCAACCTCAGGTACCCATTCATTCACGGACTGGACCAGTAAGGTCCAGTCGCTTTCGCCGAACGAGTCGTACTCCTCGAACGGACCGTGAGTGACCAGCCAGCCTGATTCGGTATCCGTATTCGTTTGCACAATACGGGAGTCAGCGCCTTCTTCCATGGCCAACCCGGCCAATATTTCCGGGCTAATAAGGTCTGAAAATGCAGTAAAGCCTTGTTTAATTAAACAAGGTTTTTTCTGCCAGCTATTCGCCAGAAACTCTTTTATATCGAGATTTAATGTCATACTAAGTCGTCAACGAATTGAATGGCACGCCCAATGTAGTTTGCCGGGCTTAGTGCTTTCATTTCATCTTTGGCGGCGTCAGGAATATCTAACGCGTCAATAAAATCACTCAGATCGGCTGGTGTAATGCGTTTACCGCGAGTTAAGGCTTTGAGCTTTTCATAAGGCTTCTCAACACCGTAGCGGCGCATAACGGTTTGCACTGGCTCTGCCATTAGCTCCCAGTTGTCATCCAATTCGGCGGCCAGTTTAGCGTCATTCACTTCCAATTTGCTCAAACCTTTTTGTGTCGCCTGATAAGCAATTACCGCATAAGCTAAGCCGACGCCCAAGTTGCGCAATACCGTTGAGTCAGTCAGGTCACGCTGCCAGCGTGAGATAGGTAGCTTCTGCGCTAAATGCTGCATAATGCTGTTGGCAATGCCCAGGTTGCCTTCTGAATTTTCAAAGTCGATTGGGTTAACTTTGTGAGGCATGGTCGAAGAGCCGACTTCGCCTTCAATCGTTTTTTGTTTGAAGTGGTTCAGAGCAATGTAACCCCAGACATCGCGATCAAAATCGATAAGTACAGTATTAAAGCGTGACAGGGCGTCAAAATACTCAGCAATGTAATCGTGCGGTTCGATTTGAGTGGTATAAGCGTTCCAGTTCAAGCCTAAAGACTCAACAAAACGCTCAGAAATACCATGCCAATCGACGTTCGGGTAAGCGGCAAGGTGAGCATTGTAGTTACCCACCGCACCGTTGATTTTGCCCATAATGTTAACCGCTTTAAATTGCTCAATTTGACGTTCTAAGCGAACGGCTACATTGGCGAATTCTTTACCCATGGTCGTTGGCGTTGCCGGTTGACCATGGGTGCGAGCCATCATTGGCACCGCTCGGTACTCTTTGGCCTTGAATTTTACGTCATTGAGGAGCTGTGTCATCATTGGCACTAGTACGTCGTCTCGTGCCGTTGCCAGCATTAAACCATGAGAAAGGTTATTGATGTCTTCCGAGGTGCACGCAAAATGAATGAACTCAGACACATTATTGAGTTCGTCGTTTGATGCCACAGACTCTTTTAAAAAGTACTCAACCGCTTTAACGTCGTGGTTGGTCGTTCTCTCAATTTCTTTAATGCGTTCCGCATCTTCAACAGAGAAGTTTTCAACAATACCATCGAGTACTGCAGTCGCTTCGTCGCTTAATGCGGGCACTTCTTTAATGCCATCGACAGTTGCTAGCAATTGTAGCCAGCGCACTTCAACGGTTACTCGGAACTTGATAAGACCATATTCGCTGAAAATAGGGCGTAGCATTTCAGCTTTTGACGCATATCGACCGTCAACAGGGGATATCGCAGTGAGTGAAGATAAGGGCAACATACAAGGTTCTCCGAGTTATATATTAAGCAAGTTGAAGGAGCTGCTGAGCGGCTTTCAGCATCTGTTTTCTTGAAAAAATGAAATGGCGGCGCTTACCACCGACTTGATTCCAGAGTATGGCACTGCGTACGCCAGCAAGTAACAGGGCACGGATATGATGCTGATTAGCATCGGATTTTAACACCTCTGGTTTACCATTGATTCGAATAGGCTGACCCAATGGGCTTATTAACTCACGGTATACGCCAGCCATACTCTCTAAAATGCGGTATTGTTCAAAGCCAAACTCTTCTTTTTGGCGCTTTATTTGTGAAATGCGCTGACCCAGTTCGTCCAAAACTTTAGGTTCCTTTAATAAACGTCTTGAAAGGTGCAGCATACCAATTAAATAGCGTGTCACCTCAACGTCTTTTTGGGAACTGCTGCCAATTTGGCGAACAAATGTCTGTAAACCGGGCTGGATATTCGCTAGTCCACCGTAAACCTGTTCGATGGAATCGGGCGACTGTTGTAACACACTGTGAACTAATGTGTCGGTAATGGATTCTGGATACAAACTGCCGCTGCGCGCTATTTTTTGTACCGCAGCGGCACTTAATGACATACCGGCTAATGCAATAACTCGCTGTTGCCTGTCGTTCATAGTTTTACCTCAAAATCGGTCAGGCGTTTTTCAATAATACCGCCCCCAAGGCAGACGTTATCGATATAGAACACCGCTGACTGGCCTGGTGTAACTGCCGCAACGGGGTCGTCAAACTCAACATGAACGTCACCATTGTTTAATGGTGTTACCTGACAGGCGATATCGTTTTGGCGATAACGCGTTTTTACGGCACAGCGGAACGGCTCCACAGGCGTTTCCCGGTTCACCCAATGCAGCTGACCGGCAATTAAGCCTTTAGAGTATAGGCGAGGGTGGTTCTTGCCTTGTGCAACAATCAGTACGTTACGTTCAACGTCCTTATCGACCACATACCAAGGGTCGTCAGAAGCGTTAGCCAGTCCACCAATATGTAAACCTTTGCGTTGACCAAGCGTGTGGTACATCAAGCCTTCATGTTGCCCAAGAACATCACCGTCGACGGTTTCGATGTCACCAGGCTTAGCCGGCAGATACTGCTGTAGAAAATCTTTAAACTTACGTTCACCAATAAAACAAATACCGGTAGAGTCTTTTTTATCCGCCGTTACTAAGCCTTGTTCCTCGGCAATACGTCGAACTTCAGGCTTTTCCAATTCGCCAACCGGAAATAGTGTCTGCGCGATATGCTCATGACTCAGTGTATACAAGAAGTAGCTTTGATCTTTGTTATTGTCCAATCCACGCAGCATTTGCCATTTTTTGCCGTCATATTGGCGGCGAACATAATGGCCTGTGGCGATATAATCGGCGTCCAGCGCTTCGGCAGCAAACTCAAGAAAGGCTTTAAACTTAATCTCTTTGTTGCACATGATGTCCGGGTTCGGAGTACGGCCGGCTTTGTACTCTTCCAGGAAATACTCAAACACGTTATCCCAGTATTCCGCAGCAAAGTTAATGGTGTGCAGTTCAATACCCAGGGTTTCGCAAACTTTTTCAGCGTCAGCCAAGTCGTCGGCGGCCGCACAATACTCGTCCGTGTCGTCTTCTTCCCAGTTTTTCATAAACAGGCCTTCAACATGGTAGCCCTGTTGTTTTAGAAGATATGCTGAGACAGAGGAGTCGACTCCTCCGGACATTCCGACAATGACTTTTTTTACTGCTTCACTCATAAATTTGCTCGGACGTTTTGGCGTACTAAAATTGGCGCGTATTCTATCATTTTCACCGTCACAGCGGTAGTCAAAGGTTTACCAAACCGGAGGCTCTTCACGCCATTGTCCCGGCTGTAATCCTTTTAACTGAAAAGGGCCGACTGCGGCTCTTATCAACCTTAACGTTGGTAGTCCAACGTGTGCTGTCATGCGACGAACCTGTCTGTTTTTGCCTTCTCTTATTTTTATGCAAAGCCATGTGTCCGGAATCGACTTTCGCTCTCTAATCGGCGGGTTACGAGGCCATAAGTTATGAGGCTCGGGCATAACAAAAGCTTCTGCCGGGCGGGTTAGGCCATCTTTTAGCTCAACACCGTGACGAAGTGCTTCCAGTTGCTCTTCAGTCGGCTCGCCTTCGACCTGAACCCAATATGTCTTCCATACCTTATACTTAGGGTTCGCAAGTCTCGCCTGATAGACACCGTCGTTGGTAAGCAGCAGCAAGCCTTCGCTGTCTTTGTCGAGACGGCCGGCAGGATAAACATCCTTATGAGGAATATAATTTTTTAAGGTATCATCGTCAGCGTCACCACTAAATTGCGATAGAACACCGTAAGGTTTATTAAGCAAAACCAATTTGGGGTTCGCAGGACGTTCTTTACGCTTTTTCTGCATGATACTCCTTCAGGGGTTATCGAATTTATTGGATTGTCGATGCGTATGCTCTAGTATAGCGGGCGCTATTTTAACCGACTCAGCAATTAAAGTGTGGTAATTTTTGTGAATGATAACAAGCTAATAGTAGGCGGCTCATTAACCGATGCGTTAACTGGTAAGTACGATTTTTCGTTAAAAAGTGTCATAGAGCAATCATTTAATGTCACTAAGAACCATCTTGGCTCTTTGTTAGGCGGCTTTTTAATTTTATTCGGCATTAACGTGTTAATGGTACTGGTGCTGATTAATTTCTTCTCGTTGGAAAGTTTTGAAAACTCGCTGGAACTGCAGTTTGTCACCAGTATTATTCAAGCGGTTATTAATGCGCCATTGCTCGGTGGCCTTATGCTGATGGGCATAAAACACAGCGTTGATATAAAAACAAAAGCGACACAAGTATTTGACGGTTTTCAGCGCTTAATGCCGCTTATTGTAGTCTCATTAATTGCGACCGTTTTAAATATTATTCTGACTTTGCTACTGGGGCAATTACATCCGAATTTAGGGCTACTTGGCTCGTTGTATTTGACCGTGGTTCTGGCTTTAGCTATGCCATTGGTTATCGAACGTGGTACCAGCCCATTGAATGCACTGTACTACTCTTTCCGCATTACCCATTACAAGCTGCCAAAATTTATTGTGCTATTTTTACTCATTATGGGGGCTTTGTTTTTGGCGATTATTCCATTCGGCTTAGGTCTGATTTGGATGTTGCCAATGATTTATAACCTGATTGGTGTGGTCTATAAAGATATTATTGGCGTAACTATTATTAATAACGATGACCCAGATCGGTCTGACAATATTTCTATTTAAGGCTTATTTGAGGAATATATGCGAATAGTTACGATAATTTTATTCATTGTTCTTTGTATTGCGGCGCTGTTAACGCCTTGGTTTATTCCAAAGGAGCCAGCTAAAGAGGAAGACGCTTCAGTGGTTGCGCATTTACCGCCAATTCCTGAGGTGAAAACGCAGACGACGATGCCAGAGTTTTCGGCAATGACGGATGTGTCGGAGAAAAAGGAATCATTTTTCCGGTTTTTACTGCCAATGGTTGAAGCGGAGAATATTCGCATTTTGCACGAGCGTGCTTATTTAAAAGACGTTTATAATCGCTATAAAGAGGGCAATTTAACAGCCGAAGATCAGCAGAAAATTGACGAGTGGATAGATTACTACCGTCTGGAAGAAGACATTGAAGTCGATGACAACCTGTTTGGTTTGTTGAAACGTCGTATGGACATTATTCCGGAGATGATGGTTCTTGTTCAGGCGGCTAATGAGTCAGGCTGGGGAACTTCTCGTTTCTCTCGGATGGGACTTAATTTGTTTGGCCAATGGTGTTACGTCAGAGGTTGTGGGCTTGTTCCTAAGGGCCGTGAAGAAGACGGTCGTCACGAAGTCGCTAAATTCGACTCAGTGAATGATTCGGTAAAAAGTTACATGCGTAACATAAATACTCACGGTGCTTATTTAGACTTGCGTTTATTACGAGAGCAAAAACGTCTCGAGAATAAGGCGATTACAGCCAGTGACCTCATTGTAGGGCTCGAAAGCTACTCGGAGCGAGGCGTTGAGTACATTGAAGAGTTACGAGCGATGATTCGTATCAACCGTCCGATTGTCAATGAAGTACGTCAGCAGTTAGATACGGAAGCGAGCAGTGAGGCGGCGCCGCAGTAGCCTCATCCGCGACAAAACAAAAAAGCCCCGACAGGGGCTTTTTTATTGGGCAACAGTAGAACTCATTCAGGCCAGTTGTTTTATATTGATACTCTTTACACTGGTTTCTGTGTCGACTGCCGTTGCAAAGTTATTATTTTGAATCGGCTCATTATCAAAGGCTTTATCGCCATCTTCTTTTGCTACGCCATCAGCCATTACCGCCAGAAAATCAAACAGATTATTGTCAGCAAGGTGAGAAGGTGCGACATTTTGCATTGCTGTAAAAATGCTTTCTATTCGTCCGGGAAATTGTCTATCCCACTGGTTTAGCATTTGTTTTATTTGTTTACGCTGCAAGTTTTCCTGAGATCCGCACAAGTTACACGGAATAATGGGGAACTCCATGGCTTGCGAGTACTGTTCAATGTCTTTTTCTTTGTTATACGCGAGCGGTCGAATGACAACATGCTCGCCGTTATCGCTGGCAAGTTTTGGGGGCATCGACTTCAGTTTACCGCCGTGAAACAGATTCAAAAATAAGGTTTCGATCATATCATCGCGATGGTGTCCCAGCGCTATTTTGGTGGCTTTCAGCTCTTTCGCTGTTCGATACAAAATCCCACGTCGCAAGCGAGAGCAGAGAGAGCAAGTCGTTTTGCCTTCAGGGATTTTGTCCTTAACGATACTGTAAGTGTCTTCTTCTACAATTTTGTAGTCGACACCAAGTGAGTTTAGATAATTAGGCAATACGTGCTCAGGAAAGCCTGGTTGCTTCTGGTCAAGATTAACGGCAACGAGAGAGAATTTAATAGGTGCCACACGCTGCAAGTACATGAGAGTGTCGAGTAAAGTGTAGCTGTCTTTACCGCCAGAGAGACACACCATTATGTGATCGCCGTCTTCAATCATGCCAAAGTCTTGAATGGCTTTGCCTGTTTCGCGGCGAATTCGTTTTTGCAGCTTATTAAAACTGTACTGACTGCTGTTTGCCATTGTGGCTCCCGTTTACCCAACTTGCTTAAAATAACGCGCGGATTATACCTAAGCGGTGCGCATCAAGCGAGAGGGCATTTAAAATCATCCGGTTTTATTGCCAGTACATCGCAGTTTATTTGGTCTAATACATGCTCTGCGGTATTGCCAAGTAGGGCGGCACTAATACCAGTACGACCAATTGTGCCTAACACCACCAGCTCCGCATCCAGTTGCTTCGCAAAATCGGGGATTACTTGTTCCGGCAAGCCTTGAGAAAGATGTTGTGCATGGGAGGATATGCCAAACTCACGACCTAACGCTGCCATTCTATTAACATGGTGTTGCTCCAATGCGTCGGAATATTCAGTGACATCGAACTCTGGAATTTCGACAGCAATGTTCACCGGTGCGCTTGGGTAAGCATTTACCAAATGCACGCTGGCATCCAGTGTTTTGCTCATGGCTTGGGCGTGCTCAATAATCCGTTTATTTAACTGTTGGTGATGTTCGTCTTCGGAGCCTGTGTGGACGGCTGCGATAATTTGACCATGGCTTGGCCATTCGTGTTCTTTCACAAGTAGCACGGCACAAGGCGCTTTTCTTAATAAATGCCAATCGGTCGGTGTAAACAGAAGGTTTTGAAAGCTTGGGCTTACCTGAGTGCCTTTAATCAGAAGTTCGTGGTTATTCTTCAGCACTTCTTCGATAATCGCTTCAAAAGGACGGTTGTGCCAAACCACTTCTTTCTCTATCTGTACATTCTCAGTATCAAACTCACTGAGTAAGTCATCAATCCAGGCCTTCCTGTCAGCTATGAGGTTTGAGCGCATAATGTCTCGCTCTTCACTCGATAGCATGGTGGTCATTTCGTACGAAAAGTCGTAAATAGAAAGGAATAAAGTGAGTTTACAATCGGGGTTAAGACGCGCCATATGCATCGCCCGTTTGAGTGCTTTATGCTGTTCATCAGCAGGGTCCAGGACGACCAGTAACTTATTAAAGCTATTCATCTGTATTCCTTAATTAGAGAGTCATGCTTCTTACTTAAGAATAGCTGATGAATAGCGAATTTGAAGCCTTTAATGACCAGCTGAATGGAAAAAAGGTTTGATCAGCGTCACGAAACTCCAAAGAGCATAAACAATCAGGAGTATTCCCATTGCGATTCGGACACCACGGGCTTTTAGAAAGTTGTGCAGAAACTGACTAAAGTGGCCGGCAGCTATCATGGCAGGGAGGGTGCCGAGACCAAAGAAAGCCATTGTTAACGCGCCACCATGCGCAGTACCGCTAATGGCGGCCCAACTTAATGCAGTGTAAACCATGCCACAAGGCAACCAACCCCATAACGCACCGGCCAAGAAGGTATTAACAAGACCCTGCCTATTCTTTAAACGTCCTGCAAACGGCTGTATTTTTCGCCACAGTGGAGCCGCAAGTTTTTCAATATAAACGAGTCCGGAAAACCAGCCTGTAAAGTACAAACCAAGCAACAATAAAAATAGGGCGGCGAGCCAGCGGAGTATGACCGTCGTGTATGAACCATCGGGAGATATTAGTCCTATCGCAGCACCAACAAGCGTCCCAATGACAATGTAAGACGTAATACGTCCAAGGTTATAAACCCAGACCATATAAGGCTTAGAGCGGACGCCAATTGCGCTGGCTATACCACCGCACATGACTAAGCAATGCCCGGCGCCCGCTAAGCCCATCATCAGGGCTGTTATATAATCAGCGCTTGATGTCATCATCACTATCCGGCTTGTTATTTTGCTCGTTCGACTCTTCGTTATCCGTCCCCTTAGGCTTATCGTCATCCATTAAAATATTAAGACCCTGACGCTCAATATCTTCAAACTGATCGGAACGAACCGCCCAGAAAAAGACGGCTATGGCGATAATCACAAAAATAATTGCTACCGGAATTAATGCGTAAATAACACTCATTTTTTATAAAGCCTTAATGAATTGGCGATAACCAATAAGGAACTTAGTGACATACCCAACGCGGCTGCCCATGGCGCAACAAAGCCAAGCGCTGCAAAGGGTAATATGCTGACATTATACAGCAAAGCCCAACTGAAATTCTGCCGCATAATGCTGCGTACTTTTGTCGCACCCTTAATAACCGTTTCAATTTGCCAAAGCGACTCACCCATTAAAATAATATCCGCTGACGTTTGAGCAAGGTCAGACGCACTTGAAAAGGTCATAGAAAGGTCAGCCTGCGCGAGCACCGGACTGTCGTTTATGCCATCACCAACCATCCACACCGTTTGACCGCTGCTTTGCGCATCAATAATCAAGCTAAGCTTGTCTTCAGGCTTTGTTTCACCGTGCCATTTTTTTATGCCTAGTCTGTTAGCGACGTTCTCAACTCTGTCTTTGCTGTCTCCACTGACAATAATCGGTGTGTACCCTTGTTGCTTCAGCGTTGCGATTGTTTCTGACGCACCTGAGCGCAACTGATCATCGACATGGTACTCGGCTAACACTTGCGCTTCGCTGGCAAGCACAACCTGATGTTGACCGTCAGGCTGGTGTTGAGGGTGCCACTGCTGAATAAAAGTCCGGCTACCAATCCGGTAGCGGACACCGTTTGCAATACCTTCTAACCCAAGACCTTGATAGTTCTCGACGCTCTCGAAGCTGACTGGCTGTACTGAAAGCTGCTTTAATGGTGCGGCAATAGGGTGCTCAGAGTGACTCTCAAGACCTGCTGTCAGAGCATCATTGTGATGAGACTTTGCATAATCTCGCTTTGACAGTAACTTAAATTTACCTTCAGTTAAGGTGCCGGTTTTATCCAGAAAGACTGTTTTTAAGCTTTTTACCGACTCAATCACATCGGCATTTTTTAACAAGATGCCATCATTATTCAATCGATGAATAATGCCGGTTAGCGCGGTTGGAGCGGCTAACGACAGTGCACAAGGGCAGGTGGCCACCAATACCGCCAATGTCACCCACAAAGCATGCTCAGGATTGATAAACCACCAAGCTAAGAAGGTAACTGTTGCGGTTAAAAGAATACCGGCAATGAAATAGCCCGCAACTTTATCAATCACTTGTTGAACTTTGGGTTTGTCGGCTAAAGCGGCGTCTTGCATCGCAATGATACCGGCAAGCACCGTTTGCTGAGCCACCTCAGTCACTTCTACACGAATAGGAGAGCTCTGATTCAGACTGCCGGCAACCACTTTGGCGCCTTTTATTTTTGATGCGGGACGACTTTCACCGGTTAAAAGGCTTTCATCTACTTGCGCTTTGTCAGTGAGCAGGTTTCCATCGGCCGGTAGCGTTTCTCCGGGCTTAACCCGAATAATATCGCCTACCTTTAACTGGCGAACTGCGATTTCTTCTGTGCCTTCGCCAACCTCGCGAACGGCGAGCTTGGGAAGCAACGTTAGCCGGTTTGTCGCAAAACGTAACGCCTTTTCTTTGGCTAATAACTCTAAAAAGCGGCCGGTTAATAAGAAGAAGGTAAACATTGAGATAGACTCAAAGTACACTTCTCCGGTATTGGTGATAGTTGCATACACACTAGCGCTGTACGCTCCTAATAACGCAATAGATACCGGAATATCCATATTTAGTTTACTTGCCTGAAGGCCTCTCAAGGCTCCGGCATAAAATGGCTGTGCACTGTATAAAATAACGGGAGTAGCAAATACCAGGCTAACAACCCAAAGAAAGCGTTGTAAGCTTTCCGATAGGTCACCGCCGACACCAAAATATAATCCAAAGGCCACCATCATCACTTGCATCGTGGCGATACCGGCAACACCTAAGCGCTTAATGTATCCCTTGCGTTGCTTCTCGTATTGATGCTCTGCTTCGTTGGGTTGAAAGGGAAGCGCTTTATATCCAATGCGGGCTAAAGTTTGCAGTATTTCACTCAACTTTAAAGCGCTGTCGTTCCAGTGTACCTGCAAACGGCGGCTGCTAACATTAACGACCGCTTTATGTACTCCCTGCAAGCGCATTAGCTCTTGTTCTATTAACCATCCGCAGGCACCGCAGGTAATGTTTTCAACGGTCAGTGTCGCGATTTGTATGTTGTCGCCAGTGTCACGAATAAACTCTTTTTGAATATCCGGGTGGTCATAAAGCGTTAATTGTTTGAGCTCGTCCGGAAGGAGCGGTGTTTCCAGAGGCTTTTCATCGCGGTGTTGATAATACGCGTCGAGGTTGTGCTGAATTATCGTATTAGCCACTGCCTCACAGCCAGCACAACAAACGGCTTTTTCTTCACCTCTATACCGGACGGTTAAATCGACGCCCCTTGGTACTGGCTGTAAACAGTGAAAACATTCCATTGCTTAAACGCCATATAAAAGAGGGCGCAGCGGCGTAAATTCAGCTTTTGGCAATTGATATTTTTCGCTGACTTTCCAGACACCATCGAATGGTTCAACCGTAATGGTCCATTTACCACCAATATCTTTTGGTATTTCCGTACGGTAAGTTCCGTCCGCGCTGCCTGTCACCATTAAATCGAAATCTTTGGACGCCTGTGTTGCGTGTACGAAATGAACTTTCAAAGCACTCAGTTCTTCCGGTTTTCCTGTTTTATAGCGCAGCTCAAAAACACCATTGTTGGCGATAAATTCAAAGCTAATATTACGTCTCTGCGCTTCTTCAACGTGCTCAATAATCGCATTAATGGTTTTGCCGCGTTTGTAGTAGTCATCAACGACCATTGAAAAATTACCCTGACTTACGGATAGATAAATAATAACGCCGCAAACGATCATTACCGTAACAGGAAGAGAAATGAGAAACCAAGGCCAGAACTGCTTATACCAAGGTTGTTGCATAGTAAACCTCTTACAAAAAACCCCGCCGTAGCGGGGCTTGTGATTTCCTTTTACTCGTCATCAGAGAGCGAGTAAACATAAGCCGATATAACGTGTATTTTATCCTCACCCAGAATATCTTTCCAGGCAGGCATAACACCATTACGGCCATGCTTCAGCGTTTCTTCAATCTTATTAATTGAACCGCCGTATAACCAAACGTTATCGGTTAAGTTTGGAGCACCTAATTGCTGATTGCCTTTACCGTCAGCACCGTGGCATGCACTGCAAACCGCGAAGTTGGCTTTGCCAGCTTCAACCAAGTCAGGATCACGGTCACGGCCACTTAGACTCGCAACGTAGTTAGCAAGCTCTGTAATTTGCTTGTCACTAAACTGCTCGCCAAATGCCGGCATGTTGCCTTGACGACCTTGTAATAGCGTCGTTTTAATAGCGTCCGGGGAACCACCGTATAGCCAAGCATCATCAGTTAGGTTAGGGAAGCCCTGACCACCCATTGCGTTTGAACCGTGACACTGAGCACAATTTTGCAAGAACAAGCGCTGGCCGACATCCAATGCGTCTTCGTTATGAGCCAACTCTTCGATAGGCTGTTGAGCATAAGCTTCAAAGATTGGTCCATACTTTTCTTCAGCGTCGCGAACCGCTCGGTCATATTCAACAATCAAGCCTTGTTCTTTGGCTTCTTTCATTGCCTGACGAGATTCTTCTAACGACTGAACGTCTTGGTTAGAGCTTTTCCATCCTAATAGTCCCTGAAAGTTACCTAGACCAGGGTATAGTGCTAAGTATATAAAGCCCCAGGCAAAACACGCCCAAAATAAGTAAGTCCACCACTTAGGAAGTGGGTTATTCATCTCCACAATGCCATCGAATTCGTGGTCCATTTCCTGACCTTCTTCGATGTGTGTGTAGTTTTTCATGTTCCAACGCAGTAGCCATATCAGAACGAATAAAAGGCCTAGCGTTAAAACAATGATCCATGCACTCCAGAAGCTACTCATCTTTCTTCGACTCCGGTTTGTCGCTATTAGTCGTTGATGAAGTCTCATCCTCAAAAATAGAGTTGGCGGCTTCATCAAATTGTTTTTTACTGCGGCGGCTGAAAGCCCAGAACACAATGGCAATAAAAATTGCCAGAATGATCAGGCTAAATACACCGCGCCAAGTTCCGTAATCCATTATTTATCGGCCTGCTGTAAAGCGGTACCCAGGGACTGAAGATACGCAATAAGTGCATTCATTTCAGTTTCACCCTGAACGGCTTCTTTTGCACCCGCAATATCTTCATCGGTATACGGAACGCCGAGAGAACGCATAACTTCCATTTTCTTTGCCGTTTTCTCGCCAGTCAGTTTATTTTCAGCTAACCAAGGGAAGGCTGGCATATTTGACTCAGGTACAACGTTACGCGGATTCATTAGATGAACATAATGCCATTCATCACTATAACGACCGCCAACACGAGCCAAATCTGGTCCGGTACGCTTAGAGCCCCACAAGTGAGGGAATTCCCAAACGTGTTCACCCGCTAATGAGTAGTGACCATAACGCTCTGTTTCTGCACGGAATGGACGAATCATCTGGCTGTGACAGTTATTACAACCTTCGCGGATATAAATATCGCGACCTTCAAGTTCAAGCGCGGTGTATGGTTTTAAGCCTTTAATAGGCTCGTTAGTTTGGTTTTGAAATAACAACGGTGTAATTTCAACCAAACCACCAATAGACACTGCGATTATCATGAAGATAGAAAGCCAGCCTAAGTTCTTTTCAACAAATTCGTGTTTAAAGCGACTCATTTCCTTCCCCCTCAGGCTGTTTGTACGACGTTGCCTGCGGCAGTCTCACGACGGCCAGCACGAATGGTTTTATAACAGTTATATGCCATTAACAGCATACCGACGACAATAAATACACCACCAATAAAGCGACCAGTCCAGAACGGGTAAGACGCCTGAACACTTTCTACAAAGCTGTAGGTGAGAGTTCCGTCAGAGTTAGTCGCGCGCCACATCAGACCTTGCATGACACCTGAAATCCACATAGAGACGATGTAGAAGACAACACCGATGGTGTGCAACCAGAAATGTACGTTCACTAATTTAATGCTGTGAATTTCTTTCTGGTTAAACAAGCGTGGAACTAAGTAGTACATAGAACCAATGGTAATCATCGCGACCCAACCAAGGGCACCTGAGTGGACGTGACCTACTGTCCAGTCAGTGTAGTGGGACAGGGCGTTTACTGACTTGATTGCCATCATTGGACCTTCAAAGGTCGACATGCCGTAGAACGACAGAGACACAATCAAGAAGCGCAGGATTGGGTCAGTACGCAGTTTATGCCATGCACCAGAAAGCGTCATGATACCGTTGATCATGCCGCCCCAGGAAGGTACGAACAAGATAACTGACATAACCATACCGACGGACTGAGTCCAGTCAGGTAAAGCGGTATAGTGGAGATGGTGAGGGCCAGCCCAAATATACAGTGAAATAAGTGCCCAGAAGTGGACAACGGATAAACGGTATGAGTAAACCGGACGTTCTGCTTGCTTAGGTACGAAGTAATACATCATACCCAGGAAACCAGCGGTCAGTAGGAAGCCAACAGCGTTGTGCCCGTACCACCACTGAACCATAGCGTCGACAGCACCTGAGTACATAGAGTATGACTTAGTGAAGTCCACCGGTACTGCCAGGCTGTTAACGATGTGTAGCATCGCAATAACGACAATAAAGCCGCCGTAGAACCAGTTTGCAACATAAATGTGCGAGGTTTTACGGATGGCCAAAGTGCCGAAAAATACGATGAGGTAAGCAATCCAGACAATCGCGATAAGAATATCGATTGGCCATTCAAGCTCAGCGTATTCTTTGGTGCTGGTTAAACCGAGTGGCAGCGTAATAACTGCGGCAACAATAACGGCTTGCCAACCCCAAAAGGTAAAAGCAGCAAGTTTGTCCGAGAAAAGACTCACTTTACAGGTTTTTTGCACCACATAATAAGAGGTGGCAAAAAGCGCACTGGTACCAAACGCAAAAATAACGGCGTTGGTATGAAGAGGGCGAAGACGTGAGTAGGTTAGCCAAGGTGTATTAAAGTTAAGTTCAGGCCAGACGAGCTGGGCTGCAATTAACACACCTAACGCCATACCGACGATACCCCAAATAATGGTCATGACAGTAAACTGCCGGACGACCTTCATATTATATTCGTTCGGTTGTTGTGGAATAGTTTGACTCATCTTTTAAATCCGCAATGATTAAGATCAGGAAAAAGGAGACTTTTACCAGACACACTCCTTGTAAAAGTACCTTCATTTTACGCTTTATGTTCAAAAAGGTACAGGGGGATATTGCCAGTATCCCCATAACTTTCAAGGTTATTGCGTTTTAAAGCGGCTAACAAGTTGACTTAAATCAACACTGTTTTTATTAAGATCCTGACTGACTTCAGCAACTTGGGCATTTGCTTCCTGATTTGCGTGAGAAAGATCAGAAATACCAGTGATGTTTTCGTTCAAATCCTTGGTGACTCGGCTTTGTTCGTCTGTGGCCGAAGCTATCTGAACATTCATGGTCGAGATGTTTGCAACAGCTTCCTGGATTTGACTAATAGCCTGTTCTGCTTTTAGCGCTTCCTCATTGGTTGAAGCAGAACGACCTTCAACGTCCGTAATGATTTGGCTGACGTCTTTTATGGCGCCCTGAATGCTGTCAACAATGCCGGAGATTTCATCGGTTGAGTGTTGTGTTCGAGTTGCTAACGTTCTGACTTCGTCAGCAACAACCGCAAATCCACGACCGGCCTCACCGGCACGCGCCGCTTCAATAGCGGCATTTAGTGCCAATAAGTTGGTCTGTTCGGCAATAGCGACTATGACTCCAAGAATATTGCCGATTTTTTCCGAGCCGTCCTGAAGCAGGCGCGCTTGCTCTCCGGCTTTCTTAAGCTCATTAGTCAGTGCCTCGATATTATTGACCGACTCTCGCACAATAACAGCAGAGCGGCCGGCTTCTTCATCAGCGGTATTTGCGGAATCAGCAGCCTGACGAGCATGATCCGCGACCTCTGCCGCAGACGATGAGAGCTCAGTAATCGCGGTTGCGACAGAGCCCGTTTGTGAACTCAACTCGTCGCTTTGCTGGCTACTGCTGGAAGACAGTTCTATCAGCTTTTTCGCGGCCTCACTTTCACGTTGAGCACTTTCCTGAACACTTTGCACTAACTGTTGTATTTTATGCACAAAGGTATTAAATGACGCGGCCAGTCTCGCTAGTTCATCAGATCCCGTATCATTTAGGCGACGAGTTAAGTCGCCTTCACCTTCGGCTATATCGACCATGGCGTTGTTAATGGTTTTAAGCGGTCGTGTAATCGATCGGATAATGAGGATAAACAAGAGCATTAAAGGAACAGCCAGCACCAGAGCTAAACCGGCCAGTTTAAAAAACTCCTGCCATAAAATAGTCGCAATATTATCGGTGTATTGTCCTGTGCCAAGAATGATGTTCCAGGGCTCAAAAACCCGAATTCGGCTGACCTTTGAAACCAAATTGTTACTATCGCTGCCTTTTTGCCAAATGTACTCGACAGTGCCCCGATCGCTCGAGCGCGCCTTATTGATCATCTCCTGGAACAAGCGAGTACCTTCAGGGTCTTCATAGGACAACACATTCTTACCAACTAAAGATTTAGTAAAAGGATGCTGAACCATTTCGCCTTGGCGGTTAAGCGTAAAAATATATTCCGCTCCTTCATACCGAATTTCATCAAGGCGGTTAAAAGCTTGCTGACGGGCTTGCTGTTCTGTCAATTGGCCGCTTTCAGCTTGTTCGTGATAATAACTAACAATGGTGTGGGCGGCGTCTAATACAGCATCAAGCTTGCGCTTTTCTTCATCGATTAGAAGTCCGTTTAAAATAAACATCATAAAAGCCACCATTAGGGCGGTGCCGAAAGCAGCGATTCCTAATAAAGTGACAAGCCGCTGGGTAATGCTAAGACGCTGTATTAGCTTCATGGCCGTTCCTTAACTTTTTTAATTATGTTTTTATATCGTCTTAATTTACCTTTTCTTTACGCAAAGGAAAGTAGACCAAAGTCAAAGAACGTGTTTAAAAAGCATCCTATTCAGTTTTAGCGTTTCGTTGTTCCTTCAAAAGTAGGGCAGAAAGCGCCGGTAATGTAACAATAGTAACGATAGCCGCGCCTATTAAACCAAACATCACAATAATGCCAACGCCACGGTAAAGCTCGGTCCCTTCGCCAGGAATAAATACCAATGGTGCAATCCCACATAAGGTTGTCAAAGTGGTAATCGTGATAGGGCGTACACGAGAGCGTAGGCCTTCTTTTATAGCATCAATAAGTGCGTAGTTTTCTTTATCACGCAAATAAACGGCACGCTCAACGACCAATATCGGGTTGTTGATAACGGTTCCCATGAGTATCAAAAAGCCCAGCATGGTTATCATATCGAACGGCTGACTCAACGGTTTCATACCCAGTAGTGGCAGTAAATCGCCAACACCATTCATTAGGGCTAGTCCAAGAATACCGGCACTGATACCCATCGGAATGGTCAACATAATAAGCAGTGGGTATCCCCAATGCGCGAATATTGCCACCATGAGTAAATAAACGATGGCGACTGAAAGCAGATAGTTTTGGCTAAGAGCTGCCTGCGTTTCTGCTAGCTGATCCGCCGCTCCCGACAACTGCGTTGTGATGTCTTTACTAATAACACCTTGATCGCGCAGGTGTTGAATCACGTCACTTTGAACGGTCTGCACCCCCGATTCCAACGGTACGTCATCGGGTGGAATAATATTTAAGGTGACCGTTCTGCGGCTATCGACCCGACGCACCGTGCTGGTATCGACTGTTTCTTTAACTTCAGCTAGCGCCGATAGCGGCAGGGGACGTCCCTGATACTGAAGAACGGGCATGGTATTTAAGTCATCCGGTTTGACGTTAGTTTCGTCCTGACTGAATAAATACATATCGATTTTGTCGTCCCCCTGAAAGAACTCGCCGACAAAAGCGCCATCGGTCAGTGCGGCAACGGCAAACCCCAGACTCTCTGCATCACTATTAATTTCAGCCAAACGGTCAAAATCAGGTTTCACTTCCAGTAACGGTTGTTGTAACGTCAAAGAGCTGGGGTTACTTTGAATGCGAGGGTTACCAAAAACCTTCTCCGAGCGGGCATAAATGGCACGCGCAGCGTTATAGACCTCGGCTAAATTACTGCCCCCAACATCAACGTTAATGCTTCGGGTTCCACCGTCATTGCTGCTAATAATAGAACCCTTAGTGGCAAACGTACGCATTCCAGGGTAACGCTCATAAACCGTGGTTATCGCATCCATTAGCTCCTCGATACGATCTGGGTTTCGAGTCTCAGCAATAATTCGCATACTGGTTGGCGATATGCTGTAACTGATAGTTTTTAATGCCGGTATAGTGAGTCCGCCGGGGCTTTGCACTTCATTTCTCTCGGTAATAAGAGCCGGGTCGAAGATCGCCCGAATTTCATCGCCGATCGCTGACATGGTTTGCAAGTTATAACCCGGTGGTGCATTCATCGAGGCAAACGTTTTCGCTTCTTCACCCTCCGGTAAGTATTCCGCAGGCGGTGTTAAAATCAACCAAGTGACCACTACCGCAATAAAGGTAACGCCTACGGTCAGTAATTGACGGCTTTTACTGGCTAATGTTGATTCCGCTATTTTATCGACGTTAGTTAATAGTTTGTCGGTTACATCGGTTTTTGCTTTTGCTGGGAAATAGGCTGAGAGTAAAGGAACCAATGTGACCGAAACGGCCATAGAAGCAATAATAGCGGACGAGATGGCAATAGCTATGTCGGAATAGAGTTGTCCGGCTTCCTGGACGATAAACAGGATAGGCAGGAAAACCATCACGGTTGTTAAGGTTGACGCAAGAACTGCCGTCCATACTCGCTGGACGCCTAATATTGCGGCCTTTTTGGGCGAAGCGCCTTTTTGTCTTTCCAGCTCAATACTTTCCAACACGACAATGGTGTTATCCAATGTCATGCCGATGGCAAAGGCAATACCTGCCAGCGAAATAACATTGATGGTTCGTTCGAGGAGAAGTAAACCGATAAAGCCAGCCAATGTGCATATTGGGATACCAATAACGGCGATGAGTGTCGCACGACCTGAACGCATTAGGGCATACATGACTAAGGTGGCAAACAATGCGCCCAGCGCCAGGTTAAAAAGCACATTTTGAATAGAGGCTTCCACGTAGCGAACATCATCCGAGTTCAGAATGATTTGCATCCCGGCGGGACGTAAAAGTTCTTCATTAATACGCTCAACCTCTTCAAGCATAGCGTACTTTATATCAATAACATTGGACCCTGACTCGCGCTTTACCTGAAGGCTTAATACTTGTTCGTCCTTGAACCAAGACTCACTGTTGGTTTCAAAATGATTTAGGTCGATGCGGGCGATATCGTTTAATCGAATGATACGGTCGCCGTTACGCGCAATAATGGTGCTTTCCATTTCATCCAGGTTGTCGAAACGCCCAACGGTGCGTAGTAAATAGCGACGTTTGTTTTGCTCAAGTTCACCCGCCGAGGTATCCACGTTGCGACGCTGAAGGGCCTGCTGAACATCAATCACCGTTAACCCATAGCTACTTAGCATCTCGCGATCAAGTTGAATGCGAACTTGTCTCTGAGCACCGCCACTGACTTCAACTTGTGACACGCCGGCAACACTCGACATGCGGGGTCGGACATTGTCCTCGATATAATCGCGCATTCGAACCATATCAATATTCTTCGGATTATCGGGTAGGGGAGCCACCCGAAAATACATAAAGGCATTACTTGAAAATGAAGCAGCAAAAATACGAGGTTGATCGACATTGTCTGGATAGTTCGGAACCTGACTTAATGCATTGTTAACCAGAATTAATGTTTCGGTAACATCTATTCCAAAAGGAAAGTCCAACTCGATAGATGCCTGGCCGTTACTGGCACTACTTTCCATGCGTTGTAGATTGGGCACAGTGCGAAGGTATTCTTCTTGCTCTATTAAAATCTCTTTTTCGATATCCTGCGGTGTTGCTCCAGGCCAATTGGTTTGCACCGATATTGTCCTGACTTCCAAATCAGGGATCATTTGCACTGGTATTTTTAAGGCTGCGGAAATGCCTAACAAACAAAGAATGAGAACCGCAACAATGGTGACATGCTTATGGCGTATCAGGGCTTCTATCATAATGGCAGCTCATAGTCTTGACTGGTAGTTGGGGTTACGCTTTCTCCGTCAGTTAATGATTCATTCCCCCGTACGACCACTTTGTCATCTTCACTGAGTCCGGATTCGATAACGATCCAGCCGCCAAACGACTGCCCTAATTCAGCCAATTTCTCTCTTACAATTGATTCGTTGTTTTCACCTTCAATGACCCACACCGAGGTACGGCCGTCACTGTAGCGAATCACAGCGTCTTGCGGCACAACTAACTCCGGGGCGGCGCTGCGTAATTTAATTTTTGCGTTCACAGCAGCGCCGACAACAAGCTGCTCGGGCTTATTGGGTTTCAGCCTTAGCAAAAAAGTTCTGTCATTGGGGTTGATATAGGGGACTTTTGCCTTGATTGTCGCGTTGGTCAGTTGGTTACCGTTTGCTATCTTCACTTCTGTTGAGTCATCTATTTCGCCCAAATAACGCTGCGCAACGTAGACATCAACATAAATATTTTCCAGCTCAACAACTCGAAATGCGGGCTGATCCTGGGTAATCCATTCACCGACATTAACTAGTCTCTCGGCAACGACTGCATTAAAAGGGGCCTTTAGCTGATGGTAGTCCAGGTTAACTTCACGCTCATTTAAACGCGCTGAAATCTCGGATAAATTCGCCTCTGCTACCGACACGGCGGCACGAGCCCGGCGCAATTCGCTTTGGGCGACAAAATCTGTTTTTGCCAGACTTTGGAGCTCTTCTAACTGTTGTTGTTCGTCATTAAGGGTTGCCTGTAGTGATTTTTTTTGCGCTTTTAATGACTCGATACTCGCGTTAATTTGACGTTTATCCAGTTGTGCAATAGTCGAGTTGGCATCAACGTTGTCACCCACATCGTACTCGAAAGACAACAAACGCCCGGAAACGCCGAAACTTAAGTTACTGTTATTGTTCGCGGTTACAGAGGCAGGAATGGACATCATTTGATAAGCGTGTTCCTTTTTAACGTCAACAACATCAACTTTTGTTGAGATTTGAATTGCCAGCGCATCGCTGGTCATAAAGACGCTAAAAGAGACTGCAACTACCAGTGAGTAATATCGAGATGCCAATATTTTCATGATTTAGACAAGCCTTTTAAAATACCTGTCTAACGGATACGTAGGAATAACGCCGACGGATTAACCAGGTTGTCTATAAGTTAATCCGTCGGAGGGTTGGGAACTACGCTATTTCTGCTATCTGAGACTTAGCGTTTAATAAGCCTTGCTCACGGGCTTCGTCACCCATATTCAAGCCTTCTGCACGAACAATTTCGACGTCAGTAATACCGATAAACGACAAAGCGGTTTTTAAATACGCTTCTTGATGGTCTAATGCGATCGCTTCACCTTTAGAATAAACACCGCCGCGACCTGACGCGATATAGGCTTTTTTGCCTTCTAACTGACCTTCAGGACCATTTTCGGTATAGCGAAACGTCACGCCAGCTTGCAAAACCCGGTCAATCCAGGCTTTAAGCTGTGTAGGAATAGTGAAGTTGTACATCGGTGCGCCAATGACTAAAACATCGGCGTTTTTGAGCTCTTCAATCAACTCGTTAATTAATGGCTTATCTTCAGCTAACAATTCATCAGCGCCTAAGTGCGGAATAGCGTCAGTCACTAAGTCACGGTGTTTTACCGAAATATCGCTTTCAGCTTGTAGTTTTTTAATAATGTCAGCACTTAACTGACGGCTCACAGAACCTTCAACAAAAATACCTGAGTCTAAATGCAATACGTTCATAGGGTAGCTCCTTTAAATCTGGTCTTAATTATAATGTTGGCGTTAATACTACGTGTTCCGAATTAAATAAAAAGACGATAAAATGGGACTAAACGTTCCAAAATTAGAACACTTATGTCGATACCTAATATTGCAAATTATTATTTATTCGCGCGCACGGTGCGTGCAGGCAGTATTAATGCGGCCGCAAGAGAATTAGAGCTACCAAAGTCGACCATAAGTCGCCGGCTAAGTCAGCTAGAGAAAGAGCAGGGCGTACGCTTGGTTAATAGGGGGCGTTCCGGGTTAAAACTTACCGATGTTGGCGAAGCATTTTTGGTGCATTGCGAGTCTTTAGTTGATGCCGCGGAATCTGCGCAGATGGTGACTCAGGCATTGTTAGAAAAGCCCAGAGGTCGTGTGAATATGAGTTGTCCGTATGCTATAAGCCAAAGTTTATTGGTGAAAGTATTACCAGAGTTCATGGAGAAATACCCAGAAGTGCAGCTCAATGTCATTGCGACTAATAGGCCGGTTAACCTCATTGATGAAAATATTGATATTGCGCTTCGGGTACGTCCGTATATTGAAGACTCCTCGTTAATTGCGCGGCCGTTAACAGAGTCTCCATCAAGTTTGTTTATTTCTCCTGAGCTGTTAAACGCGCAGCCGGTTAAAGAGCCTCAGGACTTAATACAACACCCGCAACTGAGTCTGCATTACACCAGCGGGCGTTACCATTATCAGCTAACGAATGAACAAGGCGACAAGCAGCAAATTAATTTCCAGCCGAAGCTTATTAGTGACGACATGATGCTCTTAAAAGAAGCCGCCATAAATAACCAGGGAATTGTCGCATTGCCGAATTACATAGGACAGCAAGCGGTATCTGAAGGGCTGCTTGTTCAGTTACTACCGAACTGGAACTTACCGGTTGGTATTATGCACATGACATATTCTCATCGCCGTGGACTTAAACCTGCGGTAAGAACCTTAATAGATTTTCTTGCAGAGAAACTTCCTGAAGTAGCGGAACATACGTTTTAAAGTTAGTGCTTACGGTCTTACTTATCTCTTAATATATCTTATTTAACATAATATACATTATACGCAATTATGTAGTATTAGGTTTTAACGCCCAAATCATCGGTTACTCCAGAATTCTGGTATCATGCGCTCATAGATAATTAAGAGATAATTTTATGAAGTTAGAACACCTGGCGTTGCAGCCAGATATTGATAGCTGGTTGCAAAGCTTCCCGGCAAACTTAACCGAGAATCCGTTAGTTGGTCAGTCTCGCGCAACTAAGGCGTTTGATGATGCGCTGCAGCAACGTGGCACGTATTCGAATATCTATGCGCTGTTTTCGCCTGGTATTTTAAAACGTGATGCGCTTAACGCGTATTTTAGTGAGCACCAATGGGAACACTCCAGTTGGTTCGACTGGGTCTATATGGCAAACCCAAACGATGCGCTACGACCAATTGCGGTTAATATTCCGTCGGGTTCGGCTGAGGCTTTTTTAGAGGCTGTGTGGGCTTTTATTAATTTACCAAAAGACCAACGCGAAACGGCCTATAAAGAAATCACCCAAGCTTATGACACGCACAAGCTCCGGGACTATATGCAGCAAGTACGTAATGTGTCTCCTGAAGAGATACAAGGTGAACAACTGGCCAGTATTTTAGTGGCGCATAAGCACCCTGCTCCTTATTACTACTGCGACAGAGTCACAGAAGAGCGTCTGTTTGGTCATATTGGCGTTCAGGCAATTGAAGGAACCGTTCGTTCTGAGTTGCACTTGATAGAGCCAGGCCTTATTCACAAGGCGAATGGCGGCGTGCTGGCCATTGAGGTTGCTGAGCTATTGGAAGATATTAAGCTTTGGAAGCGCCTGAAAAACGTCATTGAGAGCGGTGAATTAGACTGGTCAACACCCAAACCGGATTCCGGCACTGCTTTTTTCTACCGTCCAGAGCCGGTTCCGGTTAATTTGAAAGTCATTTTACTGGGCTCTCGTAACGAATACGCTCAATTACGCGAATACGACGAAGACTTTGATCATTTCTTTCCGTTTCTGGCAGACTTTCATGGTCATTACGCTACGCAAAATGACCCCGTGGCACCCTACTTTGATTACCTGAATTACGTTTGGCAAATTGCTGACGTGTTGCCGTTAAATCAAAGTGGTTATGCTGGGTTATTAAAAGTGTGTGCTCGATACACCGATTACCAGCAAGAACTCACGCTTAATTCTGTTCGCTTGTTGCAGGTATTAAGGGAGGCCAACAGTTGTGCATTAGAGCGTCAACAAACAGAGATTGATAAGCAAGCCATTGACGATGCGTTGCAGCAGCAGCGTGACCGCGAAGGTAACTTAGCGGAACTGAGTCGCCGCAGTATTCTTGAGCAACAAGTTAGAATAGATACCCACGGCGAAGCTATTGGCCAGCTTAATGGTCTGACTGTTGTCACTATGGGTGGCAGCGAATTTGGGGAACCGTCCCGGATTACCGCCACCATTCACTATGGCGACGGCGATATTATTGATATCGAACGCAAATCGGATTTGTCAGGAAATATTCACACTAAAGGTGTGATGATTCTGAGCGCTTATTTAGCTAATCAGTTCGCACGTTACGCACCGCTGTCGGTGTCAGCCACGGTTGTATTTGAACAGTCTTACTACGAAGTTGACGGTGACAGCGCGTCTTTAGGTGAGCTGTGCTGCTTAATGTCTGCATTAGCTAATATTCCTCTGAAACAGTCTTTAGCAATAACTGGCGCTGTCGATCAGTTTGGTAACGTGCAGTCTATTGGCGCGGTTAACGAAAAAATTGAAGGTTATTATGCACTGTGTAAAGAGCGCGGTTTTAACGGCGATCAAGGTGTTATTATTCCCGTCTCCAATAAGCACCAATTAAACTTGAACGAAGAAGTTATCGACGCGGTAAAACACGGAAACTTCCATATCTATGCCGTTGCTCACGTTGAGGAAGCGTTAGAGATACTCTCTTCCTGTAGAGCGGATGATTTTTTCCAGAAAGTGAAAGAAAACACCTTGGAAGATGATGCGTCAGGTCAACCTATTGGCTTTTGGCGTCGACTTTTTTCATAATTTTTTGTTCATAAGCACTTGTCGGATTTGTTTAGCGTACAGCTGTACGCTAAACTGCGGCACAGATTTTTCAATTATTTAAGGTGTTTATGAAACAGTCGAGTTTTACCCGCGAGGACCTACTCGCATGTAGCCGTGGCGAAATGTTTGGCCCTGGTAACAGCAAACTGCCCGCCCCTGATATGTTAATGATGGATAGAATCATTGAAATTAATGAAGACGGCGGTGCCCATGGTAAAGGCTATATTCATGCAGAATTAGACATTAACCCTGATCTTTGGTTTTTCCAGTGTCACTTTATCGGGGACCCGGTAATGCCTGGCTGCCTTGGCTTAGACGCAATGTGGCAATTACTGGGTTTTCATTTGGCGTGGTCAGGCGGTCCTGGTCGTGGACGTGCATTAGGCGTTGGTGAAGTGAAGTTTACGGGGCAAATTCTTCCTGAACATAAGAAAGTTAGCTATTACATCGATATGAAACGCGTCATAAAACGCAAGTTGTTCATGGGGGTTGGTGACGGTCGCGTCGAAGTCGATGGTCGTGAGATTTATACTGCTAAAGATTTAAAAGTCGGGCTGTTTACGGATACATCTACTTTTTAATAGCGCGACAACTTGCTGAAAACAAAAACGCCGATAGCTGTTACTATCGGCGTTTCTCCTTTAAAGGAATGACAAATTAGCGAAACAAGCCGGTATTCCTTGCTTCCATGGCGTCTCTCCAGCCACCTAACCAATGAGATCTAAACTCGTCTTGAGTTTGATAAGGACAGTTATCTTTTGAGCGCCCATGTAAACCAGCTTTAAAGCCTTGAGTGTGAGCTCTTTCAAAGCGATCGCGTTTTTGTCTTTTCATAAATCTATCCTCGCCTGTTGTTCACAGTTGTTCTTTTTAAGAGGCTTTTTATTTATGCCTCTCTACTATTGATAGACTTATTTGGAGAGAGTTCAATTGTAAAAGTGGCAGAGTCTCAGTTGACATTTTTTAACGAATTGAAACTGTGCCACTTTTTTATATAGAACGTTTAGCTATTAATTTTTGATTTACGACGGAATACAGAAATAAGTGCACCTAAGCTGATAAAGCCAAACAAAGACCCAAAGCCTAAACTCGCCCCCTGCCTTTCTACAAGGTTCTCTTGTTCCGTACAATCGTTCAGCTCACCATCGGCAGCTGAAGGATCAAGTTTTAAAGTAACAACTACGTCCCGCGTTTGAGTTTCACCATCGCTGTCTGTGTACTCCTCCGGCTTAAGTGCTGTTGCAACAATAACACCGCTGTCATTAATGCTGTTTGCTTCAATAATATTGTAGGGAGCCTCACAGCTTATCGCGTTGTTTAAGTTAATAAATTCAGCACCCTCCTTTGTCGAGTCGAACATAAACGCTGCTCTGTCTCGAATAGAAAGACTCGCTTCTATCTCTCCTGTACCGACAACAATGCCATTAGTGTTAATTGCGTTTGCAACAGTTGATGAGCCAGTAAAAAAGCCAGGTAACATGGTCAGCTCTTTACTATTAACATCGAAAACAAAGCTTGTTGTTCTTAACTTTGAGGAAATAACTTCAGCTAAATAACCTGTCGCAATATTATTGTCATTAATATCATTGACAGAGCCCCAGCGATATTTGGGATCTTCTGTTATTGGTAATGCGTCCCCATTCATAAAAATAGCCGGCATTTTTACAGCATCTAAATCGGGGTGATATGTCCAGCTTTGACCGCCCGCTATGCCGTTATTGTTGACTGTATAAGCGTAACTTGAAAAGTCATTTTTATCGTCTTCCTTCCGAGGCATTAAAGTACCTAACCTCTCAGGTTCACCAATAACGTTTCCATTGGCGTCTAGCTGCCACAAAAAACCTCGAACATCGTAAATGGAACGGTTAGCGCCAAATGAGCCACTATTACTTCTCGAATAGAGGCTAAAAGTATAAGGTTCTATGTTTCCAGCCGTGCTATTTTTTAAAGAAAACCAAATTTCCCACACACATACCTGTAAAGGTTTCGTAACAATGGTTTCTTCATCTTCAGGTGTGCACTCTGCAATTCTTTCTTCTGCGCGAGGGCTAACAGCAGTACTCGCGTAACCAGCGGCTAGTCCTGAATCATTAACATCCATCAATGCAGTTTCACCACCAAGGTACTCTGTCTCAGGCGGTGTGACCTGCGTAATCTCACCATTATTAAACCAGACACCGCGGCTAATAAAGTCAGAAATAAAATACTCACGGCTCTGTTCTGCGCCGTCACTATCAGTGTAGGTATACTCAACTAATTCATATGGGGCAGTACTGTAACCCACAGCAGAGTTGGCGTTATTAATGCTGTAAAAAAAACTGTCACTGCTATCAGCCCACTCTTCTCCTGTTGGTGGTATCGGCTCTACTGATTGAAGTGCCGAATCAAAATAAAACGCTCTATTTATACCAACTCTTTGAGGTTGCTCTCGTTCAACACCAATAATCCCTAATTGTTCGTTAGCAAGGGCTTTAATTAAGATTTCTCGCTCCTCTTGAGTTAAAGACTCAAGACTATCAATCTCTAGATTATCCAGGATTCTTTGAGACACCTTTGTTATATCTACGTCAGTTGGTAAGCGCGAAATACCCACCACAAAGTTTTGCGCGTTAATATCCCGAGGAAAGCTATGACGAAAGTTATCGGCTGTCGGTATTTCTTCTACCTGATACAAATCAGCAGCAGCTGACAGTGATAGCGATGACAAAATAGCGGCAGTAACAGCTTTTGTTGTAAATGTTTTCATTATTAATAACTACTCTATTCTGATAAGTTTTCGAGTTCTTCCCAACGCTCAAGATCCTGCATCAGCTGCTCTTCCAGCTCTGTAATTTCATTCATGACAGGCTCTGTTTTCTCTAGCGGTTGTTCAAAAAACCCAGCTTCATTAATTAATTCTTGTAACTCTTCCAGACGCGCTTCTTTTTCAGCAATCACTTTTGGTAGCTCGTCCAGCTCACGCTGCAACTTATAGGATAACTTTTTACGTGGCTTGGCTGAACCGTTGGAAGACGCTTGTTTATCCGCTTCTTTATTTTTGTTGGACTCAGACTCTTTTACTGGTGCTTTGGTTCCCTTTGAAGGGGAAGAATTTGTTGATTCGGAAGGCTTTTTATTTTTTAAATAGTGCTCAAGCTCGGTAAAGCCACCGAAAATTTCAGTAATGATTCCATCGCCTTCAAAATAAAGAACACTTGTGGCGGTATTATCAACGAACTCACGGTCGTGACTTACCAGAAGAACCGTACCTTCGTAATTGGCAATTATCTGTTCTAGAAGTTCGAGTGTTTCAATGTCCAAGTCGTTGGTGGGCTCATCGAGAACCAAAATATTGCTTGGTTTTAGCAGTATTTTCGCCAGTAAGGCGCGATTTCGCTCACCACCAGACAATGCACTAACCGGTGTACGTGCCTGCTTCGGGGTGAATAGAAAGTCCTGCAAGTAACTTAAGATATGTCGCGGACGCCCCTGAAACTCAATGTCTTGTTTGCCGTCACCCACGTTGTCCATAACCGACTGAGCGGGATCGAGCTGCGCCCTGTGCTGATCAAAGTAAGCAACCTCTAGGTTGGTTCCTAAACGTACAACGCCTGAGTCAACCGGCTGATCGCCCAAAATCACCTTTATTAAGGTACTTTTCCCACAGCCGTTGGGACCAACAAGCGCGACTTTGTCACCACGCATCAGCAGCAAATCGAGATCGTTGATAATTCGCTTACCGCCGAAAGACAAGGACATATTCTCGCCTTCAAAGACCTTCTTGCCGGAACGCTGTGACTCATTAACGGATAAATTGGCTTTTCCCTGAAGTTCGCGGCGTTGTTGTCTTTGTTTGCGTAAATCTTGCAAAGCACGCACACGCCCTTCATTACGGGTTCGGCGTGCCTTAATACCTTGTCGTATCCAAGCCTCTTCTTCCGCCAGCTTTTTATCAAATTCCGCATTTTGGGCAGCTTCTACTTCTAAAGCTTCATTTTTCTTAACTAGGTAATTGTCGTAATTACCGGAGTAACTCGTCAATAAACCCCGATCTAAGTCAATGATTCGAGTCGCCAGGCGTCTTATAAAAGCACGGTCATGACTGATAAACAGCACAGCACCTTTAAAAGCGACGATTTGCTCTTCAAGCCAACGAACCATATCAATATCTAAGTGGTTGGTTGGCTCATCCAGTAATAATAAATCGGGATCAACCACAAGCGCACGTGCCAACGCAATACGTCGTAACCAACCACCGGACAAGGATGCCATAGTGTCATCAGCGGGCAGTTGTAAACGCGTTAAAGTTTGCTCTATACGCGTGGCCATTTGCCACCCATTACAAGCATCCAGCGCAGTTTGAACACGCTCTAAGTCCTGCAGTGTTTTATCATTGCTACTTCCGTCTGCCAGTTGCTCTGAGAGTCTATGGTATTCTGACAGGAGTCTTCCGGTGTCGGCTAATCCCTCAGCAACATAATCATAAATAGTTTGTGTCGATTGGGCTGGGGGGTCCTGCGGTAAGCGGGCGACTTTCGTGTCGCCTATTGTTTGCACACTTCCCGAATCCAGTAAGATTTCACCATCAATGGCCTTTAATAACGTCGACTTTCCGGCGCCATTACGACCAACCAAGCAAATACGCTCACCCGCTTCTACCGTAAAGTCGACGCCATCTAGAATAGCATCCGCACCAAAGGCTAAATGAGCATCCTGAACTCGCAATAAACTCATTGCTCAATAAACTCCAATAATTGCTTTTCATCGAACGGCCAACGAAGCTCACTATCATCGCTGGCTTTTACGAATACCGGCACAAGCCAACCATACTCTTCCTGTAAGTCGTCTTGCTCAGAAATATCAACGACACCGAGCTCTACAGGCTCCTCTAGCACCAACTGATGTAGCATTTGCAATGCTTGTGTGCATAACGGGCAGTTAGGCTTAGTAAGTAGGTAAATCGCCGACATTAGTGCGCTCGTGAAATAATAAAATAATGATGTATGCCTTTATGACGTTTAAAGTCTTCAGGTATAGACGCCTGCGTCTGGTCATTGACTTCAAAACCGGCTTTCTCCAGACCTTCAACGTCAATTTTGAATTTCTTACGGTTGTTGGAAAACAAAATAACGCCATCGTCATGCAGCAAGTTTGCCGCGGTTTTTATAAGGCCTACGTGGTCACGTTGTATATCCAGAGTGCCGCTCATTCGTTTGGAGTTACTGAAGGTCGGCGGATCCAGAAAGATCACATCAAAAGCTTGTTTACCACGTTGCTCTCGCATCCAGCTAAAGCAGTCGGCTTGAACAAAGTCGTAATCACCACGCAAGTTATTCAGCTCAAAATTACGTTCGCCCCACTTAAGGTAAGTATTTGACATGTCAACAGATACTACTCGCTTAGCCCCGCTTCTTGCGGCTTGAACTGACGCAGTACAGGTGTAAGCGAACAGGTTTAAGACGTCAAGCTCATTGCATTTTTCTAAAAGTTCTTTGCGCACCAACCGATGATCCATAAACAAACCGGTGTCGAGGTAATCCGTCAAGTTCACCTCGAAGCGTGCACCGTATTCATGAACGGTCAGTATTTTACTCTCCTGAGAGCGTTTCTCATATTGTTGGCGACCGCTCTGACGTTGGCGGCGCTTCAACACAATATTGCTTTCATCAAATGGTAAGGCTTCGCTTAATGTCTCAAGCATGAACCACAGACGATCATTTGCGACGCCGTCAGGAACAGTTTTTGGCGCCGCATACTCTTGAACGACTAAGTAATCGCCGTAAATATCAATGGCTGCATTGTACTCAGGCATGTCAGCGTCGTAGACTCGCCAGCAATCCAGCGCTTCTTTTTCTGCCCACTTGCGTAGTTTTGAGTAATTCTTTTTAAGCCTGTTTAATAAATCGTTACTTTTACTTTCCGTAAAGTCTGGTTGCTCTATTGTTAAGTCGTAAAGCGCTAGAGTAACCGGAATTGCACCGTTTAACAGTGAATATTTCTTATGACTTCTGAGTCGTAAGCGTTTTAATAACTGTTCGTCACCAGCCAGTATCGATAAATGCCAGTTTTGGAAGTTTTCTTTTAATGTTTTGCCAAAACGCTGGTAAAGCAACAGGGTTTCAACAACCTCACCCAGGCGCTCACCGTAAGGCGGGTTGGTCACCAGTAGACCGGATTCAGCCGGTGCTTCCAAGTCGGTCGCATCGCCTTCTTCCCATTCAATAACATCGTTAAGTAGTACTCGATTGGCGTTGCTACTGGCAATTGAAATCATTCGTCCGCTGCTGTCAGACCCTTTAATGATGCCGTTGAAAGCAGCTTTTCCTAATTTAAAACGCTCTTCGGCCTCGTCTAGCACGCTATGCCATGCAGCGGTATCATGCTCCTTCCAACGTAAAAAGCCCCAATGCCCCCGAGCTAAACCCGGCGCATGATCACAGGCCATCATTGCCGCTTCAATAAGCAAAGTGCCTGAGCCACAAAAAGGATCAAAGATAGCAGGTCGGGATTTTTCTAACTCGGTTTTTATACCCGATCGAATAAGAATTGCTGCGGCCAACGTTTCTCGTAACGGCGCGGCGCCCTGCTCGGTTCGATAACCTCGCTTGTGCATGCCGTCACCGGAAAAGTCTAACGACCATACGAGCTTTCCTTTGTGCAGACGAACGGCAATACGAATATCGGGTTGCTCTTTTTCTATATTCGGTCGTGCAAGCCCCTTATTGCGAAAGTGATCAACAATGCAATCCTTAACCAGCTGTGCGCCAAACTGGGTGTGACGAATATCGTCATTACTACCGGAGAAGTCGATAATAAAAGTATCGTTATTACTAAAAACTCGCTGCCAGTTAAACTGAGTCAATGTCAGTTTTATATCGTCCAGGCTGCTGGGTTCGTGCTCGCCTAACTGCAGCAACATACGGCTGGCTAATCGCGACCACATCACAATGCGGTAGGCCTGCTCTAAAGAAGCATCAATATAGCAGCCCGCAACTGTTTGTTTTAAATAAGGTAATTCGTAAGCCTGCAATTCTTCATGAAGTAGCTCTTCGAGCCCTTTGGCACAGGCGATAAAAAAACGATGCATAAATTCCGACTTGTTCATTCAGTAAACCGCAATTATAACGGAGAGCCACTTGGCTGTCTTTAATAACCCGGGAAATAACCTTAAATGACTAATTAATAATCACTTAAGCCGGATTTGGCTGAATAGTAGGCGGTTAAGTAAAATAAGGCTTGCGCTAAGGGGGGGACAGGTATAGTATTCGCCTCATCGGACGCGGGGTGGAGCAGTCTGGTAGCTCGTCGGGCTCATAACCCGAAGGTCGTAGGTTCAAATCCTGCCCCCGCAACCAATTTCCTTTCTAAGATAATTTCCCTAAATAATTTTCCGGACATACTTCCAAAAAGAATCTCTGAAGTTTAAAGCAATAACGCTTATGCTAAGCGTTGTCCCCAAGAGGACTGTGATGACATTGCTAAGTCAATAGTGGCAGGCAATAAGCGATTTAAAGTGACCTTTATGACTTGGAACTGCCGCATGGTTTTAATCGCAGACAGTTGCATTGATTCGTCAAGTAAGACACAGGACGCAAACTCATCATCCGCGTCTATTATCATAAACACCCCCTGGTCGAACCCGGAATTGAGTTCGCACAAACGCCGTTCGGCTGGCCATTCGCTTATGTCTGACTTCTGAAAGTGCCAACTTTGCGGCATTTGAGGGCGACCAAAGCGATTCCACGCCATTGCATGCAATGCTGCATTATCAATAGCACATGGGAGTTTGTCGCTAGGATAAGCTTCTAATAACTCGGTAGTTGATTGGAACACACTCGCATCTTCAATATCTAATTCTGAATTTTCAAAATGGATATTGACCAACTGACTGGCTTTATAAGCAATCTGACGAGAATCGTCTTCCGAAAGCTTCACAAAAAGCTCACCAGACTCTTGATTGTATAGCCATAACCAATGCGGTTGTGATTCCACGCTGTTGCCCTTTTATTCTTCTTGTATGAGCGAAATGATTCGAATGCGACTAATGATATACGGCTAAAGATACTAGACTCAAGTATCTATTACAAGCCGTTAACAATGTCTTTAATAAGTTTGGGGCCGTGATAGATAAACCCAGTATACACCTGAACTAAACTTGCTCCGGCAGCTAATTTCTCTTTAGCAGCAGCGGCACTATTGATACCCCCTACCCCAATAATGGGCATTTTACCCTGTAACTCACTGTGCAGTTGTCGAATAACATCGGAACTCTTATCTTGCAACGGACGCCCACTAAGGCCACCGGCTTCAGACGCTTGTGAGTCGGTTAAATGATCACGGGACAGTGTGGTGTTCGTGGCGATCACACCATCAATATTGGCATTAAGCAGCGACTTTGCCATTACTGAAATCTCTTCGCCTGTTAAGTCAGGCGCGATTTTTACCACCAATGGCACATAACAACCGTGCTTTTTATGCAGCTCTGACTGAGAGTTTTTCAATGTCGTCAGCAAGTCATCCAACGCACTGCCATGTTGTAAGTTTCGTAACCCAGGCGTGTTCGGCGATGAAATATTAATGGTGACATAATCAGCGTATGGATAAACTTTCTCGAGACAAATGAGATAATCGTTAATGGCCTCTTCTTCAGGAGTGACTTTGTTTTTCCCGATGTTTATACCAAGCACGCCTTTATAAGACGTCGCTTTTACATTCTCTAACAGCTTATCGACGCCTTCGTTATTGAAACCCATTCGATTAATAATTGCTTCGTCATCTACTAATCGGAATAAGCGTGGCTTGTCATTACCCGGCTGTGCCACCGGCGTGATAGTCCCTATTTCAATAAAGCCAAACCCCATTTGGCCGAAAGCGTCAATGCATTCGCCATTTTTGTCCAACCCGGCAGCTAAACCAACTGGGTTGGGAAAGCGAATACCCATTACCTCGCTGGGCTTCTCTGGAACACTTTGTTTCCAAAATAATGATAAAGGCGTGTTATACCAGCGTTTTAAAACACCGAGCGCAAACTCATGCGTGCGCTCGGCATCTTGGCGAAACAGCCATGAACGAATGACTCCGTACATCAGCTGGACACTTTCGGTGCGCAGTTATGGCTAAGCAACATTAATTCACGTAATGCGACTGAGAACTTAGCAAATTCGTGACTCTTAGTGGTTTTGAAGTCTGAAAGCATTTGCTGCCAACGGTACAGCAAGGTTTCGTTCTTCTCGACCCATTCGCTTATCATATTCTCTGGATCTTTCGCATCAGACGTTGCTTTTAGTACGACCTGCGTTAGCGAGCGTTGCTGCCAATCCAGCTCTTCACGGAAAGCGGCACGCGCCAATGCTTGCCAGTGATTAGCAACAGGCTGGTTATTAATTTGCGTTAAGAACCAGTGCAAGTTCAGTTCTGCGCCTAAGCGGAAATACAGCGTTCCAACCGTCTTCAGGTTTTGCCCACTATCATTTGCCACCTCAGCTAAGTCCATTGCAGAGAATATCGTACTCAAGCTAGCTACGTGCTTAGCGAGTTCAGCCGGGAAGCCATGCTCTTTGTATTTCTCAATGGTCTCTTCAATAACTTTCGCTTCGTCTTCAATCATGTACTTCAGACAGTTTTTGCGAAGGTCATCAAACGCGCCCATGTAGAAATCTAAATGTTCCTGGATGCCGTTTAACGTTGGGTTACGATGGCGCAAGAACCAACGCGTTGCGCGGCGTACCATGCGGCGTAGCTGGAATAGAACATCGTTCTGAACTTCCGCTGGGACTTTGTTGTTAAGCGCTTCAATTTTGTCGGTTAGCTCTTCAACTTTAAAACATTCACGAGCAACAACATAAGCAGACGCAACTTCCGCAACACTGGCACCTGTTGCTTCTTGCTTACGGAATACAAAGTTTGGCCCCATGTCATTAACAATGTTGTTGGCCAGCTTAGTTGCAATGATTTGCCCTTTCAGCGGGTGCGATGTCATTGCTTCAGCGAAGCGCTCACGCAGTGGTTCCGGGAACGAATCAAACAGCTCACGCGCGTGGTAAGGATCTTCAGTGATCTCGTCAGTGATCAACTGCTCTTTCAGTACCATTTTACCGTAAGCGGTCAATACTGAAAGCTCTGGACGAGTTAAGCCCTGGTTCGACGCCTGACGTTCTGCAAGTTCATCATCATCCGGTAAGAACTCTAGTTGGCGGTTAAGTGCGCCATCACGTTCCAACTGATGGATAAAGCGTTGCAACTCTTTAACTTGATCAGCGCCACGCAGCGCTGTGACCGATAACGACTGCGTTTGACGATTACAGTCATCCAGAACAATCTCAGCGACTTCTTCAGTCATGTCATACAGTAACTTGTCACGCTGCTTCTGTGTTAGATCGCCACTGTTGACCAAACCGTTCAGCAAAATCTTAATGTTAACTTCGTTATCCGAGCAGTCGACGCCACCGACGTTATCGACAAAGTCGGTATTAATGCGTCCACCTTTCTGCGCAAATTCAATACGACCAAGTTGGGTGAAGCCAAGGTTACCGCCCTCACCCACAACTTTTGCTTTGAGTTCGCGGCCGTTAACACGTAACGCGTCATTTGCGCGGTCGCCGACGTCAGTGTCGGTTTCCGCTTTACCTTTAACATAAGTGCCAATGCCGCCGTTCCAAATAAGATCGACCTCCATGGTCAAGCAAGCTTTGATCAGCTCGTTCGGTGTCATGGACTTCTTGTTGGTGCCAATCATCTTTTTAATTTCAGGTGTCAGCTCGATGGCTTTCGCGCTCCGCGAGAAAACTCCGCCGCCTTTTGAAATTAACTCTCTGTTGTAATCATCCCAGCTTGAGCGTGGCATTTTGAAAAGGCGGTCTCGCTCTTTCCAGGAGCTGGCTGCATCTGGTTCAGGGTCAATGAAAATATGCATATGGTTAAACGCTGCTTGCAAGCGTGTGTGCTTCGACAACAGCATACCGTTACCAAATACATCACCACCCATATCGCCGACAGCAACACAGGTAAAATCAGTAGCTTGGCAATCAATGCCCATTTCACGGAAATGACGTTTAACTGATTCCCAGGCACCACGTGCGGTAATCCCCATCTTCTTGTGGTCATAACCGACTGAGCCACCAGAGGCAAACGCATCACCCAGCCAGAAATTATACTCAGCAGAAATGCCGTTAGCGATATCAGAGAATGTCGCGGTGCCTTTATCGGCTGCAACAACTAAATACGGATCGTCTTCGTCATGACGCACAACATCTTTAGGCGGAATAATTTCGCCTTCAACAATGTTGTCAGTAATATCCAGCAATGCGCGAATGAAAGTTTTGTAGCACGCCTGGCCTTCTGCCATGAAGCCTTCACGGTCTTCCGGTAGCGCCTTACAAATAAAGCCACCCTTTGCTCCGACCGGAACTATAACGGTGTTCTTCACTTGCTGGGCTTTGACCAAGCCTAAAATTTCAGTACGGAAGTCTTCACGTCTGTCGGACCAACGCAGACCACCACGGGCTACCTTACCTCCACGTAAGTGAACACCTTCAACACGCGGTGAGTAAACAAAAATTTCAAACTTCGGTAATGGTAACGGCATTTCCGGTACCATTTCCGGTAAAAACTTCAGTGAGATATAAGGTTTGTCTTTGCCACCTTCATCACTTTGGAAAAAGTTTGTTCTAAGCGCCGCGTCAATTAACTCGACGTAACGACGAATAATACGGTCATCATCTAAGTTAGCAACGTTATCCAGCTCGGTATTAATACGCGTGTGCAACGCCTCAAGCTTTTTATCAACGTCTTTTGTGCCTGGCTCAAACTTGGTGTAGAACATTTTTACAACCAATTTAGCCAGTAACGGGTATTTGCTGAATGTACTTTCAATGTAGCTTTGGCTGAAAGTGGTACCAATTTGACGCATGTACTTAGCCAGCATACGTAAAATGGTCGCTTGGCGGCCATTCATCCCGGCCCCTAGCACTAAACGGTTGAAGCCGTCGTCTTCAAGCTGCCCGTCCCATACTTTGGCAAAAGCATTCTGGAAGGTTTCGCGACTTTCTTCTAAATCAAGTGAACCAGCCGTATGAAGCATTTGGAAATCCAGCACCCAAAATACATTGCCGTCAGCTGCTTTTATTTGATACGGGCTTTCGCCAATGACACGCAAGCCAAAGTTCTCAAGCATTGGCAGCACGTCAGATAGATGAATCGGTTCGTCTTTATGGAATAGCTTTAAATGCAGATGTTTGCTGTCATCTTTTTCTTCCTGAGCCCGGTACAGCACCATACCCAGCTTGTGATCGTCGTCTAGCGACTCAAGCTGCTTAATATCTGAAATGGCCACCGATGGCAGAACATCTTCTTTGTAGGCGCGTGGGAACGCGGAAGAATAACGCTTATTGAGTCGTGTCGCCTGAGCTTCACCATACGTTGACTGCAGAATTCTTTCGAAGTTATCTTCCCAGGTGCGTGCTGCTTCAATCAAGTTTTGCTCCAAATCTTTCACGTTAATCATCTGATGACTATCGCTTAAGCGAACCGTATAGTGGGTTCTTGCCAGCGATGACTCGGAAAAATACGTTGTAAAATCAACATCGTATTCCGTTTTGAACGTTCTTGCTAAAATGCTTTGCGTACGTTCACGCAGTAAAGTGTTATAGCGTTCTTTAGGTACGTACACCATGCACGACATAAAACGACCAAAGATATCGCGACGCAAGAACACCCGCGTCATATCACGCTCTTGCATTTGCAGCACACCAAGTCCGACCTCTAATAAGTCATCTTCCTCAGCCTGTACTATCTCGTCACGTGGATAGGTTTCCAAAATATTCAGTAACGCTTTAGCCGCATGAGACTGTGGCGCAAAACCTGACATTTCCAACACGCGAGAGATTTTTTCACTGACCAGGGGAATATCGGAGGTACTGTTATTGTAGAAGCTGGCAGAGTAAAGCCCGATAAAACGGTGCTCGCCAATAACCTCGCCCTTTTCATTGAAACGTTTAATGCCAATATAGTCAGAATACGCTGGGCGGTGAACTCTTGATTTAGAATTCGTCTTCGTCAGCAGCAACAATCGATCATTCTGGATGATTTCACGGGCATCTTCCGGCAGCGATGAGACCAGACGGCCTTTATCGCTGACCGAGTTCTTCATTAAGCCAAGACTGGAATCTTTAATTTGTTTTAGCTCATAGTCACCTTTTACAGGGCTGAGCTCGTATTTACGGTAACCAGTTAATGTGAAGTTGTCGTCGGCTAGCCACTTTAAAAACTTTTTCGCTTCGTTTTTGTAGACTTTGTCACCTGGGTAGAAATCGTTATCGAGCTCTTTAGCGACATCCTGTAAACGCTCACGCATGAGCTTCCAATCTTCCACCGCAAGGCTAATTTCTTCCATGACAGAAACCAGCTCTTTTTTCAGTGTTTTAATTTCCTCTTTGCTGGTTTGACGGTCAATTTCGATTAAAAATACGGTATCCACGTAGTTATCGTTGCTACGTGTGCCCGGCTTTTGTAACTCTGTAACTTGATGGCTCTTGTCGCGCTTATGGCTAATCGGCATATGCAACAGCAAGTGTGATGTAATGCCCAGACGCGATAACGCCATGCGAACTGAGTCGACCATAAACGGCATATCGCTTTGGATAATTTCGACGATAGTATGCGGCGATTCCCAACCATCAGTTGGCACATCTGGGTTATAAACTTTTATGAGTGCTTTATCGCCCGGAGTATATTCGTTAAAACTATGCCAAAGCCCTAAGACAGCACCGTACATATCGCTGTCGTGACGATTGGTTAAATCATCACTCGCTATGTTTCGGTATAACCGTTTGGCAAAATCTGCAACTAAATGCGCCTGAGGAGCTGGAACTTTCTTATTTATCAATTCAACGACTTTTTCCAGTAAAACCGGAGATTGACTATCGACCAACGACATAATTACAGAGTCCTTGAGGTTGTTGGTGAAACGTCGCAGGCAAGCCAAATGCGGCCCGCGGCCAATGAATCTATGATTGATGTTATTGTCGGACATTTATCATAGGCTTTCAACGCTATTTCGCATTAAAAACCAGTGTTTAGACCAGATATTTCGGGGATTGAGAAATAACTATGTTATTTAACTGAATGGAAGTCTTTAAATGCGACTTAAATCAACAAATTTTTGATTTTCATCGACTTGTAAGCGAAAGCGACCTCTTATGCCTTGGCTATCAATAAACTTTATAAAGCGGCCCGCGGGAATAGCGACCCGCGTGCCATTATCAGTGGTTACAACGACTTGCTGAAACCCTTTATTGTAGTAAACATCACAGTATTCCTGATAGCTCATTGACAAACTAAAGACATACTCGATGATCACGTTACTTGCCTGCCTTAAATAATTATTCAGTTAGACAACTTTCGACTTTTTCAAACAAGTCGCTGGCTAAGTTCGGTAAAGACTGAATGCCTTTCAACTCGGCTTTCATTAGCTCTTGACGTTTTTCGTCATAGCGACGCCAGCTAACAAACGCAGATAATAGCCGTGATGCTACCTGAGGGTTAAAGTCATTCAATACTTTAATTTGTTCTGCAACCAACTGATAGCCCTTACCATCCGCCCGATGGAACTGAGCCTGATTCTGTGAGAAAGCCGCCAGCAACGAATAAACTCGGTTTGGATTCTTAATGCTGAAGTCCGGATGAGACATGAGCTCAGTAACCCGCTCGACAGTAGTTTCGCTATTAGAAACCGCCTGAGTACTGAACCACTTGTCCATCACCAACTTTTCCCCCCTCCACTGTTTATCAAAAGCGTCCAGGAACGTTTTCGACAACGAATGATTGGACCAAACCACAGCTTGTAGCGCCGCTAGCTGATCAGTCAGGTTATCGGCCTGATTAAATTCATGCTCAATTAGGTCATTATTACCATCAGTTAATGCGAGATAACTCAAACAGACTTTCTTGAGTTGTCGTGCAGCAATATCTTGAGCCGATAACTCATAAGGATGACGGGTTGTACTGCGTTTATAGACGCGAATAAAGTCCTCTTTTAATGCACTCGCCAGTTTTTGCTTAAGACTATCTAAGCTTCTGTTGATGTTCTCAACTGGAATGACCTCAAAGTTTTCACCAATAGTTGCAGGGCTTGGCAACGTTAAAGCTAACGATATCAACGCCGGATCACTGTCACCGAGCAGTAAGTTACGACAAGACGTCTCCGTTTGATCGTCTAACTCAACCTCCGCGTCATTTGATATCGCCTGCTCTACTATCCGAGCAAACAAAGTTTGCGCTGCGTCCCAGCGGCTAAACTCATCTTGACTATGTGCCATTAATACTCGTAACTCATCGTCACTGATATCACGTTTTACTTTCACAGGGGCTGAGAAATTCTCGAATAACGACAAAACGGGTTGCTCTGAAACACCTTCAAACTTCAGTGTGAGCTCATTGTCTTTAAGGTGAATTAAGTGTTCGTCGGACAACTCCAATGGCTGGCCTTGTAACGTGTATGCCGACCATTTAATCGGAATATGAAAAGGTGCTTTTTCTTTTTGTCCAGGGGTTGCCGGCGTGTCCTGACGCAAGGTTAAGGTCAGTTTTTTTGTTGCTGAGTCGTACGCTTGCTCTACGGCAACGGTTGGAGTGCCCGCTTGTGAATACCAGTTGCGAAAGCGACCGAAGTCTGCGTCGTTAGCGTCTTCCATGGCGGCAACAAAGTCTTCACAAGTAACGGCTTGGCCGTCAAAGCGCTCAAAGTACAGCGCCATGCCCTTTTGAAAACCCTCTTCGCCTAACAAGGTATGAATCATACGAATGACTTCTGCGCCCTTGTTATACACCGTGACAGTATAAAAGTTGTTCATTTGAACAACTTTATCCGGGCGAATAGGATGCGCCATTGGACTCGCGTCTTCTGCAAACTGATGGCTTCTAATGATCTTCACATCGTTAATGCGATTGACTGCGCGAGAGCCTAAATCCGAACTGAACTCTTGGTCACGAAAAACAGTTAAACCTTCTTTCAGCGATAACTGAAACCAATCACGGCAAGTCACCCGGTTACCCGTCCAGTTATGAAAATATTCATGACCGATAACCGATTCAATGTTCAAAAAGTCCTGGTCTGTCGCTGTTTCCGGATTTGCTAATACATATTTGGCGTTAAAGACGTTTAAGCCTTTGTTTTCCATCGCACCCATATTAAAGAAATCGACAGCAACAACCATATAAATGTCGAGGTCATACACTAAGTTAAAGCGCTCTTCGTCCCACTTCATGGCATTTTTAAGCGATTCCATGGCGTGTGGTGCTCGATGTAGATTTCCCTTATCAACAAAGAGCTGAAGCTCAACGTTTCTGCCGTCTTTGGTTGTGAATTGGTCTTCCAGCAAATCGAAGTTCCCTGCGACCAAGGCAAATAAATAGCTGGGTTTTGGGTGGGGGTCTTCCCAGACGGCTAAATGTTTACCATTGTCCAGTTCCTGATATTCAACACGATTACCATTTGAGAGCAAATACGGGTACCCGTCTTTATCGGCTATGACAGTTGTGCGGTATGTTGCCAAGACGTCAGGACGGTCCATGAAGTAACTGATGCGGCGAAACCCTTCGGCTTCGCACTGAGTACAGTAAGTACCCTCAGCTAAATACAAGCCTTCAAGCGCTTCATTAGCGCTTGGGTTTACTGTATTTTCAATGGTTAACTCAAAGCTATCGAGTGCGATATCGAGTATCAACTGGTTGTTATCAATCTTCCACTTTTCGGCTGGAATAACCTCATTATTCACTTTGACGCTATTCAGCGTTATGTCTTCGCCATCAAGCACCAACGGCTTACTGTGGTTGCCCTGGCGCTCAACCTTCATGACATTAGTGACCTGAGTATTTTCAGGGTGTAACTCAAAGGTCAAATCAACCGTTGAAATAGTGAATTCGGGTTGTTGATAATCTTTTCTATACTTCGCTTTCGGTAACTGTGTCATAACTTCCTTTCAGTACTGATTAAGCCGTTGCTTCTTCTGGCTCTGGCTTTTTATAGAGAATAGTCCAGCCGGTATAGGCAAACACTACCGCAATTAGCGGTGTTAAATAGTTGAAGAACGCAAAGATACCATATTCGAATGGGCTAACCGCAAGTACCGAGAACATATAAGCACCACAGGTATTCCACGGAATTAGCGCTGACGTAATAGTACCACTGTCCTCCAGCGTACGAGACAGTACGCGTGGATCAAGATTTCGGCGCTCGTACTCTTCTCTGAACATACGACCAGGCAAGACAATAGCCATATATTGGTCAGCGGTTAAGACGTTGGCGCCAAAGCAAGTAAATAACGTACCGGTAATCAATGAACCAACCGACTTGCTGGCTTTTAGCATGCCCCGAATAAAGCGCTCAAGCAGCCCTATTTTTTCCATAATAGCGCCGAACGTCATTGCGCTAAGAATGAGCCAAACAGTATTGAGCATGGACACCATACCACCGCCACTTAGCAAAGAGTCCAGATTAGCACTGCCTGTACTAACGATCGTGCCATCGGACAACGCAAGCCAAACTACCTTCAGAGAAGCTACCCAACCTTCTTCACCAGCAATTTGCGTCACCATCTCAGGCTGGAAAATAAGCGCCCAGGCACCACCTAATAATGCACCAAAGAATACGGTAGGTAATGCCGGTTTACGGGTTGCTGCTAAGTATAAAAGTATGGCAAGTGGTACCAACATTTCCCAGCCAATGTTAAAGGTTGCCTGAAGTTGGGTTTGCATTTGTTCTAATCGCTGAAGGCTAACGTTAGTATCTGCGTTTAGACCGAGAATGAGGAAAATGATAACGGATATTACAAACGCTGGGCCTGCGGTGTATCCCATGTAACGAATATGAGCAAACAGCTCTGTGCCTGCAACTGCAGGAGCCAGGTTCGTAGTATCGGAGAGCGGTGACATTTTATCACCAAAATACGCCCCTGAAACTATCGCACCTGCGGCAATAGCAGGTTCAAGTCCCATACCGGAAGCAACCCCCATTAATGCCACACCGATGGTCGCAGCCGTTGTCCATGAGCTACCAATTGAAAGCGCGACAATACCGCAAATAATACAACTCGCGGCATAAAACAGACCGGGATTTAAGAGCTCCAGACCAAAATAGATAAGCGTTGGTACGGTACCCGATAACAACCAGGTTCCAATTAATGAGCCAACCGCAAGAATGATTAGCATAGCGCCTAGCGCAACTGAAATACCTTCAGTAATACCCTCTTCTATTTGCGACCAACTAAAACCATTGCGAAAACCAATGATAACGGCAATGCCGGATGCAACTAATAACGCAATTTGGTTAGGCCCATAAGACGAGTCCTCGCCGAATAAATAAACGGACGAAGCCAGCATGACAATCAGCGCCATTAGTGGAACTAACGCCTGGAATAAACTTGGTTGTTTTGTTGTATGACTCATTAATTTTTAACCTAAAGTTTTATAAAACCAATTAACTGCAAGAAAATAATAATAATGGCTACGGGCGCAATGTATTTAACGCACAACAACCAAATGTCAAAAACCGGTTTGTGGCTGTCTAATTCATTTTCGCTGAGCTCTCTTTTCATCACCCAACCAGCCAAAATAGCCAGTAACAACCCGCCTAATGGCAGTAAGATACTGGACGTCAAAAGGTCAATAATATCAAAAATTGAGTTAATGGGTTTACCCAGCCACTCACCGCTAAGTTGAGCCCATTCGCTCCCTGCAAATGAGTGAATGGTTAGCTGCCCTAATAACCAAAGCACAAAACCGGAAACAAGCGTCGCTGGCCAGCGCTTTAAAGAGAACTTCTCTGCTACAAAAGCAACAGAAGACTCAATCATTGCGATAGCCGATGTAAAAGCCGCTATAACAAGCATAATGAAAAATACGGTACCAAGCAGTGTGCCAGCAGGCATTTCCGCAAATGCCAAAGGTAACGTGGTGAAAATAAGACCAGGCCCCTCACTCGGGGGCAGCCCAAAGCCAAAGACCAAAGGAAATATTGCTAAGCCGGCCAGCAACGCAACAATGGTATCAATAACGGCTATCCAGAGGCTGGTTTGTACTATCGATGTTTCACGGGGCAAGTAAGCCCCGTACATAATGACCACACCCGACGCTAAGCCTAATGTGAAGAACGAATGTCCCAAGGCAATCATCACACCGTTTACCGAGAGCTTGCTAAAGTCGGGTTCGAACATAAAGGTTATTGCTGCAGAAAAGTCACCAATATTGCCGACGTATATGGCGATGCCGACAAGCAGCAAAATCATGGCTGGTAATAGCAAGCGGACAGAGCGCTCCAAACCATTTTTTACGCCGTTGCCAACCACTAAAACTGTCGCGATAATAATAAGGCTGTGCCATAACATCAATTCGCCCGGTGACGACAATAGCCCGGTGAAAACACTACCCACCTGTTCTGCTGAAGCACCTTCAAATAACCCTTGTCCGGCTTTAAATACATAAGCTAACGCCCAGCCCGCGATAACGGCATAAAAACTCAGCACTAAATAACCCGTCAGCATACCTAGCCAGCCAGCGCTTTGCCAGAAAGAGCTTTTTCCTGATTCCTGCGCAACCGACTTTGCCGCATACCCTGGTGAATGCCGACCTCGACGACCAATAATGACCTCGGCAATCATGATAGGGATGCCAATTCCCAGAATACATAGCAGGTAAATAAGAACGAAAGCACCGCCGCCATTTTCTCCCATGACATACGGAAACTTCCAAATGTTACCCAAACCAACAGCGGCAGCGGAAGATGCGAGAATGAAACTGAGCCGGCTTGACCAGCGGCTTGAGATTGTCTGATTGTTTGTCATTGTTTTTTAGTTATTGTTGTTATTTTATTGAGTTATATCACAACCGCCTATGTTGTTGTCGGCTGTGTTAAAAAAATACCGCCAATCAAGGCGGTATTTAAATCATGCGTTAGCGACTAATTATTCGCTGCAAGCTCCTCACCATGAATAAAGTCCATTGCAACAAGCAACGCTTGCTCAAGGTAAGGATCAACTTCTGTCATTTCTTCCGGAGCATCATCAATGCTTTCCACTGGTTCTTTACCAGCTCTTTTTAGACGAGCATTAACTCGCTCAAGCTGGCGGTTTTTTTGTTCATCTTCTTTGTTCTTACGTTCTTCAGCTTCCAGGCTTACCCAGGTTTTATCTTTTTCTAAACGGTAACGCTCAATGTCTTCGAAGATAAACTTAAACTCAGGCTCGCTTTCAATACGCTTGTTTAAGCGAGTTTGAAGTAGCTCAATTTCTGAGTCGCCAACTCTATTAACCGGTTTAAAGTCGGTCTTTTTAATTTTATCCCAGGGTAGCGCGTTATCTTCTTTGCTTTCGCCCCACTCCGATGCTTCTACAAAAGATGGAAATACGATATCAGGTTGAACCCCTTTGAGTTGCGTACTACCGCCATCTATACGATAAAACTTTGCAATAGTGTACTGAACACTGCCTAGCGGCTCATCAAAAAAGTCAAAACGACGTGCCAGTCCACGATGTTGCTGAACCGTTCCTTTACCGAAGGTATTTTCGCCCAATATAAGCGCCCGTTCGTAGTCTTGCATTGCGGCTGCGAATATCTCAGAAGCCGAGGCACTGTAACGGTCAACCATGACAAATAAGGGGCCTGAATAGAACACTTTACCGTCTTTGTCTTCGCTAACATCAACGCGTCCGCGCCCGTCACTGACCTGAACGACCGGCCCTTTATCAATAAATAGCCCCGTCAAACCAATGGCTTCTGTTAAAGCGCCGCCGCCGTTACCGCGTAAGTCAATAATCAAGCCTTCTACGTCTTCTGACTGCATGTCATTTATCAGCTTTTTAACATCGGCTGTCAGGTTGTTATAGAAGCCGGGTATTTCAATGACGCCCATCTTCTGGCCTTCGTAAATACCCTCTTCGATGGTTTTCACTTCCGCTTTTGCAGCACGGTCTTCCAGTTTAACTTTGTCACGAGTGACCTTGACAACGTTAGGCGTTCCGCCCGCGCCTTGGCTGGCTTTCAACACCTGCAAACGTACAGTCGTGCCTTTAGGCCCTTTGATTAGTTCAACCACATCGTCTAAGCGCATGCCGATAATATCGACAAACTCTTCCTTGTCCTCACCTTCGCCCTGTCCAACAGCAATAATTTTGTCTTCCGGTGACAGCTTACCTGTTTTGTCCGCCGGACCGCCTGGCACCAAGCTACGAATAACGGTGTAGTCATATTCCGACTGTAAAACGGCGCCAATTCCCTCAAGCTCGAGGTTCATGTTTTGTTTGAAACGCTCAGAGTTTGATGGCGACAAATAGCTCGTGTGCGGTTCAACCGAGCGCGCAAACGCATTCATTAATGTCTGAAATACATCTTCGCTCTTAGACTTGGTTAAACGATTAAGAGCACTGTTGTAGCGTTTACCCAAAGTTTCAACAATTTCAGGCCACTCTTTACCCGCTAGTTTTAAATTAAGCGCATCGTACTTAACGCGGCTTTGCCAGAGATCATTAAGTTCTTTTTCGGTTGTTGCCCACTCCGCATCTTCGCGATCGTAATAATACTTATCGCCCTCAACTGAAAAGTCCATTGGCTTTTCGTCGTCCAGCAAAGAAAGCGCATAAGTATATCGGTCAAAACGGCGTTCTAAGCTGTTTTGATAAATATCGTAGGCGACATCGAGCTCACCGCTTTTCAGCATGTCATCGAATAAGTGTTGGTATTCAGACGCACTTTCTACATCCTCTTTCAGCAAAAACATTTTGCTGTAGTCGAGCATTTCGAAATAACGGTCGTATATTTGCTCAGACAACTCGTTATCAAGCGTCATACCGCTATAGTGATAACGAGTAAAGTAGGAAGTAATTCGTTCACTGGCTGTATCGTGTTGAGACTCTTGCTCTAATTCCGGCAACTCATCGACACTGTGTTTGGGAGGTATTGCGTAAGCCGTTGGTACGGCAACAGCTAACGCTAATAAATAACTTCTTACAGCCAAGTGTTTCATTCAATGCTCCTAAGCGCGCAAAAATATCTTATCCGCTTTTACTTTCATGCTGAGACCATTGGCCAGTTGAACTTGAACGTCGTTCTTATCCAGCTCAGTAATGGTTCCCGTCATAGGCTGGTTTCCAGCCTTCACCTGTACCTGTTGACCTACAGACAGCTTGCTAAGTTCCACTTCTTCCAGTTTTAACTCAGGTTTGGGCTTTTTCTTGGCCGCTTTCGGCTTACTGGGTTTCGCCGATTCAGTAATTTTCTTTTTCACCGGCGCTTTTGGCTTAGCGGCATTTTTTTCTTTTGCTTTCTGAGCAGCTTTTGCTTTTGACTCTTTTAATGACTCTTGTGCATGTTCCTGATGCTCTTCAGTCACTTTATCAGCTTCGTTACCATCAAGATCAACACGAGCCTCCCCGGCTTTTATGCTGTAAAGGTAACGCCAGCTATTGGTGTAATGACGAAGTGCCGTTCTCAAACGGGTTTTACTGACTTTTTCATCGTCTTCTAAACGTTTTGCTAAGTCTTCAAAAATGCCTATTTTTAGTGGCTTGGCATCACCTTTTAACGAAAAGCAGTTAGGGAACTGTTCTGCAAGGTAGGCAATAACGTCTTTGCTCTTCGTCAGTTTTTCCGGTTCAGTCATTCTGTTCTTCTTCCTGTTCTCGAACGTCGTCCATTAGGTTTTGAACGTATTCGTCCATTTCATCAAATGATAATTCCAAAAGAGCGGGTTCTTCTATCCAGTCATACAACGTACGACGAACCATCTCTTCTAATTGTTCTGTGTTATCGTCATCTGTGCGCAGCGCATTAATGTGATGCAGCATTTCATTGATTTGATCTGCCGCTTCTTCTGCGTCGTCATCAAAAAACACGGCGTCTTCGCGCGTTACCAAATAGCTGTGAATATCAAACTCGTCAAACATAAAGATTACTTCTGCCAGTTCAGGTTGCTACAAAAGTCAGCTATTTTTTGAAAGCCTGCAGCGTCCTCATTATCGAAGCGACCAATAGACGGGCTGTCTATATCGAGCACCGCCACTGTTTTTCCATTAACAACAATAGGCGCAACAATTTCACTGTTAGACGCTGAATCACACGCAATGTGCCCTTCGAATTCATGAACATTTTTAACGCACTGTGTCTGCTGGGTTTTAGCACCGACACCGCAAACGCCTTTTCCAAAGGGAATTCGCACACAAGCTACTTTGCCCTGGAATGGACCTAAAACAAGTTCTTCGCTTGATTCAGCCAGATAAAAGCCAAGCCAATTAATGTCGTCAATTGCGTCATACAAAAGAGCGGAAATATTAGAAAGGTTCGCAATGAGATTAGACTCACCCTCTGTAATAGCTTGAGCCTGGCGTAAAAGGTCGGAATACAACTGCGCTTTCATCATTTGTTCAACTTAATTATCGAGCTTAAATCGGGCTATAGAAGCCGTGTCGTTGCCAGTACGAAACTGGTCTTTTAATTCACGTTTAGACTTAGAAATAATATTTCCATCCGGTCCAACCGTGTAGGCCTCGTCAGAATTAGCAAACTTTGCTTGATAAGCCATCACTAACTGCAGCGAGTTTTCGCGTTGTTCTTCGGTCAGTCTATTTCCGTCCGGCCACTTGCCTGTTTCTACCGATTGCACCAAGCGCTCATAGACCTCTGGCGTCATACTATTAATTAAGTCATCAAACTGCATGAGTTATTGCTTCTTCTTTAAGAACATCAACTGTACCCGGTTTATAACAAACCATATTAAACCGACAACAATGCCACCAATAGCAATGTTATAGCCCCATGACAGTGGTTGTGGCTGTTGCATAAACAAATAGGTAAAAGCCGCTATGGCAATAATTAGAGCCAACATGGAACGGGATACCAGCTTGTCAGACTTTTCCTGCTTTAAGCGACGCCGTTCTCTCTCTATATCGTCCTTACTTTGTCCAGCTAAAACGAATTGACAGTGGGGGCATTCTCGCGCCTTTGACGATATTCGCTTATTACAAGATGGGCATTTCGTTAACGCCATAATTTCATAACCTACCTCTTATGCAGTCCTTGCAATATAAGGCTTTTGCGCTGAATTTCAAGCAAAGTGAATAAGAAAATAAAAAACGGCCAGCAATAACTGGCCGTTTTACAGAGCTCATTAGCGCTTATTTCTTCTTGTCAGCATCGCCGAAGTCTTTCCAGTAAGACTTCACCGTTGACTTCATTTCTTTATGAAGCAGCAACATACCGAGTAAGTTAGGTAGGGTCATGAGTACAATAGCGACTGCTGACGCTGTCCAAACGAGCGTGGTGTCCGCAAATGACGCCCAGAAGAAGCCCGCAACGTATAAAATGCGGTACGGCATAACGCCTTTCTGGCCGACCAGATAGACAACCGCCCTGTCACCATAGTATGACCAGGCTATCGCTGTCGAAAACGCGAACATAAGTAACGTCAGTGGAATAATGTATTGTCCGTAATCGCCGAAGTAACCGTTAGCAAAGGCTAATGAAGTCAACGCAGCCGAGTGCACCAGCGATTTACCAACCACTTCGATGTCTTCTTTGATTAAGTTACCGTTCTTAATCTCAACGGTACCGTTATAAGCATCTTCACCGGCAACAATAAAGCGAACGTCTTCAGCCACTGAACGTGCGTGCAAGATAGTGACTTCACCATTGGTCTGTGCTTCACCATTAACCACTTCCAGCTTGCCTGAATAACGTTCAATTTCAGTATCGCTAAAATCGTTCAGGTATCTGTAAAGCTGCTCGCGATCGTCGGTATCAACATCGTTGTATTGCCCGACAACGAAGTCTAAATCACTACGTGCGAATACGTTTTCGTGCTTTTCAGTCCAAACACCGGAAGACAATATAACCAAACCAGTTAAAGTACAGATAAGAATGGTATCCAGGAAAGGCTCCAGAATTGAAACCAGACCTTCTGCAACCGGGTCTTTCGCTTTTGCTGATGCGTGCGCAATCGGTGCCGAACCCTGACCTGCCTCGTTCGAGAATAAGCCACGGTTAACGCCCCGGTTAAACGCATACGCAAAACTAGCACCTAAGAAGCCGCCTGCAGCCGCTGAACCAGTAAAGGCATCACGGAAAATCGAGACAAACGCCTCACCAATATTGTCGATGTTGAAGAAAATAACGCTCAAAGAGCCAATCACGTAAAGAATACCCATTATAGGAACAATCTTTGATGTAACGGCTGCAATGCGTTTAATACCGCCAATAATAACCATCGCTAGCAGTATTGATAGAATAGCACCTGTCCAAACTGGATCGATCTGGAAAGTCTGTTCCATTGACTGAGCAATGTTATTAATTTGCGGCATATTGCCCGTACCAAACGAGCTAATAATGGTTGCAATGGCAAAAATGACGGCAAGCCACTTCATGTTTAGACGACGGTCCATGTAATACATTGGGCCGCCCGCCATAGTGCCATCTTCGGTTTTTACGCGGTATTTGTGGGACAAGGTGACTTCGACAAACTTTGTGGTCATACCTAAGAAGGCTGTCATCCACATCCAAAAAATCGCTGCGGGGCCCCCCAAGAAAACCGCGAGAGCAACACCACCAATATTACCAGTACCAACGGTACCCGATAGCGCCGTTGATAAGGCCTGGAAGTGACTGGTGTCACCTTGTGAGTCTTTACGGTCAAATTTGCCCGCCAACACCCGCCATGCGTGTCTGAAGTACCTTACTTGTGGAAAGCCAAGGTATAACGTAAAGAATAGACCCACACCAAGTAAGATGAACGGGAAGTAGGCAGCAGAGCCTAAGAACCCATCAATCCATAATAGAAAGTTATTGAGCGCTTCCAAGGAAGACCCCCTCTTGTTGTTATTATTGTTAATTCACTCTAGTTTTAACGCAATTTTGGCGATACTGCCAATATTGCGGTTAATACATCTTCACCTAAGCGATGCGAACGAGGAGCAGACCAGCCAAAATCTTCATCAGGCAAGTCGGCGTTATCTTTAAACGGCATTTCTAACGTATAAGAAAGGCATTTGAACTTCTCACCTATCGCCGAATTAGCAACCGTCATGTTTGCTTTACCCGGTTCGTCCAGCTCATACCCATACTTGGTTTGAAACTCTGGCGTTGTCGTCAGTAAAGCCGCTTTGAAGGTGTCTTCCAGGTCTTTGTGGCGATCATCGTAAGAAGGAATACCCTCACATCCTGCAACAAAGTTATATGGCAGAGCTTCGTCACCATGCACATCCAAAAACATATCCACGCCAGTTTGCTCCATACGTTTTAGAACGTAGAAAACTTCCGGGCTTTTTTCCAAGCTGGGTTCCGCCCACTCGCGATTCAGGTTGGTACCTACTGCGTTTGTGCGTAAATGGCCACGGACACTACCGTCTGGGTTCATATTCGGAACAACGTAAAATACATTATTGTCTAGCAGCTTACGAGCAACACCATCTTCGTCGTCCAATAAGCGTCCAATGAAACCTTCCATAAACCATTCAGCCATCGACTCGCCCGGATGCTGACGTGCAGTAACCCAAATAGTGTTTTTATGCTCTGCCGGCTCACCAATCACCAATAAGTTAAGCTCACGGCCATCGATAGTTTCACCTAACAGCTCGTGGTAACAGTCGACAGATTGTTGAGCGGATTGAATTAAGTCCTGATGACGTTCATAAGAATAAGGAACAAAGTAAGCGTAATAGACGCTTTCCTGTTCCGGAGTGTGACGAATTGTGAGCTCTTTACCATTGTAGTCTGTCGGTACCCGGAACCAAGTTTCGCGGTCATAAGACGCTAATGCCTGGTAGCCGTCCCAGCCGTCAGGATAAGCTGAGCCGGCGGCATTTTCGATAACCATGACATGCTCGGTGCCGGCTTCGGCAAACAGTTTAAAATGGAACCACTGATAAAAGTCAGACTGGTTGTCTTTATTAATTGCGAGACGGATATTGTCGGCGCTGTCCGCGCTGATAACCTGAATGTTGCCACTATCGAAATTAGCAGAAATACGCATAATTCACCTTTTATTAAAGCAATACTGTTACAACAAAAAAGCGCCCGGCGGGCGCTCTTTTAACGTTATTTAGGCAGATTCGGAACCTTAAGTCCCGCCATAGATTCTGCAACACGAACCACCTGACAGCTATAACCAAACTCGTTGTCATACCATACGTAAAGTACAGCACGGTCTTCGTCGACAATCGTTGCCTGCGAGTCTACAACGCCCGCATGGCGTGAACCAACCAAGTCAGAAGAGACAATTTCGGTTGATGCAGTATAGTCGATTTGGTTAACCAGCTCCGAGTGTAAAGCGGTGTCACGCAAAAAGTCATTTAACTCATCGCGAGATGTCGCTTTTTCTAAATTCAGGTTCATGATAGCCATCGATACGTTAGGCGTTGGAACACGAATAGCGTTCCCCGTAAGCTTGCCCGCCATTTCTGGCAATGCTTTGGCTACCGCTTTTGCTGCACCTGTTGAGGTGATAACCATGTTCAGCGGTGCTGAACGACCGCGGCGATCCGCTTTATGGTAGTTATCAATCAGGTTTTGGTCATTAGTGTATGAGTGAACGGTTTCAACGTGACCATTGCGAATACCGTATTTGTCATTTACGGCTTTTAGCACTGGCGTAATCGCATTAGTTGTGCAGCTTGCAGCTGAAACAATCGCATCGCCGTCTTCAATGTCACCGTCGTTAACTCCAAATACGATGTTTTTGATATCGCCTTTTGAAGGTGCTGTCAGTAATACTTTGCTGACACCTTTTGATTTCAGGTGCAGACCAAGACCGGCTTCGTCCTTCCAAATACCGGTGTTGTCGATAACAATCGCATTATTAATGCCGTATTGAGTATAGTCGACTTGGTCTGGGCCGTCAGAGTAGATGACTTTGATGTTGGTGCCATTGGCTTTAATGCTTTGGTTTTCATTATCAACCGTGATGGAGCCATTAAATTGACCATGGATAGAGTCACGGCGTAACAAGCTTGCACGTTTTTCCAAGTCACCGTCACGACCACCGCGAACAACCACGGCTCTTAAGCGCATTTTATTGTTAGCACCATTACGCTCAATAAGCTGGCGCGCTAATAAACGACCGATACGACCAAAGCCATAAAGAACAACGTCACGCGGCTCAATATCATCTTCTCTGTCAATAATATCGGCCAGCTCACGCTTCACATAGTCTTTAATTGACAAGTCGCCAGCTTTACCGCCAAACAGATAACCATAAGCCAGCTTGCCTAAATCAACACGTGCTGGAGACAGTTTCAACTCAGCCATAGCTTCTAAAAATGGAAAGCTCTCACGTAAACGAATTTTTTGACCTTCGTAACGGCGAATTAAACGGTGAGACTTGATGATATTAATGGTTGAAACGTTCAGCAGAGAACGTCCGTAAACAAGGATTTCAACACCAAAGTTACGATAAAGCTTGCCGAGAATCGGCTGCATTTGTTCTGCGTATTCCTGGCGTTCTTGCCAGCTTGCTAAAGTAGGATCTTGCTGGTTAGCATTCATATTGAGCCCTGTCCTCTGTACTTAATGTTCAGTGAGCGTGTTCAGTAAGCAAATAAAGTGCTACGCTTAAAAATCCGCAGTATTGTACTGAAAAGGTCGGCATGAAGCCAACTTTAAGAGAAAATCCGCTTTTAATGATACCGTAAACGGGTGACTATGATTAAAAAATACGCAGCTCTTATTGCTCTACTCCCTCTTGCGGGATGCTATGACAGCGCCCCTACCGTTCGGGAAATTTGTCAAAACACGCCTTCTATGTGCAGTGATTTAAACGATGATAACTGGTGTAACTCAGAGCGACGCCAGCTAATTTTCAGTCGTTACGGTGTCAGTCAAAACAAAACCCCGGAAAATCAGTATTACCTGATGCAGGACTTGCAGGAATACAGTAAATGTATCGAACTGGCGTCAACCATTGAGCACAAAAAACTAAAACAAAAACAGTCTAACCGTATTGAAGCGTATATAAATTCTCAGAAGAATATTAAAGCGCTCGCCAACGAAACCAGAAGCTCTGAACACCCACTCTGGTTATATTGGCATTGGTCTAACCAAGGCAATGACGAGGCTCTTCAAAAGCTATTAGCGATGGAAGGCTCTAAGCGTATGCAAACACCAGAGCTGCAACTGGCGTTAGCGACTTACTACACGAAGCAAGATTCCGAAAAAACTTTCAAGCTGCTTTATAACGCACTTCGCTTATACAAAGAAGGTGACCGCATCAATCCAGAGATTCCTTCAACGCTCGTATCGATGTACCTTAAAGAAGGCGAAGCCGAAAAAGCCTACGTATGGTCACAAGTCGCCTGGCAACTGGGCCAGGAGAACCTCGATAAAAGCAGCATGAAGAATATTGTCACCGCATCGGAAGATGAATACAGTGACTGGGACGAACAGGCTGAAGACATCGTTGACCAAATAAAAGAAGGTCGGTTTAAAGGTCGCTACTCGTCTTCGTAACGCATAGCGACCGAGTTAATGCAGTAGCGCTGCCCGGTTTCCGTCGGTCCATCGTCAAAGACATGGCCCAAGTGTCCGTCGCAGCGGCTGCATAACACCTCAACTCTGACCATGCCGTGAGTGGTATCTTTTTCATAGCGAACGGCACCTTCAATCGCTGAGTCAAAACTTGGCCATCCACAATGCGAGTCAAACTGAGTGTCGCCTGCAAATATCGCCTGCCCACACCCTGCGCAGCGATAAATTCCGTCTTTATCCGCTGTCATGTATTTGCCGGTAAATGGGCGCTCTGTACCTTTTTGTCTCAACACATAATACGCATCGTCTGACAGTTCATTTTTCCATTCATCATCAGATAGGTGTTTCCAGTCCTTTTCCGCCATAAGTCGCTCCTTATTTATTCGGTAAACAGGCGTTATGTCATACTACTGATATAAAGCCTATGCTAAGATTATTGTTACATATATTGTCATATTGCTGGAGTTAAGCATGCTTCGACGTACCAAAATTGTAACCACCCTTGGTCCTGCCACAGATTCAAAAGACACCCTAAGGTCACTGATACAGGCTGGCGCTAATGTGGTTCGCCTTAATTTCTCTCATGGCAATGCAGAAGATCATAAGAAACGGGCGTCTATGGTTCGCGAAATAGCTGCCGAGCTAAATGCCCATGTCGCTATTCTTGGTGACCTGCAAGGACCTAAAATTCGTATCGCCCGTTTTAAAAATGACTACGTTAATTTAAACGCGGGCGATCAGTTTACGCTTGATGCTGAAATGCCCAAAGACGCCGGTGACGAGCATGCCGTTGGGCTAGACTACAAACAGTTACCAGAGGACGTTGCACCGGACGATATTCTCTTACTTGATGACGGCCGTTTACAGCTCAAAGTAACGGAAATTGAAGGCAGTAAAGTTCACACGGTAGTAACCATTGGTGGCACCCTGTCGAACAATAAAGGCATTAACCGTCAAGGCGGCGGACTTTCCGCGGCTGCATTAACCGAAAAAGACTTCGCCGACATAAAAACAGCGGCTGAAATTGGTGTCGACTATCTCGCGGTTTCATTCCCTCGTAGTGGCGACGATATTAACCAGGCGCGTCATTTGCTTCGTAATGCCGGTGGTAAAGGCCTACTTTGTGCAAAAATAGAACGCGCGGAAGCTGTTGCCAGTGAACATGCGCTGGACGATATTATTCGCGCTTCGGATGCCGTTATGGTTGCCCGTGGTGACTTAGGGGTAGAAATTGGTGACGCTCAGCTGGTGGGTAAACAAAAGCTTATTATTTCCCGTGCACGCCAGTTAAATCGTGTTGTTATTACGGCAACACAAATGATGGAATCGATGATAGAGAATCCAATGCCTACTCGAGCCGAGGTTATGGACGTTGCCAACGCCGTGCTTGACGGTACCGATGCGGTTATGTTGTCTGCGGAAACTGCTGCGGGGAAACACCCTATTGCCACAGTTAAAGCCATGGCGGAAATATGTCTCGGCGCCGAAACTCACCCGTCAGCCAAGTTGGATCATAAAGATCTGGAGGAAGTCTTCTCGAGCATCACCGAAGCCACAGCGATGTCAGCAATGTATGCTGCAACACATTTAAGTGGCGTCGCCGCTATTGTCGCATTGACCGAGTCAGGGTTTACTGCAAAGCTTATGTCGCGTATTACCTCGCACTTGCCAATTTTTTCGTTATCGCGTCACGCTGAAAGTCGCAATAAGTCGGCCATGTACCGCGGTGTTTATCCCATTAATTTTGACTCAACCAAAACCGAAAACCCTATTCTTGAGGCCGTCGCAGTTTTGAAATCTCAAGGGCATCTAAAAGCCGGTGACTTGGTTATCCTGACTCACGGTGACGTCATGGAAACCGTTGGGTCAAGCAATACCTGTAAGATTATTGAAGTGAGCTAGTCTTTAAAGTCTTCAGTAATACCATCAAGAAGGTCGATGTATTCATCGGCCTTTGCAACCGCCGCCTTGCGTTGCTTTTCAGATAAGCTTACATACATATTCCACAAAAACGTATTTCTCGCGTCGCTACTTTGTTCTATCTTTTCCTGAAGTGCTTCAGAACGCAGTTGCTTAGGGTTCTTGATAAGAGCGCTTAATTTACCAATATCGGTTGGCTCAGTCAGCAGCACGGTCTCAAATTCGGTTAACCACATTGTCCGATAATTGAGCCAATCTTCTTGTATTGATGGACTGTTTGCAACCCAGTCACGCAGCAACTTATCTTGTTGCTCAGTCAAGTCACCAATAATATCTTCCAGGTCACTTTCAACCTCATTCGCTCGTTCAAGTTGCCTTAAAATGGGGTTTTCGGACTGCTTTTCTTCAAATTTCTCAAAACGCTCCTGTTGCTTTTCTTCAATTCTCTCCACCAGCTGTTGCTTTTGCCTCACTGACAGCTGATTAATGAGTACTGTTTCAGTCGCGATTCTGTCGAGTAAATTTTGCCAAAAACCGAGAAGCGTTTGCTCAAATTCAACAATATCGGATTTTTCTAAAGTTTTGTTGTCTACCTTTTGACGCAAATTAAACAGCGCCTCGCGGTATTTTGGAATTTGTGTACGGGCATGCCATAAATGGAGTTCATCGACTTTCTTTGCAAGCGTTTCTTCCTGCTCACTATTTAAGTCTACGTATTCTTTTACGCGCCACTCAACCAGAGTATCCGCAAACTGATAACCGATATTGGCGGTACAACCGGATAGCATCAGCAAAGCCAACAGAGTAAAACCAAGATAGCGCATAATCGTCGCCCGTTACTGACCTAAAATCAGCTGTTTAATTTTGTCCTTGTAACTGCGACTCACCTTCAGTTGCTGACCATTTTTTAACTGCAAATGGTATTCACCGTTTTGTTGGTTACACAGTTTCTCGACTTGATTAACATTAACAATAGCAGAGCGGTGTACGCGTTGGAATAACTGTGGGCTTAACTCTCTTTCCAGCTCTTTCATAGTGCGCCGCAGAATATAGGTATCCTCATTCGCATGGATACACATATAGTCGCCAGCAGCATCAATCCATTTAATGTCCTTAATGGCGACCCTTGTAATTTCGCCACTGTCTTTAATGGCAATGTGCTCGGGATATTGGTTTGTTGCTATATCGCCCCCCTCAGACAGCGTTTTCAGGAGCTCCTCTGCGTTTTGACCCGTAACCTCCGCCACCAGACCAACAAGCTTTTCATGTTGCTCTGCGTCAAGTGTATTTTTCTCCGCAATAACACGCTCAACACACTCTTTGAGACGTTCGTCATCTACTGGCTTTAACAGGTAGTCTAGTGCTCTGACTTCAAATGCTTTAATGGCGTACTCGTCATAAGCAGTAACAAAGACAACGGCTGGCAAATCGCCGCCCTGCTCTTTAACTGCTTTTAATACCTCGAAACCATTAAGTCCGGGCATTTGTATATCAAGAAACACTAAGTCCGGTTTGTCTTTTACAATAACGTCCACTGCCACACGGCTTGTTGGGCACTCAGCCACTAGCTCAAGTTCTTCAAATGCCTCCAGGCGCACTGACAGCCCTTTTCGTGCTAAAGGCTCATCGTCAACTACAAGCGTTTTTAAGCGTTGACTCATACTTTCTCCAGTGTTTCAAAAGGTATAACCATGGTGACACAAAGGCCAGAGCCTTCATTTCTGCTCATATTAAATGTAAAACTTTTACCGTACAGTGACTTTAGACGTTGTTGAGTGTTATTCAGACCGACCCCTTCCTTTCTAAATAATTTATTAGGGTCTGATTCAAGCTCCGGACCGTTGTCACAAATAATAATTTCTAAATCGTCGCCCACTTTTCGCGAGCGAATCGTTATTTTACCAACACCCTCGACCTGAGCTATTGCGTACTTAATTGAATTTTCAATTAGCGGCTGGCAAATTAAGCTGGGCACCAGAGCTTGCCTGGTTTCTTCCCCCATACTGATATCAACTTCCAGCTGTTCATCAAAACGAACCTTTTCAATATCCAGGTACAACAAAAGCGCATCAATTTCTTTTTCTAAAGGCACTTTTTTAATCGGGTCATTGTCGAGTGAAAAGCGTAAGAACCGACTGAGTTTATTAACCATCTTGTTGGCTTTGTCTGAGTCTTTTATCAGAATAAGCGTCGATATGGCGTTCAGTGTATTAAACAGAAAGTGCGGGTTTAGCTGATAACGCAACATTTTCAGCTGCGCCTGGTGCGCCATTGATGAAGCCAGCAGCGCCTTTTGTTTCTCCTCCTGCAACATCTGGTAATACTTGATACCAAAATACAGACCGCTCCAGCTTAAAATAATATAAAACTTCGCCAGGCTATTTTTTAAATAAAAGAAAGGACTGTCAGGTCTGAAGCCGAACTTATAAATTTCCCAGTAAGTGGCATTGTCAATAATCGCCCACAAAACTGAAATAACGTACGACGCCACAATAGCAATGAGCACCATCAATGGTGGTGCCATCTCCCATATTCTGCGATAAAAGTATCGCAAAGGGATCGTCAGAAGAAAGCCTGCGTACGCGCCAAGAATAATAATAAGCGTGTAAATATCGCGCATTTCATGCATCAGTGAGCCAATATAATTCACTAACGCATAGCCAATCCAACCGCCCGCCTGCAACAACCAAAAAAATCGGTTTCTATTTTCCATCAGCATTTGCCACTGATTCAACAACTGCTTCATGCGTTACCTGACGCCTCTAATTTAGACAGCTCTTCAATGTCAACTAAGCTTCCGGAAAACAGTGCGTTAATTTGTTCTTTCTGGTTGCCTAAAAATTGTAAGCCCAATTCGTAGTGATCGTTTCGTTTCACCTGACGAACAATCGCCTTTAATGTCACTTGGCGATTATTTTTCTGTTCAATAAGCAAGTCGACTTTACTGCCGTTTTCCCACAGCACCTTGTCATTGCCTTCCGGCAGCTCATGCTTAACACGGCACCCCGTTTCAGATACGTCTAACACATGACCTTTCAAAGAAATATTAGCGCCTTCGCTCGATTGCCCCTCAACAACCGTTGCCAAAAACGCATCAAAACGGCGTCCTTTTCGAATAACACGGTACTCAACCTCGTTTGGCCAACGAATAAACAGCATCTTCGTTGGGTGCGAAACGATGTAATTGATGTCACTCCGAAATGCACAAATTTCGCCATTACCCGCTTCTAACACAAACCGCACTACGACGGGAATCGCTTCCTCGATATAGTCCCGTAAGTCACTGTATTTTCTTGCATCCGGCATATTAAGAATAAGCCAGCGATCTTTTAAGGCACCGATAAACTCAGTAAAAAACCGTGCGGGCACATTTGAATTAGTCAGTTGTACTTCAATTCTTTGTCCGGGAACCAGTTCAGTGATTTTTTTGGTGCTCATACGGGTCTCGTGCTAGCTGTCTGTATGCTACTATGATCGCTAGATGTCAGTCAGTGTCAAGCAAAGGAGACGCTCTTGATCGCTTACGATATAACACCTATCGATTTAAATGGTCACCTATTCGAAGTTATTCTGACCATCGATGCTCCCGAGCCATTGCAGGAGCTGTGGTTACCTAACTGGATTCCGGGCAGTTATTTGATCCGGGACTTCTCCAAACACATTATCGGTTTGTATGCTGAGTCAAACGGAAAGCCTGTCCCAGTCAAACAAATCACCAAGAACCGCTGGCAACTCAAAAGCGTTGCGGCTAATGAAGTCACAGTGAAATATCAAGTGTACGCTTGGGATCTCTCTGTACGCTCAGTCTATTTAGATCAGCTACAAGGATTCTTTAATAACACCAGTTTGTGTCTTGCTGTCGTTGGGCAAGAAGATGAACACTGCCAACTGACTCTGCATCCACCCGTTGAAAAGTTTAACTGGAAAGTCGCAACCGGTATGCCGCGGGTATCCGGGCAGCCCCATTCATGGGGAACTTTCGAAGCAGAAAACTATGACGCGCTCATTGACTACCCGTTTTTGATAGGTGACTTAACCATTGAAGAATTTATTGCGCACGGCATTAAACACTCCTTGGTATTAAGCGGCCGTCACTTTGCCGACACCTCCAAAATTTGCTCTGACTTAGCGCGCATTTGCGAAACTCAAATATCGATGTTTGATGAAGCACCTTTTACGTCTTACACATTCCTAACCATGGTAGTCGGTGATGGTTTTGGTGGTCTTGAGCATCGTAACTCAACCGCCCTTCTATGCAGCCGTAAAAGCCTTATTGGCGAACATGACCACGAGGTTAACGACGATTATCAAACCTTCCTGAGTCTTTGTTGCCATGAATATTTCCATAGCTGGAATGTAAAAACATTAAAACCCAAAGCGTTTATTCCTTATCAGCTGGACAAAGAAAGCTATACCGAACAGCTCTGGTTTTATGAAGGCATGACATCATACTTTGATGACTACCTCTTACACGCCAGCGGCATAGTCAGCGCCGAGCAATACTTAAACGTGCTGTCCGAAACCTTAGCTCGGGTCGAGCGTGGCGCGGGTCAGTACCAACAAAGCGTGACGGAGTCTAGTTACCTGGCCTGGACGAAGTTTTATCAGCAAAATGAGAATGCACCAAACAGTATTGTCAGCTACTATTCAAAAGGGGCGCTTATTGCGCTTAGCCTGGATTTAATGCTGCGCTTACAAAGCAGCCATTCGTTGACGCTGGCGCACGTGATGAAAAAACTTTGGCATGAATTTGGCAAAACCGGCGTGGGTACTGCCGATGACACCGTTCTGAATGTGCTGGACAGTTATTCAGGTATTGATATTGCCGACTTTTTGCGAGAGCAGCTTTACGCTAAAGAAAGTTTACCGTTAGAGAGTCTACTCAATCAGTTTGGGCTTCAAATAACACGATCGGTCCCATCGGACGACAACTCGCTAAAAGCCTCCGACGAGTCCGCATCGGTCAGCTTAGGCGCGAAGTACAAAGCGTCCTCTACTGGCTTAGAACTCACGAGCGTATATCACGACGAAACCGCCTACAACGCGGGACTTTCGGCCAATGATCGCATTATTGCGATTGATCATCTGCAAGTAACTGATACGACGGTTAAGTCTGTATTATCGCGCTATCGTCCTGGAGAAAAAGTAACTGTCCATGCGTTTCGCCGTGACGAACTGTTAACTCTGGACTTAATTTGGGAAGAGCCAACGCCAGCTTGCTGGAAGCTTTCAATAAAAGACGCCAGCAAACTTAATGGTTGGCTAACACCAGAGAGTTAATCTTCGTATAACTGGGGGAGCAATGCCGGATCTAACCGAGTGTTTCCCCAGTTAACCCGCCAATCTAAATGAGGGCCGGTTGCTCGTCCGGTGGCTCCCACCTCACCAATAACGTCACCTTGTTTTACCGTATCACCGGCTTTCACATGCAACTTGCTCAGGTGCAGATAGGTGGTGTTTACCTTATAACCATGCTCAATAATGATAGTACCACCTGAGTAAAATAAATCGGGCTCTGCCAGCACCACTTTACCTGTCCATGGCGCTGTTACCGGTGTGCCGGTAGGTACCGCAATATCTTCACCATAATGCGGGTTACGAGGCTCGCCATTAAAAATACGCTGGCTGCCGTAAACCCCACTGATGCGCCCTTCAGCCGGCTTTGCTACTGGCGTCAGAAAATGTTTGTTTTTAGAAGCGTTCTGTCTCGCCAACCAAACTTTCTCTGCTTCTTTGCGCGCACGTTTGACTTGCTCGGGATCCGGCGTCACCGTTTTTTGCGGAACACCGTCCACACGATCAATATCATATTCACGCTCACTCAGTGTAAGAGTCTGAGTGTGAGTTTCACCTTTGGCGGAAACGGTTAATTCGTGCTCCAACTTTGCTTTACGTCCAAAACCAAAGACAAAATAACCGTTATCGGTTACCTCAATGGGTTCACCATTTAAAGTCACCTCAGCACCCGCAACCGTTTTGCCTAAATGCAGCGCCCCTTGTGTGAAAGGCCCTTTTATTTCAAGTGGCAAAGAATTGTTGGCAAAGACTGAGGTTGATGCGATTAAACCAATCAATAAACCCCAAATACGCAGTTTAAGCATAAGCAATGGCTCCTTTACCAACACCCTCGTAAGCTCTGACTTCAACCGACTTGCCAATGCAGTCTTGGCTTATTGTCGACGCCAAATACTGCGCAATACACTCGACAGTCGAATCATTCTTTATTACGTAGTTTTCGCTGTGCGGTAACACCAGTTCAAACAGTCCCTGAATTGACGTATAGCTATAAGCAACATGGGTATTTTCATCGACAGACTCAGCAGCTTTAGAAAGTGTCATTTTGTTAAAATCGGCAATATCTTCTTCCGTGCCAACATAGATGTCTTCCCACTTATCGCACCACTGTTTTTCCAGTGCGGGCTGGCGAATGCCTTCAATAAATATCTGCAGTTTCGAACGGTGCCCGTGAGCAATGCGCTGACAGTTGCCATCGTGCTTTTTCAAGCCGTGTGTGTAGTGATAATAAAAGCCATCAATTTGCTCAGGACGCAGGGTTAACTTCAACCCTTCCACATTGACCGGCAGCTCTTGCTTTATTACCGCTTTTACGTAATCAGTAACGGTATCAATGTTTACCGTATCGGCATCAATAAATGCGAACGAGTCAGACGGGCAAAATAAGTGTATCGACCGCGAATTACCGCGATTAAAGTCAACCCAGTACGAGCTGTCATCATCATTGTGAGTGACTTTCGTGTAGGAATGCTCAACAGGGATCAGTAACTTATGGTCAACAGAATCATCGATAATGGCTTTCACCTGCTTTTTGACCTTACCAAAGTCGAGCACCATCGACTGTTCGTTCAAATTTCCGTCCAGAATAATATCGACAATCCAGCTTTCACCAACAATACCACGCTGCGGGCAAAGGTAAGAGCAATCGATAACGGTAAGGTCATTCACAAATAACTGCATATAAACGGTGACTCATTCAGTTCTTTAAAATTTTATTCAGTATAACCCGAAAGCACCGCTCAGATAAGCTCGATAAGTAAAAACCATTCCCATAACAACTTTGCCGACAACAGAATAAGCGCCAGCCCCATTGTCCGATCGACCCAGTGACTATAACGCCACACGCGTTTGAAAATGACAGGTTGAGTTAGTAGCCAGGTTAAAAATATAAACCAGGCGCCAGTTGCTATGACTAAATACACCCCGTAGCCAAACTTAATCGAAAAGGGAGTGTCGGGTGAAATAATGGTGGTAAAGAGCGTTAAAAAAAACAATGTCGCTTTAACATTTAAGCCGTTGGTAATAAAGCCAACAATGAAAGCTTTACGTTTTCTCGGTTGTATCGAATCAAATTCATCGCCGGACATCGACGTTCTCGGCTTCGCTGTTATCGCCTGCGTACCAATAAACCCCAGGTACAACGCACCAATAACCAGCAGCGTCTGATATAACCATGGCGTTTGGTGAATAATAAGGGCGACGCCCACCAATGAATACGCAACATGTATAATAATGCCGGCGGCTATACCGAGCGCAACCAAATACCCCGCTTTACGGCCAAAGCTCAAACTATAACGAGACACTACCGCAAAATCGGGACCGGGGCTTGCTACCGCAAATAAATGAATGACAGCTATTGTTAAAAACTCATTCCAATAAGACAATGTGAGCTTCCTTGTTTTCTATTAACTTACCTGCGAGAATTAAAGTTACATTTTGTTAATTATAAATGCGAAATAATTAATATGAAAAAAACCAAGTTTCCATCACTGAATGCACTCAGAGTGTTCGATGTCGCTGCCAGATGTGGTTCGTTCAAACAAGCTGCACAGCAGCTCGGCGTCACTCAGTCTGCGGTTACCCGACAAATTCAAGCGCTTGAAGAGCAGCTCGACATGCGACTTTTTCAGCGCGATAACCGAGTACACTCATTAACTCCGGTGGCGCTTGAGTTAGCGCCTCAAATTGAACAAATTTTTGATCAACTTGAGCGTGCCATAGAGCGTACCCGAAGTGTTAGCGACAACACAACAACCCAACTAACGGTCGCTATTAGTTCCGAGCGTTTTCGCTTCTGGCTCGCCGATAAACTTGAGGACTTCCACTCTCTTTATCCGCATATTCAATTAAACTTTGCGCGTTGCGCTGACTATTTCTCGGGTGAACATGTCGCCGACATGGTATCCGCCGTGCAACACCAAAGCTGGGACATTGCAATAGGCTATGGCTCAATAAACGACAAGCACCTACAAAGCCAACGTTTATCGAAAACGCAACTGGTGCCGGTATCGAGCCTTTCGACCAATGAGACGCCCTTCCAGCAAAACTGGATAATCAACCCTGACAACCCTGAGCACTTAAAGCTGACAGAACATTACCAGTCAAAACTTAAAAACCAACGCATTATACACTGCGACGACTTTTATATGTCGCTGGACTTAGCTCAAACAGAAAAAGCGGTCACCCTAGTCGACAGCAGCTTGCTGACAACGCAGTTTTCGCATTTAACACCTTTCAGAGAATATGCTCAAGCAACTAAGTCACCACTCTCGGTATTTTATAAAAAGCGGAAACGCCAGCCTGTTGCTCTTGTTGCTTTTATCAAATGGTTACAGTTAATTAATCAATAAATTATTTTACATACAGTCATGACTGTATGTAAAATAAGGGCACTTTTTTCACCAACCAGTAAGAGAGCGACATGTTAAGACGTCTTTCGCTTTTAAGTGCCGTATTATTATCAAGTGGTTTCGCGCCAGCTTCTGCGCTGGCTGATGAAGTAAGCTATACCGCTTCCTATTCAACCGATCAGTTTCGCGGCGCGCGTGTAGCCTACCGGTTTACCGGCATCCCGCTAGAAATGCCCGGCTTTTTTGGCTCACCTAAGCTGTATGTGGATATGGGGATAAATCATTGGCAAGACTCGAATGATACATCAGATAACATTACCGCATTTACCGTTAGCCCTGTTGTTTCTTGGCATATCGCCGGCTCAGAACGTCCGCTTTACTTAGAAGCAGGCATTGGCGGCAGTTATTTCGACAAGACGAGTCTTGGAAACAGAAACCTTTCGACCAAATTCCAATTTGAAGATCGCATTTCATTGTCCTGGCAGTTCAGTAAAAACTCTGACGCCCGCATTGACTTTGGCTATACTCATTACTCTAATGGTGACATTAAGCGCCCTAACGATGGCCTTGATTTTTTCTGGCTCAGTTGGGTTCACCCTTTTTAAAGCATAAAGGTCTTTATGAGCAGCGACACGCCTTCACGAGATAGAGTTTATCAGGTATCCAGTAACAGAGAGAGTGCCTCACATAAACTCCGGTATGTTGAGGGCTCTGCACCTGACACTGACGAGTGCCGGCTTTGTGTTGGTTCGCTGCCTCAGGCGAACAAAAGTGATCCCTTGGTGACGGTGCAAATTGCTGCTTCCGAGGATATCGCCCGCCTCGCTTTTTTTGAGAAACAGCTTTACGACAAAGACGCCTATTCCAGCTTGTTCTTTTATCAAGCCCTGCGCCAATGGCCAAGCGGCTTTTTAACCATAAAAAGTGACGGAAAAGTCGCCGGTTACAGCCTGGTCGTGCCACTCGATGGTCGCCGCGCAACCTTAATGTCCTTGCTTGTTGGTAAGAGCTTTCAAGGTCAGGGGCTCGGGCGGGTATTGCTGGAACAGGCTATAAACGCTGGCCAAGCGGAAGAATGGCAAGAGCTGGAACTCAGTGTCTCTCCTGACAATGCGCCGGCGATAAAGCTATACAAGCGAGCTGGCTTTCAGTCTGTTAACACCGTTAAGGACTATCTCGGTCCTGGTGAAGACCGTCTCATTATGCGCCGAACACTTTAACTCTTCTTTGGTGAGCTATGGCGTCTCTCAATTTATTTGCAGGTGGAAATAACGACATTACGCAATTTAGCGAGCGCGCCTACTTACTTCATGGCTACGTCAAACCCCATGCTGACGCTATTTTAGAGCAGTTGCGAGAGGTGATTAAACAGTCACCATTACGGCAATTCGTCACTCCCGGTGGCAGAAAAATGTCAGTACGCACCAGCAGTTGTGGCGACTTTGGCTGGATAACCGACCGCAAAGGCTACCGCTATACAGACACCGATCCAATAACCGAAGAGCCCTGGCCTGCTATGCCCGTAGAGTTAAAAAAACTTGCCGAAACGGCTGCCAGGAAATGCGGCTTCGGGTCATTTTCTCCCAATGCCTGTTTAATTAACGTTTACCACCCAGGCGCTGCTATGGGACTTCATCAGGACAAAGACGAATCCGACTTCTCACAACCTATTGTTTCATTCTCCCTGGGCTTGCCTGCCACTTTCTTATGGGGCGGGCTAAAGCGCAGTGGCAGCCCACAAAAAATTACGTTACAACATGGGGACGTTCTGGTCTGGGGCGGACCTGATCGCTTACGATACCACGGAGTTAAAAAATTGGCGGATGGTCAACACCCTTTAACCGGGAACGTACGTGTTAATTTAACGTTTAGGGTAAGGTAAATGCCGAACACCAGTTCCAGAGTTTATCGATTACTGGCCATTACCGGCAGTACAGTGCTGACGCTTGCTCTGTTTATTGGTATTGCATTACTAATAGGCCTGTCGATAGCCGATCGTAAATTGGCAAAAGCTGGTATCGAGGACTGGTCGATAAGCATTGGTTCGCTGTCCGAGGAACGAGTAGTCATTGAGCAGTTGAGTGTGACAATGAGCGAATTACCGTCATCTTCCACTTCTAACTCAAATGCCACACCGACTACCATTAAAGAGCTACTTAACACACCGATACCAAACTGGTTGCCCGAGGTTATCGTTATTAAAAATATAACGTTGAAAGGCGGGTTGTTAACGCAGTACGCGCCAATTATCGGTGAACTAAAATTGGACACCAAGCGCCAAAACGTGAGTTTACACCTACTTCAGCCTGAAGCACTCAACGTTAATTTATCTCGCAATAACTCGACTTTATCGGCCGATATCACCCACAGTCTAGGAAGCTTCAACGCCAATTATGGTTTTTCTACCGGGCAATGGGACATAAAAGGGTCAGCAAAAGTACCGACAAAATATCTTGCTCAGGCAGCTGGGTTTGTAAAAAGTGAACAGATTGCCTTATCACTCAGCGCTGACGGCTCTCTTTCCCCAGAGACTGAAATGACAGGTGCAGAAAGCCTCATTAGCGCCATTTCCGGTAAACTCACTGTCAGTTTACAACAGCCCATTAATGTCACTTCACCGGGTGTTGCTTCTGTTGAGACATTGGTCTCCAAAGGCGATGTGGGACTTGACTTTAATCGTGGCGTTATCGAAAACTACGCTCTAAAGCTTAGTGGCGAGCTCACTCAGTGGCCTTCCCTACCTTTAGAAATAAGCTCGGTGAAGTGGCAATTTGCCAGCCAGGATACTCTGACACTTGAACCATTAAACTATCAGCAGCTGTTCAGTAAAACCGAATGGCCGGTTCAACTCAGTTTGGCCGTTGAGGGAGAAGATATCAGTGGTGCTCAGCTAACGATGGCTGGTCACGTTATGCAACTCGACGCACAGTTTGTTCGGCTCAGCCTCCCTAAAACAAGGTTAACCGCCGACAAGATCATAACAACTAGTATCGATGCCTTGGATCCACTAACGCTTGATTCATTGAATAAGTTAGACTTAAACACCGATATAATGGTCGAACACGACCAGGTCATGTTTTACTCAGAGCAACCTTCTTCGCTTTTTATTAAATCGCATTTTGCTAACGCCAACTTCTTAATTTCGACGTTTTCCGCCGCTATCCCTTTTACTACCCCCAACGAGGCAACCGTAAAACTCTCAACGAAAATTAATAATGTCGCTATAAAAGTTGAAGAGCTAGAAAGTTTAAAGCCTAAGCTCTCGCATAGAGTTCAATACAAAGGCGGCAGTATTAAAGCCCTGGGAACCATTGAATTAGCGCAAGGTACTCGCCTAAATCACCACAGCACACTGACACCAACACAAGACCTAGTCTCTAATGTCGATGTAAATCTTGATGATTTAACGCAAACAGAGCTACAGTCACAGTTGTCACCGCTATTACAAAACACCCTGCCACTACTCACGTTAGACAAAGGCGGGGCTAAGGTTGGCTTGAAATTGTCAGGCAATTTAAAGACAGGTCAATGGAGAATTGATGAAGGAGAAGTCGATCTAAATAACGTTAGTGCAATATACGACACAACGTCCGTGACCAATGCGAATTTGAACGCTAACTTTACCGCCAATTCAGAACATTTGAACCTTCAACAGGCGGACTTGTCCCTAGCTACTATTCAACAAGGCTTCACCATTGGTCCTGTTAGCGCCGAACTGGCTGCGAAGGTTCCTTATAAAAACCAACAAAACAGCACTGTGACTCTCAAAAACCATAGCATTAAAGCGTTGGGAGGCTCCGTCCGAATCCCCGAACAAATCTATGACTTTTCTGAGCCATTGCGTATTCCCGTTGTTTTCGAGCGTATTAACTTAGGTGAACTGATGCGCCAATACCCTACGAATAGAATCGCTATTGACGGTAATGTATCGGGAACCATTCCCCTGCTTTGGGACTCTCAGCAATTAACAGTAGAAAAAGGTTATTTAAGCGCAGTAGCACCCGGTGGTCACCTGAAAGTCGACTCATCTGCATTACGCTCAGCCGTTGGTAGCAACCCCAGTTTAAAAACGCTTGCCAGCGTGTTGGAAGACTTTTACTACCAAGAACTGTCAAGTGTTGTTGGCTATGACAAAAACGGTGAGCTAACCTTAGAATTACAGCTGAATGGTTATAATCCGGCTGTTGAGAATGGTCGTAAGGTAAAATTAAACGTCACATTAGAAGAAGACTTGCCCGCGCTGATAAAAGGTATACAACTGAGTAATAGCGTGAGTGATGTTATTCGTAAACGGATCCAGCAACGGGTCAATTAATCAGAGGACGATATGAAACATCTGCTAGTCATTACAGCATCTGCGCTGCTTATGTCCGCCTGTACGCCAACAGTTCAGGTGGCGGCTCCGAAAGAGCCGATAACCATTAATTTGAACGTAAAAATTGAGCACGAAATTTACGTCAAAGTCGACAAAGCACTCGACGACGTTATTTCAGAGTCGAGTGGTTTATTTTAATTTTCAAAGGATTGTGACATGAAAAAACTAACAATTAGCGCGTTTGTCGCCCTACTCTCTATTTCGGGTATGACTGTGTCGACAGCAAGTTACGCGCAGGAAATTACCTTACAAGAAGCCATGGAACAGCTGTCAGCAGCTAAAGATAAAGGTTGGGTTGGCGAACAACCAAACGGTTACTTAGGCGTTGTGACGTCTTCATTACAGGCAAAGCAAATAGCAGAACAAATAAATGAAGCCAGACGTCAGGAGTACGCCCGCATAGCAGAAGAAAACGACATTGCCGTTGCTGATGTTGAGCTACTGGCCGGTAAGCGTGCTATTGAACGCACACAGCCAGGACATTACGTGAAAGTTGATGGCCAGTGGAAGAAGAAGCCTTAGTGCTTCTTTTTTCAGCTAAGATATAAATCGGAATTGGTGCCCGGGGCCGGACTTGAACCGGCACGCTGTTACCAGCGAGGGATTTTAAATCCCTTGTGTCTACCAATTCCACCACCCGGGCACTACAAAGAAGTGTTCTCGAATAATGGAGGCGGGTCCCGGAGTCGAACCGAGATCCACGGATTTGCAATCCGCTGCATAGCCATTCTGCCAACCCGCCAGAATTTGGAGCGGGAAACGAGATTCGAACTCGCGACCCCAACCTTGGCAAGGTTGTGCTCTACCAGCTGAGCTATTCCCGCACCGTCATCTGCCGAGGCATTCTACTGTTTAATCTTTTTCAGTCAATGACTTTTTATCAAATTTATGACTGTTTGCGCAAATTTACGGCAAAGCTGCTAATTTCTGGTCAATTCCTTGCTGGCGCCACGTAAATATTCCCACATTGACCACACAGTCAAAACGAAAGCACCGTAGAATAAAACAATAGAAATCCAGAAAATATAGATATTCGCGTTCCAAATTAAACCTATAAGCGCGACCATTTGCGCAATGGTTTTCAACTTACCCAAATTTGATACTGCGACTTTACCACGGTTGCCACTTTGTGCCATCCACTCGCGCAATGCACTAACAATTAACTCTCGGCAAATCATAGTCAACGCAGGTATCGTTATATAAGCGGCGTTAAAGTCTTCAACTATCACCACCAACGCAGCCACCACCATGGCTTTATCGGCTACGGGATCTAAAAACTCACCGAATTTAGTGAATTGGTTGAAACGACGCGCAATAAAGCCATCCAACGCATCAGTAATAGCAGCCAGCCAGAAAATAAACGCCGCCCAAAAGCGTGCATCTTCAAAGGGCAAGTAAAACACCACCAGAAATACCGGAATCAGAAAAATCCGAAAGCTGGTCAAAATATTAGGGATATTCCACTTCATTATCCGCTGTTTCCTTATTTGGTTTTACTCATCCCGGAACGAGTAATAAATTTTTTCTGCCATGGCCTGACTAATGCCGGGCACGCTAGAAAGTTTACTAATACTAGCGTTTTTTACCTCTTGTAATCCACCCAGATTTTTCAAAAGCGTTTGTCGACGTTTAGCACCAATACCTTCTATTTTCTCCAATGTCGATGTTTTCTGCACTTTCGCCCGTTTCTGACGGTGTCCGGTTATTGCAAAACGGTGAGACTCGTCACGAATGTGCTGAATTAAATGCAACGCACTGGCGTCTTTATTCAGCGCAATGGTCTCGTGGCTGCCGGCCATAATGAGCGTCTCGAGCCCTGGCTTGCGAGACTCGCCTTTAGCAACCCCTATCAGCATGGGGGCGTCACTGCCCCAATCTTCAAAGTACTTTTCAGCTTGGGATAGCTGCCCTTTGCCACCGTCAATAAAGAGAATGTCGGGTATATTGCCCTGTTCCCGCGCTTTGTCATAGCGCCTCGCCAATGCTTTCGCCATCGCTGCATAGTCATCGCCTGGCGTAATTCCGGTAATGTTGTAGCGCCTATAGTCGGATTTCTTCGGCCCGTTTTGGTCAAACACCACGCAAGAAGCGACCGTTTGCTGGCCCATGGTATGGCTGATATCAAAACACTCCATACGCTGAATCGGAACGCCAAAATCCAGCACCTGTTGCAAGGCCGACGTACGACGGTTCATGGTGCTTTGCTGGTTTAAGCGACTTTCCAGGGCATTCACCGCGTTTTTTGCCGCTAATTGCTGATACTGTTTCCGTTCACCACGAACATTGTTTTGCATTTTAACCGAGCGATTTAGCGCCTGCCCCATCACTTGCGCTAATACCTCGTCAGGTTCTACTGAGTCCGGTAAAATAATCTCTCTCGGTGTTTTACGACCGGCGTTATCAGACAGGTAAAATTGCAGTAAGAATGCGCGCAAAACTTCCTCGTCACTCGTATCCGCTGGCACTTTAGGAAAGTAACTGCGACTCCCTTGCAAATGATTGTCCCGAATGAACATCATTTGAATAGTTGTCATGCCGTTACCACGAGCCATACCGATAACGTCAAGCTCTTGCTGGGCGCCAGTAACCGAGTTGCGCTCCTGAGTTTTACGAAGTGCCGCTATTTGGTCACGAAAACGAGCTGCTTTTTCGAACTCCAGCGCTTCACTGGCCTGTTCCATTTTTGTTACAAGCTCATCAATAACCTGTTGGTTCTTGCCATTGAGAAAGTGCTTAGCCAATTGAACCTGCTCGTTGTACTCGTCATCGGTACACTTGCTCACGCAAGGCGCCAGGCAGCGCTTAAGCTGATACTGCAAACAAGGCCGAGTACGCGCTCGGTAATAGGAATCCTGACACTGACGAATCGGAAATAACTTCTGCATCAAGTTCAGGCTTTCGCGCACCGCACTGCCGTTTGGGAAAGGTCCGAAGTAGTCGCCCTTCTCTCGGCGCGCACCTCTGTGAAAACCCAGCCGGGGGTGTTCGTGAGACGTCAAAATAATATAAGGATAAGATTTATCATCGCGTAGTAAAACGTTGTAGCGCGGTCGGTATTTTTTTATAAAGCTGTTTTCGAGAATAAGAGCATCTGCTTCCGTGTCGGTCACAGTGACATCCATTGACGCTATTTGCTTCACCAGCACTTGCGTTTTAACCGCATCGACCTTTTCGCGGAAGTAACTGGACACTCGCTTTTTGAGATCTTTCGCCTTTCCAACATAAATAACGTCGCCCGACTCATCATACATACGGTATACACCGGGTTGATGAGTCAGGTTCCGAAGAAAGTCTTTGTAATTAAAGGTTATTGAATTGCTGTCTGTCATTACCTTCAAACTGGATTAGGTCAACAAGACCCGATTGAATTGCCATATGTGACAATTGTACATCACCATCAATGCCAAGTTTAGAGAAAATGCGGTAACGAAAGGTATTAATTGTTTTACTGCTGATGCATAAATGCTTCGCTATTTCTCGAACGCGAATACCTCGACTCAGCATTTGCGCGACTTGCAGCTCTCTTTCCGATAGAGAGTCAACCATGTCTTGTTTGTGGCGACTGCGAGGGTTGCTCGCTAAGTATTCAGCAACGGGAGCTGCCACATAAATACTACCGGTTTTCAGCGTCTTGAGCGCTTGCACTAACTCTTTACTGTTCGATGACTCCAGTAAATAGCCATCGACCTGGCTCACACTGCATTGAAAATTGAGAATATCCTGCTGGCTCCTGCCCCACACAATGAGCTGTAAGTCGACATGACGCCTTTTTATGCGCCGCCAGTGCTCAACCGTTGCAACGCCTGATAGTTGACTACTGAGAATAACCAGTGCATCGTCGTATTTATAGCAACATTGTCTCAAATCGTTCATAGAGCTAACCACTTCAATTTGTGTATGAAAATGCTGCTGTATTACCGTTTCCATACCAGCACTGGTAATCGGGTTGGGTATTGCCAAAATAATACGGTTCATTAGCCACGTTCCTTATCGCGTATTGGTAATATGATTGTCCTTAAATTGATGAACTCGTACCGCTTTATCCGAATTCGGGAGCGAATATTCAACAGTTTTTTAACGATTGGCAAATGGCTTTTACAAACCTTTACGGTAACGCGTAAATTTGCACGGTTCCTACGTCAACAACTTTAACTCTGAGTTTCTACACAACTCGGTTGGTGTGGTCTTTATCGGCGGGACTGATCTAACATGTCCCACAAATAACAGGCTAAATAAGTCCGGTAAGGCGTGGCTCTTTCGGGAATAATAAAGACATCTTGCTCTTTAAGCTGGCCTATGGCTTTTCTTAGCGAGGAGTCCTGAATAGGAAATAAGTCTTCATGCGCAAAATGAAACATCGCGAGTATTGACGCGGTCCAGGGACCAATCCCTTTTAACTTCGTCACATCTTTCAATAATTCTTCTGAGGACATACTCGCCCAACTTGCGATTCTTTCCGGCTCGGTTTGCTGACAGTGAGCAACGCTCTGAATTGCGGCAGCTTTCGTGCGACTCACTCCGCAATTTAATAGGTTATCGGCTGGTAAATAAGCAATCGACTGTAAGCCTAACGACTTTGCTTCTTTCTCAGTGCGTTCAATGATTGTTGCAGACGCTTTCAATGACAGCATTTGCCGAATAATAATTCTCGGTAAAGCATCAATGACTGGAGTATTTGAAGGCTTAAGCGGCGCTCTTTCCGTCAATTGTAACAACACCAAATCGAAGCCTGGTTGAGTATCGATAAGGTGTTGCCTGATAGACTGAGCAGTTGTTTGCATAGAGTTAAGCAAATACAGTGAAGGTTTGACGGCTTATGGCGAGGAGTTCGCCTTTTTCTGACCAGAGGCCTGCTCGACTGTGCCCGTAACCATTTTCAGCATGCTCAATAAACGCTTCGTACTGATACCAGTTGTGAGTATTGAAGTTTTCCAGTGGCTTATCCGGAAACTCTATGGTCCAGGTCAATGAAGACGCCGGTGCCGGCTGCTTTAAGTGCGGCAATACAGCTGGTGGCCAGGCATCGACTAAAGCGAGAATAGCGGCAATGGTCAGCTGTTGTTGCTCTTGTCTAAAACGCACCCACCCGCCAAAGCTTCTGCCCGGTTGCCCACTAAACGGCATGCCACCGGAGGTAATGCGGTAGTCAAAGTTCTTAGCAAACTCAGGAACAATATCGGCTTCCGGCAGGCCGGGCCCATCGTTAGTCGTCTTTAAGTCAGGCGGATTTTCTCCGCTGACAGACACTGACGATTCGCGCCCCTTACCCAGGCTCGCTAACCCTGCAAGCATGACGTCATCGTTTTGCGTTAACTCAACGGCCACTTGCAAAACTGAGGACCCCTGGCGCAACACCCGATAATTTAGCGTTGCATCTCCCGGTGCTGCCGGGGCAACAAAAGAAATAGCAAAGCTACGCAGGTGATAATCCTTCGGGAATTGCTGCAATAAGAACTGTGCTGCTATTGCTGCACTAAAACCACCAAAAAGCGCTCGCCCTTGTGCCCAACCTTCAGGCAGACTTATCGTTTGGTTGTTCTTGTCACTTTCTATTAACGCTAACGTCTCATGAAATTGCATGGTGCTTCCCTGTTAAACAGCTGTTTGAATTAACTATTAAGAATACCAATTATCACCATAATGACAAAGGATGATGTTAATAGCGCAAAATAAACCATGCCAGATATGAGGTATTTTACCGCGGTGAGGGGCCAGCTCTGCTGATAAAAGCGCTTCTGAGTAATAAATAGGTAGACAAAAAGCCAAATAATGAACAAATCAGTGACCCAATCACCGATGGTCGCAACCCAGTTCCAACCAGCAACGCCAATAAGCGGTGATACGGCCTGACTTATGATGGTAACTAGTGTTAACGTCAACAGCATAAAGGCATGCGTATGAAGCGCCACCGTCAAATGTTCGAGGTAATAGCGGTGCCCAAATAGGTAAATAAGTTTTAAGAACAACGCCCAGAACGGCAGCATAAGTAACATCATTTGAGGGGTCATCGAAATGATCTTTTTCGTAAACTGTGCTGGGTTATCAGCTAATTGCCTTAGCTTTATTTCCAATTCAACTTCTTCAGCCTCACTGAGAAAGGGAATGTCGGTGTCATCTAAAGAAAGCCGTAAAGGTTCAGAAGGCTCTGCGCTGCTTACTACCAATCCTTTTGCCTCATCCGGCAACGATGCCTGCACATCTTGCTGAACTTGGTTAACGCGCTCGATGTCTTCTGGTGTCGGTGGTCTGATATCGATATCAATTAACGACGTCATCACCATAAAAGCAATTAATGAGATAAAGAAATAGAGTCTTAATGGTGGTACGTAAGAGGCGTGGCGACCTTGAACGAATTCCAGTGACAAAAAGCCCGGATTAAGAAAAAGCCCGCGAAGCGTTCGGTAAAAGCGTGAATCCCAGTGACCTATTTCACCAAATAAGTCGCCAACAACAGCAAAAATACTCCGCATATATTGCTTATCTTGCTGACCGCAACGATGGCAATATTCTCCGTGGAGTTCCGTATCGCAATTCTTACAAAGGTTTTGGGTCGAGGTGTTCATGACAAATTCCGTTTTTGATAAATATATCAGCAATTAAGGAATTGTCGAATGAAGCACTTACTGACGAGAAACAAAAAAGCCCAACTCGATGAGCTGGGCTTTTTTGTTTAAATTTGGCGGAGAGGGAGGGATTCGAACCCCCGGTGGGTATGAACCCACGCCTGATTTCAAGTCAGGTGCATTCAACCGAGCTCTGCCACCTCTCCGAATTGTTGTTTCCAATGACTGCGTCGTTGAGAACGATGCGAATATTAAAGACCTAAATTCCGCTTGTAAAGGAAAAATTTAAATAAAGCTACTGTTTGGGCGTTTATTAGACAAACTGTCTACTTTTTACTGGAAATTACTGCCCTAACCCCCCATTTATGCTGTAGTATTCAGGAAACTTTTTTAATAATAAAGCGTCTTAACAGACAGTCGTTCAACACGGAGAAATCTATGAACAATCGCAGTCAGGTATATGTCGGTCAGAATGAATCGGCTCTGGCCGTCAATAAGGTACTACGTAACACTTACACGTTATTAGCAATGACATTAGCCTTTAGTGCTGTTGTTGCCGCTATTAGCAGTACAATGAACTGGCCACACCCGGGTCTTATTCTCACTTTGGTTGGCTACTTCGGACTGCTCTTTGGTGTTTATAAAACCAAAGACAGCGCTATGGGCTTGGTTTTCACCTTCGCTCTGACAGGCTTTCTGGGATACACCTTAGGTCCAATTATTAATATGGCCCTATCAATGCCAGGCGGCGGTGAGATGGTTGCAACTGCCCTAGGTGGTACTGCACTTACCTTCTTTGCAACGTCAGCTTACGTACTGACGACGAAGAAGGACATGTCAAAGCTTGGTGGTTTAGTAACGGCCGGTATCATCATGGTTATCGTTGCTGCTATCGCTAACCTGTTCTTCCAAATGCCAGCTCTGCACTTAGCCTTGTCAGCAATCATGATTCCGCTGATGGCTATGCTTATTATGTGGCAAACCAGCGACATCATTAACGGTGGCGAGCGCAATTACATACTGGCAACCGTTACCTTGTATGTCTCTATTTATAACTTGTTCGTCAATTTGCTAACATTACTGATGGCATTTGGCGGCGACGAGTAATCGTCATTTACACATAATGTAATGCGCCCCGCAATGCGGGGCGTTTTTGTATCTAAGCTATTAACGGTTGGAAAGTGTGGCTAAATTCACTCTTATTGTTCAAAGCTCGGCATCGAACCAGAAGCGTTCATTGGATGCTCTGACCTTTGCAAAGAATGCTATTAAGCAAGGGCATGAAATAACCTGCCTGTTTTTTTACCGACAAGCGGTTGATCACGCCGTTGCGCAAACACCTGCAGAAAATGAGACGCTGATTCAACAATGGAGTGATTTTAAAAACCAGTCCGGCACTCCCTTGGTCGTTTGCCATACCGTTGCTGAGCGTTTGGGCATTGAGGATTTTCATCCTAGCTTTGATGCAACAGGACTCACCGCCCTCTCAAAAGCCCTAGCGACAAGCGACCGGACGTTACAGTTTTAAGCCATGAGGAAAATAGCCATTTTACAAAGCAGCAATACCCCTAACATAGCAACTGAAGCGCTTGATGTTGCGCTTGCATTAGCAAGCTTTGATATACCAGTGCAGCTTATTCTTATTGATGATGCTGTCAATGTGTTACTGAGCTCACCATCAAAACGCTACGCCATGTTGGAGTTATTGGACGCTGAGCCTATTGCACTATGTTCGAGCTTGGCCATAAAAACTAATACCCTGCCGACCAATATTGAGGCTATCACTATTTCGAAAGAAAACTTGAAGCAACACCTGAAACAGTTTGACGAGGTACTGCAGTTCTCATGAAAACATTGCATTGGGTACGGGACGGTTCACTGCCAGCTTGGTTGGAAACGCACAAACACCTGCTCGGAAAAACAGATGCTTTTTTAGTGTCAGAAAGCGCTCTAGGAACCCTTCCTGACAGTTCCCCCGTATTGCAGATTATTTATGCGCGTAAAAGTGATATTGAAAACTCAAAAGCGACCGTACCTAATTACGTTGTGTTAAAATCCGACGCAGAGTGGGTTGAGCTGGTACTCAGCTTTCAACAACAAGTTACCTGGTAATAGCATGATTGAATTCAACGGCAAAACGTACGAGACCGATAAGCACGAATACTTAGCAAACATTGATGATTGGGACGAAGAGCTGGCATTGCATATTGCGGAGCTTGAAAGCATTGATATGACACCGGCTCACTGGGAAGTCGTCAATTTCGTACAAAACTTTTATCGTGAATTTGATACCAGCCCGGCAATGCGTGTTCTGGTAAAAGCCATGAAGAAGCAACTGGGAGAAGAGAAAGGCAACAGCCGCTATTTGTATAAACTATTCCCCAAAGGCCCAGCTAAGCAGGCCACACGCATTGCGGGCCTGCCTAAACCAGCTAAATGTATTTAGGGCTTTAGCTCTTAATAACGTCAATACCACCCATGTAAGTGCGCAGTACTTCAGGAACGACTATTGAACCATCTTCCTGCTGATAGTTTTCCAGCACAGCAACTAATGCGCGGCCTACTGCTAAACCCGAGCCGTTCAATGTGTGCATAAGCTCCGGTTTTTTTGCGCCCTTACGACGGAAACGAGCCTGCATACGACGTGCCTGAAAGTCCTGCATATTTGAGCAAGAGCTGATTTCACGGTACGCCTGTTGCGCTGGTAACCATACTTCTAAGTCGTAAGTTTTAGCGGCGCCAAAGCCCATATCACCAGTGCAGAGCAATACCTTACGATAAGGCAGCTCCAGCTTTTGCAGCACCGTCTCAGCGTGGCCAGTCAGTTGCTCTAAAGCATCCATTGACTCTTCCGGTTTTACTAACCAAACCAACTCGACTTTATCGAACTGATGTTGACGAATAAGGCCCCGGGTGTCACGACCGTGTGAGCCGGCTTCACTGCGGAAACACGGAGTGTGCGCGGTAAACTTAAGTGGCAGTTCGTCTTCATCAGCTATCTCGTCACGATACAAATTCGTTAACGGGACTTCGGCCGTTGGAATCAGTGACATTGGAATTTGATCTTGTGACTCGCCTTCAATGTGGAATAAGTCTTTACCAAATTTTGGTAACTGACCGGTGCCCAGTAAAGAGTCCTGATTCACCATATAAGGCACGTAGGTTTCTAAGTACCCGTGTTCTTGAGTATGCAAATCCAACATGAACTGAGTCAGTGCACGATGTAGACGAGCAATGCCACCACGCATAACAACAAAGCGCGCACCGGTTAACTTCGCTGCAGCTTCAAAGTCCATCCCTTTGGCTAGCGCTTCGCCAAGATCAACGTGATCTTTTACTTCAAAGTCGAACGACTTAGGTTCGCCCCAGGTCAGTATTTCTTGGTTTTCACTTTCGTCTTCACCTTGCGGCACTTCGTCTGCCGGCAGATTAGGGACACCCATAATAATGTCGTTAAGTTCCAGCTGAATGGCTTTAAGTTCTTCTTTCGCGCTATCCAGCTGGTCACCTAAATCGCTCACCGCATCGAGTAACGGCTGTATATCTTCACCCGCTGCTTTCGCTTTACCAATCGCTTTGGAGCGACTATTACGTTCAGCCTGAAGTTGTTCAGTACGTACCTGTACCTCTTTACGTTGCTCTTCAAGCTTGCTGAGTTTAGCAACGTCTAAGTCGAAGCCTCTTTTAGCAAGTGCTTTTGCGGTATTGTCTAATTCCTCACGGAAGTATTTAGCGTCTAGCATGAGTGTCCTATTTAACCGTTGTTGAGTACAACATCATTGCTGCAACAACAGCAGCAATACAGATAATTACGTTTAAGCCTATGTGTAAGGCGGCTTTTAGCATTTCGCCCTGGCTGGCCAGCGTTACAACCTCAACCGAAAAAGTTGAAAAGGTTGTAAATGCGCCTAAAACGCCAACACCAAGGAATAAGCGGGTTGTCTCTGACACGGATTGTTGTTGTCCATATGCCAATAACAGCCCCAGTAAAAAAGAGCCTAATATGTTAACGGTCAGCGTCGCAAAAGGGAATGCCCGCAGCCCAATTGATTGCATTGCAAGGCCAATAGCGTAACGTCCCGAGGCGCCAACAGCACCACCAGCGGCTACGCAGAAAAAATGCAGCAATAAGTTATTCATCGGGTTCTCTTTTCCAGTCTGACTTAGCGTCCATATCCTGAAGCCAGCGCAGTTTTTCCTGCAACTTAATTTCTAAGCCGCGCGGCTCGGGTTGATAAAACGTCATGTCCGCGAGTTCTGACGGTAAATAACGCTCACCGGGTACATACGCATTCGGGTAGTTGTGCGCATATTGATAGTCAGCCCCGTAGCCTTGCTCTTTATGCACTTTGGTGGGTGCATTGCGTAAATGCTCAGGTACCGGAGCGTCGCTATGTTCTTTCGCCGTTCTGAGCGCGCTCTTGAACGCATTGTACACCGCATTACTTTTTGCCGCACAAGCGCAATAAATGGTCGCTTGAGCTATCGCTCGCTCGCCTTCTGCCGGGCCTACTCTGTGGTACGTATCCCAGGCATTTAACGCTAACTGCAAGGCTCTCGGGTCGGCATTGCCAATGTCTTCAGAGGCTATGGCCAGTAGCCTGCGCGCAATCACCAGAGCATCACCACCACCCGTTAATAACCGAGCGTACCAATATAAGGCACCGTCCGGTGAAGAGCCCCGTACCGATTTATGAAACGCCGATAGAATATCGTAATAATGGTCACCCTGATGATCGAATGCGGTGGCCTTTTCTCCAATAGCTGCGGTAATTAACTCAGGCGTAATAGGCTGACTGCTACTTTCAACAAAGTCGGCCACCACTTCCAGATAATTCAACAGTCGGCGAGCATCGCCACCCGCTAAGTCCAACAGCTTTGCCCGGGCTTCACCTTCTAACCTTAATCCACGCTGACCCAGGCCTCGCTCTGTATCTTCCAGCGCTCGTTTTAAGGCCAGCTCAAGGTCTGCTTTTGAAAGCCCCTGCAAGCGATACACCCGTGCACGTGATAACAGCGCATTGTTTAACTCGAAGCCCGGATTTTCGGTAGTCGCACCAACAAACACAATGGTGCCGTCTTCAATATGTGGTAAAAAGGCGTCCTGCTGGCTTTTATTAAAACGGTGCACCTCGTCGACAAACAAAATCGTTCGGCGCCCCTGCTGTTGGGCAACCTGCTTTGCTTCCTCAATGGCTTGTCTTATGTCTTTTACACCAGAAGTAACCGCACTTATGCGACTAACAGTGGCATTGGCGGTAGTGGCGATGAGCTCAGCTAAGGTGGTTTTACCGGTACCCGGAGGCCCCCAGAGAATCATTGAATGTAAATGACCTTGTTCAACCGCCACTCGCAGTGGCTTTCCGGGGGCTAATAGATGCTGTTGCCCGACATACTCTTCAATGGTTTGCGGACGCATACGCGCCGCAAGAGGTTTAAAATCAGGCTGAAAGTCGAGATCAAGGCTGGCCACAACAATTAACTTTGATCGTCCACATCGACACCAGCCGGCACTTTGAATGTGAATTGCTGGTCGTCAATTTGAGTATTTAATGCCACGTCGTTCAATATCAGTTCAGTACGCTCGCCATGCGCCTGTACCATTGTTATTTCTTTAAGCTTATTGCCATCGAAAGCCAACTCTAACTGGCTGTTATCGTTGTTATGTTTAATAAGATAGCGCTCATCAGTATAAGTTACCGAGTAGTTCTGCCATTGGTTGGTGTTACTGTCCAGTACTAACAGCAACGGACTGTTATCAACCATGTCCTGTTGCGCATAGATAGTGACCTGATCAACGAACGGGTTGTAATACCAAACCTTCTCTCCGTTTGCGACCATCACCGTTTCATCGGGGCGCATTGTGTGCCAATACAAGTTCGCTGGGCGCTTTAACGTCATAGTACCACTTAAACTTTGCAGAACATTGCCCTGCTCGTCTTTCACTTGCTGTTCGAATTCTGCCGATAAACTTTGAGTTTGCTCTAACAGCTGCTGCAGCTCTTTTTTATCCGAGTTATTGTCGCTGGCAAATGCATTCATTGATACCGCCATAACGGCGGCGAACCATACTGCTTTCATGAATTAATCCCTTGGTGGTTTAGGTGCCAGAACATCGCGCTGGCCGTTATTACCTGCACTACTTACGACACCACTCATTTCCATTTGTTCGACAATTCGAGCCGCACGGTTGTAACCGATACGGAATTTGCGTTGAACACTCGACACAGATACACGCTGTGTTTCAGTCACGAAGGCAACCGCTTCGTCATAAAGTGGATCTGATTCGGCGTCGTCCATTTCCTGTTGCTCACCCGGCAATAACGCCTCTTCGCCTTGATCACCTGAGAGGATCTCTTCCAGGTAGTTAGGACGACCGCGCTTCTTCCAGTCTTTTACAACGGCATGCACTTCATGGTCATCAACAAAGGCGCCGTGCACACGTATTGGCGAACCACTACCTGGTGGTAGATAGAGCATATCCCCCTGCCCTAACAGCTGGTCGGCTCCAGGCTGATCCAAAATAGTACGGGAGTCAACTTTTGACGACACTTGAAACGCAATACGCGTTGGAATGTTCGCTTTAATTAAACCGGTAATAACGTCAACTGACGGACGCTGTGTTGCCAAAATAAGGTGAATGCCAGCTGCTCGTGCTTTTTGAGCAATACGGGCAATCAGCTCTTCGACTTTTTTACCAACAATCATCATCATGTCGGCAAACTCATCAATAACCACAACAATGTTAGGTAGTTTCTCTAACACCGGAGGGAGTTCATCCATCGAATCGCCCGGTTTCCATATTGGGTCACGCAATGGTTCACCGGCTTCTTCAGCGGCTTTGACTTTTGCGTTATATCCCTTCAGGTTACGCACACCAAGTGCTGACATTAGCTTATAGCGGCGTTCCATTTCTCCGACACACCAACGCAGTGCATTGGCCGCATCTTTCATATCGGTAACCACTTCCGTCAATAAGTGTGGAATGCCTTCATAAACTGACAGTTCCAGCATCTTGGGGTCTATCATAATCAGACGAACGTCTTCCGGTGTGCTCTTGTAAAGCAAGCTTAGAATCATGACGTTCACACCCACCGACTTACCCGACCCGGTCGTACCTGCGACCAATAGATGTGGCATCTTCGCTAAATCAACGACGACTGATTTACCGGCAATATCCTTGCCCAAAATCATGGTCAGTGGCGACTGGCTGTTACTGAACTGGTCACTGTTAATCACCTCGCTCAGTTGCACAATTTCACGGTGTTTGTTCGGCAACTCCAGTCCCACGTATGACTTGCCGGGAATAACCTCAACCACGCGCACCGCAACAGCCGACAAGGTACGAGCAATGTCTTTAGCCAGGTTAGAAATTTTTGATACTTTAACGCCTGGCGCTAAATCCAGCTCAAAACGAGTAATAACCGGTCCAGGCTGAACATGTGCTACACGAACGTCGACACCAAAATCTTTCAGAACGGTTTCAACCGTTCGTGATACTTGATCAAGTTCGTCCTGGGTAATAGGGTTTTCTTTTTTATTGGGACGGTCCAGTAATTCAATTGACGGCAACGGTGGTAACACCTCGGGGTCAACATCGCTTTCTGCGACTTCCGGCTCGTCATTTTTATCGTCCTGCTTTGCGGCTTTCGCCTGACGCTTGCGCTCCGCCGCTTCTTTACTAAAACGCGGTGCCTTTTCCCCCTCCACAACGTCCTCAGCGGCTTCGTCTTCGTCCATTGCACTCATTGACGGCAAACTCAATACCGGCTCTTGCTTATCGGAGCCGAATAAGTCACTGGTTAGCGATTTTGTTTCTTTCTCGTCTTTATCCGGTAATGCTTCTTTGGTTTCGTCTTCTGGCTCTCGCTCATTGTCACGGGTATCGCGCTTTTGCCAGGTCTGTTTAATTCTGTCGACCAACCACAATACCCCGACAATAGCCCACTCCCCCAACTTGTCAGCCACTTGCAGCCAACTAATACCGGTAACCAGCGTAACCCCCGTGAAAAAAAACGTGAGTAACAATAAGGTACTGCCGACAAAGTTCAGGTACGGCAGGAGTGACGCAGCAATAACGTCGCCAATGACCCCGCCGGCGGAGAAGTAATAAATGTCGTCGAAGTTAATGGAAGAAAGCGCAGAAGCGCCAATGAGTGCCAGTAACGCACCTATCATCCGAAGGCTGACCGCCAAATAATCCATTTCCAGTAAATGGTAGGTTTTGCGGAACAACAAATAACCTAAGCCCGCAAAGCCAAAGGGAATAAGGTATGCAACAAAACCAAATGCAAACAACAGGACATCAGACACCCAGGCACCAACCGCACCACCGGCATTATGAATACTGCCCTCATAGCCTGTTTGCGACCAACTAGGGTCGGCCGGGTTAAAGCTAACTAAGGACAAGAAAATAAAAATAGCTAAAGCACCGCTAATAAGCAGTCCGGCTTCTAGAACTCTCTGTACACCTGTCATTATTCTGTTATAGCGCCTTCGTTAGTTATTGTTTTAATAATCGCATGATTGTAGCGAATGTCAGCCCTAATGTTACCCCTTTACTAATACTTTATTTTCTTGTTTGACCTCTTCCATCACCACATAAGTGCGGGATTCATCAACCCCCGGCATCATTAGCAACGTTTCACCGAGTAGCTTTCTGTAGGCCCGCATATCGGGCACACGAGCTTTAATCAGGAAGTCGAAGTCTCCAGCCACCAAATGACATTCCAATATTTCATCGGTTTTACGTGCCGCTTCACTAAACTCGGCAAAGGCATCGGCTGACGTTCGAGTGAGTGTAATTTCCACGAACACCATCAGGTTAGCCCCTAATTTAGCAGGGTTTATTTTGGCATGATAGCTTTCAATGACCTGCTCACGCTCCAGCTTGCGAACTCGCTCCAAACACGCGGTTTGACTGAGCCCGACCCGCTTCGCCAATTCCACATTAGACATGCGCCCGTCCTCTTGCAGCAAGCGCAAGATCTTCCTGTCTATTTTATCAACAGTGATTTCTGTGGGGATTTCCGCATTAAACATAATAAATCTCGAAAAATTAGCTTATTTATAGAATATCACACTAAAAAATAACTTAAAAAAAGTAACTCATGCACTTAGTTTTACGTCTATAATTTGCGCCAAATTATTTCACCGAAAACCGTTAACTAAGTAAGAGGCAGACAATGCTAATTGGTGTACCAAAAGAGATTAAAAACCACGAATATCGCATCGGCTTAACCCCAGCTGCGGTTCGCGAATACGTTGAGAACGGTCACGACGTTATTATTGAAAATAATGGTGGCGCTGCAATCGGTTTTACTAACGAACAATATACTGAGGCAGGCGCAAGCATTGTCGATACGCCTGAAGAAATTTTTGAACGCGCTGACATGATTGTTAAGGTAAAAGAGCCTCAGCCAAATGAGTGCAAAATGCTGCGCGAAGGCCAAATTCTTTATACCTTCTTGCACTTAGCCCCTGATCCAACTCAAACCGAGTTATTAGGTAAGGCTGGCTGTACAGCTATTGCTTATGAAACAGTTACTGACAACCGCAATGGTTTACCGCTGTTAGCACCAATGAGCGAAGTTGCTGGCCGTATGTCTATTCAGGCGGGTGCACACTACTTAGAAAAAGCTCACGGCGGCAGCGGTACTTTGTTGGGCGGCGTACCAGGCGTTGCGCCGGGTAAAGTATTAATTATTGGCGGCGGTGTTGTCGGTACTAACGCAGCAAAAATGGCGATTGGCCTTGGCGCAGAAGTCACTATTTTGGACCGTTCACTACCTCGTCTGCGTGAGCTGGACGATATTTTCGCCGGTCGCGTACAAACCGTTTATTCAACCGTTGATGCTATCGACAAATATTCACGCGAAGCAGATTTAGTCGTTGGCGCGGTACTGATTCCAGGCGCAGCGGCTCCGAAGCTACTCACTCGTGAGAACATCAAAAACATGAAGCCAGGCTCTGTATTGGTTGATGTGGCTATCGATCAGGGCGGTTGTTTTGAAACGTCAAAAGCGACGACTCACCAAGACCCAGTTTATGTCATTGATGATGTGGTTCACTACTGTGTTGCTAACATGCCAGGCGGCGTGGCTCGTACCTCAACTATCGCGCTGAATAATGCGACCTTGCCTTATGGTATTGCGTTGGCCAACAAAGGCGTGAAAGCAATGCTGGAGAACGACCACTTGCTGAAAGGTCTGAACATGCACAAAGGTAAAATCACCTACAAAGCGATTCACGATGACTTAGGTGAACAGCTGGGCCTTGACTATCAAGATCCGCGCGAAGCGTTACAGGGTTAATAGATCCCAAACAACTCAGAAGCTTCTAAAGAGCCCTGGTGAATGCGTTCACCGGGGCTTTTTTATAACTTATTCATCATCGGTCTGCGCCTGAACCTCAAATTCACCATTGCCTGTTTCCTGAATCCATAATTCAATCGGCTGACAACAGACTTGGCAATCAACAATTTGGTGTTGCCCAAGATCATTAATCGGATCAACCTCTAAAGAGTTCGGTGCCATACAATAAGGACAACTGAAACTGGTTTCGTGCGCTAACGACATAAAGACCTCACTCTGCGTGATTTAAACAACCGCGTGCTTTTTTATTTTTGACTTGTTCCACAGGCTTGCAAACCCTACAATCAGTCCCCATAAACTACTTATCTTACATTAAAAGAATACAAGCAGTCAGGAGTTATCAATGGCAGACGCCAAGCATTGCAAGTTATTAATTTTAGGTTCAGGTCCTGCGGGCTATACCGCCGCGGTCTACGCAGCTCGCGCTAATTTAGACCCGGTCATGGTGACCGGTATGCAACAAGGCGGTCAGTTGACGACTACCACCGACGTTGAAAACTGGCCTGGCGACGCTGAAGGTTTAACCGGCCCTGACCTGATGGTTCGCATGCAGCAGCACGCAGAGCGCTTTAACACTGAAATTGTGTTTGACCATATTAACAGTGTCGATTTCTCCAAGCGTCCTTTCCAACTGAAAGGTGATGTGGGTGAATATACCGCGGACTCAGTGATTATCAGTACTGGCGCATCAGCTAAGTATCTAGGTTTAGACTCTGAAGAAGCGTTTATGGGCAAAGGCGTATCAGCCTGTGCAACGTGTGACGGCTTCTTTTATAAAAAACAGAAAGTTTGTGTTGTTGGCGGTGGTAATACGGCGGTTGAAGAAGCCCTTTACCTGTCTAACATTGCCAGTGAAGTTCACGTTATTCACCGTCGCGACACGTTCCGCGCTGAGAAAATTTTGGTTGATCGCCTGCATGAAAAAGAGAAAAACGGCAATATCACCTTCCACTTGAACAAAACCTTAGACGAGGTTTTAGGCGACGACGCTGGCGTAACAGGTGTTCGTATTAAGGACACACAAACCGGCGGCACTGAAGAGCTGGACGTCGCAGGCTGTTTTATTGCCATTGGCCACCAACCTAATACCGGCATTTTTGACGGTCAATTGGACATGCAGAATGGTTACATCAGTGTCCAAAGTGGTTTAGAAGGTAACGCAACGGCGACCAGCGTACCTGGCGTATTCGCAGCCGGTGACGTTATGGATCATGTTTATCGTCAAGCTATTACGTCTGCCGGCACCGGCTGTATGGCAGCGCTCGACGCTGAACGCTATCTGGATGCGTTAACCAAGTCCTGATACGACCGTGATCGTTCAGCTTGATCCATTATCGATAAGCTTTCCTCCCGCAGCGACAGCACTACACGAGCCTAACGGGCTCCTCGCTGTTGGAGGTGACTTATCGGCTGAACGGTTACTGTACGCTTATCAAAACGGTATTTTCCCGTGGTTTTCAGAGAACGATCCTATTTTATGGTGGTCTCCCAACCCCCGCGCTGTATTTTATCCTGACCAAATTCACGTTAGCCGCTCATTAGCTAAGGCCGCTCGCCAAAAACCCTGGCGGGTGACTATAAACAACCGCTTCGCTGAAGTTATCGACGCTTGTGCCCGCCTACGCGCAGACAAAGAAGGCACCTGGATAACCGACGAAATGATGAACGCTTATCTAAACCTGCACAACTTGGGTCACGCTCATTCTGTCGAGGTGTGGTTAGACGAACACTTGGTTGGCGGTTTATACGGCATTTCAATTGGCCGAACATTCTGTGGTGAAAGTATGTTTCATACCGCCACCAACGCGTCAAAAATTGCGTTAATGCGGTTTGCAGACGCTTTTCATAATGACGGCGGACAGCTCATTGACTGCCAGGTCGGCAACCCTCATTTATTCTCACTAGGTGCACATGAGCTTTCTCGTGAGCGCTTCTTGGTAAAACTACACTCCTCGCAGACATCGACGATGCCCAGTCAGTTCTGGACACCAAGGCAGCTAGAATCCTCCGGGAGCCCCACATGCAGTTCGGATTAACCCATGAGTCAAACTGCAACTATCTTAAGGACAAGCAAGAGCGCCTGATTGTTGCGGTTCCTGAAGAACAACAACGGCTAAACCCGGAAGCTTACGAGTACTTTATGGCAAACGGCTTCAGACGCAGCCATAACGATGTCTATCGTCCGCATTGCCGGTTATGCAGTGCGTGTGAGTCACTACGAGTCATTGTGAGCGAGTTTACGGCCAGTAAAAATCAGAAACGCATCGCGAACAAAAATAAAGACTTGTTCTTAACGATAGTGACAGAGCCAACCGACGAACACAGCCGTTTATTTTGCGAGTTTATCGAGCAGCGTCATGCAGACGGAGAGATGTACCCACCTGATCCTGATAACTTCTGGCGGTGGGTCTCCTGTGACTGGATGACGCCACTTATTTTTGAATGGAGAGACCAAGAAGGAAAATTGTTGGCGGTCTCAGTGGCCGATCAAACTCCGAGTGCTTTGTCAGCGGTTTACACGTTTTTTGATCCAACCGCTCACAAGCGTTCATTAGGTACCTATGCCATTTTACAGTTAATTGAATACAGTCGTCAGCAAGAGCTTGAGTATTTGTATCTCGGGTATCAAATCGATGCCTGCAATAAAATGAATTACAAAACTCGTTTTGCCCCATATGAACGACTGGTTGGCAATCATTGGAAAAAAGCGCTAAAATCGCACACACTTTAGGCTACTAACAGAAATCAGAGGATTTTAATGGCGAAAGAAGACAATATTGAGATGCAGGGAACGGTTCTGGAAACGCTTCCCAACACTATGTTCCGCGTAGAATTGGAAAATGGTCACGTGGTTACTGCACACATCTCTGGTAAAATGCGTAAGCACTACATCCGCATCTTAACCGGCGACACAGTAACGGTTCAGTTGACTCCATACGACCTAACTAAAGGCCGCATCGTCTTCCGCGCACGTTAATCCGTTCGGGGTTAAGGCCGGTTCAACCGAACCGGCCTTAAGCACTGCTTCTAACTCTCCACCGTTTCGCTGTTGCTGTCGTAGTCAAACTTCAGCTCGCCTTTATCAGACACACTCACTTTTACACTGCCACCTTTGGACAGCTGACCAAACAGAATTTCGTTCGCTAACGGCTTCTTCAAGTGCTCTTGAATTACGCGGCTCATTGGACGCGCGCCCATTTCCTTATCGTAACCTTTTTCAGCTATCCAGGCATGCGCACTCGGATCGACTTCCAACGACACGCCTTTTTTATCTAACTGAGCCTGTAATTCGCAAATAAACTTGTCGACGACTTGCTCCAGCACTTCTGGCGTTAGATGGTTAAACCAAACAACACCATCTAAGCGGTTACGAAACTCTGGCGTGAACGTATTATTAATTTCCGCCATGGCATCGTGGCTGTGATCCTGTTGTTTAAAGCCAATCGATTTTCTAACGGTTTCGCGCACGCCAGCGTTGGTCGTCATGACAATAATGACATTTCGGAAGTCCGCTTTACGGCCATTATTATCAGTCAAAGTACCATTATCCATAACCTGAAGCAGGATATTAAAGACATCCGGATGTGCTTTTTCCAACTCGTCCAGCAACAGAACACAGTGTGGATTCTTAATGATCGCATCGGTCAATAAACCACCCTGCTCATAGCCTACATAGCCCGGAGGGGCACCTATTAAACGACTGACCGCATGGCGCTCCATGTACTCCGACATGTCAAAACGCACTAACTCAATGCCCATGGCTTTAGCCAGTTGCTGAGTCACCTCCGTTTTGCCAACGCCGGTAGGCCCTGCAAACAAGAACGAACCAATAGGCTGATTTTCATTCGCTAAGCCAGAGCGCGACAGACGTATAGAAGCAGTTAACTTATCAATGGCTTCATCCTGACCGAACACGACCATCTTCAAGTTACGGTCCAACTGTTTCAGTGTTTCCTGATCAGACTGAGAGACCGATTGCTCAGGTACACGAGCAATTTTCGCAATAATCGTCTCAATGTCAGAAACGCCCACCGTTTTACGACGTTTTGATGGCGGCAACAAACGTTGGGAAGCACCCGCTTCGTCCATCACATCGATAGCCTTGTCCGGTAAGTGACGCTCGTTAATATACTTAGCAGACAACTCTGCTGCCGCTTTTATAGCGGGCTGTGTGTAACGAATGCCATGATGGCTTTCGTAACGATCTTTCAAGCCCATGAGAATTTTAGTCGTGTCTTCAACCGACGGCTCTACGACATCCACTTTCTGGAACCGGCGCACCAAAGCACGATCTTTCTCGAAGACATTCTTAAATTCGTTATAAGTTGTCGAACCAATACATTTCAGCTGACCACTCGATAATAACGGCTTAATGAGGTTTGATGCATCCAGCACACCGCCGCTGGCAGCACCTGCGCCAATAATGGTATGAATTTCATCAATAAACAGAATGGCGTGTTCTTGCTTTTGCAGCTCTTTCAATAAGAGCTTAAAGCGTTTTTCAAAATCGCCCCGGTATTTAGTCCCGGCCAGCAAGTCGCCCATATCCAATGAGTAAATTTTTGCGTCCAGCAAAATCTCCGGTACATCGCCTTTGACAATACGATACGCCAAACCTTCAGCAATGGCCGTTTTACCCACCCCCGCTTCACCAACCAATAAAGGGTTATTCTTGCGACGACGGCAAAGTATTTGCGCACAGCGCTCTACTTCGAAGTCACGACCAATCAATGGGTCAATCTTGCCTTCTTTGGCTTGCTCATTCAGGTTAGTACAGAACTTTTGTAAATAACTCTGCTGTTCTTCCTGCTGAGTTTCAATGGTTTCGTCTTCCAGCGACTCTTCTGCAGGCTCTTCGTCGATTCGCGAAATACCGTGTGAGATATAATTCACAATATCCAGACGAGTAATGTCGTGTTTGTTCAGTAAATAAACGGCCTGAGACTCTTGCTCACTGAAAATGGCGACCAATACGTTAGCCCCGGTAACTTCCGCGTTACCCGATGACTGCACATGAAAAACCGCACGCTGCAGAACACGCTGGAAGCCTAGCGTCGGCTGTGTGTCCGGCTCTTCTTCGTCAGGTCCAAATAGCGGAGTACTGCGGTCAATATAGCTCAACAGCTCTTCTTTAAGCTGCTGGAAATTAGCCCCACAAGCACGCAACGCTTTCGACGCATCGGGGTTATCCAGAAGCGCCACCAATAAATGTTCAACAGTCATAAGCTCATGACTGCGCTCTCGTGCTAGCCGAAACGCATCATTCAACGTCAGTTCAAGGGCCTTGTTCAACATACACCACTCCTTACCATCTCACTCACTTACTCTTGCTCCATTGTGCATAACAATGGGTGTTGATTTTCGCGAGCGTACTGGTTGACTTGTACTACTTTTGTTTCGGCGATTTCCGCAGAATAAACACCGCAAACGGCCTTTCCTTTATAATGTACCTGCAACATCGTATCTGTTGCTCTTTCCTGATCCATCTTAAAAAATTTCATCAACACTTCAATCACAAAATCCATGGGTGTGTAGTCATCATTATTTAAAATGACTTTATACATGGACGGTGGCTTGAGCTCTTGCTTTTCCTCTGTGTCGCTAAGATGTTGTTGGTCAAATTGACTCATTTGTTAACAACCTATCATAAATTGTAGTCTAAAAATTCGTAATTACTTGCAAAAAACCACTCAAATTTTTAACAACAGAGCGCATTTTTTAACCAAAAAAGCTTGACTAATAACTCATCTCACCTAGAGTTAAAGATGGTGTTTGAACAGCTTAATTTCAAGTTAACACCTTTAATAATAATAAACATAGTCTGTTGCAAAAGAAGGAAGTAGATGTATGGCTACCGGAAAAGTCAAATGGTTCAATAATTCGAAAGGCTTCGGCTTTATCGAGAGCGAAGATCGCGAAGGCGATATCTTTGCACATTACTCAACCATTGAAATGGAAGGTTATCGCACGCTCAAAGCCGGGCAACCTGTCGAATTTGAACTCGAAGAAGGCCCTAAAGGTTTACACGCCTCCAACATTGTCCCCGGTTCCTCAGAAAAATAACCGAGGTAGAACCAAATAGAATAAAGGCGCTGACTAACCATCAGCGCCTTTATTTTATCGGCAATCAAAAACATCCAACAAGCCATTAACTGTCTATACCAAAGTAACGTCGCAGCTGATCACGTAAATTCGGCGGTGTACCATTAATAGTCAGCGTATCGGTCGTTGGATCATAATGAACTCGCTCACCCAGTACCGTATGGTCGAAGCCGACACTGACACCACCACCTTGCCCCTGAAACTTAACCAGCTTCCTTAGCGTCGATTTATCAGCTGGAAAGTCATCGGCAATTTCCTTTTCCCGTTGCTCAGCAAACTCTTTAGAAAACATTTCGAAAGAATTGTCTGACGGGTACTGCTCGGCAAATTGCTCTGACAAGTCTTTAATTTTGACCGAGTCGCCCTGCTTCCATTGTTCATCACAATATTCATACGCCGTTTTACTCAAAGCCTGACGCTGCTCAGCTTCCAGACCCGATTGTTTCGCATATTCCTGAACGGTATCCACCAGCTGCTGAGTCTGCTCTTTGGTATTCACACGCTCAGTACAACCTAAAAAGTCCAGGAAAAAGTCAGATACTTTGCGCCCCGCGCGCCCTTTTATAAAGGAAATATAGCGCTCGGCGTCGGGCGCGGTTCGCCATTCAGTCAAATCAATGCGAGCCGCCAACTGCACTTTGCTTATGTCTAACTGTGAGGACCGATCGACCCCTAAGTCCGGGCTGATAGTCACGCCTTCTTTTACCGGAAGAAAGCAAACCAGTAAGTACTCTGAACTCAAATGCTGATAACGGGTAATCAATAAAAACCCGGCTTCCAGCAGGTTATAACTTTGCAGCTGCTCTAATAGTAGCTTAGCCGACTGCTGACTGAACTCAACAAAGTCGAGCGCTTTGTCATACCAGGACTTCAGCTGCTCAGGAAACGGGCTGGCGTCGCCCTCATCGTTTTCGGTCAGAAAACTGGCATAACCTTTAGCCGGTTTACTGGTATAAACGTCGGTTAACTCGACCAGTAAATCATGCAATTGCTCGTCTTCGTTCAGCGCTGAAGGTGCCAGCCGCAACCCAACCTGACCATCATTTTGATAAAACTGGTGAATAATACTTTCTTCAATTCGCAATTGCATATCAGGGACTATCCTTGCTGTTTTGCTGTGTTACTATAAGCGGATTGTAACACGAGACTGGTAAACAATGGGAAAGGACCAACGCGGAAAATACCAACGCCGGGACAAAATAGCGCGGCTGATTAGCTGGGGGCATTGGTTCACATTTGCCAACATTATTCTGTGCTTATTTGTTGGTTTACTCTATGTTGAAGCGTCATCAGAGTCACCTACCGCTATTGGTACCTTATACATGCTGGTCAGCTGGCTGGGGCATTTCGCTTTCCTGCCATTCGTCTTCTTTATTATTCTCATATTCCCATTCTGCCTTATTATTCCTTACTCAAAGGTATTGCGGGGTTTAGCTGCGTTGGTCGCCTCGTTTGGGCTTATCGCGCTTATTGCCGACGCTCTGTTTTTTAGACAATACGGTTATCATTTAAATACCTATTCACTGGCGCAAATGACCAAAGACGCTGAAGCGGTATTTACCGGTGCCAGCTTTGTCATTATTTCCGCCGTGTTGTTGGGCTTTTTGTTGATTGTCGGTATCGAGTTGCTGCTCGCTAACCTTGCCTGGAAACGATTGAATGAATTGCAACGCAAAAAGATAGGCGCGCCGGCAACCGCTGTTTTTGTTTTGTGTTTCTTTGTCAGCCATAGTGTGCATGTCTGGGCAGATGCGTCCTTATACACTCCCATTACTCAACAGGACGATATGTTTCCTTTGTCTTACCCCACAACTGCCAAAACATTAATGGCCAAACATGGGGTTATTGACGTAGAAAGCTACCAGGCACGCCAACAAATGCTTATGGCCACGGATAAAATTAAGCTGAAATACCCAAAACAGCCACTGTTGTGCTCCAAAAAAGACTTTGAACAAACAGCGACTATTATTCTGTTTGAAGAGTACACACAAGACATTAGCGCAGTATTGGCTACCACCTCTTTACAAGAAACTGAAGTCAGCATGCTGGCTCACCCGAAACGAGAAGGTGGCTTATTCCAGTTCTTATACGGACTCCCTGACTTTTATCAAGATACAATAGAGCGTCAGAAAGTCGCCCCTGCGTATTTAAAACCGTTGAATGACTTTAATATCGAAATGAATTGGTACACCAGTGACAGTTGGCAAGAAAGTCTTTCATTGTCACAGTTTGCCAATGAATTTGAACCACAAAGCCTCAACAGTTTTAATGGGCGCAATAATCAGCGTATCAATGTCATATTACTGACCGCTGATGATACCAAGCAGTTAACCCACATTCTGGAAAAAGCAAAACAGCATCAGGTGCTCGTAAGTTACCTATCACCTGAAAATAAAACCGAGTTACTGGGTAAAGAGCAGTTTGCACTAGAAAATATGACGGTGCCTCTATGGCAATTGAATATGCCGTTACCGAAGCAACCCATTGCCGGTCTTATGGATATTATTCCAACCGTTTTAGATGACAGAATCTCTTGCGCCGGCTCGTTTAATAACTACACAAACGGCGAAAGTTTACGCGAACAGAAAGACAGATGGCCACTGATAGAAACCTACAGCCCTTATATTGTCATATACGACAAAACTGAAATAACCATTTTAGATAACAGCGGACAGTTTAACGTATACAGCAGCCCTGAATTCGTCCTGAAGAAAGGCGACGAGCCACCGGTTCCGGTATTAATTGATGCGTTAAAAGATCTCAAACGCTTTACTGAAACACCAGATAAGGCAAATTGATGAAAATAGAAGCAGTTGAGCACCAAACACACCGCTGAGGCTTGCGTAATACGTCAAATACAGTAAGATAGCTTCCCTCGGTCGGCGTGTAGCGCAGCCTGGTAGCGCACTGTCATGGGGTGTCAGGGGTCGGAGGTTCAAATCCTCTCACGCCGACCAATTCTTCCTTTAACTTTCTCCCTGAAGTAAACCCAACTGTTCATTCAATGGCGCAACCACTCGCCAGTATCCACCTCGTGCTGAGCCAACTCGCTTTAATTGTCCACGAGACTTTAATTTGGCTAGGTGCTTTTCAACGGCACGATCAGAAATTCCGAGTACTTCTGATAATCGTGCGGCACTCCACTCCGGGTGCTCCTGTAGTAGCGCTAAAATATTTTCGCGTGTGGTGAAATAAGGCTTTATTCCATTAAAATGCGAATTATCCGAACAAATAACCGAACTTAAATCCGAACTTTTTGGTGAACCTGTCCGAGTATTTTGGTCTTTCGCTGCTTTTTTAACCCCATCAAGAAGCTCATCAAAAGCCTCATCTAAGCGCTGTAATACGAACTCAACCATGATACAGAGGTCGTTATTACCAATTGACGCTCTTAAACAATCGTAATATTCACCACGCCGTTCTTTCAGTTTACTTTCAAAGTTAAGCCAGCGCAGCAGACCGTGCCACTGCCCCAGTATTAAACTGACCCAGAGATGAGCAATACTGCTATTACCTACTGAAAAAGGTTGAATGAATTCATATTGGCGTAAGAATACCGCCGCTTTGACCAACGGGTGATCATTGGCTTGCTCCAGCCACTCCAATAGCGCGCGAAGCTGTCTAGCAACCTGCCCAGCTGGAGCTGTGGTATGAACCAACTTGTTGTACTGGTAAATACCCATACCTGCAGAGCGATAATGCCCAGCTTCAGGAGAGAACGCGGCATAAATACTCCGATGAGCGTCTTGAATACTTTCCTCCGAGCCCAAGCGCCAGCGCGAACAAGACTCGTAAGCTTCATCTAAAGAAACCCCTGTTAATTGTGAAGCGTTCAAGTCCATACCAATAGACGCATTCAACTTCTTCTGACGCGAGGCTTTACTTAATCTTGTCTGCTCAGCAGCTGTATGCTCAAGCAAGCACTCCAGATATCCTAATTTATGACTGATTTGCGCAACTAAATTCACGCTTTTTATCGACAAGACACCTTCAGTATTTACCATTATTCTACCACCACTACCCTATTTCGCCCATTTTCTTTAGCGTCATACAGGGCATCATCAACACGTTTAACCAGGGACGTCCTTGACTCACCGTCTTTGTAAAAAGTAACGCCAAAGCTTGCAGTCACTACACCAACATCATCAAAGGTTGCAGCTTCAAGACGCTGTCGCAGTCGCTCAGCGAGCGCAACAGTGGCCTCTAAATTAGAATGCTTTGCGACAATAAAGAACTCTTCACCGCCCCAACGACCAAAATCGTCGGTATCCCTCAGCTCTTTTGCAAACAGCTTAGCTAAGCCAATTAACACAGTATCGCCGGCGTCGTGACCGTAATTGTCGTTAACGTCTTTAAAGTTGTCGATATCAAAAAGAATAACACCCAATTCATGGTTGTAACGCTTCGCCGCACTGATTTGCTCATCAAGTACATATTCCATGTGGTAGCGATTCCAAATTTGGGTCAGTGCGTCGGTATGAACCAGGTGTTCCAGTTTGTCATTGGCCGCGCTGAGCTGCTCATTCAATATTTCTACCTCGAATGCTGATAACGCAATAGCCAAGTCTTCGGCTAAACTGATGGCTGCCTTTCGTTCACTATCGAGCCACAGAGATGACTGCCCTTTTATGGTTTCTTTCCAGCTTTCAAAAGACGTACGCGGCGACATCACCGTCTTACCTTTATAATGCTCAATCGTATCTTTATTTGGTCTTCCCGCCCATTCAAGCTCTTCTAGTTGCTCTGGACGAAAGAACATTAACCACCCTTGCTGACTGCTGGACCCAGCTGGCAAAGCAATAGCCATAACCCCTGTCACAGCGGTTTCTTCAAAGTATTCGGCAACCTCTGAGTCCATTACGTTTCGGGAAACAAAAGTGCCTACTAGCCGGCACTTCTTATTCAACCACTTTTTAAATGCCAGGATCCTTTCATCGGCCAATTCAGCTCCGCACTTCAGTACGTTATTTCCATACGCGAGTGCAACGAGGTTCCCCCTAAACAATTCCAGCCATTTGTTGCCTTCTCTTTCAAATAACGCCTTAGGTTCATTAATTTCCTGATTGTCACTAATTAAAGCACCGCGCGTATTTTCAATGGCTTCGAAAAACGCAGCCGTCTCATACTGCTGCTGTAAAATCAGCCTCTGGCTCGCTAGCGTCACTAACGCCTGTGCTGCGTGACGCTGCTGAATGTTCAACGGGTGTGCTTCCAGTCCGTGGCAGGACAACAGACCCCATAGTTTATTTTCCTGGAATATCGCAATCGACAACGAACTGTGAAGTCCCATATTTTGCATATAAGTCAGGTGGATAGGTGAAACTGCTCGCAAGACTCCTTTGGTTAGATCCAACGAGCGTTTATCTTCATAGGCTATAATACCAGCTGGCTGTTGGGTTGAATTAACAATGCTTCTCAAAGGGTTTTTGCTGTACAGCTCTCGTACCTGCTTGGGTATATCTGACGCAGGAAAGCGTTGATGCAAATAACGACGTATGGTGGACTGCTTGCACAGTTCAGCAATTACCTGACCATTCCACTCCTCATCGAACTTATACACCATCACACGCTCAAAACCGATGATCTCGCCGATACTTTTCGTCAACCCATTTAAAGTCTCATCGAGAGACTTTGAGGACCGAATTTGCTCCTGATGCGCTTGTAACTCTGACAAAAAAGTTGAGCTAAGGCGCCCAACTAAAGGCTCAATTTCAACGCATATAGAGTCACCTGAGACATACATGGTGCAATAAACTTCGTTGTTATTGATTTCATCGCCAAAACCCACCGAGTCAGAAGCCAACTGACGCAACCTTAATAGGTGTTCTTTCCAACTGGATTTCAGGTAATCGGGCGCACTATGTCCAAGCAAATGCTCTGCGGAAACACCCAGAAGCGCTTCGATATTTTCACTGCAATGGGTCAATACCTCAAAGTTATTATTGAACGCTAGAAAATAACCGTGCGGTTGAATGGCACCAGGCGTGTGCACTGGCTCAGTAGCACAGTTTTCCATTGCTTGTTGCAGCTGTTCTTTAGTCAGTTCGGTCAATGCCGTACTCCCGGTTAGCGCTGTATAGGTCTGTGCCCTTAGAGCTGCATTCGAGCAGTAACTCGAACGCATGAGTTGCTCCCAGGCAAATACTGTCAATTGCCTCAGATTTAAATGACTGTTTTTCTAACCACCCAATATAGTCTGACCACGTGTTATTTCTATAAAAACTAAAGTAGCTCAGGGCGCTAGCTTTAGCAATGAAATCCTGCTTTTGCAGCCGCTTGTACAGGAGCTTTCCTCCAAGAGTCGATCCCTCGATAACATAAGCAGCGCCAATAGCCTCGTGATAAGTCAAATCAGTTGGTTCTATTGTCGGATAAGTCAAACCATTTAATGACGCTAAATCACGCTCCACACACCATAGGCGGCGCTGATACAGGTACTCGTCGTCCGATAGATGGGATGCTATTGAGGGTTCCAGCACTGACAGAAAATAGTGCAAATTTTTCAATGCGCTGACGTACTGATCGTAACTTACCGTTACTTTCATTAGGTTACTAAAACCGGATTCTCGTTCAAGCTGACTGTGCAGTTTTTGAGTCTTTGTTCTAAGCTCAGTTAGTACAGGGAATGACACCAGCAACTTCTCCTAATTATTTGGCGTTTTTGACCGATATCAATAATAGATACGTCACCGGCAAGCAAATAGTTCGTATTAACTGAGGTAAGCATGAATTTGCAAAATAAATTAACCCTGAGCATGGCCATTGCCTTAACAACGCTACTCGTTATCGCCCTCGGCATTTCTACTTACATGATGCGCTCACTGATTGAAGAGCGAGTCATTGAGCAGGAATTGCCCGCTACCTTAGGTGAAATAAGAGGTGAAATCAGCGAGCTGATTAATACCCCTATCTTAGTTTCACAAGAAATTGCCAACAATCAATACCTTATTAATGCGTTAAAAAACGACAACAGTAAACAGGTTCAGGACGACATCACGCAGTACCTGAGTCGCATCTATACAAATAGAAACGCTGTTGCCGCCTTTGCAGTCAGCACCCGAAGCCGTAATTACTACACCGCGGATGGTATCTTAAAGCAAGTCTCCCCATCGGTAGAACGCGATGACTGGTTTTACAACTTTGTCGAAAGTGACGACAAGCAAGCATTGAATTTTGACGTTGATGAAAACTCTGGCACACCGACAGTATTTGTTAACGTCCGCATTAGCGATAATGGTGAAACCTTAGGTGTGGGTGGTATTGGGCAAAGCCTGAAAGCATTACAGGACGCCATTGCAAACTTCCAGGTGGGTCAGACGGGTATCGCTTACCTCGTTAACGAAAGTGGCAAAATTCAGGTACACCCGTCTATTAATGACTTTAGAAGTCTCTCTTCAGAAGTAGACGCTGACGTCGCCAATCAAATGTTGAGCAACTCCGAATTCGAAGCTGGCTACAGTTCTCACGGAGGTGAAGACTGGATTGTTGCCAGCACTGACCTGCCTAACACCAACTGGCGCATTATTATTGAAATGCCAGAGTCTGAGCTATATTCCGGCCTCAATCAGACCATTACCGCCATCGTTATTCTCAGTATTGTTATTGGCACAGCCTTTGTTGTGGGTAGCTGGTTCTACGCTAAGAAAATTGTCCGCCCTATCAAATACGTGGCCAAAAACCTTAACCGTATGTCCAACGAAGGCGGCGATTTGACGCAACGCCTGGATATCGACAGCAATGACGAAATTGGCGACTTAGCAAAAGGGTTCAATGCGTTTGTGGCAAATTTGGGCAGTATCATTACCCACTTTCGCAATACCGCGTATGAAGTCAATGAAAAAGTCACATCGATTGATAAATCGATGACGCAAATTGACGGACTATCGAACGAGCAGGAAAACAAAACGGATCAGGTTGCGGTTGCCATGAATGAAATGGAAACCACAGTTCGTGAGATTGCTGAAAATGCGAACCAGACCGCCAGCCATGCGTCAGAATCTCGTTCGACAACTGAGCAGAACCAAGAACAGTTGCGCCAAGCAGTCAATACCATGCACGAGCTGTCTGACTCGATGCAAAAAGCAGCTAGCTCGGTAGAAAGTCTGGCCAACGATGTCGAAAGCATTGTGACCGTCATTGATACAATTGAGGGTATTTCGGAGCAAACCAACCTGCTTGCGCTTAACGCGGCAATTGAATCAGCCCGGGCAGGTGAAGCGGGTCGTGGTTTTGCTGTTGTTGCTGACGAGGTTAGAACCTTGTCACAGCGAACCAGTCAATCAACAGAAGAAATTCGCCAGAAAATAACGCGTTTACAAGATGGCTCCCGCAATGCGGTTTCAGCAATGGAGCATAATCGTAAGCAAGCTCAAAGCACCAGTGAAAAACTCAGCGATGCTGATAATAAACTGAATGAACTTGTGAACTTAATTCAGGAAACAGCGGATATGAGCACGCAAATAGCGACCGCAACAGAAGAGCAAGCGTCAGTGAGTCAGGACGTCGCGGCCAATATCCAGTCCATTGCTGATTTTGCGACACAAGTATCGACAGCAGTTCGTGAAAGCCATAGCGAGTGCGAACAAATGTCTTCACTGGCTGATAGCCTTCGCAAACAACTGGAACAGTTTAAAACGTAATGTCGGCAAACAACTCTTGCAGCCGCGCCACTTCTTTATCAGAGAGCGGCTGCATTGGATGTTTGCCCCATACCGGGTCAGGCCAGGAAACGTCACTAATAAACCGCGCAATATGATGAATATGCAGTTGTGGTACTCTATTCCCCAATGCCGCCACATTGAGTTTATCGGGCTTGTATTCAGCCTTTAGCCAATGACTTAAAAACGAACTTTCGTGCAAAAATTGCAGTTGCTGCTCTTCGTTCAGGTCACAGATTTCGCGGGCATCCTCCACTCGTGGAATGAGCAGAAACCAAGGATACTGAGCGTCATCCATTACCCTCACCTGACACAACGGCCAGTCCGTTAAAAAATAACTGTCTTCGAGCAGTGCTTTTGCAATCGGAAATGCGCTCATCAATCACTCCTTTTGGATCTTTTACGCCTCAATGTCATCTAAAAACTGAGAAAACAACTCAGTAATTTTAGGTAGCGTCGTAATTAAACGATGGCCATCATTCAGTATATGCAATTCTGTTGAATGTTGCTTTGCAAAGCGCCAGCTATTTTCGACGGGCACTATATCGTCCAGCCAGCCATGCACAACTGTCGTGCGTTTAGGTACTGTCACCGCATCAAAGTCCACTTTCCCCCCCAAGTAAAAAGCCGGCGCCAGAACAAACAACCCCTTGCAGGCCAAAGATTCGGAACAGGCTGTGGCCACGTACCCTCCCATGCTGGAGCCAACTAAAACGACAGAACCATCAACTAATGTTAAGTTTTCTCGAAGTTTATTAACGCGATTATCAACATCATTAATTCCCTGATAATCGATACTGTCCACCTTAAACCCTTTACTTTCAGCAATCTTGGCCATTTCTTTGATTTTAGTTCCCCATGGGCCACTTTCCTTACCATGACTAAAAACAACATTCATATATCAAAGCCCTATATTTTTTGTTTAACTTACGCTAAAACTAAGAGTATGGATTCAGCTAAAAAGCACAGTGCGCATAGGAGATGATTATGCCTATAAAAAACGGTTTCTCGCTACTTGCGTTAGTACCCGCTTTATCGGGTGCCCTCCTGTCGGCAAGCGCTGTGGCGAACAACGATATTACCTGGGGCGTTAACTCGGCACCACCTTTTCATATTTACGATGGTGAATACAAAAACGCTGGCGTTTGCGATGCTTTGGTCAGTGCGTTTCAACAAGAATTACCCCAACATGTCCATAATATAAGAAAGCTTCCGTCGCGACGCATCACCATGATAATGAAACGCAACAAGAACCTGTGCTTTCCCTGCGTCATTAAAAACAGCGCTTATAACACCACTTTTCTCTACAGTGATACGACACACAAATATGCCCCACATGGGGTGATCACCGATCGCGACACCGGTCAGTACATCACCGCCAAATATGGTTACCCGATTCAGTTTGAACAGCTTGCGAAAGACACCGATTTACGCTTTGGGCAACCGGATGAACGGCGCTATGGAAAATTACAGCCATTTATCGACGACTACCTGCTTAACGCCAGTAACTTCAGTTTCATTAGCGGACAACAATCGCATGTTAATGTTCTGGCCATGATACTCAACGACCGAATTGATTACACCGTCGACTACGAAATGGTTAAAACTTATTATCAACGCACCCACGACGACGGTGATAAACTCAGCTTTATTCCGATAGCAGAATACGCCGACGAGGTCATAGAGGGCGCTGTTGGCTGTACACGAAACGAATGGGGTAAACGCACCATAGAAACTCTGAACAGCGCTATTAGCTCGGTGCAAAGCAATTCAGAGTTTCAACGGGCTTTAGAGCGTTGGTTAGGCCCAAACCGACCACGTTAATGCGGTTACTTTAGCCGAAGCGCTTTTCCAAATACTGGTTGATATCATCAGACTCATACATCCAGGTGGTTGAGCCGTCGTCTTCACTAATACGTAAACAAGGCACTTTCACCTTACCGCCGCCCTGCTCCAGATCCGCTCTGTGAGTCTTATCGTGTTGGGCATCACGGGTTTCAATAGGCAATGACAAGCGCGCAATGGTTTTGCGAACCTTTATACAGAATGGACAGGTTTTGAATTGGTATAACGCCAAATTTTTACATTGTTCATCAACTTTACTCTGCTCTTCTGCGCTGCGTTCAACACCCTTTGGCGTTGTTAGCTTTTCGCCAATAATCATGAACGGCATCAAAATAAGACGAACCAAGCGGAAGAAATAACGAATAACGATACGCATAAATCGAAAACTCAACTAAAGGCAAATTAAGGACGACAGCTTAGCACATATCAGGCTCTTGCTTAACGCTCGTTTAATGCCTCACTGGCAATTTCCAAGCTTCTCAAGCGAGCCTGATGGTCGTACGCGTGACAGGTTAAAATGAGCTCATCAATGCCAGTTTCCTCGATAAACTGATTCATATGACGGCTGATCGTGTCTTTGGTACCTAAGGCAGTATAAGTGAGCGCATGGTTTGCGCCGGCAATTTCCTGAGGTGAGCCAACACGACTGATGTCATTAACCGGCGCTTTCAACTTACCCGGCATGCCCCGTCTAAGAGCAATAAACTGTTGCTGCATAGAGCTCATCATCTGCCTTGCGTCGTTTTCTGTATCGGCAGCAAATACGTTCATCGCGGCGGCAGCGTAAGGCTTCTCTAAATATTGTGACGGTTTAAAGTTGTCCCGATAGGCTTTTAGTGCATGATGCAAATAATCCGGCGCGAAGTGAGAAGCAAAGGCGTAAGGCAACCCTAAATGGGCAGCCAATTGTGCGCCAAAGGAGCTCGAGCCTAGTAACCAAACTGGTATCTTCTGCCCATAACCCGGCACCGCTTTTATCACATCGGCGGGCTGAGCCTCAGCAAGGTAACTCAGCAGTTCTTGTACATCACGCGGAAAGTTTTCCGCATCATTTGGACTACGGCGTAAGGCTCGTAGTGTTGCGCCATCCGTCCCCGGTGCTCTGCCTAATCCTAAGTCCACTCGGTCCGGATATAGCGCATTTAACGTGCCAAACTGCTCTGCCACCACAAAAGGAGCATGGTTCGGCAACATGATTCCGGCCGATCCTACTCTGATATGCTCCGTTTTACTGGCAACATACCCTAAAGCAACCGCCGTTGCGGCTGACGCTATACCCTCCATATTGTGATGCTCTGCCATCCAGAAGCGGGAGTAACCCCATTTTTCTGCGTGCTGGGCTAAATCCGCCGAGTTTTGTAACGCCTGTGCAACCGATCCTTCTTCGGTTACTGGTGCTAAATCCAATAACGAATATTTCATATCAACTCAAAAACAGTGATTCATACTGTTTATATTGGCATGGTCTCTTTATTTTCAAGGTCGGCACGCAATGACTGAGTAACGGCGTCCGGCCAAACACTTGCCTGCACTCTGGCTATATGGCTTTCTTGCATCAAAAACATTGCGACGCGTGACTGACCAATGCCACCGCCAATCGTTAACGGCATCATCCCGTTCAAAAGCGACTGATGCCAGGGTAGTAAAAGCTTAAATTGTTGCTCACTCAATTCGAGTTGACGTTTTAGTGCCGCTTCATCAACCCGAATCCCCATCGATGAAAGCTCCAACGCATCATCAATCGCGTCATGCCATACCAATAAGTCACCGTTTAATCCGGTTTCTCCACTTTCTGATACGCTGCTCCAGTCGTCGTAGTCCGGCGCTCGCGCATCGTGTGCCTGACCATCATTTAATGGCGCACCTATACCAATAATAAATACGGCCCCATGCGCTTTGGTGATTGCGCGCTCGCGCTGCTTAGAGCTGAGTTCCGGATATTGCTGAGCCAAGGTTTCACTATGAATAAAATAAACCTTTTTCGGTAACGCTGTCCCGACAGCGCGAATGTCAGGAATACGCTCGATAGTGTTCAGCAACGCTGAATAGATAAGCCCAACCGTGTGTTTCAAATAGCCCACACTTCGTTGTTTATCAGTGATGACTTTTTCCCAGTCCCATTGATCGACATAAACGGAGTGCTTTTGCCCCAGCATTTCCTCATCCGGCCGTAACGCCGTCATGTGCGTTAAAATGCCTTCACCTTCGCTAAAGCCATATTCGCCTAACACCTGTCGCTTCCACTTCGCTAACGAATGCACCACTTCGTAGGTTTTATTCGGAATCGCCTTTATGGCCACTTTGACGGACTGTTCTTGTCCTGAGAGATCATCCTGCACGCCGGTTCCGCACTCGCTTAGTAACGGCGCCTGAACCTCTGCAAGGTTGAGCGCCTGAGCCAGTTGCTGAGTAAATTGCGCTTTAATGTCTTTAATGAGTTGTTGTCGCTTTATAAATGAATGCTTCATAAGTATCTCCCGCCGTTTGTTAACTTATTAACACTAAAAACCGGCAGGCATTCAACAGCTAAAAATAAAATTAGCGTTCCACTGTGAATAATTTAAAATTAAACACACTATATTCATTAAAACGTTAACGCATCATGAAAAAAGCAACGCAAAATTATCAAATCGATAGTTTGGACAAAAATATACTATCAGAATTATTAGCCGACGCTCGCAAAGCCTACAGCGACATCGCTAAGCGCTACAAAGTGAGCCCCGCAACCATTCATGTTCGTGTCGAAAAGATGCGCACCGCAGGCATTATAGACGGTACGCATTTGCTGGTTAACTCAAAGGCATTGGGTTATGAAGTTTGCTGCTTTATTGGTATTACTTTGCGTCAGGCCGGTGATTATCCGGCAGCTATCGCTAAGCTTGAAAAGTTAGAGGAAGTCATCGAGGCACACTACACCACCGGTCAGTACAACGTGTTTATCAAAATACTGACCCGCTCAATTGACGACTTACAGCATATTCTGATTAACCGAATTCAAGCCATACCGGAAATACAGTCAACAGAGACATTAATTTCGTTACAACAGCCAATAAAGCGAGACTTACAGCCTTAACCTGTGTGGTCATTTACCTCAGGAATGAAACGAAACACCGAAAAAGAAGCGCTTATATATCAGTATCTGTTAGGGTAAAGTCACTCATAATAGTCACTAGAATAAGAAGGAAGCCCGTATGTTACGAAAGTGCATTCGTTACGTCAGTGCGCTCACAGTCGCTATCGTTGCGGTACCATCGATAGCCTCTGCCGAGAACTTGTCGTACTACTTACCCTCGGATGTCAGCTATGACGAAAGCATAACCAAGCCTAAAGAAGCGCTGGGTTATAACGTTGGCGACTGGCACGCCCGCCCAGAGCAGATTGTTAACTACATGAAGCTACTGGCAAAAGAGTCTGATCGCATCACTATTGAAGAAACCGGGCGCACTCACGAGCAGCGCCCATTGGTCTTACTAACGGTGACTTCACCGGATAACCACAAAAACATTGAAGACGTCCGCGAGCGCCACTTAGCGGCTGCCGATACTTCACGTGATGCCGATCCCGACAACACGCCCTTAGTCTTGTACATGGGCTACAGTATTCACGGTGACGAGTCCAGTGGCAGTAATGCAGCCATTTTATTGGCTTATTACCTAGCGGCAGCACAAGGCGAAGCTATTGACGCAGTATTAAACGATTCAGTGGTGCTTTTAGACCCGTCATTCAACCCGGACGGCTTGGCGCGTTTTGCACAATGGGCAAATCAGCATAAAAGCCAAAACCTGGTCGCAGACCCACAAAGTCGTGAACACGTACAGCCGTTTGTTCGTGGCCGCGTGAATCACTACTGGTTTGATCTGAACCGTGACTGGCTGCTGTTGCAACACCCTGAGTCACGAGCTCGAATCGCTAACTTCCAGAAATGGAAGCCAAACGTGCTCACCGATTACCACGAAATGGGCACTAACAGCACTTACTTCTTTCAGCCAGGCATCCCGTCACGAAAAAATCCGCTGACACCGGATGAAAATGTACGTTTGACCGAGATATTAGCAGCAGAGCATGCTGATTCGCTGGATGATATTGGTAGCCTTTATTATACCGAAGAGTCATTTGATGATTTCTACTACGGTAAAGGTTCAACCTACCCTGATATTCAGGGTGCCGTTGGTATTTTATTTGAGCAGGCATCAAGTCGTGGGCACCTGCAGGATTCCGTAAACGGTGAAGTGGCCTTCCCATTTACGATTCGCAATCAGTTTGTTGCCTCACTTAGCACCATTTACGGCGCTCATAAAAGCAAAGCTCGCTTTATTCGTTTTCAAGAACAAGCGTACGACAATGCACTGGAAGCAGCGGCTAGTCAGAACTTCGATGGCTATCTGGTTGGCGATGCAACAGACGCATCACGCCTGCAGGGCTTCATTGATATTTTGAAACAGCACGGCATTGAAGGCTATCGAATTGAAAAAGACATCGAAAAAGACGGTGAAGTCTACAAAGCCGGCCAAAGCTACTTCATTCCAGCGAAGCAAGACCAGTTTGGCTTAATTCAGGGTATCTTCAGCACTCGCAAAGACTTCCCGGACAACACTTTCTACGATGTGTCGGGCTGGACCTTAGCGCACGCATTCAACTTGCCGTTTACGACCCACCGTGGGCGCATCCAAATTGCAGACAATGCGTGGGATGCACCGGCTAAACAGCAAACGACACTGGAAGACGCCTACGCCTATGCTTTCAACTGGGATAACTACAACGCACCGGCGCTGTTACAAAGCTTGCTTGAAAACGACATTCACGCTCGTCAATCAACCAAGTCATTTGCCGTAAAAGCTCAGGGCGAACGTAAAACCTTTGAGCCGGGTGCTGTTGTTGTGCCTAAAGCGTACCAAAACAAAGAGTGGCGCCAGGTGCAACGCCTTCTGGCAACCCTGGCAAAAGAGCACAAAGTGGCGGTTACCTCAATTGGCACAGGCCTGACACCTGAAGGCGTCGATTTAGGCAGCCGTAACATTCAGCCGGTCGAAAAGCCGAGCGTGATGATGATGACTGGTGACGGCGTTAATCTTTACGAAGCTGGCGAAGCTTGGTACTACCTGGATCGCCATGTGGGTATTCCGCTTTCAATGGTCGATACCGATCGCCTCTCAGGTGTTGATTTAAGCCGCTATTCTCACATTATTATGGTCGATGGCTGGTACAACAGTTACCTGTCAGACGACATCAAAGAGAAGCTAAAACAGTGGGTTCAGCAAGGTGGCGTCGTTATTGGTCAACGTGGCGGCGCTGAGTGGTTGTCAAACAATGGCTTGCTGCACGCTCGATATGTAGACAGCGACGTGTTTAAAAATGCGTTTAAACAGGACGGTCTCACCTACCAGGAACGTGATGACTTCTACGCAGAGCAACGTATTGCCGGCGCTATTTTCTCGATGGACGTAGACACTTCACACCCATTGTTCTACGGCTTTCCGCGCGAAAATATGCCGGTATTCAAAAGCTCATTAGAAGCGTTTGAAACACCAGAGTCACCTTTTGTGTCTGTTGCAAAATACAGCAACAAGCCCTTATTGAGTGGCTATGCAGACGAGCGCAACCGCGATATTTTGAAAGGTAAAACCAACATTGCGGCACATCGCTTTGGTGACGGCCATGTTATCGCCTTCACGGATAACGTAAACTTCCGTGCTTATTTCTGGGGCACGGCAAAGCTGTTAAGCAATGCGATTTACCTGGGTGATCGCATCGACGTTTACGCACAACCGCTAAAAGATAAAGCGGCAGCAGATGAAGAAGCTGCGGAGCAGTCACACTAAAACTTTATAGAACCGTAAAGTCAGACGCTGCCTGGTATACCAGGCAGTGTCTTTTATCTCCTTCCTATCATCCCTATTTCCTCGCTATCTTTACATTTCCTTTGCTGGCAAAGCGGAAACTCCTGGTCTACCTTAACTAGTGACACTTAAAATCTCATAAAAAAGAGGTGCTTATGTTACGTTGGGTATTAATCTTTTTAGTCGTCGCTGTCATCGCTGCGATATTTGGTTTTGGCGGAATTGCAGGTGCTGCTGCTGAAATCGCCAAAATCATTTTCTATATCTTTATCATTCTGTTTGCGATATCTCTGGTTGTTCGCCTCATGAGAGGATCTGGAAGGTAATTAAGGGGTTAGACAAACAATTAGACATTGGTCGAATGCACACTATTATTGAATATGCGCTACACTAGCGCGCTGTATTTGATCAATGTCCTTCTAACCCAATAACAACGAGGCTAACGCCATGAACGCTATCGTCATGATGCTTTTAGGTTTAGGCGCAATGTTTCTCGGTTATGTGTTTTACTCAAAATTCATTGCCGAAAAAATCTTTAAGCTTGATCCTAATTTTAAAACCCCCGCCCATGAACTCGAAGACGGCGTCGACTTTGTTCCGACCAATAAATACGTACTTTGGGGTCACCATTTTACTTCTGTTGCAGGCGCTGCTCCTATCATCGGACCGGCAATTGCGGTTATCTGGGGCTGGGTCCCCGCATTTCTGTGGGTCGTTTTTGGTACGATTTTCTTCGCGGGGGTTCATGACGCTGGCGCTATTTGGGCAAGTAACCGCAACAAAGCTAAGTCTATCGGTAATTTAACCGGTGATGTTGTTGGCAAACGCTCGCAAACATTATTCATGATTGTCATTTTCCTGGTATTGCTGATGGTTAACGCAGTATTTGCCACCGCAATTTCAGGTTTGCTGATTAAATTCTCAAGCTCCGTTGTGCCGGTATGGGGTGCCATCTTTGTTGCGCTTATTATCGGTCAAATCATTTTCCGTAAGTGGATGGGGCTGGGCATGGTTTCCGTGCTTGGTGTCATCGCTTTGTACGTGCTGATTTGGGTTGGACCGTCAGTGCCTCTGGAGTTACCTGAGACCGTTATGGGTGTCAGCGACAATGCTCAGTGGGTGCTTATTCTGTTTGGTTACGCGGCTATTGCTTCGTTACTGCCAGTTTGGATGTTGCTGCAACCACGTGACTACATCAACGGCTTGCAGCTGTTTATCGGTCTTATTCTCCTTTACGGCGCCACCCTGCTATTAGGACCTGAAATTTCAGCGCCGGCGTTCAATAGCAATACACCGGAAGGCACGCCATCAATGCTGCCGCTGCTTTTTGTAACCATTGCCTGTGGTGCAATTTCCGGTTTCCACGGTCTGGTGGCTTCAGGAACCACATCTAAACAGCTAGACAAAGAAACTGACGCTCGTTTTGTTGGCTACTTTGGTGCTATTGGCGAAGGTTCGCTGTCACTGGCGACCATTATTGCGGCTACCGCAGGTTTTGCGACACTGGCTGACTGGGAAGCCGTATATTCGTCATTTGGTCAAGGCGGTGTTTCGGCATTCGTTGAAGGTGGTGCCAACATTATTAGTCAGGGTATTGGTCTGGAAGCCGATATTGCAGAAACATTATTGACCGTCATGGCGGTGTTATTTGCCGGTACAACAATGGATACCGGTCTTCGTCTTCAGCGCTATATATTCCAGGAGTGGGGTGGCCTATACAACATCCGTTGGATGCAAAAAGCCTTACCTGCAACCTTGCTGGCAGTCGGTTCATGTTTATTGCTTGCCTTCGGTGCCGGCGGAGCTGATGGTACAGGCGGCCTGGTCATTTGGCCTCTGTTTGGTACGACTAACCAGCTACTTGCCGGTCTGACTCTGTTGGTTATTACCGTGATGCTGGTGCGCTTAGGTCGTCCAATGTATTACACCTTATTGCCGCTTATTTTCTTGTTAATAATGACAGTGTTCGCACTTATTGTTCAGCTGAAAGGCTTTTACGATAAAGGCGACTGGTTCCTGTTAACACTTGACCTTGTGGTTCTTGTGGCGGCTATCTGGATAGCTCTGGAAGCAAGTGCCAGCTTGGCTAAAATTAAAAAAGAACAAAAGGCGGAGAAGACGAAAGGGTAATGAACATGAGCATGAACATTCATTCGGTAAAACGTTGGCTCAGTCGTGCAGGCGAGTTGGTAAACGAGTTTTATAACGCGCCCTACCGCTCCGCCATTGCCCGCGCTAAACGCGACGAAGATGACTTGTTCATGCTCTTAGTTTACTCCGAGATAATGGGCGTGCCGAATCCGGCCGCCTATTACACCTTAGAGTTGCAACCGTTAATGTTAGAGCGCTTTCACGAATGGCACAAAAGAATGGGGATGGAGCACTCACCGCTCGACCATTTTCGTTGTTGCTGATTCGCTTATTTTTCACCTTCCCGAAAAGAGTCCGTTGTATGCAGTTATCCAGTAAAAAAGTGCTACTTGTTGGAGGCAAAGGTGGTGTTGGTAAAACCACAGTATCGTCTTCATTAGCCATGTTAGCAGCTAAAAGTGGCAAAAAAGTCTTACTGGTATCTACGGACCCTGCTCACAGCCTGTCCGACGTCTTCAATATGGACATTGGTGATCGTTTGCACCACGTTTCTGACAACCTCACAGTTATGGAGATTGATCCGGACAAAGAGGTGAAAGAACATATCGAACGTGTTAGTGCACAAATGAAGCGCTTTACCAACCCTGATTTATTCCCTGAAATTGAACGGCAAATGCGATTGACACAGCAGTCACCGGGTGCGCAGGAAGCCGCCATGCTCGAGCGCATTTGCAAGATTATTGATCAAGCCGAGCAAGACTCTGATTTGCTCGTTTTCGATACGGCACCAACAGGTCATACATTGCGGCTACTGTCTTTACCTGAAGCTATGGCGGCCTGGACACAAGGCATGCTACGTTCGCAAAAACGCTCCGAGGAACTCGACAGTGTGTTAGAGCACTTGTCACCTAAAGCAGGTAAAGATATTAATAACCCCATGGCAGACCCCTCTGAAAATGCCAGCGACGGTATGACAGAAAAGACCAAGGCCATTACTGAACAGTTATTGAATCGTCAACGCCTCTTTCAGCGTACCCGTCGATTGTTGCAAGACCCAACTTACACCGGCATTTTATTCGTACTGACGCCTGAGCGCTTACCAATTAACGAAACTCAGCGTGCATTGCAGTCCTTAACCGAGGAGAAGCTACCGGTTTCTGGTGTGATCATTAATCGTATACTGCCTGAATCAATAGATGGTGGCTTCCTGGCGAAACGAAAAGAGCAGGAACAAACCTACCTCAAGCTCATTGAAAGTACTTTCTCTCAATGGCCAAATTTCAAACTGTATTTACAAGAAGAAGACATTCAAGGCGTCGATGCCCTGTCAGCATTTGCAAAAGAGCTAGAGCAAAGCGGCCTTTCTGTCTAAACCTTTCTAATTTCTTTCATCGCAAAGTCATCGTTTTGACCTAAACTGCGTATATATAACTATTTAACCTCAAGAATAAGGAGTAGACGATGCGTGCTGTCGGATACCACCGCTCTCTTCCTATTGATGACCCTAAGTCGCTAGAAGACATTGAAATTGACAAACCAACGGCCGGTGACCATGACTTATTGGTCAAAGTGAAAGCCGTTGCCGTTAACCCGGTTGATACTAAAATCAGGATGCGCGCGGAGCCAGAGTCCGGCTATAAAGTCATCGGTTGGGACGCAGTCGGCGAAGTCGTCGAAACAGGAAGCAAGGTGAAAGGCTTCAGCGCCGGCGATCGAGTCTGGTATGCGGGCGATCTGACACGCCCGGGCTGCAATGCCGAGTACCAGGCGGTTGATTACCGTATAGCCTCACACGCTCCGGACACTTTAGACGACACTCAGGCAGCCGCCATGCCCCTAACGACAATTACCGCATGGGAACTGTTGTTTGATCGGTTACAAATTGATGCGCCCTCACCTCACGAAAAGCGTACGTTACTGATTGTTGGCGGTGCCGGCGGTGTTGGTTCAATACTTACGCAATTGGCGGTACAGCTGACCGATGCTACCGTTATCGCAACCGCTTCCCGCCCTGAGTCGCAACAGTGGGTGAAGGCATTAGGCGCACACCATGTTATCGATCACAGTAAGCCATTGGATGAGCAAATTAAACACCTCGATATTGGCCAGGTAACCGATGTGGCTTGTTTAACGCACAGCGAGCAGTATTTCGAACAAAGCATGGACTTTATGGCACCGCAAGGTCGCTTTAGCTTAATTGATGACCCCGCAGAGCCTTTGGATATTCGCTTAATGAAACAGAAGAGCATCAGTTTGCATTGGGAATTTATGTATACCCGGTCGATGTTCACAACCACCGACATGATAAAGCAGCAGGAATTGTTACAGTCGGTAGCAAATCTAGTCGACAACCATCAGATACGCTCTACGCTAGGCCAGAACCTTGGGTCAATGAATGCAGAGAACTTGAAACAGGCGCATGCGGCGTTAGAAACGCATAAAACGATAGGCAAAATCGTCCTAACCGTCGACGAATAGTTTTACAAACATACATGAATGTATGTATAATTCTGCGGTACTTAAAAATAGACCAGCTAGAGGTATTTTGATGAAAAAGCGCTTTCAATTTGCGCCGTTATTTGCAGCGGGTATTTTTGCTTCCGCCGTCCTTAGTGGCTGTGGTGACGCGCCGCAGCAAGGCCAGCAACAGCAAGCTCCACAGGTTGAAGTGATAACGGTTCAACCTGAGTCTCTTGAACTCAGCACTCAGTTGCCTGGCCGTACCGCCGCGTTTCGCGTCGCGGAAGTTCGCCCACAGGTCAGCGGTGTATTACTAGAACGCACCTTTGAAGAAGGTACTTTTGTCGAAAAAGGCCAGCAACTGTATCAGATTGATCCAGCCACTTATGAAGCGGAGTTGGCCAGTGCCAAAGCAGAAGTACAGCGGGCAAAAGCGGTTTTACGCAGCTCAGAGCTTCGCTATAACCGTTTTCAGGAGCTTATCGAAGAAAATGCGGTCAGTCAGGACGAGTTTGACAGTGCCGAAGCCACTTATCTCCAAAATAAAGCGGCGGTGGCATTAGCCGAAGCACAGCTTAAAAACGCTCGTATTAACCTTGAGTACACAAAGGTCAATGCCCCAATTAACGGTATTATTGGTCGTTCAAACTTTACCGAAGGTGCTTTAGTGACTGCTTCACAGCAAGAACCTCTGGTCACTATTAATCAGCTTGATCCTATTTACGTGGACATTAGTCAATCCAGCAAGCAATTCATGCAACTTCAGGCTGACATCCAGTCTGGTCGAATTGAAGCGAATGAATCAGGCAATGCGCCGGTTCGTTTAGAGCTGAACGGTTTAGACTTTAACCAGCAAGGCGAGCTGCTGTTTTCAGAAGTCAGCGTTGAGGAAGATACTGGCGCCATTTTATTAAGAGCTGTCTTCCCAAACCCGGACAAAACCTTATATCCCGGTATGTTTGTTAGAGCCGCAGTCCGTGAAGGTACAATCAACACGGCTCTCCTACTACCACAAAAGGCCGTCACCCGTGATCCTCGTGGTCGCCCTTATGTCATGCTGGTTAACGATAAAAACCAAGTCGAGCAGCGTATGATAACGACCGAACGAGCCATAGGCAGTGATTGGCTGGTCAGCAGCGGTGTTAAAGAAGGTGACACCATTATAGTGTCTGGCCTTCAAAAAGTTCGTCCGGGCGCGACGGTCCAAATTACAAACTCTGCCTCTAATGAACAGCAGTAAAGGATTCATCAATGGCTAAGTTTTTTATCAATCGACCCATATTTGCCTGGGTTATCGCGCTATTAGTCATGATGGCAGGTGCTATCGCGACCATTCAGTTACCGGTAGCTCAGTACCCCACCATTGCGCCGCCAGCGGTTGAAATACAAGTTAACTACCCGGGAGCCAATGCGGAAACCGTTTCCGATACGGTTACTAAAGTAATTGAGCAGAATATGACAGGTATTGATAACCTGCTTTACTTCTCATCGCAAAGTAACTTTGGTAACGCGACTATCAGCCTGACCTTTGCCTCTGGCACTGACCCTGACATTGCACAGGTACAGGTTCAGAATAAGCTCTCCCAGGCCACGCCTCAGCTTCCTCAGGAGGTTCAGGCGCAAGGTATAACCGTCAGTAAGTCCAGTAGCTCCTTCCTTATGGTTTTAGCGCTGGTTGCAACTGATGATCGTTATAATCAAACCGATTTAAGCGACTATATCGCCTCAAACATCCAGGATCCTATTGCCCGTACAACTGGCGTTGGTAATGTGCAACTGTTTGGTGCGCCTTACGCTATGCGTATTTGGGTTGACCCTTCAGCATTAGTTAACTATGGCATGACCATGGACGACTTGAAGTCGTCAATTCGCGCACAGAATGCGCAAGTGGCAGCAGGTGAACTTGGCGGGACTCCGGCTGTTGACGGTCAACAGCTGAACGCAACGATTATTGCGCAAACACGTTTATCAGAAGCGTCTGAGTTTGAGAATATTACTCTTAAAGTCATGCCAGACGGTTCTCAAGTACGCTTGAAGGACGTAGCACGCGTTGAAAAAGGCGCTGAAAACTACTCAATTGAAGCGAACTATAACGGTAAACCAGCAACCGGTTTAGCAATTAATCTGCAAACTGGCGCCAATGCACTTGAAACGGCTGAAGCGGTTAACGCTCGTATAGAAGAACTACAAGCATTTTTCCCCGATGGCATGAAAATGGTAACGGCCTATGACACCACGCCGTTTATCAAAATATCCATTTCGGAAGTGGCTCAGGTTTTAATAGAAGCGATTATTCTCGTATTCCTGTTAATGTTCGTTTTCTTACAAAACCTGCGAGCAACACTGATCCCTACTCTGGCTATACCTGTCGTTATTCTTGGTACCATGGGTGTTATGGCACTGGCTGGCTTTTCTATCAACACGCTAACCATGTTTGGCATGGTGTTATCGATAGGTCTTTTGGTGGATGATGCCATCGTTGTTGTCGAGAACGTCGAGCGACTGATGTCAGAAGAAGGCTTGTCACCTAAACAGGCAACCATTAAGTCGATGGGACAAATTACCGGCGCGTTGATTGCTATCGGCGTGGTTATGGCGGCCGTATTTGCACCAATGGCATTCTTCCCCGGCTCAACCGGTGCCGTTTACCGACAGTTCTCACTGACAATTATTACCTCTATGGGTCTGTCTGTACTTGTCGCAATTATTTTCTCACCAGCCTTGTGTGCGACACTATTAAAGCCGGTCAAGCACGACAAAAACGACGGCTGGGGTCCACTGGGTTGGTTTAACCGTACTTTGGAAAAGTGGACAGTTAAGTACACCAACTCTGTCGGTTATATATTACGCCGAACCATGCGTTTCGGGCTTATTTATTTAGGTATTATTGGCGTATTAATTTTCTTATTCACGCGCCTGCCGGCCGCATTCCTACCGGATGAAGACCGTGGTGTTTTCCTAACGCAAATGCAGCTTCCTGTTGGATCAACGCTGCAACAATCAGTAGACACCATGGACAAAATTGAGAACTACTATCTCAATCAGGAAGACGCCGTTCAGTCGGTATTCTCTGTGGTTGGTTTTAGTTTCTCTGGCCGTAGTCAGGCCAATGGTATCGCGTTTGTTCGCTTGAAAGATTGGAGCGAGCGTGACGAGAGCCAGAGCGTCGAAGCTGTGATTGGACGGGCTTTTGGGTTCTTCGCTGGTATTAAAGAAGCCATGATCTTCGCTTTTAACCTTCCACCAATTCCGGAACTTGGTGTAGCCAGTGGTTTCAACTTGTTCTTACAAGATCGCGGCAACATTGGTCACGCAGGTCTTATTGAAGCGCGTAATCAATTACTAGGCATGGCCTCTCAAAGCGATAAATTAGTACAGGTTCGTCCTAACGGTCTGCCTGACGCGCCACAGTTGCGCATTGATATCGACTTTGAAAAAGCACAAGCGCTGGGCTTAACGATTGCCAGTATTAACGACACTTTAAGTACGGCCTGGGGCTCTGCCTATGTCAACGACTTTATCGACCGAGGTCGAGTGAAAAAAGTTTACATACAAGGCGAAGCGGATGATCGCATGCTACCTGAGGATATCAACGAATGGTACGTGCGCAACAACCAGGGCGATATGGTGCCGTTTAGCTCTTTCGCAAGTTGGGAATGGACGTATGGTCCACAACGTGTCGAAAGTTATAACGGTGTCGCAGCACTTGAAATACAAGGTCAGGCGGCGCCTGGTATCAGTACCGGTGAAGCCATGACCGAAATTGAGAACCTTATTGCTCAATTGCCACCAGGTATTGGCTTTGAATGGACGGGTATCTCATTGCAGGAGCGTCAATCTGGTAACTTTGCGCCGATACTCTACACCGTCTCTATTGTCGTGGTATTCCTGTTCCTGGCTGCACTGTACGAGAGTTGGTCAATTCCGTTCTCCGTCATGCTGGTTGTGCCCTTGGGGATCTTAGGGGCGGTAATCGCCGTGATGCTGCGTGGCATTTCCAACGACGTATACTTCCAGGTGGGTCTATTGACAACTGTCGGGGTATCGGCACGTAATGCCATACTCATTGTCGAGTTCGCCAAAGACCTACAAGCTCAGGGCAAAGAGCTGCTCGACGCTACAATGGAAGCGGTCAGATTGCGTCTACGCCCTATTTTAATGACCTCACTGGCGTTTATCTTCGGTGTTATGCCATTAGCGTTAAGTGATGGTGCCGGCGCTGCCAGTCGTAATGCCATTGGTACTGGGGTTATCGGCGGTATGATAGGCGGAACGGTACTGGCAATATTTTTTGTACCGTTATTCTTCTATGTGGTGAGAAAAATCTTCCCACCGAAAGAAGTGGAAGAATAGCCTAAGTCAGGCGACCAGCAATAAACTGCCATAAAAAAACCGGAGCACTAGCAGCTCCGGTTTTCTTTTATGCGAGACAAATTGAACTAACGCTTTGTTTCGTCTTCATCTTTTACTTCATATTCACCGTCAATAACCGAACCGTCTGAATAATCACTTTGATGATTCCTCTGCTGACGATAACTTTCCTGCTGTTCATATTGACGTTGTTGGTTTTGATAGTGTTGTTTGGCTTGTTTACGCATACGCCACACTTGCTTGATGGTATGACGCTGACGCCAAAGCACAGGAATCATTAACAACACTAAAATTCCGGCAATCACTAAACCGAAAGCTAACCCTAAGCCAACAATAACAATCAGCAGTAATAACCCAAGAATTCGGGTAAGCCAGTTTCCTGAGGTCGGTGAACCTCCGGTTCGGCTGTTTTGTCCGCCTTGGCTGAAACGTATATAAAGCTTATCTCGTTTATCTGTCATAACGACTCCTACAACTCTCCATCAGTTAAGACAACAAGACAGAATATCTGTTCCAGCCAAGTCATCTACGGTTTTACTTGCGCATATCTTCAGTCGCTTTACGAGCAGCTTCAAATTCATTACCCGGTGCCCACTTCGGCCACTCACGTGAATTAGCTAACTCTTTACCAACCGAATAAAATAACGACATATCCTGCTGTACGCCGCGTAAATCCCAGTTTTCATCAAACTCGTCGGCAGGCTTATGGTAAGCATCGCGATTAAAAATAGCACGCTGCTCTTCGCCCCATTCACGTCCTTTCGTGAAGTGATCATTCCCGCCTTTTGCATACAGCATTGGCACACCTTTCTTCGCGAGATTGAAATGATCAGAGCGATAGAAAAAGCCTTTTTCCGGTGTCGGCTCTGGTGATATATATCTATCTTGGGCCTCTACGTAAGGTTTCAAGTAGTCATCCATATTTGAGTTACCGTAACCCACAACCACCATGTCTTTCATTGGACCGTAAACATTCATCACATCCATGTTAATACCGCCGACAGCTTTGCCCAATGGTAGCAACGGGTTGTTGGCATACCAGGCCGAGCCTAACAGACCACTCTCTTCGGCACCCACTGCGGCAAAAACAATTGAGCGCTCAGGACGGGGTTCTTTCGAGAACTCTTCTGCCATAGCCATCAATGCAGCCGTACCTGATGCGTTGTCTTGCGCACCATTATAAATAGGGTCATCTTCGCGCACCGGATCCATACCTAAATGATCATGATGAGCCATATAAATAACGTGCTCTTCGGGGTACTTAGTGCCTTCAATGTAACCAATAACGTTGTTGGTATTTAAGTATTCATACTTGTTATTGATGGTCATGGACGCCTGGATACCCAGCGACTGAGGCTTAAACTTACTGCTAATCGCCTGCTCTTTCATTTGCTCAACATTTTTGCCAACCGATGCAAACAAGGCATTGGCGCTTTCTTCAGTAATCCAGCCTTCAACAGCGGCGCGATCCATGTTTTTATTGTCGCGCTTTAAGTCAAATTTTACGGGTGAACCACCCGCTACAACGCCCCAACCGTAACCAGCAGGACCTGTTTCGTGAATAACAAAAGCAGCTTTTGCCCCCTGGCGCGCCGCTTCTTCATACTTGTATGTCCAGCGGCCGTAGTAAGTCATCGCGTTGCCGTTAAAAAGTTCCGGGTCGCCTGTTGCATAGCCCGGATCATTGACAAACATCACCACGGTTTTGCCTTCTACATCCAGCCCCTCGTAGTCATTCCAGTCATATTCCGGTGCGACAATACCGTACCCCACAAAAACAACATCGCTGTTATCTAAGCTCACTTCTTCAACAACACGAGGCGTCCACGCCATCATCTCTGTGCGATATTGCATAGGCTCCGGAGCTGCCTCACCCGAGAAACTCAGCGAGCTGACTTTATAAGGCATTAATTTAACCAGCGGCAGTGGCTGGCGATACGAGTTATTCTCTTCGTCGTATGGCTTTAAACCCCACTCGCGGAAATGGTTTTCAATAAAGCTTACCGCTTTCTCACCGCCTTCTGATGCCGGCGCACGACCTTCGAACTCATCTGACGCCAAGGTTTTTAGATAATTTTTATAATTAGGGTTAAATGCGGAATCTTTAATATCAGCAGTCGCCTTTTCAGTCGGCTTAGCTTCTTCATTCGCCGGCCCACAGCCGGTTAATACGGTAAGGCCAATCAGACCTGCTAGTGCGTATTTCATTGTATCTCCTTTTATCTGTTTATTATTTCTTGTTCTTACATGAACCGTTTTCATCAGCTAAGTAAATACGGTCGCCCAAGCGCACATTGTGCTCCTCGAAAAAACCAGCATTCACTTCTAATACACTCCAATACGGTTTACCCGGCGAGTAACTTCTGCATTGATTTGGATCGTTGCTACCACAAGGTCTCATCGTAAAAGTTTTGACGATTTTTCCTTGTTTGTCTAAATACGCAATGTCGAGAGGAATTAAGGTTTGGTACATCCAAAAACCGCCGTAGCCTGGTCTTTTATGATCGTATCGAAAAAGCATCCCCTCATATTTTCCTAAATATTCTCGTTGCATTAGCCCACGAGCCTGCTGAGCCTGAGTATCGGCCAGTTCAACCAACAGAGGTGATTGAACGCCTTCCAGGCAAGCCACGGCTCTGTCAAACTGCTGAGGTGCTGGTACTGACCACTGCTGAGACCATGCCGATACCGACACCAAGGCCAGTATAGCCATTAAACCCGTGCTGATACGTCCCATGATGTATTCCCTTTTTAAATGAGCTAGACGTTATTTATTGATTTTGTCCTATCACAGCGCTAACCGCAATGTTCATTAACTTGAACACGACAGCTCAGCAGGAGGTTGCCCCGACTCCGGAGGGACAACCCAGCGAGTGTTTTTATGTTTTTCCTCAAATGGAGTCATCAGTGCGCTAATATACTCGTTAAGAGCCTCATCACTTCCTTGTTCAGCCTGCTCAATAACGTATTGAGCATGATGAGTACGTAAAATCACCAGTGGATTTACTCGCTTCATTGTTTCCGTATCGGGCTTATTCGCAATGGCTTCTGTGTAATCATTCAGCCAGCTCTGCCCGTTTTCATTTATTCGCTGGGCGATTTCTCCTAAATTGCCGCTCAGTGATTGCCAATTACCTTCCAATATAGCGCTCAATGCCCGGTAGCTCAGGTTATAGTCGAGCTGATAAGTTTCCAAAAGCATTAGCCAGCCGCTAATTAACGACCAACAGGTGTCATTATTAGAAACATCAGTGAGTCCGAGCCGTTGTTTCATAACGTTTAAAAAGGTTTCTCTTAGCACGGGTTCATAACCTTCCAGTACATCATTAACAGACTGGTCGTCAGTAAACCCTCCTAACGCATGAGCTAGTCGTTTCAAGTTCCATAACCCCACACCGGGTTGTTGCATAAAACCATACCGTCCAGCGTGATCAGTATGATTAAAAATATGGTTAGGTTTATATTCATCAAAAAAGGCATAGGGGCCATAATCAAACGTTTCTCCGGCCAGGCTCATGTTGTCCGTATTCATCACCCCATGCACAAAACCGTAAGCCTGCCATTTTGCTATCATCTCAGCGGTAGCTTCGACCACATGGCGGAATTGTTCAGATACGGATTTGTTTGCTGCGCCAGGCCATATAGACTCAATACTGTATTGCCACAAGCGCTTGGCACTGTCTTCTAAGTTTCGGTAAAGGCAATGTTCAAAATGACCAAAGCGAATGTGCGTTCGGGCAACCCGAACCAGCATAGCACCGGGCTCGACGGTCTCTCGTTGAATTTGACCTTCAGTGGAGACTAACGCCAACGCGCGAGTCGTTGGAATACCAAGCGCATAAAAGGCTTCACTGGCAAGCAGTTCGCGAATGGATGAGCGCAAAACCGCGCGGCCATCGCCACCGCGGCTATAAGGCGTTGGCCCGGCACCTTTAACATGTAAATCATAGAGGGCATCCGGCGCCTGTACCTGCCCGACAAGGAGTCCTCGTCCATCACCTAAATAAGGGTTAAAGTGACCAAACTGATGTCCTGCGTATTTCTGCGCGATGGGTTTAGTGCCCGGCCAGTCTTTGTTACCTGAAACCCAATCCACTAACGCTCCCGGCGCACTGTCACCACCGCTCAACGCCTTCCACAAGGCGTCATTTACCCAACGTAAGCGGCCTTTGCCGTCAGGTTGTATTGACTGAGCGTGGCCCAGTTCGGGGAACTTATCAGCGAATTGATTATCGAAACGTAGTGGCATACATCCTCCTGATGTATCTATTGTTACACAGTAGACGAGGCTTGCATAACTAACAAAAAATCAGCTAAGGTGCGCTAAAAGACAATAACAGCACGGCCTTGGCAGTAAAAGGAGCCACATGCAACTTCAATCTTTAAGATGTATCACCGCGATTGGCGGCGGGCACGGTCTGGGTCGTGTACTTTCAACGTTGTCTTTTATGAAGCATAAGCTGGTTGGTATTGTTGCTACAACCGATAACGGAGGTGCAACCGGCCTTCTTAGAGCCTCCCAGCACTGCATAGCCTGGGGTGACATCCGAAACTGCCTGTCTCAATTGGTAGAGCAACCGTTAGCGGCTGAAGTTTTGAATTACCGCTTTGACTCAGATTCAGCATTAAAAGGCCACAACTTCGGAAATTTGCTGCTTTATACGCTGGACCAACTCAGCGCCCGTCCACTTGATGGCATTCAGCTCCTAAGTCGCTTACTCAATGTCGACAACCGTATTCTTCCCATGTCGGAATGTCCGACCGATCTTATCGCAACAACCAGCGATGGCATTCAGTGCCACGGTGAAATTCATATCGACAAACTGCCCAGCATGCCGCACAAGCTGGAGCTTTCCGGTCAGGTTAAAGCCACCCCTGAGGCTGTTCGCCATATTAAAAACAGTCAGCTCATTCTTATAGGACCGGGCAGTTTTATGACCTCCGTCATGCCACCGCTATTAGTGCCGGAAATTTGTGAGGCGCTGAAAAACACTCGAGCCAAGATCGTATTTATTGATAATTTGGTCGACGAGCATGGCCCTGCGGGCGAGTTATCACTAGCAGAAAAACTGGAATTTATGAAATTTGAATTAGGCCAGCAGGTAGTTGACCTAATTTTGAGTAACAAGCAAGAAAAGGGGTTACCGGTGCCGGTTATTGGCGGCCTGACAAGCGACACCGACGTTCATTATCGCCATAATACCAACAGCTTGCTGAATACCTTAGAACAGGCGGCACACCAACTGCTGGTAGAAAGCGCTTAACCGCCGTCGGCAGAAATACGTGAGGCAACTGCGCCGTGCTGATCTTTGTATTTGGCGTCATCCCTTTTGTTGTATGGACGCGCACATTCCTGCCCTAACGGCTCAAAGCTGATGGCACCAATTTTCATTCCAGGGCGCAACGCCAACGGCAGTTTCCCACTGTTGTAAAATTCAAGAACAATCTGCCCAGACCAACCCGGATCGATGCGGTGAGCCGTAACGTGTACCATTAATCCTAAGCGCGCCAATGACGAACGGCCATCAAGCCAACCGACCATGTCAGCAGGAAGCTGAATAGACTCATGCGTGACCGCTAACGCAAACTCGCCCGGATGGATGAAAAACGCCTGACCATCTTTGAGTTTAATTTCATCACTCATGACCTCATGGATAGCCGCCTCAATCGCTTCCCGGGATCCGCTTATGTCAATAAATGGCGCGGCGTGATCCTGCAAAACCCGAAATTCATTACCGAGATGGATATCCAGGGTAACACCTGAAATATCCGTCACCTTAGGTGCCGGTGTTACCCCTATTTTTCCTTCCGCCAAATGTTGTTCGATTTCGGTATCGGTTAAGCGCATTCTTATTCACCTGTGACTGTTGTCTTTATCTTTTGTCTAGCGCGTACTATAGCGAATTTTTCCGCTGATAATAGAGGCTGGCAGCAACATGTTGTGCTGACGCCATAATTATTTGACTTAACTTATGTTCCGGCTGTTTTAACAGCAACGGTTCATTGCCATCAAGGCTATCGCGCAATTCTGTCGACAGTGGCCATTGCCCCAATACCGGCAGCTTATTTTCTTCGGCAATAGCAACACCACCACCCTCGCCAAACACCGGGTCTTCATGCCCACAACTCGGGCACTGATAATAACTCATGTTTTCCAACACGCCTATCATCGGAATGTTCAGTTTATTAAACATGGCAATGCCTTTTTCAGCGTCTCGCAATGCCACCGACTGAGGCGTTGTCACCACAACCGCACCGGTTACCGGCAGTTTTTGAGCCATAGTCAGCTGAATATCGCCGGTACCCGGAGGCATATCGACAATCAGATAATCGAGATTTGGCCATGCGGTGTCTTTGTAGAGCTGCTGCAAGGCGCCACTGGCCATTGGTCCACGCCAAATTGTAGCGTCCTTTTCGTCCACCAAATAACCCAGTGAATGCACGTAAATACCATGGCGCTCCAAAGGAACCATCTTGTTATTTGCGGTTAGCTCAGGTTCTTTATGAGCTTTACCCAGCATGGTTGGTATAGACGGTCCGTAAATATCGGCATCTAACAAACCCACTTTGGCTCCCAGCTGACTGAGTGCTAATGCCAAATTCACGCTAACAGACGACTTACCAACACCGCCTTTGCCCGACGACACCACAATGACATTACCGGTAGTTAACGGCAAATCGGGCTGCGAATTTTTAAGCTTTTCAACTTGGCTGTTTATTTCCCAGTCAAACCCAGCAAGCTCGTCTTGCTCTTTTAACGACCTTAACAGCGGCTCACCAGCAGCAAAAGGCACATTCAGTACTCGAGTATTACCAGAGCCAGTTACCCACTCATTCGGTATCCCGTTCGGGAATATTTTGTCGAAAAAATTTGCCATTGGACGTCCTGTTGTAGCTGTGTATCGAGCATAGCCTATGGTAACATGAGTCTCAGTAACTTTGGGTTTGACTTAAATTAATTAACGAATACGGAAGCATAATTTCGCATGAGCCAATCCGCACGAAAAATTCTAGTGACCAATGCATTACCATACGCTAACGGACCTATTCATATAGGTCACATGTTAGGCTACATTCAAGCCGATATCTGGGTACGTTTCCAGAAACTAAGAGGCCATGAATGTCATTTCATGTGCGCCGATGACGCACACGGCACTCCTATTATGCTGAAAGCTCAGCAAATGGGTATTACGCCGGAACAAATGATAGGCGATATGCAGCGCTCACACGAAGCGGACTTCAGTGATTTTTTGGTGGGCTTTGACCACTACTACAGCACCCACAGTGACGAAAACAAAGAGCTGGCCGAAACGATTTATAACCGTCTCGACAAAGCAGGACACATAAAAACCAAAGTTATCGAACAGCTGTATGACCCGCAAAAAGAAATGTTTCTGCCCGACCGCTTTGTTAAAGGGGAATGCCCTGACTGCGGCGCAGAAGACCAGTACGGCGACAACTGTGACGTTTGTGGCGCAACTTATGCTCCAACGGACTTAAAAAACCCCAAGTCTGTTGTCTCTGGCGCAGAGCCAGAGCTGCGAAACTCAGAGCATTACTTTTTTGACTTACCCGCGTTCGGGGACATGCTGAAAAGCTGGACACGCTCAGGCTCGTTACAAAATGAAATGGCCAACAAACTTAACGAATGGTTTGAGCAAGGATTGCAACGCTGGGATATTTCCCGCGACGCACCCTACTTTGGCTTTAAAATCCCAGGTACCGAAAACAAGTATTTTTATGTTTGGCTAGATGCGCCAATTGGCTACATGAGTAGCTTTAAAAACTACTGTGATACTACCGGCAAGGCTGACTGGGACACTTACTGGCAAGCCAACAGCGAGGCAGAGCTGTATCACTTTATTGGCAAAGACATTATCTATTTCCATAGCTTGTTCTGGCCTGCCATGCTTAAAGGTGCGGACTTCCGCCAGCCAACTAACGTCTGGGCGCACGGGTTTATTACCGTTAACGGCACTAAAATGTCGAAGTCGAAAGGTACTTTTATAAAGGCACGAACTTACCTTGATCACTTAGATCCTGAGTATCTGCGCTATTATTTTGCCGCTAAATTAACAAGCCGTATTGATGATTTAGACCTGAACCTGACGGACTTCGCGCAACGCGTGAACTCTGACTTAGTGGGTAAAGTCATTAATATCGCCAGCCGCTGCGCTGGTTTTATTCAGAAGAAGTTTGACGGTAAATTGTCTTCCAATGTAGCTGATTCAGCGCTAATGGAAGACTTTCAAACAGCAGGCGCAGATATTGCTGAGCTTTATGAAAAGCGTGAGTTTTCAAGAGCGATGCGCGACATAATGGCTCTTGCCGATCGCGCTAACCAGTACATTGCTGACAAAGAACCCTGGCAGCTTATTAAGAAAGAAGGTGCCGAGCAGGAAGTTCATGAAATTTGCTCGTTAGGCATTAACTTATTCCGCGTTTTGATGGTTTACCTAACTCCGGTACTGCCAAAATTGTCAGCAGACGTTCAGCACTTCCTGAATGACACCTTCACTTGGGAAAGTCATAAAACCGTATTAACTGATCACCCAATTAACAAGTTTAAAGCGCTTATGCAGCGTATTGATATGAAAGACATTGACGCCATGATTGAAGACTCAAAGCAGCAGCAACCACAGACGGCTGAGCAGACTGCAGTAGTAAATGACGAACTAAAGAAAGAACCGCTCGCCGATGAAATTTCTTTTGACGACTTTGCGAAAGTTGACTTACGTGTAGCACTTATTGCTAACGCTGAACATGTTGAAGGCGCCGATAAACTGTTGAAATTAACGCTGGATTTAGGTGGCGAAAAGCGTCAGGTATTCGCGGGTATTAAATCCGCTTACAAACCGGAAGAATTAATTGGTCAACACACTGTTATGGTGGCTAATTTAGCGCCGAGAAAAATGCGCTTTGGTATGTCTGAAGGCATGGTGTTGGCAGCGGGCCCAGGGAAAGATGAGATCTACATTCTTAACCCTCACAAAGGCGCGAAACCTGGCATGAGAGTAATGTAATAACTGACGATTAATCCATTGAGATAATTCGACAACCTAGCAAGTAATCACCGCTGTTGTCTTCCAGTCTTTGGCTGTGAACGACTTCAGCGGTTGCTTTTAACGAAGGCACCCCACCACCAGAAACTATAGCCACTGATAGTTGCTGGCCTTTCTCCAGTTCAATCGGTACTTTCAAAGACAGTCCTTCCGCACTTAAATCTAAACATACCGCATCAAGAGACTGTACCTCGCCAGATTTATCAAAGCTGACTTTCGCATCGGCGTTTATCGACATTCTCATAAAGTTTCGATTGTCATTCGACTCAAGCATGAGTTTCCTTAACTGTTATTAAAGTGTAAATGTCACTTCAGTTTTAGCACGCTTTGGCCGATAAAAAAACATTGTTGGATAACAAGGAACCGTCATCATGGTTGAGGCCAAATTTTCAATAGGACAACTGGTAACCCATTCAATTTACGGATATCGCGGAGTTATTATTGACGCCGACCCGGAGTTTACCCTGTCTGACAGTTGGTATGAGAAAATGGCAACCACCAAACCTTCCAAGCAACAGCCTTGGTATCATATCCTGGTGAATAACTCATCCATACAAACGTATGTTAGTGAAAGCAGCTTGGATGTCGATTTATCAGAGCAGGAAATTCAACACCCCATGATAGATCTGGTATTTTGTGGCAAGTCACACGGACAGTACAAACTCGCCGAAAACCTTAACTAAAGTTGCTCCTTTTCATCGCTGTGGTTACCATTAAGTGACACTAAGACACAAGGAACTGGGCATGGCAGAAGAAACCCTTTTTTCGAAAATTATAAATCGCGAAATCCCGGCGGATATCGTCTACGAAGACGAGAGCGCGCTTGCCTTTAAGGACATTAACCCACAGGCACCGGTGCATTTTTTGATTATTCCGAAAGAGCCCATCGCAACCGTTAACGACATTGACGAAGACAATGCGCATTTAGTGGGACATTTATACGTGGTTGCGTCGAAACTTGCTGCTCAATACGGCTTTGCCGAAGACGGGTACCGATTAGTCATGAATTGTAATGAGAATGGCGGCCAGTCCGTTTATCACATTCACCTGCATTTGTTAGCAGGCAAACCGCTTGGATGGCCACCGTACACAGACACCCCAAAGCAGGGCTAGGTCAAGGACGGTATCTGGGGTCAAGAATTCTATCGACTAACCAGCTATCTCCGTTTTCAATGAGTACAACATCGCGGCTGTCTTTGTTGTACTCACCTTTGTATTCCCCTTCAAACAGCACTGTCGCGCGAAGTTCATCTGAATGGTTCAGGTAATCACCGAGTGAATCACTGACTACTTCCAACTCTACTTTGTCGTAATAACGACCCAGCACATAGCGCTGTACCGAGCTGACAGCCGCATAGTGGTTAATCAGATCAACCATGCGTGGCGATGCAAAACGCTTGGCTTTCTCTAAGTCTCGCTCTTCATAAATCGCCTGATAAAATCCCTGAATGACTTCTGTTGGCGTTGCTGTACTTAAATCCACCGCTTCTTCGTCACTACAGCCCGCAAGGCCCATTAAAGCGCAAACCACTAATAGACCGCTTAACAGTTTTCTCATTTTATTCTCCCTTTGCGATACCTTCCCTGCGCGGGTCAGCTGCTCCAATTAATTTACCACTGTCAGTTAGGGTTATACCATGCAAACCACTATTTAAATCAAGTACTTTGACATTATGCCCTCGAGCTTCAAGCGCATCTTTTAAGTTGCTGATTTCGCGTCCTTTCTCGAGCGACGTATAGTCATTTCGGTTGGTCACATGCCCCAGGTTGACAGCGTTCTGAATGTCCATGTCCCAGTCAAGTAACGCCACTAAGCTTTGTGTCACATAATTAATAATGCGACTACCGCCGGGTGAGCCTATTGCGTGCACCACCTGTTTACCTTCTTCATTGAGCACGATAGCCGGCGCCATAGAGCTACGAGGCCGTTTACCCGGCTCCACTCGGTTGGCATACTTTTGCTCACCATCACCGGGTGCTAATGAAAAGTCAGTCAGTTGGTTATTCAGCAAAAAACCTCTCACCATAACCGTTGAGCCAAAGCCCATCTCAATACTGGTGGTCATCGACACCACATTACCTTCATCATCGACAATAGAAACATGGCTAGTATTTGGCAATTCGTAAGCAATGTCCTGCTGGTATTTAGGCAGCAATTCGGTACCCGGTTGTGCTTTGCCTAAATCCTTATCAGTAATCAGCTTTGCCCGCTGAGCTAAGTAATTTTTATTCAACATAGCCTCAACAGGGACTTCCACAAAGTCAGTATCAGCTATCCATTGGTTTCGATCCGCAAACGCTAACTTAGACGCCTGAGTAAACAGATGAACAAACTCTTCGCTATTCGGCTCTAAATTGCCAATTTCAAAGTTTTCCAAAATACCTAAGGTTTGTTGCGTAGTAATACCGCCCGAACTTGGTGGCCCCATACCGCAAACCTGATAAGCACGGTATTCGCTGCAGACCGGCTCACGCAGTTTCGCTTCGTAATTTGCCAAGTCATCTAAGGCTAACACGCCCGGTTCAATTGGGCTGTTTTGTACTGCCTCGACAATGTCTTTTGCTATTTCGCCTTGGTAAAAGACATCGACACCCTCTGAAGCAATTAAGCTTAGGCTTGTCGCGTATTCTTCATTTTTTAAAAGCTGTCCGACTTTTAGCGGTTCACCGTTTGGAAAGAAATAATCACTGGCTCTCGGCATTTTCTTAACACCAGGGTTAATCTCCAGCTCGACCAATTTAGCAAGACGCGGAGATACCTCAAAACCTTGTTCCGCCAGCTTAATCGTGTCGTCAAACAAGCTGCCCCACTCTTTCTCACCCCACTTAGAATGGGCTAGCTCGAGTCCTCTTAAAATGCCAGGGGTGCCAACAGAACGTCCACCAACAACAGCGTCTATCCACTTAGCTGGTTTGCCGTTTTCATCCAAAAACAATGCTTCCGTCGCCGCCATTGGTGCAGTTTCCCGAGCATCAATGGAATACAGCTTTTTAGCCTCATTGTCCCAATATAAAATAAAGGCACCGCCACCAATACCGGACGACTGCGGTTCAACAAGACCCAGCATTGCCTGAACTGCAATAGCCGCATCCACCGCTGAGCCTCCTGCCTTTAAGACGTTATAGCCAGCCTCAACCGCATGCGGGTTGGCTGCTGCAACCATAAACTCGTCAGTTTTTACTGATTGTTTTTGTTGAAAGCCAGTCGCCGCCTCGGGCTCACGAACCTCCTGCTGTTGGGGTTGGCAGGCGCTAACAGCTAGTAACGCCGCCGCTAAAGCAGTAATGCGATATTTCATATAACCTCATTCATATTCACATTTAATTCCCCTATCATACGAAGCTGAGTTTGCCCACGCAATGAAAAGGACGTTGGATGCACTATTTAAATCGATACTGGGTTGGTCTGGTTCTCATTTTGGCCATTTCTTGCTTTTTACAGCTTATGCCCGATTGGCATCAACAGCTAACATTCCACAGTGAAACCGTTATGTCACAAGGCTGGCCGCTAATTACGACGCATTTTATTCACCTAAACTGGACCCATGCCTTATTTAATTTTGCCGGGCTAGCATTGATTGTGGTTATTTGGCGGGAGTACTGGAATACGCGCTGGCTCGTCAATGCACTACTATTGAGTTCGGCTGCCACGTCGCTCATTTTGTGGCTGCTGCCCTTTACCATTATTTTTGTGGGTCTGTCCGGCGTACTGCACGGACTACTGGGCTATTGCTTAATTAAAGATATAAAAGCCGGAAAAAAATGGATGTGGCTCATTGTTATTGCTCTCATCGGCAAAGTGGTTGTTGAGCTTTTAGGTTGGCAGCCCGACCATTTCGTGGGCCAGCACGTCAGCGTCATTCATGCAGCAGGGCTATTAACCGCTTTATTACTTTATAAACTAGAACGGCGCCGTATTAGCGACGCCGTTCCCCATAAAGATTAAGCGTTTTCGCTTACTTTAGGTTTTCCTCGAACAGTTTGAAAATACGACGGTATTCGTTCAGCCAGCTTTCTGGCTGACGGAAACCGTGTGGTTCAACCGGGTAGATAGCCGTTTCCCAGTCTTCTTTCTTAAGTTCGATTAAACGTTGTACCAAGCGCACGCTGTCCTGGAAAAACACGTTGTCATCAATCATTGGCGAGTTGATGAGCAACGCATCTTCAAGTCCTTCTGCGAAGTAAATCGGTGAACTTTGGCGGTACGCAATGGTATCGTCCTGCGGTAGGTTCAGAATGTTCGACGTGTAGCCAACATTGTAGTGAGCCCAGTCCGTTACCGGTCGCAATGCAGAGCCCGCTTCAAACAGCCCCGGCTCTTTAAACAACGCCATAAAAGTCAGGAAACCACCGTAAGAACCGCCATAAGTACCAAGGCGATCGCCATCGACATTCAGGTTGGTTTCCAGGTAGCTGGCTACATCGACCAAGTCTTCCACTTCTGGCGTGCCCATTTGGCGATAAATAGCCGTACGCCAGTCGCGTCCGTAACCTTTCGAGCCACGGTAATCAAGATCTGCGACCACGTAGCCGTGCTTGTTCAGCAGGCTATGGAACATAAACTCACGGAAGTAACCAGACCAGCCCATGTGCGCATTTTGCAAGTAGCCCGCACCGTGGATAAACACGACTGCTGGGTACTCCTCTGCACGCTCGGCATCAAAACCTTCCGGCGTGTATATACGCGTATAAATAGGTTCATCAACATGGCTAGACTCTACTCCGACAACGTCCGGCGCTGTCCAGTCAATGCTTAAGAACTTCTCAGACACCGTCTGGGTCATGCGCTCAGGTTCGTCGCTGACGTTAGCCTCTTTATGATAAAGCTCCGGCGGCATCAATGGCGTTGAGTGCGTCAGAATCAGTTCGTCTGCTTGCGGGCTCAACTCAAACGCGGTCATACCATCTAAATCGGTCATAGCTTCCGGCTCACCGCTACCATCGGTTTTTACTCGGTAAACTTCGTAAATACCGGGGTGCTCAATGTTCGCCTGAAAATACAGGTACTCGGCATCGCTGCTTAACTCTGCAGTTTCAACAACATAGTTGCCTTCAGTGAGCTGCTGAGTGTCGCCATTCAGCGGCTTCACATACAAATGCGAATAACCATCGGCTTCAGACATGAACCACAGGCTGTTGTCGTTTAACCAACCAAACTCGTTATGGGTATAGTTAATCCAGGCATCATCGTGCAGACGATCCTGAGGCACTAATTTTTTGCCAGCGAAATCAACGGTCGCAATCCAGCGATCTTTGTTGTCCCAGGCTTCCAGCATAACCGCCAACTCAGTGCCGTTGTCATTCCACTGAATCGCGCCATTTTCCCAGCCCCAGTCGGCCATCAAATGAATCGGACGTGGTTTTTCTTCCGATTCATAGTCTTCGCCACGCGCTTCGTGGTTCTCACGCTTAACGTCAGCTAAAACGTCTTCATTCCAGCCAGGCAATGTATTGTAAGTCAGTGCTGTGTCAGTGTGGTTTTCCAAATCCAGAATCACTAACTGATCTTCATCCGGCTGCGCATCAGCAACACGGCGACGTACCTGTTCGCTGGATATACGACCGTCTTCGTTAATATAGTTTGGCATGATATCGCCGTCTTCACGCCATTTGTTGGGTTCGCTAATCGCTGCAACAACTTTATCGCCGCGAGGTGATAAGCGTGCCTGAACTAACTGCTTCGACTTATCCAGATAGAAAGGCTTAGGTGCTAAGCTTGCGTTTTGAGACTGCAGCTGCTGTTGGCGTTCAAAACGCTCTTCAGCCGCTTTACGCTCTTTCTGCACATACTGAATGAGCTGCTGCTCTTCTTTTGCTAAGTAGTCCTTTGGCTCTTCATTCGCTTTTGGCGCATCTTCAAATTTAATCGAGGCAACCTGACGCGTCAGACCGGAATTCACATCGACCACATAAAAGTCATTGCCTTGCTGATAGCTTAAAGAGCCATCCGTCATGGCTTGTAAGTTATGCTGGCGGGCTTCGTCGCGGGTCAATTGCTTAACGCTACCGTCGCCAAAGCGAGCAAAAACATTGCCTTCATAGGTATAGGCCAGCCAATTACCTGCAACTGACTGTTCTTTTTCATCCGCCACGTAAAGATGATAGTCCGACAGTGCCACTTTAGAAGCTTCGCCTTCAGCATTGTTGATAATCATCAGGTCACGAATGTCACTGCCTTCGCGCTTCTGATAAAACAGAATATGCTCACCGTCCATGCTCCAAAAAGCATTTTCCGGGAAGCGACCCATCCAGTCAGGGTCAGCCATAATCTGTTCCATGGTAAGTTCTGCAGTGCCTTGTGCGGAAGCTAGCGGGTCAGCACTTAACGTTTGTACCTGTGGCGCCGTTGCATTGCTTGTGTTTGCGGTTTCATTTGCAGGGGTTGTAGATGCGCAAGAGGCGGCCATTAATGCCGCCCCTATTGCCATCACTAGACGTGATTTGACCATTTAGTTATTCCTTATTGTGCGTCTGGCTGATTCTCTGGGCGTGCTTGTTGTACCGCATTTAATTCTTGTAAGCGGTCATGCACTGCCACCAGCGTTGGGTAGTTATCTAACGGTACCTTAAAACGCTCGGCATTGTACACTTGAGGCAACAAGCAGATATCTGCTAATGTTACCGAATCTCCATAGCAATAATCACCCGCTGTTTCGGTCAGGCGCTGCTCAAATGCGGTGAAACTCTGATGAACCCAATGGTGAATCCAATCATTGCGCTGTTCGTCACTGCAATTCAGTTCACCAGTAAGGTATTTCAGCACCCGCAAGTTTGTGACCGGCTGTAACTCACACGCCAAGTCATAGGCTAAAGCCCTGGCGCGAGCCTTATCAACGGTAGCACTTGGCAATAGCGGATGTTGCTCATAGCGTTCATCCAAGTACTCAATAATGGCTAACGATTGATTCAGCGTGACTTTGTCATCGACAAAGGTTGGCACTAAGCCCGCTGGGTTCAACTTGCGGTATTCTGGAGTATGTTGCTCGCCGCCGTCTTTGACCAAGTGAACCGGATGGTACTCAAATTCAAGTTCTTTTAAATAAAGCGCCAGCCTGACACGAAAACTGGCGCTAGAGCGCCAGTATCCATAGAGCTTCATCATTCTGAAGGTCCTTTGTATTCAACCACTTTCTGATCAATCGCACCGAAGATAGATTCGCCATTGGCATCTTTCATTTCCATATGAATAGTGTCGCCAAACTTCATAAACTCAGTCGTTGGCTTGCCATCACGGATAGTTTCTATCATTCGAACTTCGGCGATACAGCTATAACCAACACCGCCTTCTTCTATTGACGTACCGTGGTCTGTACCTTGTTTATTCGACACCGTTCCCGACCCAATAATAGCACCGGCACCCAAGTTACGAGTTTTAGCGGCATGCGCAACCAGCTGACCAAAATCGAAGGTCATGTCTTCACCTGCGTTTGGCTTGCCGAACGGCTTGCCGTTGTAATGCGATAACAGGGGCAAATGCACCTTACTGTCTTTCCATGCACTTCCTAACTCGTCGGGGGTTACCGCAACCGGAGAAAATGCTGAAGAAGGCTTACTTTGGAAGAAGCCAAAACCTTTACCAAGCTCGCCCGGAATCAGACCACGTAGTGATACGTCATTTACCAACATCAATAATTTAATATGACTGGCTGCTGATTTTGCATCAACACCCATGGGCACGTCGTCAGTCACGACAGCTATCTCGCCTTCAAAGTCAATGCCCCAATCGGTGCTGCCCATTTGAATTTCGTCGTGCGGACCTAAGAAATCGTCTGAGCCGCCTTGATACATCAGTGGGTCTTCCCAGAAGCTTGGCGGCATTTCGGCGCCACGCGCACGGCGAACCAACTCAACGTGGTTAACATAGGCACTACCGTCAGCCCACTGGTAAGCACGAGGGAATGGTGATTCGCACATAACCTGTTCAAAGGTCACTTCACCATCAACATTGCCCTTATTCAGCTGCATGTAGACTTCGTTCAGCTTTGACTCAACGTCATCCCAATTATCAATGGCTTCCTGCATACACGAGGCAATAGCCGGTACGGCAACAGCACGTGTTAAATCTTTGCTGACTACCATTAACTGGCCGTCACGCGTTCCGTTTCTGTATGTGGCTAATTTCATAAATTATTATTTCTCCTGCCAGCTGTAGACATAATCTGGATTTTCGACCTTCATCGCCGCTTCACTCATTTCCAGAGCATCGCGCGTATCCAGCATGACTGCGACTTCATCAGTGAATTTCTTTTTATGCTCCCGACCGGCCTTAAAGGCTTTCGGATGCGGACCATGAGTAAACCCTGCGGGATGGAAGGTTACCATACCACGGTCGATATTATCGCGACTAAAGAAGTCGCCTTCGTGGTAGAACAACACTTCATCATAGTCGTCGTTATTGTGGTAGAACGGCACTTTCAGCGCGCCCGGATCCGACTCAATTGGACGCGGCACAAAAGTACAGACCACAAACCGCTCCGCTACAAAGGTTGTGTGCGCCGACGGCGGCAGATGATAACGGTGGCTCATCAGCGGTCGAATATCACGCCAGTTTAAGCGCACCGGTGCTAAGTCACCGTGCCAACCAATGGCATCTAATGGATTATACGGATAAGTAATGACACTCACCTGCTGATGACGCTTAACATACACTTTCCAGCTATCCTCGCTGTACTGTGCTTTAAACTCGTCATTAATGGCAGGCGTATCCAGAACCGCTGGGTCAAATACCGCGTGGTTACCGACAATGCCCTTCTCTGGCAGCTGATACGAACCATTAGTGGTTTCAATCATCAGCAACTCCATTTTCTCGTCGGGCTCTAAGCGCCAGTTAGTTGAGCGTGGCACTAAGAAGTAGTCACCTTTAACCAGATGAATATGGCCATAGTCGCAATACAAATGCCCACTGCCCTCATGTACAAACAATAAGTCGTCGCCATCTGCATTACGCACCAGGTACTGCATATTTTCAGTACAGTGCCAAATACGGAACTTACAACTGCTGTTTGACAACAAGTCCGGGGTTAACCACGGGTTTTCCGGCGCTTGTTCAGTAAGCTGATTAAAGTCGAAGGCACGAGGTTTCAGCGGACCTTCCCATTCCGACCAGCCGGTCGGCGCATGTTGATGATGGAAGTGTGTCGCAGGGCCAAAAAAGCCGCTGCGACCTGCTTCACGCTCATAAATGGCCTGCTCCGGAAAGTCAGCATGGGCTTGTCGTGACGACGTCCCTTCCTGCTTCGGGAAGCTGATCCATTTACGCATCGTCTAATACTCCTCGACGGATTTGGTCTTCTTCAATACTCTCGAACAGCGCTTTAAAGTTACCTTCACCAAAGCCTTCGTTACCTTTACGCTGAATAATTTCAAAGAATACCGGACCGATCACAGTTTGCGTGAAGATTTGCAGTAAAATACCGTCTTTCATTGGCGCACCGTCAATAAGAATACGCTGCTTACGCAGAGCATCGACGTCTTCCTCATGGCCTTCAACACGCTCGTTGATCTTCTCGTAGTACGTATCTGGTGTGTCCATGAACTCCATACCGATTGAGCGTAAGTCTTCGACGGTTTTGTAGATGTTGTCCGACGTCAGTGCAATGTGCTGAATGCCTTCGCCTTTGTACTCGCGCAGGTATTCCTCAATTTGTGACTTGTCGTCATGCGACTCGTTAATAGGAATACGGATTTTGCCGCAAGGTGCAGTCATTGCTCGGCTCAGCAGGCCAGTCAGCTTGCCTTCAATGTCGAAATAACGAATTTCGCGGAAGTTACCAATGCGCTCATAAAAACCAGCCCAAGTATCCATGTTGCCGCGGAAGACGTTATGCGTCAGATGATCAATCTCATAAAGACCTGCCGCATGCTCTTTCATTTTGCTTTCCCAGTTGTCGTAGAAGTCAAAATGTTGCTTATAAATTTCATTGTTTTCATAGTTATCAATGAAGTAAAGCGCACTTTCACCAATACCAAAAACCGCTGGAATGTTTTCAACAACACCTTTGTCTTCAGGGAAGGCTTTAGCTCCATTCTCTAAAGAGTGTTTTAATGCGTGGTTAGCATCTTTAACACGCCACGCCATGCCACAAACGCTTGGACCGTGATCTTTTGCAAAGTCTTCAGCCTGACCGCCTGGCTCCGCATTTACCACAAAGTTAATGTCGTTTTGCTTGAATAGCCAAGCTTGTTTTGACTTATGCTTTGCTACTTCAGTAAAACCAAGCTTGTCGAATAAATCTTTTAATGCGTCAATGCCTTTTTGATCCGGAGCTGTGTACTCAACGAACTCAAAGCCGTCTGTATTTAGGGGATTAGTGACTTGTTCTGACATTATTACTTCCTCTTGTTATTCGTTTATTAACCCTAAGACTGTAGCCCTAAAGGCGTTAACAATGCGAACTCAGAGAAGAAATAGTGTCAGTTGGACAAAAGTGTTTTATTGTAAAGTAATTGTTACAGGATAAATCCTTGCTCTGCATCAAGGTTTACCCTGTTGTTATCGTAAACTTAACTGTACAAGCCAGCTTTTTTGGCACTCTAAGTTTACGAATTAAGTTTCTGTTTTAGGTTTTCTAGGGCGACCTTTACGCTGTTTGCCAATACCGTAATCTCGCAATTTATTGGCAACGGCAGTATGAGAGAGTCCTAAGCGCTTCGCTAACTGCCGGGTACTTGGGTAATTCGGGTACAGTCGCTTCATGATATGGCTTTCAAACTGGCGTAACGCTTCTTCCAGGCTAATGTCCTCAATATCTACCGCCAGGCGCTCGTCGTTTCTTTCCAGTTCCGGCAAACGAATATCTGCAGGCTCCAGCGTTTGCCCTTCCAGCATGGAAACAGAGCGGAACATGGTATTTTCTAACTGACGAACATTGCCCGGCCAATGATAATTTTTCAGGCGATCTTTGGCAGTTCGACTAATTTGAACCTGGCTTCGCCCGAGTTTTTTACACGCTTGTGCGACAAAATGTTCAGCGAGTAAAACAATATCCGCTTTACGCTCACGTAATGGCGGCACCGTTAGCGCTAAAACATTTAAGCGATAGTACAGGTCTTCGCGGAAATCACCGTTCTCCACCAGCTCGAAAAGGTTACCCTGAGCCGTACAAATGACTCGCACATCGACACTGACTTCCTGCTCTTCACCAATGCGGCGAAATACACCGTCCTCCAGAAAGCGCAGTAATTTTGCCTGAAGGCCAATCGACATTTCACCCACAGAATCGAGCAACACGGTTCCGCCGGCGGCTTGCTCAAGCACTCCGGTTTTCTTAGCGCTTTGGGCACTAATACTGCCTTCCGCATGACCAAACAGTTCACTCTCCGCAACATTATCGGGCAGTGCAGCACAATTAATAGCTAGAAAGGGTTGCTCATGGCGCGGGCTGGCCAAGTGGCAAGCTTTTGCGAGCAACTCTTTACCCACCCCTGTTTCCCCCTCCAATAACAAGGGCGCATCCAGCTCCGCCATACGTTGGGCATCGCTAATGACTCGTTTCATCGCAGGTGTTTCAGTAAGCAGACGCTCGAAGGCCGCTTTATTACTGGCTTGCTGCCAGTTTTCGGTAACCGGCTCCGACTTGCAGGTCATCACGGCGCCCGCAAAGACTTCCGTCCCCTCCTCGTCATTAACCCAAATCGGTAGCAATTGCGCGTAATATTGATCACTGCCTATGGTTACGGCTTCATAGATTGGCATTTTGGGTTGTTTATCGAGCCAGCGTTGTAGTGCAATTCCCTGCACAAACTGTGACAGAGGTTCACCTTTAAGCACGTCATGACTGTCAGATAGCAGCTTCAAACCCGCGTCGTTAATAATATCGATAACGCCTTTGGTGTCTATGGACAGGACCGGATCCGGTAACGTAGAAAGCAGCAGATTAAACTCGTAATGCTCTCGTTCAAACGGCATGTATGGAATGGTTTTTACGTCGATAACATTAGGAATACGACGGATTTGCGGCATTAAATGACGAAAATCATCGAAGTCCAGCTCAGGAAAGTTAAGAAAGATTTTTCCTTTAGGGTCAACTTCAATGCCACGTAGGTCTATTTCGTGATCACGCAGAATCTGCAGGACATCCTGACAAATACCAAGCCTGTCATCACAGGTAATTTCTAGCCGCATAACACCTTGCTTTACCGTCTAAATGTAAAGCAAATGATACACCAAAGGCGCGCATTTAAAAACAAAAAACCCCGAGCGCGTTCTCTCGGGGTTTTAACATCGATTGATTAAACGTGTTTACTTACGCGTCTACTACTTTGTCGGTTTTTGCCGCCATAATAAAGTCGTTTTTGTGCAGACCATTAATCGCGTGAGTCCACCAAGTTACGGTGACTTTGCCCCACTCAGTAGTGATTTCCGGGTGGTGCTTTTCTTCTTCCGCAATTTCACCAACACGGTTAGTGAACGCCAAAGCCTGCTTAAAGTTTTTAAACTTGTATTCGCGCTGCAACATCATCACACCGTCATTCGTGACCGGCGTCCAGTCAGGAATTTCACGCATTAACTCTTTCAACTCGTCGTCACTCACTTTAGGTGCGTCAGCATGACAAGCTTCACAACGTTCTTTATCTAATTGTGCCATTTAACTTTACTCCTCGTTGTTCTTCATTTTTGGCAAAACTAAGCTGCGTCTTTTGGCGGGAACTTCGGTTCAAATAAGCCAAGTTCCATCGCTTCATGAACCAATGACATAATATCCATGTCAGAAATTTCAAACAGCTCATCAACACTCTCTATGGTATAGTAAATGGGCTGAATAATATCAATCCGGTACGGTGTTCTTAACGCATCAAGCGCTTTTAACGGTTTCCGCTCCGGCTTATCGCTGTTCACGGCATATTCAGTCTCCGCCGGAGATGACAAGATACCACCACCATAAATACGCGTGCCTTCTTTGGTTTGTAATAAGCCAAATTCAACCGTAAACCAGTAAAGGCGAGCCAAATAGACACGCTCTTTCGGCGTTGCTGCATAACCGAGTTTACCGTACTGATGTGTAAAATGGGCGAATGCTGGATTCGTTAACAGCGGGCAGTGACCAAATATCTCGTGAAAGATATCCGGCTCTTGCAAGTAATCAAACTCTTCGCGAGTTCGGATAAAGGTCGCGACCGGGAATTGTTTATTCGCCAGTAGACGGAAAAACTCATCGAACGGAATAAGCGCAGGTACCGCGGCAACCTGCCACCCCGTTTCCCGCTCCAGAACTTCATTCAGTTCGTGCAACTGCGGTAAGCGATCTTTTGGTAAGTTGAGTAATTCAAGTCCCTTCATATACTCGTCACAAGCTTTACCCGGAATGCATTCTAGCTGACGTTCAACGAGATCTTTCCATATCGCGTTTTCTTCGTCAGTCCAGTGAATAATACCGTTTTCGTCCGGTTGCTTCGATACGTATTGACTTTCTTTACCCATAATTCAACCTTGTTGCTTCCTCATTAAATTTTGATAGTTATTGTTATTATTAGTTCAGAATTACGCTGACTGTTGCCACTGCGCTTTACACGCATCCAACGCTTGCTCAATGTCAGCGATAATATCGTCTGCGGCTTCTAAGCCGACAGCGATACGAATTAAGGTATCGGAGATGCCTGCTTTCGCCCGTGCTTCCGGCGTATAAGGCGAATGTGTCATCGACGCTGGGTGTTGAATCAGCGTTTCAGCATCCCCTAAACTCACGGCGAGTTTTATCATTCGCAGCTGATCTAGAAAATAGCGCGCCATAGCTTCATCGCCATCCAGTTCAAACGCAATAACCGCTCCGTTCGCTTTCATTTGATGACCCATCAACTTCTGAGCACTATGATCAGGCGCTCCTGGGAAGTAGATGGTCTTTACATCGCTGCGCTGAGTTAAAAATTCATACACCTTATTGGCGTTTTCGCAGTGTCGCTGCATGCGTACGTCGAGCGTCTTTAAGCCACGCAAAATAAGCCAAGCGTCATGTGGACTCATGGTAGCGCCCATATCTTTTAATGTCGTACCTTTAATTGTCGCTATATCTTCGGCACTTCCGCATACAATGCCTGCAACGACATCACCATGACCATTAAGAAACTTCGTCGCACTATGAACTACAATATCCGCGCCGTGCTGTTTCGGCTGCTGCAATAGCGGGGTCATAAAGGTATTGTCGACAATCAGTCGAATGTCTTTGTCTTTTATAACCGCATGTACAGCATCAATATCCACTGTTTTTAAATGCGGGTTCGCCGGCGTTTCTAAAAACACCAGACGCGTATTGTCTTTGATGGTCGATGCTAATAACTCGGTGTCGGTTAAATCAATAAAGTCAGCATGCACACCAAAACGCTCGAACAGCTCGCTAAACAACGCAAAACTGCAACCATAAATCGCATCAGACACAATAATATGATCGCCAGCTTTCACAAACGCTATCGTGGTTGCCGCTATCGCTCCCATGCCAGTGGCGGCAGCCGCAGCGGCTTCATAGCCCTCTAACTCAGCCATGCGTTGTTCAAGTTCGTTGGTGGTCGGATTGCCTAAGCGACTGTAAATATAGCCTTCTTCCTCTCCGGCGAAACGGCGTGAGCCCTGCTCTGAAGAAGAAAAAGCAAAGGTTGATGTTTGGTATAATGGACTGCTCAGCGCACCATGAGGGTCGTCATGGTTCGCACCAGCATGAATCACCTGAGTTGCAGGTTGCCACTTATTATTAGAATGATTGTGGTTGCTCTTGGCAGACATACAAATTGCACTCGTTTGTCAGTAAAATGTTAACGAGCAACAGAGTGCAACGAGCAACCCAATATTGGCAATCTTTGCGCTATCTCAAACCTTTTATAAAGTGTAACGCTAGTTTTCCACTTTACTTTCCGGCGTCTTTACACCCTTAGAAAAATGGGCTTTATACAGCGACGGAAGAACGCCTTTTAATTGGCTCAGCAAGTCTTTTTGAAGCTGCCCATACCCTGGCTTTTTGGTGTGTTGAAATGGCAGCGGCCGGCACAGCGACATTACTTGATAACCCAGTCTTGCTGTTAAAAGACCCGCCCCCAGCCCCTGCCCGGCACGTACGGAAAGTTTCGTTATCAGTTCAGCGCTCACCCATTGTGTGCCTAAATCGACAGCAGCCTCACTTATTCCTGAATAGGCGATATTCGCCAGAACTTGCCGCCATAACCGGATACGCGCTAAGTACCCGAGTTTCACACCGTATAATGCGGCAATACGATGGATCATACGCTGGTTACGCCATAAAATAATCAGCATATCTAAGACCGCAAACGGACTGACCGCTATCATGGCAGCCGCTTCTGCGGACCAGCGGCTGATAAGTCGGCTAGCTTGTTGGTCAACCCGACTTAAAATGTCGCATTCAAATCGCTCACGCTTTTCACTGTCAGACCAGTAGGGTTGGTAGATTTGCATCCAGCGTTCTTCTAAATCAGGATGATCCAGCAGCTTCAATTGCTGTTCAATACTTTCTGTACCCTGACTCTGAGCATGCCAGCGACGTTTTAACTGGCGAAGCTGCCAGAATTCTTTGACAAAAAAACCAACAAGCAAGCCGAGTATTAACGTAAAGCCAGCACTCCATAGCGTCCCCAATACCCAACTTTGCTGCCATGATTCAATAATTGCCAACACGAGTTCGATGATTCCGGCAACCGATGCCAAGACAACACCCAGCAGTAACCAACGTCCCCACCGGCGAGGTTTTCTCTCGAACTCAGTCTGCACTTGCACCGTTGATAGCACCTCGCCCATTTCATCAACGGGTTCGGTATTTGCTTGAGGCTCTGCGTCCTCTTCTACGGAATAATAAGTGAGCTCGCGATGTTTGCTCATCGTAATTTATCTCCAATGACAGCATTCAGCAGTTTATCTAAACGAATATGCGGCAACGGCGAATCGGCCAACGTAAAGTTTGGAAGAAAATGTGGATAGACATAGCCTTGCTGCCAATCATCTTTCGTAGGTAAGCGGCCCGGAACATGCGGAGCGCCGACACGAACTAACGCGCCCGACTCATCAACTCCCTCAAGGACATTCGTACCGTTTTTAAGCTGTTTCCACTGGCTCGTGGACACGCCTGCAACGCTGAATAATTCAAAAGGAATACGTTCAAACTGGAGTTGTTGTCTTCCCTCTAATGTCAGTGCGTTGAGCAACCCAGTTAACTTAGTATGATCACTCGGAATAATACTGTCTGCCTTCGTCGCCACAAAGGCGACTTTATCAATCTGCGGCGAAAACAAGCGTTTTAACAGACTGTTCTGACCGTAGTTAAAGCTTTGCATGATTTCAGTCAACGCCAGTTTCAATTCATCAAAATGAGACTCGCCCCCCTCAAGTGCCCCCAGCACATCGACCAGTATTAACTGTCGGTTAAAATGCCTGAAGTAATTTTGATAAAAAGGTTTGATAACGTGTTCTTTATAATACTCAAACTTCTGCTCTAACAAACCTTGCCATGCGTTGGGTATGGGTTGCTTTAATGGCCATGGGAAAAAGTCCAGAGACGGCGTACCCTCAAGCTCTCCGGGTAACACTAAACGCCCCGGCTGCAAAAGCTTCAGCCCTCGTGTTTTACACTCAGATAAGTACGCTCGGTAGGCACTGGCAACTATTTTCAACTGATTTTCGGCGTTGTCCTCTGTGGCGACTTCACTCAGCTCATGGAGCTTTTTTAACCACACTTCAGCCATCTCTTGTCGAGGCTTTGAGTCAATCAGTGTGCGTTGCTTTTCGGACCATTGCCTGTACGTGAGCGACAACAAAGGTAAATCAAGCAGCCACTCGCCCGGATAATCAATAATATCGACCGTCAGGCGACGCTCATCCAGCACTCTACCGGCAATTCCCCGTTCTGGGTGGTACTTCAGCTCCAATCGAATTTCACTGACATCACGGGTCGACGCCGGCCACTTTCCTTGTGCGCTGGTCAGGCACTCCACTGCCTTTTCATAGTCAAAGCGCGGAGTATCCCAATTAGGGCTGGTGTGCAGCCGGCAACCGATAAGCCTTTGATGTTGGCGTACATTGAAATAAGGCAGGTTTTGCGACTCATTGGCATACAGCAACTGCTCTAAGACACCGGTTATTAATGCGGTTTTACCGGCACCACTTAAGCCTGTTACGGCCAACTTAATATGACGATCAAACCCGCGATGGATAAGATCGCGGGTCTGGCTTTTAAACTGCTTGATACGGCTCACAGACGATTAAATTCTCGCTGAAGGTTATAGTGATTGGAGGTTACGTACTTTTCCATCGATTGCAACTGTGCCTCCAACTCATCGAACTCACGCTTTATGTCATGTATGGCGTCTCTTGGTGGCTCACCGCCTTGCCAAACTCTGGTTTTAACGTCGACTCGGTGCGAGTTCATATCGGGCTTTTTTTTGTCGAGAATCAACCACCCTGCTAAATACAACACAAAGAAAAAGCCTGATGCAAAGATTAACCCAGTAAAGAATACGACTCGTACTAACCAAGGCTCAATATTGAGGTAGTCCCCTAAGCCAGCGCAAACACCAGCTATTTTGCCTTTTTCTGCATCACGAGTCAGCTCCCTGCGTGACTTGGAAATACTCATTGTCTGTCCCTCCAGCCTGGTGAGTCAGCATCCAGAATGCGTTCAAGCGTCTGCACGCGCTCACGAATACGTTTCGCCTGGTCGGCTAAGAGCGCAAGTGACTCGCGCTCTTCCTCATTCAGCCCCTGGTTCATTTGGCGTTTGCTGCGGTAATGCAAGATTATCCAAATTGGCGCAACAATCAGTACAAACAGAATCAGCGGCGCAACTAACATCCCGAAAATAGCTTCAATATCCATCTTGATTTGCCTATTTATTCAGAGTCTTTAGACGACTTTGATTTCATGCGAGCGCGCAGAGCTTCCAACTCTTCATCAACTTTGCCTTCATTTTCCAATTCAGCAAACTCGTCGCGCAAGCTGCGTTTACCCATATCATAAGACTCTACTTGTGCTTCTAAGTCATCAATTTTTGCCTCGTAGCGGTCAAAACGCTGCATGGCATCATCTACTTTAGAGCTATCGACCTGTTTTTTCACCTGTAATCGGCTACTTGCAGTCTTCTGACGCATAAGGATTGCTTTTTGACGCGACTTAGCATCAGCCAATTTTTCTTGAAGCTGCGCAATTTCATCGTTCAGTTTATCCAGCGACTCATCAACACGCTGCATTTCATTCTGTAACGCATCGACATTATCCTGCGCGCGGCTTTTTTCAATCAGCGCCTGTCGAGCTAAGTCTTCGCGTTCCTTACTTAAAGCAAGCTCCGCTTTCGCTTCCCAGTCCGCGACTTCTTTTTCCATGCGCTCCTGTTGGCGTTGAATATCTTTTTTCTCAGCTAACAGTCGAGCTGATGTTGAACGAACTTCAACCAATGTGTCTTCCATTTCCTGGATAATCAGACGCACCATTTTTTGCGGATCTTCGGCTTTATCTAATAACGCATTGATATTAGAGTTCACGATATCGCTAAAACGTGAAAAAATACCCATAATAAATTACCTCTTACATAGCTAATGATTTATTCGCTCATACATTATTCAAGTATCGAGCCAACTTTTTAAAAATTAGTAATTAGCTGAATATTAAGGTTTTTTATATTTTGTGACAGAGTCGGGTATTGCCCCGGTTCGTGAAATAGACTAATAATTAGCAAAAATAACTATAATTAAGGCTCAGTCGATGAGTAACTCGCGTCCGTCAGACAATTTAATTGGCCAATCCAACAGCTTTGTTGAAGTTCTGGAGCAGGTTTCGCAAATAGCTCCGCTGAATAAGCCCGTACTTATCATTGGTGAACGCGGTACCGGTAAAGAACTCATAGCAGCGCGTTGTCATTACCTATCGCAACGCTGGCAACAACAATACCTAACGCTCAACTGCGCAGCCTTAAACGAAAATTTATTAGACAGCGAGCTGTTCGGGCACGAGGCCGGCGCGTTTACCGGCGCCGCTAAGCGTCATGAGGGGCGTTTTGAAAGAGCCGATGGTGGCTCTTTATTTTTAGATGAGCTGGCGAACACATCATTACGAGTTCAGGAAAAGCTGTTGCGCGTCATCGAATACGGTCAATTTGAACGTGTCGGAGGACGTCAGCCGGTAAAAGTCGATACTCGCTTAATTGCGGCAACCAATGAAGATTTACCGACGCTTGCAGCGCAGGGTGAGTTTCGCTCTGATTTACTCGACCGTTTAGCCTTCGACGTTATAACACTGCCTCCGCTTAGAGAGCGACGTGAAGACATTATGTTGTTAGCGGAGCATTTTGCGGTGTCTATGGCTCGGGAAATGGAATTAGAATTGTTCAGTGGTTTTACCGAAAAAGCGCGTAAAATCATGCTGAATTATGACTGGCCCGGCAACGTTCGGGAGCTTAAAAATACGGTGGAACGGAGCCTTTACCGCTTAGGCAATGGTCATGTTCCTATCAATGATATTGTCTTGGATCCGTTTGACAGCCCATTTCGTCCCGGCGTTTCAGCAACGGCACGCACAGCCGCTTCGTCAGCGCTGAGATCAGCACCTGAAGCGTCTGGCGATGCTAATGACTCAAGAGTCACTTCTGTATTAAAAGCCGATGAGCCGGTCGAATTTAAGCAGCTGTCGCAGGACTATGAAAAAGAATTACTCAAACAAGCGCTGCGTCTATCGCAGTTTAATCAAAAAAAGACAGCATCTTATCTTGGTTTAACCTATCATCAGCTCAGAGGCTATTTAAAGAAATACCAACTGCTGGACGGGGCGGCCGCAAATAATGACTAAAGCGCTTTCTTTACTCATTTCAGCAACAACGATATTACTTGCTGGCTGCGAGCCTGGTACAGAAGAAGTGACTCCATTATCAGAAGGCATTATTTATTGCTCAGAGGGAAATCCTGATACTTTCAACCCACAGCTCATCACATCGGGCACGACTGTTGATGCGACCGCCGCCCAACTTTATGACCGACTGATTGACTACGACGCTGAAAAGCAAACCTTTGTACCGGCGCTCGCCAAGCGCTGGGAGCCGCTCGACAACGGCACCCGTTATCGCTTCTATTTGCGTGAAGACGTCAAGTTTCACTCAACCGATTACTTTTCACCAACCCGTGACTTTAACGCAGAAGACGTTCGCTTTAGCTTTAACCGCTGGCTTGATGAAACCAGCCTTTATCACAACGTCGGTGGCGGCAGCTATCCATTCTTTAGCGCTACCGGTCTGGATAAACTGATTCAGAAGGTTATCAAAGTCGATGAAATGACCGTCGACATCGTGCTGAATAACGCCGATAGCTCCTTTTTGGCAAATTTGGCTACCGACTTTGCGATTATTCTCTCAGCAGAGTATGCACAACAACTCTCAGTAAAAGACGTACCTTATTTAATTGACTTAAAGCCGATAGGCACCGGACCTTATCGTTTCGAAAGCTTCCGCAAAGATGTATTGATACGCTACACAAAGCACCCTGAATATTGGCGGGAGGGTCCGGGTATTGAGCAGCTTGTTTACTCAATTACCCCTAACGCCAACAAGCGAATGCTGAAGTTAGTGACCGGCGAATGTGATGTTATTCCCTACCCGCTAATCAGTGAGCTTCAAGCGCTCAATCGCGACGATATTGTGGTCACAAATGAAGTAAGCCCTAATGTCTCTTTTTGGGCTTTTAATACAAAAAAGCCACCGTTTGATGACCCGTTAGTTCGACAGGCGCTTAGTCATGCTATTAACCGCCAGGCGATTATTGACACTATTTATTACGGTAACGCAGAGCTGGCACGCTCAATATTACCCCCAACATCCTGGGCTTACGACAACCAGGGCATTCAATACGGCTACGATCCCGAAAAAGCCAGAAAGCTACTTGAAGAAGCCGGATATGAGCAATTGACTATTAATATTTGGGCAATGCCGGTACAACGGGTTTACAACCCTAACGCACGCCGCATGGCCGAACTCATGCAGTCAGATCTTGCCCAGGTTGGCGTCAATGCACGTATTGTCTCTTATGAGTGGAATACCTTCAGACGACGCTTGTCACGCGGCGAGCACGATACCGTTTTAATCGGTTGGTACGCTGATAACGCTGACCCTGATAACTTCTTCAGGCCACTGCTAAGCTGCGCTGCCGTCGCTACCGGAGGAAATCGCGCCAACTGGTGTCATCCAGGCTTTGATGAGTTGCTCTACGAAGCCATATCAACCACTGATGCCGCAGAGCGAAAAGCGTTGTATCAAAGTGCACAACACATTCTGAATCAACAATTACCCCTTTTGCCTATTGCTCACTCACGTCGCTACCAGGCGCAAAAAAAGACGGTTCGAGGTGTGCAGTTACCGCCGTATGGCGGCATTAACTTTCGTTTAGCCACCAAAGTGACACCGGCTGAGGAGAACGCCCAATGATTCGTTACCTTAGCAGCCGTTTATTTGTCTTTATTATCGCGTTCTTTTTGCTGACGGTATTCACCTTCTCATTGAACTTCTTCTTCCCTGGCGACGCACTCACTAACATGACTGGGGTACGGACTTTTAGTGATTACTACCCGATCCTATCGGAGGCCAGAGGCACCGATAAAAATATTGCCTTACAATACATTAATTACATGCAGCACCTTCTCTCAGGCAATTGGGGAGCGTCATTGAGTTCAGGAGACTATGTCTTTAAACAGGCGTACCAACACCTCTTCGCATCGCTTGAGCTCATTATCGGCGCTTTGGTTCTGGCGGTTCTTATTGGCGTACCCAGCGGCGTTTTGGCCGCCACGCAGTTTCGGGGGCCTATTGACAAAAGCGTCATCAGCCTGGCAATGGCCGGCTATTCAATTCCCGTGTTCTGGCTTGCTCAGCTACTGATTCTATTTTTCGCCGTCAAACTTGACTGGCTGCCTATAACTGGACAAATAAATCCACTGTATGGCATCGCGCCTAAATCCGGAGCCATTTTGCTTGATATTGCATTGAGCCACTCGGACTATAAAGCGGCGGCCTTTCAAGATGCACTCAAACACTTGATTCTGCCAGTCATTATATTATCGATAATGCCAATGATGCTGCTTCTAAGGCTGATGCGTAATGCCACTCAGGAAATGCTACAAAAACCCTATGTGAAAGCGGCACGAGCACGTGGTCTTAATGAGTTTCAGGTCTTATTAAAACACGCGGTGCCCAACGCAACGCAATCGGTTTTGCAGCAAGTACCACTGATTTTCAGCCTTCTACTCAGTAACAGTATTGTTATTGAGTCCATATTTAACTGGCCCGGCATAGGCAACTGGCTGGTACGAGCGATATTCGAAAGGGACTTTCCGGTCATACAGGCTTGTGTACTTATCATCGCCTTTACCATTTTACTGTTTAACTTAATCGTGGATCTCTATCGTGGATGGCGATTCCCTATTGTAAGGCACGAATAACATGCCGCATATTAACCTTTACTACAAAGACGAGAACCCAAGCCCGCTGACGTTAGTTTGGCGGCGCTTTAATCAGCGTCTGCTGTCCATGACGGCATTGTACATACTGCTGGCAATGATTCTCGTGGTTATTTTCTCGCCCCTACTTGCGCCATATAGCACCTCCATGCAGTTTGCTAACGCAGTGTCTTTGCCGCCCTCCTGGACGGATCAAGGCAATATTCAGTTCCTTATGGGAACCGATGATTTGGGCCGGGACATGTTGTCTCGGTTGCTCATTGGCAGTATTTACAGTTTAGGACTGCCTATTCTTATGGTCGCCAGTTCATCGATCGTTGGCATGATTATCGGCGCTGTGTTGGGCATTGACCGGACCATTAAATATCAAACATTCTCGCGGGTATTTGACACCCTGCTGTCTATTCCGTCTTTTTTAATGGCGCTTATCATCATTGCAATACTGGGCACCGGATTATTTAACGTTGCGCTGGCCATTACGTTGTCATTGATACCGCAGTTTATTTTCGTGACCCGCAACGCCGTGCATCAGGAATGGCAAAAAGACTATGTCACCGCTTCACGCCTTAACGGTTGTTCTAAACGCTATCTGTTGTATCGGGTGATTTTGCCTAATATAACGCCCATATTGGTCATGCAACTGACGGTGTCTTTATCGGTTGCCATTATGGATATTGCGGCACTAAGTTTCCTCGGTCTTGGCATACAGTCCCCAACGCCTGAGTGGGGCAGCATGCTTGCACGCAGCCTGGACGAAGTTTATTTATCGCCTTGGTCAATGGTGTTGCCGGGCGTTACCCTATTCGTCACGATAATGTCGATAAATATTGTTGGCGACAGCTTACGCCGCGCGCTCAGCGAAAGGGTGAACAGTTAATGCAGTTACTTGATATCCGCAATTTAACCGTTGAAATGAAAACGCCGCACGGCACCGTCCGGGTGTTAGATAAAGTGAACTTACAACTCGGTAAAGGCGAAATTCACAGTCTTGTCGGCGAGTCCGGTTCGGGTAAAAGCCTGCTGGCAAAAGCCATTGTTGGTTTTGCCAGCCCTAACTGGGATGTCACGGCAGATAGGCTTTGGTGGAATGGCAAAGACTTATTAGCAATGACCACTAAGCAACGCCGCGCCATTACCGGCCGTGACATGGCGATGATTTTTCAAGACCCCTATTCCTATTTAGACCCAAACAGTACTGTCGAACAGCAAATTGTTGAAGCCATTCCTGAGGGCGACGTGCGCGGTACCTTTATGAGACGCCGTGTGGACAGAAAAACACGTGTTAAACGATTATTGCACCGCGTAGGTATTCGCGATCACGAGTCAGTTATTGATAGTTACCCATTTGAGCTTTCACAAGGGGTCGCACAAAAAGTCAGTATCGCTATTGCCATCGCTCACCGCCCTCGTCTTCTTATTGCAGACGAACCAACCACAGCAATGGAGCCATCGACAAAACTACAAATTCATCGGTTGTTAGCCCGGCTGGCGGTTAGCCAAGATATGTCAGTGCTGCTCATATCGCAGGATTTAACCTCAATTTTGCCCGAAACCAAACAGTTGACCTTGTTGTATTGTGGTCAGCTCATGGAAACCGGGCCAGCAGAAGCGCTCATAACGAACCCTGCTCACCCTTACACTGACTCAATGTTAAGAATGTCACTACAAACTCAGCAGGAGCTGCCCCATAAAGCGCGTTTGCCAACTCTGCCCGGAGCTATTCCTACATTACGTCACATGCCCATTGGCTGCCGACTCGGACCGCGTTGTCCTTATGCTCAAAAGCAGTGCGTTAAAGCGCCCCTGGCAACACACCAACAACAGCGGGTTTTTCATTGTCACTTCCCACTTGTGGAGCCTGAGTCATGAGCCATCTACTGGAAGTGAAAAATCTGGGAAAAACCTACCGCCCTCGCAAAGCGTGGCCATGGAGCAAAAAATCCGTGGCGATTGAGCCTTTGTCTTTTCATATTGAGGCAGGCGAAACACTGGCGGTCATGGGGGAGACAGGCTCTGGTAAATCAACACTGGCTAAGATCATTGCCGGCGTTGACAGCCCCAGCTCAGGCGAGCTCTGGTTGAATGGGCAAAAGCTCCATAACCAGCATTATCAGCAGCGTTGCCATAATATTCGAATGATTTTCCAGGACAGCGAAAACTCATTGAATACCCATTTGACGCTTCGAAAACAACTCGAAGAGCCGTTAAAATTTAATACGGACTTAACCGCGCAAGAACGCAATGAAAAAGTCGACATTGCGCTGCGTCGCGTAGGAATGCTGACTGAACACGGTGAATTTTATCCGCATATGCTGTCGAGCGGTCAAAAGCAGCGTGTTTGTATTGCTCGGGCTATCATTCTGGAGCCTCAGATTGTCGTTGCCGATGAAGCCTTGGTTGGGCTCGACCCATCCGTTAGAGCTCAAATTATTAACCTTATGCTCGATCTCCAGCAAGATATGGGTATTTCGTATATTTTAGTGACCCATTCACCGCAAATCGTGAAACACATTGCTGATAAGATATTAATTTTATATCGTGGTAAAATGATCGTGTTTGATAAAACAGACATAGTACTAGGTGATGATCAGCAACCTTATGTTCATCAGTTGCTGCATGACCACTTAAATAAGCAGATTAAATTCAAAAGCGACAAAGCAAAAAAGATCGCTGACTAAAAACCAAAACAACAGGAGTTTAATGTGGAAACAGGTACTCTGATATCACTAGCAGCGTATTTTATCGTCATGCTAGGTATTGGTCTTTACGCCTACAAAAAGTCAACTGACTCAGTATCAGGCTACATGCTAGGTGGTCGAGGCCTCGGTCCTGGCGTTACCGCGTTATCTGCGGGTGCATCTGACATGAGTGGTTGGATGCTGATGGGCTTACCCGGTGCAATTTATGTCTCAGGCGTCTCGCAGCTGTGGATTGCAGTGGGTCTGGTCATTGGCGCGTATCTTAACTACGTTATCGTGGCACCGCGTTTAAGAACCTATACCGAAGTCGCAAACGACTCCATTACGATTCCCGATTACTTTGCGAACCGCTTTAATGATAAAGGCCGCAGACTACGTATATTCTCGTCGGTGGTTATTATCATATTCTTCACCTTGTACACTTCTGCCAGCTTGGTTGCCGGCGGTAAGCTATTCGACAGCTCGTTTGGCATGGATTACACCACGGGTCTATGGGTAACGGCCGGTGTTGTGTGTGCTTATACCTTATTTGGCGGTTTCTTAGCCGTGAGCATGACCGATTTTGTACAAGGCTGCATCATGTTCGTTGCTCTGGTCCTGGTGCCTATCGTCGCCTTTGCTGAGCTTGGTGGTTATAGCAGTGTTGTCGGTCAGGTGAGTGAAATAAATCCTGACTTCTTAGCCTTTTTTAAAGACGGCGCAACCGGCGAAATACTGGGTACCTTAGGTATTATCTCGCTGCTTGCATGGGGTCTTGGTTATTTTGGTCAGCCGCACATTATTGTGCGTTTCATGGCAATTCGCTCAGTCAGTGATGTAAAAGCCGCACGCCGCATTGGTATCTCGTGGATGACGGTATCTATTATCGGTGCTATGGCAACGGGCTTCGTCGGCATTGCTTATGTTGCGGAAACCAAAATGAGCTTGCCGGATGCTGAAACTATCTTCATCATTTTCTCGCAGTTCTTATTCCATCCATTAATTGGTGGTTTCCTGCTAGCCGCTATTTTAGCCGCTATTATGAGTACCATTTCTTCACAGCTACTGGTTAGCTCGAGCTCGCTGACAGAAGACTTTTATAAAGCTTTCTTACGTAAAGACGCGAGTGAAAAAGAACTGGTATTCGTCGGTCGCATGTCAGTATTGGCTGTTTCGTTAGTGGCTATTTGGTTGGCATGGAACCCAGAAAATACCATTCTAAGCTTAGTCAGTAACGCATGGGCTGGCTTCGGTGCCGCATTTGGCCCGGTGGTTATTCTGAGCCTGTTCTGGAAACGTATGAACCGTAATGGTGCGCTCGCCGGTATGCTGGCAGGTGCTATCACAGTGCTATTCTGGATTTACGGCCCAACCTTTGGTGGCGAGCAGTTATCTGCTTACGTCTACGAAATTGTTCCAGGCTTTATCCTGTCAACGTTAGCTATCATCATTTTCAGTAAATTAACTGCTGAACCTGAAAAAGAGCTACAAGACAAGTTTGAAGAAATGGAAAGTGTTATCGATGATTACTATCACGGTGACAAAAAAGGCTAACTAGCCACTCGCCTTGAACCTATAAAAAGACCAGCCCATCGTGCTGGTCTTTTTTGTTTCTAATTGTCAGTCTATAGTGAGTACAACACGACTAACAAGGTAAACACTATGGCACGACTGAATATTATTGCTTCAGCCGCTCTTGCTTTTACATGTGCGGCTTCAACCCTCCCCGCAGCGGCCAGTGACCGCATTACCGGTCATCATTTTGCCACTCGCTCAGAGGCTATGGCACCAACGGCAATGGCGGCGACAAGCCAACCGTTAGCAACTCAAGTCGCACTGGATATTATGCAAGAAGGCGGAAACGCTATTGATGCCGCTATTGCAGCAAACGCAGTTCTTGGCTTAGTTGAACCGACTGGAAATGGTATTGGTGGCGATTTATTTGCCATTGTATGGGATGCCGAATCAGAAAAACTCTATGGGCTCAATGCTTCAGGCCGTTCTCCAAAGAGTTTGTCGCTGGAGTACTTTAAGGAAAACGGCTATGAGTCAATTCCTCCTCGTGGTGTACTACCTCTATCGGTTCCTGGCGCAGTCGATGGATGGTTTGAACTTCATGACCGTTTCGGTCAATTAGACATGGAAAGCGTGCTGCAGCCGGCTATTAACTACGCAGAGTCAGGCTTTCCGGTAACTGAAGTTATCGCCTACTACATGGATCGAAACGCCTCAGTACTCGCTGACCAACCCGGGTTCGCTGACGTGTTTATGAAAGACGGCGACGTCCCTGAAAAAGGCGAGCGCTTTAAAAACCCCGACTTAGCTAACACTTACAAACTGTTGGCCAATAAAGGTCGTGACGCATTCTATAAAGGCGAAATTGCCCGTACTATCGACGAGTTTGTAGAGAAACACGGGGGCTTTCTGTCATACGAAGATTTAGCAGAGCATGAATCGACTTGGGTTAACCCTGTTTCTACTAATTATCGCGGATATAATCTTTGGGAGTTACCTCCTAACACCCAAGGTATAGCAGCGCAGCAAATACTCAATATACTTGAGCAATATGACCTGAGTGCCATGGGCTTTGACAGTCCTGAGTATATTCATCATTTTGTCGAGGCTAAGAAGCTGGCATTTGAGGATCGTGCAAAATACTATTCTGATCCAGCATTTAACGATGTGCCGGTAGAAGGTTTATTAGATAAAGGTTACGCCAAGGAGCGCGCTGAACTCATTAACCCAAACAAAGCAGGCCGCTCATACGAGCCGGGTAATCCACCGACACAAGGCGATACCATTTATTTAACAACCGCTGACAAAGACGGCAATATGGTCTCGCTCATTCAAAGTAACTACCGGGGGATGGGCTCAGGAGTGACACCAACAGGCCTAGGCTTTGTTTTGCAGAACCGCGGCGAACTGTTTGCACTGGATGCGAATCATCGCAATGTGTTTGAACCAGGCAAACGCCCTTTCCACACCATCATTCCCGCTTTTGTGACCAAAGACGGGAAACCATTAATGAGTTACGGCGTTATGGGCGGCGCCACACAACCTCAAATGCATGCACAAATCCTCATTAACCTGATTGATTTTGGCATGAACCTGCAAGAAGCCGGCGATGCGCCTCGCATTCTGCATACAGGTTCAAGCCAGCCAACTGGCTCTGTCATGTCCGACGGCGGTGTTGTCAGTCTGGAAAACGGCTTCTCTAAGAACACTCGACGCGAACTGATAAAAATGGGACATACGCTGCAGGAAGCAGTCGGTCCTTATGGCGGCTATCAGGCTATTTGGAAAGACCACGAACAGGATGTTTATATTGGCGCCTCTGAAAGCCGCAAAGACGGGCACGCAGCTGGCTATTAAAGAACACGTTTAAAAGTTTGGGCGCCGCTTAACCGCGGCGCTCTCTGTATAACTCAATTTCATCCATGATCAAATCACGCATCCGTGTAGTCGTGTCATAACCAATATCAATAGCCTCCTGCCCACGATAAAACTCCATAATACCGATGTGGCCAAGTTTGGGCTGCACTAAAATATCCGGCGGATCGCCCGCCATACGAGCCTTAGTAATACGCTCCTGCATAATATCAATAGAACTTGCCATGACACTAAACATACCTGGCGCTTTATGCCCGTTATTTCTAAAACGTTCTTTGAAGCTATCCAAATATTCTTTGCTACCTGACCATAGGTTATCGAAAAAGCCGTTTTCGTTATCTTCGTCATGGCTATGTGGCATGCCTTTTTCTTTCTCAAGCTGCTCGGCTTCCGTTTGGGGTGGAATACTCCGTGCACGTTTCTCCATGGCTTTTGCATTGAGTTGTGAATTTAGGTGTACCGCTATGACAAAATCAGCTCCTAATGCGCGACACAGTGAGACCGGTACAGGATTAACAAGCCCACCATCAATTAGCCAACGCCCGTCAAACGCCTTGGGAGAGAGAACGCCTGGCATGGCGCAAGAAGCTCGGGAGGCGTCATATAAGTCGCCCTCTCGAAGCCAAATCTCCCGACCACTGTATAAGTCGGTAGCCACCGCACCATAGGTAATCGGTAGATCTTCTATATTTCGTTGTCCAAACGCCTCCCGCGCATGATTAAACACTTTTTCGCCACCAATAATACCGCCTTGGTTAAAACCAAAGTCCAGTAGATTGAAAACTTCCCAGCGACTCATGCCCTGCACCCATTGCTCTATTTCAGCCAGGCGTCCAGACGCATAACCCGCTCCAACTAGTGAGCCAATGGAAGTACCTGCCACCATATTAATGCGCACACCCATTTCTTCGAGGGCTTTAATAACCCCAATATGTGACCAACCACGAGCCGCTCCAGAGCCTAGAGCTAATGCAACTTTCACTTCCGACATGTGATTTTTCCCACTTTTTTAATTTGTTTAAGTATCGTACTATGATTACTGAGTTTTCAACAACCTACCTGAGCTATCTATGCCCTGGACTGACCGTCAAGTTAACACATCAAGCACGCGACCCAATGACACCCGTACCCCATTCCAGCGAGATAAAGCCAGAATATTGCATAGCGCCGCATTTAGACGGCTACAGGCAAAAACTCAGGTTATGTACGTGGGTATGCACGACTTTCCAAGAACTCGCTTAACCCACTCATTAGAGGCCAGCCAAATTGGCGCAAGTCTTATTGTTCATTTAAGTCACCAACACCCAGAGCTTTCAGCATCTCTTGAGTTTTCAGAACCATTATTAGAGTCTCTGTGCTTAGCGCATGACATTGGACATCCACCTTTTGGACATGGCGGTGAAATTGCTTTGAACTACATGATGCGCAATAACGGTGGCTTTGAGGGTAACGGCCAAACTTTCCGTATAGTCACCAGACTTGAAGCCTACACGCCAGAGCATGGCATGAATTTAACCCGTCGCACTTTACTCGGGCTATTGAAGTACCCTGTTCTAGCCAGCCAGGTTCGCCGCGAACAATTACCTGAAGATGTCAGTAACTTTAAGCATTTACCGACCCGGCAATGGTTACCCCCTAAAGCCTTATATAACGATGACACAGCCCAATTAGACTGGGTGCTTGCCCCATTATCGACTAGTGACAAACAAGCCTTTCAGTCACTTTCAGCAGAGCCACAAACCACTAAACACGGCCGCAGCGCTTTAAAAAGCGTTGATGCGTCTATTATGGAAGCGGCCGATGATATTGCCTATGGTGTACATGACCTAGAAGACGCCATAGTTGTTGGTCTTATTCAGCGTGAGCACTGGATGAAGTATATGTTTGACAGGTTGCAGTCTTTAGAAAGCGCTCTGCCTGACTTTAACGCTGAATCACTGACTCATGCACTGTTTTCCGATGATCATTATGAGCGCAAAGGAGCCATTGGTAGCTTGGTCAACCGCCTGGTTACTTCTGCAACCTTGATAAAAACAGACAACGACTTTGAATGTCCGTTGTTACAGTACCAAGTTACACTTGGAGATGCCGAGAAGCAGTTGCTTAATGCATTAAAAGAATTCATTTTTAAGTGGGTTATTCGCAAACCTGAAATGCAGGCGCAGGAGTTTAAAGGGCAGCAAATAATCATGGAGTTGTTTGATGTGCTTTCTGTCGAGCCAGAAAGACTGCTTCCAGCAAATACTCGCTTACGCTACCTGCACGAGCAAGAGCATGGAAACAATGCCCCTCGGGTTATTTCAGATTACTTATCCGGCATGACCGACGCTTATGCGGCAAAACTGTATCAACAACTCTTTGCAATAAACCCATCAATTTAAAAGGCCCCGGATACATCCGGGGCCTTTTTACTTTCACCATTAACAATTCAACTTACAAAACATTGTCATCGCTTGGCTCTGGAGAGTTTTCTGCTTCTTTTGCAGCCGCTCTCTCTGCTTCACGATCTTCTTTTGTTTTCTTTTCAGGCTTAGACAGCAAAAGTTCACGTATTCTGCTTTCCAATTCATCCGCTATTTTAGGGTTTTCTTGCAAGAACTTCATTGAGTTTGCTTTGCCCTGGCCAATTTTATCGCCTTTATAGCTGTACCAAGCCCCCGCTTTATCAACCATCTTGTGTTTAACACCCAAGTCAATCAACTCACCCTCTTTAGAGATGCCCTTACCATACAAAATTTGGAAGTTTGCTTCTTTAAACGGAGGTGCAACCTTGTTCTTAACCACTTTCACACGAGTTTCGTTACCGACAACTTCATCACCTTCTTTCAAGGCACCCGTACGGCGAATATCCAAACGAACAGAGGAATAAAATTTCAGTGCGTTACCACCGGTTGTGGTTTCAGGGTTACCGAACATCACACCAATTTTCATACGAATCTGGTTGATGAAAATACACATGGTGTTCGACTTTTTAATATTTGACGTTAATTTACGAAGCGCTTGTGACATTAAACGAGCCTGCAAGCCAACATGACTATCACCCATTTCGCCTTCTATCTCGGCCTTAGGTGTTAAGGCAGCTACCGAGTCAACAATCACAACATCAACAGCACCGGAACGAACCAACATATCGCAAATTTCCAGTGCTTGCTCTCCCGTATCAGGCTGAGACACAAGCAAGTCATCTACGTTAACGCCTAGAGCTTCAGCGTAGATAGGATCGAGTGCGTGCTCAGCGTCAACAAAAGCGCAGGTTTTCCCCATTTTTTGGGCTTCAGCAATAACTTCTAAAGTCATTGTCGTTTTACCACTGGACTCCGGTCCATAAATTTCTATGACTCGTCCAAAGGGTAAACCACCAATGCCAAGAGCAATATCTAGCCCTAACGAACCTGTTGAAACAGAGGCAATATCCAACGTCTGGTTGTCACCCAACCGCATGATAGATCCTTTACCAAATTGACGTTCGATTTGCCCGAGCGCTGCATCCAACGCTTTTTGACGATCATTGCTCATTTTAAGCTCCGCATTAATTACTGGTTTTATACACAGTATACTGTACGTTTTTACAGTATCAAGTGTTCATTAAAAAGTTTTCCATAATTACAGGTAAGCCACTGTAATCAAAGATTTTTTATTGCCTTTTTTAAGACCTCGTCGATAGTTTGGGCTCTTACCCTCTGTCTGTTACCAGAAAAGACTTGCGACCAAACTTCCTCGCATCCGGGTCCCAATAAAGCCATCCAAACCAATCCGACCGGCTTGTCAGCACTCCCACCACTTGGTCCTGCCACACCACTGACTGCAATCGCCCATGACGAATTGCACTGCGCCTGCGCGCCAAGTGCCATTTGCTTAACGCACTCTGCTGACACAGCCCCATCTTTTTCAAGCGTTCTCTGACTCACATTCAGTAGCTGTCGCTTCAGGTCGTTAGTATAGGTGATTAATCCGCCATTAAACCAAGCAGAACTTCCCGCCACTTCCGTAATAGCGTATCCTATTCCCCCTCCGGTACAGGACTCTGCAGTGGCAATTGTTTGCTGTTTTTCCAACAAGCATTGACCGAGCTGTTCCGCGAGTTCTAAGGTTTGCGGCGTAATAACTGTGGTTGTTACCATAACATTGGCTCCAGATAAAAATAACTCAACTATGCCTGATTTTTCTGAAAAACATATCCAATCACATACCCCAATGATGCAGCAATACTTACGTATAAAAGCGCAACATACGGACATGCTTTTATTCTATCGTATGGGGGATTTTTATGAGCTATTTTTCGACGACGCAAAACGTTCAGCAGAACTTCTCGATATTTCACTGACCGCTCGCGGACAAAGCAACGGCGAACCCATTCCAATGGCCGGCGTTCCCTACCACGCGGTTGAAAACTATTTAGCGCGACTCGTCAATTTAGGTGAGTCTGTCGCTATTTGTGAGCAAATTGGCGACCCTGCCACGAGTAAAGGGCCTGTCGAACGCGAGGTCGTTCGCATTGTTACGCCGGGTACAGTAACCGATGAGTCGCTACTGACCGAACGACAACAAAAACTGTTAGTCGCTATATCGGCCTTGAAAGACGACCTGTATGCAATTTCTAGTCTAGAGCTTAGCAGCGGACGTTTTTGGTTAACGCAAGCTAACTCCCACGAGCAACTTGCCGCAGAAATGCAACGTCTGGAACCGGCCGAGTTGCTGTATCCCGATACCATGTCACTGGCCGGATTACCGCTTGCTAAGGCGAACTGCAAACGCCGTCCAACCTGGGAGTTTGAACAAAAAACCGCATTCGAATTATTAACTCGACAGTTCGCTACGCAGCACTTGGAAGGTTTTGGGCTTAAAGCTGACGAACCAACACTAGGCGCGGCAGGGGCTATTCTTCACTATGTAAAAGAAACTCAGCGCTCGGCGTTACCGCATATCCAGTCGATTGTTACAGAGCACCCTAGTGATGCCCTTATTCTAGATGCAGCTACTCGCCGTAACCTTGAATTACAACAAAGCCTGGGCGACGCTAACACACATTTATCGGCAGTATTGGATAAAACAGCCTCGGCCATGGGCAGCCGCCAGTTTCAACGTTGGCTACAGCGTCCAATTCGAAATCAGCACGCCTTAAATAAACGCTACGATGCGGTTGCAGCCCTATTGGAAAATAACGCTTACGAGCCTTTGCAAACCAGCCTGAAGTCGCTATCAGACATTGAGCGTATCGTTGCGCGGGTTGGCTTAAGAACCGCCCGACCTAAAGACTTTGCCCGTTTAAGAGACAGTCTGAAGCAGCTGCCTGATATTAAAAGCCAATTACAGCACCAAAGCCTCAACCAATTGAACGAGGCTATTTTGCTTTTCCCTGAAGTGGTTGATCGCTTAGAGCGTGCTGTTATCGATAATCCGCCTTTATTGATTAGAGATGGCGGCGTTATTGCCGAAGGCTACGACAGTGAGCTGGATGACCTGCGGGATCTAGCCACCGGGGCCACCGACTACCTTCATCAGCTGGAGCAGCGGGAGCGCCAACAAACCGGTATTACGACCTTAAAGGTCGGTTATAACAAGGTACATGGCTATTTTATTGAAGTGAGCCGGCAAAACGCGGAATTAGTGCCTGATCATTACCAACGACGCCAAACATTAAAAAACACAGAGCGTTACATTGTGCCTGAGCTTAAAGAGCATGAAGACAAGGTTCTTAACGCACAAGCGCGATCACTGGCAAGAGAAAAATGGTTATACGATCAACTCTTCGAACAGCTAATGCCTTACGTTGCTGATTTGCAAAGAACAGCATCATCGTTAGCGCAACTGGATACCCTCAGCTGCTTCGCCCAGCTGGCTAACAATTGGGACTACTGCCGGCCTGAACTTACCGACGACTCCAGTCTGGTCGAGCTTGAACAGGCACGACACCCCGTTATTGAGCAACTCAGCGAAACCCCATTCATAGCAAATGATGTTGCCTTAAATAATTCACAGCGCATGCTCATGATCACCGGCCCCAATATGGGCGGTAAATCAACCTATATGCGTCAGGCCGCACTTATTGTGATTCTGGCGCACATGGGTTGCTATGTTCCGGCTAAGACAGCTCGCATTGGCTGTATTGACCGAATTTTCACGCGTATCGGAGCATCTGATGACCTGGCTTCTGGCCGCTCGACTTTTATGGTTGAAATGACGGAAACCGCAAACATTTTGCATAATGCTACGCCAAATAGCCTTGTACTTATGGACGAAATTGGTCGCGGCACATCAACCTACGACGGTTTGTCGCTAGCATGGTCCTGTGCTGATTATCTGGCGCAGAAACTGCAATGTTTAACGCTGTTCGCAACTCACTATTTTGAACTGACGGAACTGGCAGACGAATTGCCTGCGACCAGCAACGTTCACGTGAATGCCAAAGAGCACGGCGATACCATTGCCTTTTTGCACACGGTCAGTGAGGGCGCGGCAAACCAAAGCTTTGGCTTGCAAGTGGCAAAACTGGCCGGTGTACCAGAGCATGTTATTCAACAAGCAAAACTTAAATTAAAAGAGTTGGAAACAGCGCATCATGGTAGCCACAAATCAATGCCAGCAAAGCCCACTGAAAAGCAGCCGAGTTTGCCGCTTGAACCTGAAAGACCAAACCCAATTATCGAACAGCTTCAAACCACCGACTTAAACGATTTAAGTCCAAGGCAAGCGCTTGAATTACTCTTTACTTGGAAAAGTAAACTATAAAAAGAGAAAGGGCTCGGTAAGTACCGAGCCCTTCGTTTTTCTCCGATAGCTAGTAGCCATTATTGTCCGGCAAAAAGAGAGTCCAACGTTAGTCCCTGCTGCTTGAGTGAATCTCTTAGCTTTCTTAACGCTTCCACCTGGATTTGACGAACACGCTCTCGAGTTAAGCCGATTTCACGACCGACGTCTTCAAGCGTTGATGCTTCATATCCCAGCAAGCCGAAGCGACGCGCAAGCACTTCTTTTTGCTTATCGTTGAGTGACTCCAGCCAGTCAGTAATATTCGTTTTCAGGTTTTCATCCTGAAGCACACCTTCTGGACCGTGATCATCTTCGTCCGCCAGAATATCCAGCAAAGCTTTATCGTTTTCGCCTCCCACTGGCGTATCGACCGATGCTATGCGCTCATTCAAACGCAGCATTTTAGTAATATCACCAACCGGCTTATCCAGACTCTTAGCAATATCTTCCGCTGTTGGCTCATGGTCAAGCTTGTGCGCCAGTTCACGTGCTGCTCGCAGGTAGATATTCAGCTCTTTAACCACATGAATGGGTAAACGAATGGTGCGGGTTTGGTTCATAATTGCCCGCTCAATGGTTTGGCGTATCCACCAAGTGGCGTAGGTTGAAAAACGGAATCCTCGTTCCGGATCAAACTTTTCAACCGCACGAATAAGACCTAAATTCCCCTCTTCCACTAAATCCAGTAACGCTAAGCCCCGGTTTGAATAGCGGCGGGCAATTTTAACCACCAATCGAAGATTACTTTCAATCATGCGCCGACGAGCGGCTTTATCGCCTTTTAACGCACGTCGTGAATAAAAGACCTCTTCTTCAGCGGTCAGTAATGGAGAAAAGCCTATCTCACCTAAGTAAAGCTGAGTGGCATCCATTTTCTTTTGATATTGACTCGAGGACGATGATAGCGCCTCTTCTAACTCCTCATCAGAGCTCGTTGCGGACTGTTGCGCTTCATCTGCGTTTTCAAGTAGCGCTTCTTCCTCGTTGATTTCGATAGTGTCGACAGCTTCTTCCTTTATCTGGCTCATAACAAGCTCCTGTTAATCTGAAAACCGTGTTAATGCACACGTCGACCTCCATATCTTGTTATTATTATTTCCACGTCACTAGCGAGAGCTCGGCAAATAATGCTCAGGATTCACCGACTTACCTCTGAAACGAACCTCAAAATGCAATTTAACACCTTTTGCACCCGAGTCCCCCATGCGGGCTATCGTTTCACCTGTGTCCACCCATTCTTGTTCTTTGACGAGAATGTCCTCATTGTGGGCATAGGCAGTAATATAATCATCGTTATGTTTCAAAATGATTAAATTACCAAAACCTCTAAGCGCATTTCCGACATAAACCACTTTACCCGCTGCGGCAGCTTTTACCGGGTCACCCCTGTTACCCGCAAAATCGAGCCCTTTATTTCCTCTGTCTTTCAGTGAAAAACGTTCAATAACCTTTCCTGTCGACGGCCACTCCCAAGCTAACTCGGCGTTGCTCGGCATTGCCGCTTCAGTCCTTACCCGTACCGACTTTTGGCGCCTTTGTTTGCGAGTATCGGCTTGTTTTTTCACTGTTTTTTTTGTGCCTACTTTTTGACCATACTCTTTCTTCTGAGTCTTGGCAACGGGCGTTTTTATATTATTTTGTGCGCGATCTGCTGTTTTTTTATTACTTTGAGATCTTTGAGTTGGTTCACTGGTACCGGTACTTTTTGCACTGCCCACCAAGTCCAGTGTCTGACCCGGGTATATGGTGTAAGGTCTTGCTAAGTTATTCAACCGAGCTATGTCATCAACGTCCATGTTGGCGCGAAACGCAATTGAATAAAGGGTTTCTCCTTTTTGTACTTCGTACTTTTTGGCATCTAACGAGTTAGGCTGAAAATCCCGGTATGTTTTGCCGGTATACAAGGTATCAACAGGAGCCGGCTGAGAGCGACTGCTGCACCCTTGCAGCACAATTGGCAGCAAGGCAAACATAATTAAGCTTGTTAGCACCCCGTTTTTCAGTCGCATCCCTAAACCAATTGCATCACTAAGTAAGCTATTAGCAATAGTATTACCAGTGACCAGCCTATTCGATCAACATATTCACGAAGTTTTACAGCCATTTTCGGCCCACCGGTTTTAAGCAGCCACGCCACCAGATAAAAACGCAAACCGCGACTAATAACCGACGCTAATAAAAACGGGAAAAACGCAATTTGCATAACGCCCGCGGTCACCGTAAACAACTTATAAGGAATCGGCGAAAAACCCGCAATAAAGACAATCCAAAAACCCCAGGTTGCAAACCAGCTTTTGACAACTTCGAGTTTGCTTTCATAACCCAAAGTTTCAACGGCAGGCAAAACCACGGTTTCAAACGCCCAGAACCCAAGAAAATAACCAAGCACCCCACCGGCAGCTGAGCTTACCGTTGTTAAGAACGCCAAGCGCCAGGCTTTGTCCGGTTGCGTCATCGCCATTGGCGCCAACATGACGTCTGGTGGAATGGGAAAAATAACGGACTCCGAAAAGCTGAGTAAAGCCAAAATAGCTTTTGCTCGAGGATGTTCAGACCAACTTAACACTCTGTCATAAAGCGCAGAAAACAGCTTCAACTGAGCTCTCCTTTCACTAAAGGCACAAACCGAACATCACCAATTTGCTGCTGTTCAACGCTGTCACCAAAACGACGAATAACCGTCAGACTTTGGGATTCATTTGTACCGCCAACCGGGATAATCATGACGCCACCATCGGCTAGCTGTGCCACTAAGTCGGTTGGCACTTCACTAGCGGCCGCTGTGACAATAATACCGTCAAAAGGCGCTTTACTGCTCCAACCTTTCCAACCATCACCATGTCGCATTGACACATTGTGCAAGTCTAATTGACGCAGTCGGCGCTTGGCCTGATATTGCAGCTGAGCAATGCGCTCTACGCTAAAAACTTTATCGACCAACTGAGCCAGTATCGCGGTTTGATAGCCAGAACCAGTACCAATTTCCAATACATTGTGACAGTCGTGTTGCATCAATAACTGGGTCATTGTCGCGACCATTAATGGCTGCGAAATAGTCTGTCCATTACCAATAGGCAGTGCGGTATTCTCGTACGCCTTATGGGCTAATGACTCCGGCATAAATACATGGCGCGGCGTTTCAGCTATAACCTGCAACACTTGCTGGTTGGTAATACCCAGATCGCTCAATTGCTGGATAAGCTTTTTGGCTCGCGCCTGTCCACTGATTGTCTTCATCATTTTTTCTGATCTAACCACTCCGTTAACGTATCGGTATGGCGCTGAGCCGTCATATCGAGACTTAATGGCGTAATGGACACATATCCGTCATGAATTGCCGCAAAATCAGTTTGAGGCTCATCACTCGTATGATGTCCGATTGGACCATACCAAAAAATTTCGTTACCAAAAGGGTCGCGATCGTGCACCATCGTATCCGCACGGTGACGACGTCCTAGCTTCGTTACCTTCGTACCTTTCAACTTATCGTAAGTGGTATAGGGCACATTAATGTTAAGCACGGTATCTAAACGCAACGGCGCTTTTTCCATGTCAGACACAATATCTGCAACAATTTTTGCCGCCGTCTCATAATAGTCGTGACCTCGACCCCCCATAGAAACAGCAATTGACGGCAATCCCATAAAGCGCCCCTCCATCGCCGCAGCCACCGTGCCGGAATACAAAACGTCGTCACCCATGTTTGGACTGTCATTAATACCCGAAACCACTAAATCGACGTCTTCCGCTATGGGTGAGTTTGTGCCTAAGTGAACACAGTCTGTTGGTGTGCCATTCACCGAGTAAAAGCCATTATCCAGCTTGCGAATACGAAGTGGGTTGTGCAGCGTTAACGAGTTACTTGCGCCAGAGCAGTTTCTATCCGGCGCAATGACCCGCACTTCAGCTACTTCTTTTAATGCCAGGTAAAGCGCCCGAATTCCCGGAGCATGCACACCATCATCATTACTCAGCAAAATTTTCATCATTTGGGTTCACCACTTATTGTCGCAATTTCATTTAAAATCGTTGTTGCATAAGCACCGGAAGGCAGAGTAAAACTCAACTCAACGGTAGCTTCGTCAAGTTCATTAAGTTCCGCTTCAGCGGGAATGACTTTCCAGGCACGCCGGGCTTCATCAACCCGAAGCTTGGCTAACGCCTCTATCCAGCTTTCGTAAGGCGCCAACAGTCTATTTTCAAACGCTGCCGACTCACCTGCAGTCATCGTCTTTTTAGCCGAACCTGGCAGAGGCAATGCAATTTCAATATCGTTACTGCTAAGCCGTTGCTTAAGTTCGTCGTCCCACTGTTCAACCGTAAACATCGAGTTAGAACCAGCCAATACTGCACAGTCTCCGTCTAATAAAGCGTCTGCACCCAATTGCTTAACGCGCTCTGACGCTATTAAATTAAACAGATAACTCCGCAACGCCGATAAATAAAGCCCTCGTTTGGTTTTCGATAGTCGTTTAGGACGGCTAGCCAATATCCACTTTTCGGCTTCGGCCACGTTATCGCCGAAACGGCCAAAGCGCTGCTCACCAAAGTAGTTGATAGCACCGCTCTGTGTGACTTGATGCCAGCGTTTTTTCAAAAGCGCCATATCGCTGACATTGTGTAAGCGAATGACAAAGCGGTTGCCGGTATGTAGGCCACTGCGTAACTTTTTCGTGCGCCTGATAACACGCTCAACTGTCATTTCGTCATCGTTGAGTTGCTGCCAGTCCAACGTGTCTTTACCCGGTAGCTGTATGGAGAACCATTGCCAGGTAATCGCTTGTCTGTCTTTCAGACCAGAGTAACTGACTTGCTTTGGCGACACGCCGGCAAAACGGGCAATTTTCTCAGCGCAAAAGGCCGTATTGGCTCCCCTCTTTTTCACCCATAGCCATTGATGCTCACCCTCTTGCTCATCGTCAACATTGAGTTGTTCGATAACCTGAAAGTCTTCGGGCGACGCTTTAAAAGCAACGTTTGGCTTTTCACCGGCGTTTAGAGCCGCTAACTCCTGACAATTAACTTGTTCTGGTGCCAACATTAAAACGACTCCATCAGCACGACTGCATGGCAGGCAATGCCTTCTTCCCGCCCAACAAACCCCAGCTTCTCCGTTGTGGTTGCTTTAACATTGACGTTATCTACGCAGGTTTTTAAACAGCCCGCGATACGCGAACGCATGTCGTCAATGTAAGGGGCCATCTTCGGTGCTTGAGCGACAATAGTAATATCGATGTTGCCGACCTGAAATTCTTTCTGCTGACACAAATTAACAGCATGCTCTAAAAGTTGTGCGCTGTCCGCGCCTTTGTATTTGTCATCAGTATCAGGAAAGAGCTTGCCAATATCGCCCAATGCCATAGCACCCAACAACGCATCGGTCACAGCATGGAGAACCACGTCACCATCAGAGTGCGCCTCCAGCCCCTGTGAATGAGGAATTTCAATCCCACCTAAAATCAACGGTTTATCAGCGCCCCACCGGTGCACGTCATAACCATGACCCACTCGAATTTTCATTGAGTTATTTCCTTATTCTGTCGTTACGGGTGCCAACAGCCAGCTGACAACACATTCAAAGTCTTCCGGGTGAGTGACCTTTAGATTTTTAAAAGCGCCCTCAATCAAAACCGGTTGATACCCCAACCACTGCATTGCCGAGGCCTCATCGGTCAGTTGCGGATTGTGCACGCCCATGTGATTGATACCATTCAATAACGTTCGTGCATGAAACACTTGCGGAGTCTGTGCTTGCCATAAGTGCTCACGTTCAACACTTTCTTCGATATGTGCAGCTTGGTCGTTCAAGGACATGGCTCGCTTTAAAGAGTCTCGAACCGGAATGGCTAAAATAGCGCCGTGCTGACTGGCAACCCCGCTATCAATGACCCGGGCTAGCGCCTCTTTAGGTAAGCAAGGCCTTGCCGCATCATGAACCAGTGCGTGCGTTGCCCCCTGAACCAATGCGTATTCAACTCCCTTGCACACTGATTCAGCGCGTGTTTCGCCGCCACGAACATAAGTAACGGTCTGCGACACCGCTAACTCTGAAACATCAGGTAAGTCGTTTGAATCCGGATCAGACACCGCAACTATCACTTCGGTTACACGCGGGTCAGCGCATACCGCTTCAATGCTGTACTGTAATAAGGTTTTACCGCCAACGGTTAAAAACTGTTTAGGAATATTGCTTTGCATTCGGCTGCCGTGGCCGGCTGCCGGTATAACCGCTTTAACGTTGCAGTGTTCGGTGGGGTCGGTGCTTGTCATATCGCTATTGTGCTCTGTCCGGAACCAGACGGAAGAACACTTCGTCCTTTTTAATCATTCCCAGTTCATTACGAGCACGCTCTTCTAACGCATCTTCACCGTCACGCAAGTCTTCAATATCTGCGTAAATCAGTTGGTTGCGCCGTTCGAGATTTTCATTCGTTATTTTTTGGTTGCTGACTTCCTGTTGCAAACGCCAATAATCTGGCAAACTGTTTTTCCCAAACCAGAGACGGTATTGTAGCGCCAGGAATAAGGTCAACAACACAACCAGAGTCACCCGCATGCTCAGCTCCGTTGTTATTATTGTTATCATTATGAAGACTATTGCAGCGACTGAAAAGCCGTTTTCAAACATTAGCGATAAAAGAGGTTAATTTGGAGTATTTTGCCGCCGCATTGGTATTCTTTTTCGCCGCTATGCTGCAAGGCATTAGTGGTTTTGGCTCTGGCCTACTCGCCGTTCCCATTTTGGCTTTGTGGTTTCCTATCAGCGTTCTGACACCAGCCTTGTCGGTCATAAATATCATGGTAGGTGCCTGGATCTATTGGAAAAACCGTGAAGCCGCCCGCCCGTCACAATGGAAGTGGCTGATTATATCGGGCGTTATCACATCAATTATTGCCGGTTCCTTGTTACTCGCTATTGATGACAAACTCATTAAGTTGGTTCTTGGCGGTGTTATTTTAGCAGTGGCGCTTGCTCTTGCCAGCGGCAAACAGTTCCCAACCGCAGAACACGCACCAGGTCACATTGCGGTAGGCAGTAGTTCAGGCGTTTTAAACGGCTTAATGACCCTCGGAGGCCCGCCCATTGTTCTGTTTCTGGCAAACGCCCGTATTCCTAAGCAGCAGTTCAGAGCCACTTTAAGCCTGTTTTTTTGCTGTATTGCCATCGCTAACGTGTTCAACTTTTCACGTCAGGCCATCTACGCAGAAGCACACTTTTACCTTATTTTGAGCCTATTGCCGGGCGCACTGATTGGCGCAACCGTCGGTCACAAGCTCCAGCATCATGTTTCCGAGTATCGTTTCCGTCAATTAACGCTCGTATTAATGATGCTATCCGGTGTGAGTGTATTGGCTCAAAGTATTCGCCTGTAAACCAACTGAAGGTCGCTATGACGTTAATTTATACCCATGAAAACAAACTTTTAGTGGAAAACGTGCGTAATATGTTACGCATGAATGGTATAGAAACCGTTATGAAAAATGAGTTTTCAAGTGGTGCAGCTGGCGACTTAGCGCCACTGGACACGTGGCCAGAGCTTTGGTTAGTTGACGACACTCAACTTGCCACAGCGCAGAAACTCATAGAGCAAATAGAAGTACAGGCAAATGGTGACGACTGGCGTTGTAACCAATGCCAGGAATTAAACGGCTCAGCCTTTGAGGTTTGCTGGAATTGCGGTGCTGCAGCCAATTGACGAAAATATGCATTAAAAATAATAACGAAGGAGACATCGATGAATGGAACTGAAACCTATTTATTAGCTTACTGGGGCGTTTTTACGGCTCTGGTTATTTTATTACTTCAGTGGTTCGTTGCCAGTGGGCGCAAAGCCAAACAACCCGGCGCCGTGCCAGGAAAAATTAACGAGTCACTCAGTCACGACTCGTTTGTTTTTCGTGCGCATCGAACCTTTATGAACTCACTTGAAAACTATCCTCTTATGCTGGGCACGACTTTTCTGGCGTTCTTTGTTGGCGCAAGTGCGTTCTGGACAGCGCTGCTGGTTTGGATATTTGTGGGTGCACGTCTTATTCACATGGTGCTTTACTACGTTATTGCCACTGAGAAGAACCCAAGTCCACGCAGCTACTTTTTTATGATTGGTCTGTTCGCCAATATCGCTTTGCTGATAGTTTGTGGTGTCACCTTAGCGGGCTAAAACAGTACTGTGGGCGGCATTAAATGTCCGCCCACTCTCTCATTAGGTTATGAAACACTTTCGTCAACCGATCAAAGTTTGCCGACTTACCGTTCGCCTCAAACTCAGCTTTCAAGGACTGCTCAACGTCAAACAAAAGCTCCCGGTGGCTGGGGTGTTTTATCACGCTTTGCACCCAGCCTATCATTGCCAGACGCGCCCCTTGGGTCACCTCATTAACCCGATGTAGGTAGTGGCTTGGGTATATCAATATATCCCCTTTCCCCAGCCGCCAGCTTCGCTCTCCGCTGGAGTCCTCAATAACCAGTTCACCGCCCTCAAAGGCTTCAGGTTCGGATAACCCCAACGTAAAAGAAATGTCAGTACGCACACCGTTCATTAAAGAGTCATCCATGTGGGTACCATAATACTGACCCGGCTCATAGCGGTTAATGCTGCAACGAGCCACATGTTTTGGTCGCATAGCCGACTGCACCAATGGGTTAGTATGGAGCTTTTCAAGCAATAAGTCGGTGGCCGCTTTGGCTTTTTTGCCGGTCAGTTGCTGATTGTTTTTAACCTCTTTGGCTGCCCAGCCCGCCGTGGCTTTACCGTCACTAAATTGTACTGCAGACAGCCCTGCAATGAGATTGTCTATAACGACCTCATCAATCGCTTTTTGAACGTGAAATATCATAGCCTAAACTTGCGAATAGTTATCATTTCTGCAAATATACACGAGATCATTCTTTCAAAAAAGCACATAAGGTTTTTTCTATGTTTGAGAAGAGAAAAGTTTGGGTTGGTGTCGGCAGTGTCTTAGCGTCAACAATGGCCGCCTCAACCGTTAATGCAGCGCCATTAACTCAGCCAAACGCGGCACCGGCTTCTTTTATGGCGGCCCCCATGGCGGAAGGTGAAATGGCCGCACCTGAAATAGATTTAAGCACTAATGACACCGCATTTTTGGCGCAACTTGGTTTTATTCGTGGTCACCTTTGGGTTGGCATGAAGCTTTATGAGCAAGGCCACATTGAAATGGCAAAAACCCATATGAAGCACCCTGGCGATGAGCTTTACGCAGGTCTCAAGGAAGCTTTTTCAGATCGTGGACAACCGGGTTTTGCTGATGAACTGGAAGCGTTAGCTGACAGCGTTATCAACGACAACAGCAAAGACGTTGTCATGAATAATTACAACGTACTACTTGATGCTATCAGCGCACACGAACCTATCGCTGATATGTCCGCAAAGAGTGTTCTATTAAGCATAGCGACTATGCTGATGGCAACTGCCGATGAGTACGCCGTGGGTATCCAGAATGGCAAAGTAGCGCAAGTACATGAATATCAGGATGCACTCGGCTTTAAGGAAATTGCCCTTAATCGTTTGGAGCGAATTAAGCACGAGGAAGCCGAAAAAGCATCAGGCGCCATTGAGGAAACGCGCAATGTGTTGATGTCTTTAGCAGACCTTTGGCCAACCATTACTCCGGAAGGTGAGTTGCAAGGTGATGCCAGCAAAATCTATGGCGCAGCATCACGTATTGAATTGGAAGCTCGCAGTATTTAAAACCACTTTCTACCTCTTTGCTTACCCCTGGGTATACTCCTCAATATACCCATTCTATACCCCAGGGAGTAAGCAAGTTTTACCTCTTCGTTTCACTCGTAAAAAGCCAACAAAACAGTAACCTATAGACATCTTAAGTCAGTCACTGAGGTGTCATTATGAACATTCAATCTACTTTAAAAGTAGGCGCAGTAGCAGCCTCTGTTGTCGCCTTTTTTCTAGCACAACCTGCTGAAGCGGCAGATGGCAAGAACGCCTATAAAAAATACTGCCAGGCGTGTCACCAACCAGCAGGTAAAGGTTTAGCTGGTGTTTTTCCTCCGCTTGCGGACAACCCAAATATTAAAGACAAAACAGACTACATCGCCCAGACCATAATAAACGGCAAATCAGGCGCAGTCACTGTCAATGGTGCTACATACAACGGCGCTATGCCTCCTATGTCATACCTAAAAGACGCTGACATTGCCGCCATTGTGAACTATGTCAATACCGAACTGGCTAACGGCAGCAGCACTATTGAAGCAAGCGCTGTCGCAGGCTCTCGTTAATTTTTAACTATCCTATGAACAAGGAAGAACAATTATGAAATCACTCAGTCTCTCAGTTATCAGTGCGTCTATTTTGGCAGCCGCTGCCTCCGTTTCAGCTCCTGTTGCTTTCGCTGACACCGAATTAAAGCACGACAGCGAATACGTCATTGACGGCAAAGTCTATGGCCTACCTGAAGCTAAGGTTTACCGCGAAGACTACACTGGTCCTGCGGTTGTCGGTGACTACCTGACTCAAGTGCCTAACTTGGCCAAGCTTGATTATAAAGGTAACAAAACACATGACGTTCGCATGGACGTGTTTTCACAAAAAGTGGAAGTTGCTCCTGGCGTGAGCTACTCAGCATGGACTTTTGGTGGTTCTGTACCGGGGCCTGTATTGCACGTGCGTGAAGGTGATCGAGTTATTTTCAAGATGAAAAACCGCTCTGACGAAGAGGTCACTATTACTAAGCCGGTGAAAAATGGCTCACCATTCTTCCAGCAGTTACAGGCAAACACTTACCAAAATAACCAACCAGTTATTAATCCAATGCCACACTCTATGGACTTCCATAGCGGAACCGTTGCGGCTGAAGACAAGTGGCGCACTATTTCACCAGGCGAAACTATTGAGTTTGAATGGATTGCTAACTATGCCGGTACTTACATGTATCACTGTGGTACTTCCAGCGTGTTAATGCACACTGCAATGGGCCAGTACGGTGCGGTCGTTGTATCACCAAAAGACGGTTACCCAACTGACGCCGACAAGGAATACGTGCTGGTTCAGTCTGAACACTACTTAGAAGAAGTGGGTGACGGTGAATTTATTTACAATCATGACGCTGCACTTAATCGTCAGCCCAGCCACGTTACGTTTAATGGGCATGTCGGTGCACTGAGTGACTCGCCATTACGCGCTGATGAAGGCGACCGTGTGCGCTTACACGTACTAAATGCAGGACCTTCTGGTACTTCCAGCTTCCATGTTATTGGCGCTATCTTTGACCGCGTTTGGTACGAAGGCGACCCACGTAACGATTGGTACGGCATGCAAACCGTTTTACTCGGCGCAAGTAATAGCGCAACTATCGAGTTTGTCGTACCAGAAGAAGGCATCTACAAGCTAGTCGATCATGAGTTTGCTGATGCTGAGCTTGGCGCTGCTGGTGCCCTTATTGCGGGTCCACGTAAAGACAAGTAAGGAGACGGTTATGGTTAAGTGGCTTGGAGTTGCGGGACTTATGTTCTCTACGCTGACAGCGTCACCGCTAGTACTCTCAGACCCAGTCCGTATTAATGGTGGCGAGTTTGAACCGCCGGTTTTGTTGGACAAGGAACGTCTTAGCATTGAAATTAATAGCTTCATGCTTGACGCAACTCCGGTCACTAACCAACTTTTTCTCGACTTTGTTAACAGCCACCCTAAATGGCAGCGAGACAACATCGCTGCCCTGTTTCACGACGGAAATTACCTAAAGCACTGGCCTAAAAAAGACGCTTACCCTAACGGCCAGGCGGATCATCCAGTCACTTATGTGTCATGGTTTGCGGCACGTGAATATTGTGCTGCACAAGGTGGTCGTTTACCCAGCCTCAATGAATGGGAATACGCCTCTGTTCAATATCGTCAGCAACAAAACATCAGCGATGACGATTATGCACGCAACTTATTTGCCTGGTACAGCCAACCGAAAAGCGACGAACAAACCGTGGACATTAATGCCACTGAGCTCAGTCATATGTATGACCGGGTTAACGAGTGGGTTGAAGACTATCAGTTACTGTTAACCAACGGTGATGATGTCGACTTATTATCGGGCTCTTGCGGCGATGGAGCGCGTTTCTTATCGAGCTTTACCAAAGCCAATTACGCCACATTTTTTCGCTATCAGTCTCGTAGCGACTACGCACCACAGAGCTCAACCAGCACCATGGGTTTTCGCTGTGCTTACGACATTCATTCCGACAACGGAGACCAATTATGAACAACTTATTTAAACCATCCGCTTATGCGGCACTGATTCTATCAAGCGCCCTGCTTGCATTGGCTCCGGCAGTCGCACAAGATCACTCTCAACACAAATCTGGACATGGGAACCACGCAAGTCATAAAAACCACACCAGCATGAAAGCCGCGAAAGTATCGCATTCTTCATCGGTGTATCAGGTTGATGGGCATTGGATAACACACAAAGGTGAGCATATGACACTAGCTGACTTACAAGGGCAGCCGGTCATTGTCTCAATGATATATGGCAGCTGCACCACCGCCTGTCCGGTTCTCGTCAATGACGCTAAACGTCTGTACACCAGTTTGAGTAACGAAGCTCAAAAGCAAGTGAAACTGGTGATGGTCAGCTTCGACAACTCTCGCGATACACCAAAAGCGTTGGCTGACTACGTTAAGCAGTACAAGCTAAACAGCAATAGATGGATCTTTCTACACGGCGAAGATCAAGATATTCGGACCTTGGCAACCGTGCTGGGTGTTCGCTACAGAAAGCGGCCTGACGGGGATTTTGACCACAGCAATCTGATTACCGTGCTCGATGAAAATGGCGTTATTCAACACCGTGTTGAAGGCTTAGGCCAGCCAATGGAAGACGCTGCCAAAGTCGTTAATAAATTGACACAGAAGTAATGAATAATGCATTCGTTGTTGCAATAAGCTAAGTATTTTGTTCCACTAAAAAAGAATCTTGTCGGAGTGCCTCGTTACTTAAAGAGTGACAGGCTGAGACCGCAAAGCGGGATCCGTTGAACCTGATCAGGCTAATACCTGCGAAGGGAACAAGAGAGCAATGGCCAGGGAGTCTCCCTTTTTCAGTGCTATTGTTCCTTTCAACACTCCTGACAAGCATCTCTAAACCCTGTTATTTTTTAGCTGGAGAGAATGCTATGTCATCAACTAATCGTCAAAATCGCCAACAAGCAGAATCGTTTTTAACGTCCGTTTCGGGCCGCTATTTTCCTAATTCAACCCGTGAATTTCTTCAAGGCAGTCAGCCTGATATTCATGTGCCATTTCGCCGTATTCATTTAAGCGAAACTTTGCATCAGCCAACACCAGGCGTAACGCTCCCCCCCAATTTACCCGTAGACGTTTACGATACATCCAGTGTCTATGGTGACCCTAACTCAGTCGTCGATGTAAAAACCGGACTAAAACCACTGCGATCAGGCTGGATAAGCGCAAGGGCTAAAAATGCCGACAAAAGCGGCGTGACACAGCTAGCTTATGCGCGCCGTGGCATTGTGACTCCCGAAATGGAATTTATTGCGTTGCGGGAAAACATGGGTCGGGAGCATTTAGACAACCCGGTAACCCCGGAATTTGTTCGTGATGAGGTTGCCAAAGGTCGCGCCATTATTCCGGCCAATGTGAACCACCCGGAATCTGAGCCTATGATCATAGGTCGCAACTTTTTAGTGAAAGTAAACGCGAATATCGGCAACTCATCGGTCAGTTCATCGATTGAAGAAGAAGTTGAAAAGCTGATTTGGGCCACTCGTTGGGGGGCGGATACGGTAATGGACTTGTCGACCGGACGTAATATTCACCAAACCCGAGAATGGATTCTACGCAACAGCCCGGTTCCCATTGGTACCGTTCCTATTTATCAGGCACTGGAGCGCGTTAATGGTATCGCCAAAGACCTAACCTGGCCGATATTTAAGGAAGTGCTTTTGGAGCAAGCTGAGCAAGGCGTTGACTACTTCACTATTCATGCGGGCGTGTTACATGACTTTATCGAACTGACGGCTAACCGAGTGACGGGTATTGTATCGCGCGGTGGTTCGATTATGGCTAAGTGGTGCATGGCGCACCGTAAAGAGAGCTTCCTGTACGAACATTTCCGCGATATTTGTGAGATATGTGCAAAATATGATGTTTCGCTGTCATTGGGTGACGGCTTACGTCCGGGGTCTATTGCTGATGCCAATGACAAGGCTCAGTTCGCTGAGCTCCGTGTTTTAGGTGAGCTGACTACGATAGCCTGGGAATATGACGTACAAGTCATGATTGAAGGTCCGGGCCATGTCCCCATGCATAAAATTCAGGAAAACATGGACGAACAGCTAAAACATTGCCATGAAGCGCCTTTTTATACACTCGGACCCTTAACCACAGACATAGCCCCCGGCTATGATCATATTACGTCCGGTATCGGAGCCGCCATGATAGGTGCCTTTGGCTGCGCCATGCTCTGTTACGTTACACCGAAAGAGCACTTAGGTCTGCCCAATAAAGAAGACGTTAAGCAAGGGCTCATTGCGTACAAAATTGCAGCACACGCCGCTGATTTAGCGAAAGGACACCCGGGTGCCCAGGCAAGAGACGACGCCATGTCCAAAGCTCGCTTTGAGTTTCGTTGGGAGGATCAGTTCAACCTCGCATTAGATCCTGTAACCGCGCGCAATTATCACGATGAAACCTTGCCACAGGAGTCCAATAAAACGGCGCAGTTTTGTTCCATGTGCGGTCCTAAATTCTGCTCCATGAAAATTTCCCATGAGGTAAGGCAGTATTCAGGGCATTTAGCGAATGAGCGCATCGATGTCACCTTTAAAGATGCAGCGGCTGATGAAGTTGGAGCTGAGTCATGACTGACGCACGCTCTGAACAGCCTGTGGTATGGACTATCGCAGGCTCTGACAGCGGCGGTGGAGCGGGTATTCAGGCCGATCTGCACACCGCTAGAAGCTTTGATTGCCACGGTTGCAGCGTTATTACTACAGTAACGGCACAGAATTCGGTCGCAGTAACAGGGTTGTATGAATTAAGTGATCAGGCGGTTAGCCAACAACTTAACTGTCTGCTGAAGGATATGCCTCCAGCGGCCATTAAAATTGGCTTGCTCAGTAACAGCGAGCAATTGGATGCCATTGTCGAATTTTTGCAAGCCTGGCCTAAAACCGTTGAGAAGCCTTTTGTAGTCTGGGATCCGGTCATGATCACCACCCAAAATGATCCGTTGTCGACCTTAACGCAAAAACAAAGCCATAGACTGTTAACGCTTGTTGACCTGATAACCCCCAATACCGATGAGGTGTCATGGCTGAGCGGCATTAGAGTCGCCGATAAAGAAAGTGCTTTAACCGCTGCGTCAAAACTCGTTAACTTGGGTGCAAACGGTGTGCTGATAACCGGCGTCGAAGATGAGCTGCACGATAACGAAGCGATAGCTGATATTTACGTACCTAAAACACCAATTTATGACCAACCGTATCTGACCTATTTACAGAAGAAAGTGACAACCAGTCATGACCACGGCACCGGCTGCACCCTCTCATCAGCAATTGCTGCCGTTGCTGCGCACGATTATCCGGTGGAAGACGCTATAACACTGGCTAATGCCTATGTTCACAAGGGTTTACTGGAGGCGACGCGGGTTGGCAAAGGCCCAGGCCCGGTTGCTCATACTCGTTGGCCTAACAATCTTAAACACTTTCCGAATATACAGGCTACTCATCTTCCGCCCCAAACTTCAGCATTTCCCAAACTCGACGAGTCGCCTGGGTTATATCCCGTTGTTGATTCCTTTGAGTGGGTTCAACATTTGCTGCAGCTGGGCGTAAAAACCTTGCAGCTGCGGATAAAATCCGCCCCCACGGAGGCGGTTGAGTTAGCGATAAAACGCGGTATCGAGCTGGCTCAGTCGTATCAAGCACAACTGTTTATTAATGACCACTGGCAGCTTGCCATAAAACACGGTGCTTACGGTGTCCATTTAGGACAGGAAGACTTACAAACGGTGGATTTAGAAGCGTTACGCTCAAGTGAAGTTCGATTAGGAATTTCTACACACAGTTACACCGAGGTTCTTATCGCCCTGCAATACGCGCCATCGTATATTGCGCTTGGTCATATTTTCCCAACCCAAACTAAGGAGATGCCGTCCAAACCACAAGGACTGGAGCGTTTGGCACGTTATGTCGCTTTATTAAAACCGACCGGTATACCTACGGTCGCTATCGGTGGTATTTCCAAAGCGCGCATTGCGAAAGTAAAACAAACCGGTGTTAACGGCATTGCTTTAGTTAGCGCCATTACAAAAGCCGCGAACACCGAAGCCGCCATTAACGAACTTCATCAAGAGTTGGAGGCTGCTCATGCTGACTGATCAACAAGCTCTGCGCTACAGCAGCAACCTACTTATTGGCTCCATTGGAGAAAGTGGACAGCAACGTTTACTGGACAGCCAAGTACTCATTATTGGGCTTGGAGGTTTAGGCACTCCTGCCAGTCAATATCTGGCGTCATCTGGCGTTGGCCAGCTGACACTCATGGATCACGATAAAGTATCGCTAAGTAACCTACAACGGCAAATGCTGTACAGTAGTTTGGATATTGGCTTACCTAAAGTCACACAAGCTGCACAGCGCTTAGCCGATATAAATCCAGACGTCGATATAACAACATTATCGCAGGCGGCGTCCGAAGATACTCTGAGAGAGCACATTGGTACGTGCGATATCGTGCTCGATTGCACCGATAACCGTGACACTCGTTATCTCATTAACCGTTACTGCTATTGGTTCAACAAACCACTGATTAGTGGCGCTGCCCGAGGTTTTAACGGACAGGTCGTCGCTTTACATCCTGGTCACGATCATGGGTGCTATCAATGCCTTTACCCTACTGAAGTTAAAGAACCCCTGGACTGCAGTAACGCCGGCATTGCTGCCCCTGTCGTCGGCATTATTGGCGCCATGCAGTCGCTTCTTGCGATTCAATACTTAACACAACACGAATTGCCCTGGGGGTTGCTTAAGTCATTTGATGGTCTCGGTCACCAATGGCACGTAGCTGAATTACCCAAGTCAGCAACGTGCCCAATTTGCGGAGGTGAAAATGCAAATAACCGTTAATGGTAAACCAATGCGATTCGATGGCGTTTTGCGTTTGTCGGAGTTTTTTGAACATCAACAAATCAACACTGCTGCTATTGCTGTTGCCGTCAACGGCGTTGTTATCCATCGTGAGAATTGGCATGAACATAGGCTGAATCACGACGACTCATTGACCATTATTCAAGCGGTTGCAGGAGGGTAAAATGCTAACCATTGCGAATAAAACCTTTAGCTCAAGGTTGTTCATTGGTAGTGGCAAATACAGTAGCGCCGACGTAATGAAATCGTCTATTCGTGCGTCCGGCAGCGAACTGATTACGCTGGCCTTAAAGCGCGTTGACTTCAATCAGCCAACCGATGACATTGTCACTCCAATTAAGGAGTTGGGTCTCGATATATTGCCCAATACGTCGGGTGCAAAAACCGCTGACGAAGCCATTTACGCTGCAAGATTGGCACGCGAGGCACTGCAAACCCATTGGTTGAAGTTGGAGATACACCCTGATCCTAATTACCTACTGCCCGACCCTATCGAGACACTGAAAGCAGCCGAACAGCTGGTTAAAGAAGGCTTTGTTGTTATGCCGTACTGTGGCGCCGATCCCGTGTTATGCAAACGGTTGGAGGAAGTAGGCTGTGAGGCGGTAATGCCACTTGGTTCCCCTATCGGCTCTAACAAAGGGTTGGTCACCCGGGACTTCTTAAACATTATTATCGAACAAGCGTCAGTACCTGTTGTGGTCGATGCGGGCATTGGTGCTCCCAGCCATGCGGCTGAAGCCATGGAGATAGGTGCTGACGCTGTTTTGGTCAACACGGCCATCGCAACGGCACATGATCCGATAGCGATGTCCAACGCGTTTCGTCAGACCGTTGATGCCGGTAGAACCGCCTTTGAAGCCGGCCTTTCGGGCATACTTTCGGGAACAGCCCCGAACAATCGCAACAGCTCAATGCATGCCCAAGCCTCCAGCCCACTGACCGAGTTTATAGAAACGTTATGAGCAACAGTTTTTACGATGTCTGGAAACAGCTTAGCTGGGATGACATGACGCTCAAGTTATACAGTTCAAACGCTGATGACGTCGAGCGTGCACTCAATAAGAACAGACTAAACAATGATGACTTTATGGCGCTGCTATCGCCGGCAGCAGAGCGCTATCTACCAGCCTTGGCTGAGCGATCACAAATGCTCACGAGACAGCGCTTTGGTAATACGTTACAGCTTTTCATTCCTTTGTATTTGTCCAACTTGTGCGCCAACGATTGCAGCTACTGCGGCTTTTCAATGAGCAACCGGCTCAAGCGAAAAACCTTGTCGGTGGCTGAAATTGAACAAGAATGCCGCGCTATAAAGGCCAAGGGCTTTGATACCATTTTGATTGTCACCGGAGAACACGAGACCAAGGTCGGCATCGAGTACTTCCGGCAAGCCATGCCAATTATTAAACGCTATTTTAGCTACGTGATGTTTGAAGTTCAGCCGCTGTCTTCTCATGAATACAACCAGCTTCGGCAACACGGTTTAGACGCAGTAATGGTGTACCAGGAAACTTATAGCTCCCTAACCTACTCTCAACACCATTTAAAAGGCAAAAAACGCGACTTCCGTTGGCGTCTTGAAACACCGGATAGGCTCGGTGCATGTGGCATGGACAAAATAGGTCTTGGATCGTTGATTGGACTGGAAGACTGGCGTACCGACAGTACCTTCACGGCAATACACCTCGACTATATGCGTAAACGCTACTGGCGCAGTCGGTATTCTTTGTCGTTTCCTCGTTTGCGCCCGTGTACTGGTGGCGTTTCAGGTGTAAAAGACATGACCAACAAACAGCTGGTACAGCTTATTTGCGCCTATCGATTACGGTTTCCCGATGTCGAGCTTAGCCTCTCAACCCGTGAGGAACAAAGTTTACGAGATGGTCTGTTCAGTTTAGGGGTGACTTCCGTCAGTGCAGAGTCCAAAACTCAGCCTGGTGGGTATGCTAATGAAAATGAGGAGCTAGAGCAGTTTTCTATCGACGATGAGCGTTCAGTTAATGAGGTGGCTAATGCGATAAAGGCAAAAGGATTACAGCCTGTTTGGACCGACTGGCTTAATGAGCTATCCGCAACGCCACCTGAAACTTTTTCCAGTCCAGAGTAGCAACCAATAACAGCTCGCGCAGCGTGAGAGTGCGCGGGTTAATTCGACCTTTGTGATTCCACTGATGCCCACAACAGGCAGCTGTCATAACTCGCTTATTGGGCTTGAGTAACGTATCTTCTTCATGCTCGCCCTGCCCGGCAAAGTCTAACCAGCCTCGGTAGTTCAACCGCAAACGCTGTTTATCGGTGTCCACCCGATCAATGCTGTCGAGCATGATAGTCGTAAATTCCGGAGTTTTATAAAGTACCGGCACCACCAGACCTAACGCGGCATGCTTTGAGAACCAGGAGACTTGTTTTTCAACTGAGGTCCCCGATGACGGGACTTTCGTTGGCTGCGGAGCCTGCCAACTCGCATTTTGAACATCCAGTTTCAGAGGAGACTGCTTAGCGGCATTCAAACAACCGTGAGCAGCATGGCGAATATAGTTCGGAAGACTGGCTAATCGGCGTTGCAGTGCGGCAACTGGCATGTCATCGACTTGCGACAGTTGCTGCAATTCACGCTCATACAGCGCTGAGCACAGCTCGGCAAAATCGCCTTGCTGTGCCAGCGGCTGAAATATGTCAGCTTGTTGATTAGCCAGCGTTGACTTCCTGTCGTCCGCGGTAAGGCGCTTGGCCATTCAAATCGCCCTCTATACGCAATAATTGGTTGTACTTAGCAACGCGGTCAGAGCGGCACAGTGAACCCGTTTTAATTTGTCCGGCGGCTGTACCCACTGCTAAGTCTGCAATAGTGGCGTCTTCGGTTTCACCAGAGCGATGAGAAATAACTGCCGTGTAACCTGCTTCACGTGCCATTGCAATCGCTGCTAAGGTTTCTGTCAGGCTACCAATCTGATTAAATTTAATCAAAATTGAATTAGCGATCGACTTGTCGATGCCTTCTTTCAGAATACGCGTATTGGTCACAAACAAGTCATCACCGACCAACTGAACTTTGCTGCCCAGTTTTTCGGTTAAGACTTTCCAGCCGTCCCAGTCACTTTCGTCCAGGCCATCTTCAATAGAGATGATTGGGTAACGGTCGCAAAGCTCTGCCAGGTAGTCGGCAAACTCTTCCGCAGTAAATGATTTGCCTTCACCAGACAACTCATATTTATCATCACGGTAGAATTCCGAGGCTGCACAGTCTAATGCTAACGTAATGTCGCTGCCCATTTTGTAGCCCGCGTTTTCAACCGCTTCAACAATGACCTGTAAAGCTTCTTCGTTCGACGCCAAGTTTGGTGCAAAACCACCTTCGTCACCAACCGCCGTGCTTAAGCCTCGCTTCTGCAGAACCTTTTTCAGAGCATGGAATACTTCAGCGCCCATACGCAGTCCTTCTTTAAAGCTGTCAGCGCCAACCGGTTGAATCATAAACTCTTGAATGTCGACGTTATTGTCTGCGTGCTCACCACCATTAAGAATATTCATCATAGGCAATGGCATGCTGTATTTACCGCTGGTGTTGTTCAGGTTCGCAATGTGCTCATAAAGCTCAACGCCCTGACTCAAAGCTGCTGCTTTAGCTACCGCCAAAGACACCGCCAAAATTGCGTTTGCGCCCAACTTTTCTTTATTGTCAGTACCGTCTAACTTCAACATGATGTTGTCGATAGCGTCCTGGCTGTCAGCGTCTTTACCCATTAAAGCTTCAGCAATAGCGCCATTAATATTAGCAACAGCGGTTTGTACGCCTTTACCGAGGTAACGCGACTTGTCACCGTCACGCAGCTCTAATGCTTCGCGTGAGCCGGTTGACGCACCGCTTGGTGCTGCGGCACGACCCATGTGACCAGACTCTAAATACACATCGGCTTCTACGGTTGGGTTACCGCGAGAATCCATAATTTCGCGACCAACAACTTTAACAATCTTGCTCATTCTTCAATCCTGTTTAATACGTAACGTTTCGTTAAGTGACTAAAATTAAGCCATGCGCTCTTTACGGAATTTACCCGCGGCTTCAATAAAGCCTTTAAATAACGGATGCCCGTCACGCGGTGTTGATGTGAACTCCGGATGGAACTGTACCGCCACAAACCATGGGTGTTTCGGGTTTTCCAGAATCTCAACTAACTGCTTGTCGTGCGAGTAACCAGTAATTTTTAAACCGGCTTTTTCCAACGGCTCAATATAATGGTTGTTCACTTCATAACGGTGACGATGGCGCTCTTCAATCACCTCTTTACCGTACATTTCAAGCGCTTTCGAGCCTTTTTCTAAGTGGCATTCCTGTGACCCAAGGCGCATAGTACCGCCTAAATCAGAGTGCTTATCACGCAGTTCCTTCTGACCGTTTGCGTCCATCCACTCGGTAATAAGTCCCACGACAGGATCGCTGCAATTTTCGTCAAACTCAGTGCTGTTTGCGCCCGTTAAGCCAGCAACGTTACGAGCAAACTCAATCATGGCCACTTGCATACCTAAACAAATGCCTAAGTACGGAATATTGTTCTCACGTGCGTATTTCGCCGCAATAAGCTTGCCTTCAATACCGCGATCACCAAAACCACCTGGGACTAAAATAGCGTCCACATCTTCTAGTTTGGACGTACCTTTGGTTTCTAAATCTTGTGAATCGATGTAACGAATATTAACGGTTAAGCGATTTTTAAGCCCAGCATGCGCCAGCGCCTCGTTTACCGATTTGTAGGCATCCGGCAGCTCAACGTACTTACCGACAAAACCAACCGTTACTTCACCATTCGGGTTCGACTCTTGATACAGAACCTCTTCCCACTCGTGCAAGTCGGCTTCAGGACACTCTAAACGGAAACGATGCGTCACAATTTCATCCAGCCCCTGCGCTTTTAGCATAGACGGGATTTTGTAAATACTGTCAACGTCGCGTAAGCCGATGACTGCACGCTCTTCTACATTGGTAAATAGAGCAATTTTCGAGCGTTCAGATGCTGGCAGTGAGCGGTCAGAGCGACAGACCAGAACGTCTGGCTGAATACCAATAGAACGCAGCTCTTTTACTGAGTGCTGAGTTGGTTTGGTTTTCACCTCACCTGCAGCACCTAAGAACGGCACTAAGGTCAGATGCATAAACAAGGTATGGTCACGCCCGATTTCCGTGCCTAACTGGCGAATAGCTTCCAGGAAAGGTTGAGACTCTATATCACCTACCGTGCCGCCAATCTCAATGATGGCAATATCAAAGCCTTCGCTGCCTTCAATAACACGGCGCTTAATTTCGTTGGTGATGTGCGGAATGACCTGAATGGTCGCCCCTAAAAACTCTCCTTTACGCTCACGGCGAATAATGTCTTCATAGACACGGCCGGTGGTAAAGTTGTTGTTGCTGGTCATGCGAGTACGAATGAAACGCTCGTAATGACCAAGGTCAAGGTCGGTCTCAGCCCCGTCTACGGTAACGAATACTTCACCGTGCTGAGTCGGGCTCATGGTGCCTGGATCTACGTTAATGTAGGGGTCCAGTTTCATGATAGTTACGTTTAAGCCCCGTGCTTCAAGAATTGCCGCCAAGGAGGCTGCAGCAATGCCTTTACCCAGCGAGGATACAACTCCGCCGGTTACGAAAATATAGTTTGTCGCCATGTGATACCCAGTTGGTCAGGTCGAATTTGGGATTGCTTTAAGACGGGAAAGTAGTATACCGAAAGTCGGTCATGACGACAAATGAAAAAGCACGCAACCTAGTCTTTAAGTACGCCGGTTTGCTAGTATAGCACCAGCAAAAGTCTATTTGGGAGTTAGTTTATGTCATCCTGCTGTGGCAGTTCATGCAGTACCACGCAAGATCATATCGATAAATCACAGCGAAAACTGCTTTGGACAGTATTAGTCCTTAACGGGGTTATGTTTTTTGTGGAGTTCATTGCCGGTTGGTTAGCACAGTCCAGTGGACTTATTGCCGATTCGCTTGACATGCTGGCCGATACACTCGTTTATGCCGTCAGTTTGTACGCGGTTGGTAAAGCCATTAAATACAAAGCCAACGCAGCTATTTTTAATGGTACGCTGCAAACTTTATTAGCATTATTAGTGTTAGCAGACGTACTCCAGCGTTTAGTTTTTGGCAGCCAACCCAATGCCAACATGATGTTGTGGATTGCGGGTTTAGCATTAGTGGTTAACGTCGCTTGCTTTGCCCTTCTTTACAGCTCCCGCAACGGTGATATTAATATTCGCGCCAGCTGGATATGTTCTCGCAACGACATGCTCATGAACACCGGTGTCATTATTTCTGCGCTTCTGGTCGCTCAGCTCAATATGGCCTGGCCCGACTTAGTGATAGCCACAATAATTGCCGTCGTTGTGTTGCGTTCTGCAATACGCATTATTCGTGATGCGCGAGCAGTAAAAGCAGGTGATAAAGCCGATATTTCCGGGTGTTGTGGTTAAAACCCCAACACCCTGGATCGTAATTAATTAGTTTGGCCGTTAGATTGGTCTATATCTTCGAATTTAAACGGTCCTTTGGTTTCACTTCTGACAACCACACTGCCTGCTAACAGATCATGCCAACCCTGCTTGCGCTTCGCCCATCCAATCCAGAAAAAGCCAAAAAATAACGGAATAGCCGCTGGAATATAAGCAAAGTAACGGCCAATCGCCTTACCTACGCTCAGCTTGTCACCCGTTTTTTCATCCACAACGCGCAGCTTTAAAAGCATTTTTCCCGGAGTCCCTAAATATTTCACCCAGAAGAAAACCGTAAGAACCACAGGCAAAATATAATTCAATAATAAATCCCAGAAGCCGTAAATCATTTCATTGCCTTCCCAATACACCTGGCCGTATATAAACGACGTTGGTAAAGCAAAAACAATGAGCATAATGACTGAGTCAATAATGACCGCTAGCAATCGAATCCAAAAACCGGCGTATTCTGCGTGTTGTTCCATAGAGAGACTCCTTTTTTATTATCTTGATTCAGAAACAATAAAATGTTCACCCGTATAAATTTAAATTTTATAGTTTCTTAAGTTGATCATCGTGATAATGCGACAGTAGAAGTACTGAAAGAATCGCGCCAAGTAAGGCAAACCCCATGTCAGATTGGGTATCCCAAGCGTAACCCTGAGTACCAAGAAAGGCTTCAGCATCCTCGCCGGTTGCAAGGCCAACCCACCATTCCAGTAACTCGTAAAAGGCGCTAAAGGCCAGGCATATTGAAACTATAATAATGTTGCGCCAGACAGCCCCGTTCACAATATTTTTTCGAATTAATATTTCTCTTGCCAATAGCGCAGGCACAAAGCCCTGAAAGAAGTGACCTAACTTGTCATAGTTATTTCGTTCTGCGCCGAATAATCCGTCAAAAAAAGGTACTTCCGCGTATGTGTAGTGTCCGCCCACCATTAAAACCACACAATGCGCCAGAATGAATACGTACAGCAAAGGTGTTAAACGAAATGAATTATAGGTGAGTGCCAACAGCACAGCCCCAATTACCGCCGGAGCTACTTCAAGCAACCAGGTAAACGGGTCTTTAGGGTTAATACCCGACCAGACTAAAACTATGGTAAAAATCACTACCCAGAGGTATTTAATGGGAGTCTCCTAGTTACATTGCTCAGAGTGCAGCTTATTCAAATACTCTTTCAGCACTACGGCATTGTTGTGTTCAGTATCTTTAGAAGAATACAACAGTGTGACTTTTTCGCTACTAGCCCTGCTGACCAGGTCGCGTAAGCCCTCTTTGTGTTCTTTTAATTCATGCAAATACCGATTGCGAAACTCACCCCACTCCGAGCGGTTACTGTGAAACCATTGACGAAGCTCATCGGAAGGCGCTATGTCTTTTATCCATTCATCAAGTTTAGCTGCGTCTTTTGAAATACCGCGAGGCCAGAGCTTATCCACTAAGACTCGGTAACCGTCGTCAGATGATGCTTCGTCATAGATGCGTTTGAGCTGGATAGTCATATTCTAACTATTCCTTGTTCTTAGTTTTTCTTCGCAACAACTTAAATACTTGCTGATATAGCCATGAGACAGCCACTGCAATTGTCACAAACACGCCTAAATCAATTAGGAAGTTCGCGATATCAAAGTTATCGCTGAGTGGGTTGTATTTTGAACCTAAGCTATACATAAGTGCTTCAGTAAGAATCACAGCGATAATAATAGGTACAATAGTAGACCCAAATGGCCGTCGGGCAGTTGGTTCACCCATGGCTATGCTCCCGAATATCCGTTAGCACGTTCTTCACTAAATTTGCACATGCGCCAACAATAATTATCGGCATCAGAAAAATAAGCAGGTAATTCATATCTCCGGCAAACATCGAAATGATTTGAATAAAAGCGACAGGCACTACCGCTAGAAATACAGCAAACCCTGTGTGTTTTTTAATAATTGAGTTGAGCTCTTTCTGGGTTAAGTTAAACACGGTATTCCCCTGCCTTTATCACCAACAGATATAAACCTGACGTATTCATAATCTCCACTAAGAACTCTCCGCTTCAAGTGCTTTTCGTTTTCGATATGGCTGAATTAAGAGCCTCCAGACCCAATAGCCAGTTGCAATTGCATAAAGCACATTTTTACCTAAAAACATCCAGTCAAAACCGGTATCAGGCCAAAAGAACACGATATCAATTACTGCTACAGTAAAAACAAGCAAACAAATACCCGCAAATAGATTCAAGAGAGGTTGTTTTAACGACGTCATTACTTCCTCCCGTTACTGCACCATCATTCCGCGAGAATAAATAATATCTTCACCCGGGCAAGAGTATTCTGGCTCTATTGTTGAGCAGGACTGGTTAGCTTTATCAAAACAGAAATCGAAGCGCGTTTGTGTTTTTACTGGCTCAGAGGTAACGTTTTTGGGCAGCTCACCCCACTTCCAGTTAGTAACAACGTCTTTGGCTGCAGTAGAGAAGTGTTTGTTCGTCGACTTAACAACCACGATATCTCTGATATTATTCTCAGGCGTTATTACGTATTCAACAGTAGCGCAACCTTCTAGCGAATTAATAACGGCTTGCTGAGGATATCTTGCCGGGAACCGTTCTAATTGCGCCCACTTAGATTTGCCAAGTTCATTATCCACAACCGGTAAGTTGGGATACTCAATGTTAGAGCTAGTCGTTGCACAGCCACTAATTACTAAAATGCTGAATAAAGAAACAATGCTAAAATGTTTAGTCATACCACTTCCTCTGTGCTGTATAAAGTAGCCTCGCTCAGCACAAATAAAGCGCTAAGCGAGTCGTTATAAAAACGTTAACTACGATAATTTCTTTGACTCAGAAAAGCAAATAGGTGACTACCTATCCTTGGTCGTCAGTTTCCCCATCAGAATCGCCTTGTTTCTTCGCTTCTTCAAGTACCCGCTCACCGAAGCTTTCAAGACCTTGCTCTATTAGCTTATAGGTTTCATCAGCGTCGCTTTCCACTTTACCTTCGTAGACCTGTAAGCCTTGAAGAATAGTAACAGCATCTTTAAATCCCTTGTCGATGCCGCCTTTTATGAGCTCCAGAAAGTTATTCAGCGTTTCCTCTGTAGAGTCGCCTTCATTTAACTCTTTATAACGGCTATAAAAATTGGAAGCAAAGGAAACAATGCGATCAGCCGTGGCTTTAGGGGAAGTGTCGACGCCGGATTCGTAAATTTTCTTCGCTGCGTTCTTGCCCATGACAGGCTCAAGCTCGGCATTAATACCTTCGAGGGCGGTCTTGTAAAGTAAGCTTAATGACTCATTATTACTATTTAATGAGACCTTTTCATGCGCCGCTAATATCGCAGCGTTATAGGCTTTTTTCGATTCCGCTTTTGCGTCTTTAACATCGCGGTTATCGGCGTTAGCTTCTGCTCTTACGCTATTAGGATTAGGCTTGCCAGAGCCTGTTACGGAGTTGGTTGGATTAATAGGCATGATGGTGTTCCTGCAAAACCGGCTATCACTGACTTTCAGTATAGTCCGTAACCGTATTATCGGCAGGTTTTGATTAAAATTTACACCTTCTTAGCTTGTAGCCACAGGGCTTCTAACTCATCTAAATTGCAGTCAGTGGGGTGTTTGTGCTGCTCACTGAGACGTTGCTCTATGTTTTGGAAGCGGCTTTTGAACTTTTCGTTGGCGCGTTGTAATGCGGCTTCCGGGTTCACCTGCTTGTGCCGGGCGAGGTTAACAACAGCGAACAGTAAGTCGCCAATTTCTTCTTCAATGTGCTCTTGGTCTGTTGCTTCTTTTACTTCTTGTATTTCTTCTTCAATTTTGTCGTATACCGGTTCAGCTTCTGGCCAGTCGAAACCGACGGAGGCCGCACGCTTTTGCAGTTTGGCGGCTTTTAAAATGCTCGGCAACTGACTGGGTATGTCGTCAAATACAGAGCCACGGGCATTTTTTTCAGTACGCTCTTGCTGCTTTATCTGTTCCCACTGAGCTTTAATTTCGGCATCTGACAAGTTGCGTTCAGCATCACTGCCAAATACATGAGGGTGGCGACTAATCAACTTATTAGCGGTATGCGCGGCGATGTCATCAAACACAAAGTCGCCTTGCTCTTTAGCCAGCTGCGCATAAAACACCACCTGGAACAGCAAGTCACCCAGCTCGTCTTTAATCGCAGCCATGTCACCCGATTGAATCGCGTCAACCACTTCGTAGGTTTCTTCTATGGTGTACGGCAGCAGTGACTCAAAGTTTTGTTTTAAGTCCCAGGGGCAACCGCCCTCGGGGTCGCGCAACCGACGCATGACTTCTGTTAATTCGGCGACACCGTTAAATTCACTTGTCATTAAAAAACCTTTAGGGCTTACACCCGCTGTACCTGTTCAACACCATTAATTTGCCGCAAGCGCTGACTAATACGCTGCAGGCTCTCGTTATCTTTTACAGCCAAAGCCAATACTACTGTGGCGGTTTGAGACTGGCTGTCAGCATCACTGTCCATTTGCATAACAGCAGCTTTCTCATTCGCCAACACGCTGGTAATGTCGTGCAGCAGCCCGCTGCGGTCTAACGCTGAAATGCGGAGCTCCGCTCGATAATCCTGATGCGTTTGACGGGGCCAGCTGACTTCAATGCCCCGCTCCGGATGCTGATTCAGCAAATGCGCTAACTGCTCACAGTCTCGTCTGTGTACCGAAACGCCACGCCCTTGCGTAATAAAGCCTCTTATAGGTTCGCCCGGTAATGGCTCGCAACACTTCGCAAATTGCATCATGAGGTTACCAATACCTTCAATAACCACTTCCGACGTACTACCAACTTTGCGCTTGGTGACTTTTGTGCGCTTCTTGATTTGCTCAACTTTTTCAGCTTCGGTTGTTTCCGGCTTGAGCTGGTTAACAACCTGATGCAAGCGCACATCGCCGGCTCCAATAGCTGCTAATAAGTCGTCTAAGTTGCTGACATTAAAGCGCTCTAAAACGTCTGTGGCTTTATGCAGCGGAATGCCGTACTTCTGTAGCTCGTTTTCCAGCAGCTCTTTGCCCGCGTGTAGGTTTTTATCCCGGTCTTCTTTTTTAAAGTAGGTATGAACCTTGGCTCTTGCCCGTGAGGAATGTAAATACCCCAGCTGCGGGTTTAGCCAGTCGCGGCGTGGTTGTGCGTTTTGCTGAGTCAGAATTTCAACACGATCGCCGTTTTGCAACTGATAGGTAAAGGGCACAATGCGCCCATCAATTTTGGCGCCAATGCACTTATGTCCAACCTGGCTGTGAATGTAATACGCAAAGTCGAGCGGCGTTGAGCCCATAGGTAAGTCCATAACCTCACCTTTCGGCGTAAACACATACACCCGGTCTTCAAAGACTTGCGAGCGAATTTCGTCGACCAAGCCTTCGCTACCGGCCATGTCTTCGTGCCACGCCAGCAGCTTACGCAGCCAGGCAATTTTATCCTCAAAACCGTGACGTTTGCCGGTTGCCGGACCTTCTTTGTACATCCAGTGTGCGGCGACACCCAACTCAGCGTCATCGTGCATATCATGCGAGCGAATTTGAATTTCAACGCTTTTGTCTTCGGGCCCGACCACTACCGTATGAATAGACTGGTAGCCATTCGGTTTGGGCGTAGCTATATAGTCGTCGAACTCAGACGCAATATGCCGCCAACGCGAATGCACGACGCCCAGCGCGGCATAGCAGTCTTTTAAGTTGTGCGTGAGTATACGGACCGCACGTATGTCGAATAGCTGTTCAAATTGCAGATGTTTTTTCTGCATTTTGCGCCAAATAGAGTAAATATGTTTGGGGCGGCCATAAACTTCGGCCTGTATTTGCTGCTCGTCCAACGCGTTTTGCAAGTCAGCAACAAAGTTTTCTATGTATTGCTCTCGGTCTGTACGACGCTCATGCAAGCGCTTGGCAATGGTTTTGTAAGTATTCGGGTGCAAATACCGAAAGGCTATGTCTTCCAGCTCCCATTTAAGCTGACCTATACCCAAACGATTGGCTAAAGGGGCATATATTTCTGAACATTCTTTGGCAGCTAAGACTCGTGTCTCTTCGTCGGCGTTTTTCACTTCGCGCAGGTAGCAAATACGTTCTGCAAGCTTAATGAGCACCGCTCGCACGTCTTCCACCATAGACAGCAACATACGTCGTACGTTGTCTATTTGTGTGCCGTCTGGCTGACCATGCTGAAAATGCTGTAAGTCACCAATGCTTTGCATTTGCTGTACGTTACGCAACAGCACAATGAGCGTTTTCGATTGTTTGCCGGTGAGCTTATCGAGGTCGAGCTTACCGGACTCCAGCAATGGTACGTACAGCGCTGCCAGCAGCGATTCCGCGTCAAGCTTAAGCGGCGCCAGAATCTCGACCATTTCCTGACCTTTTAGCAGTGCGGCTTCTTCTTTTGGAAATTGTTGTTTTAACTGCTCTAAGGTACTTTCCAGTGGCTCAGGATCACTCACAGCGCTCAGCCAATGCTGATCACTGTCTTTGTACTTGGGATCATCCACGTGGGTACTGCGTACATGGACCATGACTTACGACGCTCGCTCCAGACAAACCATGGTTTCAATGTGATGCGTTTGCGGGAACATGTCAACTGTGCAGAGCTTGCTAATACGGTAGTCGGAGGTCTTTTTGTTGCTTTTTATACCAACAATAGCGGCAACGTCTCGCGCGAGTGTGTCCGGCGCGCAGGAAACATAAACAATGCGCTCGGGCCGTTGTTCGGGTTTTAATTTTTTCAACAACGCCATTACGCCTTCTGCGCCGGGCCTTGCCGGGTCTAAACACCATAAGTCAGCCGGTTCGGCTAAGTCAAGCGGCGTAATATCATTAAGATCTGCGGCTAAAGCATCTAAATTAGTAAGCTCGTTAACTTCGGCGTTACTGCGCGTTTGCTTCGCCATGCGATACACACCTTCCACAGCCAGCACTGACTGAGCGCGGCGCGCTAGAGGAACACTGAAATTACCAATACCTGCGAAAAAGTCGTACACGCGTTGCGTTTTTTCCGGCGCAAGCCAGTCTATAGCCTGCTGCACCATACGTTCATTAATACCGCCATTAACCTGTAAAAAATCTCCGGGTTGAAAGTAAAGCTTGTCACCGTCTATGGACGTATCAAAGGGTAAACTTGCGTTGTTCAGAGGTGTTAATTCATTGTCGCTTTGCAGCCAAATATCGATATTCTGCTCTGCCTGCCACTTCTTAAGTGACTGTATAGCGTCCTTTGGCAAGCTGTCCGTTATACGCAGTAAAATAACTGGCTTATTGGTGTGAATGGCTTCTAAATGCCCCAGCTTAGTCGCAATACTTGAGGTGTTTAGCACTGGATACAGCCTATTCACCGCTTGCAATAAGCTTTCCTTAGCCACTAAGCAGTCTTCAACCGCAACAATCTGATGGCTTTGCGCTTCCCGAAAACCAATAAGTAATTTTTGTTCTTTACCGAGCCAGCGGGTGGCCAGGCGGACACGCCGACGATATCGAGTCGGCTTGCTGACTAATGGTGCCTGCCAGGGTAGGCGTTCAGCCGCAGCGTCAAACACACCAAACTTCTGAAACAGCTCTTCCACCACTTGCTGTTTGTGGCGCTGTTGGTAGCTTTCATCGACATGCTGAAAGTCGCAACCACCGCATTGCTCATAATATTTGCAGGGCGCATCACGACGGTTTGCGCTTGGCTCCAGAATGCGTTCAAGCGTACCACTGTGTTTGCCGGTGGTTTTGTACTGAATGACCTCGCCGGGTAAAGCGCCCATAATAAAACGGGTTTGCGGTTTTTTGCCCGTTTCTTTCCCAGAGCCGCGAACCACCGCTCGCGCCTGATGATCAAGCCCAGAGACTTGAGCCTTAAGAGTTTTACTAACGGCTTTACCACGCTTTTGCGGCTTAAAAAATTGCGCCATTTCGGTTGTGTTTAACCTATTTTATTCAGACTCTAAAATAACCGTTGCCACGGCGTAATGTTTTTCATCACTGATGGACAAATGGCTGGCAACAACACCCATTTCCTTAATCCACTCGGCAGCGGTATCGGTAAAGTGCCAGCTGGGCTTTCCATAGTCGTCATGGACAACCTGCATATGCTGAAAAGACAGTCCCGCAGAAATACCGCGCCCAAAGGCTTTAGCACAAGCCTCTTTAGCGGCAAATCGTTTGGCCAAATACGCAGCCTCGTCAACCGATGCACTCATTTCTTCCTGCTCTTTGGGAGTCAGTACGCGCTTAGTTAAACTGTCGCCACGCGCTAACGACTTCTCGATACGGGACACTTCAATAATGTCTGTACCCAGCCCTACTATTGCCATTATCTTGCCTTATCAAGTATTTCCCGCATATCGCGGACAGCTTTATCCAGACCATCTAAAACTGCGCGGGCAATAATAGAGTGACCAATATTCAGTTCGACCATTTGCGGAATTTGGGCGACGTCGAATGTGTTGTGGTAGTGAAGGCCATGACCCGCATTAACCTGCAAACCAATAGAATACGCGTACTCTGCCGCATCCATTAAGCGAGCCAATTCTTCCTTCTGCTCTTCTTCCGTATCGGCTTCAGCGTATTGGCCTGTATGCAATTCAATTATAGGAGCCCCGGCTTCTTTTGCCGCATCAATTTGCGTGCGATCAGCATCAATAAACAAAGACACCTGAATGCCTGCATCCGTTAAACGCTTGGTCGCATTAGCGATATTTTCGACTTGACCAGCAACGTCTAAACCACCTTCTGTCGTTAGCTCTTCGCGCTTCTCAGGTACTAAGCAGCTATACGTTGGTTGTGTTTTTATGGCTATTTCCAGCATCTCATCGGTCACGGCCATTTCTAAGTTCATGGGGACATTTAACGTTTGCTTAAGCATCGCCACATCGCGATCCGTAATGTGACGGCGATCTTCACGCAAGTGAATAGTAATACCGTCAGCGCCGGCTCGCTCAGCTATACCGGCCGCAGCAATCGGGTCTGGATAGAGTACACCGCGTGCATTGCGTAACGTCGCAACGTGATCAATATTTACCCCTAAGCGTAGTGCTCTCATGATTACTTCCTTCTTTGCTGAAACAGTTCGCGGCTGCGCAGTGGCTTATCGCCCAGGTACACGTGAAGTGCTTCGCGCATTATCCACTTTAACTGTTTTAAGCGGTGTTCGTCATTAATATCCCAATTAGCGATACGCTCAATATCGCTGACAGCATAGGCTTTGTCACCTTTGTACCGAGGCGCCGACACTAATCCATGATCAGGCACAAAATAACAGTACTCAAGCTCTTTTAACGGTTGGCCGGTATCTGCGTCGTGATGCCAGTCAAACGCTGCGCCCAAATGTTCAAGTAGCTGCCACTCAAAACGTCGCAGCGCTGGCTCGACATAGCTTGACTCCGCCAATACTGCAATTGCAGACCAGTAGTGTTGAAACAACTCTTGAGCTTCGGCTTCGTTCGGCAGAAGACGCTGTAATAACTCGTTTAAATAGAAACCACTATAGAGCGCGTTACCATTGAGTCTTGTATTAACTAATTGAGTGTCTTGTTCAAGTAACGTTAGTGTTTTTAAGTCGCTACGACCTTTATATTCAATTTTTAAGGGAACAAAAGGCTGAGCCAAGCCTCGCCAGGGGCTTTTAGGGCGCTTTGCCCCTTTAGCAATAAGACGGACGCGCCCGTTTTGTTCTGTGAACACGTCCAGCAGCAGACTGGTTTCCTGAAAGTCCCAGCGATGCAACACTAAGGCTCGCTGAATCACGCCTTAGTCCTCGCGATACCCTAAGCTTTTTAAAGCACGTTCGTCATCAGACCAACCCGATTTCACTTTCACCCAAAGCTTGAGCAGCACTTTGTTGTCAAGCAAGCGCTCTAAGTCACGGCGCGCTTCAGTGCCAATGGTCTTAAGTCGCTCACCGCCTTTACCAATAATCATGCGTTTTTGCGCTTCACGCTCAACCAGAATAAGTGCATGAATATGTGTCGTGCCTTTTTCCGAGTGACCGAACTGTTCAATTTCCACCGTCGTTTCATAAGGCAACTCATCACCGGTAAACCGCATCAGTTTTTCACGCACAATTTCTGCGGTCATGAAGCGTACCGAGCGGTCCGTTACATAGTCTTCCGGGAAGTAATGAAAGCCAGGCTGCAAATGGCCGCGCACAATTTTTCGCAGCTCATCAAGATTGTCGCCGTGGGTGGCTGATATCGGCAATATTTCTGCAAACTTATGTTGTGTGCTTAACCACTGTAAATGCGGCAATAACTTCTCTTTGTTCTTAACCTGATCAACCTTATTGACCAACAATACGACCGGCGCTTTACTGCGCTGTACTTTTTCCAGCACCATTTTGTCGTCTTCCAGCCACTTCAGGCTGTCCACAACAAACAAGACTAAGTCTACGTCTTTCAACGCCGAGGACGCCGTTTGGTTCATGACCCGGTTAATAGCCCGTGGCTCTTCAATGTGCATGCCGGGAGTATCAACGTAGACCGCCTGGCAGTCACCGTCTGTATCAACGCCTAATATACGATGGCGCGTCGTTTGTGGCTTATTCGAGGTAATGCTGATTTTTTGACCGAGTATGCGGTTTATCAGCGTCGACTTACCCACATTCGGGCGTCCAACAATCGCGACAAAGCCGCTGTGTTTGTTGTCGTCGAGTTCTATATCAAGCGTCATTTACGCTCCTGTAAATGTTCTAGTGCTGAAGTCGCGGCGGCTTGTTCTGCCTTCCGACGGCTGGTTCCACTGCCTTTGAAGGGCTCTTCTAAGCCCTCAATAACACAGTGAACCGTAAATTGTTGATTATGTGCCTGTCCTTGCGTCGCGATAACGTCATACTCCGGCAAAGGCTTCTGTCTAGCCTGCAACCATTCCTGTAGACGTGTTTTCGGATCTTTCTGGCTGACGCCTGGCTTTATGTCATTTAACTGTGGCTCAAACCATTTAAGAATAACGGCTCGAATCGTATCCATATCACTGTCTAAATAGATAGCACCAATAATGGCTTCTACCGCATCGGCGAGTATCGATTCCCGACGATAGCCGCCACTTTTTAGTTCTCCCTGACCTAACGACAGGAAGTCCCCCAGACCCATCTTTTTGCCAAGCTTAGCCAAAGAGCGTCCACAAACAATAGCGGCGCGCATACGGCTTAAGTCACCTTCAGCGACTTTCGGAAATTTTTTGAATAAAGCTTCAGCTATTACCAGGCCTAAAATAGAATCGCCCAGAAATTCCAGGCGTTCGTTATGGTTTGATGAGGCACTGCGGTGCGTGAGAGCTTGTTTGAGCACATCTTGTTTTTGAAATTGATGCCCGACAATGCTTTCCAGTTCAGTTAACGGTGGTTTGGGTAAACTCACTCGATACTCCCTAGCCTTTCAAATCGAATACCGGTTGGCACCCACGAAGGCAACCAACTGTCTTGTCCGCGGTCCATTTCAAAACTCATCCAAATAAATACCGCTTTACCCACCAACAAGGTTTCGTCCACGAATCCCCAATAACGACTGTCACGTGAGTTGTCTCGATTATCACCCATGACAAAATACTGCCCTTCCGGCACAACCCATTCATCTCGTTGGGTACCTGGTTGGTCATAGAAAAAGGCTCGACGTGATGCGACTCTAGGATCGACTAAAATGTCATGCTTAACCTCACCTAAGCGTTCTTCGTAGGTTTTAAGTGGTGAAGAGCCGGAAAAGTAAGCACCATCGTCTTTTAATTGCGTTCGAATAACGGTCATTTCAGGACAATCTCGACGACCCTCTTCACACGCAGGTTGAATGTATAAGGTTTTACTCCGGTAAATAATGCGATCACCCGGCAAACCAACAACTCGTTTAATGTAGTCAATGCTTGGTTCTTCAGGATATTTAAATACAGCTATATCACCACGCTCAGGTTCAGTCGTCTCTATGACGGTGTTTTGAAATAGTGGCTCCTTGATACCGTAATCAAATTTTTGCACCAAAATAAAATCGCCACGCAGAAGCGTCGGCATCATGGAGCCTGAGGGAATTTGGAACGGTTCATACAACAGCGTTCTTACCACCAACACCAAGGCTATGACCGGAAATATCGACTGCCCCAGCTCCATTAATTTGGGTTGCGGTGCTAACTGCTCTACTTGCTCTTCTGTCAGCGGACTTGTGGTCTTCTTTTCAACCTCAGCAACTATTGCCTGACGTTTAGGTTTTAAAAACTTCGCATCGTATAGCCAAAGCAGCCCCGATACGATAGTGACTACCGTTAAAATTAATGAAAAATAATTGGCCATTTCCTATTTGCCTACTTTTAAAACCGCAAGGAAGGCTTCCTGAGGTACTTCAACATTACCCAGGTTCTTCATGCGTTTTTTACCTTCTTTTTGTTTTTGTAATAGTTTCTTCTTACGGCTTATGTCACCACCGTAACATTTCGCAGTTACGTTTTTACGCAGCTGTTTTACCGTAGAACGCGCAATAACATGGTTGCCAATGGTTGCCTGAATAGCAATATCAAACATTTGTCGTGGAATAAGCTCGCGCATTTTATCCACCAACAGACGTCCACGCCCCTCTGCGTGATCGCGGTGCGTTATCATTGCCAGTGCATCCACTCGGTCACCATTAATCAATATATCGACCCTAACCATGTCCGCAGGTTCAAATTTTTTGAACTGATAATCGAGAGATGCATAACCACGGCTGCAGGATTTCAAACGGTCGAAAAAGTCCATCACCACTTCCGCCATCGGAATTTCGTAGGTCACAGACACTTGTTTACCGTGATACGTCATGCCGGTTTGAACACCCCGTTTATCAACACAGAGTGTAATAACGTTACCTAAGAACTCCTGTGGTACCAGTATGCTGGCTTCCACAATCGGCTCGTAGATGGTTTCAATATCATTAACAGGAGGTAGGTTTACGGGGTTGTCGACTTTGACAATCGAGCCATCGGTTTTCTCAACTTCATACACAACGGTTGGCGCCGTCGTAATAAGATCGATGTTGTACTCTCGCTCCAGTCGCTCCTGGATAATTTCCATGTGCAACATACCGAGAAAGCCACAACGGAAGCCAAAACCAAGCGCGGCCGAGTTTTCAGGCTCATAGAATAACGATGCGTCATTCAACGCCAACTTACCCAACGCATCGCGGAATGCTTCATAGTCGTCAGAGCTAATTGGGAACATACCGGCGTAGACCTGTGGCTTCACTTTTTGGAAGCCTGGCACAGGCTCTTTGGCTGGCGCTCGAGTGTTCGTCAGAGTATCACCGACCGGTGCGCCTAAAATATCTTTAATACCCGCAATAACGTAGCCTACCTCACCGGTATGTAAAACGCCGGTTTCGTGAGGCTTGGGATCAAAATAACCGACTTTATCAATCTGGAACGACTGACCCGTGGACATCACGGTCATTTTTTCACCCGCTCGAAGTGTGCCGTTACGTACACGAACCAAGGAAACAACCCCTTGGTAATTATCGAACCAAGAATCAATGATAAGTGCCTGTAGCGGCTCTTCTTCACTGCCTTGCGGTGGTGGTATTTGACGCACAATGCGCTCTAAAACGTCATCAATGCCAATGCCGGTTTTCGCGGAACACTGAACCGCATCAACCGCTTCAATGCCGACAATTTCTTCAATTTCCTGCGCCACGGCCATTGGATCGGCCTGCGGCAAGTCAATTTTGTTCAGAACCGGAACCACTTCCAGATCCATCTCAATAGCGGTATAACAGTTCGCTAAGGTTTGTGCCTCAACGCCCTGCGCCGCATCAACGACCAACAGCGCCCCCTCGCAGCCAGCCAATGAGCGAGATACTTCGTAAGAGAAGTCAACGTGCCCGGGGGTATCGATGAAGTTTAACTGATAGGTTTCACCATCCTTTGCCGTGTAATAAAGCGTTACGCTTTGCGCCTTGATAGTAATACCGCGCTCACGCTCTAAGTCCATGGAATCGAGGACCTGCTCCGCCATTTCGCGGTCTGTCAGACCGCCACAATGCTGTATAAGCCGGTCAGATAGTGTGGACTTTCCGTGGTCGATATGAGCGATAATAGAAAAGTTGCGAATATTACTTTGCTTGAACGCCTTATCCGGCATTGATGATACCTCTGTAAAACTTAAATTCTGAGTTTCAAAAATTAGCCCCGATCATACTCATGTTAGGCGCAAGAACAAAGGTTTTTATGGTTTATTTGGTGAGAATTGAAAAAGCCACGTTATACGGTTTTTATTCGTACCAACTGGTTTATTTTAATGTCTCTGCGCCGAAACCAAGCCCGCAAGCCTAAAAACGTTAATGCGAAGCCCGCAAAGGACAATAAAATGGTAATGCCTTCATGAACAGCCCCAGCGCTTTGTAGCGCGATGGCAATAACCAATAAAGTGACAATAGGTAAACCATATAACATGAGTGCGAACTGAGTAACGGCTTGCTCCGGCACATCGAGTTCTACTCGATCACCAACAGCAACATGCTCGTCTGTCACCACATGGAATTGAGCATTTCGGTCAGCAAACACTTTACTAAGGATACCCGCACCGCAAGTCGATACTTGTGCGCAGCCTGAACAAGCGGTTTTTAATTGCGTAGTTACAGTCACCCGATTGCCGTCGATGACAACCACTTCTGCCAGTTCTTTCATTACTTCACTTCTTGCGCTATTCGCTGAGCGATGCTAAGCGGCACCTGCCCGACGACGGTAATTAAATAGTCATTATAACGCATTGTGAACAGAGTTTGTGAGGAAGACAGCGCCACATCCGTTTCCATATCTTCGGTCAGCCTCGCAATATACACAGAGTATTCAGTTAAGCCGTCCGAATACAAATAATGGTCAACCAATGTCGACTCCGAAACAAGATGATGACTTTGTTTATTCACCAGTTCAAAACCTTGCGGTTGCCAACTGGGTTTAACGGAAAAGCCAGGTTTGTTCAATATGCGAATGTCGCTTAGTAACGGCGGCATTTCCAAGTTAGTAATTTCTTTTAAAACGCCAGGCGAATCCTGACGAATAGACAAGCTGGTCAGCTGCATTTGTTCAACAATATCACCACGCTGATCATGCATGATCATTTTTAATAGCATGCCTGACGCTCTGTCGACCCAAAGTGAATAGCTGTAACGTTGGTTGTCCCGACTAATCACTCGCAGATGCTGAGCGTTTCGACCTAATACTCGAGCACCACCACCGATACTTACCTGATAGGTGTCTTTTAAATTCGCAAAAGGCTTAGTGAACGCTTCCGGAAGGATGACAGAAACTGAGTCAGCAATTAATGAGTAATTACTCGCCGAAGTATGAAAATGGGCAACACGATCACCTTGCCTTAAAATACGAAAATCAGGGCCATTCATGCGAATGAGCAGCTCCTGACTTTGCGGCGAATTAGCAGACTGGAACCACTGATAGGGTTCTATCTGATGACCATGAACATGCACTAAAGAGGCTTCAAAATTGAGGGTTGTCAGCGCTTGTGACATACGGTCAAACCAGCCCTCACCGTCAAGTTCCTTTTGCGTTTCCTGAGCACTTGCGACCGACATAAATACAATGGCAGTAGCGGCTATCAGTGACTGGTACAACCGAGTTATCATGGAATTAATTACCTTTGTTGAGCTCCTGCTCTTTTTTCTCATCGCTTTCTTTTTGCTGCAGCATTAATTGCTGCTGATGATCGATTAAATACGACTGCACCTGACGACGACGCTGCTGATCACTGACTTGTGACATTGGTTCAACGTGATTCAGACTAACCGGTTCACGACCACCAATAGGATTAGTCAACAATGCAGGCTCCGCACTGACACCGTCGGCAGTTACTGGCTGTTGATAAACTTGAACTGTCATTACCGCAACAACGGCAACACTAGCCGCAACAGCTACCTTTGCCAACGGCTGGAACCATTTTGATGCTGCTTTACTTTGACTTTTCGATTGACCAAAACCGGGTTTTATAACATTCGAACTTTCGTTTTCAATAGCTGCACTTACACGTTGGCTGATATCCAGCTCCACGCTTGAATCTAATTCATTTTTCAAAGCAGCTCGTGCAACACTATAACGATGCCACGTTTGAGTCGACTGCTCATCATTTAATACATCATCAAGCTCTTTTGCGTCGACGTCCTGACTGTCAAACAAAGCTGATGTAACTTCTGATAGTTTTCGAGACATAAGCCCCTCTTCAATTTACCGTTCCAGCAACGGTCTCAGTTGGTTATCTATGGCCTCTCGGGCACGAAAAATACGAGAACGAACCGTACCTATTGGGCAGTCCATTTCTAACGCGATTTCTTCGTAACCAAGCCCCTCAATTTCTCTTAACGTAATGGCCTGCCTCAAATCATCTGGCAGTCCCTCAATGGTTTTTATCACCACATTTCTGATTTCATCAGTCAGCATATGGCTTTCTGGTGATGCACCGTCTTTCAGCGCTCCGGCGCCTTCGTAGTATTCAGCGTCTTCGGCATCAATGTCTGATGCGGGCGGCTTCCGACCTTGTGAAACTAAATGGTTCTTCGCCGTATTAACCGCTATTCGATACAACCAAGTATAAAATGCGCTGTCCCCACGGAAGTTGGGCAGTGCGCGATACGCTTTAATAAACGCTTCTTGCGCGACATCTGCAACGTCTCCGGGTTGCTTTACGTACCTGGATATCAAACTCATGACTTTGTGCTGATACTTCTTTACCAACAGATCAAAAGCCCGATTATCACCTTGTTGTACTTTTTTGACCAGTTGTTGGTCATTCACCTGTTCGCTCATCCGAGCCTGTTCTCCCTTTACCCAGGAACTGCTGGAACTGGCGGCCCGTCCTGTTTGTACAGACTGTGACCAAGCCGCTTGTAAAAAGTTCGCAAATATTTCAGCAAATGCGTAAAATCATCCAAAATTCTTAATGAGTACTTTATGGAACCTGCAGCAAATTATCAATGCGATGTGCTGGTTGTTGGCTCAGGAGCCGCAGGCTTAACCTCCGCCCTGCTACTTGCCGACACGTTAAAAGTCACAGTATTAAGTAAAAGCGCCCTTACCGAGGGCTCAACATTTTATGCTCAAGGCGGTATTGCTGCTGTATTTGATAAAAACGACAGCGTTGAAAGCCATATTGAGGACACCCTTATAGCGGGTGCCGGTCTTTGTGACCCAGAAGCAGTTAAGTTTACCACAGAAAATGCACGCGCCAGTCTACAATGGCTGATTGATGCTGGCGTGGGCTTCGACAAGGTTAAAAGTAACGGTAAATCGCCGACGTACCACTTGAACCGCGAAGGCGGACACAGTCACCGGCGTATCTTACATGCGGCTGATGCGACCGGTCGCGCTGTGCAAACTACATTGCAAGAGCAGGTTCTTAAACACCCCAACATTACTGTATTAGAGCGCTATAACGCCGTCGATTTAATTACCGGACAGCGTATTGGTGCGGAGCCTGGCTGCTATGGCGCCTATATTTGGAACCGCATGGAAGAGCAGGTAGAAACGATTGCCGCAAATTTTGTGGTTTTAGCGACCGGCGGAGCCAGTAAAGTCTATCAGTACACCAGTAATCCGGATATCGCCAGTGGTGACGGCATTGCGATGGCTTGGCGCGCAGGCTGCAGTGTCGCTAATATGGAATTTAATCAGTTCCATCCTACCTGCTTGTTTCACCCAAATGCGCAAAGCTTTTTGTTAACAGAAGCACTCCGTGGTGAAGGTGCTGTCTTAAAGCGCCCTGACGGCTCCCGCTTTATGCCAGACTTTCATGAACTAGCCGAATTAGCGCCTCGTGACGTTGTTGCACGCGCTATTGACTATGAAATGAAGCGTTTGGGCGCGGACTGTATGTTTCTTGATATTTCGCACAAGCCCAAAGCGTTTATCGAGCAGCACTTTCCCACCATTATGGACAAATGCTTGTCACTAGGCATTGATATGAGTCGTGAGCCGATTCCTGTCGTGCCGGCGGCGCATTACACCTGCGGTGGTGTGCGTACGGACTTAAATGCCAAAACGGATGTGCCCAATTTATATGCCGTTGGAGAGGTGGCTTGTACAGGTTTACATGGCGCTAACCGAATGGCCAGTAACTCGTTGTTGGAGTGTCTTGTGTTTGCCCGAGCTGCAGCGAAGGATATTTTATCTCAGCAGTCGTCAGAGAAACCACAAACGCACCTGCCCAAGTGGGATGAAAGCCAGGTAAGCAACTCAGACGAAGAGGTTGTAATTCAACATAACTGGCACGAACTGCGTCTATTTATGTGGGACTATGTTGGTATTGTGCGTACTACAAAACGTTTGGAGCGTGCTCTGCATAGAATTGAGTTGCTGCAACGAGAAATTCACGAGTATTATGCGAACTTCCGAGTCAGTAATAATTTACTGGAACTGCGAAACTTAGTTCAAGTGGCCGAGCTAATTGTCCGGTGCGCTTTAGAGCGAAAAGAAAGCCGCGGCTTACATTACACGTTAGACTATCCAGACACTCTAGAAAAAGCAGAGCCTACAGTCTTAACACCTAACACGTTAAAAAATCACTAGGTTAGTTGTGACAGTTGCCGTCTGAGCTGTGCTTGTTGCTCAGGCGGCAGTCGAAACCACCAAATCCACACCCACGATTTCACATTAACGCCGGAGTCAGTTAATGACTCTAAGGGCAATAAAACCAATATATTTCCAACGACCAGTGGTTTGCCAAACAATTTGCAGGCAATGCCCTGCCACCACCAATGACGCCCACAGAACGTTCCGGACAGCGGTTCTTGAGGTCGGTTGAGTAAGTAAAAGTCCAGCGCTTAGACCTTTACGCGTGACAACATAAAGTCGACCATCCCTTTTAATTCTTCATCAGGGCATTCTTTGTGCCCCATAAACCAAGCGAATAAATCGGGATCATCACAGGTCACTAAACGGCGGAATACCGCTTTTTGTTCTTCACTGAGCTCGTCGTAAGCTTCTTTCACAAAAGGTTCAAAAAGCACGTCAAGCTCTAGCATGCCCCGGCGGCAGGCCCATATTAAACGACGCTTGTCCTTTAAAACTTCTTCAGACTGTTTCGGGAACATAAAATCTCCGCAGCAATTGCCCTTGTAATTTCAATCAGTGCCCTAATATTAGCATGTAAGCTATCCAATAAGGAGTCATTGTGGTCGAGTTAAAACAAGCTTTAATGGATTCGAATGAGGATTGCCTTTCCGTTGAACTAACGGACTATGGTATCCTGTCGGTTTCTGGCGAAGACACTGACAGCTTTTTACAAGGACAGCTGACATGTGATGTGCGCAAACTCGACCAGGAAGATTGGTTATATGGCGCACACTGCGACCCTACGGGGAAAGCATTCAGTAACTTTTGGTTGCTTCGACATGACGACACTGTATTTTTTGTCATGCACAAAAGCGCTCTTGAGGGCTCTTTAGCGCAATTCAAAAAGTACGGTGTGTTTAGTAAAGTCGACATTGAGGATGTTAGCAACGATTGGCACGTCGCCGGCTTTATAGGCAATAAGGCAAAAGACGCTTTGCCTGCTGACAGTCTGACATTGCAAGTTGGTCAACAACCTGATCAATTTATTGTGCTAAGTCGACAAGCAATATCTACGGACTATCCGCAGCCCTTTTGGGATGCGTTGGAAATTGAACGAGTCCGTCCACAATTGACAGTAGAGAACAGTCAAGCGTTTGTGCCGCAAATGTTGAACATACAAGCGTGGGACGGAGTCAGTTTCGACAAAGGATGTTATATCGGCCAGGAGACTATTGCCCGAATGAAATACTTGGGCAAACAGAAACGGGCACTCTTTCGATTGTCAGGCAAAGTGGCGCAAGCTGTGGAGCCGGGACAACAATTAGAGAAAGCCATTGGTGAAAACTGGCGTCGTGCAGGTACGGTCATTATGGCAGTGGACCGCACCGACACACAAACGGACTTACTAGCGGTTTTACCCAGCGATATTGACGCTGACACCGCTATTCGAGTTCAGGGTGACGACGCAAGTCTACTGGAAATACACTCACTGCCTTATCAATTAGGTTAATTTTTATGAGCGAAACCATTGCACAGAACAAAGTCGTGGCTATCCATTACACTGTGAAAACAGAAGATGGCCAGACCCTAGACCAGTCTAAAGAAGGCAACCCGCTTAGCTTTATTCACGGCCGCGGAATGCTAATTCCTGGTCTTGAAAATGCACTGGAAGGCAAAGCGACTGGCGATAGCTTCACTGCTGAAGTTAAACCAGAAGAAGCGTACGGCGAGCGTCACGACGGTTTAATCCAAACTGTTCCACGTAACTTATTCGGCGACAACGAAGTTCAACCTGGTATGCAGTTCCGCGCAAGCACCGACCAAGGCGAGCAGTCTGTTGTTATCGTTGACGTAAAAGACGACGAAGTGACTGTAGACGGTAACCATCCACTAGCAGGCGTTAACCTGAACTTTGACGTAGAAGTTGTTGAAGTACGCGACGCAACTGAGCAAGAACTTGAGCACGGTCACGTGCACACAGACGGCGAAGACCACTAAGTCGCTGAATCTGTTTTATGAAAGCCCGGCTGAGAAGTCGGGCTTTTTCGTTTTAGGCAGCAGCCCTACTACTACCTTTTTCTCGAACCAGCAATTGTCGCTTACGCTCCAGTCCCGCCGCAAAGCCTCTCAATGAGCCATCCTGTCCAATAATTCGATGACAGGGAATAACGATAATAACCGGGTTTTTTGCAATAGCACTGGCCACCGCTCGGGTTGCCGTAGGTTTACCAAGTCTGTTAGCCACTTGTTGGTAACTTAACGTTTCACCTGCGGGAATTTGTCGAAGCACCTCTAAGACGCTCTTTTGAAACGAGGTAACGTTGGGGTTTAGAGGAAGATCGAACTCGAAACAGGGGTCTGAAAAGTAACGTTGAATCTGCCTCGTTGCAGCTTCTAATAACCACTGCTCTGGTTCGTATTGATATTGACTCATATCCGGGCAGTATTTTTGCCCCTGATAATACAAACCAAGGATATGTTGACTATCGGCAACCGCATACATAGTGCCCAGCGGGGTAGAGAATTCAGAATAGTACATAAAAGCCGCCCATAAAAAAACGCATTAACTGACTATAGCAGCTAATGCGTTTTCTGAGCAATTTCTAAGCGATTGCTTAGTCTGCTTTGGGACGCATGTGTGGGAACAGCAGTACGTCACGAATAGACGCTGAGTCCGTCAACAACATAACTAAGCGATCAATACCGATACCTTCACCGGCCGTTGGCGGCATACCATGCTCTAACGCCGTCACGTAGTCTTCGTCGTAGAACATTGCTTCATCGTCACCTGCTTCTTTTTGCTCAACCTGTTCCCGAAAACGCTGAGCCTGATCTTCTGCGTCATTAAGCTCAGAGAAACCGTTCGCTAATTCACGGCCGCCAGCAAAGAACTCAAAGCGATCGGTCACAAACGGGTCTTCGTCATTTCGGCGCGCCAGTGGTGATACTTCTGCCGGGTAAGCTGTAATAAAGGTTGGCTGAATTAAACGGTGTTCAGCAACCGTTTCGAAAATTTCGATTTGTACCTTACCCAAACCCCATGAAGACTGGACATTCACACCGACTTGCTCAGCAATTTCTACCGCGCTATCCATGTGTTTCAGTTGCTCTTCCTTTACTTCCGGCATGTACTTCAAAATAGCTTCCAGTACGGTCATACGCTCAAACGGCTTACCAAAGTCGTAGTCTACGCCTTGACTGGTAAACTGAGCAGAACCAAGAACCGCTTCGGCTGCACCTCGAAGCATTTGTTCCGTTAAGTCCATAAGATCATGGTAGTCAGCATAACCCCAGTAGAACTCCAGCATTGTGAATTCTGGGTTATGGCGTGTCGACAGTCCTTCATTACGGAAGTTTCGGTTAATTTCAAACACCTTCTCAAAGCCACCAACGACCAAGCGCTTCAAGTAAAGCTCTGGCGCGATACGCAGGAACAGTTCCATATCCAACGCATTATGATGTGTACTGAATGGGCGTGCCGACGCACCACCTGGAATGGCCTGCATCATTGGCGTTTCCACTTCTAGGAACTGGCGTTCACTTAAGAAACGACGAATGTATTCAATCACCTGAGAGCGCACGACAAAAGTATTACGCGACTCATCGTTGGTAATCAGGTCCAAATAACGCTGGCGATAGCGCGTTTCCTGATCTGCCAAACCATGGAACTTATCAGGTAACGGGCGCAAGGCTTTGGTCAGCAAGCGAACGTCATCAACTTGAACACTCAACTCGCCGGTACCAGTAATAAACAGCGTACCTGACGCACCAATAATGTCGCCTAAGTCCCATTTCTTAAATTCGCTGTTATAAAAACCTTCCGCCAAGTTGTCACGCGCAACGTACAATTGAATTTTTCCACTCATGTCCTGAATGGTGGCAAAGCTCGCTTTACCCATGATACGGCGGGTCATCATACGGCCGGCAACCTTAACGCGAATACCCTTCTCTGCCAGTTCTTCTTTACTGACATTATCGTAGTCTGCGTGCAAATCAGCTGCCAGCGAGTCCCGACGGAAATCGTTCGGGAATGCGATGCCCTTATCGCGAAGCGCCGACAGTTTCGCCTTTCGTTGCGCGATCTGTTCGTTTACATCTACTTCGGGTGCTTGCGATTTATCAGTCATTATCGATTTTCCTCTGTCGGGATACTTAAATTAAACTTATAGCCCGCTTTTTAAGCTGGCTTCAATAAATGGGTCTAAAGCGCCGTCTAATACAGCTTGCGTATTGCGGTTTTCAACGCCAGTGCGTAAATCTTTAATACGCGCGTCATCTAATACGTACGAACGGATTTGGCTGCCCCAGCCGATGTCCGCTTTTGAGTCTTCCAGCGCTTGTTTTTCTTCATTCTGCTTCTGTAACTCAAACTCATAAAGCTTCGCTTTTAACTGCTTCATGGCTGAGTCACGGTTTTTGTGCTGCGAACGGTCACTTTGACACTGCACCACAATGCCGGTCGGCTCGTGAGTAATGCGAACCGCAGAATCTGTCCGGTTGACGTGCTGACCACCCGCGCCCGAAGCACGGTAAGTATCCACACGCAAGTCTGAAGGATCAATTTCAATATCGATGTCGTCATCTACTTCTGGATAAACGAATACCGATGCGAACGATGTATGGCGACGGTTCCCCGAGTCAAACGGAGACTTGCGAACTAAACGGTGCACACCGGTTTCGGTACGCAGCCAACCATAAGCATATTCACCCGCAACTCGCACTGTTGCTGATTTTATACCGGCTACATCACCTTCTGACAGCTCGGTAATTTCGGCTTTAAAGTCATGTGCTTCGGCCCAACGCAGATACATCCGCAATAACATATTGGCCCAATCCTGAGCCTCAGTGCCACCAGAGCCTGACTGTATATCCAGATAGCAGTCGGCACTGTCATTGTCTTTTGAGAACATCCGGCGGAATTCCAACGTTTCCAACTGCTTTAACAGGCCAGACAATTCATCCTGGGCTTCGTTGAAAGTGTCTTCGTCTTCGGCCTCTACCGCCAGGTCAACTAGACCTTCTACGTCATCTAGGCCTTGCTGTAACTTATCTAACGTTTCAACGACTTGTTCAAGACTGGCTCGCTCTTTTCCCAGAGCTTGCGCTTTTTGCGGATCATCCCAGACATCGGGCTGCTCCATTTCACGGGTAACTTCTTCCAGACGCTCTACTTTAGCATCATAGTCAAAGATACCCCCTAAGCGCATCACTACGCTCACGCATTTCTTTTATGTTGTTGTAGGTTGCGTTGGTCTCAAACATTCGACTACCTAATTCTTTGAATTTTGAAAGGGGCGTAGTTTAACGTATTGCGCGAATTTGCTCTACCAGCAACTGCACAGAAGTTTTACCACGAAAGTGATTTAATTGCGGCTTGTATAACAACTCAACGCGCTGGACACTATTATTCGGCCATTTGTTGGTATCGACATTAAATGCAATCGCATCTAACACATCGCCCTGGGGGTGCCTAAGCACACATTTTAAGTGCTTCTCACCAACAATACGCTGGTCAACTATTTCAAACTCTCCGTCGAACATAGGCTCCGGGAAATGCTGCCCCCAGGGACCAGCATTTTGCAACATATCAACATTGTTTATCGACAATTCTGATAAAGTGAGTTCTCCATCAGACCAATAAACACGCTGCTTTTGCTCTTCCGTCAGCCACTCCCCGGCAACTTGTTGAGCTAGCTCCGAAAACCGCTCTAAATTGCTTTTCTTTAAGGTTAAACCTGCTGCCATCGCGTGACCACCAAAGCGTTCCATAATATTAGGTTCAAGCGTATGTATGCGCTCAAGCAAATCTCGCATATGCAAACCACTGACAGAACGTGCAGAACCTTTCAATACTTCATCATCTTCATGCGCCAGCGCAATAACCGGACGATTTACCTGCTCTTTCACTCGGCCGGCAACAATACCGATAACGCCAGAATGCCAGTCGGGCTGGTACAAGGTCACTAAGTCAGGAACCTGGCCAGTATCGAACTGCAATTTTGCAACGACAGCCTCAGCGTGCTCCCGCATATCGGATTCAATATTTCTGCGCTGCAGATTAAGCTCGTTCAGCTGCTGCGCCAGCCGCTGTGCGTGCTCCTTTTCTGCCAAGAGACACTCAATCCCCAAGCTTATGTCATCCAGCCGCCCTGCCGCATTAATTCTAGGTGCCAACGCGAAACCCAAATCACTGGCATTAAGCTGCGCGGCATTGCGATTAGATACGTCCAGCAGTGCCTGAATGCCCGGACGGCAAAGACCCTGCTTTATTCGTGCAAGCCCCTGATGGACCAAAATCCGGTTGTTGTAGTCCAGAGGCACAACATCTGCCACGGTCCCTAGCGCCACCAAATCGAGCCAATCTGCTAAATTTGGCGTCGGCTGTTTCTCTCTTAAATGGGCGCGCAACGCCAGCAGTACATAAAAGGCAACGCCAACGCCGGCTAAGTTTTTGCTGGGAAACGAGCAGTCGGGCTGATTTGGATTCACAATAGCGTCTGCATTAGGCAGAGTCTGCGCGGGTAAATGGTGATCGGTAACAATCACTTTCATATTCAGTTCATTGGCCCGTTCAATGGCCTCGTGAGCCGCTATGCCATTATCAACGGTGACAATAACTTTAATGTCTTTAGCGGCGAGTTCTTCCACCATAGATACCGACAACCCATAGCCGTCAGTCATTCGATTGGGAACACGATACCCAACGTGCGCGAAACCAAAAGCAGTTAGGGCCGACACCATAAGCGCTGAACTGGTCGCACCGTCAGCATCAAAGTCGCCGCAAATACAAACAGGTGACTGTTTTTCAAGTGCATCTGCTAAGATATTAACCGCAGAATCAATACCTTTTAAACTTGAAAAGTGCGTGAGCCCGGCAGCTTTAAGAGAAAGTTCTTGTTCGTTACTGACACCGCGGCGTGCATAAATTTGCCGCAGCAATGGCGGCACATTGTGCGGCAGAAACTCGTCACTGACCGTTGAGTAACGGCGTATTGTGTAATCTGTCATTGTAACTGCTGAACTACTTTCTTAATTCAGACAACAGGCGACGGGCGGGCACGGCACCTGGAATTAAACGGCCATCGGGTAAAATAATTGCTGGCGTCCCGGTGACACCAAACGACTTACCCAAAGCATAATGCGCTTCAACCGGGTTATTACATGAGCTATTGCCACGGTAGCTTTCTTCGTCTTTAAAAGCACTTATTGCAGCCTTTTTGTCGTCTGCGCACCAAACCGCTTGCAGTTCCTGACCGCCTTTACTGTCCAAGCCCCCACGAGGAAACGCCAAATATCGAACCGTGATACCCGCGTTTAAGTAACTGTCGAGGTTTTCATGAAGCCTCTGACAGTAGCTACACGTTGTGTCGGTAAATACCGTCACTTTATATTTTTCGTCATCCGCTTCATAGACAATCATGTCGTCGATGAAGTCCTTCAGCCTTTCTTTTCGAATCGACGCCATGCCCTGCTCCGTCAGGTTCTCTGGCTCTGCCTGGGTGATATCGAACACATTACCGCTAAGAAGCCTTTTGCCGTCTTTAGAAATATAGAACATTCCCTGATTGGTTACCGCCCGAACATAACCGTCGATTTCACCCGGCTCGGTCGAAATCACTTCAATACCAATTCTATTTAAATAGCGAGTGTCCAGTTCGTCAGCGAACACTGGTGTTAAAAACAGCGAATAACTGATCGCAAATATTGCCAATAACGACGTCAAGTACTGCATAAATACCTCTTATTATGGATGACCGAACCCTACCCTGTTACCGCTCAAAATGCAATTACCCACGCGGGTGGTGCTGTGCGTGTAAGGCTTGCAGGCGCTCTCTTGCAACTTGCGTGTAGATTTGGGTCGTCGACAAGTCACTGTGTCCTAATAGCAACTGTAAGACCCTTAAGTCGGCGCCATGGTTCAGTAAGTGAGTGGCGAACGCATGACGTAACGTATGTGGCGATAAATGAGCGTATATGCCTGCGGTTTCTGCGTAATGTCGTAACCGATACCAAAACGCTTGACGAGTCAATAATGAGCCTCGCTTAGTCACAAACACCCAGGGGCTTTGCTTGTCTGTCAGTTCGGTGCGACCGTGTTTTAAATAGCGCTCCAGCCATTCCAACGCTTCTTCGCCTAACGGAACCAGTCGCTCTTTATCGCCTTTACCAACCACCCGCACCAAACCTTGCTGTCGGCTTACCTGATCATATTGTAAGCGAACCAATTCAGTGACACGCAAACCGGTTGCATACAACACTTCCAGCATCGTGCGATCGCGAAGACCTATAGCAGTATCAACTTCCGGTGCCTGCAATAAGTTTTCAACGTCTGCCTCGCTTAATGAATGCGGAATACTCTGTGGAAGCTTTGGGCGTTTTAACTTAGCGGTAGGGTTATGCGATACCCATTGCTGCTTTACTGCGAACTGAAAGAATTTCTTTGCCGAGCTTAGAAAACGAGAAGTACTGCGAGGCGATAGTCCCTGAGTGCGGCGCCACAGCAAGTAGTCTTGAAGGGTTAATTCATCAACATCAAGTAGCGTCGTTTTTTTGGGAAGCAGGTACTCACAGAATCGGCGTAAGTCACTACGGTAAGCCGCCTGGGTGTTTTCACTCGCGCCATGATGCAGCCATAAATGCTCAGTAAACGCATCAATACGCTCTTCGTCTTCTGGAGGTAGTTGCTTCATGTGGCTGCAAGACTATTGGTTGCGAAACATCAAAGTCATTATGCCCGAAGTAGAGAAACGATGAAATGCTTAGTGCGTAACGCCCAACTTTTGCAGAACATCGTACAGTCCAGCCGGCCCGCGCTTTCGATAATCGTTCAGCTCTGATTCTTCTTGCTTTGACTTTTTCTTTTCAATGCGCTGTCGCACACGCCAATCTAAATTATGAAGCAACTCAATAGGCAAGCGGTCAGGGCTTGCGTCCGGCACAAGCGGCTGAGGGTGTGTGGCATCCTGAAGCTTAAAGTCAGACAGTTGGCTGACTGACTTATAGATACCGCTGGCTAAAACCGTGTTTTCAGTCGGCTCTAAAGGACGAGCTCGGGCAGCACCAATGGTTCGTTGCCAGTTTGTTTGGTCGTATTGGCTATCCTCAATGACCGGGGCAGCACCCAACACCGACACCCAATAAGCAAACTCGCCGGCGAAGCCGTGATTAACGGCTTCACTCGCGTGTTGCTCAAAAATGTCCGATGCTCTGTGCTGAACCGACTGAACTTGGCTCATACTGACCTTAGAAAATAACCTGAGATATTCTTGTTATCGTCCAAAGTCAGGAAAGTTTAAGTTTTCTCTTTACAGCTCAGCTCTGGCTGTTATTATACGCGCCTCTTAAGTGGAGGGGTTCCCGAGTGGCCAAAGGGATCAGACTGTAAATCTGACGGCTCAGCCTTCGCAGGTTCGAATCCTGCCCCCTCCACCACTTTTCATCTCTCCCGACTTACCGGTCAATTTTCACGACAACTTTTCCTTGTGTTTTATTCGCAGCAACATAATCAAGTGCTTGCTGAATGTCCGTCTGCTCAAACGTTTTATCAATAACTGGCTGTATTGCACCACTCGTAAACTGAGGGCCAAACTGCTGCCACATTTGTGTCAGTATTTCACCTTTGCGCTCTGGCGCTAAGGAACGCAGCGTAGAGCCTATGATGCGTTGCCGCTTCATAAGCATACGCCCAAAATCAACCGTGCCTTCGCGCGCCCCCATCAAACCAATAAGAATGATACGACCGTCTTGGTTTAAATAGTGCTGATCTTTTCCGATGGAGTCGCCTGCTACTGGATTCAGCACCACATCGACACCGCCAATATCCTTCATGGTTTCAATAATGTCCTGCTGGTAACGATTAATAGTGTCCGTGGCGCCAAGTTCTTTACAAAAGATCTCTTTATCAGAACTGCCAACAACAGCTGTTATTGGATTGCCGCTTTCTCTGCATAATTGGATAAGCGACGACCCGACACCACTTGCCCCGGCGTGTGTCATAACCGACTCCTTCGGTTGCAGATTTGCCAGCATAAAGACATTTAAATAGGCCGTAGCGAAGGTTTCCAGCCAACCTGCGGCCATTTCATCCGTCCAGTTACCAGGTACCAAGAGCACTTGTTCAGCTGGCACATTAACGTATTCAGCAAAACCTCCGCCGGCCAACAAAGCAGCAACCCGTTGCCCTTTTTGCAGACTACTCACACTGCTGCCAACCTCTGCGACAATGCCTGAGACCTCTAAACCAGGTATGTCAGATGCCCCCGGAGGCGGTGGATATTTGCCTGCTATCTGCATTAAGTCCGCTCGGTTCACACCGACGCTCGACACTTTGACAGTAACCTCATTACCGGCAGGCTGTGGTAATGGCTGCACTTCAGACCAGTGCACTTTTCCTTCAGACAGTTGTAAAGCTTGCATATATCATCCTGTTGCTGCTTAACATTGTTGTATTTAGACAGTATGCTGTTGCTAAGTGATTAATTAAAGGTGCCTGCCACAAGAATGGATAAAACTCTGGAGCTCAATAACAAGCGTGTGCTACTGATTGATGATCAGAAGCCCTTTCAAGTCATGCTTAAAGGGTCACTGCTCAATTTGGGTGCAAAAGAGGTCCAGGTCAAAAGTACAGGGGAAGCGGGTATTGCCGCTTACGTAAAAAACCCACACGACATTCTGTTAGTCGATTACAACCTTGGCTCGGGTAAAAATGGCCGTCAGGTGTTAGAAGAGTTGCAAGTGCGTGGGCTGATGAAGCCACATACTCTGTTCTTTATCATTACCGGCGACAATTCAAGGCCTATGGTGCTGAGCGCCCTTGAGCTTCAGCCCGATGACTATTTGATGAAACCATTCTCACACCGGGTTCTGCGTTCCCGTCTTACTCGTGCTTATAAGCGTCGCATGTGGTTAAAAGACGTGTTTCAGGCCCTCACCTCTCATAATTACGAAGACTGTATTAAAGCCTGCGAAAAGCACATTGCGATGAACAGCCGCTACAGTAACTACTGCCGCAAACTGCAAATAGAGCTCTACAATAAAACCGGTCAGCTACGCGAAGCAGAAAAGGCCATAAAAGAGCTGTTGGAAGATAACTCTCATAGTTGGGTGTTTTTAAAACTTGCTGAAACTCGGTTGCTACAGAATTCGCCGGAAGAGGCACTGAATATTATTAACCATATTCTTAAACGGATGCCTCACGCGATAGAAGCACAGGATTTAAAAACCGAATGTTATTTACAGCAACAACAGCTTGAGGAAGCACTTAACAGTGCTCGCGATGCCATTACTATGGCGCCATTTTCAATCGACAGACAAACCCGACTGGCCCACATTGCTCGCGATAACGGCGACTTTGACTTAGCCAAACAGGCCATGAATAACGTGTTACAAATAGCGCGCAAATCGGTGTTTCGTAATGCTGAGCATTTATGTAACTACCTACGTAGTATTCTCGATGCGGCCGAAAACAGCGACACACCGCAACAAATCAGCAAGTATCAGACTGAGGCTACGATGGAGCTTCAGCGCGCGCGTTATGATGAACATTTACTGCACGCCGACATTTCCTTTGAAGACTTGGAAGCGATTCTCCTTTCCCGTATTGATTCCTTCAACGGGCGTTTGCGCGAGGCACAGCACCGCTTAAATGAAGTGGTCGGCGAGGATTTGGCTAACAACCGTGAGATTGACCGGAATTTGCTACCCGACGTTATTGCTGTATTACTTGACGTTGGCGAATACGAAAAAGCCAATATGCTAGCCGGCCAACAAGCAGAAAGAGTAAAACTCGATAGTTATACGCTGAAAATTCTCAAATCTCGCATGGCGGCGGCTCAAAAACAGCAAGACGAATTCTTCAAAATACATCGGCAAGGTGCTGAAGCGTATCAAGCCGGTATTTATCAACAAGCGCTGAACGACTTTCGCCAGTCGATGGAGCTGGCACCACTCAATAGCGGTGCTGCGCTGAACTTTATTCAGGCCGCAGTTCGCTTTACGGAAGAAAATCCCAGTGCCAATAAAACCACTCTGAAGAAAGAATGTGAGCACTGCTTTAAAGTTCTTGAAGGGTTGCAGCTCTCCGGCAGTCATACACAACGTTACGAACAGTTGCTTGAAGAAACCGAAGAGCTGGGTCTGCGCTAAAGCTTCTGATTAGCTGCAAACGTTCCGCTTTGATAGTCTTTTATTGCGGTGTCCAACTCGTCAGACGTATTCATAACAAATGGACCGTACTGTGCAATAGGCTCGTTAATAGGTTTTGCAGCCAGCACAATAAGCCCGGCTCCCGAACCACTTTTAAGAGCCAAATCGGTGGTGCTGTCAAGTTGCAATAGCTCACCACGAGACACGGCTTCGCCATTTAATTCCAGCTCACCTTCGTAAACATAGGCCAAGCGCTTTTCCTGCTGCTGGGACTTTAATTCAAATTCGCCATGCAACTTTACATCGGCCATGAAAAAGTCGCGTCCGGGTAAAGATACCGGTCCCACTTCCTGGGCATAGTTGCCTGCAATTAAGCGCAGTGTTGTGCCACCAGTTTGCACTTCCGGAATTTTTGCTGACGGAAAGTCAAACCACTCAGGGTCACTCATTTTCTCTGCCGAAGGCAAATTAACCCACAACTGAAAGCCCCACATAAGGCCTTCGACCTGTTTTGGCATTTCTGCATGAATAATACCTCTAGCCGCCTTCATCCATTGCACACCGCCGGCTTCAACTTCTCCTGAGTTACCCGCCGAGTCTTTGTGCTCCATAGTGCCTGCCAACATGTAGGTTAGCGTACAAAAACCCCGATGCGGATGCGGCGGAAAGCCCGCAATGTAATCGTCTGGGTTGTCTGACCGAAACTCATCCAGCATCAGAAACGGATCCTGATGCCTCAAACCCGGCTGATTAATGACCCGGGTCAGTTTAACGCCAGCACCATCTTGCGCTGGCATACCACGATGTCTGCTTTTAATGACACTCACTTTATTGCCTCCCGATTATGTGGCTGTTCAAAATCGATATCGGGTCCCTTCGGCACCACTTGCGTCGGGTTAATGGTTTTATGGCTGGCATAGTAATGCGTTTTAATATGATCCATGACCACCGTCTCTTTAACGCCCGGATACTGATAAAGTTCTCGCAGGTAATTCCACATTGCCGGGTAATCAACAATACGTTTTTTGTTGGTTTTAAAATGTCCAAAATACACCGCGTCAAAGCGTACTAACGTGGTAAACAATCGCCAGTCGGCTTCGGTAATTTGATTGCCGGCTAAATAGCGTTGTTTCGATAAGATACTTTCTACACGATCGAGCGCCGTGAAAAGCTCATCGAACGCTTCTTCATACGCTTCCTGCGTGGTTGCGAATCCGCTTTTATACACGCCATTATTGATACTGTGATAGACCCACTCGTTGACACTATCAATGTCGCTGCGTAACTGCTGTGGGTAAAAGTCTTCCGTGTTGCCTGTTAACTCGTTAAAGCTCGAGTTAAAGATACGAATGATTTCCGCCGATTCGTTATTTACAATGGTCTGCTTCTTTTTATCCCACAACACCGGCACGGTGACACGACCGCTGTAGTTGCTGTCCGCTTTCAAATACAACTCGTACATGAAGTCGAGACCATACAAAGGCTCATTCAGCGGTGCTTCGCCAAACTCCCAGCCATTTTCCAGCATCAGTGGCTTAACGACGGATACGTCAATATGTGATTCCAGGTCTTTTAGTTTTCTGAAAATGAGCGCTCGGTGCGCCCACGGGCATGCATAAGATACATAAAGGTGATAACGCCCTGATTCAGGCTCAAACTCGCCGCCCTTCTCTATGGTCGAACGAAACTGTGACTCACTACGAACAAAACGACCGCCATGTTTTTTGGTGTCGTACCACTTATCGTGCCACTGACCATCAACTAATAAACCCATAATAAACTCCTTTAAAAGCATTACGCTAATAATAGAAGTTATTACGGCAAAAGAAGAGTTTAGATTATCGGCGCTAAGATTCTAAATTATAGAAAGGACTCAACAACATCCGCCGCCTTTTCACTCGCGGTGACCTTAAGCTGCTGATGTATCTGAGTGAACTGCTCTAACAACTCGTGATTATCGGACTCAATAAGGCTCGATAGTTCTTTTTCAATGTTGTCTTCTGACGCTTGAGCCTGAGCCAGCTCAGGAACAATTTCGCGCCTCGCTAATAGATTAGGCAATGAGAAGAAAGGAGCATGAAAAAGTCGCTTAATAATTTGATAACTCAGCCAGTGAAAGCGATATGCAACAACCATTGGACGCTTTATTAACAACGCTTCCAGCGCAACCGTGCCCGAGGTTAACAGTAAATAATCAGATGCCGCCATGGTTAGACGACTATGACCAATTGGCGTATCTATTGCGAGTTCCGGGGTGTGTTGCTTGACCAGTTCAGTAAACTGCTCTGCACGTTGATTGCTTATCATTGGGGCGACAAACTTAAGCTCGGGATATCGTTGAGCAAGGCTTTTCGCTACATTTAAAAACACAGGAGCCATGCGCTCAATTTCACCAGAACGGCTACCCGGTAAAATAGCTAAGTACTTTCCGTGTGGCTCTATGTTCAGCTCATTTCTTGCGTCGTTTTTGCTCCATTCAAGAGGGATATCATCAGCCAAGGGGTGACCAACAAAGGTGGCCGATAATTGATGCTTATCGTAAAACTCTTTTTCGAATGGTAGCAAACACAATACATGGTTAACCGACTGCTTAATGCCTTTTATACGGTTTTCACGCCAGGCCCATACAGAGGGACTGACGTAATGTATGGTAGGAATACCGGCTTTCTTTAAACGCTTTTCGACCGTAAGGTTAAAGTCTGGTGCGTCTATTCCCACCATGACATCGGGCTGTTCATCAATAAGATACTGAACCAACTGCTTTCGGTGCTTAAGCAGCTTGGGAAGCTGCTTGAGTACTTCGGCAATGCCCATAACGGCAAGGTCATCCATCGGGAAAAACGACTCGAGGCCTTGTTCCTGCATTAACGGTCCGCCCACACCGATAAACTCGATGTTGGTGTGTCGTTGCTTTAACGCTTTGATAAGACCTGAACCAAGTAAGTCGCCGGAATGTTCACCGGCAACCAGCGCTATTTTCAAAGGGCGTGCAGTGCTATCTTTCATTGCAAGATCGCTAATTACCGGTGGATAAACTCGGCTACATTAGCCGCGAATAATGCCACGGCTGCTATGGCGAACAAAGTCAGTAAAGCCATCCAAAGCAGGTTCATTTAAGGCTTCAATGTGCTCTAGCGCTTCTTCGGTCGTGTGTCCAGCCCGATAAAGTAGCTTATAAGCTCGACGGATATTTTGGATTTGCTCTGGCGTATAGCCGCGACGCTTCAGTCCTTCTGCATTTATTGTACGGGGACGTGCATTATGTCCCTGCGCCATCACAAACGGAGGAATGTCTTGTACAACAATGGAGTTCACTGCTGCAAAGGCATGGGAACCAATATGACAAAACTGATGAACGCCTGTCATACCACCAAGAATAACCCAGTCACCAATATGCACATGTCCAGCTAAACTCACTTGGTTAGCAAAAATATTGTTATCGCCAATCATGCAATCGTGTGCCACATGCACATAGGCCATGAACAAATTATTGTCACCAATTTTAGTGATGCTGTTATCCTGAATCGTCCCACGGTGAATGGTGACCGATTCACGAATAACGTTATTATCGCCAATCACCAGTTCAGTAGGTTCACCGGCGTACTTTTTATCCTGACAGTCCTCTCCCACCGAGGCGAATTGGTAAATCGTATTACTCTGCCCGATAGTGGTTGGTCCCTTCAGAACAACATGAGAGCGAATGTCACAGTTATCACCAATAACAACGTCCGGCCCGATAACCGTCCATGGACCAACACTGACGTTCTCGCCAATACGTGCTTTAGGATCGATAATTGCTGTTTCGTGAATCACTACACTTCTCTTCTTGCACAGATAATGTCAGCCGTACACGCGACCTCACCATCGACTTCGGCACGACCACTAAATTTCCAGATACCGCGACGCTCTTTCTCAAACGTCACATAAAAGTCGATTGTATCGCCAGGCACAACCTGGCGTTTGAAACGTGCGTTATCGATACCCGCGAACAAATACAAGTCGTTCGCGTTTTTCTTGCTTTCGGTAATTTTGAATCCCAGTAGACCACAGGCTTGCGCTATTGCTTCTAACAACAAAACGCCCGGGAAAATAGGTTTTTCTGGGAAGTGTCCATTAAACATTGGCTCATTAAAGCTCACATTTTTTATAGCATGTAACGAATCTTTTGAGTTTGTTTCAATAACTCTGTCAATGAGCAAAAATGGATAGCGATGCGGGAGTAACTCAAGTACGCCCTGAATATCAAATCCTGAGTCCTTTATTTTCAAACCATTCACCTTGAAAGTTAATCTGCTTTTTTCTCGAGCTCTTTTACACGTTTGAATAAGTCATCCAGCTGTCTAAAGCGCGCACCGTTGCGCCGCCACTCACGGTGGTTGGCTGCCGGTATGCCCGATGCATAAACACCAGGCTCGGTAATTTCTTTTATCACCATGGCGAAGCCCATAATTTGGACGTCATCACAAATACTGATATGTCCGTTAATCGCTGACGCGCCACCAATCATGCAGCGTTTACCGATATGGCAGCTTCCGGCTAATACCGTACAACCTGCAATGGCGGTGTCTTCATCAATAAAGACATTATGAGCGATTTGGCACTGGTTATCGATAATACAGCCAGAGCTTATGACGGTATCGTCTAACGCTCCGCGATCAATGGTGGTACTTGCGCCAATATCCACGTTGTCTTTGATAACGACTCGACCTAACTGAGGTATTTTAACCCATTTACCATCTTCTGGCGCCCAGCCAAAACCATCAGCTCCGACAACCGCTCCGGAATGGAACAGACAGTTATTACCAATAACGCACTGATGATAAATTTTGACCCCTGACCATAACGTACAGTCAGAACCAATTGTTGTTTCACGCCCAACATAACAGTGTGGCCCAATACAGGTGTTATCACCAACATGAACGCCTTCTTCAATTACTGCATACTCACCAATACTGACATTTTTACCAATGTGCGCCGACTCGGCGATCACTGCGGTTTTTGCGATGCCCTCTGCCGGTTTTGGCGTGGTATCGAGTAATTGAGCTATGTGAGCAAATGCGGCATACGGATTATTAACGATAATCGCGTTATCCACTGTATCGTTATCATCCTTTGGGCTAACTAACACCGCCCCGGCCTGGGTTGTTTCTAACTGTTTTTTATAGCGACTGTTTGCCAAAAATGCGATGGCATCAGAACTCGCTGATTGCAAGGTTGCCACGCGCAAAATGGGGAGCTGCGAGTTCCCTCGCACCTCCCCACCCACATGGTCAGCCAACTGCTGCAATGTGTATTCAGACATATTAATTTCCTGAAGACATTTTCTCGACAACTTCGTCTGACAAGTCGTTGTCGCTTTTCATATACGCTACTGCGTTACTTTCTAAAACAATGTCATAGCCTTCTTCTTCGGCAACATCTGTTATCACGCCCTGAACCTTAGCAAGTAGCTTATTACGCTCCTCGTTCTGGCGACGACGAGTATCTTCTTGTAACGCTTTGCTTTTAAGCTGAGCTTGAGAGATTGTTTGCTCAAGTTCACGAGCCAGCTGAGTCTTTTCGGCTTCTGACATGATCGATGCGTCGCGCTCTTGCTTCTGGCGAAGTTCTTGAACTTTTTGCTCTAGTTGACGCATTTCTTCGAAGCGATCCTGAAATTCATTTTGCAGGCTTTCAGAAATTTGCTCTCGCTGTGGTAGCTGTTGAAAAACGTTCATCATGTCAACAACACCAATTTTCTGCTGCGCCTGAGCGGCACCAGCAAACAATGCGGTTGAAATAGCGACAGCTGCTGCTGTTGATTTCATTAACTTTTTCAAAATATTACTCCTTCAAATTGCCATTTTAGCTTTATTATTAGAATGTCGTGCCAATGTTAAATGAGAACACTTGGGTTTCATCGCCTTCTACTTCTTTAAGCGCTCGACCTAATGAGAAGGTTAACGGCCCCATTGGGGAGATCCACTGCACTGAAACACCAGCAGAAGCTCTAAAGTCTCCCGGTGAGCTATAATCACTTAATTCGTAGCGACTGTTTGGGCTCATCGGCAGGTCCTTATAGGTATCGTAATTGAATTCTGTATCCCAAACCATACCAAAGTCAACAAAGACGCTCGTTCTTACACTATTACGCATACCTTCGTCGATAAACGGTGTCGGTACAATCAATTCCAAACCACCAACAACTTTGGCGTTACCCCCTACTGCGTATCGACTAACGAAAACGCTTTGGTTTGTCGATGGTATTCCATCCGGACTACCATCAACTCCTGGAGGAGAGGTCATACTACCATCCAAACGAACGGCTCTCGGCCCCACGGTGTTCGATTCGAAGCCTCGCAAATCTCCTTGCCCGGCAACACGGAAGTTTTCCCAGAAAGGCAATAGAAACTCATTGCCATCATCGCTTTCTCCATACCCGTTACCATAACCTAAGTTTAGGCGAGTTAAGAAGGTCCATTGCTGATCCCGGGTAATAGGGAAGTAATGGTTATATTCATAATTAAAACGGAAGTATTGTACATCACTCAACGGTGTTGCAACTTCAACACCGAGACGTTGTGATGAACCACTAGTCGGAAAAGTACCTCGGTTAAGGGTTACTCGTGACCACCCTGCGTTCAGCTCATAAATATCGAAACCTACAGCTTCATCGGGTGCTTCAGGATTCAAAAATGGTTGAAAGAAATTACTGATTTGCTCATAGGAATCTGTATTGGCTGCAGCAACCTCTTGGTTTTTATAGCCGACCCCAAAGTTAAGGCGGTTAATTTCGTCGACTGGAAAGCTCAGCCCTGTCGATACGCCGTAAGTCTTTTGGTTATACTGCACTAAGTTCTCAGCACGGCCAGCATCAAATTCACTCATATACACTTGGCCAGAAAGACTCACACCATTAATGGTAAAGTACGGATCGGTGTAAGAAACATTGGCGTTTTTATTAAAGCGACTGGTACTGATATTAAAGCCAACCCGGTTACCCGTTCCTAAAAAGTTATTTTGTTGTATACCAGCGTTCAACTGAAGACCTGAATAGTCACCATAGCCGATACCGGCATTAAATGAGCCAGACGGCTGCTCTTTAACTTTATAAGTAATATCAACTTCGTCTTCACTGCCTTCCACACGCTCTGTTGAGGTTTCAACCGTTTCAAAGAAACCTAAACGTTCCAGACGAACTTTCCCCTGCTCTACGTTACTATCCGAAAGCCATGCCCCTTCCAGCTGACGCATTTCCCGGCGCAGAACGCGATCTTGGGTGGCGCTATTTCCTTCAAATTTAATACGGCGCACATAAACACGCTTACCCGGATTTATGGAAAACGTAATTTTTACCGTTTTCTCTTCTTCATTATGTTCCGGAATGGCTCGTACCTCTGGGTACGCATAGCCATAGCGCCCATAAAAACGGCTTATCATGTCTTCTATGTAAGTGATTTGGGCAGCGTTATAAAGCGTCCCCTCTTCAATCTGAGCGATACGCGTAATCATTTCCTCGTGACCTTTTAGATCACCAATGACATCCGTTTCACTGACATTGTATTTGTCACCTTCATTAACATTCAGAGTGATATACACGCCTTCGCGATTTGGGGTCATAGAAACCTGTACCGACTCAACCCGGAAGCGCAAGTAGCCACGGTCGCGATAAAAGGATTCCAGTGTCTCCAGGTCACCACTCAACTGCTGCTTCTGATAACGCTTTTCGCCGATAATGTTCCACCAAGGCAAATCATCTTTTAACTCAAAGGTGTCAAGAAGCTGAGCATCAGAAAACGCTTTGTTGCCGACAATATTAATTTGCGCAATTTCAGCCGCGTCACCCTCTTCAAAGGTCATTCGCAGTTCAACACGGTTTCGCGGTAAGTCTACGACCTGAACCTCAACTGACGCGTTGTATTTACCGACACTGTGGTAAAAATCCTCAAGGCCTTTTTCGATACCTGCAATTGTCGTTCTGTCGAGCGGCTCCCCGACAACGATGTTGTTGTCAGTTAAGCTTTCTTGTAGCTGCTCATCTTTAATATCGCTGTTACCATCAAAGGTAATGTCGGAAATCGTTGGGCGCTCACTAACGTTAAAAATAAGCGTATTATCATCCCGTCTTGCATCGATATAATCGAAATGAGTCGATGAATACAGAGATCGAATCGCGCTGCGAATTTGCAGTTCGCTGACTTCGTCGCCGACTCGCACTGGAATGTAAGTTAACGCAGCGCCCAAGGCGACACGTTGTAACCCTTTAACTTCGATATCTTCTACAACAAATTCTTCTTGTTGTGCATAAGCCGGAGCGACAGCGCTCGCTATCATTGCACTTACTAACAGCTTTTTAAACGTCATTATCACTAGCTACTTATAGTTTATTTCGTGATTTAGAATGCAAAACGGATGATATCATTTGATATTGCCAACGCCATTAACGCGAATACCAACATCCCGCCTATCCTATAGCAAATATCCTGCACTCTTTCGGATACCGGTTTCCCTTTCAACCACTCAATGCAATAAAACATCAGGTGACCGCCATCGAGAACCGGCAACGGTAATAAATTTATAATCCCCAAATTGACACTCAGCAGGGCTAAAAAGCTCAAGAAGTAAACAAAGCCGTTACTTGCACTAACACCGGCCCCTTCCGCAATGCTTAATGGTCCTGCCAAATTCTTAACTGACACATCACCGGTCAGCAGTTTACCTATCATTTTGACGCTAACAACCATTAACTCCCAAGTTTTTTCAGCGCCTTTTAAGAGCCCGCTAAATACCCCATATTGGTGGTTATACACGTATCCTTCCGGCAGTGCGTCCGTTTTCGGCGCAACGCCAAGATACCCTATGACACCATTTTCAGTATCGCGTTCCCCAATTTTAACTGGAACGGTTGTTTTTTCCCCATCTCGAAGGACTAACACGTCAAGCAAAGCCCCCGGGGATTCAGCAATACGCTGTTGAAGGGAGCGCCAGTCATCAATACTCTGACCATCAATAGCGAGGACATCGTCGCCCTCTTTTAAACCCGCTAAAGCTGCCGGAGAGTCAGCTTCAACACGAGCTAATACGGTATAAACTTCTGGCTGATACACCGAAATTCCTAAACTTCCAAACGTTGATTCAGTTTCCGGATTAAACTGCCAGTTTTCGATACTTAATACACGCGTAACTTCTTCTTGGTCAGTCGTTCGTAACGTTATGGTTGTCTGCTCATTGCCTATCGCTGACATAAGACCCAATTGGACTTGCTGCCAATCATAAGTTTCCACGTCGTCGATATAAAGTATTTCACTGCCTTTTTGAATACCGGCTTCTTCAGCAATAGAGTCCGGCTCAACTTCCCCTACCACGGGCTTAACGGTTGGAACACCAACACCAAACATCAGCCACAGAACAGCCACTGCTAACACAAAATTCGCGATGGGACCTGCCGCAACAATAGCGAAACGTTTATAGACAGACTGTGCATTGAAACTCACGCTCTTTAACGCATCTGGCACGTCGTCAACGCGTTCATCGAGCATGCGGACATACCCGCCAAGCGGTATTATACTGACTTGGTAAACTGTGCCGTCTTTCGCTTCTCTTTGCCAAATAGGACGCCCGAAACCAATAGAGAATGTCAGTACTTTAACCCCACAGCGACGTGCCACCCAGAAGTGACCAAACTCATGAAAAGCAACGAGAATGCCCAGAGTGACAACGAAAGATAAGGCGTACCATAAAATCTCTAACATACCCCGTACTCCTTGATCCACTTAGAGGCCTGCCGACGAGACTGGGCATCGAGTTGTGCCAATACATCAAGATTGTCAGCAACAACCGATTCTGTTTTTTGCAACGAGTAATCACACACTTTTGCGATATCAGTAAACAGGATATGGCCTTCCAAAAAAGCTTGCACCGCGACTTCGTTGGCCGCGTTTAACGTCGTTGTTGCCCATTGACCATCCCAACACGCCTGAATAGCAAGCTTCAAACACGGGTAGCGTGCGTAGTCCGGCTGTTTGAACGTCAGTTCATTCAGCGTACTGAAATCGAGACCTCCAACGCCACTTCGTAACCGCTCTGGGTATCCCAGAGTATGTGCAATTGGGGTGCGCATATCTGGTTGCCCCATTTGCGCTAAAACCGAACCGTCGGTAAATTGCACCATTGAGTGAATGACACTTTGTGGATGAATAACCACTTTCAACTCAGACTCTGAACAATTAAACAGCCAACGCGCTTCAATATACTCAAGCCCTTTATTCAGCATTGTCGCAGAATCCACCGAAATTTTTTGCCCCATTGACCAGTTAGGGTGATTACAGGCTGCTTTCGGGGTTTGTTTATCGAGTTCGTGAACAGGCAAGTCGCGAAACGGACCGCCAGAGCCAGTCAATAGTAAGTAGTCGACACCATGTTCACTCAACTGCATTGAACCAACTTGTTCCTGAGCTTCTTTAGGCAAACACTGAAAAATTGCGTTATGTTCGCTATCAACGGGTAAGATTTTCGCCCCTGAGCGATCGGCATGATCAATAAACAGCTGCCCACTCATGACCAGAGCTTCTTTATTGGCAAGTAGAACCGTTTTGCCCGCATCGATGGCTGCCAGTGTTGGCTTTAAGCCAGCGGAGCCAACAATAGCCGCCATTACTGTATCAACCTCGTTACTTTGACTCACGTCGATTAATGCTTTCTCGCCGTATAAAACCTGAGTTGAAACCTTGCCACTTAGCGCTGACTCTAATTCACCCGCTACTTTCTTAGAACCCATCACTGCGAATTGTGGTTTATAAGTTAGGCACAATTCAGCCATAGCACCTACCTGGCTATTGGCTGTCAGCGCGTACACCGAAAAATCACCAGGGTGTCGTGACACGACGTCCAGCGTATTCTGGCCAATAGAGCCCGTTGCTCCAAGTATGGTTATACTGCGCATAGAATTAATGCAAAAACTCCAGATAAGCCAAAGTAAATACAGGTACTGCCGCGGTAAGACTGTCTATTCGATCCAAAATTCCGCCGTGCCCGGGCAAAATTGAACCACTGTCTTTAACACCGGCACTGCGTTTGAACATACTTTCGTTTAAATCGCCAAACACCGAAGCGACTACAGTAAAGAGTCCTGTCAGGTAATAACCGGTAAATTGATCGGCAGGTACTTTTGTCCAATGCGCAACCACCATCATCACGACAAAAGCCAAGGTAACGCCGCCACAAAGCCCTTCCATGGTTTTACCAGGACTCACTGCGGGCATCATCTTATTGCGACCATAGCGCACGCCAGCAAAATAAGCGCCAACGTCAGCCGCCCACACCAGCAAGAGAATAAACAGAACGACCCAACCACCGAAATAAGGGTTGTCTTCAAAATTAATTGAGCGAACAGTCATTAGTGCTGCCCAAGTGGGGATAAAGATAAGTACCCCAAACACCCCAACGATTGCACGAGTTCGGGACCAGACACGACGACTTGATGGGTAGTTAACGATTAACGCCAACGCCACAACCCACCAAACACCGCCAAATACTATCGTGTAATAAGTCACGCTGTTTAATGCGCCGTCATCTCCCCATAAATCGCCTAAGGGAACCAGCCAAGATAACACACCAATTATGGCTCCTATAAAGGCAACATACGCAATTCTTGCCGATTTACGACGTACCCCCATTAGCGGAGACCATTCCCAGGCGCCCATCATAATGACGGCCTGAATAAACAATGAAAAGCCCCAAAGTGGGAGCAAAAAGACGCAGTAGAGCGCAATTGGAATGAGTAATAATGCCGTTAAAATTCGTTGTTTTAGCAAGTGTTATTCCTCTGTCCGAGTATCTATGTCTTGCATTAGCATAGTTAGCTGTTCGCTGGTCAGTCCAAACCGACGTTCACGCTGTGCAAAGTCGTTAATGGCTTCTGCAAAGGTGGTATCGTCAAAGTCAGGCCATAATACAGGCGTAAAAAACAGCTCTGCATACGCCAGTTGCCATAACAGAAAATTACTGATGCGGTGCTCACCACCAGTACGAATCAGTAAGTCCGGTGTGGCTTGGTCAGACAGCATCAAGTTGTCCGCAAGTGCTTCACCTGTTATCTCATCAGCCGTTAATTCACCACTTTCGACTTTTTGAGCCATGGCTCGACAGGCTTGTGTAATGTCCCACTGACCGCCATAGTTGGCAGCAATATTCAGCGTTAACTGATCGTTGCCTGCGGTTTTTTCTTCCGCCTGTGCAATTTGTTTTTGTAGACGCTTAGAAAAGCGGCTTTTATCACCAATAATTCGCAGCCGAATATTATTTTCGTCGAGTTTCACGACCTCTTTTTTGAGAACCGACATAAACAGCTCCATCAGCAACGAAACTTCTGTTGCTGGTCTGTTCCAATTCTCGCTGCTAAACGCAAAAAGCGTCAACGACTCTATGCCATTACGCCTTGCAAAAGCGACCGCACGACGCACAGCTTCAGCACCGGCCTTATGACCCGATGTCCTTGCTTTGCCTCGTTGCTTCGCCCAGCGTCCGTTACCGTCCATAATAATGGCAACGTGTTTGGGGACTAACTGTTTTATTGACGGTAGTTCTTTCATGTATCAGCCATGAACATTAAAAAACGCCGTGCGAGTATACCTGACACGGCGTCATACACCAATGAAGTCATTGCCTGATGCTTATATTTCCATCAAGTCTTCTTCTTTTGCTTTCAACGCTTCGTCGATTTGCTTGACGTATTTATCGGTCAGCTTTTGAACTTCATCTTCCGCTTGGCGTTCTTCATCTTCAGTGATTTCTTTTTCTTTTAACAACTCTTTAATGTCACCGTTTGCATCACGACGAATGTTACGCACGGCGACACGGCCTTGTTCAGCTTCCGCACGAACAATCTTCACTAAGTCCTTACGACGCTCTTCCGTTAGCGGTGGTAACGGAATACGAATAACAGCACCTGCAGACGCTGGATTCAAACCTAAGTCGGAATCCATAATCGCTTTTTCGACGGCTTGTGATGATGATTTATCAAATACAGTTAAAGCCAGAGTTCTAGAATCTTCAGTCGTGATATTAGCCAACTGCTTAAGCGGCGTATCTGTACCGTAGTAATTCACCATGACACCATCAAGAATGCTTGGGTGAGCACGACCCGTGCGTACTTTTGACATTTGACTGCGCAGTGATTCTACACTCTTTTCCATGCGCGACTTTGCATCTTCAATAATTTCTTTTATCACTGTTTGTACCCTTTAATCTTAGAATCTGTCTTATTCTGCATCGTGACTGATCAGTGTACCTTCTTCTTCACCAAGAATCACTGATCGCAGAGAGCCGGGCTTATTCATATTAAACACCCGAATCGGTAAACCATGATCTCTGGCAAGAGTGAATGCCGCTAGATCCATGACTTTAAGCTGTTTCTCAAGCACATCATTATAGTTTATGTGCTTATAAAGAGTCGCGTCCGGATTGTTAACCGGATCATCTGAATAGACACCATCAACCTTTGTACCTTTCAAAACGGCTTCAGCTTCAATTTCAATACCACGTAAACAAGCTGCAGAATCCGTTGTGAAGAACGGATTACCCGTACCGGCAGAGAAAATAACAACGCGACCAGACTTAAGCAAGCTAATAGCTTCTGCCCAGTTGTAACTGTCGCACACACCAGTCAATTCAATGGCCGACATAAGGCGAGCGTTAACAAAGGCACGGTGCAATGCGTCACGCATAGCCAATCCATTCATGACCGTCGCCAACATACCCATGTGGTCACCCACAACTCGATTCATGCCAGCTTTTGCAAGACCTTCACCGCGGAATAAGTTACCGCCACCAATGACCAAACCGACCTGAACCCCAAGTTCAACCAGTTCTTTAATTTCTTGCGCCATGCGATCTAACACTTTGGCATCGATACCAAATGGCTCATCGCCCATAAGCGCTTCACCACTGAGCTTTAACAATATGCGTCGATAACTGGGTTTAGGATGGGTAGTCATTATTGCCTCTACTCTTATTTAGGTTAAAAAAAACCGCGTCCTGAACGCTCAAGACGCGGTTGTATTTTTATGGTATCAAGTTGGTCGAAACCATTAGATTAACCTTTGTTCGCTGCTGCCACTTGAGCCTGAACTTCAGAAGCAAAATCTTCTTCTTTACGCTCAATGCCTTCGCCCACTTCAAAGCGTACGAAAGTAACAACGTCTGCGCCAGCTTTCTTCAATAATTCACCAACAGTCATTGATGGATCTTTAACGAAAGGCTGGCCAGTCAGGCTGATTTCGCCGGTAAACTTACGCATACGGCCTTCAACCATTTTCTCAGCAATTTCTTTAGGCTTACCGCTTTGCATAGCGATATCAACCTGAATAGAACGCTCTTTTTCAACAACTTCTGCGTCTACGTCTTCAGGCTTAACAAACTGAGGGCTGCTTGCTGCAACGTGCATGCACAGGTCACGAGCTAAATCTTCGTCACCGCCAGTTAATGCAACAGCAACACCGATGCGAGCACCGTGTGTGTAAGTTGCAACAACGTCACCAGCTTCAATCGTTTGAACGCGACGAACATTCATGTTCTCGCCAATTTTAGCGACTAAGTCTTCACGAGTTTTCTCAACTGTTTCGCCACCGATGTCAGTTGCTTTCAGTTTTTCAACGTCGTTTTCTTTGTTAGCGAACGCAGCGTTGATAACTTTCTCACCGAAGCCTAAGAAGTTTTCGTCACGAGCAACGAAGTCAGTTTCACAGTTCAGTTCAACTAATGTTGCCTGGCTGCCTTCAGACTTAACTAAGATAACACCTTCAGCGGCAACACGACCCGCTTTCTTAGCGGCTTTAGCCTGACCACTTTTACGCATCAGTTCAATTGCGGCTTCCATATCGCCGTCGACTTCCTGCAATGCCTTTTTGCAGTCCATCATGCCAGCGCCTGTGCGCTCGCGCAGTTCTTTAACTTGAGCTGCTGTAATTGCCATGATCTCTATCCTCGATTATTCACTTGCTTCGACGAAGTCGTCAGAGTCTTTCGCTTCAACCTGTGCTACGCGCGCTTCTTTAATCGCATCAGCAGCTGAGTTCAGGTATAACTGTACCGCACGGATTGCGTCATCGTTACCTGGAACAATGTAGTCAACGCCGTCTGGATCTGAGTTAGTATCAACAACAGAAACAACAGGAATACCCAGGTTGTTCGCTTCTTTAATTGCAATGTGCTCGTGGTCAGCATCGATAACGAAAAGAACGTCAGGCAAGCCGCCCATGTTCTTAATACCACCTAAACCTTTCTCAAGCTTTTCCATTTCGCGGGTGTTAACCAACGCTTCTTTTTTAGTCAGCTTGTCGAAAGTGCCGTCTTGGCTCATTGTTTCAAGGTCTTTCAAACGCTTGATAGACTGACGTACTGTTTTCCAGTTAGTCAGCATACCGCCTAACCAACGGTGGTTAACGTAGTACTGACCACAGTTGTTAGCTGCTTCTTTAACCGCTTCAGATGCTGCGCGCTTAGTACCAACAAACAGGATTTTACCTTTGTTTGAAGCAACGTGCTGCATGTAGCTCAACGCATCGTTGAACATTGGCACAGTCTTTTCGAGGTTAATGATATGAATCTTGTTACGAGCACCGAAAATGTAAGGTTTCATCTTCGGGTTCCAGAAACGAGTTTGGTGACCGAAGTGGACACCTGCTTTCAGCATGTCACGCATTGACACGTTAGCCATAATATTTTCCTTTTGTAAGGGGTTAAGCCTCCATACACCCCATAAGCCGACTTAGTCGAACTAAGCACCCCGCCTTATGTGCCGGTGTATGTGTGGATTATACAATTGTTTATTAAATTGCTCGTTGCGGTGATCATTTATTAAAGAGAATATCCGACCAACCGAAAAAGCGTGCGTTTTATACCATAAAGCCACTACAACAACAACTAAAAACCACTTAAATCGTGTTTTTAAAAGCCCTTGATGAGTGAACATAGCGAAGTTTTGCTGCGGCTGTTAAACTGTCGTTTTTTAAGAGCGGTATGGACGAATAACAAAATGAGCATCTCTATTAAGACTCCGGAAGAAATTGAAAAGATGCGCGCAGCGGGCAAGCTCGCCGCCAGTGTACTGGAAATGATAGGCGAGCATGTAAAGCCCGGCGTAACCACTGAAGAGCTTGATGATATTTGCCATAAATACATTACCGATCACGGCGCTTACCCTGCGCCGCTGAACTATCACGGTTTTCCTAAGTCGATTTGCACCTCAGTTAACCATTGTGTGTGCCATGGCATTCCGGGGCCAAAGAAACTCAAAGACGGCGATATCATGAATATCGATGTAACTGTAAAGCTTGATGGTTATCACGGTGATACATCAAAAATGTTTGTCGTTGGAAAGCCCTCCATTTTAGCTGAGCGCCTTATTCGCGTTACGCAAGAATCCTTATATAAAGCAATAGAAATGGTGAAGCCCGGTATTCGTCTTGGTGACTTTGCTGAAGTCATTCAAAAGCACGCAGAAGGCCACGGCTACTCAATCGTACGCGAATATTGTGGCCACGGCATTGGCGCGGTATTCCACGAAGATCCTCAAATTCTTCATTATGGCCAAGCAGGTACCGGTGAAGAACTCAAACCAGGCATGTGCTTTACCATTGAACCGATGGTAAATGCCGGCAAACGCCAAACCAAGTTAATGAAAGATGGTTGGACCGTACTAACAAAAGATCGCAGTTTAAGTGCTCAGTGGGAGCATACCTTGCTCGTCACAGAAAACGGCGTAGAAGTACTGACTTTGCGCAATGACGAGCCCGACTTACCGCGGGTTATTGAACACAACGATTAAAGGTCACGCTTATGGTCAATGCTGACAATGACAAAGATTTTCACGGCCATTGGCCAAGCCGCGACAGCACCCCGCAGACAAAGGATTATAAAGAGCTGCTGACCAGTTACCAAAACTGGTCAGCCACACGCTTTGTCACCGCCGACATTGACGAGTTGGTCCATCATCGAGCGACGTTTTTTGATCAGCTGCTCAATCAGTTGTGGGCTCAATTTAAGCTTACCGAAGAGCCCGCCACATTAATTGCCGTCGGTGGTTATGGCCGTGAGACCCTTCATCCGGGATCTGATATTGATTTATTAATACTCATTGATGACACCAGTAATCGGCTTCATACGATTGAAGACAAACTGAGTCGTTTGATTACCTTTCTCTGGGATTTACATCTCGATATCGGCCACTCTGTTCGCTCTATCGATGAATGCTTTCAGCAAGCGGCTGAGGATATTACGGTTGCGACCAACCTGATAGAAAGTCGCTTTCTGACCGGGTCAGACGAATTATTCAACGACTTCCAGCAGCACTTAATCAATGACTTTCCATGGAGCAGCCGGGACTTTTATCAAGCTAAGCTGGACGAGCAACAGCAGCGCCATCAACAATACCACAGCACCTCTTATAACCTCGAACCCAATATTAAGTCGAGTCCCGGTGGGCTACGCGATATCCAGACCATCGGTTGGATAGCTAAACGACACTTTCAGACTCACTCGGACGAAAACCTGGTTGAATACGGTTACATGACCGCTGACGAATTCGTCGAACTGCGAGACTGTATGAATTGGCTTTGGCGCATTCGCTTTGCTCTGCACATTGAAGCGGGAAAACGCGAAGACCGCTTACTGTTCGATTTCCAACCCGGCGTCGCCGTTCGTTTAGGGTACGGTAATGAAGGCAAATCGTCTGTCGAAACGATGATGAAAGACTATTTCAAAGTCGTACTGCGAGTCAGTGAACTTAACCAAATGCTACTGCAGTTTTTTCATCAGGCCATTCTGGGTACACAAGACCTTCAGGATGCCGAGCTCATTGATCGCGACTTTGCTATTTCAAATACGCTATTAACCGCTCGTCACGATGAGGTTTTCGATAACCCAGTTAATCTCATTCGCGCTTTCGTTTGTATTGCCGAGTACCCACAAATAACCGGGATTCATTCGAACACGATAAGACTGATTCGCAACGCCCGCGGGCAGCTTGGCGAGCCACTGAGCCATCACCCCGATTGTCGTGAAAAGTTTAATCAGTTGATTCAGCACGAGCGCGGTTGCGGATTGGCTTTTTCACTCATGCATCACCACAGTGTGCTAGCCAGTTACCTACCACAGTGGCAACAGATAGTCGGACAAATGCAATTCGACTTATTCCACGCATACACAGTAGATGAACACACGTTCCGCTTAGTCCGAAATTTATATCGTTACAGCGACGAAAAATACGCCGATCAATTCCCGCTATGCGAAAAAATCGTCGAGCAAATGGAACGTAAGTACTGTTTGTACCTGGCCGGCATATTCCATGATATCGCGAAAGGTCGTGGTGGCGATCATTCCGAGCTTGGTGAAATGGACGCCCGCAACTTCTGTCATCAGCACGGGTATTCCGAAGATGACGCCGAGTTGGTTGCCTGGTTAGTGCGTCACCACTTAACCATGTCTGTCACCGCCCAAAAGCGTGACATTCATGATCCGGAAGTGATTCAGGAGTTCGCTAACCAAGTACAAACCGTTGAACGGCTGGACTTTCTCTATTGCCTGACGGTTGCTGACATTCGTGCCACCAACCAGTCATTGTGGAATAACTGGAAAGCGACTCTTTTAGAGGAGCTCTACAACGCAACTGCGTATTTGCTGCAACAAGATAGCAGCCAACCCACACTGGATGTCCGTGAAAAAATAAAAGAAAACAAAGCCAGCGCTATGGCACTATTGCTCAGTGCCGGTTTTGATAAAGGTGACATTAACGCCCTTTGGGGGCGCTTTACTGCAGACTACTTTTTCCGTCACACCGCAGAACAAATTAGTTGGCACTCACAACACATTCTTAATTTACCGACGGATCAATTGCCGCTCATCCTCATTGGCGATGAAAACAACTACGGCACCACCGAGCTGTTCATTTATCACCACGAGGAAAGCCATTTATTTGCGTCTGTTGCCGGGGTTTTAGACAGCCAGCAACTGAGTATTTTAGACGCCCAGATACTGGCAACACGCGATGGTTTTGTCATGGACACCTTCATTGTTCTGCAGCGAGACGGCAAGCCGTTAACCGAACCGCAGCGCATTGAAGAGGTCAAACAACAACTGCTCGACGTATTGCACAAACGAGTGCCGGTTCCTAAAACCAATCGCCCGCTTTCACGCCGAATGAAAAACTTTTCAGTGAAAACTGAGGTATCCTTTATTCCCAGCAAACATCAGGGTCGTACCACTTTTGAGCTGGTAACACTAGACAGACCGGGACTTATTGCTAAACTGGCGGCTATTTTACAGCAACAAAACGTGACCCTGCTGGCGGCTAAAATCACCACGATTGGCGAACAGGCTGAAGATTTGTTCATTGTCACGTCAGAAGATAATACGTCACTGGGTGAACAACAAAAACAAGCGCTTAAACAACAGATTATCGAAGACTTGGAGTTTTAAATTAAAACAATGGAACACATTAAACAGTTAATTATTGATGCTTTTGACAAGCGTGACCAGATCAACTCGAATACCGATGACGATGAGCTACGAGAAGCCGTACGCTATGTGATCGATGAGATCGATCGTGGTGAGCTTCGGGTTGCCGAAAAGATATCGGGTGAATGGGTCGTTCATCAATGGCTGAAAAAAGCCGTTTTGTTGTCTTTTCGCCTGAACGACAATGACTTAATTGAAGGCGGTGAAACACGCTTTTGGGACAAGGTACCTGCTAAGTTTGCTGACTACGATAGCGCCCGTTTCCGTGCAGAAGGTATGCGTGTCGTACCGCCCGCCATGGTGCGTAAAGGCGCTTACATTGGGCGTAATGTTGTCGTCATGCCATCTTATGTCAACATTGGTGCCTATGTTAGTGAAGGTAGCATGGTCGATACCTGGGCAACCGTCGGTTCTTGCGCGCAAATCGGTAAAAATGTGCATTTATCCGGTGGTGTCGGTATTGGTGGTGTATTAGAGCCACTGCAGGCAAACCCAACCATCATTGAAGATAACTGCTTTATCGGTGCGCGTTCTGAGATTGTTGAAGGCGTTATTGTTGAAGAAGGTGCCGTTATTTCAATGGGCGTATACATTGGTCAAAGCACCCGTATTTATGACCGTGAAAATGACCGTATTCTGTACGGTCGCGTACCCGCGGGAGCGGTTGTTGTTCCTGGTTCACTACCAGCCGCTGACGGCACTCACAGCTTATATGCGGCTATTATTGTTAAACGCGTTGATGCGAAAACACGTGCCAAAGTGGGAATCAATGCTCTCCTCCGGGGCGCAGAGTAAACACCAGGAACTCAGCCGGCTTCGGCTGGCTGAAAGACTTTAAGAAACTCACCCGGAAGTGGCGCAGTCAGAGACATCATTTCGCCATTTACCGGGTGTTTAAATTCTACTGCCGTTGCCGCTAATAGTAAGCGATGACTGTCAAAATGCTCCCTAAAGAAGCGATTATGCCGACCGTCTCCATGGTTCGTGTCACCAATAATCGGGTGGCGAAGATGCGCCATATGTCGACGCAACTGATGCTTACGCCCGGTTTCAGGAGTTAACTCTACCAGAGAATAACGTGTGGTATCGTGCTTTTTACTGACTTTATACGGTAACTCTATTTTCTCCAGGCAGCGGAAATGCGTGACAGCGTCCTGAGCTTCTTTGTTCTGATCGGCCTGCGCGTCAGCAATTTTATCGAGCTCTTCTTTTAACGGGTAATCGACAGTACCTTCGTCAGGCAAGTAGCCACGAACAACCGCGTGGTATTGTTTACTCACTTGGTTAGTCGCAAAGCTCTCCGACATTTTCGTGGCTACTTCACTGCTTAGCGCAAAAATTAAAAGCCCTGACGTTGGTCTGTCCAGGCGATGAACCGGGTACACATGCTGACCAATTTGGTCGCGCAGCATTTGCATAGCAAACTCTCTGGCCTCGCTCGCTATGCGACTGCGGTGAACCAGTAAACCGCTGGGTTTGTTAATGACGGCTAAATCATTATCCTGATAAACAATATCCAGAGGTGGGCGCATTAGAGATCATCCTGCAAAGGGTCTGTGCCACTTAGCAGAACGTCAAACTCACGAATAAGGCCGATGAGTTGTTCGTATTGTTCCAGTTCATTACGGTAGGTATGAGCCGCCATTGGGCTGATAGAGGTACTTTCAGGGAGCGGCCGTTGCCCGTCTATTAATGACCACATTCTCGGTATCATAATAAATTGCAGCCACTGATGAAATTCCAGAGTGTCGACCGCAAAAGGCTGTTGACTCTCCAATGCCTGAACCGGCGGTTGATGTGACTGCCAAAGACCTAAACTGTTGAGCTCGCGTTCAATCCTGTCTAATAGCCGAGCCGCTTTCTGATACTGCTCCATATCAGACTCCGTTACCACATAAGGTTATAAATCGTTATAATGGCGCAATAGTGGTTTAATACGTTCCAAAATTCAAGTGAAATGGAGTTTTTGTGGCAGAGCAGAGCATTACAACCCTGGGTGATTTTCTAAAAGCCGGCCAAACCGATTACCAAGTCTTTGATATTGGTCGCCGCTTGACCGAGATCTCCCAAGAGCAGTTCGACGCTATAGAACATCAGCAGCAGCCTTACCCATACCCTATTGCTCGCCAGGCACAAATCGCCGTGTTGTTTCAGCATAAAAGCGCCGAACAACCGCCCTATTTATGGTTTCTCCAGTTTCCTTTAGATGAACGTGGACTACTTAACCTGGCAGCAAGAAATCAATACCTTGAGTATGTCATTAACGCTCTGGGCCACGAAATTACCGGCGAGCTTACCGAGGAGCAACAACAGCAGTTGCAGCAAAATCCGTATTTATTGACACCCTCAGAAACACAGAGAGCCGCATTGCACGCTCACGTTCAATGCCAACATAACTTATCGCCCTCCATTCATTTTGAAACAGCAGAAGCCTATCTGCTAAATCCTAACGATAGTCTGGATTGGCAAAATATTGGCCTGCAAGGCCTTCATGATGTTGCTGCACGTTTGATGCAACGCAACGATATCAGTACGGCTATTGCTGAGCATTTTGCGAGCTATCCCGGCGGTGTGCGTTCGCCTCTGGCCGCAGCACTCGAGCATCAGTCCATACCCGCGCACTTACGCAACGCGTTACTGGAGCTCATCAACACAGACGATTCAGAGCCCACAACAGACGCGTTAAGGGCACTGGCAAGCACATCAGATGAGCCAAGAGTGCAGAAACAAATTGCGTCACTGATTGAGAACGCCAGTGCCGACCAACTGGTCGTGATAGCGGCTCGTTTATGGACTGTTCTGGCAGAGCCAACCACCCTAAATAGCTACCTCAACGCTATTGCTAAACTGGATATGAGCTTATTTGATGCGCTTTTCCAGGACATCATCGCACTGCCAACTGTGCGACCTCAGTTACTTTCTCTGATTGCGCAGCAGCAATTATCGGAGCCAGTACAACAAGCGCTAAACCGTTTGAAGTCGCAGGTGCAGTAAGCGCATGAGTTTACTCGATGTCATAATATTTCTGGTTTTACTGCTTGCAGTATGGGTGTTTTGGCAACACCGACAGCAGTCTGAAAGCGCTCAAAAACACGCGGTATATTATTGCAAACAACAAGGCTTACAGTTCTTAGATATTCGGCGTGACAAAACTCGCTGGTCGTTTAAAGGCAGCCAGCCTGGTTGGCGCAGCACCTTTAAACTTGGTTTTTCCAGTGATGGTGAAACTCGCTATGAAGGCGACTTAACTCTGCATAACCAAAAGTTAGTCGGTGTGGAACTACCGCCCTTCCGAATGCCCGGTCAATAGCTTAACCCACGCGTCTTTATACATCACCCAGTCGCCCATCAGGCTGTATAAAGGGTATTTAAACGTGGCGGGCTTGTTTTTCTCGAATATAAAGTGACCCAGCCAGGCAAAGCCATAACCAATAACGGGTACCGCAAGCAACCACCAAAAGTTTTGAGAGAACAACGCATAGATGAGTACAATAAGTACCAGGGTACTACCGATATAATGTAAGGCTCGGCAACGCGTGTCGGAGTGCTCCTGTAAATAGTAAGGGTAAAACTCTTTAAAGCTCGAGTAGCTCATTACTCAGCCTCCCCCCGCGGGTAAAACAATAACTCTCCGGGCAGTGTTTCAAACGCGATTTGCGCTTGCAGGCGGTAGCCACGCTTTTTGAAAAATGCCTGGTAGTCGGCGCGGGTCACAAATACGGCAACACCTTGAGATTCAGGATCTTCCTGAAACGCTGATTTAGCGGCCTCAACCAGTAAATGACCAACGCCCTGTTGTTGATACTGTGGCGCTACGGCAATAAAGGCCAGCATATGATAAGGCACGTCCGGCATAGCCTCCTGAATACGGCGCTCTTTTTCCATGACTTGTTTGGTGCTTAGAAAACCAGCCGTCATCAGCATGCTAATGCGCCAGTGCCAAAAACGTCCAGGGCCAAAGCTTTTCCCGGGCCGGGTCAGACAAGCCACACCCAATAATGTACCACCGTCACGAATACCGATGATTGGCTGTCCACTCTCCCAAAACGACGTCAAATCTTCCCGAATGGCCGCTCTCAAGCGTTTATCGTAATCCGGTTTGTCGGCACGAAATATTTTCTGTAATAACGCATCATCGTAGTACGTTTGAAATAGCAGCGACGCTGCCATTTTCAAATCTTCAGCGACCAAATAGGTTAACTCCCCTTTTATGTCACTACTCGCGTTTTCGCTAGCATGTTGTATTTCCTGCTCTGTAGCCTCTGTCAGCCCCTGCATTACAGACAACCTCTTAATTATTCTTGATAAACGTCAAGCTAACCTTTTTTTAACAGGCTGTCGAGTCACTCAATATCAGAAAGTTCGCTCTTCGGTTGGCAAGTAGCCAGCCACTCCTCCAGTGAGTCTGCAAGACATTCATGCTGCTCTTTGCCGACCCACTCTAAACCAACTTGACCGGTCACGTTATCAATTGACACGAGTAAGTCATCATTTTCAACACCTAAACCAATAAACACCGTCTCCGGTTGCTTTAAGCGGCGCTTCATAAGGATATGACCGGTTAAATTTGCCAATAAGCGTTCACCGTCTTCCGTGCTTTGCACTTGCAGCAGAGTAACCGGATGCCCGTCGTATTCCAACGATAAGTCACCGGCAAACCAACGTCCAAAAATCGCTTTTATGCTGTCATGAAAGGTTATTTCAAGCGCTCTTTCTAATTCATTGAAGGACAATGGAGACGTCTGTTTTACCGGAGCCCACTCGACCGTATCTTCATCTATCACAGAGCCATAAATGGGGCTATCCCATTCGGCAACGTACTCGGTGTAACGAGTTGGCAGCTGCTCAACATAGCGTTCAATAAGGTCATCTAAAGCACTTTCTAAGTTCTGCATCTGGTACTACCTACTCAGACATTTTACAATAGCGTCATTGTACGTATGGAGTGACACAAATGCCAAAAAAGGATGCTCTCGGCCATTTAAACCTTGGTCAGCACACTGAATACCCCAATCAATATGATGCAAATCAGTTGCAGGCGGTTCCACGTTCATTGAATCGAGAACCTATCGGTATTACCGGAAAGCTGCCATTTGACGGTGTTGATCAATGGACCGGGTACGAGCTCTCATGGCTAAATACTAACGGCTTACCACAAGTGGCTATCGGCTACTTTGAAGTGCCCGCTTCAAGCCCTAATTTGGTTGAGTCAAAATCGTTCAAATTGTACTTGAACAGCTTTAATGATAGCCGCTTCGATACTTGGGAAAACGTTCAACATATCATGGAAAACGACTTATCCGCCTGTGCCGGTGCTCCAGTATCCGTTAGACTTACTCCGTTAAGTTACGTTACTAATGAATCAATTGCTGATTTCGAAGGCGAGTGTATCGATTCACAGGATATCCGAGTTGAGCACTACGATTACCGCCCTGAGCTACTGAAGCTTGAAAACAATGCGGAACAGGTTGAAGAGCAGCTTCACAGCCACCTGTTAAAATCCAATTGCCTTATTACAAATCAACCTGACTGGGGCTCAGTCTCTATTCATTATCAAGGGCCAAAAATCGATAGAGCGGCCTTATTAGCCTATTTGGTTTCTTTTCGGGGGCATAACGAGTTTCATGAACAATGCGTCGAGCGAATCTTTCAGGACTTACTCGCTCTGGGGGTTAGTCAACTGAGTGTGTACGCACGTTACACACGACGGGGCGGACTGGACATTAATCCGTTCCGCTCTAACTTTGAGCCAGCGCCGCAAATGCAGCGCATGGCTCGTCAGTAGTCGGTTGCTGGTGAAACTACGCGTTCGGGTGCGGAATTTGTAGCCATTGTAAGAAGCGCGCTTGCTGTTTTGCTGTTGGCCCTTCTAAGGGCTTAATAGACGCATCTGTTGCAGGCGCTTGTTCCAGCTTCAGCGTTTTCTCATGCAACTGATTGCGACGGAAGAACGTAACTTTAACTTCATCGCCTGCTTTATATTCCTGAAGCGCTTCATCAAAGCGGCCATGCATTACCGTATGTCCGTCATAGGCAATAATCACATCGTCCGGCCTAAAACCGGCTTCCCATGCCGGGCTACCACGACTGACCCGAGTCAATTCCATGCCACCATCCACTTTTGACGCACGCCACCCTGTCCAATTCTCAGGCTCTTCGCTTTCTTCATAAACCAATTCTAAGCCCGCATCGTTCAGCATTTTTTCAAATGGGATATCGGTTGCAGGACTTTCCACATTATCTTGCCACCATTGTTGCCAGGAGTTTCCGGTCAAGTCCTTGAGTATGGCTAGCACATCGCTGGCCTTAAAGCCCTGTACCTCAGCGTCGAAGCGCTGATACAGCTCGTCATGCACGTCACGATAACTGACTTCGCCATCCGTGGATTCAAGTAAGGCGCTGTCCAGCATCCAGGAAACTAAAGCACCTTCAGAGTAAATACTCACCGAGTCGTTATGACCTCGATCTCCATACTGATCAATCCAGGCTTCAAACGAAGCTTCTGCAACCGACATCACTTGACTACCGGGCTTGGCTTTGTGCCGATCAATGCTACCCGCTAACCGTTCAAAGAATTCGTCCGGCTCCATAATGCCTGCCTGCAGCAGCAAATGATTTTGGAAATAACTGGTGGAGCCTTCCGCTATCCAAAATAAATCAGTGTAGTTTTCTTTTTGATAATCATAAGGTACCAAGCCGTCGGGGCGATACGCTTTCACATTCCAGGTATGCACGAACTCATGTGATGCCGTTGACATAAACGACAAGTAATCGTCACGGCTCGCGAAGCTATATCGTGGGCGCTGAATAATTGTCGAGTTTTTATGCTCAGTAGCACCACCGGCACCAGAGGTTGCATGAATCATAAACACATAGCGCTCGTAAGGATAGCTGCTCCAAATAGAGTCGCCGGTAGCAACTAACTTTTCCAGATCGGCAACGGTTTGCTCAGTGTCATAGTTACCTTCGCCCCAGAACACCACTTCATAGTCACGGCCGTCCTGTTCAAAGGCAAAGTGCTTATTTATACCGGTTTCTATTGGCGAGTCGACCAGAACATCCCAATTGTCGGCGGAAAAGCGGTGTTCACCTTCTCGCTCCATACCAGAATAGCTGCGCCACTCTTTCGGCACATTCAAAGACACCGTTACTGGCTCGTTGCGCCACTTATCGGCGTACATAAACACTGCAGAAGCATCCAAATACGCGTGACTGTCATCGATGTGGCGACTTCTGCGCCCTAACTGATCCGCGTAAATTTCATAATTAACGGTCACTTCCCCAGCATCTTTTGGTAAATGGATACGCCAGGTACTTTTATCCACCTTTTCCCAGCGCAGGCTTTGCCCGTCGGTTTGAGCCGTGAACTCCCGGACGCCATTGGCTAAATCTAAAATCCGGTAATAGCCCGTGCGCCACGCCGGCATTTTAATATCCAGAAACGGTCCATCACTTTCGGGAAAAGTGATGCTAACGTCCCCTCGCTGGTGCTCCGGTTGAGTGAGATCAATTTTATATTCAGTATCTGCCCACGCCGCAGAAGATGTTAATAGAATCGATAATGCTAATACGCTTATACGCACAGTACGTCCCCGCTATTTTCGACTTTTTTGTTAGGAAATAAATGGCAAGACTACCACAATCTGTGAATAGTATTTAATGCAGAAAACGATAAACTTTGTCATCCTAAGGTTCGTATTAACCTAAGCCATCAGTGTGAACGTAAGAAGGTGAGTAGTGTCGATACCTGAAACACCGCAAGAGCAGGTGCAGCACCTAAGCAAAAAGTTGCAGCAAAGCATTCAGTCCAGAAAACAACTCGAGGACGATTACCGTCGCGACTCAGAACGCTATTCTGAGTTTGTTAATCAGTTGTGTCTGGCGCTTAATGGTGTAGATAGCGATCTCGACACTATTATTCATCAACTTCGCAGTCAAATTCAGCAAAACGCGTCGGCTGCCATACTGGACCCGCTAATTGAAAAACTCAGCGATGCGATTGCTGATTACAATATTCGGTTTCAACAACAAACCCGCCAAACAACAGATACCATTTCACAGACTCTGGCGAAGCTCACCCCCTCAACACGACAGGCCGAAAGAGAGTTTGCGAATATCGCCACGGCGTTTGAAAAGCCGACCACAGCACTGATGCATTACTTGCCATTGGTCAACCGCTTGCTGAACTTATCGCACCAGTGTGCAGTGAATAGCAGCACCGCTAAAGCAGAAACGGCTCCGGTTGAAAACTATCAAGCCCAACTATTTGACCTGTTAAGTGAAGTGGAATTTAGTGGTAACTCGGCAGAGGCGTTGCAGCAGGTTAAAACGGCTCTGCAGAAACCGCAAAGCCTCGACACGCTCATGGGCATTAGCCTTAAAGTCATGCGACTTATTTTTACCAGTATCAACGAAGAGCGTAAGTCGGCACAGAGCTTCTTACAGCAGTTAAACGCGTCGCTGGAGTCTGTTAATAATATTCTTGGCACGACCGTCAGTACATCGGGTTACTTTGCCGAGCAGCGCAGTAAGCTGAACAAACAACTCACGGTTGGGGTGTCCGATATTTCAGACTGCGTGCACGGTGCTTCGGAACTGTTCGAGTTAAAAGAAAATGTAGGCAGCAGACTGGAACAGTTAGGGGCAACTCTAGAACAGCATATTTTGTTGCAAAACCAAGAGCGCGAAAACTTCACGAAAAATAGCACCGAACTAGAAGCTAAGCTGAGAGAGACAGAAGCCGAAGTTGAACGCTACAAACGTGAGTTAGCTCAACAAAAATTCCGTAGCTTACAGGATTCGCTAACGAAACTTCCTAACCGTTCAGCATTTGAAGAGCGACTTAATATGGAGTTTTCTCGTTGGCAGAATGGTCAAACACCGCTAACAATTGCCATTGTCGATGTTGACTTTTTCAAAGACATAAATGACAACTTCGGACACATTGCAGGTGATAAAACGCTTCAGGTCATTGCGGGCACGCTGAACAAAGCATTGAAAAATGATGGCTTTGTATGTCGCTATGGTGGTGAAGAATTTGCTATTATCTTTTGTCTTGATGAGAATCAAGTAAAAGATAAGATGGAATTAGCACGAGAAAAAGTCGCTAATATCCCATTTAAGTTTAAAACTGACGATATTCGCATTACTGTATCGGCAGGTGTGGCGTCGTTTAACAATAATAGCGACACCACCGTTTCCGTTTTTGAACGCGCAGACAAGGCGCTGTATCAGGCAAAAGCAAACGGACGAAATAACGTTAAGTTGGCATCAGGCGGATAGGAACGATGAGGTGCCATATGAAGTGACAAGGGTCACTATTTGTAAAGGAGTATTAAATAATAATGAGAGCAAGTATTTCTCCCAGAGGCACGATGTCTCTGTTGTCACAGTTAGAAATAGAACGATTAAAAAAATCTTCAAACAGCCAACTCTATAAACTTTTCAGAAACTGTTGTCTTGCGGTCCTGAATGCCGGTAGCAACACCGACAGCAGTGCCGAAATTTACGACAAGTATCAAGATTTCTCCGTTAATATCATTCGCAAAGAGCGCGGCATCAAAATTGAACTGATAGAGCCACCAGAAGAAGCGTTTGTGGATGGTGAACTTATTGTCGGTATTCGCGAACTGCTGGAGTCAGTCCTTCGTGACATTCTGTTTACCGGCGAACGCTATTCAGAAGAAGAATTAAAAGGCGCTGACAGCGCCACCCTGACCCATGTGGTTTTCGATATTCTGCGTAACGCCCGTACCGTTCAGGCCATGCAGGAGCCCGACATGGTGGTTTGCTGGGGCGGCCACTCAATCAGCGAAGGCGAATACAAGTACACCAAAGAAGTGGGCTATCAGCTGGGGCTGCGTGGCTTAAATATTTGCACAGGCTGTGGCCCCGGCGCTATGAAAGGCCCAATGAAAGGAGCAACTATAGGCCATGCCAAGCAAAGAATTCGCAGTGGTCGCTACTTAGGTCTAACGGAGCCAGGTATTATCGCCGCAGAGCCACCGAACCCGATTGTCAATGAACTGGTCATTTTACCGGATATTGAAAAGCGACTGGAAGCCTTTATTCGCTGTGCCCACGGTATTGTTATTTTCCCAGGCGGCGCCGGTACGGCCGAAGAGTTACTCTACCTACTGGGTATTCTTATGCACCCTAAAAACCAGCAGCAAAGCCTGCCGGTTATCCTGACGGGTCCGGAAAGCTCGCGTGACTACTTTGAGGCATTGGATGAATTCATTGTTGCAACACTTGGTGAAGACGCGCGTCAGCTGTATCGCATTATTATTGCCGATCCAGCCAATGTTGCCCAACACATGAGCGCTGGTATGGCTTCAGTAAAACAATACCGCCGCGATTCAGGCGATGCTTATTACTTTAACTGGACGCTGTTCATTGACGATAATTTCCAACGTCCTTTTGTGCCCACGCACGATAATGTGGCAGCGCTGAACCTTCATCCTGACCAACCAAAAGAAGAATTAGCCGCCGACTTACGTCGCGCCTTCTCCGCTATTGTTGCCGGTAACGTGAAAGATGACGGTATTCGCCGTATTCGCGATAAAGGTGTGTTCACCATTCACGGCGAAACCCAGTTAATGAAACGACTGGACGTATTATTGCAAGCGTTCGTCGAACAGGGGCGTATGAAATTACCGGGTTCGGTGTATTATCCTTGCTATAAAGTCGTTACCGATTAAGCTCGTTATGAAGAACAAAGTTTTTGTCATTTTAGCCATTGGAGCTATAAGCTACCTGGCAATAGTCGGATTGGTCCTGATGCTTTATCAGGCTGATCCGGCCGATCTTAAATGGCAGGAACGCGAAACTTATAACGCACGTCAAATAGGTCAACTCGATTTAGGCATGTCAAAAGACAGTGTCATTCGCGTGCTTGGCTCCCCTGATATTAACGAAGCCAAGTCGTCTGAAGAAGGTGACATGCAGGTTCTGTTTTATCGAACCCATCATGTCACATCGGATGGCATTACCACCAAAGACGAATGCACACCTCTGGTTTTCAAAAATAATGAGTTAATTGCCTGGGGCAATGACTCATACAGAGACTTCCAAAATACACAGAGGCGGCAATGAACAAGCTTGCTAATTGTTGTGCTAAAGCTTACGGGCTAATGAACAAGCATGACATTCGCCAGCTTTATCAATTTGTGAAATCACTTGACGAAGAGTGTCAGGAGTATCGCTGGCCTGAACTACTGCCATGCTACGCGGAGTCTCGCTTTAACACTGATGCGGTAGATAATAGACCGTTGGTTGAGTTCTTATCGAATGCCGTTAATGCCTTGAAACTCGGTAAGACGTTAGCCCTGCACACGCATTACCGACGAGTATTAGCAGCTGCCTGTCTTAGCGGCTGCATTGAGGAAAGCGTTGACTACTGGCGCGCGAAACAATTGCGACAAGCGTTGTGGTTAGAGGCACTCAAACCGTTGCACTTTAACTCACATGATATTGCGTTCTACCGCCATTGGGTTGGCCTTATGTCGGCAGTACAACAACAGCGTTCAAAGCCCGAAGTTAAGTTCGCCCCCCACCTGAATAGCGTTTTTCGATACAAATTCTGGCCGTTAATGAAGCAAAGCTCCGATTTTTGCCGGTACTTTATTGGTCAACGATTTAAACACATTGAAAAATCACGCTCCGCCATTCTGATGGATTATCAAAAAGATCAGTTTTTGCTGGCATTTCCTCATAAACTCCACACGCCTTTTTATGTAGGAGCTGAGGAACTAGCACATTGGCAGCCAAGTGCCGAGGCGATTGATTCAGAGGTTCTGGAGTCCCTGGTTAAACACCGGGATTTTTTACTGACAGCAAAAGCCCCAGCCCCCGGCTTACAAACACCCAAGCCTTTACTTAAAGCCATCAACCAATATGCCAATGCGTCTGGTTCACTAAATGCGGTCATTCAACAAATTAGGAAAGTCCCCTACTTAAGTCAGTCGGTCCATCAATCCGTTATTGAGAATGAGCGAATTAACAACGATGAAGCGGCGAAAATGGGCGTCAAACAAGCTTATTTATGGCTAGGAGCGAAGCGTGCCTCGGTTATTCTTGCAACTGCGTTCCTGCAGCATCAATTTGCACAGAATAGTATTCCTTTGCACAAAGCACTGATGCAACGCACTAACTTATTGTGCTCTTTACTGGAAACAGTCAGCCAAAGCAGTGGCATTAAGCTGCCGACGCCAGCCCCGTTATTGGCGCTGTTGTCAGCGTCCGATTTATTTCGCCACCCCGAGTTGTTGAAGTCTTCTAAATGGCCAAGAGTCTCAGTCATAGAGCACTTTTACTCGACTAGCTGGGTTGGCTCCGCGTTAGACCCGGCAGACTTTAGACGTAGCCGTCAGCTGACAGCTCGTTGGCAGTTACCCAATAAAACACAAGCGCTGCTTGATCCAGAGCAAACAACCGATAAAAAACTGACGGCATTGTATTACGTTGCCCACTTTCTTACGCTTAAAGTGTATCACCCACAAGCAACGTTAAGTGAACCCGCTCATAAGCTGCTAGACTCTTGTTATGAAGCGTTAACGGCAACCACTAGTGACGCGCAGAAGTTTCAAAAAATAGCGGCGTTTGAGAGTCACTGTCACTCTCCGTTATAGCACCTATTCACTAAGTGAATAATGCTTTTCTAGTCACATAAACCGCAGGGGTGGTAGAATCACTACCTGTATTTAGTTGTAACACGGTTTGAAGGAACTCTTTAAATGAGCAAGACAATCACAGTTATTCCAGGCGACGGTATTGGTCCCGACATTGTAAAATCGGCGACAGCCATTCTTGATAAAGCAGGTTGCGATTTTGAATACGAATATGTAGATGCTGGCTTAACCGCTTTAGAAAAAACTGGTGAGCTTTTGCCTCAGAATACGCTTGATGCCATAGCTCGTAACGGTGTTACTTTAAAAGGTCCCCTTACAACGCCAGTAGGGGAAGGTTTTACCTCTATTAACGTTAGCTTGCGCAAACACTTCGGCCTTTATGCAAATATGCGCCCAGTTTTGTCATTTAAAGGCACCCAAGCTCGCTACGACAACATTGATATCATCACTATTCGTGAAAACACCGAAGGTATGTATTCAGGTCTGGGTCAAAAAGTCTCAGAAGACGGTAACGAAGCCGAAGCCGTCAGCAAAATTACTCGCGAAGGCGCTGAGCGTATCGTACGTTTTGCCTACGAAACCGCACGTCGCGAAGGTCGCAAAAAAGTAACGGCAGTACATAAAGCGAATATATTGAAGTCAACGTCGGGTTTATTCCTGAAAGTGGCTCGCGAAATTGCAGAAGAGTACCCGGATATTGAATCCGCCGAGATGATTGTCGATGCGGCATGTATGCGCCTAGTCATGAACCCGGAAGAGTTCGACGTTATTGTCACGACCAACCTGTTTGGCGACATACTATCCGACCTTTGCGCAGGCTTAGTCGGTGGTTTGGGGATGGCGCCAGGCGCTAACATCGGTAAAGACTGCGCTATTTTTGAAGCCGTACACGGCTCCGCGCCAGATATTGCAGGCAAAAACCTGGCCAACCCAAGCTCTGTTATTCTGGCTTCTATTCAAATGCTGGAGTATTTGGGGATGGCTGACAAAGCTGAGAAAATTACCAAGGCTTTGGCTGATGTTATTGAGTCTGGCGACCGCACCACGCGTGATCTCGGAGGCTCGCACGGTACGACGGACTTTACCCAAGCCGTTATTGATCGCCTTTAATAAGTACACAGCAGGCTTTCTTGGCGAAAGCCTGCTTCCTCTTTTCATTTACTGCTTTGGCAACCAACGTAAGTGTACCGTGACTTCTTCACGGTCGTGATACAGGTGTTTCGCCTGAATTTCGAAAGGCTTCGTGCCTTCTGTTTGTAGCTGATCTTTTATCTGATCCAAATACTCTTTTACGGCAGCGTAGCGCTGACGCATGGGTAGCTTCAGGTTAAAAATCGCTTCCTGACAGTCACCTTCTAACAACCACCTCGTCATCAATTCGCCGACTCTCGCAGGCTTTTCCACCATATCGCAGACAAGCCAGTGAATATTTTTGCGCTTAGGGCGAAACTTAAAGCCATCTTCTTTTATATGCTGAACCTGCCCGGTTTCCATTAACGAGTCAGCCATAGGACCATTATCAACCGCTTGTACCATCATGCCGCGACGCACCAGCTGATAGGTCCAGCCCCCCGGCGCGGCCCCTAAATCAACGGCTTTCATACCGGGCTGGATACGTTTTTCCTGCTCATTTTCGGGCACAAAAACCTGAAAGGCTTCATCAAGCTTCAACGTTGAACGGCTCGGTCCGTCCTTTGGCATTCTTAAACGTAAAATACCACCGTCATAAGGGGTCTGGTTATAGCTATAAGAATAACCAACCAAGGCATGCGCAGAATTAACAAAAAGCACGTGCAGTAAAGGGCGTTTTGCCAAAGGCTTATTGCTTAATAGCTCTTCTTTACGCAACGCCTGACGAAGCGGAACACTAAACTTACGACAAAACTTCGACAGCTGATTGGCTTCATTCGTATCAGGCGTTTCAACCCGCAGCTCACCAGCTAGACCAAAGGTCTCCCGGTGTGGCTCTAGCGCTTTTATGACCTCACTGGCGCGATCTTCAATACCTGCCAGTTTAACCGGACTTAACAACGCAAACATTTCGCGGGCAAACACCAAGTCCTTTAATGGCAGTTTGCGCGCAATGTGCTCCGCTTCTTCAGCCTGACAGTTATAAGTGACATAGGCTTGGTTCGGCTGTGTCTGGCAATAACCGTAAATACCAAGTTCTGTTGCTTTGTCTTGTATTTCTGCTGCACAGTCGCCTTCAAAACCAGCGCGACACAATAAAATAATTCCGCTCATTAACTCACTGCTCCTAACTTTATTGCGCCAATTAGCAGGCTTATCCAGCCCGCTATAAATAATAGACCACCGAGCGGCGTTATTGGCCCGAACCATTTAATACCGGTAATCGCTAACGCGTATAAACTGCCGGAAAACAAAATAACACCAGCAAGCCATAAATAGCCGCTGGCGACCAACCACCCTGACGAGGATTGTTTAAGCCACAAGGCTAATGCCATTAACGCCAACGCGTGATAAAACTGATACGTAACGCCGGTTTCAAACGCATTCAATAAGTTTTCAGTCAACTTGGACTTAAGGCCATGCGCTGCAAACGCGCCTAGTATGACTCCCGTTGCCCCTAGCAGAGCCGCTGCAATTAAAAATAACTGACTCATTGAATAAACTCCTTAATTGCTGTTGCCGCCTGCTGCCAAATTACAGGTGTGTCTGCCGATTTCGCTTTCGTTGCTTCAAAGCTGTGATCAGCCCCTTCCAGCCAATGCAGAGCCCAGTTGTCAGGCAAAGTGACACATTCACCTTGCTCTTTCTTCTTCATTAAAGGCTTGCTAAAGGGATCGCGCGTTCCCTGCAGAATGAGGCCAGGCGCTGTAGTCATTGCTAACTCTTCCAGACGCGAATTTTCAGGCTTTTGTGGCGGATGGAACGGAAAACCTAACGCAATAGCTGCCTTAGCGTTGAACGAATTAGCAACCCGCAACATGACTCGACTGCCCAGCGATTTGCCCATTAACACCAAAGGCTTATTGTCTTGCTGCAAGTCGTTTAATAGCGTTTCCACCGCATCAACTAATATCGGCATTCTGTTTGGCGGTCTGGGCTTTCCTGTTTCCCGCACTTTTTCCCAGTATGGAAAGTCAGGTCGAATAACCTCGGTACCAAGCGCTACACACTGATCCGCAAAGTAATTCATAAACGCTGTATCGGGACCACCGCCGGAGCCATGTAAAAATACAACCCGGATTGTGCCCTGTGGGTTTTGCCGCTGATAACGCATCATTCCTTAAACTCTCGCTCTTCCTGCTGCACAATATCGAGCAACCACTGTCGAAAGGTCGCGATTTTACCGATTTCGGCCTGGTTGTCACGGCAAACCAAATAAAAGGCTTTATTCCGCTGTAAGGCCTGCGGGAATATTCTCACCAAATGACCACTATCAATTTCAGGTTTCACTAATACGTTATTGGCTAATGCAACACCCTGCCCGTGCACCGCCGCTTGTAACGCCAAACTTGAATGACTGAATACTGGGCCGTTATCGCCCTTATACTGAGGCAAGCCAACCAACTGAAACCAATCTTTCCAGGCATTACGCGTTTCATCATGCAGTAGTGTCTGTTTGAATAAATCTGCAGGCTCTTTTATATCAGCTTTATTCAGCAATAACGGTGAACACACCGGCCATAAGTATTCTTCGTGCAGCTGATACGCTTTTACGCCTGGCCAACGTCCGTCCCCATAATAAATAGCAACATCAACGTCATCAGTGAGAGAGCCACTAATTTCATCCACCGCCTTAATACGAATATCCATATCCGGGTGAGCTTCCCGAAAACTGCTTAGCCGTGGAACAAACCATAAAATGGCAAAACTGGGAGGCACCGAGACTGTGAGCGCACCTCGCTCTGATACCAGACGTAGCTTATCCGTAGCTTGCGCCAATTGTTCAAAAATATCACGGAGTTCCAGATAGTACTCCTGCCCTTCTTCAGTCAATAACAACGACCGATTCCGGCGAATAAACAGCTTAAGCTCAAGAAAGTCTTCTAGTGCTTTAACCTGATGACTTACTGCCGCCTGGGTAACGAATAGTTCTTCTGCAGCCTTAGTAAAGCTAAGATGACGCGCGGCCACTTCAAAGGATTTCAGTGCATTTAAGGGAGGTAATTTGCGCATGCCAATAAAAAAGCGTCTCTGTTTTTAATTAATCGCTACTATAACAGAGACGCCCATCATTCGGCTATTTACATTACTTTATCTAATGCGATTTACAGTCGAACGCCGCCATCAATTTCAACGACACGGCCGCTGAAAAAGTCGTTTTCAATGATATAGCGTGCGCTGTGCGCGATTTCATTGGGCTGTCCCCAGCGCTTTAACGGCACCATAGACAACGCGCGTTCAACCGCTTCCGGCTTCATTTGAGCGGTCATTGGCGTTTCAATAAAGCCAGGAGCAATAGCACCACAACGAATACCATAGCGACCCAATTCACGCGCCCAGGTAACGGTCATAGCGACTACGCCCGCCTTCGTTGCAGAGTAATTGGTTTGCCCCATATTACCTGCGCGGGCAACACTAGAAATGTTAATAATGACGCCTTTTTTACCGGCTTTCACCATTTGCGCCGCTGCTTCACGACCGCATAAGAACGTACCTGTTAAGTTCACGTCTAACACGGACTGGAACTGTTGCAGTGGCATTTTCTGCTTGAGTTCGCCATCTTTGTATTTAATCAATAAACCATCACGCAGCAAGCCGGCGTTATTAACTAATACATCAATGCCATGAAACTCTTGCTGAATTTGTTCAAAAACGGTTTCTACCGATTCTTCGTCGGTAATATCAACCTCATAGCCGACAACCTTAGCCGCGCCTAACTTCTCGCAATGCTCCTGAGCATCACCCAGCACGTCGCCGTTAATATCGATAAGCGCTAATTGAGCGCCCTGCTTGGCAAAATCTTCAGCCATAGCAAGTCCCAGCCCCTGAGCGCCACCGGTAATTACAATCACACTGTCTTTAATTTGCATGTGTTTCCTCAATTCTTAAGTTACTTCTGTGACTTAGGTGCCACATAGTTAAAAATACTGGAAAAGTCCTGACGACCATGACCTTGTTCAGACCAGCTGTGGTAAAGGTTACGTGTCAATGATCCCATTGGCGTCGCCGCCCCACTTTCTAACGCGGTTTGCTGTGCTAAGCCTAAGTCTTTCGCCATTAGGTCGACCAGAAAGCCGCCCTGATAGTCATTACTTGACGGTACGTTTTCCATAACGCCCGGACATGGGTTGTACACCTCTAATGTCCAGTTACGACCCGAGCTCGCTAACATAATTTCAGACAGCACTTTCGGGTCAAGCCCGTTCGCCTTGCCTAGTTGCAGTGCTTCTGATGTGCCTACCATTAATACAGATAGCAGCATGTTGTTGCAGATTTTGGCAATTTGCCCTGCACCCACATCGCCCGCGCGAAACACGTTTTTACCCATGTCATTCAACACAGTTCGTGCGCGGTCAACATTTGTCTCTGTACCGCCACAAATAAAGGTTAACGTGCCTGCTTTTGCACCGCCAACGCCACCGGACACCGGCGCATCAATAAAAGCAATTCCCGCTTTTTCAAGCTCTTCACCGACGTACATCGCAGTATCTGAAGAAATAGTGCTGCAGTCGATAACTAACTGATCTTTCGACAGTTTGTTAATAAGTCCATTGTCACCTAAATAAACACCTTTAACGTGGCGGTCTGCCGGTAACATTGAAACCACAAACTCAACACCATCAATAGCTTCTTCAGCGGTTTTCGCTGCCGTTGCGCCATCAGCCACAACGGCTTTTAACGCTTCCTCTGACAAGTCAAACGCTTTAACCTTGTGGCCTGCTTTTGCCAAGTTGCTGGCCATTGGACCACCCATGTTACCCAGACCAATAAATCCTACGGTTGCCATGTTGGCACTCCTTCTTGTTTGTTCGTTTTATTTATCAAGATCAGCCAACGGATGCGCTCTGTCACCCCATGGAGGTAAGAAGAATGCATCAACCTCCTCTGCTGGGACTTCCGCTACCGAGCTATGCTGCCATTGTGGATTCTTATCTTTATCAATCAACAACGCTCGAATGCCCTCCGCAAAGTCCCCACGAACCGCGCAATTACAGGACAGAGTTAACTCTAAACGAAAGCAATCCGCTAATGACAAATCTGAGCCTTGTTGCAACTGATTCCAGACTAAGTGAGAGGTGAACGGACAGCCATTCGCTAAGTTCTTACGCGCTCTCGCTAACCATTTGTCGTCAGTTTCATCATTTACTATACGCTCAACTATATCGCCAATGTCATTGCCTGAGGTTAACTCTGAAATTAACGACTGGTGCGGCTCAACTTGAGGAGCAGGTAATGCGGTCGTGTCACTGCTTGCAATCGAGCTTAATAAGTCAGTCACTTTTTGTTTATTAAGGGCCGCAGTATCGCCCCATTCAGTCTCTTTTAATGCCGTCAAAATAGCTTCTTTGCTGTCGTGCCCAACAAAGTGGTCAGCCAGGTTTAAGTAAAGTGCATCATTAGCATTCATTGTGGCGCCTGTAATTCCTAGAAAGAGGCCGCATCCCTCAGGCATGCGATTCAAGAAATAGGTTGCGCCAACATCAGGGTATAAGCCAATCGTCACTTCCGGCATGGCGAGTAAAGAGCGTTCAGTCACAATGCGGTGGCTGGCACCATTCATTAAGCCCATACCACCACCCATAACAATACCGTCGCCCCAGCAAATGAAAGGCTTAGGGAATGTCTGGATAAAGTAATCTAGCTGATATTCCTGTGTGAAGAAGTTTTCCACTTCCTCCACCAGTTTGCCAGGCTCTGCCTGCATGGCTTTATACATAGCAACAATATCGCCGCCGGCACAAAACGCTTTTTCACCAGCGCCTTGCAGCCAGACACAGGCTACTTCGTCGTTCTCAGCCCATTCTTTCAGTTGCGGCAGTAGCTTTTCAGCCATTGCCAAACTCAGCGCATTGAGCGATTTCTCGGAATTTAATGTAGCAACGCCGATGACTTTGTCACCGGCGTTCAGTTCTTCAAAAAGTACTACGTCTTGCATGGAGTCTCCTTACAAGATTTCTCGGTCGTTATCCGCCAACATACGGCGACCAATGATCATACGCATCACTTCGTTCGTGCCTTCCAGAATCTGGTGAACACGAACATCGCGAACGTGACGCTCAAGCGGGTATTCTTTGATGTAACCATAACCACCGTGCAACTGCAGTGCGTCGTTACACACTTTAAAGCCAACATCGGTTGCAAATTGCTTAGCCATCGCGCAATACGTGGTTTTGTCCGCATCGTTATTGTCGACTTTGCTAGCAGCCAACCGCACCATTTGACGCGCGGCCACCAGTTCAGTAGCCATATCGGCTAACTTAAACTGCAATGCCTGGAATGCCGCCAGAGGCTTACCAAACTGAGTACGTTCCTGCATATAAGCTTTAGCTGTATTCAGCGCTGCTTGAGCGGTACCGACAGAGCAAACGGCAATGTTAATGCGACCACCGTCTAAGCCCATCATGGCAAATTTAAAGCCTTCGCCTTCTTTACCCAGCAGGTTTTCTGCCGGAATACGAACGTCTTCAAACGTCACTAAGCGAGTTGGTTGAGCGTTCCAACCCATTTTGTCTTCCGCTTTACCGTAGACAATGCCTTCAGCATCGGCAGGTACTGCAAACGCCGAGATACCTTTCGGACCGTCTTCACCCGTACGCGCCATAACGACTAATACGTCAGTCTCACCCGCTCCAGAAATGAACATTTTGGAGCCGTTCAAAACATACTCGTCACCATCTTTTTTCGCACTGGTACGTAAGCTCGCTGCATCTGACCCTGAACCTGGCTCCGTCAGGCAGTAAGAACCTAACTTCTCACCCGTCACCAATTCTGGCACCCATTCATCAATTACAGACTGCTTTCCGAATGAGCCAATCATCCAGGTGACCATGTTGTGAATGGTCATCATGGCCGTAGTGGCCGTACAACCACCCGCCAGTTGCTCAAAAATTAAAGCAGAGTCGAGTCGGCTCATACCAAAACCACCCGCATCTTCAGGCGTGTACATGCCCATAAAGCCCATTTCACCGGCTTTACGGAAAACCTCTATTGGGAAATGGTGTTCTTCGTCCCACTTCGCCGCATTAGGCGCCAGCTCTTTTTCAGCAAAGGCCTTTGCTGTATCGACAAAGGCTTGTTGATCTTCTGTCAGTTCAAAGTTCATCGTTATTCCCTACTACCTAAGGTTAATCGACATATTTGGACCGGCGACTTCATCAATGTCGCTCTCGAACCAGCGCGCCGTCACAGTCTTCGTTTCGCTGTAAAAACGCACCGCTTGCTTACCATAAGCGTGGAGATCACCGAAGAATGAACGTTTCCAGCCAGTAAACGAGAAGAATGGCAGAGGTACCGGAATTGGAATGTTAATACCGACCTGACCCACTTCAACTTCGTGTTGATATTTACGAGCAGCCGCACCGCTGGCAGTAAAAATAGACGTACCGTTACCGTATGGGTTGTTATTAACCAGCTCTAAAGCGTCTTCCAGGCTGTCGACTTCAGTCGCACATAACACCGGACCAAAAATTTCCGTTTTATAGACTTCCATATCTGGCGTGACATTAGAAAACACGGTCGGACCAACCCAGTTACCGTTCGGTAAGCCGTCAACTTTACAGTTACGTCCGTCGACTAAAAGCTTCGCGCCTTCCTTTTCACCCTGAGTAATTAAGGCTTCAACACGCTCTTTTGCTTGTGGGCTAATGACGGGGCCATAAGCGGCGTTTTCATCGTTCCAGGCACCCGGGCGAACTTTAGCAATAGCTTCAGCCACTTCCGGAATCCACTCTTTCGCTGCGCCAACAAACACAGCGACAGAAATTGCCATACACCGCTGGCCAGCGGCGCCAACCGACGAACCAACCAAGTTATTGATAACTTGCTGCTTGTTAGCGTCCGGCATAATAACGCAGTGGTTTTTCGCACCGGCAAACGCCTGAACACGTTTACCGTTTTCCGTACCACGGCGGTAAATGTACTCAGCTACCGGTACTGAGCCCACGAATGACAATGCACGAACGTCAGGGTGATCAAGTAAGAAGTCAACTTGCTCTTTATTACCATGTAAGACTTGCAGAACGCCCTTTGGAGCACCCGCTTCTTCAAACAGCTCGACCAAACGCGTTGGTGTTAAAGGATCTTGCTCAGACGGCTTAAGAATAAAGGTATTGCCACAGGCAATTGCCAACGGGAACATCCAAAGCGGAATCATTGCCGGGAAGTTAAACGGTGTAATACCAGCGCAGACACCTAGCGGCTGCGTATAGCTGTATGAGTCAATTTTGCGAGCAACGTTCTCAACCGTTTCGCCCATTAATAACGAAGGGATATTAGCTGCGTGTTCAACCACTTCAATACCGCGCCAGACATCGCCTTTTGCGTCTTCAAATGTCTTACCGGTTTCCTGAGCCAGAATTTCAGCAATTTCTTCCTTATGCTCTTTAAGCAGTGCCTGATAACGCATCATTACGCGAGCACGCTCTGATACAGGTACTTCTTTCCAGGTTTTAAACGCTTCGCGCGCGCTCTCAACCGCTGCCTCCATTTCACTTTGAGTGGCAACGGGCGCTTCGGCGATAACTTCCTGTGTCGCTGGATTGGTGACAGGAATCCACTGTTCCGACTTTGAGGCGACAAATTCGCCATCTATGTACAGAGGCACTTTCTTAGACATAATTCACCTTCTTGTTGTGTTATTTTGTTCACATCATAATGAACGAATTTAGTTAAGTGAGCCTTTAACGTGACCCTCTTAATTCTGATTACTTTGCTTTGGGCCGCCAGTTTTTCTCTCATTGGCGTTTATCTTGCCGGACAAGTTGACGGCTATATTGTCGTTTTTGTGCGCATGATTCTAGCACTGTTAACCGTTTTACCCTTATTCCGTTGGCGGCATTTATCGCCCAAAAGTGGGCAGCTACCTCAACTGGGCAAGCTTGCCATTATTGGAGCCATCCAAATTGGCGCCATGTATTTATTTTTGTACCACGCATTTTTGTATTTGAGCGTTGCTGAAGTACTTTTGTTCACTATTTTTACGCCGCTCTACATTACTCTAATTGACGAGCTGATACTCAACCGCAAACACTTGCCACTGCTATGGTGGTTGGCGGCAGCTGTCTCAGTCGGTGGTGCAGCCATTATTCGATATCAGCCATTGTCCGATGACTTCATCACTGGCTTCTTTTTAATTCAAGCAGCCAATGCGTGCTTTGCCTTAGGTCAAGTTGCTTACAAACGTTTGCCAACAGGTAAGACCCTTGCCCAAACTCAGCAGTTTGCCGCTTTTTTCTTTGGCGCCAGTGTCATTGCCGGCCTTGGCGTGCTGCTTTTTGCTGACTTCAGCCTACTACCCACCACAGAACTCCAGTGGGGTATTTTGCTCTGGTTGGGCATTGTTGCCTCCGGCCTCGGCTACCTTGGCTGGAACCTCGCCAGCAAATGGGTTAACACCGGGCAACTCGCCACCATGAACAATGCGCTCATTCCTGCAGGAATTCTGGTTAACGTCTTATTTTGGGAGCAGTCTTTCGACTATACCCGCTTAACCATTGGCGCTTCCGTTATCGTCCTGGCTGTTTGGTTAGCCGGGCGAGTACAAAACCTAAAACCCGCCCGCTAACCTCTATTACCAACGCCGATTAGAGCATTTCCACAGCCAGAGCAACGGCTTCACCGCCGCCAATACACAGCGAGGTGACGCCGCGTTTCTGGCCTTTTTGTTTCAATGCATGCAGCAACGTCACCAATAAGCGAGCGCCACTTGCGCCAATCGGATGTCCTAACGCACAAGCGCCACCATGCACATTGACTTTGCTCGCATCCAGTTTCATTTCCTGAATTGCCAGCATAGTAACCATCGCAAAGGCCTCGTTAATTTCCCACAAATCAACGTCGTCCTTCGTCCAGTCCAGTTTCTTCAACAACGAGTTCATTGCGCCAATTGGGGCAATTGTAAACTCAGAAGGTGCTTGCGAATGTGTCGCGTGACCCATCACCCGCGCTAACGGCGTAAGACCTTTCGCTTTTGCATCACTCTCACGCATTAAAATAAGTGCCGCTGCACCATCGGATATAGAGCTTGAGTTCGCTGCAGTAATGGTGCCGTCTTTCTTAAACGCAGGACGAAGTTCAGGAATTTTGTCTAAACGCGCTTTGCCTGGTTGCTCGTCGGTATCAACGGTCACGTCGCCTTTACGAGTCGAGTAAGTTACCGGCGTAATTTCCCCCTCAAACAAACCGTCTTTAATAGCCGTTTGAGCTTTAGTCAGTGAATGAATCGCAAATTCATCCATCGCCTCACGGTCAAGACCATAATCATCGGCCGTTCCCTGGGCATAAACACCCATCGCCTTATGCTCGTAGGCATCTTCCAGACCATCCAGCATCATGTGATCAAGCACCTGCCCGTGCCCCATACGGTAGCCGCTGCGGCCTTTTGGCAACATATACGGCGCGTTGGACATGCTTTCCATACCACCAGCAACCACAACATCAGCAGAGCCCGCCTTAATTAAGTCGTGCGCCATCATTGCGGCTTTCAAGCCAGAACCACACACCTTGTTAATGGTGGTCGCGCCTGTAGAGCGAGGTAAATCTGCGTATAGCATCGCCTGGCGAGCCGGCGCCTGACCTAAACCAGCCGGTAGCACATTACCCATAATAACTTCCGAAATATCATCGGCGCTTAAGCCGCTATTACTAAGGGCTGCTTTTATCGCTGCCGCGCCCAAATTGGGTGCAGCTACGTCGCTCAAACTGCCCTGAAAACCGCCCATTGGCGTGCGGTTGGCCGCTACAATCACGATCGAATCGCTTGACATCTTTCCTCCAAATGCACTTTACGTTAACGTAAACTTCCTCTAAGCTTAGATCCCAGAGCAACCAAAAAGCAAGTACCGATGAACAATAAAATTACCTACAGTATTGGTGAACTGGCAAAGCAATTTGACATTACCACTCGTAGCATCCGCTTCTATGAGGACGAAGGCCTGCTTTCACCAAAGCGACAGGGCCAACAGCGCATCTATACCAATAAAGACAGAGTCCGTTTAAAACTCATTTTGCGGGGCAAACGTTTAGGCTTTTCCTTGGCTGAAACGCGTCGCCTGTTTGAGCTTTACGACGCAGATAACAGCAGCGCTGCACAACTACAAAAGGTACTTGAGCTTATTAGTGAGAAAAAAGTCTCACTCAAACAACAAATGGAAGACATTAATGTATTGCTGACGGAACTCAGCGGTCTGGAACAACGGTGCCAGGACGAACTTGAAGTTATTCAGCAGTCAACATCCAAAGTTCACTCTCAGGAGTCGTTATGATTAGTCAATACACCACTTTTAATTTTGGCCTCGGCGAAACGGCCGACATGATCCGTGAGCAAGTTAATGCTTTCGCTCGTGATGAAATTGCACCACGCGCTGCAGACATTGACGAGAAAAATGAATTTCCAAGCGATTTATGGCGTAAGCTTGGCGACATGGGTCTACTTGGCTTAACCGTTGCTGAAGAATACGGTGGTTCGGGTATGGGCTATCTTGAGCACGTTATCGCTATGGAAGAAATTAGCCGTGCTTCAGCGTCAGTAGGTCTGAGTTACGGTGCACATTCAAACCTTTGTGTGAACCAAATTCACCGTAATGGTAACGAAGAGCAGAAGAAAAAATACTTACCAAAGCTGTGTACCGGTGAACATGTTGGTGCTCTTGCTATGAGCGAACCTAACGCCGGCTCGGATGTTGTCAGCATGAAGCTGCGTGCTGAGAAAAAAGGTGACAAATACGTTCTTAATGGCAACAAAATGTGGATCACTAACGGTCCGGATGCCGATGTTTTCGTCATTTACGCAAAAACGGAACCTGAGAAAAACTCTCGGGGTATTACTGCGTTTATCGTCGAAAAAGACACCCCTGGATTCAGCCAGGCGCAAAAGCTCGACAAGCTTGGTATGCGCGGTTCAAATACCTGTGAGCTGGTATTCGAAAACGCTGAAGTTCCTGAAGAGAACATTTTGGGTGAGCTTAACGAAGGTGTCGCTGTACTAATGAGCGGTCTGGACTACGAGCGCGCAGTTCTTTCAGCAGGGCCATTAGGCATTATGCAAGCATGCTTAGACGCTTGCGTCCCTTATATTCACGACCGTAAGCAGTTCGGCAAAAAAATTGGCGAGTTCCAATTAGTCCAGGGTAAAGTTGCTGATATGTACACTCGTACTAATGCAGCTCGCGCTTACGTTTACGCAGTAGCCCAGTCATGCGATCGTGGAGAGACGACTCGCAAAGACGCAGCTGGTGCTATTTTATACGCGGCTGAATTAGCCACTCAATTGGCGCTGGACGCCATTCAATTATTAGGCGGTAACGGCTACATTAATGAGTATCCAACGGGTCGCTTGTTACGTGACGCAAAACTGTACGAAATAGGTGCGGGTACATCAGAAATTCGCCGCATGCTGATAGGTCGTGAAATCTTCAGCGAATCCAAATAACGGGAGGCTGCGCTGTGGCAATTTTATCGAGTAAAGTAAACACTCGTGATGAGCAGTACACTGCAAATTACGAGTCGATGCAGGCTGTGGTTGACGACTTACAAGAAAAAGCAGCACAAATACACCAAGGTGGCGGTCCTAAGTATCAGGAGCGCCACTTATCTCGCGGTAAATTACTGCCTCGTGACCGTATTAATAAATTATTGGACGCTGGCTCGCCATTTTTAGAAGTGGGTCAGTTTGCGGCATGGGACTGCTACGAGGACTACGTACCTTCTGCAGGTGTCGTTGCTGGTATCGGTCAGGTAGAAGGCACTGAGTGCATGATCATCGCCAATGATGCCACCGTGAAAGGCGGCACCTATTACCCGTTGACCGTGAAAAAGCATTTGCGCGCTCAAGAAATTGCCGAGCGTTGTCACTTACCGTGTATTTATTTAGTCGACTCTGGCGGCGCTAACCTGCCCCGCCAGGATGAAGTCTTCCCGGACAAAGAACACTTTGGTCGAATCTTTTTTAACCAGGCCAACATGTCAGCCAAAGGAATTCCTCAAATTGCGGTGGTTATGGGTCTGTGTACTGCTGGCGGTGCGTACGTACCTGCTATGGCGGATGAAAGCGTTATTGTTAAAGAGCAAGGTACTATTTTCTTAGCCGGTCCCCCGCTAGTTAAAGCGGCAACGGGTGAAGAAGTTTCCGCCGAAGAGCTTGGCGGTGCCGATGTGCACACACGCATTTCCGGTGTTGCCGACCATTTTGCTCACAACGATGAACATGCTTTAGCTTTAGCACGTCGCTCGGTAGCACGCCTTAACCGCCGTGAACCAACTCAGTTGGACCGCCAACCATCAAAGCCACCTCGTTATGACGCCAAAGAGCTGTACGGCATTGTCGGTACCGACCTGCGTAAACCTTATGACGTCCACGAAGTCATTGCGCGCATTGTTGATGATTCTGACTTTGACGAATTTAAAGCCAACTACGGTAATACGCTGGTGACGGGTTTTGCCCGCATTGATGGCTACCCCGTTGGTATTGTGGCGAATAACGGCATTTTGTTTTCCGAGTCGGCACAAAAAGGAGCCCACTTTATTGAGCTTTGTGCCCAACGAAAAATTCCACTGGTGTTCCTACAAAACATTACCGGCTTTATGGTCGGTAAAAAGTACGAAGCCGAAGGCATTGCCAAACACGGCGCGAAAATGGTTATGGCCGTTTCCTGTGCGAAAGTGCCTAAGTTTACCGTCTTAATTGGTGGTAGCTATGGCGCCGGTAACTACGGCATGTGTGGTCGCGCTTATGATCCAACCATGATGTTCATGTGGCCAAATGCGCGTATCTCGGTCATGGGTGGTGAGCAAGCTGCAGGCGTTATGGCGCAGGTCACCAAAGATAATTTAGCGCGCAAAGGTGAAAGTTTAAGCGAAGAAAAAGAACAAGCGCTGAAAAAGCCGATTGTTGAGCAGTACGAGAAACAAGGTCACCCGTATTACGCGTCTGCCCGCTTATGGGACGACGGCATTATTGACCCGGCACAAACGCGCGAAGTTCTGGCATTAAGCCTTGCCGCTTCATTAAATGCACCGATTGAAGACAGCCGCTTTGGCGTCTTCCGCATGTAATCGGAGGTTATTTATTATGGCAAAATACACCAATCTTGATATCAGCGATAAGGGTGTTGCGACGCTGACATTAAATCGTCCCGAGGTTCATAACGCCTTTGACGACGTAATGATTTCAGAATTGCTTCAGGCGTTAAAAAACGTCGAAGATAGCGAGCAAGCTCGCGTTCTGGTATTACGCTCTGAGGGCAAAAACTTTTCTGCCGGTGCGGACCTGAACTGGATGCGCTCTATGGCGGATAAAAACTACCAACAAAACGTTGAAGACGCCGGTGAGCTTGGGCTGTTAATGGAGCGTTTAGATTTGCTCAGCAAGCCAAGCATTGCGTTAGTCCAGGGTGCCGCTTTCGGCGGTGCCGTCGGTTTAGCCGCTTGTTGTGACATTGTACTGGCGCAACCACACAGCAGCTTTTGCTTAAGTGAAGTCAAAATTGGACTCATACCAGCGGTTATTAGCCCTTATGTTGTCCGCACTATTGGTGAAAAACAGTCTCGTCGTTACATGCTCACAGCAGAGCGCTTTTTCGCTGACGAAGCACAGAAACTCGGCTTAGTGAATGACGTTGTCGACGACTTTGAAGAGCCACTAAATAATTTACTCGATGCGCTGTTAGCCAACAGTCCTCAAGCCGTAACGGCCTGCAAGGAACTTATTCGCAACGTTGGTTCGCGTCCTATTAATAAAGACGTACGCGATCACACAATAAAAGCCATTGCAGAAATTCGCGTATCGGATGAAGGTCAGGAAGGCTTAAGTGCGTTTTTAGAAAAACGTCCTGCTGCCTGGCTCAATAAGAATTAAAAACAGGTCCCATTATGATCAATACATTACTGATTGCGAACCGTGGTGAAATCGCTTGCCGTATTATTTCAACGGCAAAGAAAATGGGCATTCGCACTGTCGCCGTTTATTCCGATGCCGACCGTAACGCCCGCCACGTTAAGTTAGCTGACAATGCGGTTCACATTGGTCCTGCCGCTAGCACAGAGAGTTACCTGCGCAGCGACAAAATTATTGCTGCAGCCAAACAAACGGGTGCCGAGGCTATCCATCCCGGTTATGGCTTTCTATCAGAGAACGAGGACTTTGCTGACGCGTGTCAGGCCAATGACATCATCTTTGTTGGACCGCCAGTTGCTTCCATCGCAGCAATGGGTTCGAAGAGTGCTGCAAAGGCTATTATGCAGGACGCCGGAGTACCATTGGTTCCGGGCTATCATGGCAGCGAACAAGACACTGACACGTTAAAGGCAGAGGCCGAAAAAGTTGGCTTCCCACTGCTTTTAAAAGCCGCATACGGTGGCGGTGGTAAAGGCATGCGCGTGGTTGAAAATATGGGTGAGTTTGACGAAGCACTCAGCTCCGCCAAACGTGAAGCGAAGTCTTCTTTCGGTAACGACAAAGTGCTGTTGGAGCGATTTATTCGTAATCCTCGCCACGTGGAAATTCAGGTATTTACCGACGAACATGGCAATGCTGTCTATTTGGCCGAGCGTGACTGTTCAGTCCAACGGCGTCATCAAAAAGTACTGGAAGAAGCCCCTGCTCCGGCGCTGACTGAGAAAACCCGAAAAGACATGGGTGAAGCCGCTATTCGAGCAGCTCAAGCCATTGATTATGTTGGTGCTGGTACGGTTGAGTTCCTGTTTGATCAAAGCGGCGAATTCTACTTTATGGAAATGAATACTCGCTTGCAGGTTGAGCACCCGGTGACGGAAATGATCACTGGACAGGACTTAGTTGAATGGCAATTACTGGTTGCTTCAGGTCAACCATTACCGCTTGCTCAAAATGATATTCAAGTTAACGGTCATGCGTTCGAAGCACGTATTTACGCAGAAGATCCAGACAACGACTTCTTACCCTGCACCGGTACCATCAATCATTTACGCACACCAGCTGAAGTAAACGGCGTACGAATTGATACCGGCATTGAAGAAGGCGATGAAATTTCAGCTTTCTACGACCCCATGATCGCCAAGCTCATTGTCTGGGATACCGATCGACGTCGTGCCCTGCTTCGTCTGCAGAAAGCATTGCGTGAATACCGGTTAACGGGGCTGACAACCAATGTCGACTTTCTGCATCGTTTGGCATCGCACCCCGAGTTTGTAAATACCAGTTTAACCACCGAGTTCATTCAACAACACCAAAACGACTTAGCACCTGACAGCTCAGTGAACTATCAGCAAATTGCGACGGAAGCGGCGCTGTTCGATATTATTCAACGCCAACAGCAGCGTGGCAGCTCTCCATGGCAAAGCGGTAATGCCTTTAGAATGAACTCAGCAGCGACGCACAGCATCCCGCTCCAATTCAATGATGACAATTACACCATTTCACTGACAGAAGTTGGAAATGGTGAGTTTACCCAGCGTATCAGTGAAGAAACGATTCATTGGCAGGCTAGCCTAACCGATGACAAGCTGACACTGACCGCAGGTGATATGCGTTACTCTCGTTATGTCAGCGCAGATGACCAGCAAATTACCGTCTTTACCGACAATGGTCCTGTCACTTTCCATCGCCACCGCGTAGCTGATACCCTCTCCGATGATGCAGCGCACGGCGGGCACGTTGCGCCTATGAACGGCACGATTATGGAGGTGCTGGTGACGAAAGGCGATACCGTCGAAAAAGATCAGCCGCTTGTCATTATGGAGGCGATGAAAATGGAGTACACCATACGCGCTGGCCATGACGGCGAAATCACCGATATTTTCTTTGCCGCTGGCGACCTTGTCAGCGACGGCGATGAACTCATTGCGGTTAGCGAAACGGAGTAACTATGGCTATTGCAGAACAGATTAAAATTGTTGAAGTAGGCCCGCGTGACGGTTTGCAGAACGAAACAACTGTGTCTGTTGAAGCTAAGGTCGCTCTTATCGAGGCTTTAGCTGATGCTGGCGTATCTTACATTGAGAGCGCCAGCTTCGTCAGCCCGAAATGGGTGCCGCAAATGGCTGACAGCACGGCTGTCATGGAAAAGGTGAATCGCCGTTCAGATGTTACTTACGCCGGACTCACGCCGAATTTGAAAGGCTTTGAAGCGGCAGTTGCTGCCAATATGGACGAAGTTGCCGTGTTTGGAGCCGCCTCGGAAGCCTTTACACAAAAAAACATAAACTGCAGTATTGATGAGTCACTGGAGCGATTCGAGCCAGTGATTGCCGCCGCAAAAGAGAAAAACATACCCGTTCGGGGTTATGTTTCTTGCGTACTGGGCTGTCCCTACCAAGGTGAAGTGCCACTGGAAAATGTCGTTAAAGTCGCCAAAGCGCTTTATGAAATGGGCTGTTATGAAGTGTCTTTAGGTGACACTATCGGTATCGGCACACCACTTAAAGCTCAGGAAATGCTGGCTGCTGTTGCCGACCAAGTACCGATGGAGAAGCTTGCCTTACATTTCCACAATACCTATGGACAAGCATTGGCCAATATCATGGCGTGCCTACCGTTAGGTGTTGCAACCATTGACTCTGCCGTTGCTGGTCTTGGTGGCTGCCCTTATGCCAAAGGCGCAAGCGGTAATGTTGCTACTGAGGACGTCGTTTACATGCTGAATGGTATGGGTATAAAGACCGGCATCGATTTAAACAGGCTTATAGCCGCAGGTGCTGGTATTTGTAAACAGCTCAACCACGGACCTCGCTCGCAAGTCGCTATTGCAGAATTAGCAAAACAAGGGGAATAAAATGACTTCAGAAGCATTATGGCAACCGTCAGCGGATACCATTGCCGATGCCCGCATGACTGATTTCCTGCAGCAAGTTAATACGGCAAAAGGTCTCGCTTTGGCCAATTATCACGACCTTTACCAATGGTCGGTTGATAATGACGAAAGCTTCTGGTCAATGATATGGGACTACTTTGATGTCATTGGAGAAAAAGGCGCCACCGTTGTCACCGATAAAGATAAAATGCCTGGCGCAAGATGGTTTCCTGAAGCAAAACTGAATTTTGCAGAAAACTTGTTGCGACATAAAGATAATAAAATTGCGTTAATTTTCCGAGGTGAAAATGGCGCTCGACAGCAACTGACTTACGCCGAGCTATATAGCCGTGTTGCTGCGTTTGCCGCCGGGCTTCGTCAGCAAGGTATCACCGCTGGCGACCGTGTTGCTGCCATGATGCCGAACTGCATCGAAACCATTATTGGTATGCTGGCTACCACCAGCTTGGGCGCAATTTGGTCATCGTGCTCGCCTGACTTCGGCGTGCAGGGTGTATTGGATCGGTTTGGTCAAATTGAGCCAAAGGTGCTAATTACCGTAGATGGTTACTTCTACAACGGCAAAAACCTCAATATAAAAGACAAGACGGCCGATATCGTTGAAAAAATCCCGAGCATTGAAAGAACCGTCATTGTTAACTTCAGTGACCAACAAGAAACGTTAATCGGCGATAACGTCGTTTCATGGGACGAATTTTCCGACAGTAGCGCCACTCAAATTGAGTTTATCGAGCGTGACTTTAACGACCCGCTTTATATCATGTTCTCATCCGGTACAACCGGCGTTCCCAAATGCATCGTCCACGGCACGGGAGGAACATTACTACAACACCTGAAAGAACACGGTTTACACACTGATCTCGACACCGAAGACAACCTCTTCTATTTCACCACCTGCGGTTGGATGATGTGGAACTGGCTCGTCAGCGGCTTAGCGGTTGGTGCAACCCTGACCTTATTTGATGGCTCGCCGTTTGCACCAGAGCCGGAGTTCCTATGGGATGTAGCCGACGAAGAAGACATTACTGTTTTTGGAACCAGTGCTAAGTATCTTGCAGCACTTGAAAAAGCGGGTGTAAAACCCAGAGAAAGCCACCAACTGGAAAAACTAAGAAGCATACTGACAACAGGGTCAGTTTTGCCCCCGGAAAGCTTTGATTATGTGTACCGGGACATTAAAAAAGATCTCTGCTTGTCTTCTATTTCAGGGGGCACTGATATCATTTCATGCTTTGCACTGGGCTGCCCTATTCTGCCCGTTTACCGTGGCGAACTTCAGTGTCGTGGTCTCGGCCTGGCAGTTAATATCTATGATGATAATGGCAAGCCCATACGCGGTGAAAAAGGCGAGTTGGTTTGTGAAAAATCATTCCCTTGCATGCCTGTAGGCTTTTGGGGCGATGACAACGGGGAGCGTTACTTTAACGCCTACTTTGCTCGCTTTGACAATACATGGGCGCATGGTGACTTCGCTGAGTTAACGGAGCACAATGGCGTTATAATTCACGGCCGCTCAGACGCTGTACTTAACCCTGGAGGTGTTCGTATCGGCACCGCCGAAATTTATCGCCAAGTGGAAAAAGTAGACCAAGTCCTTGAAAGTATCGCTATCGGCCAACAATACGAAGGCGACGAGCGCGTTGTTCTTTTTGTTAAATTACGCGAAGGTATTGAGCTTACCGACGAGCTCAAGCAAACTATTGCCAAAACCATTCGTGCAAATGCAACGCCGCGGCATGTGCCAGCCGTTATTTTGCAGGTTGACGACATACCCCGTACTATAAGCGGTAAAATTGTCGAATTGGCTGTGCGTAACGTGGTTCATGGCGAGCCCGTTAAAAATACAGACGCATTAGCGAACCCTGAAGCACTCGAACACTTCAGGGACAGAGAGGAGCTACGCTAAGTAATGATGTTTATTCAGGGGTCGCGGCAAGCCGTTATCGCGGCAGTTGTGGGAGTGGCTGTCACTCTCACCGCATTTTTCTATCTGCGATACACTGAAAATGAGCAGGCTCATGAAGCACTTGAGACGGAAGCCTACAGTTTACAGCGAGATATTCGTCAGAGCCTTGTGTCACATCTATTCGTCGCTGAACTACTGGCTCGCGAGTGGGAACGAAGCGAAATAAACTTGAGCTCCCGACGCAGTGCTGACGCAGACATTGTTACGCTTTACTACCCCAACGTGCAGAATGTGGTTTGGCTTGATGACAGCCAGACAATCCAGTTTCTGTATCCAAGAAATGAACAAACCGCATTGGTGGGCTCCGTATTCTCCGGCAGCTCACTCAATGCTCAGCTCAGTCAATCACAAAATAACCGCCACGCGATGATGGGCTATGCCGGGAACTTGGGTCAGTTAAGCAGTGATATCGCCATTTTTGTTCGGGTTCAACGTTCCGACACCCCAGGTTTCTTAGGCTTCATAATAAGCTTGCAGAGCATGTTCAACAACGTCATTCGCACCAATATCAGCGAAGGATTTCAAGTCAGTATTAGTAACGATTCAGGTGTACTCTACGAATTTGCAGGCGATCCGTCGTTGAAAGATGACTGGACACACAGCCGTCGCTTGCAGGTTGTCGGCAATAGCTGGGAACTGTCGGTTTGGCCAACCACTGAACACATGAGCGATCTTCGTGGAGCCGTTTCTGTAGCGGTTTTACTTGCCGGATTGTTTATCACGGCAGCGCTGACCTTTGTACTGTATATCCTGGGGCAAAGTCGTTTTAAAGCACAACAACTAGCGGATGCTAATATTGAGCTTTACAGTGAAATTGATGAGCGTGAGCGTGTTGAAAAACAAATGGCCTACCTGGCGGAGCACGACCCTCTTACCGGTCTGATTAATAGAAATGCACTAAAACGTATTTTGGGCGAATGGTTAGAAAGAACCGACACCCGAACAAACTCGGCATTGTTGTTTATTGATCTCGACCGATTCAAAGAGGTGAATGATGCGCTGGGACATACCGTCGGCGATGAACTGTTAAGACGTGTCGCGCGTCGAATTAATAAGCTGGCTCCAACCGACAGCCAACTCGCCCGTGTTGGCGGTGACGAATTCCTGCTGGCAATTGAGAGCACAGAAAGTCGAGAACAAGTAGTCACATTGGCAGAGCGATTACTCCAGGCTTTGGATGCACACTTCTTTGTCGATGTTTATGAGCTTTTCATCAGCGCCTCTATTGGCATTACCTTTGCTGAAGACGCCGATTTTAATGCCGAGTACTTTATTCGTAATGCCGACACCGCGCTTTATCAAGCTAAAGAACAGGGACGTAATACCTACAAAATTTATGATAAAGCCATTCATAAAGATTTAACTAAAAAACTCGAACTGGTTAAACGCTTACGTCATGCGGTGAATAAACAGCAGTTGACTGTCTATTACCAGCCTAAAGTCGAGCTTAGTAGTCGACGTATTACCGGGTTTGAAGCGTTAGTTCGTTGGGTAGGTGAGGACGGCTCGATCATTCCGCCCGATAAGTTTATTCCGTTAGCCGAAGATACCGGTTTAATCATTCCTATTTCGGAATACGTTATGCGCGAATCGTTTTTACAGCTGAAGCAATGGCATGAGCTTGGCTTCACTGAGCTGAGTATCGCGATTAATATTTCAGGTAAGCAGCTCCACCTGCCAGACTTTGCCGACGATGTTATCGAAAAGGTTAACGAAGCCAAACTGCCCCCAAATAAAGTTGAACTCGAGCTTACCGAGCAAGTTTTTATTGAGAATATACAGTCGCACACCCGTTTTATGCACTCAGTGCGTGAATACGGCATGTCATTAGCCATTGATGATTTCGGTGTGGGTTATTCGTCACTTTCTTATTTGAAGAACTTCCCGGTAACGTCGCTGAAAATTGATCGTTCCTTCGTGAAAGACTTACCGGATAACGAAGATGATGCGACCATTACTCAAACAATTATTAGCTTAGCACGCAACTTAAATATCCAATTGGTTGCAGAAGGCATTGAAACGGAAGAACAAGTTGAGTTCCTGCTGCATAGAGAGTGCGCGACCGGTCAGGGTTACTTATTCAGCAAACCTATTCCCGCTCAACAAGTGACTCAATTATTACAGCAGTACAACGGGCTAATACCAATACAAATAGCCTGAATTAAGTGGAGGTTCACGTGGAACGCGAAAGCATGGAATTTGATGTCGTTATAGTTGGAGCTGGCCCTGCGGGTTTAGCGACGGCATGTCGACTCGGTCAGCTGGCTCAGGAAAACGAGCAAGAGCTGATGATTTGTGTTGTTGAGAAAGGTGCAGACATTGGCGCTCACATTTTATCGGGCGCGGTATTTGAGCCTCGCGCTTTAAACGAACTATTTCCAGACTGGAAAGATCGAGGGGCACCGCTTAACACCGAAGTGACCGGTGACGACATTCTGTTACTAAAAGACGAAGAAAGTTTCAGTCGTTTACCCAACTTTTCGGTGCCTAAAACCTTTCACAATAAAGGTAACTATATTGCCAGTATGGGAAACCTGTGCCGCTGGATGGCTGAACAAGCTGAACAGTTAGGCATTGAAATTTTCCCTGGTTTTTCAGCCGCGGAGCTACTCTACAACGATGACGGCTCTGTCGCCGGTATACAAACTGGTGATATGGGTGTCGCAAAAGACGGTTCTGAAAAAGACGGCTACATGCCGGGTATGGAGCTAAGAGCAAAATACACCGTCTTTGCAGAAGGCTGCCGTGGTCACTTGGGCAAGCAGCTTATTAATCAGTTTGAGCTGGACAAAGACGCCACTCCACAACACTACGGTCTTGGCTTTAAAGAAATATGGGACATTCCTGAAGAGCTGCACGAACCAGGTAAGGTGGTGCACACCGCCGGCTGGCCTTTAGAAGGTCATGCTAACGGTGGCGGCTACCTTTATCACGCTGAAGACGGTCAAGTGTACCTGGGTCTGATTGTCGATTTAAACTATGAAAACCCGTACGTGAACCCTTTTCAGGAATTCCAGCGCTTCAAGACGCATCCGGCTATTAAGCAGATTATCGAAAACGGTAAGCGTGTATCTTATGGCGCCCGGGCTATTGCCAAAGGTGGTTACTATTCATTACCTAAAATGACTTTCCCTGGTGGTTTAATTGTTGGCTGCAACGCAGGCACATTGAACTTCTCTAAAATTAAAGGGAATCATACGGCAATGAAGTCAGGCATGATTGCCGCTGAAACGCTGTTTGATGAATTAAAAGCTGGCAACGCGAATACCGAAGCGGCGCAATACACAGAACGTTTTGAATCATCATGGGTGTACGACGAGTTATATCGTTCACGCAACTTCGGTGGTGCTGTTCATAAACTCGGCACGATGCTAGGTGGCGCTTATAATATGGTCGACCAGAACTGGTTTGGCGGAAAACTTCCGTTTAAATTCAAAGAGTGGACACCCGATTATAAAGCGACCGGTAAGGCTCGCAATTTCAAGCCTATTGACTACCCTAAAGCGGATAATAAATTAACCTTTGATCGCCTGTCTTCTGTGTTTTTATCGAATACGAACCATGCTGAAGACCAACCATGTCATCTAAAACTAAAAGATGACGATATTCCATTAAAAGTTAATTTACCGGAATACGCTGAACCTGCACAACGCTACTGCCCTGCAGGAGTGTATGAAGTTGTGGAGGAAGACGGAAAAGAAGTTTTCCAAATAAACGCCCAAAACTGCATACATTGCAAAACCTGTGACATTAAAGATCCCAGTCAAAATATTACTTGGGTCGTTCCTGAAGGTGGCGGCGGACCAACTTACCCGAATATGTAATTGTTCTGTAAAGGTCACTTATAAAAACACCCAGGCATGCTATATGTCTGGGTGTTTTATTTTTTAGAGCTTGTAGAAATAAACGTTCTGGACTAAACCTAATTAAAACGAAGATATGAGGTGACTATTATGAAACATAGCAATTTAGGAATAACATCACTTTTCGCTGCTTTATTAGTTTTCAGCGGGTCTGCTTTAGCTCAGCAAAAAGCGGAAGAAACTAAAAAAACAGCTGAAATGAAGCAAGACAAACAGGAACTTAAAGCTGATATGGAAGCCATGCGTGAAGAACGCAAAGCGGAGATGGAAGCGATGCATGAAGAGCACAAGGCTGAGATGATGGAGCGTAAGGCGGAACACAAAGCCGAAATGCAAGCAGATAAGGAAGAGCGGAAGTATGAAAAAGAAGAGCGCAAATTAGAAAAAGAGAAAAGAAAGTACGCTAAAGAAGAGAAAAAAGAAAAATGGAAAGCTGAAAAAGAAAAACGCAAACATGAAATGAAAGAGAAGCGTCAGTCACTAAAGGATAAGAAAGACGACTCTGATAATGACTCAGATGACGACGATAATAACGGTGACAATAATATCTCTTAAGCACCACTAATATTAGATAGAAAAAGAGCGCTTATCGCTCTTTTTCTGTTTTAGACCTTATTTTATTGCTGCCTTTTTCATCAGGCGTTATTATTCTAAATAATTAAATAACTAAAACTAGGAAAGTCAGTATGAGTGAGTTTTTAAATATTATCCGTCACGAAAGACGTTTAAAGTCGGCGTTAAAGTCTCTTTCAATTGAAGAGTTAGAAGCAATAAAAGAAAAATTTGATTCCGTCGTCGCAAAACGCAGAGAGGAAGAAGCCCAAAAGCTTCGGGAACAGCAAGAAAAGTCAAAAAAAATAAAAGAATTTAAAGCCGCCATGGCCGATGCTGGTATTGAGCTTTCAGATATTCTTGAACAAGAGCTAGGTGGTGACCCCATTGTAAAAACCACCAAAAAACGCGCACCGAAGCCGCCTAAATATGAATACATTGACGATGAAGGAAACCGTCAAACCTGGACAGGCCAAGGCCGAATGCCAAAACCGATGAAAACGGCCTTAGATAATGGCAAGCCGCTGGCGTCTTTTTTAATTAAGTAGCGCTTTTTGTTGAACAAAGTCTAAAGCTTGATTAGGCTATGAAAAAACAAAAACGCAAGGATACAAGTTGCGCTTTCCATTACTGATAGTTTCAATACCACTAATAACATTAACAGGCTGCTCGATCTTACCGAGCAGCTCTGGTTCGCCTGTGAGTTGGTCACCACATTCCGCTGATATTTATCGGCTCGGAAGTTTGCCCAGTTCAAACTACAAAATGGTCAGTATTGTTAATGGGGAAAGTTGCCAGCGAGAGTATAAAGCTGATCCTGCGTCAGAAAGCGAAGCGCTAAAGGCATTACGAGCAGATGCCGCTCGCTTTAAAGCCGATGCCATTATTGAAACACAGTGTTTTCATTTAAAACCCGACGCGGACTCCATTTGTTATAGTGAAGTCAGTTGCGCCGGGCGTGCTATTCAGTGGGTCGATTAAACGTCTTAGTTATCTAGCTTACTAAGACGTACGTCGCCCACTCCCACTTCGACTTCAACCGTCACTGAGCCAGCGCCTTCATAACTTGATTCAGATGTCACGACCATGCGCTCCTCATTACTGTTAGCAAAGTTATCCAAGCGCGTATCACCGACACCGACCGATGCTTTCACTTCTTTGTAGTCACCAGCACTCAGATCTAAGTCGATATCGCCAACACCCAGCTCGATGTCACTGTTTACAAAAGGCAGAAGCCCGCTAATTTCGCCAACACCTAACTCTAAATCAAGTTGCTTAACGTTCGGTACTCGAACCACCCAATGCTGAACCATATCGTCCGCAGGCGTTGCCGACACCATCAACTTATTACCTTTTCTTTCGCTTTTTATTAATACTGCGTCGATGTCACCACCGCTGGTAAACCAACTGTCACCATCTGACTCAACGCGCAATTCAATTTCTACTGCTTCATTGTCTGACGGCTCAATTTCAACCGTTCCTACAGTAGCGTCTATGTGAAGCTCTGTCTCAGAGTCAACAATATAGCTCTCCGATAATTCTTTTTCCTTCGCAAAGGCTGCTGTACTTAAAGTCACTAAACCAATAAACGCCAGTGTTAACGGCCAAATTTTATGCTTCATCATTTTGCTTTTCCTTTTTTGGTAGCACGTATTCATGATTAGTCAGTAATAACCTCAAATGGTTACTGCTATTCTGCAATCGCTGTGCCAAAAAAATAAACTCATAAAATTCAATCACTTAAATAGCCAGCGATTCTTAAGTTAGGCAAAAGCGCAATAATATGGTCAAATCGACTATTATTGAACAGACAAAACAACTTGATGAAAAGCCAGCAAAAATTGACACCTATTGCGCATATCAGAACGCCCTACCCTGAAAAATTCAGCGTGCCCAGGCAAAGCCGTCTTACACCGAACATTTATTCCACCGTTGAGCTAACCGGCGACTACGATCATGCCCAAGCCGTAAAGGGTATCGAGCAGTTTTCACATTTATGGCTTGTTTTCGAGTTTCATCAACACAGCCATTGGCAAGAGAAGGTGCGACCGCCAAGATTAGGAGGCAACGAATCTGTCGGCGTTTTCGCATCGCGAGCACCTTTTCGTCCCAACCAGTTAGGGCTGTCTGTTGTTGAACTTATTAGCGTAGAAACGAGCCCAAATGTGAAGTTAGCCGTACGCGGAGCTGATATTGTGGACGGCACGCCTATTGTCGATATTAAGCCTTATATTCCATACGTCGACGCTGTACCCAATGCTAAAGGTGGTTTTGCTGACAACACGCCCAATGTCCTTAATGTCCAGCTATTAGATAACGCCAAACATCAATTAGAGCAAACCTCCAAAGCCCCTCAAGCTCTGGAGACGGCTATAATCGAAGTACTTCAACAAGACCCCCGTCCGGCGTATCATAAAGAGAAACGCACCGACAGGCGCTACGGAACGGCGCTTTTTGACTATAATATTCGTTGGTACGTGGAGGAAAATACGGTTTTTGTTGAAGAAATTATACAAAATACCCTGTAAAAGGCTTTTGACCTTCAACAGACACTGCTAAACTTCGCCCTAATTTTTGACCACCCAATTTGCAGAGAATTGCCAGACTATGCGCAGTAGCCAATATTTATTATCAACGCTAAAAGAAACTCCGTCTGACGCTGAAATTGCGAGCCACAAGTTGATGTTAAGAGCCGGTATGATACGAAAAGTCGCTGCCGGCCTTTATAATTGGACTCCAACGGGCTTGCGCGTTCTGCGCAAGGTGGAAGCGGTTGTCCGTGAGGAAATGGAAGCCATTAATGCATTGGAAATACTAATGCCGATGGTTCAGCCGGCTGACCTCTGGCAAGAATCTGGTCGCTGGGACGATTACGGCCCAGAGCTACTGCGCTTAAAGGATCGTAACCAGCGTGACTTTTTACTGGGTCCAACGCATGAAGAGATCATCAGTGAGTTAGTGCGCAAAGAAGTCAGCAGCTATAAACAGTTACCTTTAACTCTGTTCCAAATACAAACCAAATTCCGTGACGAAATTCGCCCTCGTTTTGGTGTGATGCGTGCACGCGAATTTATTATGAAAGACGCCTACTCTTTCCATTTGAGCCAAGAGTCGCTGCAGGAAACCTATGACGCCATGTACAAAGCGTACAGCCGTATATTCGAGCGCTTAGGTTTAGACTTCCGTCCGGTCATTGCCGATACCGGCTCTATTGGTGGTAACAGCTCTCACGAGTTTCATGTATTAGCAAGCTCAGGCGAAGACGCTATCGCCTTCTCTGATGCCTCTGATTACGCAGCAAATGTGGAAATGGCTGAAGCTCTGGCGCCTGCGGGCGAACGCCCTGAGGGCGTTCAAGACATGGCTAAACATGAAGTACACGGTGATGAATTAGCCGCTGTACTTCAACCTTTGTCAGTCGAGAGTCAGCAGGCGGTTAAGTCCGTCATTGTTAAAGCGTCAGACGAGATTGAAGCAGAATACGTTCAACTAGTCCTGCGTGCTGATCACGAACTCAACAGCGTGAAAGCAGAGAAGCTACCTCAAGTCGCTACACCAATAGAAGTACTGACACAAACCGAAAAAGCAACCGATGTTGAAGCTGCGTACATTGGTGTAGTGAACAGTAAACTGCCGTTATTGGTCGACAGAAGCGCTGCGCATTTAGCCGACTTTGCCTGTGGTGCCAACGAAAATGGTCAGTGGTTAACCGGCGTCAACTGGGAACGCGATGTTAACGATTTTGATGTCGTTGATATTCGTAATGTCGTTGAAGGCGACCCCAGCCCGTGTGGTAACGGTAAAGTGAAAATTGCACGCGGTATTGAAGTGGGTCATATTTTCCAGTTAGGCAAAAAATACAGCGACGCGATGAAAGTCGGTGTGCTCTCAGAAACCGGTAAACACGAAACGCTGACCATGGGCTGTTATGGTATTGGTGTCTCCCGAATTGTTGCGGCAGCTATTGAGCAACATAACGACGACCGAGGCATTCGCTGGCCGGACGCATTAGCACCATTCCAGGTCGCTATTGTGCCAATGAACATGCACAAGTCTGCACGCGTTCAAGCTGCTGCTGAGAAGCTGTACGAAGAATTAAAGTCTCAGGGCATTGATGTTCTGTTTGACGACCGTAAAGAACGTCCTGGCGTGATGTTCACCGACATGGAGCTTATTGGTGTCCCTCATCAAATAGTGGTTGGTGAGCGCAACCTTGATGAAAACCAAGTTGAATACCAGTCTAGAGCCGGTGGCGAGAAGCAGAAAGTCGATATTGATCAGTGTGTTGATTTCGTCCTTGGGCAATTTGCTTAATTCGCTCTTAGCCCCAAATTAAAAAGGCCTGATATCGTATCAGGCCTTTTTGTTTATGAAGCACTTAAAATCGTTTCTTACGACTCTTGCCCCGCTAATGGCTCGACATAGTGCAAGTGCATGTCCCACGGGAAGTGAATCCAAGTGTCTTGCTCTAAGTCAGCAACAAAGTCATCAACTAAGTCCATACCCGCCGGTTTTGCATAAACAGTCACAAACTTAGCTTTTGGCAGGCGGTCACGCAGAAATTTCAATGTGTTGCCCGTATCAACCAAATCATCGACGACTAAGAAACCTTCACCATCTCCAGTTGCAGTAACGTCTTTCAACAGCTGCAAGTCATCACGTTGTTCGTCATGGTCATAAGAGCTGACAGCGACACAGTCAACCACACGAATGTTCAATTCACGCGCTACAATAGCGGCAGGTACTAAACCGCCACGGCTTACCGCAATAATGCCTTTATACTGCTCAGCGGGTAACTGCCGACGCGCCAGCTCACGTGTAGCACGGTGTAATTCTTCCCAGGAAACGAAAAATTCGCGATTTGAATGCCATCCCATAATGTTACTACCCTAACCAAATGAATTTTGCGATAAATAAAGCACCTAACAGCACCACACTTGGCGTTAAGTCACTGTATTTGCCACCTAGAAGCTTCACGACCACATAACTAATGAAGCCCAAAGCGATACCGTCCGCTATCGAAAACGTCAACGGTGTCATTAATAAAACCACAGCGACGGGGGCTGCTTCAGTAATGTCGTCCCACTTCACATCTTTTAACGTGAAAAGCATGAGTACGGCGACATAAATAATAGCGCCCGCTGTTGCGTAGGCTGGAATCATTCCAGCCAGTGGCGCAAAGAACATCGCCAATAAGAACAAGATACCAACCACAACAGCCGCTAAGCCTGTTTTGCCGCCAGAGGCCACCCCCGCCGCAGATTCAATGTAGCTAGTGGTGGTCGACGTACCCAGCATTGAACCAGCTACTGTCGCGGTGCTGTCCGCCATCAGCGCTTTGTTCAAACGAGGCATATGGCCGTCGGCTTTCGCTAAACCGGCCTTTTGTGCAACGGCAAGTAAAGTACCCGATGTATCGAATAAATCAACGAACAGAAAGGCAAAAATAACCGACAGCATACCGAGATCGAAAGCAGCGGCTAAATCCATTTGAAGGAAGGTTGGCGCTAAGCTCGGTGGTGTAGATACAAGACCGTTATAGTCAACTAACCCTGTCAGCCAGGCAATGAAAGTTACCGCCAGAATACTAATAAGAGCAGCACCCTGAACTCCGCGTGCAACCAAACCAATAATTAAAAAGAAGCCCGCAGCAGCAAGTAATACCGACGGCTCACCCAGCTCACCTAACGTTACCATAGTCGCGTCATTAGCAACGATGATATTGGCGTTTTGCAAACCAATTAACGCCAAAAACGCGCCAATTCCGGCCGCTATCGCTAAACGAAGCGTTGGTGGAATGGACTTAATAATCCACTCTCTGACGCGAAATGCCGACAATAAAAAGAAAATACAGCCCGAAAAGAACACCGCACCTAACGCCGTCTGCCAGGTGTATCCCATACTGAAAACAACGGTATAGGTGAAAAAGGCATTCAAGCCCATACCAGGCGCCAACGCCACAGGATAGTTTGCCCAAAAACCCATGACTAAACAGCCAATAGCCGCTGCCAAACAAGTCGCAACGAACACCGCACCGTAGTCCATTCCGGTTTCACTTAAAATGGAGGGGTTCACAAAAATAATGTAAGCCATGGTCAGGAAGGTCGTGAAGCCACCAATGACTTCCGACTTTATGGAGCTGCCATTGGCTTTTATCGAAAACAGTTTTTCCAACATGAGAAACCTTGAAGTTTGGCGTTGTGGTTAAAAGGCAGGTATTTTATCCTAATTGGCACAAAATTTGTTGTTCACTTTTTAAATAATTTACAGGAAACCCAATTAACCATGCCTACAGTTTACTTTGTTGATGCCGACGGAAACCAATTTGAAGCCGACGTAGAAGCCGGAACCAACGTCATGGAAGCCGCTGTCGATAATTTTATTGACGGTATTGTTGGCGAGTGTGGTGGGGTTATGTCATGCGCCACCTGCCACTGCTACATTCCCAAAGAATGGCAGGGTAAAATTCCAGAACCATCTGAGCAAGAAGAAGACATGATTGATATGGTTATGGAGCCTCAGGATAACAGCCGCCTAAGTTGCCAAATTGAAGTCACTGACGAACTCGACGGCTTAGTCGTTCATTTACCTAAATCACAGTTTTAAATTAACTGACGGCTGCCACGGGCATAAGCACTTCATCGTGGTAGCCGGTAATAACCCGAATCGTTCCCGACAATTCGTTATCGAGCTCACTGTCGCCCGTATCCACTCGCAGAGGCTGGTTATTTAAGGACTGTAGCTTGGTCTTGGTAGCCACTACCCAAATATTGTCTTTGCCAATGGCACGAATCACCCGCGGGCTTATCTGCTGATTACCGCGCCCAAACAGGTGTCCTTGCCCGCCAATCAGCGTAATCACCAGTTTTACGGCGCCTGATGCACTCGGGCTGGCATTAGAAACAGCCTCAAACAACTCTTTCTCTGTGACGTCATTTTTTAGCAAGGTTTCATCTTGGACAAGATCAACACCCAGCAAGGTATTCTCAATACCCATTTCATTCATGATAGCGGCAACGGTCGAGCCTGAGCCCATGACCAGCAGCTCATCGTCAACACGCTCTATCACTTCCGCAGCAATGTCATCGAGCACCAGTTCGTCGCTTTCTTTGCCACCCATTTTTACTGCCTGAACATATTCAAGTTCAGCCGGTACTGACATCTCGCCAAAACGCCGCGCTTTCACAATGCCTTCTCTAAAAGCGTTCTCGTCAATATCCATCACGTCGGACTCGTGAATACTTGAAAGCTCCCCTTTGAGAATTTTTTCAATGACTCTACCCGCAGCGGTTGGGCTGATTGCATACACACCCGAGTGTATTTTCACGCCGGCGGGAATGCCTAACACTAACTGTTTTTCAGGGACCACAGAGTAAACATCGCGAGCAGTGCCATCACCACCAGCAAACAACAAGATATCGACGCCTTTATCAACAATCGCTTTTACCGCTTGCTTGGTGTCTTCCGGAGACGTTTCTTGAGCATTTGGGGTAAATACCGTTTGATAAGAAAAACCAAGCGACTTCAATACATTTGCGCCCATTTCGCCACCACAAGTGACAAAATTGAGCTGTTCTTGGTAATTTTGAAGAAGTTTCAAGGCCGTTTCAGCACGCTGCATCGCTTTACGCTCTGCTCCCGCGTTAAGTGCCTTTTCACGAACATCGGCGCCATCACTTCCTTTTAAAGCAATGGCGCCGCCTATACCTGCGTACGGATTAACCACCAGGCCAACCGTTAAACGGTTTACTGCTGTCATTGTTACTCTTCGTTTGCTTCGTCCTGAATAGCTTCACCGGCTTTTTCTAAGTCCTTACCTGCACCTTCAATGGTTTCACAAGCGCTCAGTCCTAAAACAGCAACAGTAACTAATAGTGCTCTTAAAAACATAAGTAACTCCTTGTTAATCCTTAATCATTTGGCAGCTTGGCCATTCACAATTAAACGCCCTACACAGCGCTTTTGCAAATGTCTTTGCTCTTGGTGGCAGCGAATCGGTTTCCAAATAACTCATTAATTGCTGAGCAACCTCTTTTCGAAAGGCATATCGGTCTACCTCAACACCGCTTAAGTTATCAACACTGACGTCAAACTTAAAACCGGCACATAGCGAAAACAGCCACTCCAGCGCCTGTGGTTTTCGCTCTACTTGCTCAAACTCACGCTGTTGCTGCTCATTACGTCCATCGGGCTCATACCAGTAGCCGTAATCGAACTGTTGCCGACGCTCTTCACCCGCAATACACCAGTGCGCGGTTTCGTGTAGCGCTGAGGCAAAAAAGCCGTGCGCAAACACCACTTTATGCGGCTCGCCGCCCTTCCCCGGTTCGTAATATGGCTCGTCATCACCCGCCACCAAGACCGTGTCATAACTATTACGAAAACAATCGCTAAATATATCAATTAAATAAGAATAATGATGTGTCGACTCGTTTGGCATACGTCTAAAATGCTATTGATTAACGACTAATATCGGGGGTTTCTGTTTTCACCTGCGCGTTCTGAGCCCGTTGCCGCAACCAGTGATCAACCAATACCAATGAGGTCATGGCTTCAACAATCGGCACCGCCCGAATGCCCACGCAAGGGTCATGACGCCCTTTTGTAACAACGGGTTGGTCATTGCCCCATTTGTCGATGGTTTGTCCGCTTATGGATATGCTGGAAGTCGGCTTCAGTGCAATGTCAGCAATAACTGGCTGACCGCTGGAAATACCGCCCAATACACCACCACTGTGGTTCGACAAAAAGCCCGTCTTGGTCATTTCATCTCTGTGCTCAGAGCCTTTTTGGGTCACCACATCAAAACCGGCACCAATACTGACTGCTTTCACGGCATTAATGCTCATGAGCGCTTTCGCTAAGTCAGCATCTAAGCGGTCAAATACCGGCTCTCCCCAGCCCGGCGGTACCCCAGTTGCCTGAACCCGAATACGCGCACCTATCGAGTCGCCCTCTTTAAGCAGCTGTTTAATAAGCGTTTGCATAGGCTCAATGGCATTAACGTCACCACAAAACAGTTCGTTATTTCTGACTTCCTGCCAGTCTATTTGCTCCGCTTTAATGCTACCCATTTGCGTTAACGCAGCCTGAGTTTTAATGCCCTGCTGCGCTAACAGTTTTTCTGCAATAGCACCGGCCGCCACACGCATTGCCGTTTCACGAGCTGACGAGCGCCCACCACCTCGGTAGTCCCGAATACCGTATTTATGCTCGTAGGTGTAGTCTGCATGCCCCGGACGAAAGATATCTTTAATTTTCGAGTAGTCCTGACTGCGTTGGTCGGTATTTTCAATAAGCAAGCCAATAGGCGTACCTGTGGTTTTGCCTTCAAACACACCGGAAAGAATGCGTACCTCATCGGCTTCGCGACGCGCCGTTGTATAACGACTTTGACCCGGGCGACGTCTGTCCAGCGCCTCCTGCAAGTCCGCTTCAGAGAGCTTAAGACCCGGCGGGCAGCCATCAACCACCGCACCTAATGACGGGCCATGGCTTTCACCAAAGGTGGTGACTTTAAACAGTTGTCCAAACGAATTTCCCGGCATGCGTTAGCCCTGCTTTGAATGGTTTAATTGATACTGCTTATGTTCTTCAAGCTGCTCTTTGGTCAACAAAAAGACGCCGTCGCCACCATTTTGAAATTCTAACCAGGTAAATGGCGTGCGCGGGTACTTTTGTGCCAGCGCCGGCATCGAGTTGCCTACTTCGCAGACAAAAAGTCCATTGTCATTCAGTCGGTCAGCCGCTTCCATGAGCATTTTATCAACCAGAATTAAGCCATCTTCGCCAGCAGCCAGACCCAGCTCAGGCTCATGATGATACTCCTCAGGCAAGTCAGCCATGTCTTCGGCATCCACATAAGGCGGGTTCGTCACAATGAGGTCGTACTTTTCATTTTGCACAGCGGAGAATAAGTCTGACTGAATAGGCGTGACCTGATTCAGTAACCCATGCTGCTCAATATTAAACTCAGCCACTTCCAGCGCTTCTGTCGACAAGTCCAACGCATCCACTTCGGCTTCAGGAAATGCATAAGCGCACGCAATCGCAATACAACCACCGCCCGTACACAAGTCCAGTACTCGCTTAGGTTGCTCAGTTAACCAAGGCTGGAAGCCGTTCTCAATAAGTTCGGCTATGGGTGAGCGTGGTACCAAAACGCGTTCGTCCACGTAAAAAGGTAAACCGGCAAAATACGCTTGATGGGTTAAATACGCAGCCGGCATTTTGTGTTCAATGCGTTGGTTCAACAGTTCAATAAACTCGTGTTTTTCGCTCGTCAGCACACGGCAGTGCCCCATCGCAGCCAACTGCTCTGTGGTCAGCTGTAACGCATAACTCAGAAGCGCCCGAGTCTCGTCAATAGGGTTGTCCGTGCCATGGCCGTAATACACATCGGACTGGTTAAGTTGGCTGACACTCCAGCGTATCAAATCATCGACACTATGAAGCTCTTCAATAGCTTGTTCCCGGTTTCGAACGTGCAAGGGCTGTCTCCTGAACAACGAATGTTTTATACTGACGGTCTTTATTGGTGTTAAAGATACCTTAATTTTACTCGGTTTTCATTATTCATGGTCGCAAAGAAAGGCTCTTCATCCTCGCTCTCAGAAGACGACATCGCGCTTTTTCGCGAGGCGGCTCAGGGCGCGGCTCCTATTGAGCAAGACAAGCGACCACCCGAGCCACCCAAAGTTTCTGAATTAAAGCGACGGAATACACAAAGGCAAGGTAACAGCCCTCAGGACATAGCTGCCGCCAGCCGCGAAGCCAGCCAGTATTTTTCAGACGGTTTTGAAGCACATTTTAGCGAAGGCGCTATGCAATTTACTGCCGACGGTGAGTCAACTTACTTAACCAAGCAGCTAAGGCGTGGCGACTATACACCAGAATTGCTGCTCGACTTACACGGAATGACCTTAGCAACCGCCCGACAGGAGCTCGCCGCGTTGCTTATTGCCTGTGAAAAAGAGCGTATTGGTTGTTGCTGCATTATGCATGGACACGGCAGCGGTAAGTTAAAACAACAGGTGCCACACTGGTTGGTGCAACACCCGCTAGTCAGAGCCTTTCATCAGGCGCCTCGTGAATGGGGTGGCGACGCGTCGTTACTGGTGTTACTTCGCGTTAATGACAATTAACCGGCGCATTTTTCAGCAATCATTAACTGCTGAAACTTACCCGTTAAGGTTTCTGGCGAAAATTCGATAACCGCAATGCCTGCCGTTGGGAAAATAGGTGGTTGTACACTGGCGTCCAGCTCATGCACCAAATAACTGACCAATGGCATGTGAGACACCAGCACCACGCTTTCGTAGCCATGCGTTTCAATTTCTGCCGCTAACCAGCTGACCACCGCTGCGGCGTGGCCGTCGGGTGTAATCGCGTCACAGTCTTCACGATGCTTAGTTTTCAGCTCTGTAAATAATACCGTTGCGGTTTGTTGCGCTCGTAAATACGGGCTCACAAAGACGCAGTCCACTTCACGATGAAGCTCTGTCAGCCATCGTGTGGTAGTGAGTACTTCACGCTCGCCCTCTGGTGTCAGGCGACGTTCTCTGTCTGAATAGCTTCCTTTCGGGTAGTGAGCCTCTCCATGACGCATTATGTACAGCTTCATTCGGGTTTCGACTCCTGCGCTTTGCGCTTAGCATCCGGTCTGCCACCGGTTACTTTGTCAGCTCGTCCAGACTGCTTTGCTTCCTCGGCGCGGCGCTTGCGTACCGCTTTCGGGTCAGCAATGAGCGGGCGATAAATTTCAATGCGATCGCCGTCTCGCGGCGTGGCATCTAATTTTGACGCTTTATTCCAGATACCCACTTTCTGAGTGCTAAGATCAATCTCCGGAAAGTGTTCTTTAATGCCCGACTGTAAAATACACTCTTCTACCGTTGCGCCCTCTTGCGGGTGCACCGTCAGAATGAGTTGCTTCTCGGGTGTGGCGTAGGCCACTTCAATGGTCAGCGTATTCGCCATGTTAGTTTCCGTATACCTGGTCTGCACGCTTCACAAAGGCATCGACCATTCTCGACGTCACTTCGCTAAAAATTTTGCCAAACGCCATGCCTAAAAGCCTGCTGGAAAACTCAAAGTCTAATTTCAACTCCACTTTGCAGGCGTCCTCTGACAACGGTTTGAACACCCAGCCGCCGGTCAGCTTTTTAAATGGCCCGTCAACAAGCTCCATGTCAATACGCTCTGGCTTTACCAACCTATTGCGCGTTGTGAAGGTTTTCTGAATGCCGGCTTTGCTTATTTGCAGTGACGCCACTTTATAGTCGTCATTTTGCTCAACCACGCGCGAGTCCGCGCACCCCGGAACAAACTCCGGGTACGAGTCAATATCGTTAACCAAGTTGAACATTTGCTCTGCACTGTATGAAACTAACGCACTTTTTTCGATACTGGGCATGTTTTTCTCTACCGCTAAAATTTGACTGCGCAATAATAACGCAACCAGATATGCTTTGAAGCCCTTAAAGCAATTTTCTTTTCAGTGTGCATAGGTATAATAGCGCTTATGAGCAAAAAGAAACTAAAACAATCGTCTAATACCATTGCGCTGAACAAAAAAGCCCGCCATGAATATTTCCTCGAAGACAAGTTCGAGGCAGGCATTAGTCTGCAAGGCTGGGAAATTAAAAGTATACGCGCCGGTAAAGCGAACATAAGCGACAGCTACGTCATTATTAAAGACGGCGAAGCCTATTTACTGGGGGCGGAAATACAACCGCTGAACCAGGCCTCTTCACACGTGTACTGCGAACCCGACCGTAGCCGTAAGCTGCTGCTAAAACGTCGAGAGCTCGACAAACTCATTGGCGCCGCCGAGCGCGAAGGCTACTCCATTGTGGCAACTGCCATGTATTGGAAAGGCCCTTGGGCCAAGCTGGAAATACACCTGGCCAAAGGTAAGAAGTCTCACGACAAACGTGACACCGTGAAAGAACGTGACTGGCAACGCCAGAAGTCACGGATACTGAAGCATTCGGTGCGTTAAGGCTTTAGCTAAGGCATCAGCCAATTCGAAAGTCTGAATGCAATTCGCGCCAATGCTCTTTGAGCACCTGTTTACTGGACTCCAGCATAGGTAACTCATTGAGCATTGTTGGCCACAACTCTCTTGCTTGCTCCATAGTTTCACTTAAGTGAACCGCTATAGGTTGCCATGGTACATCCGCTCGCTCAGCCCACTTTTTAAAGGTCTCCATATTGGTTTCATACCAATTTTTAACTTTCGCCATATTGAGCGCTGCCCCGTTTTCACCTTTCACATAAGGCAAGGTGGACACAATATCGTACGCCGGTGATAGCTGAGGCGTTATGCCATCTAGGTATATCAACGACCAGTTCTTAAGATGCGCATCACCATTTGCAAGTAAAATATTTCCCAACAAACGCTTCGCCATTTTCTGGGCATTCTTTAAGCCTTGCGGACTGTGCAGGTAAATAGCGTTAACGATTTGCTCGTAGTTTTTCTTCTCATATTTCTCATGAGAATACAGCTCAAACACCTGAGCAAAGTCTTCGGTATGTATTCGTTTGCCTTTACTGCGATCAAACCGTCGTATCGCATAGGCATATTCTTCATCAGGCAGCCGAATGTCGGGTAGGTTATGCAACTGAGTCAGTTTGACTAACTGTATTTCCGGTATGTCGATCCCCACTGACTCTGCTAACCGCATGGCTGTGTATTCGTTTGCCGGCACTTGCTTATAAACATTAGACGGTACTTTGATAATCCAGCTGTCAGAGTTATCTTCTTCATTGATATTAAAACGCTTGTCAGGGGCTCTTACTGACGAAAACTTCATTTGAATGCCTGCAAGCGACTGCCTGCTTGTCGCTTTGTCGATATTCACCTGTACCGCTTCTACCTTCTCCCTGTGAGCAAGCGCCCAAGCCGGTAGCTCTCCCGCAGCGATGGGAACCGCTTTAAGTGCGCCCGGAAGATTCGCACCTAAGTGAACCATAAGCGGAAACTCATTTTCCGAGTGGACTTTCAGTTCGCGACTTATAAAGTCTCGTAAAGCACCTTCGGGTAGCAAGTTTGAAAGCACTGGTGATAAGCGTTGGGTACTCACCTGAGGGAGCTCAAAATAGTTCTCACGTATTAGTTGAGTGAAACTAACTATTGGACGGTCACATTTATCGAGAACAGCAAAGTCAGGAGAAAAACTAAGAATATTTTTCCCTCCTGTGTAATGCGTCAACACTCCAACTTCTTGATCATTCAGTGTTATTTGAAGCCCTTCGACTTTTTCTACTCTCATGCTCGCCATTGGCGCCTAGTCCTCTAAATGCTTTTGATATTTTTCCCAAGAGTCATACTCGTTATAAACAGCTTCCGGCTCTCTAGCTTCTACTAAATTAGCGTCTTTAAATTCGAGCTCTAACTCTAACCCGGCCAATATGCGCAACAGAGTCGACAGTCGAATATCTTGTCCTGCCTCCACGCGTTGATACTGCTGCTGGGACATACCTATAAGCAGGCGCATGTCTTTTTGAGACAAGTTCCGTTTTTTTCGCTCTTCAACGAGTTTTTCTGAAATGACCTTTAACGTTTTCATTGAGCTGTACCTTTAGCATATTACTTAATCAAAGATACAACTCATTAATTGTTAAATCAATAAAATAAAACTTATATATTTATTAACTATTGAGCTCCTACCTCCTCAATGGGCACCTTTTGTAGAGCTAAAAGATCTTTCAGGAGTCCATCTAATTGCTCACCAGTTTCTTTGAGCTGAACCCGGGCATCCATTAGCGTGTTGGTTGTCTGCCTAAGCTGGTTCAATGCAAGGTTAAACCAGATATCGTTATTTGATGAATCGAACTCAAGTGATTGCAAATAAGCCTGCTCGCTGGCTTCAAAGCGATATTGCCTAAAGTAGATATTTCCTAGTAAAGCCCAACTCTGGGAGCTAGCTAGCCCTTTACTATGAAGCCACTGTAAATGATGCTCAGCTGAATCAAGATCACCAGATAAATACCAGTTTTTAGCGTTCTCAAAGCTTTTTAAACTTTGTTTTTGCTCTGCAACAGTTGCACTGCAACCACTGAGGCTAACAAGTAAGGTTAATACTGCAATCGAAGTGATAATTTTCACGAGGCGCTCCTTGCTTTTTATTGAATATGACAGGCTTTCCTAGCCATGACTCTAACGGCCAGTAACTACTGGCCACCGTTTCTATTAGACTGTGTGCTCCTTTAAACCAATGAACTTCATTAGGACAGATAAAGCGCCGTACCTCCATTATGCATTGCTGTTTATCTAATGCGATAACGTCTATAGGCTCTTTCATTCCCCAGGTATGAATCGATTTACAATAAGGGAACCAGTAAGCCATATCCGACGTTGGCTGGTCCTCTCCTAGCATCCCAATTAATCTCTGGTGAAATTTCGACATTTTTCGAACATCAGTCCATAAAATGACTGGTTGCTCTTTCGTCATGTGAACCCTCCCTGGCTCATTTGTAAAATAATAGGCCCTAAGATGACCAAAAAGTTAACCGGAAAGAAGCAGGTCACTAATGGAAACAAGAGCTTTACCGGTGCTTCCTGAGCCCTCTTTTCAGCGCTATTAAGCAGTTCCTGACGCAGCTGATGGGCAAAAAACCTTAAGGGTTTAGTAAGACTGGCTCCCTGCTGATGCCCTTTAACCAACATTGTTACCCATTCTTTAATCGGTTTAGCATCACAACCATCAGATAAAGCCTTCATTGAGGCATCAAACCCATTGCCGCGACGTAACCTCTGTACAACAGCGTTTATTTCAGAGGCTAAAAGTCTTTCATTGCATGAGTCTGCAACTTTTTCCAACGCAAGAATTAACGGAACTCCAGATGCCATCATCATAGAAATAAGGTCGCAAAAGTCCGGTAATTCCTTCACTAAGGTTTTATTTCGTTTTAGCCATAACGTTCGTCTTTTGTTGAAAACCATCAATAAAACGAGAGCAAAAAACATAAACACCAAAGGCTCTCTATTTATGATAGAAGTAGCTGCACTTATAGTAGCCAGGAGTAACCACACAAAAAATGATAAGTGTGCTTTATTACCTGCAAACTTAAGAACCAAATAACGTTCGACAACGACTTTCAGTTTATCCGGTGCTCTTTGCCATAAGTGGTTTATTTCTCTGTCCAGAACAGAACTTAACTGAAGATAACTCCATAATTTATAAGTACCGAAGAACACCACTGTACTGACAAAAAATATCAATATAAAAAGTAACAACATTAATCATCATCCGGGTTCATTATTTTCTTAACCATCCACCCGCCTAAAATCATCAATAACAAACTGGCAGCGAGCATTCCCATACCAATAAACGACTCAGTAAAAACAGCAGTGTGATTAGGCTTTATCCATCCTAATAAAAAATACAAACCAGCTGGCATTAACACGAGTATCTTCGCCTGCATTCTTGCTTGTGACGTTAATGTCAGTTGCCGCTCTTTTATATGTTGTTGCTGTTGAATATTTTCCGCCAGCCTCAGGAATATATCGGATTGCTGTCCGCCACTTTTCAGCCCCAGCTTTAATGCTTGAGCAACCAGTTTGACGGAAAAGATCGGGACCCGGCGTTGCCAGTCATCAAGACACTCTATGAAAGGCCGCCCAACTTTTTCCTGACGAAGCATTTCATCAACTTCTTGCCCAAGCGGAGGCTGCATACTGCCTTTAAAGCTTTTAAAAGCAGTACTGACACTGGCACCGCTGCGGATTTGGTTGCTCAAGCTAATGAGCATACCGGGTAATTGTTTCTCTAACTTCTCGAACCGTTTCTTTTTAAGAAAGCGATACATGAAAGGCGGTGCAATTAGCGTAAGAACAAAACTACAAATAGCCCACAAAACCGGGGAAGTAAGCCAAACAATAACTGGCAGAATAACTAACAATAGCAAGTAACCACGAACCAGCCAGCTAACCGGAAGATTAAGAAAAAAGTCTTCCAGAGAGCGAACGGTTGATAGCTTTAACTTGTTCTCGAACTCCTGATACTTGTCTGGTGTCGCATGTGAAAATAGCCAAAACCAACAAGATACAGTCAGAGTAATAAGCAGTACTAAAAAGACGATATACATGATTCATCACCCATCAGGGTTTTAAACAGGCTTTCTCGAATATCATCCGACTGCTGCTCTGCAAAGCGACACAACGTTTGATTACTGGTCAGGGAATGTTCTGCGCTTTCCCGACTAAACAACGGCGACATTTGTAAAACGTCGTCATCAATACCCGTGAGCTCATCAATGCTTACAACTAACCGTCGTCCATCGGGTGCTCGGGCAATTTGCACGATAATATCTACAGCACTTGATATTTGTTGCCTCAAAGCGCTGACTGGTAGCTCTATTCCACCCATTAAAACCATAACTTCCAGCCGTCTGAGCGCATCACGGGCACTATTTGCATGAACTGTGGAAAGAGAGCCAGCATGACCGGTATTCATTGCCTGTAACATATCCAAGGCTTCTGCACCTCGACACTCACCTACCACTAATCTATCTGGCCTCATTCGCAAAGCGTTGATCACCAATTCTCGAATACCCACATCGCCGGTGCCTTCCTGGTTCTTAGGGCGAGACTCCAGGCCAATTAAATTGTCATGATTTAACTGTAGCTCCGCAGCATCCTCAATGGTTAAGACGCGCTCCCCTTCAGGAATTTCGTGCGACAGAATATTGAGCAACGTTGTTTTGCCAGTTCCCGTGCCCCCAGACACTATAATGTTTTGCCTGCAACGTACCGCCAGTTTTAAGAAGTCAGCCGCTTGCTGAGTCAAAGAGCCACTGTTTACCAAGTCGTTAATTCCTAATGACTGTTTAGAAAACTTCCGAACAGTAAGACAAGCACCTTTTGTTGCCAGTGGTGATATAACAGCATTAACACGAGAACCATCAGGCAAACGGGCATCGACCATAGGAGAAGCGTCGTCAATATGTCGGCCTAACGGCAAAACGATACGATCAATTGCTCTTCTTAGTGCATCTTCTGAAGTAAATATTTCAGCCGCTTTTTGTAACTTACCGCTACGCTCAACAAAGATTTTATCGTAACGATTGACCATTATTTCACTGACGGAGCCATCGGCTAAAAGCCTTTCTATAGGCCCCAAGCCAATAACTTCAGCAATAGCGTCTTCAATAATGCTGGGCTCGAAGTCAGAGGCTTGTTGTAGAAAACGATGCGCATACTCACGCAGCCCTGTTTCATCCAAAGCTTCAATTTGACTGTCGCGAACATCAAGACGGTTTCGCAGAGTTTCAATGGCTTGTTCTATTTTCATAAACTAGTTCCCTTAGTTGTAACACTGACTCGTCCTTGAACCAGTTATTTCTTTCTTCCCGTTTTTTCTCTTTATCTAAACGTCGTTTGTCAGCCGATGACATTTTTTCAGCAGTAACCATAACCACAAGCTCAGTTGTTTGCTCCCGGTGTTGCTGACTGCCGAATACTCGATTCAACCCCGGTAGCTCTCCGAAGCCCGGCATTTCATCCGACTGGTTAGATTCATCCACGTTTAATAAGCCAGACAAAACCATAGTGTCGCCGTCTTCAGAGAGAAACACAGATTCAGTACGTCTGGTCAAAATACCGGGGACTCCCGCCACAGAAACCGCAGGATCAATATTACTCAGTTCGGCACTTAACTTGGTTTTAATGCGCCCATCCTTTAAAACAACAGGTTCAACTATGAGTCGAATGCCATACTCACGGAAAGTCACATCTTGCATACCCTGGGCAACGACTTGAGGAATGGGAAGCTCACCCCCGGCCAAAAAGCTGGCTTTCTCGCCACTCTGAGTAGAAAGCGTTGGGTTGGCCAAAAGTTTCGCTAGACCATGGCGTTTCATAAACATGAGCTGGGAGGCGATATCAAGCTCCCAGTCAAATAAACCAGAAACTGCGCTTGATACAGATGGCCCCTCTGATGCACCTTGCCAGCGAATACCAATATCTTCCAAAGCCTGTCGCTTTGTTTCGAGTATATTTACTCGCAACGTCAGCATTGGCTCTTCACTCTCTTGCATAGAGGTTAAATTCATTATATTCGAATCCCCCTGAGCTAACGCCTTAATGAGGTTATAGGCCTTGGAAGAAACCGAGCCTGAAAGTACCATAAGACCATTGCGCTCTTCCAAATGAAGCCCATCTTCAACCGCAGACAATGCTTTAATTCGCTCTTTCAGTACCCCTTTACTTGACGGCGCAACAGTTACTAAAACCTTTTTGCTTTTGTCGCTATGCTTAAGCCAGACATCTGTACTGCCTACACTCACCGCTTTAAGAATGATTTGCTCATTACTGAGGAGCTTCGCTTGTACGATATTTTCATCACTAACGAGCACGTTAGTCCCTGACGAAATATTAATTGAAGTCGAGCCACCTAACTCAATAACGTGGTTATCAATATTATTAGCTAGAACATTAAAAGCCGATAAAACTAAAAACAGACAAGTTAGCGCTCGTGTGTACTTTAATATGCCGTCCATGACATCACCTTTGAAGTTAAACTTTCCGTGTTCCAAACATCTTTTCTCGAGCTCGACGAACTTCTTGCCCATACCAGCATTCCACTGCCCATAGCCCGCGTAAATTCATCAACATCGTCTGGCTTGATAAGTAAAGTCAACGCGTAGCTCCCATAGCCATCGTTAAGTCCATGAATATCGAACACCTCAATATTCTCGAACGACTCAGTTGCGATACCGCTTTCAAAGTGTTCACCCACAAATGCAATATCAACAACATCTCCAGGCTTTAATAACGCATTGTGAAGCCCCAGGTTATCGGTGCTAACTGTAATTGCATAATGCCCATCAGGCAGCTGACGCGACAAACCGCTATTTTGCTGGTTTAATAAACCTCGCTTCGATACAGGCTCTCCTTTACCTCCATCTACTCTGAGTTCCTGACCAATAATAAGACCGGCTTCATTCTGTAAGAACCAATTATGATTAATTAGATGACTAGGGTATTGCCGCACCAACAAATCTTTTGCCGATACAATGGTTCCTGCAGTTAAATCGTTAGCGAAAACCACAACAGAGTGAGTATCAGCTGATGCTTGCTCCATCCGGCGCTGAGTTTCCGTGTTGAGGTATTCATTAATCATGAAAACAGTAATTAATGAAATGATTAAACTAAAAATGACTGCAAATATCCCTTTTGCTTTTTTACTCACGATCCCCCTCCTGGAATGAGCACTAAATGACGCCAGATAAAATCGTAAAACTCCCTGACTCTATTCCCTGTTTCTATTAAATAATCAATAACTGACCAGTTTTCTTCTACAACAACCAGCGCTAACATGACGAATATCGAAAGGAGCATCCATTCAACCGATGCCTGGCCGCGTTGGTAAGCCGTCATATCACATGAACCATAACGACATATTCGCCTTGCTGAGAAAATACCAACCGGCCTAAGCCGTCTTTAAACTCCCACAGATCATTTGGCATCTCTATGGAGCGAAACGAACGTATCTTCTGGCTGTACTTAAGCTTTAAAATCTTTTGCACATCACCCAGACTGTAGTGCGATACATAAACCCAAACTTCCTTGCCATTTTGTTCGGTTTGCGACAACACGAAAAATGGGCCAACTAATTTAGCCCCTTCGATATCCGTGGTAATAATTTTACTAAGAACCCATGTGTCATCTGTTCCTTTGAAAAAGGTCCAGTTTTTATTCTCAATTTGGCACAACCAAAAATCGAACTTATTGCGGTCGCAATATGGATAAAAGTCTTTTAAAAGTTCCCAGTCTGGTGTTTTTGGATTTTGTAAAAAATAGGCTTTCGCACCGGTATTATTTGCTACCGGCATTTGCGTCCACTGCCACTGATCAAATCCCGTTGGAATATCAGCAATCATAAGTTCCCTCTTAGTTTGCTCGTTAAGTCCCGCTCTAATTCGGACTTTTTGGAATCGTATGAACTATCACAATACTTTTTCCTTCCTGGGAAAAAGTCAGACGACCCAAGTCTCCTTTAAAGTGCCAAATATCATTATTTGTCTCGACTGACTCAAAGGACTGAATATCCTGATTATGAAAAAATAGAAGCATATCTTTAGTATGCTCAATATCACCCCATACTAGATATGCCCATACCTCCGTTTCAGCGGAATCACCGTAGTAAAGTTTTATTGGTTGCGTTTCCAAAATACCTTCGGGGGCTCCGCTTTCTAACTTGGTTAAAACCCACTGACCATCTTTGCCCTCATAAAACCGCCAGTCAGCCTTTCCAATGCCACAGGCCCAAACCATCGTTTTTCCTCCTGGGCAAAGTGGATACTGAAAGTCTATTCGCTCCCAATCTGGCTCATATGGATCTTCCAAGTAATAACCAACAACATAGTCATTTAATGAACTTATCGGTTTTATACTCCATGACCACTCATTAAAAAGTGGAGGAAGTTCACTTTCATTAGTATTCTCAGGTTTGCCTAGTGTTGAACTTGGTGTCTCGCCTTTTGAAACTTTGTGAGTAATAATCACGCTCTCACTCTGCTGGGAAAATGTAACCCGCCCCATTTCGTTATCCAGCGTCCACACATCATGCTCAGTTTCAATAGATTCCGTAGCTTTAACATTCTGAGCATGCTCAAGTTGCATAGCTGCTTTAGAAGCCCGCATGTTAAGTAGAGAGAAATAACCCCATACTTGCTCGTTATCATTTTCGACGAAGTGAAAGGGCATCATTGGTCCAGTAATTGAAGCTTCCTCTTGCTTTACAGGCACTGATGCTAACACCCATTGTCCATCGCCATTCTGATATAGTGTCAATTCTAACCCGTCGGCTATGCACAACCATACAGATGTGTTATTCCCGAGACATCCAGGATATTCATCATAAACGTCTTCCCACACGGGTTCTGCTGGTGCTTCAAGGTGGTAAGCAACTATATTTTCAAGCGAACTAATTGACTGCTGACTCCACGACCAATCATCAAATACATCTGGTAAATCCATTACTACCTCTCTGTTAATGCATTTTCAGGAACTACGTCAGAGTCAATATGACCAAAAATTAACGAGTCTGACTCTAGTTCTTCTGCTAGGAAAATCCTGCCAAGGCCATCCTGAATTATTTCAGTAACTTCACCTGACAACACACTATTTACGACTAGCGATGCTGGCCTCGAAATTAAATCGCTTTCACTTCTAGCTTCCCAACTATCAGTTAATCTAACCATGTTAAAAGTTGGAATCTTTGTTGGATCAGTTACTCTCAAATTGTCACTTTCCAGATTAACTGGAAGCAAACGATCTATTGGCCCAAACACTCGACCTAAATCATCATTCAAACGATAACTCCCGCTCAACTTAGTGTTCTCTATGTCTCTCAACTTTTCCCATGTAACTTGGCGTGACAACTTTAGATACTTTGTTTGAGTGTTCTCAGCAGGGAGTAAAACGTCTTTAAAAGAGACAGTAACAACAACTAACAAAGTTAAACCTAACAAAAACTCAGCAGCGCCTTGCCCTTTTTCTTTATTAAATAAACTCACGACCTAGTAGCACCAATTTTTCTTCCGAATTTAAAGGCTCCAAAAATGCCTCCCATAAAGCATTAAATAGGTTTTCATTTTCTATTAGCGAATCAGTTCTAGGGAATAGAGAACTTGGTCTAATAAATCGAGTTCTAGCCTTAGCGTAAGCAACTTGCTCGTCTCCCATTACTTTTACAATTACTGAGTCCATACTTAAGCTTAAGGTTCGCCCCAAGATCCGGTAGCTAAAACTATCCTGAGAGACCCTCAAAGATTCCATTTGACCAAGAGCAAGACTTGAAGACATTGAGTTATCTCGGAAGGCCCCACCATAGTTTGAGCGACGAGATCTACGTTCGTCTTGAGCCTTTGCTCCCCAACCAAGAGGGAGAACTTCGCGAAAACCTCCTATAAGCAACCGGCGTTTGTGAAGCGAAACAGAATCAAGAGCATGCCAATCCCAACTGCCATCATTATCACTAGCGAGTTCGGTTCCACCACGTTTCGGTACTTTGAAGCTGTATAAATCGACCCAGTCATAACTACGAGATTTACTAAATGGGTCTAAGCTTTTTACAGTCAAATCTTCAAAAAACTCGGACTCATTAGAGCGTTCTGTTGACTTAGAATGTGTTTTTCTAGCCCAAAGGGCAGGGAAAGGGGCTATTCCTCCTCCTTGATATGAACTCCAGCCTAGTTCCTCTGAATGCTTGGAAACTACGTCATTAATCAATAAAGGTAATTCAACAATAAACCCAGCGTTCAATAACCATTGAGCTTCAGAGATCCCCTGGACTACCAGAGCCTGAAACGCAACCAAAAGGCGCGCCACTTCCGCAAAACTCTCCTCAATGCGCTCGACAATCATCGATATCGCCCGAGTTATTTGAGCTACGTAAGGAATAAAAGAGGTAATGGTTTCAAGGTTTTCTGCGGTGCGATCCAGCATGGCCAAGTAACTTGCTAAGCCAACCCACTGGGCAATTGCAACTTGGTTGCCGATAAGCGCTCGGTTGGTAAGAGCCATGAAGTTCATCTGCCGCGACATGGCTACTGCGGCACTATATGCAGCGTTGTCAGCGACACTTTGCAGATAAAACTGCTGGCGTGCGTGTTTGCCCATGTCGGTCACAGCAAAGAGCAAACTTGTAACTAAGAGCAAAACGCCTGTCATCATGACCAACGTTTGCCCTGTTTGCTTTTTTCGAAAGCCAAACATTTTAGTTATCGCCCTGTTCGGTAGCCTCGTCATAATTACCGAGGGTGACGTCAGTATTGGCTACAGTTCCGGCACGTCGGGACGATTGTCTGGCTCTGTTGAGTTGTTGACTAGAGGACTGCCCTGTCATTTCCTGAGCCAGACCGGCAACTTGGTTTCGTATCGCTTTTCCAAACAGTGAGTAAACGCCAATTGCAGCAACGGCAATAAGCGCAACAATGATGATGTATTCGGTCATGCCCTGACCGCGACTGCGTGAAGTGAATTTCCGTTTCATAAAACCTCCTGTCAAAATTTGCCTGGCTTGGCGAGTTAGGACAGGAAGTATAGATCGACTTTCAGAGGGTCAGGGCACGAGTAGTCAATGTCTTACTCAATATTAAGATATTTATGCATCTGCACCGACAAGCGCCAGTTGCGCTCAATGCAGGTTTGCATGGCAAGCTCAGTGGCGCGTGGCCGCTGACTTATGGGCTGTAGGCAAATAATTGCGTCGGCTTTGGGTGGGCAACGTTTTAGCAGTGAATCTAAAGCGTCTATGTGTTTTTGCATGGCAACCGGGTGTTTTATTTCGTTAGCGCGCGCCATGCAGTCCGGGCGCACCAGGTAGCCGCCCGGCATATCTAACTTAGGCGACACTGTTACCCAGGTGTTGTCGGTCACTTTTAGCTCGAAGGTGCCGCTGGTTTCTATTTGCAGCTGGTAGCCTTTGGCCTCTAAGGCTTCGCCTAACGGCAACAAGTTGAACATAGCGGGCTCGCCGCCGGTTATCACCACGTGTTTGGCGGCGTAACCTTCTTGCTCAAAGCGTTTTACTATGTCTTCCGCGGTCATTTGTGCCCATTTCGATGAGGCTTCGGTTTTTGCCATCATCTTGTCGGTGCTGACTTTATCGCTGTCGTTGGTTTCCCAGGTGTGTTGGGTGTCGCACCACGGACAACCCACTGGGCAGCCTTGCAAGCGCACAAATATAGATGGCACACCGGTAAAGGTGCCCTCGCCCTGTAGGGTCTCGAAAATTTCGTTGATGCGGTAAGACATAGCTTTCGTTAAAATGGCTTCTATTAAGGTGGATAGACCGCAGATTATACGGAGAGTTACAGCATGTCGCAAAAGGTCGTTGTTATTTATTCAGGTGGAATGGACTCGTTTACGGTGTTGCACAAAGCATTGCAGGAAGGCAATGAGGTGTTGGCACTGTCGTTTAACTACGGTCAGCGCCATGTAAAAGAGTTGGAAGTTGCCGCTAACGTCTGCAAACAGCATGGAATTCCGCATAAAGTGGTCGACATTACTGCCATTAACCAGCTGCTGTCCGGCAGTTCATTAACCGACGACATTGATATTCCCGAGGGACACTACGAAGAAGAGTCAATGAAGTCGACGGTGGTGCCCAACCGCAATATGATTTTGCTGTCGTTAGCCATTGGTTATGCAGTGTCTCAGGAAGCCTCTGCGGTATATTACGGCGCTCACTCAGGCGACCACGCTATTTATCCGGACTGTCGCCCGGAGTTTGTGCGTCAAATGGATGTGGTCAGTAAAATGGCCAACTACGAACCGGTAGCTGTTCATGCGCCTTATTTAGACGTCGATAAAAACGCCATTTTAGCCGACGGCCTGAAAATGGGCTTAGACTACAGCCAAACCTGGACGTGCTATAACGGCCGGGACAAGGCCTGTGGTAAGTGCGGCGCTTGCGTAGAGCGGCTAGAGGCCTTCGCTGCTAACGGCGTTGAAGACCCCATTCCTTACGAAGCTTAATTAACCACCGAAAGCCAGCGCTGTGCTTGCTGCCAGCGCTCGGTGCGTTTTAACGCTTCCAAGCCTACCGCTGGTTCGCTCATTAGCATACGCTGCACCCGCTGAGCACTCTCAGGCTCGGTTGCCGGAAGCTCTGCGTCGAGGACCTGTAAGGCCCCTGCTCTGTCATTACACACCAGTATCATATCGCAGCCTGCGTTCAGTGCGGCGAATGCGCGTTGTTGCATGTCACCCGCGACGGTAGCACCTTGCATCGACAAGTCATCACTGAAAATGGTGCCGTTAAATTGTAGTTCGTTGCGCAGTATTTGTTGTAGCCAAAACTCACTAAAGCCAGCGGGCTGTGGGTCAATTTTCGGATAAATAACGTGTGCCGGCATGATGCCATCGAGCTTTTGGCTTAATGACAAAAATGGCTTTAAGTCGTGCGCACGAATTTGCTCTAGTGTGCGGTCGTCTTCTGGAATGGCAATGTGCGAGTCAGCCTGCACCGAGCCATGACCCGGGAAATGCTTGCCCGTAGAAGCCATACCGGCTTCATGCATGCCCTCTATAAACGCTGATGCCAGCTCGGAAATCTCTGACGGGACATCAGAAAAAGCGCGATCACCTATCACTTCGCTGCAGTCATCAACGTCTAATACTGGCGCAAAGCTAATATCGATGCCAACCGCCTGTACTTCTGCTGCCATGAGCCATCCTAAGTCTCGCGCAGCGCGGTGGCGTTCGTCCGCATTCTCAATGCGGCGTAACGATCCCATTGCAGGAATCGCACTAAAGCCCTCGCGAAATCGCTGTACACGCCCGCCCTCGTGGTCAACCGCAATAAGCAATGGTTTAGCGGCCGCCATACGTGCTTCCTGGGTTAACCGAGCCAACTGCTCAAGCGATGCGAAGTTACGTGTAAACAGTATCAACCCATTAACCGAGGGCTGCGCCAATAGCTTTTTGTCTTCTGGCGTTAGCTCTGTGCCCTCAATGTCTATCATGACTTGTGCCATAACGTCGTTGTTCTCCGTCTGTGTTTAACGGTAAATAGTCAGTGTCGGCAGTGTGCCACGATGCAGTAAAAAGCGCCACGCTGGGTGTTCATCTTTTCGTTCTCTGTGCTAAATTGTGAATTAACATTTTTACAACACGCGAGATGCAGTATGACCTTTAAGAAACCTTTGTTGCTACTGAGCATGGCAGCGGCATTATCAGCCTGTGGTGGCTCTGACAGCAGCTCTGACACCGGCGGTACGGGTGGAGGCTCCGGCTACGCCACGTGCTCGGTCGAAGACCAAAACCAGCGGTTTTTCAATTATATGAAAGAGGACTACTTTTGGGCAGACCAACTACAGGACAGTATTGACCCGGAAGCGTTTGACGATGTTTACGCGGTGCTTGAAGAGTTACGCGTGCCGGAAGACCGCTACAGCTACATTTTAACCGAGGAAGAGTACGAACAATTGTTTGTGAACGCCACCTACTTTGGCTTCGGTTTTTCAATGGAGCAGATAAGCGATACTCGCGTGAAAATTCGCTTTGTTTATAACGGTTCTCCAGCCGAGACTGCAGGTATAGAACGTGCTGACGAGCTGATTGCCATTGACGATGTGCCCGTTGCTGAACTGCTTGCCAACGGCGAATTTGATAATGCCTTAGGGCCAAATGAAGAAGGTCTGAGCAAGAAGCTGACCTGGGAAAAACCAGACGGCACCGAACAAACCGATGTGTTAAACAAAGTAGAAGTGGAAACCAACACGGTGATGGGTGCACAAACCACGGCGCTCAATAACGGAGAAACCGCCGGTTACTTTACCCTGGACTCTTTCATTAACCGTACTGGCAGCGACTTAAACGAAGCGTTTGATTTGTTCGCTAACGAAGGCGTTGATCATTTAATTATCGATGTGCGCTACAACGGTGGTGGTCTCATTCGTTACGCCAATCAAACCTCCAGTCAGGCAGCGGGCAATAACGTACTCGGCGAAACCTTTTTGACTTACCGCTTTAATGAGCAAAACAGCGATAAAAACGAAACCCTTCCGTTCCGCTTAGTCGACGGCACGCAGCAGCTCGACTTAGATACGGTCTATGTTCTAACGACTGGCAGCAGCTGCTCTTCTTCGGAAATTATCATTAACTCTTTAAAACCTTACGTGAATGTTGTCACTATTGGTGAGAACACTTGTGGTAAACCTGTCGGCCAACAGCCTGAACAGTTGTGCGACAAAGTGACGTTCGCTATTAACTTTGAAACGGTTAACGCTGAGGGTGAAGGCAAGTATTACAACGGCTTGGCCCCTACCTGTGAGGTTGAAGATGAAATTGTCGCTAAGTGGGGAAGCGAGCAAGATCCGCTAACTGGCGCAGCGTACAGCTATATTGAAACCGGCAGTTGCCCGGCTACAGCCAGTGCCAGCGCAGAAACGAAAAAGAGCGCTCAACAGCGCTCTTTTGTGGACCCAGTGTTCAACTTAAAAGACAAACGTCGAACACTTTATTAAGTTGAAATAAATGCGGTGGTCAGTCTCTGACCGCCGCTTTTCTCAAGTCACCTTTTGCCGTGTAAAACTGATTGTTTTCCAGAATGCCCGGCGCGAAGCTATCAACACCAATAGCAAGCAGTCGCAACTCTTCTGTCTCAGCCAGTTTATCGGCCGTTTCCTTATCCACTAAGCCTTTTTCTAAAGCCGCATCGGCAAGCTCTTGTCCGTTTAAATTAAATGACAATTCACCGCGTTTCTGAGCCTTACGGAGCGTTTTATAAACCGACTTCATTTCCAGCATGGATAAAAACGCTTTTTCCATGTGACCGGTTGGATCGTTCTTGTCGTCTTTCCAGTAACACAGGAACGTATGGCGATCACGCGTGACGCCTGGCTCCATCATGCTTAGGCTAATTTCCTGCAAGGTGTCGTCTTTTGGCTTCTTAAAGTGATTACCCAGCGGGAATATCACTAAACGCATCATCCAGGCGACGGCACGGTTGGGGAAGTTGTCGAAGAAACCATAGAAAGCTTCAGCAATACTATGCAGATGGTGCTGCAACGCGTAATGCACATACGGTAAGTCAGCAACCTGACGACCTTCGTCTTCAAAGCGCTTCAACACCGCAGAGCCCATGTATAAATGACTTAACACATCGCCGAGGCGCGCTGAAATCATTTCTTTACGCTTCAAGTCACCGCCCATCATCAGCATGGAAATGTCTGACGCTAACGCCAACCCACGGCTCATGCGACCCAATTTACGATAATACTGCGCGGTTTCGCCGCTAACCGGAGACTCGCCAAAACGCGCCCCTGTCAGACCCAGCCATAAGCTGCCAAATACGTTGCTGGCGGCAAAGCCAATGTGTTTCATCAGCAAGCCGTCAAACTCGCGCATACCCTCGTCTTCATTGGGGTTTGCGGCCGCTTGCATTTCTTTCAGTACGTACGGATGACAACGCGTCGCCCCCTGACCAAAAATCATCAGGTTACGGGTTAAGATGTTGGCACCTTCTACCGTAATGGAAACGGGGGTTGCCATATAATTGTGACCCAGGTAATTATGCGGCCCCAATTGAATGCCCTTACCAGCATGAATGTCCATTGCGTGTTCAATAACTTCACGCCCCATTTCCGTCATGTGATACTTCGTCATTGCCGTCACAACCGACGGGCTCATGCCCTGGCACAGTGATGAAATTGTTAAGCGACGCATGGATTCAAGAATATAGTTCGTGCCACCAATTTTACCCATTGATGACTGCACGCCCTCAAACATACCAATAGGCAGCCCGAATTGCTGACGCACGTAAGCATACGCACCCGTCATGCGCTGAGTCACGTGGCCCGATGCTGTCGCCAACGCGGGCAGTGAAATACCGCGACCGGCTGACAAGCATTCGACCAGCATACGCCAACCCTTACCGGCATACTCTTCGCCGCCGATAATCCACTTCAGGGGAATAAATACGTCTTTGCCGTACGTTGTACCGTTTAAAAACGCCTGATTTAACGGGAAGTGACGGTCACCAATTTCGACGCCTTTGTGGCTGGTCGGAATAAGTGCGCACGTAATACCAATATCGCGCTTGTCGCCCATTAAGTTTTCAGGGTCGTACAATTTAAACGCCAAACCAAGCACGGTCGCAGACGGCGCCAGAGTAATATAACGCTTTGACCAGTTAAGGCGAATACCAACCACTTCTTCACCTTCATGCTCACCTTTGCAGATAATGCCTTCATCAGGAATAGACCCCGCATCAGACCCAGCTTCAGGACCCGTTAGGGCAAAGCATGGAATATCGGTACCATCCGCTAAACGCGGCAACCAATATTCTTTTTGCTCTTTCGTACCATAGTGCGTCAGCAATTCACCCGGGCCTAATGAGTTAGGCACCATAACCGATACTGCGGCGCTAATTGAACGGCTGGCAATACGCGACACAATGTAAGAGTTTGCCGCCGGAGAGAAGTCGAGACCGCCGTGTTCTTTACCAATAATCATGGCAAAGAAACGTTCCTTTCTCAGAAAGTCCCACACTTGTTTTGGCAGGTCTCTGTCCTGTTGAACAATTTTGAAGTCATCGATCATATCCAGCAAGGTGTTCAGCTGGTTATCAATGAAGTCTTGTTCATCCTGAGTCAGTTTCGGCTGCGGCATGTCCAGCAGTTTTTGCCAGTCAGGACGACCTTTGAACAATTCACCGTCCCACCATACGTCCCCTGCTTCCATAGCTTCACGCTCAGTGTCAGACATAGGCGGCAGAATGCGCTTAAAAATACCAAAAACAGGTTTAGTAATAAGGCTGCGACGGATATCTCCGACTGCAAATACCAGTACCACTAAAACCAACAACAAAATGAGAATTTCCATGGTTATCTCCAGTGCACCATCACAATAAAAGTGTAGTCAAAACTCCGTCTTACGACAGTTTATTTACGAATTTTCGAGTCCGCCCGAAACAAACGGAATAAGTTGATCAATGACATCCTGTGCGCCAATTTGCTGATTAAACTCGGCTTGCGCTATTTCGATAAGTGCCTGACCGGACACCTGAGCGAAAACGACCGAGCCTAATACAAAGTGCAGACGCCAGAACATTTGCTGTTCATCTAAATGTGGGTTTGTGCGCTTAAGCAGCTGCAGCAAATGTTGCAATACGTTGCCGTACTCTTGTTGAGTGTACTTGCGCAAATGCCCCTGAATTTCAGAATAAGCAAAACCCAAGAGCCTTAAAAACGTATCGGGGCCACGCTTGTTGATTTGAGTCAATTTAGCCAGTGGCAGTTTGAAACGCTCAAATAATGCTTGAGTTTTGAGGTCTTTTTCGGCCTCTGCTTCTTTAAGCTGTTCTTCTAGAGCCGGCATAAAAACACTTAAATAGCGGGCAATAACCGCCTGTATCAGCGCTTTTTTTGAGCCAAAATGATAATTAACGGACGCCAGATTCACGCCTGCTTCGTGGGTGATCTGCCGTAAAGAGGTCTGTTCAAAACCATCTCGCGCAAACAGCGCTTCAGCGGCGTTGAGTATTTTCTGTTGAGTCGTAATGCGTGCTGCCATGATATAAATAAACGCATGATTTAAACATGCGTTTAATTTAATTCATGTCGTTTCAGCGTGCAAGTGTTCGCTGAAATTTATTTTAGTGCTTCCAGTAATGTCTATGAAATAAGATCAGTACCGTCATTATCTCCAAACGCCCTGCTAGCATGGCAAATATCAGCAGTAATTTGGCACCACCGTCCAGGCTGGAAAAGTTACCTGCGGGTCCAATAATTTCACCAAGACCAGGGCCAACGTTACCCACAGCGGATGCCGCTCCGGAAATAGCGGTTAGAAAATCGAGCTCAAACAATGACAAGCCAAGTGCAATAACCGCTATCAGTAAAAAATACATGAAGCAAAAGGCAACCATTGAACCCAGCAGTGAATCGTTAACTCGTCGTTCTTGGTACGTCTCAACCCGAACCAAATTTGGGTGAATGAGTTGGCTAAACTGTTTTTTAAGCAGTAACTGTGAAAGCTGGAAACGGAATATTTTCATACCACCGGCGGTTGACCCGGTACAGCCACCAATAAACATGAGATAGAAGAAAACCATCAGGGACCAGCTACCCCAGTTGCCGTAATCTTCCGTCGCATACCCTGTCGTGGTCACCACAGATACAACATTAAATGCGGTATGCATGAGAGCGTCACCGACCTCGCGCCCTTTCACCACTTGCACCAAAGTAATAAGCACAATGGCGATCATTAAAAAGGTGACAAAAGCACGTACCTGGGTGTCCTTCCAAAGTGGTTCATAATCTCCTTTTAGTACTCGAATGTAGAGTACAAAAGGTAGTGCCCCCGCCACCATGAACAGTGTACCGGTTATAACCAAAAACGGTGTATCGGAAAAGTGACCGAAAGAAGCGTCATAATTTGAGAAACCGGCGGTCCCTATGGTTGTCATACCATGAACCAAGGCATCAAAGCTTGTCATGCCACCCAAAAGATACAACGCAACAACAGCAACCGTTAGTATCAGGTAGACTCGACCAATGGCTAAAACCATGTGACTGGAGCGAGGCATAAATTTACCCGACATATCGGACGATTCAGCCTGGAACAGTCGCATACCGCCAACCTGCAAAAACGGTAATATCGCCATGGCCATAACGATGATCCCGATACCGCCTAACCACTGCAGCATCGCCCGCCATAGCAAAACACTGGATGGCAGATCATCAAGCCCGGAAATAACAGTGGCTCCGGTGGTGGTAATAGCCGACATAGCCTCAAACCACGCACTGGAAAAATCGAGATAAGGCTGAGCGAAAATAAACGGTAACGTCGCAAAAAGGCTAGCTGATACCCAACATAAGGTGGTTAACAAAAAGACCTGGCGTGCTCTCAGTTTGGCGTCACCCACAGGCTGTAGAAAAAGTGCAACACCAACGACAAAACCAATAATAGCCAATGTTAAATACGTCCACTGCTCCTTTTCCGCATTAATAACGGCCATAACAAATGGTGCTAATAACGCCAGAGAAAGCAGCGCCAGCAAACCACCGACCGCTTTTAATAAGAGCTTCACCGCCTGGCGTTTATCAAGCGGTGTTTGCTTAAGTGAGCTGCCGGCCTGAAGCGACATGGTTAATTAGACGTGTCCAATGCGCTGAATGACTTCACTAAGTCATCCACAGCTTTCATCTGCTCTAGATAGCCTTCTAATGCGCGTAACGGCAACGCGCACGGCCCGTCACACTTGGCTTCATCTGGGTTAGGGTGTGCCTCAATAAACAAACCGGCAATACCTAACGCCATACCAGAGCGAGCAAGTTGTGCAGCTTGTGCACGGCGACCATCGGCAGAGTCAGTGCGGCCCCCCGGACGCTGTAACGCATGAGTTGCATCGAAGATGACCGGCGCCATGGTCTTCATTTCATCCATGCCCAGCATATCAACCACTAAGTTGTTATAACCAAAGCAAGAACCGCGCTCGCACAACATTATGTTCTGGTTACCGGCTTCCGCGAACTTGCTAATAATGTGCTTCATTTCATGCGGTGCTAAAAACTGAGGCTTCTTGACATTAATCATGGCACCGGTTTCAGCCATAGCAACGACCAAGTCAGTTTGGCGAGCTAAAAACGCCGGAAGCTGGAGAATATCGACAACTTCCGATACCGGCTTAGCCTGATGGGGCTCGTGTACGTCGGTAATTAGCGGGACATTGAACTGCTGTTTCACGTCTTCGAAAATTCGCAGGCCTTCTTCGAGGCCCGGTCCACGAAATGAGTGCACCGACGAGCGATTGGCTTTGTCGAAAGACGCTTTAAAAACATAAGGAATGCCTAACTTATCCGTCACTTCAACGTAATGTTCGGCAATACGAAGCGCTAAATCACGCGACTCCAGTACGTTCATCCCGCCAAAAAGAACAAACGGACGGTCGTTAGCTATTTCAATATCGTTTAAATGTAACTTCGAAATCATGCTCATTCCTTTTGATCAACTGCCAACCACACGCAACACCTGGCCTGAGAAGTACGCCATATAAGTCCCCAGCGCATAACCCATAACAGCCAACAGAACACCCACTGGTGCCAGTGACGGGTGAAACGCCGATGCGACTACCGGAGCTGATGCGGCCCCGCCGACGTTGGCCTGACTGCCCACCGCCATGTAAAAAACAGGGGCACGTAAAATTTTAGCAACAAGCAGCATTAACGACGCATGAATAATCATCCAGATAGCGCCAATTAGGAAGTATTTTGGTGCTTCAACAATTTTTGTCACGTCCATGTGCAAGCCGATGCTTGCCACCAAAACATAGACAAAAACAGAGCCAATTTTAGAAGCGCCAGCCGCTTCCAGCGAGCGAGCGCGGGTAAAAGACAACGCAATACCGCCCGCAGTCGCAAGAACAATAACCCAGAAGAACAAACTGTCTAAGCTGAACTTACTCAGAGCCGGGTAGTTCGTGCCAATGGCCGGTGCTATCCAGTCAGCCAGTAAATGAGCTACGCCTGCCACACCGAAGCCAACGGCTAAAATAAGCATTAAGTCTCTCAAGCTTGGATTACGAACGTGCTCGGCTTCGTACTTTTCAACTTTATGACGAATGGCGTCAATAGCTGACGTATCTGCGCCAGTGCGTGCATCAATTTGCTTAGCGTTCGCTGCCATATAAAGCAACACAGCCATCCATAAGTTAGCGACAATAATATCGACCGTTACCATCGCTGAGAAAATATCACCACCGACTTCATACACTTCTTTCATAGCCGCCTGGTTAGCTCCACCACCGATCCAGCTACCGGCGATGGTCGTCATACCACGCCAAACCGCATCAGGGCCTGCTCCGCCGAGCATTTCAGGAAAGATGAAAGAAACCAGCAATAGTGCAATGGGACCACCGATAACAATACCGAAGGTACCAGTTAAAAACAGTATCAATGCTTTGGATCCCAGACCCAAAATTGCTTTTAAGTCCAAACTCAGCGTCAGTAACACCATACAGGCCGGTAGCAGATAATCCATAGTGATATCTGTTACGGCTGTCGCATTGCCATCGACAATACCGAAAGTGTTCAACAACGACGGCAGGAAATAGCAAAGCAATAACGCGGGTACGAAGCGATAAAATTTCTTAAACGCCGGATGGTCACTATTATTGGTATAGAAAACAAAACCCAAAATGGCCATTAATAAGCCAATGATAACGCCATCGTTAGTAATTAGCGCACTCGTTTCTGTTACGGCGGTTTCCGGTGCTAACATACAACAAAATCCTTTTTAACTAGCCAGCAATTAGTGCTGTTTTTGACATAGCCACGTGCAATAAGAAAGCTATCCAGCCGCACGCACCGAGAAAGCCTACCCAGCGAGTCACAGCAGACTGACCTTTCATGGCGAAAATACCAAAAATAATGTAACCAATAACACCGATAACTTTATCCGTCAGCCAAGGCACTTCTATCGGATACATACCAACCGTCACCATAATGCCAATGGCACTCGCCAATAAAAGCGTGTCATTGATATGTGGTACCACTTTCAGCCACTTCTTTTGTAACGCTGGAGAATCCAGCAACCGCAAAACGAAGCGGAATAGAAATAAAGTAATAGAAATAAAAACAAATAGAACATGCAGGTGTTTAAAAACAACGTACACAGTAAAACCCCTTTATAATAAATTAAATATTTCTTAGTTCGGGCAGTAGCTTCAATCCTTGCTCAAGGAAGTCAGGCGAATAATAGCGACCTTTTTCGTCATCAAGTCGTGTTTTGATATCCGCGTCACTTGTGTCTCCTTCAAACCAGTCCACTAGCTGTTCAGTTAACAACAATACTTGCGTACTCAGTGCAATATCACCGCCTTGTTTTCCTTCTGGAAGGCCTAAACCATCCCAGCGCTCCAAGCGTTCCATCAACGCACGATGCGCTTTTTGGGTGGCTTCGTGCTCACCATGCGTTAACGCTCTTAGTGAACGAGCAACACGTTGTTGGCAAGTTGTTTCGTTGGCGGCAACAGGTGTCGACGCACAGTCCAACAGCGGACGAGCTTGTGCAAACAGCGACCAGGCTAAAGCCGTCGCTTCCGCTTCGTCGGCATTAACGGCCTGAGCCAGGCGATAAGCAATACGCCCTTCTTTGCTGCCATCCAGCACGTTATTGAAATGATTGGCATGATGCAGCATCAGCTGATCCGCCAGGCGTGCCAGGAAGTGATCAGAGTCCTCCAGGCACACAACGTTGTCCTGAGCCAACTGCACATTTTCAGCAAATAATTGCAAGACATGGTGGTCATCAGCGGTTAACGTGCGGGAAAGCCCACCAATAAATAAAACCGAGCCATGCGCACGACAATGGCTGCGGCAATACAACAGCACAAAGTCTTCTCCGTAGAACGAACCATGATTTGCAATGACGTTCTCCAGCTCAGCTAATGCCTTTGAAGGAATGACCGAACGCAGCGTTTGACCGACACTAACCTGTGAATCTTCACCGTGCGCGGCTAATACTTTATAAGAGGTGCCGTCTTCATTTGCTGTTGCGTAAAGCGTTTGCTTAGCACCACCGATAACCCAGCTCAACTGCTGAACCAAACCATCAACAAAACTATTCATCGGTTGTAGCGCATACAAATTTGTCGACGCTGAAATGATTTTTTCCAAACCATGGCGGCTTTGGTCAATGGACATAATGTCGCGGTATGAACGCAATGACGACATAACAGCCGTAAATAGCTTCTGCGCGGTCAACTCGGTTTTCGATTTATAGTCGTTAATATCGTAATTGACGATAACGGTACGTTCAGGCGCCTGCCCCGGCTGTCCTGTTCGCAAAATGATACGAGTAAAGTGGTTGTCGGCTTTCTCTCGAATATAGCGAGCGACCTGGAGACCTGCGTCATCCGTTTCCATCACAACATCAAGTAAAAGAATGGCCGCATCGGGATGTTCATCAATGAGCTTTCTGGCTTCTTCACCAGAAAATGCACTATAAAACTTGAGACCGCGTCCCAGAAAGTTAAAGTCGTTCAATGCCAGTTTTGTGACCGCATGCACTTCTGGCTCGTCATCGACAATTAAAATTTTCCAGTATTCTGTTGGTAATTTTGTATTTTGCTGGCTGGCTTCATCAGCAAACATGAACTGGTTGCTCATTACTTGTCTCTCTCCGCCGTGACGTATTGTCCACCTGATACTCGTTCTACACTAGCATAATCCTGCCAACGGTTAACCTTTTTATAACCACTTTTTGTGAGTAGCTCAATGACACTGTCAGCCTGCTGCCACCCCTGTTCAAGTAGTAACCAACCACCGTCCGCCAAGTATGACGTTGATCGAGTAATTATGTTCTTTATATCGTCTAAACCGTCGCCCGTTGCCACCAAAGCAGTTAACGGCTCAAATCGAACATCCCCCTGGCGTAAATGGGGATCGGCTTCTTCGATGTATGGCGGATTAGAAACAATCAGGTCAAAAGGCTTGCCGACAGGCACATGAGAAAACCAGTCGCTTTGGAAAAACTCAACATCCAGGTTGTTACGTGTGGCATTACGGGCAGCCAAAGCAACCGCGTCACCGTTCTTATCGCACCCACTCACCTGCCAGTCCGGCTTCTCTGACTTTAACGCCAGCGCAATCGCACCGGTTCCGGTACCTAAATCCAGTACTCGAGCATTATCGGGCAAATCCAGACTCAATGCTGTCTCTATCAGGGTTTCTGTGTCCCCTCTGGGTATGAGAGTGCTTTCGTTCGTCTCCAACTCTAGCGACCAAAACTCTTTACGTCCGGTAATGTAAGCTATCGGCTTCCCGTTAACCCTCTCATGAACCACGACCTCAAAGCGTTCCAACTGTTCGTCGGTTAATGCTCTTTCCGGCCAGGTCATTAGGTAGGTTTTATTTTTGTCCAGCACAAAGCTCAGCAGCGCAAAAACATCGGCCCTAACATCTTCATTGTGCGCCAGCTGCTGCCGCGCCCACTGCAGAGCTTCTTCTATGGTCATTCTTGTCCTTCAGACAATGCCGCCAATTGATCCGCCTGATGTTCGGTAATAATTGGATCCATAATCAAGTCCAAATCCCCCTGCAAAACCTCATCCAGCCGATATAAAGTTAAATTAATACGGTGATCCGTGACACGACTTTGCGGATAATTATAGGTTCGAATACGCTCTGAGCGGTCACCGCTGCCGACCAAGTTGCGACGTGTACTGGCTTCTTCCTGTTGACGCTTTTCGTCTTCGATTTTCTGTAATCGTGCCTGTAATACTGACATCGCTTTTGCGCGGTTTTTGTGTTGTGAACGCTCTTCCTGACACTCAACGACCACACCCGAAGGCAAATGCGTAATACGAATGGCCGAGTCAGTCCGGTTAACGTGCTGACCACCGGCACCGGAAGCTCGAAAAGTATCGACTCGTAAATCAGCAGGGTTAATCTCTATCGCTTCCGCTTCCGGAATTTCCGGTAAAATAGCCACCGTACAAGCTGATGTATGAATTCGACCTTGTGACTCGGTTTCAGGTACGCGCTGCACGCGATGTCCGCCCGACTCAAACTTCATACGACCATAAGCGCCGTCACCATTCATCTGTGCAATCACTTCTTTATAACCACCATGATCACCTTCGTTGGCACTCACTACAGAGATATTCCACCCGTGCTTTTCCGCATAACGGCTGTACATCCGAAATAAGTCGCCAGCAAATATTGACGCTTCATCACCACCGGCTCCGGCCCGGATTTCCAAATAGCAGTTGCGGTCATCGTTTGGGTCTTTTGGCAATAATAAAATTTGCAATTGTTGCTCAAGCTCAGTTTCGTTTTCCTTGGCTTGTTTTAATTCTTCCTGAGCCATTTCCCGCATTTCAGGATCATCTTCCTCCGCCATATCTTTAGCGGCGATCTGGTCTTCCTGGTTCTGCTTATATTTTTCAAAGCAGTCGACCACTTCCTCAAGTTGCGAGTATTCCTTCGACAACGCACGAAAACGGTTCTGATCAGAAATAACGTCTGGTTCACCGAGCAGCGCCTGAACTTCCTGGTAACGCTCAAGCAGACCTTCAAGTTTTCGTTCAATGGATGGATTCAACATAGATTTTTATTTGCCTTCTTAGGAGTCAGAATTCTCGTCTGACCATAATTGCTGTAACACTGCCAGGGTGTACTGGTCGTTATTTTCACCGGCAGATTTTAACAAATTGGTGGGTTGATGGGTCAGTTGCTGCACCAACCTATGACTAAATTGTTTAAGCACCTCTTCCGCAGCTTTACCTTGCTGCAGCTGAGTCAACGCCCGCTCCAAATGCGTGTCAGCAACGGCCTTAGTGTGCTGTCTGTATGCTCGAACTAGCTCGACACTATTGAGCGACTGTAACCAGTCGGTAAATTCCTGCGCCTGCTGACGAATAATTACCTGCGCTTCCTTTGCTGCCTGTTCACGGTTTCTTATGTTTTCGCTAATAATGCTTTGTAAGTCGTCGACAGTATACAAATAAGCGTCATCCAGCTCATTGACTTGTTCTTCGATGTCTCTGGGAACGGCTAAATCGATAAGCAGCATTGGTTTATGACGACGTTTTTTAAGCGCCTTTTCAACCGTACCTTTACCAACTATCGGCAACGTACTTGCTGTTGAACTCACCACGATATCCGCATCAGGAAGTAGTTCTGCAAGCTCTGACAAGCTGTGTGCTGCACCGTCGACTTTTTCAGCCAATTCTCGGGCTCGTTGCAACGTTCGGTTCACTACGGTTATGTCGGTTACGCCCTGCTGCTTTAGATGCTGAGCAACTAATTCAGAGGTGTCCCCGGCGCCTATCAGCAAGACTTTTGACTTCGCTAAATTAGAAAAGATATGACGCGCCATAGACACAGCGGCATAGGCTACCGACACAGCGTTTTGTCCAACCGCCGTCTCATTGCGTACGGTTTTTGCGACACGAAATGTTTGCTGAAACAGGCGCTCTAAAATACCGCCAACAGCCGCTTGTCGCTTAGCAATTTGATAGGCCTGCTTTACTTGACCGAGTATCTGGGGTTCGCCCAGCACTAACGAATCTAAGCCACTGGCAACCGACATTAAGTGGCTAATTGCCTGGTCGTTCTTAAACAGGTAGTGATGATTTTGCAGAGCATCGGGCGGTAAACTATGAAAGCCTGTGAACCAACCTAACAATAGGTCATCGGATACATCACCGCGACAATACAGCTCAGTACGATTACACGTAGACACAATGACCGCTTCCTGTACACCTTGCAAACCACGAACCGCCTGCAACGCAGCATCCAGTTGCTCGGCGTTAAAAGCAACTTGCTCACGTAAATCAACGGGGGCTGTTTTGTGGTTTATTCCCAGAGCTGAAATGGTCATCGGATTGTGTAACTCGTTATCTCAACGCGGTCATCATATTTAAGTGGCAGTGATTGTACGTGAAAGCCCCAGTCATTGAAAGTCACAGCGCTTTCTGGTCAACTAACGACTCACCGATTACGCCAATAGAAAAATATGATTCAACACCTTACTAAATTAGCCGTTTTGCTGACTGTATTGCTTGTCACGGGCTGTTCAATACCAACGCCGTCACATCAGGACAGCAGCCGCCAGGTCAATATCGACTTAGTTAACAGCCACCAAAATAAATTAAGCGCCTTTAATAACTGGTCAATGTCCGGACGTATGGCATTAATACAAAAAGAGCTCGACGAACGCGACTCGTTTTATGTCAATTGGCGATACCAGCCGACGTATCAAGAGCTTCGTTTTTCGCATCCACTGAAAGGTCAGCTCGCGAAACTAACAGTGAGCAAGCGCCAGGCAACGCTAGTAGACTCTAATGGCGCCACTCGCTCTGCAGTGACTGCGCCGGTGTTGTTGGCAGATGTGTTACAGGTTTATATTCCATTTGAACAGCTGCGCCAATGGTTAATCGGCCAGAAAACCGCTCGACTGAACAACCTGACCTATTATAACAACGGTACATTAGCCAGCGCCTCGGTCGTTCAAAATAATGAGCAATGGCGCATTCGATGGTTTTATGATTCACAAACAAACGCTGAGCTTCCTCTTCCAGAACAAGTCCATATTGACAGCCCGACACTAAAAATAAAGGTACAAATGCAAGAATGGCAGACCCACAATTGAAACTACCTGCGCCAGCCAAACTGAATCTTTTTTTGCATATAATCGGACGTCGCCAAGACGGCTATCATGAGCTGCAAACCGTATTCCAGTTCCTCGACTTTGGCGACTGGTTACACTTCCATTCCGCGCCAGAAAACCAATTCGAACTGATCGATCATGGCTCTAATGTGGCGAAGCAAGACAACCTGATTTGGAAAGCGCTCCAACAACTCCAACGTGCTTACTTAAAAAAGGACATTAGCAACTTACCCGGGGTTACAATTGAGTTGAAAAAGTACCTTCCTCAAGGTGCGGGATTGGGTGGCGGCTCCTCAGACGCCGCCACGACTATAGTTGGTCTTAACTACTTGTGGGGGCAAAAGCTATCGAATGAAGAGCTCCAGGCGATAGGACTGGAGCTAGGTGCCGATGTACCCGTATTTATTCACGGCAGCACTTGCTTCGCAGAAGGTATTGGTGAGCAATTTACCGATGTTTCACCAGACACTCCCTGGTATTTAATCGTTAAACCGAACGTACATATATCCACTGCTGAACTGTTTAATCACCCTGACCTAAAGCGACACAGTAACCCCCTTGTACCTGCTTCCTGGGAACTAAGCCAGCACGAAAACGTGTTCGAACCAGTGGTCTGTGCTCTGCATCCTGAAGTTGCTAAATTACGTGATGCCTTGCTAGAATACGCACCGACTCGGCTCACTGGCAGTGGAGCATGTCTATTTTCGACATTCGAGAGCAGGCAAGCGGCAGAGGAAGCTCAAAAACACGTTCCCAGAGAACTGTTTTCATTTATCGCTCAAGGCCAGAACCGTTCACCACTTTTCCAAACATTAACCCAATAAAAGTCGAGGTATGTTGTGCCTGACATGAAACTTTTCGCTGGCAACGCTACCCCCGAGCTAGCTCAGAAAATCGCCGATCGTTTATACATTAAGCTGGGTGAAGCGTCTGTTGGACGTTTCAGTGATGGCGAAATCAGTGTCGCTATTAATGAGAATGTCCGCGGCTCCGATGTCTTTATTTTGCAGTCTACTTGCGCCCCGACAAACGATAATCTAATGGAGCTTATCGTTATGGTTGACGCCCTGCGTCGCGCCTCTGCAGGTCGTATTACTGCGGTAATGCCTTATTTCGGTTACGCCCGCCAGGATCGCCGTGTTCGCTCTGCTCGTGTACCTATTACGGCGAAAGTCGTTGCTGATTTCTTATCAAGTGTTGGTGTTGACCGCGTTCTCACCGTTGACTTACATGCCGAGCAAATTCAGGGCTTCTTCGATGTTCCGGTTGATAACGTATTCGGCACCCCAGTGTTACTTGAACACATGCGTCAACAACAATTCGACAACCCGGTGGTTGTTTCTCCGGATATCGGCGGTGTTGTTCGTGCTCGCGCATTTGCCAAATTAATGGATGACACTGACTTGGCGATTATCGATAAACGTCGCCCTTCTGCTAACGTTTCTCAGGTCATGCACATTATTGGGGATGTTAAAGGGCGTGACTGTATTATCGTCGATGACATGATTGATACTGGTGGTACGCTTTGTAAAGCCGCAGAAGCGCTTAAGAGCCATGGCGCGAAACGCGTTTTCGCCTATGCAACACACCCAGTATTTTCAGGCAAAGCAGTCCAGAATATTCAAGACTCTGCTATCGACGAGCTAATTGTCACTGACAGCATTCCATTAAGCGAAGAAATGAAAGCAACAGGTAAAGTCAGTCAGCTGACACTGTCCGGCATGTTGTCTGAAGCACTTCGTCGAGTCAGTAACGAAGAGTCTATCTCCGCAATGTTCGAGTACTGATACAGTTGTTTTTTTAAGACTTCAGTGCTAGTATTGCGCGCCCTTGGAAACCGGCCTCGTCGTCGGTTTCTGAGTATTTGGGTCAGCAGCTTGGTCGCGAGTGCTGACAAATTAAAACATTTAACAATGAGAGCCCAATATCATGGCTGAATTAGATTTCACAATTAAAGCAAGTGTCCGCGCGGACAAGGGGAAAGGTGCGAGCCGCCGCCTGCGTCATGCGGATAAAGTACCTGCCATCCTATACGGTGGTAAAGGTGAGCCAGTAGCGTTAGAAATGGATCACAACAAAGTGAATAACATGGCTGATTACGAAGCCTTCTATTCACACATTCTGACCTTAGACATCGACGGCAAGAAAGAGCAGTGCATTTTGAAAGACATGCAGCGTCACCCTTTCAAGCCTAAGCTGACTCACTTAGACTTCCAACGTGTTGAGAAAGGTCAGAAGCTGCACACTCACGTCCCTCTTCACTTCTTGAATGAAACGACGGCGAAAGGCGTTAAAGAAGAAGGCGGTGTTGTTGTTCACCACGTCAATGACGTTGAAATTTTAGTTCTTCCAAAAGACTTACCAGAGTATCTGGAAGTGGACATTGCAGAACTGAACGTTGGTGACACGATTCACCTGACTGACCTGAACCTTCCTAAAGGTGTTGAGCTGGTTGAGCTGACTAAAGGCGAAGACCACGACCAGGCAGTTGTTTCTATCTCTGCTCCACGTGTAGAGAAAGAAGAAGACGAAGAAGAAACAGTAGCTCCTGATGAAGTTCCTGCAGAGAAGAGCAAAGACGACGCTGACGAAGAGTAAGCATTAGTCCTAGCTATGGGAACAAGCATTAAGCTATTAGTGGGCCTGGGAAATCCAGGCCCCGAATACGAAAAAACCCGCCATAACGCGGGTTTTTGGTTAGTTGACGACTTTTGCAGGCGACACGGTGTTACATTATCGGTCGACGCTAAATCAAAAGCATTAATTGGCCGTTATCAACAAGGCGCTCACGATGTGCGCATTGTAATGCCTCAGAATTATATGAACCGCAGCGGCTTTTCTGTCGCACATATCGCCAACTTCTATAAAATTCCGCCTGAATCGATTCTCGTCGCGTACGACGAATTAGATTTACCGCCCGGTGTAGCGAAGTTTAAAAAAGGCGGTGGTGCTGGCGGTCATAACGGCATTAAAGATATTATCGCCCAAATTGGCAGTCAGGATTTCCTCAGATTGCGAATTGGCATTGGACACCCGGGTCACAAATCGAAAGTGACCGGTTTTGTGCTCGGCAAGGCGCCAGCAACTGAACAGCGACTCATTGATGATTGTATCGATGAAGCCAGTCGCAGTATTGACACATTAATGGAACAAGGCTGGACGGACGCGCTTCAACGCCTCCACAGCTACCGTCCTCAACAGAAAGGTTAACTCATCATGGGATTTCGGTGTGGTATTGTTGGTTTACCCAACGTCGGTAAATCCACGTTATTCAATGCCCTGACCAAAGCGGGTATTGAAGCAGCAAACTTTCCTTTTTGTACGATTGAGCCTAACACCGGCGTTGTTCCGGTTCCGGATACACGCCTGGACAAGCTTGCTTCAATTGTTAAACCAGAGAAGGTTCTGCCAACGACCATGGAGTTCGTTGACATCGCAGGCCTCGTAAAAGGTGCTTCAAAAGGCGAAGGTTTAGGTAACCAATTCCTGGCTAATATTCGCGAAACTGACGCGATTGGGCACGTTGTCCGCTGCTTCGAAGACGATAACATTGTACACGTCAGTGGCGGCATTAACCCTGCTGATGACATTGACACAATTAATACCGAATTGGCATTAGCCGATTTAGACTCTGTCGAAAAGGCGCTACACCGGTTAGGTAAGAAAGCCAAAGGTGGCGACGCGCAGGCCAAGGCTGAAATTGCCGTTTTGGAAAAGCTAAAGCCAGCTCTTGATGAGGGGCACATGGCTCGCTCAGTAGAGTTAACGAAAGAAGACCGGGCGACTATTCGCTCATACAACTTGCTGACTTTGAAGCCAACTATGTACATTGCCAACGTCAATGAAGATGGCTTTGAAAATAACCCGCACTTAGATACTGTTCGCGAAATTGCTGCGGCTGAAAATGCGGTAGTGGTTCCTGTTTGTGCCGCCATTGAGTCAGAAATCGCTGAACTGGATGATGCCGATAAAGAAGAGTTTCTATCGGAAATTGGTCAGGACGAACCGGGTCTTAACCGTGTCATTCGTTCTGGTTACGAGCTTTTGAACCTGCAAACTTATTTTACTGCAGGCCCTAAAGAAGTTCGCGCGTGGACGGTTAAAGTCGGTTCTACAGCACCACAAGCGGCGGGCCGTATTCACACGGACTTTGAAAAAGGCTTTATCCGTGCCGAAGTCGTTGGCTATGACGACTTCATCGAAAACAACGGCGAGCAAGGCGCAAAAGACGCCGGTAAGTGGCGCCTGGAAGGTAAGGAATACATCGTTAAAGACGGTGATGTCATTCACTTCCGCTTTAACGTCTGAGAATACATGAATTCTACTTCAAAGCCGCTCCCGTTGAGCGGCTTTTTTATTGTTCCACAATATCCCCGTACATAGGGGCGAGTTTTGCCAATAACTGGTTTTGAGTAGAGACAGGAATATTGTGCTTTTCCATTGCAATAATCAAATGCTCTACCAACGCATTAAAATCGGCGTGCATTACTCCCATCCCTTCATGAGATACTCTCATTGTCTCACCACTGTATTCACAGGGTCCACCGACCACATCGCAAACTTGCTCAGTAATAAGTTTATGAACACGCACAATATCTACTCCGTCGAAGTGATGCACAATGCGTTCATCACCACCGACGCGATACAACATCTCCTCAACTATTGAAGAAATTCCTTCTTTTTCTCCTAATTGCTGATAAAGGCTTTGTCCCATCACCATTGGCGATAACAGGAGCAAAAACACAATACTTAGTCGTCTCATAGTTATTTCCTTTAAAACGCCGCTTGCAACGATAGGTACCAACCGCTTTGATCATCTAAGCCCGCAATAGAGCCAAGCTCAGTATATGCACCGACAAGAGAGACATGCTTTGAGGGAAAGTAAGCAACAAAAATATCTTTCCAGGCCTCTTCCCTAGCGAAGCTTAAATTGTCAGGCTTATCACGAAATTCCACACCAACAGCCCAGTACCGGTTTAAAAAAGCAGCCACCGATGCCTCAGCAACCCATTTTGAGTCCGCCTCTTTATCGCCACCAAATCCTAATAAACCAAGTTGGTTTGAACGTGTTCGTCGCATCGTTACATTAGCCACCCAGGTTCGGTGAAATGGTCCATCTAGCCAAGCTTTGGCGGCACTGACATACCAATCCGTGTCACTGTCATCTAACGCCCCAACTGCACTAGGTAGAGTGAATGTTTTATTTTTCTTATGCTGAGCGCCGACACTCAGTTGAGGCCAGTCACCGTACACCAGATTTCCAAACAGGCGGACTTTGGCACCCACTATGTTTTGCTCCAGCTCTCCTCCAATCGTCGACAAATCAAACGTTTGCTGAGCATAAGACAATTCGACACGATTGTTCCAGGAAACACTGGCGCCCTGGACGCTGAGTCGAAAGTCATCAACGGCAACTTCGCTCACATTAACCGTTGCCCCCCACTCTCCAGTATCAGCGTAGGAGCTCAACGTCGCCCATGGAACAATGCCACCGCCACCGGATCCTTCAATCGTCGACGCGCCGCCGGTCGCCAGTAGCTTTGACCCAGCATCTGCAAACGTTGTTAGCGGTAATACTGCAAGTACAAAAACGGCACTTTTCAATAGTCGTAGGTTAGTCACGAGACTCTCCCTGTAACCTGTCATTAAAATCATCAAACGGAATCGGCTTGCTAAAATAGAACCCCTGTAACACATCGCAACTCTGATTTTTTAGCCAGTTCCAGCTTTCAACGTCTTCCACACCTTCAGCTACAACCCTCAAGCCCAGTTCGTGAGCCAGCTGAATCGTTGAACGAACGATGGATTGATCCGTTGCACTGCTTACCAAAGGCTGGACAAAAGCTCTGTCTATTTTTAATTCAGTGACCGGCAAGCGTCTCATTTGCTCTAGCGAAGAATAACCGGTACCGTAATCATCAATAGATACCTGATAACCTTTTTCTCTTAACCAGTTTAACCGTTCAATTGCAGCATCCGGATCACTCACAATCGCACTTTCCGTCACTTCAAGAATCAAATGTTTATTGAGTTCCGGCACTTCCCTCTCCAGCTCACCTATAACAGAGAGAATTTCATCACTTAACAAATCAATAGCAGAGAGGTTAATACTCAAACTAAAATGACCTGCAACATTGATACGCTTTAAGTAAGATACTGACTGTTTAAACACCCATTCTGTCAGCTTTTTTATCAAACCTGACTGTTCAGCCAATGGAATAAATTCATCAGGCCCCACAAAGCCAAGCTTTTCGTTGTGCCACCTTAATAAAGCTTCTGCACCTATCGTTTTTCCGGTTTGTGTCTCTATTTTTGGCTGAAGAAGCAAGGTCAGCTCCTTCTCGTCAGCGGCGTACTTCAAATGCTCCAGAATATTGAGCTTACGCAAGTACTGTTCATCAAGCCCCTCGCTGTATAAGAACACGAAATCTTGCCGGCGCTTGGCTTCTTGCGCACTCACCTGTGCCCGGCGCAACAAGGTATCAAAGGCTTTACCTTGTCGGGGAAATTCAACGGCTCCCGTATTAAACAGTATCGGGTAATCACTTTCTCCGACTTTTACCGGCTTCTCTATAAATGAGCGAAGGCTTTTAATAAGGTCGTGGTTAGCGGATAGCTTGTCCTCAACGACCAAGGCAAATTCATCCCCCCCAATACGGGCAGAGAGACTTTGTTCGCCAAAGTCCGTCAGTCGCTGCGCAATTTGTTTTAGCACAAAATCACCCACCTCCTGTCCGAGTGTGTCATTGAGTGTTCTGAATTTGCGGATATTGATGAGCAATAACGTTCCTGCACAACCTTTATTCAATAGTCGCTCTAAGTCCGCCGCAAACTGAGCCCTGTTCGGTAATCCGGTCAGTTGGTCATGCGTCGCTTGAAAAGATATGCGTCTCTCACGCTCAGACACCGCCCCTTTCATTGACTCAAAGGTTATAGCTAATTCACCAAATTCATCGGCTCGTTTTTCCAAATTCAGGTTGCCATAGTCACCCTTTTGCAATTGTTTAGCGGCTTTCGTTAGTCTCGATAGCGGTCTTGAAACACTGCGAGCCATTAGTAACGCAGCAGCGCCTGCAATCAGTACAGCCACCACGCCAATCAACAACATTTGCCACTGAACCCGGTGAACATCGGCCATTGCCTCTTCGAGTGACGAGGACAACAGCACATGTACCTGATCGCCTTGAGAGGCTTCAAGCAATGTTTCTTTGCCCACTAATGCTTGTTCGTCAAGCCAGTCAGCCAGCGAGCTTTTACGCGTAAGTGCGTTTTGCAAATTAGCCTGAAGCTCCGGCTCAAGACTGGACGCTATTACTTTTTTTGAGGACTCCTGCCAGAGGCTGATATCAGCATTCGCTAAATTTTGTAATTCAGTTGCTAAATTAGAGTCAATTTGAAAACCCAAAGTTGCCCAAGCGATTAGTTGTGGCGCCTTTACTGGCACCGTTATCAACTGAAACAGCTCACCATCAACAATAGCTAATTGCTGACCACGTGAATCTTTAGTTACTTCATTACCGATAGAGTGAGTTGCGGCTATCTCTTCACCTGCTGGCGTTTGAAGCACCATCAACTCAGTGTTAATTCGCTCCCCGTGATTCACCAATACTGAAACGATAGTGTCTTTATCGCCGGTAGCCACTGCCCGCTTAAAGCCAAAATCATCGGTTAATACTGCTGCTGCCTGCAGCAACAGTTCACTGCGGCTATTCAAAAGCTCACGGAAAACTCGTTCACTCACATTCAGCTCTTGAGCAATAGAGCGCTCGGCCTGTTGCTCTACACTGAAGTTCATTGCGGTCAGTGATATTGCTATAGAGCCTGACACGAGCAGTAGGAGAATAACTATCAGTCTGGTGCGAAAGCGCCGAATCATAAATTCCCCGTTCGGTTAAAGCGCTGCTCTAAGCGAGACTTAGGCTCCTTATCTGCTTGTTCCTTCACCACATCTAACATCAGCGGTTTGCCCTTTACGTTATCTAAAATGACGTCTTTCGCCGTCATTAAGTCAGCCCCCATCAATGGGTGCCACACACGAGCACTTGCCGAAGACTCAACGGTTGTATTTATGTTTAAAACCGTTTTGCCGTCTTCGCCAGTTATCCAGGCGGTTTCGTCCTCGGTAATAACAATGTGAGCAATCATTTGATCATGAATATTACAGCCCAGTGTGACTACGCCAGGCTTATTGAAACTCAGTGTCGGCTTTTCTTCATTTGCGTACAACTTGAGCTCAAAAGGCTTCGGCTTAGAAAAAGAGTAAACGTGGTGGCGAATATTATCACTATTTGGAAAAGTCACTTCACTTCCCGCTTTTATAACCGTCATGAATGGTGTGAACTGGCGATCAACCTGATCAATGATCTTTTTCTCGACCTTAAGCTTTGCTCTATCAGGAACATGAGCGTTATCAACAATGACCACAGCATTTGGTAAGGGGTTTCCCATTGCATCGACGATAGTCAGAGTCAATTCGTCAGCGTTAACCACCATAACCGGCAGCAAACACACTAAAGTGACCAACAGACGTTTAAGTGCTCTCAAATGACACTCCATTTTAGATTGATAGTTCTAGATTACCCCACATCACAAATTCCGCAACTTTCGCGTCTTCAACAACGTGATCTTCATCTCAGCCGATTCGTAATGTGTTATACCTATTAAAATTACATTAAACACAAATCTTTGCCGCAGGAGGTTTTCTTTATGAGTCAAGAATATCGCACCGAGAGCGACAGTATGGGTGAAGTTCAGGTTCCGGAAGAGGCACTTTACGCGGCACAGACACAGCGGGCCGTAGACAACTTCGCGATAAGCGGGCTGACAATGCCTGATGATATGATTCAAGCGATTGCCCGCGTAAAAGCCGCCGCCGCCAAAGCGAATGCAAAGGTCGGTAGTTTAGAGGAAAAGCAACGAGACGCTATTGTTCAGGCGGCCGAGCAAATTATTAACGGCGAGCATAAAGAGCACTTCCCTATTGATATTTTTCAGACCGGCTCTGGCACAAGCTCGAATATGAACGTCAATGAAGTTATCTCGAACTTGTGTAAACGAAACGGCGTTAACGTTCATCCAAATGACCACGTCAACCAAAGCCAGTCGAGTAACGACGTCATACCCACATCCATTCAAGTGGCCAGCGTATTAGCCATTGAGAAACGCTTACAGCCTGCCATTAAGCATTTAATGGAGGTTATTCGTAGTAAAGCTGTCGAGCTTCGGGACGTAGTAAAAACCGGGCGCACCCATTTGATGGATGCGATGCCTATGACGCTAGCACAGGAGTTAGAGACGTGGGCGGGCCAGCTCAGCCACACCGCTGAGCAACTGCCACAGCTGCTCCAGCACAGCCGTATTCTTCCTCAGGGTGGCACCGCAATAGGCACCGGCATTAATGCACCAGAGGGGTTCGCAGAAACCTTCGCAAAAGAACTCAGCGGCTTCACCGGCACTGAATTTAAAGCATCCCCAAACCCATTTACAGGCATTGCGGGACAAGAATTGAACCTGCAGTTGCACGGCCAATTGAACACCCTGGCAACGACGCTGTTAAAAATAAGCAATGACTTACGCTGGATGAATAGCGGTCCCCTAGCCGGCCTGGGTGAAATTCAGTTAACAGCACTTCAACCCGGCAGCAGCATCATGCCTGGTAAGGTGAATCCGGTAATACCAGAGGCAGTGGCGATGGTGGCCGCACAAGTTAACGGCAACCACACCACGATTACGACAGCAGCTCAGCAAGGAAACTTTCAGCTGAACGTTATGTTACCGATTGTAGCCTATAATTTACTGCAGTCGATAGAGCTTCTGACAAACAGCTGTCATGCTTTAGCTGATAAAGCCATTAAGGACTTTGAGGTCAACGAAGAGCGCCTTAATGAGGCCTTGGCTAAAAACCCTATTTTAGTGACCGCACTCAACCCTGTTATTGGTTACAGTAAAGCGGCTGAGATAGCGAAGAAGGCTTACCAAAACGGTCGCCCTATTATCGATGTTGCAGACGAAATGACCGATTTAAGCCGTGAGCGCTTAGAGCAATTATTAGATCCGAAAAAATTAACCGAGGGCGGTGTAAGCCAATAACTGTCTTAGAGGAGTAAATCATGAGTCAACCCCATGTCGTTATAACAGGCGCAAACAGAGGCATCGGCTTTGAGTTTGCTAAACAATATGCCGAAAAAGGTTACAAAGTCACAGCCGTTTGCCGCAATAACTCTAAGCAGCTGACCGAACTGGATGTCGACATCATAGAAGGTGTTGATGTAACTAAAGCCTCAGACTTATTGCGTTTAAAAGAAACATTGGGCAATGCGAAAGTAGATATTTTGGTTAATAACGCTGGTCTACTACACAAAGATGTCTTAGGTGAGCTGGACGCCGGCACCATTCGAGCACAATTTGAGGTCAATGCACTGGCTCCTTTGCGAGTAACCGAAGCATTACTCGATAATTTATCTAAAGGCAGTAAAATTGCGTTGATTACCAGCCGGATGGGTTCAATTGCCGACAACGGCTCTGGCAGCCGCTACGGTTATAGAATGTCAAAAGCCGCATTAAACGCGGCTGGCAAGTCCCTGTCTATAGATTTAAAAGACAAAGGCATTGCCGTTGCAGTACTGCATCCGGGATTTGTACAAACCGACATGGTTAACCATGCGGGTGATATTTCAGCTGCAACCGCTGCCGAGAGGCTCAGACAACGCATTGAGGAACTTTCAATGGAGTCGACGGGTGAGTTTTATCATAGCAACGGCGACCCTTTGCCATGGTAATTTGACGCCTTTTTAATCAAATGACTGTTTTTTTGCACAAACGCGCTGCTTTATCGTATTTTTTCTCAAAAATAGGTTGACGGGTTGCGGAGCGATTTGCATAATACGCGCCGCACTCACAGAGAGCGGAAAGTTAAAAAAGTTGGCTACGTAGCTCAGCTGGTTAGAGCACAGCACTCATAATGCTGGGGTCGCAAGTTCGAATCTCGCCGTAGCCACCAACTTAACTGAGAAATGTGCGGACGTGGTGGAATTGGTAGACACGCTGGATTTAGGTTCCAGTGCCTCACGGCGTGAGAGTTCAAGTCTCTCCGTCCGCACCAACTCTCTCTCAGGGTAGCTAAAATTGGGGCATAGCCAAGCGGTAAGGCAGCGGGTTTTGATCCCGCGATTCCCAGGTTCGATCCCTGGTGCCCCAGCCATTAGCTTCTTTAATTTATTTTGTGATTGCTGTCCTTAGTTGGATGGGGCATAGCCAAGCGGTAAGGCAGCGGGTTTTGATCCCGCGATTCCCAGGTTCGATCCCTGGTGCCCCAGCCATACTAACTACTGTTGCGGTGGTGGCGGAATTGGTAGACGCGCTAGCTTCAGGTGCTAGTGTCCGAAAGGACGTGAGGGTTCAAGTCCCTCCCTCCGCACCACAACAGACAATGGCCACCTTAGGGTGGTTTTTTTGTGCCTGTTTCCCCTTAATTACTCTATTCCCCAATAGCCTGCTTTATTAAGAAGTGCTTCAGTATCGGAGCTCTGGCGGCATTCAAAGAGACGTCAGCCAATAGACGAGCTATCGGATTACTGCTGCGCCAGCTTATTTGAAGTGCATCCATTAAACGCATCATTTTAGCGTTTTCAAATTTTCGTTGTTTTTCGTATCCGTTAAGCGCCTGAGTCACTGGCTTGTTAGATAATTCGTTGAGCAAGCACTGAATATCGGCGAACCCCAGGTTAACGCCCTGCCCCGCCATAGGATGAATACTATGAGCAGAGTCTCCGAGTAACGCAACGCAGCCGTATGAACAATAGTTTAATGCATGCTTACGCTGCAACGGAAAGCTCGCGGCTTTTATCAACTGAAATGCTCCTACATGTGGCTCAAACAATTGTACCAAATGGGTTTGCAGTGCGGTTTTATCATGCTGAAGCGAACGAATATCGGCTCTTTTATCATAGTCAATAAGGCAGGCTTTAGTGTCAGACAGTGGCAGTAATGCGTAAGGTCCCTGTGGTCTGAAAACCTCCCAAGTCTCGGAAGCGACAGGCTGTTCAAGCTCAACATTAGCCAGCAAACAACGTTGATCATAATCCCAGCCACGATACGCAGTGTGGATCAACTGAGCGATAATGGAGTTCGCACCGTCACATCCCAGCAATACGTCGAAGCTACTCCGCTCACCGTTAGTGAGCTCGACGGTTCTGTCATGAGGATTCAAGGAATTAATACGCTGCTCTGTCACGAGTTCGACACTTTCGTAGTCTCGCAAACACTGCCAAAGCGCTGCCTGCAAAGCGTTATTTTCTACCATCACTCCCAGTGACGCCTGGTCGACTTCATTGGCATCAAATGTCAGGCTTTTTCCTGACTGAGTAGTTACCGTTAACCGCTGGTAGTCTCTTACTTTGCTGTGAGCGATGACCTCATGAACCCCCAGTGAGCGTAACCACTGCCAGTTGGCTAAGTTTACGGACGAAATTCTGAGATCCCAATCATAGGTTTGCCCCTCGAGCTTTGGTGGATGACTTTCAAATAATTTGACGTAAGCCCCGGCTTTAGCAAGTGCCAGCGCCGACGCAGCACCGACCATTCCACCGCCATTTATGACAACCGTTAAATCTCGCATAGAACCTGAATTGTCTGTAAGTATAAGTTCTCTATAAATAACACATTTCCGGTCTCATTTCCGTTATCATAGTCATATTCATCAGTGTAAATGCCACATTTTTTAAGAGCACCTCAATGGCAACGACAGACACCTCACAAAAAGCCGTTATTCTCGCCTCATTTTTAATTTTAAGCGCAGAGGCGAGCTTTGCCGGTGTCAGTGCTTTGGTAAAATTCATCAGCCAAGACCAGCCTTTTGAACAACTGGTGTTTTTTAGAAACCTAACCGCATTTTTAGTATTGCTGCCCTGGCTATGGCGAAAAGGACCTGGGTCGCTAAAAACAACCCGTTTAGGTTTGCATCTCATTCGCGCCGCTGCCGGCATTACCGCCATGTACTTGTTTTTCTTTGCCATAGCCAGTATCCCGCTGGCTCAGGCAACACTGGTGCTGCTTTTATCGCCCTTTTTAATACCAATCATTGGCTGGCTTTGGTTAAAAGACTACGTCGCCCGCCAAACCTGGTTGGCTATTGCCCTTGGTTTTGTCGGCGTATTTATTTTCCTCGACCCGATGAACAGTGAACTCTCTCCGGTTATTGCCGTTGCGTTTTTGGCGGCTGCCTTGGCCGCTTTTACCAAAACAGTGATACGGCGTATGTCGAGCACCGAGTCTACCAGTAAAATTGTTTTCTACTTCAGTACGTTAGCAACTATTGCCTCTGGTGTGCCATTGCTTTGGTTATGGGAACCCATTCCCAGTCATCATTGGCTTGGCGTTTTCGCACTTGGCCTACTTGCCGTTTACGGTCAACTAGCGATGACAAAAGCGTTTTCTATAGCGCCCCCCGCAAAAGTCGGTGTTTTCACTTACAGTTCGGTTATTTTTGCCGCCTTGCTGGGCTTTTGGTTATTTGATGAAGCGCTTGCATGGCATATGCTCTGGGGCGCACTGATTATATTTGTGGCGGGCTATTTTGCGATACGCTCACGTCGTAAGAGCTAACAAATTCGTGTTTGGCAATTTGCCCCAATAAACGATAAAATATCCGGTCTTAATTAGAACCTATCAACCATCGAGTAGTCATGAGCAAGAAGTTATATATCAAAACATGGGGTTGTCAGATGAACGAGTACGATTCAGCGAAAATGGCTGATCTACTTAAATCGACACACGGGTACGACGTTGCAGAAGATGCTGAAGACGCTGATCTGATCCTGTTGAACACCTGCTCCATTCGCGAAAAGGCTCAGGAAAAGGTTTTCCACCAGTTAGGTCGCTGGAAAAATCTGAAGCAGAAAAAACCTGACTTGCTCATTGGCGTTGGCGGCTGTGTGGCCTCTCAGGAAGGCGACGAAATTCGCTCTCGCGCCCCCTTTGTCGATATTATATTTGGGCCGCAGACGTTGCACCGCCTACCAGAGATGGTCAACCAAGTCAGCGAAACCCATGCGCCAATGGTTGATGTGTCGTTCCCTGAAATTGAAAAGTTTGACCGTTTGCCAGAGCCTAAGGCTGACGGTGCCAGTGCTTTCGTTTCGATTATGGAAGGCTGCAGCAAGTACTGTTCTTTCTGCGTTGTCCCTTACACGCGCGGCGAAGAAGTCAGCCGCCCTGTTGACGATGTCATCTATGAAATTGCTCAGCTGGCAGATCAAGGCGTACGCGAAGTGAATTTGCTCGGTCAAAACGTAAATGCCTACTTAGGTGAACACTTTGATGGCACTCAGTGTCGCTTTGCCGAGTTACTTCACCTGGTTGCTGCCATTGATGGCATTGACCGTATTCGTTATACCACATCGCACCCAGTCGAGTTTACCGACGATATTATTGAAGCCTACACAACGATTCCAGAGTTGGTGAGTCATCTGCACTTACCGGTACAGAGCGGCTCTGATCGCGTACTGACAATGATGAAGCGCGGTCATACAGCGCTTGAATACAAGTCAAAAATGCGTGCTTTAAAGAAAGCACGTCCGGACATTGCTCTGTCATCTGACTTCATTATCGGCTTCCCGGGGGAGTCCGATGCTGATTTTCAAGCAACTATGGATTTGATCCAAAGCGTTGATTTTGACATGAGTTTCAGCTTTATTTATAGCGCACGTCCGGGAACTCCGGCCGCCGACTTGCCTGATGACGTTTCAGAGGAAACCAAAAAGCAACGCTTACAAATTTTACAGCAATGCTTAAATCAGCAATCTATGGCGCATGCGCGACGCATGCTGGATACTGAGCAAAGAATATTAGTGACAGGACCTTCGAAAAAGAACCCAATGGAACTGTCTGGAAGAACAGAAAATAACCGGGTTGTAAATTTTGTCGGACAACCCCATATGATAGGTCAGTTCGTTGATGTTCGTATTACAGAAGTGTTACCGAACAGTCTTCGCGGCGATCTTATCCGTGAAGAGAAAGACATGGGGCTACGTGTCGACACCGCCCCAGAAACGATTTTACAAAGAGGCAAAGTCAACGAACCTGACGAGTTGGGTGTTGTAAAAATGCCTCCACAAGCGAGTTAAAGAGGAATCGATTGAGTCCACAAACGCAAACGCTAGATTTTGAATTGGAGCCGACGGATTCTCGTCGGCTTTCTAACCTCTGCGGGCCTTTAGACGAGAACCTGCAGCATATTGAGCGCCGCCTTGGTGTTGAGATAACCCACCGCGGTCATCAGTTTCGTTTAATAGGCAACGCTAAAACGGTTTCGGCTGTGCAAAAGTTGCTGCTTGATTTATATGTCGATACGGCACCAATGAAAGGTCGTGACGGTCAAATTGAGCCAGAGCAGGTACATTTAGCCATTCAACAGGCCAAAGTCCTTGAACAGGACCGCGACAAAGGCGATCCAGCCGCAGAAAAAATGACACACATTAAGACCAAACGCGGTCTTATTAAGCCACGCAACCATAATCAGGCTGAGTACGTTCGGGCTATTTTGGCTCACGACGTGAATTTCGGCATTGGTCCTGCAGGTACGGGTAAAACCTACTTAGCCGTCGCTTGTGCCGTTGACGCATTAGAGCGCCAGGAAGTCCGCCGTATTTTACTGACCCGTCCGGCTGTGGAAGCAGGCGAAAAACTGGGTTTTTTACCCGGTGATTTGGCTCAAAAAGTCGATCCTTACTTAAGGCCTCTTTATGATGCGCTATTCGAGATGCTTGGCTTTGAAAAGGTCGAGAAGCTTATTGAAAGAAACGTCATTGAAGTTGCCCCACTGGCTTATATGCGTGGTCGTACTTTGAACGATGCCTTTATCATCCTGGATGAAAGTCAAAACACAACCTGTGAACAAATGAAAATGTTCCTGACACGTATCGGCTTTAACTCGCGTGCGGTCATTACCGGAGATATTACACAGGTCGACTTACCACGCGGCCAACGCTCGGGCTTACGTCACGCCATTGAGGTTTTAAATAAAGTATCAGATGTCAGCTTTACCTTTTTCCAGGCAGGAGATGTTGTAAGGCACCCAGTGGTTCAACGTATTGTCCAAGCATACGATGAGTTCGATAAGCGCTCATGAGTAAGATCACGCTTGATTACCAAACTGCCGAGGGTATTAAAGACGCACCGGAAGAAAGCACCATTGCTCTTGCGGCCAACGCTGTTATTAAGCACCTTGGTATCGATAAGCCTGTGGAGCTAACGGTTCGAGTTGTAAAAGATAACGAAGCCGCTGAACTCAACCACCAGTTCAGAAGCAAAAATTACCCAACAAACGTGCTGTCTTTTCCTTTTGAAAGTCCCGTTGAATTACCCATCCAGTTATTGGGTGATTTAGTCATCTGTCAAAGCGTCGTTGAGCGCGAAGCAAAAGAGCAAAATAAGTCCGTTATCGCCCACTGGACGCACATGGTGATACACGGTACTCTGCACCTTTTGGGTTACGACCATATACAAGAAGAAGATGCCGTCGAAATGGAGTCGATAGAAAAACGAATTATGGCTTCTCTTGATTATCCAGACCCATATGAAACAACAAGCAACACGGAGCATACACTTTAATGAGCGACGACAACCCCCACTCAGCCAACGGCTCGTCGGGTAAATCTTGGGCAGCCAAGTTATTACAAATATTCACCGGTGAGCCGAAAAGCAGAGAAGAACTCGTCGATTTAATTCAGGACGCTGAAGAGCGTGATCTGATTGATAACGATACCAAAGAAATGATTGAAGGCGTGCTCGATGTCGCGGAGCTTAAAGTTCGCGATATCATGATTCCGCGCTCGCAAATGGTCACTATTGATGTGCACCAAAGCGTCGAAGAGTTTTTACCTATCGTTATCGACTCTCAACACAGTCGCTATCCGGTAGTGACGGATAATAAAGATCAGGTTGAGGGTATTCTACTCGCGAAAGACTTGCTCAGTTATGGCTTTAACTCAAACGAAGAAGACTTTTCGTTAGAAAAGGTCATGCGACCGGCTGTCATTGTTCCCGAAAGCAAGCGGGTTGACGTGTTACTAAAAGACTTCCGCTCTAATCGTTATCACATGGCTATTGTGGTTGACGAGTACGGTGGTGTTTCAGGCCTCGTAACGATTGAAGATATTCTCGAAGAAATTGTTGGTGAAATTGAGGATGAAACCGATATCAATGAAAACGATGACAAGCAAAACATTCGTCGCTTAAGTCCGACCCGTTATTCAGTGAAAGCACTAACCACTATCGAAGACTTTAACGACTACTTTAAGTCTGAGTTCAGTGATGAAGAACACGACACTGTTGGTGGTTTAGTCGCTCACGGGTTTGGTCACCTTCCACAAGCCGGAGAAGAAATTACGTTGGGTAACTTCACTTTTCGCATCACCAACGCCGATAAGCGAAGGATTCAACAGCTTCAGGTCAGCATTCAGGAAGTCGAGACGTCGGAGAGTACTGAATAATGACAAAACGCTGGGGGAGTAAGTTAAGCTCTCTGCTACTATTATTGTCAGGAGCATCGCTCACGCTGGCATACTCCCCTTTCAACTGGCACTGGTTGCCGTTTATTGTCTTACCCGTTGTTATAAAAATCATTTGGCCAATGGCTCCGAAGCGAGCCTTTTATGCGGGCCTAACCTTTGGGCTGGGTTGGTTTTCAACAGGCCTTAGCTGGATTTACGTCAGTATCGACCAGTACGGTGGCTTGCCCGTCTACGCCACTATATTAATCCTGTTGCTGCTGTTTCTTTATCTGTCCTTATTCCCGGCAATGGCCTTTGGATTGTGGCAGAAACTCGCACACAGAAAACCTCAGTGGCGCTTTTCATTACCGCTCATTTGGCTGGGTTTCGAGCTTCTTCGCGGTTGGCTATTTACTGGCTTCCCGTGGTTAAGCCTTGGCTATACACAAACTGACGGCATTTATGCCAATTTAGCGCCACTTATCGGTGAATCAGGTATTACGGTCGCCCTTTGGATGACTGCACTGTGCATCTTTATGGCGATTAAGCACCACCGCCCACTACTATTCATTGTGCCGCTTATTTTAATGACGGTGTCGTCAGTCAGTCACAAATTACAACCAACCTGGAGAAGCACGGAGTCAACCAGCATCCTACTAGTACAGGGAAACATTCAGCAGTCACTAAAATGGCAAGCGGAACAGCAGTGGCCTAATATTTTACGATACCTCGACTTAACCCGACCTAAATTCAATCACGACATTGTGATTTGGCCAGAGTCCGCAGTCACCGCGCTAGAGCCGTATGCTCAAGACGTTTTAACGACTATGGAACAATCGGCATCGGTGAACGGCTCGGCTCTGATTACCGGTATCATCGATTACGACAGACTCAATGACGCCTTTTATAACAGTGTGATTGTGCTTGATGATGACACCTATGAATACAGTGGCAAGAATCGTTATCAGAAACACCATTTATTGCCTATTGGGGAGTTCGTCCCTTTTGAGGACATTCTCCGCCCAATAGCCCCGCTATTTAATTTGCCGATGTCTTCTTTTAGCCGCGGCCACTACCAACAGCCTAATTTAGAAGCGAATAACAGAAAGCTCTCGATGGCCATTTGCTACGAAATTGCGTTTCCGCAGCAAGTTCGGGACAACACCTTTGAAGACACAGACTTTCTGGTGACCATAAGCAATGATACCTGGTTTGGTGACTCTCACGGACCGTGGCAGCACATGCAAATTTCCCGAATGCGGGCTCTCGAATTACAACGTCCTCTTTTACGGGCAACGAATAACGGCGTCACCGCGATAGTGGATGAGTTCGGACAATTTATTGATAAAGCTCCGCAGTTTAAGGCGACCACCGTTTCTGCGGAGCTGTATCCGGTGAACGGCAATACCTGGTTTAAACAATTTGGTCTTTGGGGTGCGTTAATACTTGCACTTCTCGGCCTGGTGCCGGCCAGCTTAACGAAAGCCCGCAATAAGCGAACTCAAGCGTAGTCATAACGCGTTAAAATCAGTACACTATTAAGCTGTATATTCAGTGTGTCAGCAGAGCCTTTATCTGCCGTTATTATTTATACTTTCTACAGGAATATCATTATGGAAAATATCTTCGATGCTATTTTGTTTGCCGTTCTGGTTGCCGCTGGCGGTTTAGGTCTAAGCAGCTGGTTGATGTTATTAGGTATCGATAAGTCAGCCCCTGCAGAAGTCAAACAACGCTCTGTGTTTGAGTATGGCTTTTTTGGCTTAGCTGGCATCGTTGTCATGCTGGTCATGTGGTACGCCATTAGTTAATTCACTTTATTGCACCAACGGAAGTAAGCAGGACTATGCAAGAACAATATAACCCCAGCAAAATTGAAGCTGCCATGCAAAAGCGCTGGCAGGAACAAGACGTTTTTACCGCTAAAGAAGAGCCTGGCAAAGACAAATTCTATTGCCTATCAATGTTCCCTTACCCTAGCGGTAAGTTACATATGGGGCATGTTCGCAACTATACGTTAGGCGATGTTATCAGTCGTCATCAACGCATGTTGGGTAAAAATGTTTTACAGCCAATGGGCTGGGATGCGTTCGGTTTGCCTGCTGAAAACGCCGCAATACAGAATAAGACTGCGCCGGCGAAATGGACCTATCAAAATATCGACTACATGCGCGACCAGTTAAAAAGTTTAGGTTTTGGTTACGACTGGAATCGCGAGGTTGCGACCTGCTCTCCTGACTATTACCGCTGGGAACAATGGTTTTTCACTAAGCTTTATGAAAAGGGTCTGGTTTATAAAAAGAACGCAACAGTTAACTGGGACCCGGTCGACCAAACCGTTTTAGCCAACGAGCAAGTGATCGATGGTAAAGGATGGCGCTCGGGGGCAACCGTAGAACAAAAGGAAATTCCACAGTGGTTTATAAAAATCACTGACTATGCCGAAGAGCTTCTGGACGACCTTGACCAACTTGACGGCTGGCCGGAACAGGTTAAAGCCATGCAGCGCAACTGGATTGGCCGTTCTGAAGGGGTTGAAGTCGACTTTTCAGTCAATGGCTATGATCAGCCCCTAACAGTCTACACCACGCGCCCTGACACTATTTATGGCGTGACTTATATGGGGGTTGCAGCTGGCCACCCGCTGGCTAAAGAGGCGGCAAAAAACAATACTGCCCTGGCCGAATTCATCGAAGACTGCAAAAACAACAAGGTTGCAGAAGCCGATATCGCCACCATGGAAAAGCTGGGTATGGATACCGGCTTCAAGGCCGTTCACCCAATGACCGGTGAAGAAATTCCGGTATGGGTCGCCAACTTTGTGCTAATGGACTACGGCTCAGGCGCCGTTATGGCCGTACCGGCGCACGATCAGCGTGACTGGGAGTTTGCCACCAAATACAAACTTCCGATTCAGCCCGTTATTGAACCACTTTCAGGCGACAGTGACATTAGCCAGGCGGCGATTACGGAAAAAGGAACCGTTATCAATTCAGACCGTTTCAACGGGCTGAGCTCGGCAGACGCGTTTGATGCTATCGCCAAAGAATTAAGCGAAAAAGGCATCGGTGAGAAGAAAGTCAACTACCGTTTACGCGACTGGGGCGTTTCTCGTCAGCGTTATTGGGGCACCCCCATTCCGATGCTCAACCTCGAAAATGGCGAGTCCGTGCCGGTTCCAGAAGAACAACTGCCCGTTAAATTGCCGGAAGACGTCGTCATGGATGGTGTTAACTCACCTATCAAGTCCGATCCTCAATGGCGTAAAACGGAATACAACGGCATAGCGGCCGAGCACGAAACAGATACCTTTGACACCTTTATGGAATCGTCATGGTACTACGCTCGCTACTGCAGTGCTCAAACCCACGACGCAATGTTAGATCCTGAGAAAGCGAATTACTGGCTTCCTGTCGACCAGTACATTGGTGGCATTGAGCACGCGATACTGCACTTACTGTACGCACGCTTCTTTCACAAACTGCTTCGTGACACCGGCTTAGTAGAGTCTGACGAACCGTTTAAGCGCTTACTATGCCAAGGCATGGTGTTAGCAGACAGCTATTACCGCGACACCGAAAAAGGCGGTAAAGAATGGTTCTCTCCATTAGATGTCGATATTCAACGTGACGATAAAGGCGCCATTTCCGGCGCTACGTTAAAAGCCGACGGCAAACCGGTAGAAGTTGGTGGCATGAGTAAAATGTCAAAATCGAAAAATAACGGTATTGACCCGCAAACCATGGTCGAACGTTACGGTGCCGACACCGTTCGCCTGTTTATGATGTTTGCTGCGCCACCAGAAATGACGCTTGAGTGGTCTGACTCCGGAGTAGAAGGTGCTCAACGTTTTCTGCGTCGTTTATGGAAACTGACTTTCGACTTCATTAATGCCGGAGGCTATGCATCCGGTGAAACACTGAATTCACAGCAAAAGACTCTGCGCCGTGAGTTGCACAAAGCGATAGCCAAAGTCACCGACGACATGGGCAGACGCCAGCACTTTAATACGGCTATTGCCGCAATAATGGAGTTACTAAACCACCTCCAGAAAGCGCCAATGGAGACGAACGCTGATCGCCAGGTGTTGGGTGAAGCTATTGACGCAATGGTTCGAATGTTAGCGCCAATTACCCCTCATGTGTGCGAGCAGTTATGGGTAGAACTTGGCCACGAAGAACCATTGTCATTCGCAAAGTGGCCAAACGTTGACGAAAGCGCCCTAGTAGAAGACGAAAAGCTGATTGTTGTTCAAATCAACGGCAAGGTTCGGGCTAAGTTGACCGTGTCTGCTGATGCGTCAGCTGAGCAAGTTGAACAGCAAGCCTTTGACGACGAGTCGGTACAAAAACACGTTGAAGGAAAAGAGATTCGTAAGAAAATCTACGTTCCCGGAAAAATTCTCAACATTGTTGTTGGTTAACCTCGATGAGAACAGTCACACAGGTACTCTTGAGTTTTTCGTTGATAGCCATACTCTCCGGGTGTGGCTTTCAGCTCCGTGGCGATTATCAGTTACCGGAAAGTCTGGAGTCAATTCGATTACAGTCAAATGTATCAAAAGAGCTTGCTTATCAAATGGAGCAACGACTGGTTCACTCCGGTATTAACGTTTCCAAAAACAGTAGTTACCAATTAGCGCTGCTTTCTGACAAGCTAGAGAGACGCACCCTGTCACTTTTCGAGAGTGGTCAGGTTGCCGAATACGAGCTGTTGTATCAGGTCAGCTACCAACTGTTGAAAGACAATCAAGTCATCGTTGAGAGAACAGCAGAAGTAGCCAGAGACTATCAGGATGATCCAAACTTTGCGCTGGCAAAAACGCGTGAGCGAGAAATGCTGGTGAATGAAATGCGTGCTGAAGCATCACGAATTATCCTTCAGCAGATAGTTTCTGAACTCTCTCAATAACGGAGCGTTAAGTGCAGACATTGTTCCCAGAACAATTAAGTCAATACATTGAGCGTTCAGGCGTTCCCCCTGTGTTATTGCTGTTTGGCGATGACTTGTTATTGCGGATGGATGCCATAGACGTTATCCGGCAACATTTCGGCCACGACGCAGAAAAATATCATTGGATACAGTCAAAGGACTTTGAATGGAAGCAACTGAGTGAACTCGAACAATCAATGAGTTTATTCGGAAGCGACACACTTATTGAACTCGAGCTTCCGGAAAACAAACCCGGAAAAGAAGGTTCAAACGCTTTACACAGTTACGCAAATCAACTGCCTGAAAACCATACACTGGTTGTCATTGGAAGCTACTTAAAAAAGGAGCACCAGAATAGCCGTTGGTTTAAGTCGCTAGCTGAACACGGCCCTCTTATTCGAACCCAAAGTCCCGATAAGGCTCGTTTGCCGGTGTTTATTCATAAGCGTGCCCAAAAGTACCAACTGACGCTAGCCGAAGGCGTACCTGAATTACTGTCTGACTGGTTTGAAGGCAACTTGTTAGCGCTTGATCAAGAACTGCGTAAATGGCAATTACTCAGTGATTCCGGCGTCATTACACATGAGTTCCTAACCGATGCGAGCAGTGACTCAAGCCGCTTTAATGTATTCGCGCTGCAAGAAAGTATTCAGGCTGGTAACTATAAAGACGCTCTGCACAAACTGACTCGTTTACTCGATGAGGAAAACGATTTTCATCGCTTTGTCTGGATCTTACAACGGGAAGTTCAATTGCTGACAACGCTGAAAAGTCACGCTGGCAACACAGACGTTTCAGCTCTTTTTCGTCGTAATATGATTTGGTCAAATCAACAACCAGGTTATATTAAACGAGCTGAGTCTTTATCAGTAGAAGCACTGCACCAATTGCACTACCTCATTGAGCGTTTAGAAATGGCATTAAAACAGGACAGTGGTGAGTCGCCATTAGTGCTTACTGTTCACTTGCTTGGACTGCTGTGTCAGAAGGAAAGCAGCTTAACGGCTGCCCATAGTTTGCAGCCGTTCTCTCACCCGTTCCAGCTTGAAAATACTTTTATTTCATTATGATCAGAGCAGTCTTTGGCGGCACGTTTGACCCGATCCATCATGGTCATTTAGAGACATCCAACGCACTAATGAAAGAGCTCGGAATTGACCGCCTTGCGTTCATGCCAAGCGCCATTCCTCCGCATCGTGCACAACCGGAAGCTTCAGCTAAACAGCGTCTCGATATGGTCAGGCTTGCCTGCAAGGACTATCCGGGGTTTGAGGCTGAGGACTGGGAGCTGAAGCAAACACGTCCGTCTTACACAGCATCGACACTCGCTGAACTTTCTGAGCATTATCCAGGCGACACACTCATTTTTGTGATGGGTATGGACTCGCTAATGAGCTTAAATCAGTGGTATCAGTGGCAAGACATTATAAAGCATGCGCATATCGTCGTTATGCCAAGAAGCGGTGTTCCTTTTGAGCCGCAGGACAGTGAACTGAAGCGTTTCATTGAACAACACCGAGTTTATCAGCCCGGTATCCTCACAAATAGTCCTGACGGTAAACTTTATATAGCGCAAACACCACTTATTGATATTTCAGCAACAGAGCTTCGAAGTCAATTACACGAGCGCCCCGCTTCACCGCCTATCCCAACCTCGGTTTACGAGTATATTAAAACAAACAAACTGTATTTGTAGCTGAACAGCCCTGCGATATTCTGTTAAACTTACCGGTTGAAGCAAAACCTTTTTAAATCAAATGGAGACCCTCCTTTGCAGGCAGAAGAATTACGCGATTTTGTCATCGACAAAATTGAAGATATAAAAGCCCGTGACATTCAAGTTTTAGATGTTCACGATAAAACAGACGTTGCTGACTTTATGGTCATTTGTTCGGGCAGTTCAAAAACGCACGTTAAAAGCATTGCCGAGTATCTGGCAACTGAAGCGAAACACGCAGGCTTTCCGCCTATCGGTATTGAAGGCGGCGAGCAGTCAGAGTGGGTTTTAGTCGACTTGGGTGATGTGGTTTTGCATGTTATGCAAGAAGCTATCCGCGACTTTTATCAGCTTGAAAAGCTCTGGGGCCAGTAAGTGCAAATCCAGTTACTTGCGGTTGGCACTAAGATGCCAACCTGGGTAAAAGAAGGCTTTGAGCAATACCAAAAGCGTTTCCCTAACGACTGCAAATTTGTATTAACCGAAATTGCGGCTCAAAAGCGTACAAAGAAAGCCGATGTGAACCGAATCGTGCAGGAAGAAGGCAAGGCGCTCATTCAAGCTATCCCCAAAGGCAACAAAGTCATTACACTGGAAGTAAACGGTAAAGCGTGGGATACACCGAAGCTGGCCCAACAGCTTGCCGCCTGGCAAATGGATGGGCGCGATGTTACGTTGCTGGTTGGTGGCCCTGAAGGACTATCGAGTGAGTGTCTGGCGCTTGCGGAGCAACGTTGGTCGTTATCAAAGCTGACGCTGCCACACCCAATGGTTCGGTTAATTGTTGCTGAAAGTCTTTACCGAGCATGGAGTTTGAATAATAATCACCCTTATCACAGAGAATAATAACGATAATAATGCGTCAGCGCACAACCATACGTGATCACGAAGCCGAATCAGCTATTTTTGCCCGCCGTGCGATGGTCGCTATCGTTATTGTTGTGGCGGTATTCGTATTGCTGGCATCCAATATGTTCCACTTACAAGTAAGTGAACATAACGAACTGCAAACCCGTTCAAACGACAACCGAATTAAGCTTGTTCCTTTAGCCCCTAACCGAGGACTGATTTACGATCGTAACGGCGTTTTATTAGCTGAAAACAAGCCTATTTACAGTATTGACGTTACCCCGGAAGAAGTACCTGACTTAGACGCAACCCTGACATCCCTCCAGAGTTTGCTGGGGTTCCCCGATGAGACTCTTGAGCAATTTAAACAAAACTTAAAAAGCCAACGACGCTTTAACAATGTTCCATTACTCGACAATGTGAATGAAAAAGAACTTGCTACATTCGCAGCACATCAACATAAATTTCCTGGGGTGAGCCTTGAAGCACGCCTTATCCGCAGTTATCCCTATGCGGATTTACTAACCCACGCTGTCGGCTACGTTGCCAAAATTAACCAACAGGACGTCAATCGCCTTAAAGAACAAGGCGGACTTGCTAATTACGCAGCCAGTCGCACCATCGGTAAACTAGGCATTGAAAAGTATTACGAAAAGCAACTTCACGGCACTGTCGGTTATCAAAGTGTTGAGGTGAATAACCGGGGACGTGCCGTTCGCACGCTAAGTATTGAAGCGCCTGAACCTGGAGTGGACGTGATTCTCGAGCTTGATATTGAACTCCAGAAAAAGGCCGTTGAGCTGCTTGGAGAAAGCCGGGGATCAATTATTCTTATGGATAACGATACGGGTGCTATTCTTGCCATGGCAAGTACCCCAAGCTATAACCCGAACTGGTTTGTAAACGGTATCTCAGTCAAGCAGTATCGCTCCTTATTGAATTCTAAAGACAGCCCCCTGCTCAACCGGGCAACTCAGGGCGCTTACCCGCCCGCTTCAACCGTTAAGCCGCAGATTGCACTCCTCGGCCTTGAAGACGGCACCATTACTAAAGACACCCGCATTTGGGACCCTGGCTGGTTCGAAATTAAAGGCGTAGACAGACGTTACCGCGATTGGCTTGCCTGGGGGCATGGATGGGTCGATGTGACCAGTGCGATAACCGAAAGCTGTGACACATTTTACTACGACATGTCGCTCAAGCTCGGTATCGATAAAATATCTGACTTTATGACAAAGTTTGGGTTTGGTGAAATCACAGGCATCGATATACACGAAGAAGTCCCCGCACTCATGCCGTCCCGAGGTTGGAAACGGGCCCGATTTGGCCAACCTTGGTACGCTGGTGAGACGTTATCGGTAGGTATTGGACAAAGTTATTGGACAGCGACCCCCATTCAACTAACCGTGGCGACTTCCATTGTGGCGAATGAAGGAAAGCATGTTATTCCTCGGCTACTTCGGGGCACTTTAGATGGAGGGCAAGTGTCAGAAGCATTAATTACTCACAACCGTCCGGTAGAAGTAAAAAAAACAGCACACTGGGACGTTATTAAAGACGCACTGAAGAAAGTGAACATGAGTGACACCGGCACAGCACGTTCAGCATTTAGAGATGCCGAATACAGTTCAGCCGGTAAAACAGGTACGGCGCAAGTTCGAAGCCTGGGCGAGGACGAAGAGTACAATGCGGAAGAGATTGCAGAACGCTACCGCGACAATGCTATGTACGTTGGTTATGCACCGGCAACTGACCCTAAAGTCACTATCGTTGTTGCTATTGAGAACTCACTCGGCGGTGGTGGCAGCGTGGCAGCTCCTGTTGCTCGCAAAATGCTTGATGCATGGCATTCTCGTTACATGATTAAGGATAACCAGCAGGTGAAAGACGATGCTGACAACTGAAGAACGACAGCGAAACCCGCTACTAAAAAAAATTCATATTGACGGACCTTTATTTTTGGCCCTTATTACGCTTTCTGTTGTCAGTTTATTCGTGGTTTTTAGCGCATCGGGTCAAGATATAGCGATGATGCAGCGTCAGTCAGTTCGAATTTTAGCGTCCTTTGTCGTGCTGTTTATTCTTGCACAAGTTCCACCACGGGCATTGAGCCGACTTGCCGTTCCGCTATTTCTTATGGCAGTGCTACTGCTGGTGGCCGTTCTTGCTTTTGGCGAAATGGGTAAAGGCGCACAACGCTGGCTCGATATTGGTCCGATAACGATACAGCCATCTGAAATAATGAAGCTTGCTATGCCACTCATGTTGGCTTGGTATATGGACAGACGACAAATTCCTCCCACATTAACTCACCTTTTTGGCGGCCTGCTTCTTGTGTTGATACCCACATTACTAATAGCGAAGCAGCCCGATTTAGGAACTTCATTGATTGTTGCCAGTGCCGGATTGTTTGTTATTTTTCTGGCAGGTCTCAGTTGGCGACTGGTCATGACCGCCGCTGTAGCGGCCGCCGCCTTTGCCCCCGTACTTTGGTTTTATCTCATGCACGACTATCAACGAGAGCGTGTACTGACCTTTTTAAACCCAGAGAGAGACCCACTTGGTAGCGGCTACCACATTATTCAATCACAAATAGCCATAGGCTCGGGTGGTATTGATGGCAAAGGCTGGTTGCAGGGAACTCAGTCACAACTTGAGTTTCTGCCTGAACGGCACACCGATTTTATCTTTTCGGTATTTAGCGAGGAATTCGGTCTTACCGGTGTTGTGTTGCTTCTGGCTTTATACGGTTTTGTGATTTTGCGCGGCCTTATTCTTGCCATGCGAGCTCAGGACATTTTCAGTAAGTTGCTCGCCGGCTCTATAACGCTGACCTTCTTTGTGTATGTTTTTGTAAATATTGGTATGGTTTCAGGACTCTTACCTGTTGTTGGGGTACCATTACCCTTAATAAGTTACGGTGGCACCTCAATGGTGACGCTTATGGCGGGTTTTGGCATATTAATGTCGATAGCGACTCACCACAGGCTCATTATAAACAATTAAAACAAGAGGCTGGTTATGCGTTTATTAGCAGGCATTACACTATCTATTTTCAGTTTTGGTCTGGCGGCACAGGATAATGTACCAAGTGTTGATGAGTTTATTGAGCAGCAAGTTCAGCAACATAACCTTGACAGAGAACAACTGAATAAGTGGTTAAGCAAGGCCAAGGTTAACAACGAAGTACTTGAAGCGATACAGCGTCCTTGGGAAGCCAAACCCTGGTATCAGTACTATCCAATCTTTTTAACTGAGAAACGCCTAAAAGCCGGTTTAAAGTTTTGGGAAGAGCACGAAGCCACACTCGAAAAAGCAGAGCAAGAGTACGGTGTTCCGGCTCAGATCATTGTCGCAATTATTGGAGTAGAAACCTTTTATGGTAACTATATGGGAAAATATTCCATATTGGATTCACTTTATACTTTAGGTTTCCATTACCCCCCCCGCGCTAAATTCTTTCGTTCTGAGCTTTCAGAGTTCTTTCAGTTAGCTTCTGAAGAGGATTGGGATATTAATTCAGCGAAAGGCTCCTATGCAGGAGCTATGGGTTACGGACAGTTCATTTCATCCAGTTATCGTCATTATGCCGTCGATTTTGACGGTGACGGCGAGCGCAACCTGCTAACCAACCCTGTCGATGCTATTGGCAGTGTCGCCAATTACTTCGCAAAGCATAACTGGCAAGCAGGACAGCCTATAGCACAACCGCTAAACCATAGTGAGAACTGGTCAAAAGTGCTTAGCGACGGCATGAAACCCAATACCACGCGCAAGGCACTGAAAAAACAAGGATTTGATTTACCCAATAACGAAACCGTGACACCGGACACCAAGGTTCGGGTCTTTGAATTTGAAACTGAAAATGCCGCAGAATACTGGTTGGGCTACAATAACTTTTACGTGATTACGCGCTATAACCATAGTCCACTCTACGCCATGGCGGTTTACCAATTCAGTGAGCAATTGAAAAATGCGCGCCGCTAGCCTGCTCTATTACTCGTTAATCACTGTTCTGGTTGTTGGTTGCAGTTCTGATCCCTCAGGAAGGTACAGCCAACATCACGATAGCGCGCCGACTCGCTTACCAACTCAGGCAGAGTTAAGAAATGCGGTTCCGGTTCCCGAGCCGCATAGTCCTCAGGGCAACCGCGACTATGAAGTTTTTGGTAAACAATATGAGGTTATGGAGCAAGCCGACGGTTATGTCGAAGAGGGCTATGCCTCATGGTACGGCAATAAATTTCATGGCCATCTTACCTCGAATGGCGAGTACTATGACATGTACAGTATGACAGCTGCTCATACTCGACTGCCCTTACCCACTTATGTAAAAGTCACTAACCTAAGCAATGAACGAAGCGTTATCGTAAGAGTCAATGACCGCGGCCCCTTCCACCCCGAACGCATTATTGATCTTTCTTTTGCCGCCGCTTATAAGCTTGATATGCTGGATTCTGGAACCGCTCATGTCCGGGTCGAAGCGATAAACCTGAAAACACCGTTAGCCAGTGCCGGTGAGCAACCAGCAACGAGTTCTTACCATATTCAATTAGTGGCATCGTCCGATAAGCAACGTTTGTCGCAAATAAAAGACCAATTACCGACAACGCTTAAAGAAATTGCAACTACCGAGCAAAATGATGGTCTATACAAACTAGTATTAGGGCCTGTTCCGGAACACGAAAGTCACAACCTACTCGAACAAGTAAGAGCCAGTGGTTACCCTAAAGCCTTTCGTGTAAAAGCAACGCAAAACACTACGGCTGCGCCTGACGGGACAGCGCAGAACTGATATAATTCGGCGCTAAATTAAAACTCGCGTTTTACATGTTGTTTCACCTGACTAAAAAGATAATTCCAATGAAAAAAATCTGTCGTTTTTTTGCCATCGTTGCCATTACCTTTAGTACTGCAAGCGTAGCAGCAGCTCAATCTCTGGTGCCTAGCGCACCATCCGTTAATGCGAAAGCTTACATCTTGATTGACCACACAACCGGTAAAGTGCTGGCTCAAGAAAATGCAGACGAAAGCTTACCACCTGCAAGTCTGACTAAAATGATGACAAGTTACATTATTGGAAAAGAAATTCTTGCCGGCCGAATTTCACCAAGTGATCAAGTCACCATTAGTGAGAATGCCTGGGCTAAGAACTTTCCTGAGTCATCAAAGATGTTTATCGAAGTTGGCAAACAAGTGCCTGTCGAAAAGCTGAACAAAGGTATTATCATCTCCTCAGGTAACGACGCCTGTGTGGCCATGGCTGAACATATCGCCGGTAGTGAGGACGCCTTCGCTGACCTCATGAACAACTACGCGCAACAACTTGGGATGTCAAGCAGCCACTTTGCAAACAGCCATGGGCTGCCAGATCCAGAGCAGTACGTATCGGCACGTGATATGGCAACTTTGGCCAGCGCGTTGATTAATGAAACGCCAGAAGAGTACGAGTTATACGCGCAAAAATCCTTTACCTATAACAACATTAAGCAGTACAACCGCAACTCGTTGTTGTGGGACAGAAGTTTAAATGTCGACGGCATTAAAACTGGGCATACAAATGAAGCCGGTTACAGCCTGGTTTCTTCTGCTGTAGAAGACGGCACTCGTCTCATTGCGGTCGTTATGGGAACGAACAGCGAACAAGCGCGAAAAGTAGAAAGTAAAAAGCTACTTAACTACGGTTTCCGTTACTACGAAACAGTAAAAGCCTATGAAGCCGGTGAAAGTTTTGTGGCGCACCGCATTTGGGGTGGCGACATCGACGAAGTAGCGTTAGGTATCAGCGAGGATGTCGTTGTCACTTTGCCTCGCGGTCAAAAAGATGATTTAAACGCAAATTTCGAATTAGACCAGAAGCTACAAGCACCACTTAGTAAGGGCCAAAAGGTTGGAACTGTCTATTTGCAGCTAAATGGTGAAGATGTTGCATCTTTTCCACTAGTCACCTTACAAGCTGTTGAGGAAGGCGGCTTTTTCAAAAAAATTATGGACTATATTAAGCAACAATTTAGTGAAGAATAAAGGTTCAACTCATGCAAAAAACGCGCTTTGATAAATTGGTGGACTTCCCGACGCGTTTCACGTTTAAAGTGATGGGCGTCGCGACTGAAAGTTTACCTGATCAAGTAGTAGCCGTACTCCAAGAGCATGCTCCTGGGGATTATACACCGTCCGTTAAGCCCAGTAGCAAAGGAAACTATCATTCAGTGTCTGTATCCGTTCGAGTGGAAAGTCAGGAGCACATAGAAATATTGTACCGCTCGCTTTCCGATATTGATGACGTTCGTTACGTACTTTGATGTAACGACTAGCCGTAGGGCTTTACAAACGTTATAATTGCGGCATGAATGACACTCTTATCATACGCACACTTGGCAGGCAGCCATACGAACCTGTATGGCACGCCATGCAGGCGTTTACGGACCAACGTGACGAAGCCACCGCTGATGAACTCTGGGTGGTTGAGCACGATCCTGTCTTTACCCAAGGACAAGCCGGTAAAGAAGAACACCTTCTTGCCCCGGGAGACATTCCCGTAATACAAGTCGATCGCGGTGGTCAGGTCACGTATCACGGCCCTGGTCAGGTCGTTATATACTTTCTTCTGGATATTCGACGTTTAAAATATGGCGTCAGACAACTGGTCAATCGCATCGAGCAAACCATTGTCGATATGCTCGCTGACTATAATATAGAGGCAGCAGCGAGACGCGATGCACCTGGCGTTTATGTCAGCGGTGATAAGGTGTGTTCATTAGGACTACGCATTCGCAAAGGCTGTTCATTCCATGGTCTCGCACTCAACGTCAATATGGATATGGAACCTTTTGCCCGCATAAACCCATGTGGCTTAACCGGTATACAAATGGTCCAAACGAAAGATATGAATGGACCACAAAGTTTTGATGAAGCCGCAAATGCGGTTATCAAGCATTTCACAGATGCGCTGTCATACAGCAACATTCTTCAACAAACAGGACTCGCTCAAGATTATGTCAAAGCCAGTTAGAGTTGAACCTGGCGTCAAAATGCGCGACGCCGACAAAATGGCCCTCATACCCGTGCAGGTTATTCCAACCGAGCGCGACGAAATGCTGCGCAAACCATCATGGTTGAAAGTGAAGCTTCCCTCTTCAACCGAGCGAATTGACGAAATTAAGCAGGCAATGCGCAGTCACGGATTACATTCTGTTTGTGAGGAAGCGTCGTGCCCTAATCTCCCGGAATGCTTTAATCACGGCACGGCCAGCTTCATGATCCTAGGCGACATATGCACACGTCGATGCCCTTTCTGTGATGTTGCGCACGGCCGTCCATTACCTCCGGACTCCGAAGAGCCAGAAAAATTAGGTAAAACCATTCGCGACATGAAAGTGAAATACGTCGTTATCACTTCAGTTGACCGTGATGACTTACGCGATGGTGGAGCTCAACACTTCGCTGACTGCATTCGCGAAATTCGCCACCACTGTAATGGCGACATTCAGGTGGAAGTGTTGGTACCTGACTTTCGCGGTCGTATGCAGGTTGCCTTAGACATTTTAAAAGACGAAGCACCTGATGTGTTCAACCATAATCTGGAAACTGTGCCTCGCTTATATAAAGCAGCACGCCCGGGTGCGAATTATCAGTGGTCACTTGATTTACTGAAAAAGTATAAAGAAGCACGCCCTGACATTCGAACCAAATCAGGGCTCATGGTTGGTCTTGGAGAAACCAAAGAAGAAATTCTTGAAGTGATGCGAGACTTACGAGCGCACGATGTTGATATGCTGACGATTGGACAGTATCTTCAACCAAGCCGGCATCATCTTCCGGTAGCGCGTTACGTGCACCCTGACGAGTTTGAAGAACTGCGCATAGCTGGCGAAGAAATGGGCTTTTCACACATCGCCAGTGGCCCGTTGGTCCGCTCGTCTTACCATGCCGATCTGCAAGCGGCTGGTGAAACCGTTCGTTAAAACATTAAAAACAACAGGAGCGCTTTGTGAGCTTACTTATATGGTGTTTACTCATTGCCGGGCTGCTACCTATTTTAGCCAAGGCGCCTGTTGTTTACTTCCAAAACCGCGACAATGGTTACGACAATAAGCATCCAAGAGCTCAGCAACAACGACTTATCGGTCGCGGTGCACGTGCTGTTGCTGGTCATTATAATGCGTATGAAGCTTTCCCTTTATACGCAGTTGCGTTGTTAGCGGCCATAGCAACAAACACTGTAACAGAGCGCATTGAGTTTCTGGCTATCGCCTTTATCGTATTACGAGTGCTCTACCACGTTGCTTATTTAGCGAACTATGACAAACTGCGTTCTTTACTGTGGTTTATGGCGACTTTCTGTCCGGTGATCATACTAGCTCAATTAGCCGTTTTGCTTTGAGCTTCTATTAGCTTCAGATACACCTTTGGCCAATATTCGGTTGCATGCTGTTCCATAGCGGTAGTTTCTTTAACTGGCTTCCAGGCTTGAAAGCCCTCTTCAGTATTACATGTATCCGCTTTAAATAGCCCCACTTTATGCTTGTTTGCATCAGAGCCCAACACCCAGTATTGACCCGTATGCTGAGCAATGTCTTTCCAGGAACTTAGGCTATTTTGCCAGGGAAGACGTTCATATAGGGCTTTGATATCGCTTTCCGAAACACCTTGTGCGTTCGCACCGGTTACTACGACATTAAGGCTTTTATGTCGATACAGCCCCTGGCAAAAGCTTTTCGCCAAAGTGTCTGACATGGGATACTCGTCAGCTAATCCTAACCAATGAGCAACCTCATGCTGAATGACAGCTGGCGAGCTATGCTCCGTTAATACTATTTGACGGCTGGAAGCACTGGCAATCCCGGAGTCAGCAAGAATTATCTGATAATCGGCTTGCTCACCCGATTTACAATCTGCACGGTCCCTTTCCCCCTTAAGCGTACATTCAAGCGCCACGTCGACCACCCAACGAGAACACCAATTAAGCTCAAATTCACTGCTGTTCAATGCGCTCAAAACTCTGAGGTACTCTGATTTTTGTGCGTGACTGTGACCAATGACAGCCAAAGTGGCATCACACTGTCGGCGACTTTCAAAAGCGTTCAGCAGGCTCCGTTGCTTATCAAGCCAAGTCGTTTGCTTCTGTTCCCAACGAGTCAACCAGCTCCTCAAAGAGAACCTTGCACTGTTAAGCTCGCGCTTTGCGACTGCATTTATCGCTGATGGTATTTCTGCTTTTGCGGCTAACGACAGCCATTCATCCGTCTGTTGAGGAAAGTGTGCCATTAACTGGTTAATGGATTTTACACTCCCCTTCTGAGCGGCCTTTCCCCACCAGTAATAAGCGTTTGTTTTTTTACCTTGCTGCCAATATGCATTGGCTAGTATATGTTGTGCGTGAGCGTTACCGCTGACCGCATTTCTATAGCGCTCTTGACTCTCACTAAGATACTGGTGATTGATATAACCAAACACCAAAAGCACAATAACGGCGAGCGAATTTTTTATCATCGACTGATAAGTGACTGTCGAATCCGATCTAACTCTACTGATGCGTACCGGTGCTCGACGAACTCATACACATTAGTTGAAAGTGCCAGCTTAAAGTAATTCATCGCATCAAGCGGCTTATTTTCAAGTTGCATGTACTTACCAAGGTAGAAATAAGCCTCGCACAGGCGCTCCGTCAGTTGCTCATCTTCACCAAGCTGTTGGGTCATCTTTTCGAGGAACTCATCAACATGCAGGTTACCGAGGAATAGCTGCGCTATCTGGTAACCCCAGTCAGATTTATTCAGCTTATTAATATTCTGGCGAAGCGTACTTTTTGCGTCTTCGGCATTAATATCCACGCTAGTCAAATATAGCCAAATGACTCGGTATGGATCAGAAGGCTCTCGCTCCAGATGATACTCCAGATCCTCTTTCGATAACTCATAGCGCGAGTCATAATATTCCGCTATACCGCGATTTAAGTAAGCATAGTTATGTTTAGGCTCTAACTCTATCGCTGAGTCAAAGGCTTCATATGCGTAGTCAAACTCTTGTAACTGAGTGTACTGAATACCAAGAAAATTATAAGCATCGGCAAGCCGTGGGTTATATTCAAGAGCACGCGTAAAGTCCATTCTGGCCAGCGTACTAAGACCAACCGCATCATATAAAGCACCACGACGGTAATACAGTTCAGCACGTTGCTCGGGGGTTAAATCTTCCGTTAAAACTTGATCAAGTCGCGCCAATTCTATTTCATAACGAAACTCGGCTCGTTCTGGCTCAGCTAGAACGAGTTGACTTATCGCCGACGGCTGTTGCCCCACCAGCGAGGCGCAACCGGATAGAAACATCGAAACAATAGCTAAGCCAACAACGGCATGGACACGGACCAACTGCATAATAATACCTTTCATTTATCAATAGCCCACATTACAGCACATTCAGCGCCTTTCAGGCAAAAAAAAGCCCCGCTAAAATAGCGGGGCTTCTTAATCAGTTGAGAGTTACTCTTCTGTTGAGTTCTCTTCTGAAGTATTGCTCTCAGCACTTGCTGTGTTGTTAGCGTCTTCTTTTTTCTCAACCGCTTCTTTCATGCTCAGACGAACACGACCCTGACGGTCAATTTCCAGTACTTTAACCGGAACAACATCACCAACTTTCAGGTATTCGTTTACGTCGTTCACACGTTCTTCTGCAATTTGAGAAATATGCACAAGACCATCTTTACCCGGCAGCACAGTAACGAAGGCACCGAAGTCTACGATACGTGCGACTTTACCTTGATAAATTTTGCCAACTTCAACATTCGCCGTCAGCTGCTTGATTTTCTCAATAGCCGCATCGGCATCAGCTTGGTCACTCGCTGCTACTTTAATCGTGCCATCATCACCAATTTCGATGTTGGTATTAGTCGACTCAGTTAGCTCGCGAATAACAGCACCGCCTTTACCAATCACGTCTTTGATCTTGTCCTGATCAATCTTGATTGTGGTAAAGCGTGGGGCGTAAGCGGACAGCTCCTGACGATGTCCGCCAATCGCTTCGTCCATCACTTTCAGAATGTGTAAACGAGCTGATTTCGCCTGTGCCAGTGCACTTTCCATAATATCGCGAGTGATACCGTCGATTTTAATGTCCATTTGCAGCGCAGTAATACCGTCGTTGTTACCCGCTACTTTAAAGTCCATATCGCCCAAGTGATCTTCGTCACCCAGAATATCTGAAAGAACGACATGCTTGTCGCCTTCTTTTACCAGACCCATCGCGATACCTGCGACAGACGACTTGATGGGAACACCTGCGTCCATTAATGCTAGTGACGAGCCACACACTGATGCCATAGAGCTTGAACCATTTGATTCCGTAATTTCCGAAACCACACGAATGGTGTATGGGAATTCATCATGGCTCGGCATTACTGCCTGAATACCACGCTTCGCTAAACGACCATGACCAATTTCACGACGCTTAGGAGAGCCCATCATGCCAGTTTCACCCACACAGTATGGAGGGAAGTTGTAATGCAGCATGAAGCGGCTGGTATTTGTGCCTGTTAGCTCGTCAATCATTTGAGCGTCACGGTCTGTACCTAATGTTGCGGTAACCAAAGCCTGAGTTTCACCACGAGTAAACAATGAAGAGCCGTGAGTGCGCGGTAAAACACCGGTCGCTGCGCTAATAGCACGAACCATATCCGGGTCACGACCATCGATACGCTTTTCACCAGCAATGATACGACTGCGAACAATTTCGCTTTCAAGATCGTGGAAAATGTCACCAGCTTCTTCTAAGTCAACATTTTCGTCTTCAGCCGTCAGCTTTTCAGTCATCTGCTGTTTAACTTCGTCAAGCTTACCTTTACGCTCGGCTTTGTCAGTAATGCGGTAAGCTTCTCCAATACCTTGCTCTGCTAACTCACGAACTTTTTGTTGCAGAGTTTCGTTTTTCTCTGGCGCTTTCCAGTCCCACTTTTCTTTACCTGCTTCTGCGGTAAATTCTTCAATGGCTTTGATAACGTCCTGCATGGCTTCATGGCCGTACATGACAGCGCCCAGCATTTGGTCTTCTGACAGCAGTTCAGCTTCAGACTCAACCATTAATACCGCATTCTCTGTACCTGCAACCACGAGATCCAGCTTAGACTGTTCCAGCTCATCCATGGTTGGGTTCAATACATATTCGTCGTTTACCACACCGACACGCGCAGCACCGATTGGGCCTGCGAATGGTACACCTGAAATTGACAGCGCCGCTGACGCACCTATTAGTGCAACAATATCAGGGTTAATTTGTGGATTAACTGAAACAACCGTAGCAACCACCTGAACTTCGTTCATGAAGCCTTCAGGGAATAAAGGACGGATTGGACGGTCGATAAGACGCGATGTCAGCGTCTCGTTTTCACTTGGACGGCCTTCACGTTTGAAGAAGCCACCCGGAATTTTACCTGCTGCGTATGTTTTTTCTTGATAGTTAACTGTCAGCGGGAAAAAGTTTTGCCCTTCACGGACGTCTTTTTTTGCAACAACAGTTACCAGAACTGTTGTGTCATCCATACTGACCAATACGGAGCCAGTGGCCTGACGTGCAATAACGCCAGTTTCTAGAGTGACTGTATGCTGACCGTATTGAAATTGTTTCGTAATTGGATTCACGTTGTCTTTCCTTTACCTAATAAATATAGAACATCCGGATTGATGTTCGTCTTCTCTCTTTATTTGTCTCGCCGCATAGTATAAGGGAATTGTGACAAAATTAAGACCCATAAGACTAAAAAGAAGACAAAAAAAGGGCTGAATTTTACAATTCAGCCCTTTCTTACAGAATTTTTGCTTTGTTCAGTGTCTTAGCGACGGATGCCTAGACGCTCAACAACTGATAAATAACGCTTTTCGTCTTTACGCTTAAGGTAGTCAAGCAATTTACGGCGACGGCTAACCATGCGTAACAGTCCACGACGTGAGTGGTGGTCTTTTTTGTGCGCTTTAAAGTGGTCTTGAAGCTCAGCCAGGTTTTTAGTCAACAAAGCGATTTGTACTTCTGGAGAACCTGTGTCGTTCTCACCTTGACCAAACTCTTTTACGATTTCAGCTTTCTGTTCAACAGTTAGTGACATAATAACTCCTAATTGTGTGAAATATCCGCCTCCGATCACTAATTCAGGGGCGGGAGAAGCGCGTATTATATAGAGCCAACGCCCAAAATCAATGATTATTTCAAATCATCGAGAGAGAACTCACAGAATTCAAGCGCCAAGACTCTTTTGGGCCAAAAACGATTATCATCCCTCAGAGCTCCGACACCAATAAACTCCTTTCCACCATCATGGCGCTCACACCACATACGACATTGATCGCCAACAGCAACCTCACGGTCTAAGCAATTATCTACCGGCTGCCCATGAAGTAAATCTCGTGCTTCAGAACGAGTGACTTTTTGCTCGGGTAAGGCATGTAGCAGACAGTCAACCGAATGCAGCTGCGCGTCCAGATCGCCCGCTTCAGCTAATTGCTCCAGCTGTTCTATAGTCAACATATTATCCGCGTTTAAGTCCGCCACACCATTTCTATGAAGTAACGAAACATGCGCTCCACACCCTAATGCCTGACCCAGGTCATCGATTAATGTGCGTATATAAGTCCCTTTGCTGCAGCTGACCTGTAACTCAAGAACCTCACCAACTAACTGAATAAACTCAATGGAGTGGATGGTTATCTCACGCACTTTTTGTGGGACGTCAATACCGCGGCGAGCGTAATAATACAATGGTCGACCTTCGTGCTTAAGCGCGGAATAGATAGACGGAGTTTGTTGTTGCGGCCCAATAAACCGCGGCAGTTTTCTCCGAATATCGTCTTCGGTAATATTGACTGCCTTACGCTCTACTTCCTCGCCCTCTGCGTCACTCGTCGTTGTACGCACACCCAAAGTGGCTTCAACCCGATAACTTTTATCCGCATCAAGCAGGTATTGAGAAAATTTAGTGGCCTCCCCTAAACACACGGGCAATAAGCCGGTTGCTAAAGGATCCAGAGCGCCGGTATGACCGGCTTTTTGAGCGTTGTATAGGCGTTTAACACGTTGAAGGGCATGATTGGAACTCATGCCCTTCGGTTTATCCAGAAAGACTACGCCACAGACAGGACGCCCTTTGCGGGGACGAGCTTTGCCCATTGCTTAGTCCTCTGAATCAGTCTTATTTTTGTTGTCACGTGCGCGTGCTTCTGCCACCAGCTTACTCATACGAATACCTTCATTTAACGAGGTGTCGTGATGAAATTTCAGCTCAGGCACAATGCGCGCTTTAATCCGCTTACCTAAAAGTGAACGAATGAAACCAGCCGCTTGATTTAAAATTCTAAGTGCTGTTTTCGTCTCTGCTTCGTCATCATTAAAAAAGGTAACGAATACTTTGGCGTACGCTAAATCTCTTGATACTTCTACATCGGAAACCGTCACCATGCTAACGCGAGGGTCTTTCACCTCGCGCTGTATGATAAGTGCGATTTCACGTTGTAACTGATGCCGCACCCTTTCGGTGCGGCTAAAGTCTTGTGGCATACCTTTCCTTAAAGCTTACGTTCAACTTGAACCGTTTCGAAGACTTCGATTTGGTCGCCTTCTTTAACGTCATTGTAGTTCTTAACACCGATACCACATTCCATACCGTTACGAACTTCCTGAACGTCATCTTTAAAGCGACGCAGTGATTCAAGCTCACCTTCGTAAATAACTACGTTGTCACGCAAGACTCGAATTGGCGCTGAACGCTTTACAATACCTTCAGTGACCATACAGCCGGCGATAGCACCAAGCTTAGGCGACTTAAAGACATCACGAACTTCAGCAAGACCAATGATTTCCTGCTTGAACTCAGGCTGGAGCATACCGCTCATCGCCGCTTTTACTTCGTCAATCAAGTCATAAATAACACTGTAATAACGGAGATCGACGTTTTCCTGTTCTACCAGTTTTCTAGCCGCTGCTTCCGCACGAACGTTGAAACCAACGACGATAGCGTTAGAAGCGCTTGCCAGAGAAATATCAGTTTCGGTGATACCACCGACACCGCTACCAATAATATTCACTTTCACTTCATCGGTAGACAGTTTGGTCAATGCATCAGAAATTGCTTCAAGTGAACCTTGAACGTCTGACTTAAGAACAATATTCAACTCGGAAACATCGCCTTCTTCCATGTTCGCAAACATATTTTCCAGCTTCGCTTTCTGCTGCTTAGCCAGCTTCACTTCACGGTATTTACCTTGACGGTAATTTGCCACTTCACGGGCCTTACGCTCGTCTTTTACAACGGTCGCTTCATCACCTGCTTGTGGGACACCGGATAGACCCAATATTTCCACTGGAATTGATGGGCCGGCTTCTTTAATTTCTTGACCATTTTCGTCACGCATCGCGCGAATTTTTCCGTACTCAAGACCACAAAGAACCACATCACCTTGTTTCAGCAAACCACGCTGAACAAGAATTGTTGCTACTGGTCCACGACCACGGTCAAGACGTGATTCAACCACGATACCTGACGCCATTCCGGTTTTTTCCGCTTTAAGGTCAAGGACTTCAGACTGCAGCAGCACGCCTTCTAGCAGTTCATCAATTCCCAATCCACTGTGTGCGGACACTGGAATAAACATGGTATCACCGCCCCAGTCCTCAGGAATAACATCCAACTGAGACAGCTCGTTTTTCACACGGTCTGGGTCAGCTTCTTCTTTATCCATTTTGTTGATAGCAACAATTAATGGAACGCCAGCTGCTTTCGCGTGTTGAACGGCTTCTTTAGTTTGCGGCATAACGCCGTCATCAGCCGCCACTACGAGAATAACCACGTCCGTCGCACCTGCACCTCGAGCACGCATTGACGTAAACGCAGCGTGTCCCGGAGTATCCAGGAAAGTGACCATGCCTTGATCGGTTTCTACGTGATACGCACCAATGTGCTGTGTAATGCCGCCAGCTTCGCCGGAAGCCACTTTCGCTTTACGAATGTAATCCAGCAGTGACGTTTTACCGTGGTCAACGTGACCCATAACGGTGACAACAGGTGCGCGCGGCGCTTCTTCACCACCTTCATGGCGATCAGATAGCACTTCTTCTTCCAGCGCATTATCTTTAACCAATGCGGGTTTATGACCAAGCTCTTCAACAACCAGAGCGGCTGTATCCTGATCCAGAATTTGGTTGATAGTGACCATTTCGCCCATTTTCATCATGGTTTTTATGAGGTCACCTGCTTTAACCGCCATGCGGTTTGCCAGTTCACCCACCGTAATGGTTTCACCGATTTTTACTTCTCGCTCAACAGGTTGAGCGGGTTTATTAAAGCCTTGTTGCAAAGAAGCTCCTCTACGAGCGCCCTTACGACGCTTCTCGCGACGCGGTGCGTCTTCATTTTCTTCATCTTTACGACGACGTTTTTTATTACGACGGCGACTTTTGCGTTCTTCATCGAAGTCCTGAGCGTCTTCTGCTTCCTGAGCTGTAGAAGACGTTGTAAAGTGCACATCTTCCTGCTCTTGCTGCTTACGTTTTTGCTCTTCTTCTTCCCAGCGTTTTGCGTTTTCTTCTGCCAGTTTACGAGCTTCTTCCGCTTGCGCTTCCGCTTCTTTTTCCGCCTTTTTACGGGCTTCTTCTTCTTGCTGACGTTTCAGTTTTTCAGCTTCTTCTTTCGCTTTATCAGCAGCTTCACGTTCTTCTGGCGTCATCGCAGCGCGCTTTTCAGCTTCTGCTTTTTGGCGTGCTTTTTCTTTCTCTTTTCGAGCCTTTTCTTTCTCAGCCTTTTCCTTCTCGGCTTTCTCGCGCTCCGCTTTGGCTTTTGCCTCTGCTTCTTTGCGCTGCTCTTCTTCACGCTTTTGCTCTTCTTCGCGGCGTTTCGCTTCCGCCGCCTCTTGCTCTTTCGCTACACGTTCTTGTTCTTCACGCTCTGCTTCTTCTGCAGCTGAGCGTTTAACGTAAGTCCGCTTTTTACGAACTTCAACTTGTACCGATTTAGAATCACGACCACCGCCAACACTCAGCGTGCTCTTGGTTTTTCGTTTCAGTGTCATTTTGCTGGGTTCAGAGCTGCCACCACCGCCATGTTGGCGATTTAGGTGAGCCAGCAACTTTTGTTTCTCTTCTTCATTAACTGAGTCGCCAGCTTTTTTGTTCATGCCCGCTTCAGCGAACTGCTGAACCAGACGATCAACTGTTGTACCGACATCTTTGGCCAGCTTTTCGAGCGTTACTTCTTCCATAGTCTGTTGTACCTCCGCTGATCGTTTTACTGTTCTTCACTGAACCAGCAAATATTGCGGGCTTTCATTATTAAATCGCCAGCCTGCTGTTCATCAAGTTCTTCAATATCGGCTAAGTCATCAATGCCCTGCTCTGCTAATTCTTCCAGAGTGGTCACGCCTTTACTTGCTAATACGTAAGCAAGGTGGCGATCCATTCCTTCTAAGTTTAACAAGGTTTCATCAGGTTCAGCCGATTCTAAAGACTCTTCGTTAGCCAATGCTTTCGTCGTTAAGTAAGCGCGAGCACGACCACGAAGCTCTTCTACAATATCTTCATCCATTCCTTCAATTTCAAGGAACTCTGCAACTGGCACATAAGCGACTTCTTCAAGCGATGAGAAGCCTTCTTCTACCAATACAGTTGCGAAATCTTCGTCAATATCCAAGCTTGAAATAAACAAGTTTAACAAGCGTTGCGTTTCCGCTTCGTTTTTCTCATTAAACTCATCTTCTGTCATGACGTTTAACGTCCAGCCTGTTAACTGGCTTGCCAAGCGAACATTCTGACCACCTTTACCAATAGCCTGTGCCAGATTATCTTCTGCTACGGCAATATCCATGGTATGGGCATCTTCATCAACAACAATAGACGCCACTTCTGCCGGTGCCATTGCATTGATAACAAATTGTGCCGGGTTGTCGTCCCAAAGGACAATATCGACTCGTTCGCCGCCCAGCTCGCCCGATACGGCTTGAACACGGGCGCCCCGCATACCAACACACGCGCCAACAGGGTCTATTCGCTTATCATTGCTCTTAACAGCAATTTTAGCACGTGAGCCTGGGTCGCGTGCAGCACCGCGAAGCTCTATCATTTCTTCGCCAATCTCTGGGACTTCAATGCGGAATAGCTCTAACAGAAACTCAGGATGCGTTCGGCTAACAAACAGTTGAGCACCGCGCGCTTCTGGCTTCACGTCATAAAGCAAACCACGGATACGGTCGCCAGGACGAACCGATTCACGCGGCAGCATTTCGTCACGATAAATAATAGCTTCGGCATTGTTACCTAAATCTAAAATCACGTGCTCTCGGTTAGCGCGCTTTACAATACCACTAACCATTTCACCGACTTGGTCACGATATTCATCAACCACTTGTGCACGTTCAGCTTCACGAACCTTTTGCACAATAACTTGCTTTGCCGTTTGCGTGGTGATGCGGTCAAACTGAATGGAATCAATTTGCTCTTCAACATAGTCACCTAAATTCAGTGACGGATCTTCATACTGCGCTGCTGATAAACTTATTTCGCGGTACGGATGTTCCAAGCCTTCATCAGAATCTTCAACCACCAACCAACGGCGGTAGGTATCGAACTCACCGGTCTGACGATCAATATCAATACGTACATCAATATCGCCTTCGTACTTCTTTTTAGTCGCGTGCGCCAAAGCTGACTCTAACGCTTCAAAAATCTTTTCTCTTGGGACGGCTTTTTCGTTTGAAACCGCTTCTGCGACTAACAGTATTTCTTTACTCATGAGTGCTGCCTCGCCAACGCAATCTAATCAAATCTTGGAACCAGGTGAATGCTTTTTACATCGCGCATTTTCACCTGAAGCGTATCGTCATCGACAGTTAAAGTCAGTGTGTCGTCTTCAACTGCGTCCAGTAATGCCTGAAATTTTCTTTTGTTTTTCTGGGCGGCTACCAACTGCACTGCAACAGTTTCATTGATATAGGGCACCATTTGCTCGGTATTAAAAAATGGCCTTTCCATACCGGGAGAAGAAACTTCCAGGTTATATTCAGCATTTATCGGGTCTTCAACATCTAACAAAGAACTAACCTGATAACTAACATCTGCGCAATCATCTACACTGATACCATTTGGGTGATCAATATATACGCGCAATGTCGAAAATTTACCTGCGCGAACAAACTCAACGCCCCACAGCTCGTACTCCAGAGCTTCAACCGCGGGTCGAATAATGTCTGTTAGCCGTTCCTGCAAATTTGCCAATTACTGCCTCCTAAAAACAAAAAAAGGGCGCAAGCGCCCAGTGTTCTGGCTATCTTAAGATAGCTAAGGTCACATAGCAAAAAGCCCCGAGCTGCTGCGGGGCTTTTTAAACACTGGACCCTTTGTCAGTTATTCAACGAAGTCTATTACCATGTCCTACTTCATTGAATTTGGTTGCGGGGGCAGGATTTGAACCTACGACCTTCGGGTTATGAGCCCGACGAGCTACCAGACTGCTCCACCCCGCGTCCGAAACTTGTTGCACATTATACGTTTTTTTCTTTTATTTTCAAGCTCTGAAGCAACAATCAGAGAGAAATTAATTGGTGCAGAAGGCGGGACTTGAACCCGCACGCCCGTTAGAGCACTACCCCCTCAAGATAGCGTGTCTACCAATTCCACCACTTCTGCGAATACTTTAGTTAACCGGCGGTACGTCCGACGACTCGTCTTCTTTGCTTTCAGCTGGCGGCAGCTGCTCTTCTTGTTCCGGAACCGATAAATCAGAGAAGTCGTCAGTCGATTCACCGGTTGACGTTGATAAATTACCTAGCGCCAAACTCAAAACAAAAAACACAACGGCCAAGATCGCTGTCGTTCTACTCAGGAAGTTACCCGAACCTGACGATCCAAATACAGTATTTGATGCACCCGCACCAAACGATGCGCCCATGTCTGCACCTTTACCCTGTTGAATCATGATAAATCCAATCAAAATAATGGCCACGACCAAAAATGCGATCATTAAAAATTCATACATAATTAAATTACCCTTGTGCTGCCTGGCAGATACTTAGGAAGTCGTTAGTTTTTAAACTTGCACCGCCTATCAGGCCACCATCAATGTCTTTTTGTGAAAACAATTCTTTTGCGTTATCAGGCTTGACTGAACCACCGTATAACAATGGCAATTTATTGCCAATTTCACCGAACAAGTCGACAACCAGTGCTCTTAAATTTTCATGCACTTCCTGAGCTTGTTCAGGTGTTGCTGTATCACCTGTTCCTATTGCCCAAACAGGTTCATAAGCAACAATAATTTTTCCTGCGTTGTCAGTGGCGACGTCCTGCAATGCACTTTTCACTTGCTGCGATACCACATTCCAGGTTTCGCCTGCGTCTCTTTGTGACTTATTTTCGCCAACACAAAGAACCACTTGTAAATCCGCGCTCAATGCTGATTTAATTTTCCGGTTAATTTGCTCATCATTTTCAGCAAACAACTGACGTCGCTCTGAATGACCAATTAACACATAACCAACACCGGCTTCTTTTAACTGGGACGTTGATACTTCACCAGTGTAAGCACCGCTTTCATGCTCAGATACATTTTGCGCACCAACGGCTATATCGTCGTAGTAACATTCACGCGTTAAATCAGAAATAAGCGTAAAAGGAGGACAAACGACAACGTCAACAGCATTAAATTGCTCTTTGTTATCTCTTAAAAACGCCGTCATTTCTTTGACCAACGCTTTATTTCCATTCATTTTCCAGTTTGCAATCACTAACGATGCATTTGGCATAATTTGTCCTCTACTTCAGAGCGCGGGAATAGTAGCGAAACCCGCTCAAAGATACAAGCAACATTTTTAGCAAAGCCGCTAAGTGTTTAATTTGTAGCCGCTTCAACTTCGCTGGCGATTTGTTGAGCATAAGCGCGCACATTGCCTTCATCCTCTCCTTCTACCATGACTCGGATAAGCGGCTCAGTGCCTGACTTACGTAACAGTACTCGGCCTTTGTCACCAAGAGCTGACTCAACTTCTTTAACGACACTTTTCACGGCCGATGACTCAAGTGGCTGTTGCCCCTTTTCAAAACGAACATTCACCAGTACCTGAGGCATTTTCTTAAAGTCACAGCTCAACTGCTCTAATGACTTTCCTTCCTGATACATAGCCGCTAACACTTGCAGACCGGCGATAATACCGTCGCCTGTCGTATGGTGTTGGCGATTGATTAGGTGTCCGGAGTTCTCGCCGCCTAAATACCAGTCGCGTTTAACCAGTTCTTCTATCACATAGCGGTCGCCTACTTTTGCTCTCACGAAAGGTATATTGCGCTTGTTCAGCTCGCGTTCAAGAGCGAAATTAGTCATTAAGGTGCCGACAATGCCACCTTGCAGTTGCCCTTGCTGTTGCGCAGTGACTGCTAACATGTACAGAATTTCATCACCATCAATCGCACGTCCATTTTCGGTGACCATCATAATGCGATCGCCATCACCATCTAAGGCTATGCCTAAATCGGCTTTCTCTTTAATCACCGTTTTTTGCAGCGCATCGAGGTGTGTCGCACCGCATTCATGATTGATATTTAAACCGTTCGGCTCTGTACCAATTTCAGTCACTTTTGCGCCTAACTCACGAAATACATTAGGGGCGATGTGATAAGTTGCGCCGTTGGCACAGTCGACAACAATATGCATACCTTCGAGGGTCATCTCATTAGGGAACACGCTTTTACAAAACTCAATGTAACGACCTGCTGCATCATTAATTCTACGAGCACGACCAAGCTCTTCCGAAATAACACAGTCCATCGGCTCATCAATAAGACGTTCTATTTCAAGCTCCGTAGCATCAGGCAGTTTATGACCATTGTCGGCAAAGAATTTTATACCGTTGTCATAATAAGGATTATGTGAAGCACTAATCACAATACCAGCCGCCGCTCTAAAGGTTCGGGTCAAGTAAGCAATTCCGGGGGTCGGCATAGGCCCTAGAAAATCAACGCCAACACCCGCAGCAGCCAAGCCCGCTTCAAGCGCTGACTCCAGCATATAGCCTGACACGCGAGTATCTTTACCGACCAATACTCGACTTGCGCCTTTCGCTGCTAAGGCTCGACCTGCGGCCCAACCTAATTTCACCGCAAAGTCAGGGGTTATGGGGTAGTCTCCAACTCGCCCACGGACACCGTCGGTGCCGAAATACTTACGCTCGCTCAAATGTGCTCTCCTTCTAATGTTGCCGCGACGACTTTCATCGCATCAACCGTTTCCTTTACATCGTGAACGCGAATTATACGTGCTCCTTTCATCGCTGCAATGGTTGCACCGGCTAAACTGCCTGCCAATCTGTCACTCACGTCTCGTCCGGTCACATGACCAATCATACTTTTCCGTGACAAACCAATGAGCAATGGCAGTTGCAATTCATGAAACGCCTGCAGTCGTTGTAATAGCTGATAGTTGTGGCGGGGGGTTTTGCCAAAACCGAACCCGGGGTCGAGCCAAATTTTTTCTCTTGCTATGCCCGCCGCCGTGCAAACATCGATTCTCTCTTGAAAAAAGCGTTTAACGTCACAGACAACATCGTCGTAATGTGGCTGCTCTTGCATGGTGCGCGGCTCGCCCTGCATGTGCATCAGGCACACTTCTGCACCAGAACGAGCCGCCGCCTCAACTGCCCCAGCTTCTCTTAACGCGTTCACATCGTTTATCAAGCTTGCACCGGCATTAACACTTTCAGTCATCACCGCCGCTTTGGTTGTATCGATAGAAACCGGTATCTCAAAGCGCTGCTTTATTGCTTCTATAACAGGAATAACTCTCTCCAGCTCTTCAGCCTCACTAACCGCATCTGAACCGGGGCGGGTCGACTCTCCGCCAATATCAAGAATATCGGCACCATGCTCTATGAGTTCACTTGCTCGACTGATGGCTACGTCTAATTGATTGTAGCGACCGCCATCCGAAAACGAGTCGGGCGTCACATTCAAAATACCCATTACTTGCAGAGGCTTTGGATTCTTAGGCATAGCAGCTCCCGATTTGCTTCCCTATTACAAAAAAGCCACCTTGCGGTGGCTTTTTAAATTAACCTACTTCTTACGAGGTTGCGTCACCAGGCTTATCGACATTGATAGGTCTGTTTGGACGCTCTTCGGTATCATCTGCTTTAGCAGCGCCACCGTTAGTGCCGTCACCGTCGTTATTGTTATCTGTCCAGCCTTTAGGTTGGCGAACTTCACGACGATTCATTAAGTCATCGATTTGGTCTGCATCGATAGTTTCATATTTTACCAACGCATCTTTCATTGCATGAAGAATATCGACATTTTCTTCAAGAATCTGTTTTGCGCGCAGGTAATTCTTATCGATAACAGATTTCACTTCTTCATCGATAGCCCGCGCTGTGTCATCAGACATATTCTTATGCTGTGTCACCTGACGACCAAGGAACACCTCGTTCTCGTCTTCAGCATAAAGCAGTGGCCCCATTTTTTCCGATAAGCCCCACTGAGTCACCATTTTACGAGCAATTTCTGTTGCTCTCTCAATATCGTTAGAAGCGCCTGTCGTGACTTTTTCATCGCCATAAATAATGGCTTCGGCTAGACGACCACCAAACAAGCTCGAAATCATACTTTCTAAGTGCTGCTTGCTGTGACTAACCCGGTCTTGCTCGGGCAAGTACATTGTCACACCCAACGCACGACCGCGTGGAATGATAGATACTTTATAGACAGGATCGTGCTCTGGTACTAAACGACCAACAATCGCGTGACCCGCTTCATGATACGCGGTCATCGCTTTCTCATCATCGGTCATGACCATCGAGCGGCGCTCTGCGCCCATCATGATCTTGTCTTTTGCCTTATCGAATTCTTCCATTGCAACGACACGCTTATTACCACGTGCAGCAAACAAGGCAGCTTCATTCACTAAGTTCGCTAAATCTGCGCCGGAGAAGCCTGGTGTACCACGAGCGATCAGCTCTGGTTTAACATCATCACCTAAAGGTACTTTGCGCATATGTACTTTCAGAATTTGTTCACGACCGCGAACGTCAGGTAGCCCCACCACAACCTGACGATCAAAACGTCCAGGTCTGAGTAATGCAGGGTCAAGTACGTCTGGACGGTTAGTAGCGGCAATGACAATAATACCTTCGTTGCCCTCAAAGCCGTCCATTTCAACCAGCATTTGGTTCAGTGTTTGCTCGCGCTCGTCATGACCGCCGCCCAGGCCTGCGCCACGTTGACGGCCTACCGCATCTATCTCATCAATAAAGATGATGCATGGTGCTGACTTTTTCGCTTGCTCGAACATATCGCGAACACGCGAGGCGCCAACACCGACAAACATTTCAACGAAGTCAGAACCCGAAATACTAAAGAATGGTACTTTGGCTTCGCCTGAAATTGCCTTCGCCAGCAAGGTTTTACCAGTACCAGGAGGACCAACCATTAGCACGCCTTTCGGGATTTTACCGCCCAGGCGTTGGAACTTCGATGGATCTTTTAAGTAGTCAACCAACTCGGTTACTTCTTCTTTGGCTTCGTCGCAACCAGCCACGTCCTTGAACGTTGTTTTTATTTGCTCGTCGCTCATTAAACGGGCTTTACTCTTACCGAACGACATGGCGCCTTTGCCACCACCGCCTTGCATTTGACGCATGAAGAATATCCATACACCAATAAGCAACAGCATTGGGAACCATGAAATGAAAATAGACGCAAGAATACTTTGTTCCTCAGGAGGAGTACCTTGTGTTTGAACGTCGTTCGCCAATAAATCGTCCAGGATTTTTGGATCGTACTGGGTTGGAACAACCGTTTTATAAGATTGTCCGTTTCGAGTTACCCCTGAAATCGTGCGTCCGTCATCACCAAATTCAGCCTTGCGAATGTTGCCATTGTTAACCTGACTTACAAACTCGTTGTACGCCATGGTTGAAGACGACGATTCGCTTGGACTGAAGCTCTGAAAAACGCTCATCAGCACAACGGCTATTACCAGCCACAAGATGAGATTCTTTGCCATATCGCTCAAAGCCTATTACCTCTATTAAAATCACTACCCAACAGGGTACTACAGTTTATAATCTGTCGCTACCAAGTAGACTTCTCTGGAACGAGCCCGAGAAGAATCTGGTTTACGTGTTTTGACCGTTTTAAAAGCGGCTCTTGCATCTTTCAGGAACTCTTCGAACCCTTGCCCCTGAAATACTTTGACGACAAAATGGCCGCCAGGTTTCAATACTTGGTGACACATATCTAAAGCAAGCTCGACTAAGTACATAGAGCGAGCTTGATCAACCGTGCCATTACCACTCATATTGGGCGCCATATCCGACAATATAACATCGACATTCTTGCCACCAATTCTGTCGGTTAACGCCTCCAGTACAGATTCTTCACGAAAATCGCCCTGAAGGAAATCGACACCAGCGATTGGGTCCATCGGTAAAATGTCGCAGGCGATAATTTGCCCGTCACCATTGAAATAGTCAGCCACGTATTGTGACCAACCGCCGGGAGCAGCCCCTAGATCAACGACAGTTTGGCCTTTTTTGATCAACTTATCTTTTTGCTGAATTTCTTCCAGTTTGAAAACCGCCCGAGAACGCAGGCCTTTTTTTTGCGCTTTTTGCACAAAATGGTCATCAAAATGCTCTTTCAGCCAACGCTGACTACTGACACTGCGCTTTTTTCCCATGATTTACCGAAGTTTCCTCAATTAACTGGCTAGAACACCTTATCTGGCGTTACAATACCAAAAATTCAAGTCGTAAACCGGAATATTAGCAAATGTCATTAACAAATAAACAAAAGCAGTTTTTGAAAGGACTGGCTCACCCGTTAAAGCCTGTTGTGTTATTAGGCGCAAACGGATTAACCGAAGGTGTTATTGCCGAAATAGAGCAAGCACTTGAACACCATGAGCTCATAAAAGTAAAAGTGCCGGAAGAAGACAAAGAGTTACGCCAGCAAATTATGGCAACTATTGTTCAGCATACCGACGCTGAGCAAGTGCAAATTATTGGTAAAACTCAAATTCTGTATAAGCAAGCTGAAGAGCCACAAATAAAACTACCGCGTCGTTAATCTATTCGCTTTATTCTGAAGGTATCGGCGGCTGCATTGCTAAGGCTCTCGCAATAAGCTCAACAGCTTGTTCTTTGTTCAGGAAGTTGTCTTTTGACAATAAGTAACAGTCCAGCAGAAAGGCCTCCGCTTTTCTGCTGCCTTCTAGCCCATATTTTTTCATCAAAGGTACAACTCGACGGTGAGCATTGAGAAAGTTTAACCGCTGCCACTGCTCATGCTCTCTAACACTTGCTTTGGTATAGTCACCAATACTGTAGCTGTATTGAGGTTTACTCAACTGCTGGCCGGGAGCGCAAAACCAATCTAATGAAATACCCTCTTTCAATAATGCCCGAATGATATCAGGCCATGGCAATTTGCCCGTTCGTCTCCAATTATTATACTCAGCCTGGGTTTTACCAAGCCATATTGCGATATCCTTGTAAGTTGTTTTATTCGTCACGAGCTTAAGTCGTTCAAAACATTCTTTGACGGTCAAATCATCAATTTGAGTATAAGAGAGAGGATCGAACTTAGGGGCTTCCGTGTCCATTGTTTAGCTTCTTTGTTTCTTTAATGTTAATAGCCAGTATTAGATGCGGAAATATACAACAATCTGTCGAAAAAACCACCTCTCGTGATCCCAAAAACCAAAAAGGGCTGGTAAACCTAAGTTTCCAGCCCTTAAAAACTTTAAGAAATTTAGTGTGTTACTTGTACTCTACCTTAACGACTTCGTACTCAACTTCACCATTTGGCGTAGTAACAGTAGCAACATCATCAATTTCTTTACCAATTAACGCACGAGAAATAGGTGAATTAACAGAAATAAGATTCGATTTTATGTCCGCTTCGTCATCACCGACAATTTTGTATGTCACCTCTTCGTCGGTCTTAGTATTGTACACAGTGACTGTCGCACCAAAAATGACTTTGCCATTGTTCGGTACTTTCGTCACATCAATAATTTGAGCGTTAGAAAGCTTCGATTCAATTTCTTGAATTCGGCCTTCACAAAAACCTTGTTGTTCACGTGCTGCATGGTACTCCGCATTTTCTTTTAAATCGCCATGCTCCCGTGCGTCGGCAATCGCCTCAACAATGCGAGGTCGCTCTACCGTTTTTAAGCGCTTCAGCTCATCTCTTAACAGCTGAGCGCCCCGTTCCGTCATTGGAATCTGGTTCATACTAACGATACCCTTTTATGTAATTCTTGCACTGAGCTTACTCTAGCTCTGTCGTCCGCCGTGTTTGCTTTTACCGTCGCGAACGCTGCATTTAATGTGGTGGTGTAAATCACTTTATTCAATAGAGCTTCACGGCGAATGTAAACAGAGTCTTCTATCGCCTGACGACCTTCTACTGTATTAATGATATAACTGTACTCGCCATTTTTTATGGCATCAACAATATTTGGCCGACCTTCCTGAAGCTTGTTGACGATAGAGCAATCAATGCCCTCTTCTGCCAGCATTTTAGCGGTACCGCGGGTGGCCTCTAAGCTGAAACCTAAAGCTAACAAGCCACGCGCAAGATCCATAAGGCGCTGTTTATCGCTGTCTTTCACAGAAATAAGCGCTTTACCTTTTTTCGCTAACGCTTCACCGGCACCAAGGTTCGCTTTTGCGTAGGCTTCTTCGAAGCTTTCGCCAACGCCCATAACCTCACCCGTTGAGCGCATTTCAGGACCTCGAATTGGATCGACCCCCTGGAACTTCGCAAACGGAATGACCACTTCTTTAACCGAGTAATACGGTGGAATAATTTCTTTTACGTAACCTTGTTCTTCCAGGCTACGTCCCACCATAACCCGCGCAGCTACTTTCGCCAACGGCACACCTGTCGCCTTTGAAACAAAAGGTACGGTACGAGCGGCGCGAGGGTTCACCTCAATTAGATAAATTTCATCGTCTTTTACAGCAAATTGCGCATTCATTAAGCCGTTTACGTTCAATTCAAACGCCAATTTACGCATCTGTTCGCGCAATTGCGCTTGAATGATGTCACTCAGAGAATAAGGCGGCAACGAACATGCCGAGTCACCTGAGTGAACACCGGCTTCTTCAATGTGCTGCATGATGCCGCCAATCAACACATCTTTACCGTCGCAAATGGCGTCGACATCAACTTCAATTGCGTTATCCAAGAATTTATCCAACAGCACAGGCGCATCATTTGACACTTTTACAGCATCGGTTAAATAACGCTGCAAGTCGGTCTCGTCATACACTATTTCCATAGCGCGACCACCAAGAACATACGATGGGCGAACGACCAACGGATAGCCAATGCGCTTCGCTTCGGTCAGAGCCTCGTTAAAACCTGTGACTGTTGCGTTTTCAGGCTGCTTCAAGCCCAAACGACGAACCGCTGTTTGGAAACGTTCGCGGTCTTCTGAGCGGTCGATAGCATCTGGCGAGGTGCCAATAATAGGTACACCATTGGCTTCTAACTCACGCGCAAGTTTCAACGGAGTCTGGCCACCGTACTGAACAATAACGCCTTTCGGCTTCTCAATACGAACAATTTCCAGTACATCTTCTAAGGTAATCGGTTCGAAGTACAGACGGTCGGACGTATCGTAATCGGTTGAAACAGTTTCCGGGTTACAGTTCACCATAATGGTTTCATAACCGTCTTCACGAAGCGCCAGCGCCGCGTGAACACAGCAATAATCGAACTCAATACCTTGTCCGATACGGTTAGGTCCGCCGCCAATAACCATGATTTTTTCTTTATCAGACGGTTCGGCTTCGCATTCTTCGTCGTAACTTGAATACATGTATGCAGTGCTTGACGCGAACTCTGCTGCACAGGTATCTACGCGCTTATAAACCGGGTGTATTTTGAACTGTTGACGTTTCTTACGCACTTCGGCTTCGCTGACGTGAAGTACATCGGCTATTCTGGCATCCGCAAATCCACGACGTTTCAGAACGGTCATGACCTCTTTTGAAAGTCCAGCCAAGCCTAGCTCATCAACTTCTTTTTCAAGGTTGATAAGCTCTTCAATTTGAATCAGGTACCACTCGTCTATGCGTGTCAGCTCAAATACTTCGCGAACCGTCATACCTAAACGGAAGGCGTCCGCAATGTACCAAATACGCTCGGCACCCGGTTCTTTCAATTCGCGAATCACCTTTGAGCGAGCGTCTTCTGCCTGTAAGTCAACAACCGGGTCAAAACCAGCTGCCCCCAACTCCAGGCCACGCAGAGCTTTTTGCATGGACTCCTGGAAGTTACGACCAATGGCCATCACCTCACCGACTGATTTCATCTGGGTCGTCAAACGGTCGTTGCAATTCGCAAACTTCTCAAAGTTGAAACGAGGAATTTTAGTGACAACGTAGTCTAACGCAGGCTCGAACGACGCAGGTGTGACACCACCGGTAATTTCGTTTTCAAGTTCATCCAGCGTATAACCAACAGCTAATTTTGCCGCCACTTTTGCAATTGGGAAGCCCGTTGCTTTCGACGCCAACGCCGACGAACGAGAAACTCGTGGGTTCATCTCAATAATGACCATGCGTCCAGTATCAGGGTTAACGCCAAACTGAACGTTAGAGCCACCGGTTTCCACACCAATTTCACGCAGTACAGCCATCGCCGCATCACGCATTATTTGAAATTCTTTATCGGTCAGCGTTTGCGCTGGAGCAACCGTAATAGAGTCACCAGTGTGAATACCCATGGCATCGAAGTTTTCGATGGTACATACGATAATGCAGTTATCGCTTTTATCGCGCACCACTTCCATTTCGTATTCTTTCCAGCCAAGCAATGACTCGTCAATGAGAAGCTCATTCGTTGGGGACAAGTCCAGTCCGCGACGACAAATTTCTTCAAACTCTTCGCGGTTATAAGCAATACCGCCACCGCTTCCGCCCATTGTAAACGACGGACGAATAATGCAAGGAAAGCCTAAGCGGTCAAGGACATCGAATGCTTCTTCCATGCTGTGCGCCATTTCTGCATTGGGCGTTTCCAGACCAATGGCCTTCATGGCTTTGTCAAAACGATCTCGGTTCTCCGCTTTATCAATCGCGTCGGCGTTGGCACCAATCATTTCTACTTTATAGCGCTCCAACACTCCATGACGATCCAAATCTAATGCACAGTTCAGTGCGGTTTGCCCGCCCATCGTCGGTAAAATAGCATCCGGACGCTCACGCTCAATGATTTTCTCAAGCACTTCCCAGTGAATTGGCTCAATGTAGGTCGCATCGGCCATTTCCGGATCGGTCATAATAGTTGCCGGGTTCGAGTTTACCAATATCACTCGGTACCCTTCTTCGCGTAGCGCTTTACAGGCCTGGGCTCCAGAGTAATCAAACTCGCACGCCTGACCGATAACAATCGGACCTGCGCCTAAAATCAAAATGCTTTTAATGTCGGTACGTTTTGGCATAAGTCGCTCTGTCTATCCTCTCGCTATACGTAATTGCTTATTGAACAACGAATTACGCATTAGCCTGCATTAATTCAATAAAATGGTCGAAAAGCTCACTGGCGTCATGCGGACCAGGACTTGCTTCCGGGTGTCCCTGGAAGCTAAAGGCCGGTTTATCGTTACGGTGAACGCCTTGTAAGGTTCCATCGAACAATGAGCGATGCGTGACATCGAGGCACGCCGGCAGATTTTCTTCATCAACCGCAAAGCCGTGGTTCTGACTGGTTATCATAACCTGCTTCGTTTTAAGATCTTGAACCGGGTGGTTCGCACCATGGTGACCAAACTTCATTTTGACGGACTGCGCACCACTGGCAATTGAGAGCAGCTGGTGACCTAAGCAGATACCAAAAATTGGGATGTCTTTTTCCAGAAAGGTTTTAATGGCTTTTATTGCATAATCACATGGCTCTGGGTCGCCCGGTCCATTCGATAAGAAGATGCCATCCGGGTTCATTGCCAGAACGTCTTCTGCAGTCGTTTGCGCGGGTACCACGGTTAGTTTACAGTTTCGGTCAGCCAATAGCCTTAGGATATTTTGTTTGCAGCCGTAGTCGTATGCAACAACATGATATTTAGACTGCTCTGGCTGGGTGAAGCCTTCGCCCAATTGCCAACTTCCACCCTTCCATTCATAAGGCTGGTCACAGCAGACTTCTTTTGCTAGATCCATGCCTTTTAACCCTGGGAACTCTTGCGCTAACTTCAGCGCTTTCTGCTCGTCAAGCTCACCGACAATAATACAGCCATTCTGAGCGCCCTTTTCTCGTAGTATTCGAGTCAAACGACGCGTATCAATATCAGCAATACCCACCACATTATGGCGCTGCAAATAGGCACTGAGTGTTTCTTCTTTTCGAAAGTTACTGGCTTTCATGGCCATATCACGAATAATAAGACCTTTCGCCCAGACGTTATCAGACTCTTGATCTTCTGAGTTAGTGCCTGTATTGCCAATGTGGGGGTAAGTGAGGGTAACAATTTGTTCGGTATAAGATGGGTCGGTAAGAATTTCCTGATAGCCTGTCATTGCCGTATTAAAGACAACTTCACCGACGGCGGAGCCTTCCGCTCCTATTGCGGTTCCGCGAAAAACGGACCCGTCGGCAAGCACCAGAATCGCTCGTTTAGCGGATTGACTCGCTAGAATACTCAAGGGCAACCTCCGTACATAAAAAAACGGGTGAATCAAATAATTTGACTTCGCCCGCCTTGCGTCCTGAACCGCGCATTTTGCCTGTTACATCCAAAAGCACGTTAACTGACTGAATTAACTGCCCGAATTGACTTAGGCAAATTGCACTTATTCTACGAAATTTTACCCAAATCGTCCAGTTATATTTATTGCTTGAGTAACTGATTAAACACCTTATTGAGCTTCAGTATGTCCTGCATACTATAGTAGCCGGGCTTCTGGTCTTGTAACCATAAAGCCGCATTGACGGCACCTTGTGCAAAGGTATTTCTATTGCTGACTTTATGGCTCAGTTCTATGCGTTCACCTTCTGTGGCAAGAGTCACCTGATGTTCACCAATAATATCGCCGGCTCGCATGACCGAGAAGCCGATACTGTCGTCTTGCCTGACGCCATCACCACGTACTCCGCCATTCACGGTAGTCCATTCTTGCTGTCTGCCTACTGCGGCGGCTTCTCCAAGCGCAATAGCCGTGCCGGATGGCGCGTCCTTCTTGTGTTTATGATGAGCTTCAAATATCTCAATATCAGCCGTTGATAAAGCAGCACTCGCCAAAGCAACTAACTGCTCTAATAACGCAATACCGACGCTGGTGTTGCGAGCGTATAGAACCGGAATATCTTCAGAGACTTTCATTAACTGTTGCTGCTGATTATCGTCCAAACCTGTCGTGCAAACGACAATTGGAATACCGTTCTGGCAAGCAAACGAGAGATTGTCGTCAAGAGCTTCGGGTAACGAAAAGTCAATGAGTACGTCGATATTCTGAGCGTTAGTGTCTTGCAGCGACGTATACTGAAGTCCATCTTTCAGCTCTTTCCCATAGGAGCTACTGACTGCTCGTACAACTGCCGCGGTTAATTTCGCGTTCTCACTTTGGCTAAGCGCACTAACAACCGTTTGTCCCATACGTCCGGATGCACCCAAAACCCCAACTTTCAACATTATTACGACTCCATTTTAGCTGTGCTGTCATCCTGCAACAGGTTTTCGCTTCGTGCAACTACTCGTGACACCATCATATCACCGGTGACATTTGTCAGCGTTCGCGCCATATCGATGATGCGGTCAATAGCAGCAATAAAAGCAATGCCTTCGAGTGGCAAACCAATAACATTCAATGTCACCGTCAGCATAACTAAAGCTGTGCCCGGCACGCCGGCTGTCCCAACAGAAGCGAGCGTCGCGGTTAACATGATAAGCCCGTAGTCCATCCATTCTAATGGGATACCATACAACTGTGCGATAAATATTGACGCAACAGCGGGATAAATACCACCACAGCCATCCATATTAATGGTCGCACCTAACGGCAATACGAAACTTGCGTAGTCTTTTGATACTTTCAGGCGTTCCGTTACTGCTCTGTGAGCGGCCGGTAACGAGCCGAATGAGCTGCACGTGGTAAACGCAACAACTTGTGCGTCAAACACGGCTTTAAAGAACTGCCAGGCGCTCATACCGCCGGCAGTGCGAACCAAACCACCATAAACAACCACAATATGAATAAGGCATGCCAAGTAAATAACACCAACAAACTTAGCCAGCGGCAGCAACGTTGAAAAACCATATTCACCAATAACCCAAGCCATCAGACCAAAGACACCAACAGGCGTTAACTGCAAAACCATGCGGGTAATTTCATACATAACTTCGGCGCCCGACTTGATCGTTTTACGCAACGGCTCTGCCTTTTGACTTAACCGTTGGATCGCAATACCAACCAGCGCCGCAAAAACCACTATTTGCAAAACATTACCTTCTGTCAGCGCCGCAAATGGGTTATCAGGAACAAAGTTGAGAAAAACGTCTGACACACTCGGAATGTTTTTTTCATTTTGTTCAGTTGGGGTCAAAACTGTTTCGGGGGTAATGTCGATAACGGTCGCCAGTGTCAAACCTATTGCACTGGCAATAACCGCTGTGAACATGAATAAACCAATGGTTTTTACACCCAGTCGTCCTAATTTTTTGCCATCGTTTAGGTCAGTAATGGCGCTGACAATGGCGCAAAAAATTAACGGCGCCACCAGCATCTTTATGGCTTTTATGAACAGATCGCCAAGTGGCTTAAGCGCTATACCGACGTCTGGCGCCAATCCTCCAATCAGCATACCCCCAACAAACGCGCCTAAAACACGCTGCCAAAATGGAATTGCAAACCACACTTTTAACATACTACTGCCCGTTAGTCGGATAAATGGGCGATAGATTAGTGACTCACTGTTTAAAGGGAAAGAACCGGTTGATATACCTTATAACCGTTTAAACAAAAAAGCGCGGCTAAAACAAGCCGCGCTTTATATACTGAATAAAAGAAGAATTTACTTGGAGACTTTATCAAGCGATGCAGGTCGTTGACAGTTAGGTGTATTTCCTGCAGCAACCGCTTGCTGATACCGGCTTTGAAGCGAGGGTATTTGCGCTTCTAAGTCCCGAATACGAGTATCCGGATTCGGGTGAGTAGACAATAATTCTGGTGGTGCAGAACCGCCTGAAGCGGCTTTCATATTGCGCCATAATTCAGGGGCCTGGTCGAGCTGAAACCCCGCATCAGCCATATATTCAAGACCCAGCTCGTCAGACTCAGATTCATGCGTTCTCGAATACGGTAAAAGAACCCCCACTTGCGCGCCAATACCCAGTGCCGCCATGAGCAAACCCGCTTCTTTGCTATCAAGCTGGCTGTTTGCAATAACGCCGCCAATCTGCAGACCAAGGCCGACCAGCATATTACTGGAAATACGTTCATTACTGTGCTCAGCAATAACGTGACCGATTTCATGGCCAATCACTGCGGCTAACTGATGTTGATTTTCGGCCGTTTCCAAAAGGCCGTTGTATACACCGATATAACCGCCGGGCAAAGCGAAAGCATTAACCGTAGGCTCATCAAATACCGTCACTTCCCACTCTTTCTCAGAGTACTCGTTAGGTAAAGTATCAACCAACGCATCTGTTACACAACGTACATATGCGTTGATCTGCTCATCCTTATTGATCTTCCCTTCTTTTCGCATTTCTTCATAGGAGGCAGCGCCCATTTTGTTCAGCTCACTGCTCGAATATAACTGCAATTGTGAGCGGCCAGTTGGTGATTGCGCGCAACTGGCCAAAGTCACTGCTGCGGTAATGCCTAACAAAGCTGTTTTTAACTGCATTTGCTGCCTCCGTTCATTAACTAACACCTTATAGTGATAGCTAATTTATCCACGTAAGTCATCAAAAAATTGCTTTACGCCGTCAAAAAAACCTTTTTCCTTAGGTCTGAACTTTGCCGCTTCATCACCGGTTCCCATAGACTCTTCCAGCTCTTCGAGCATTTCACGCTGTTTCGAAGACAAGTTCACTGGTGTTTCAATCACCACCTTACAGATAAGGTCACCGACAGCCCCTGTTCGAACTGACTTAACGCCCTTGCCACGCATACGGAAATGTTTACCGGTTTGCGTTTCTTTAGGCACCTTCAGCTTCACTTTACCGTCCAGGGTCGGCACTTCTATTTCTCCGCCTAACGCAGCTTTGGTAAAGCTGACCGGTACTTCGCAGTAAAGGTTGTTACCGTCGCGAGAGAAAATTGGATGTTCGCGGACATGCACTTGAACATATAAATCCCCTGCCGGCGCGCCGTGCTCACCCGCTTCACCTTCATTGGCTAAGCGAATACGGTCGCCAGTATCCACACCTGCTGGAATTTTCACTGACAAGGTCTTAGTTTCTTCTTTGCGACCCTGTCCATGACAAGTACGGCATGGGTCACTAATAATTTTACCTGTGCCCCGACATTGCGGGCAGGTTTGTTGAACCGCAAAAAAGCCCTGGCGCATTTGGATCTGACCAGCACCATGACAGTGACCACAGGTTTGAGGCTTGCTGCCTTTCTTGGCACCGCTACCGTCACAGTCTTCGCATTCCACCAAGGTAGGAATTTTCAGCTCTACGGTTTTACCTCGCACCGCTTCTTCCAACGACATATCCAGGTTGTAGCGTAAATCCGCACCACGTTGTGCACGTGCTTGTTGGCGTCTACCACCACCAAAAATATCACCGAATACATCACCAAAAATATCAGCAAAATCGGCACCACCGCCAAATCCGCCGGCGCCCGGGCCGCCACCGCCCTGACGTGCCTGTTCGAAGGCTTCGTGCCCATATTGGTCATACATCTGGCGCTTCTGCGGGTCAGATAAGACCTCGTAGGCTTGTTTTATCTCTTTAAATTTTAATTCAAGGTCTTTATCGCCTTTCGTGCGATCCGGGTGATACTTCATCGCCATACGTTTGTATGCCTTCTTAATATCACGGTCGCTGGCGTCTTTTGAGACCCCAAGAATTTGATAGAAATCTTGTGTCGCCATAATGTTACGTCTTCTGTCCTACTCTGATACGAATACACGGGTATTACCTTGCGGCAACACCCGTGTTGATTAGCGAAGTTGCCTTACTGCTTACTTCTTGTCGTCGTCTTTGACTTCTTCAAATTCAGCATCAACAACGTCATCATCCGCTTTTGACGAAGACTGTTCGCCGCCAGCTGCACCTTCAGCGCCTTGCTGAGCTTGCTGTTGTTGAGCAGCTTCCATCAGTTTTTGAGACGCTTCCATCAACGCTTGAGACTTCGCATCAATGGCTTCTTTATCGCCATCTTTAGCTGCCTGCTCAAGCTCTTCACACGCTTTCTCGATAGCATCCTTGTCTTCCTGAGACAGGGCGTCACCCACTTCTTTCAGCTGGTTACGAGTTGCATGAACTAAGCCGTCAGCTTGGTTACGCGCCTGCACCATCTCTTCAAACTTCTTGTCTTCTTCAGCGTGAGCTTCTGCGTCTTTCACCATTTTTTCGACTTCAGACTCATCCAGACCAGAAGACGCTTTAATGGTGATCTTCTGCTCTTTACCAGTGTCTTTGTCTTTCGCCGATACGTGCAGGATACCATCCGCATCAATGTCAAACGTCACTTCGATTTGCGGTACACCACGCGCTGCCGGGCGGATACCTTCCAAGTTAAACTGACCCAATGACTTGTTATCGGCTGAGCGCTTACGTTCACCCTGAATAACATGGATAGTTACCGCAGACTGATTGTCTTCCGCCGTTGAGAAGGTTTGCGATTCTTTCGTCGGAATCGTGGTGTTCTTCTCAATCAGCTTAGTCATTACGCCGCCCATGGTTTCAATCCCAAGTGACAGCGGACATACGTCCAGTAACAGTACGTCTTTCACATCACCAGAAAGAACGCCGCCTTGAACTGCAGCACCCATCGCTACCGCTTCATCTGGGTTCACGTCACGACGTGGCTCTTTACCAAAGAAGTCAGTCACTGCCGCACTCACTTTAGGCATACGCGTTTGGCCACCGACCATAATAATGTCGTTGATATCGCTTACTGACAGGTCAGCATCAGCCAGTGCCTGCTTAACCGGCTCAAGCGACTTCTTAATTAAGTCTTCAACCAGCGACTCAAGTTTCGCACGAGTCACTTTAATAGCCATATGTTTAGGACCAGTGTTATCTGCCGTGATGTAAGGCAGGTTCACTTCAGTCTGCTGCGCAGATGACAGTTCGATTTTCGCTTTCTCTGCCGCTTCTTTTAAGCGCTGCATCGCTAAAGGATCTTTACGCAGGTCGATGCCTTGGTCTTTTTCAAACTGCTCAACCAAGTAGTTGATTAAGCGATTATCAAAGTCCTCACCACCTAAGTGCGTATCACCATTAGTCGCTAATACTTCGAACGTGTGCTCGCCTTCAACTTCATCAATTTCAATGATAGAGATATCGAAGGTACCACCACCTAAGTCATAGACAGCAATAACATTGTCGCCAGACTTCTTATCCATACCGTAAGCTAAGGCAGCAGCGGTTGGTTCGTTAATGATACGTTTAACTTCCAAGCCGGCGATTTTACCCGCGTCTTTAGTTGCCTGACGCTGAGCATCGTTAAAGTATGCAGGAACAGTAATAACTGCGTCTGTTACTTTCTCGCCCAGGAACTCTTCTGCAGTTTTCTTCATTTTCTTCAGAACTTCTGCAGAAATTTGTGGTGGTGCCTTTTTATCGCCATCCACTTCTACCCAAGCGTCGCCATTGTCAGCTTTTACAATTTTGTAAGGCATAATGCCAATGTCACGCTGTACTTCATCGTCTTGGAAACGACGACCAATCAAACGTTTAATTGCGAACAAGGTTTTGTTCGGGTTAGTGACAGCCTGACGTTTCGCCGGTGAACCCACCAAAATTTCGCCATCGTCAGTGAATGCAACCACTGACGGGGTTGTGCGGTCGCCTTCGCCGTTTTCAATAACGCGTGCTTTACCGCCGTCCAGTACAGCAACACAAGAGTTTGTTGTACCTAAGTCAATACCAATTGTTTTGCCCATGATTCGTCTCCAACTCCAGATTCATGAAATTTGTTTCGTTACCCCTTATTTGGGGGCTCTCTATTTCGATTTCAACACCCTGTGACAGGATATTTGATTAATCTTTATGCTTTCGTATCAACACCTGAGTCTGAATTACGCGCAACCATAACCATTGCCGGACGTAGCAAGCGGCCATTTAACTCATAGCCTTTTTGCATCACTGCCATAATGGTGTTATTTGAATGCTCGCTTGACTCTTGCATCGACATTGCCTGATGTAAATCAGGGTTAAAGGCTTCGCCCTCTTCACCCACTGCTTTTACACCGAACTTTTCTAATGTTGAGGTAAGGCTTTTATAAGTCAGCTCAATCCCTTCAATAAAGTTGCGGCTTGATTCGTCATGCTGATCAGCCAGTTGCAGCGCTCTCTCTAAGTTGTCCACCGAAGTAAGCAACTCATTAGCGAATTTTTCCAAAGCAAACTTATGAGCTTTTTCAACGTCCTGACTGGCACGGCGTCTTACATTTTCCATTTCCGCCTGTGTACGAAGCACTGAGTCGCGCTGCTCTTTTACCTGAGCTTCAGCTTTACTCAGAGCGAGCTCAAGCTCTGCAATTTTGTCAGTTTGATCGGCTGATGTGCCTGCTGTTTCAGCTTCAGCTGCAGCAGCATCCTGTTGCAACGCGTCTTCTGCCGCTTGCGCAGCCTGCTGCTCTGCTTGCTGTTGCTCAACCGTCTGGTCAACATTCTGTTCAGTCTGTTGGTCTTTCTTATCCGCCATATTTGACTCTCTTCAGTCGGGTTTAAATTGAGGTTGCCAAGTTAATGGGGGCAAGTTTTTTACTTTCAAGGGGCTTTCTATGACTTGATAAATTTTCCACCTGATATTAGCGTTAACAGCCTAAACCACAGGAACTGTCATTATGAGCGCATTTCAAAGAATTGGCTTACTAGGTAAGGTCAATGACCGCGGCACACAACTCACTTTAGAAACGGTGACGACGGCATTAAACGAACGTGGCTATGACATAGCACTTGAATCCCGCACCGCTGAACAGTTACCTCAGAAGCTGCTCGAGTCCGGTAAAATAAAAACCATGGGCCTTTCTGAATTAGGTGAATGGGCGGATATTGCGGTTGTCGTCGGCGGCGACGGTAATATGTTAGGAGCAGCCAGAGCCCTGTGCGAATACGACATAGGAGTTATTGGTGTGAACCGGGGCAATTTAGGCTTTCTGACTGACCTAGACCCTGACGAAGTAATGACCCACTTGCTTAACGTTTTAGAAGGCGAATACCATGTTGAGAAACGTTTTCTACTTTCCGCTGAAGTGATTAGCAACGGGTCTCCGGCTGGTGCAGGGCGTGCCATTAACGAAATTGTTCTGCACTCTGACAAAGTCGCACACATGATAGAGTTTGAGCTGTATATTGACGACCACTTTGTCTTTAGTCAGCGTTCCGACGGGTTAATTTGCGCCACCCCTACAGGTTCCACGGCCTACTCACTGTCCGGTGGCGGCCCTATTCTGCACCCGAACCTCAACGCAATGACGTTGGTGCCTATGTTTCCGCATACATTGAGTAGCCGCCCTATTGTTGTCGACGGAGAGAGTCATATACGGCTGCGTGCGGCCTACGACAATGATTTATTGCAAATTAGCTGCGATGGCCACGTACGGATGGCAGTGCATCCAGGCGATGATATTGTTCTTAAAAAACATGATCATGCGTTAAAAATGATTCACCCCGTCGACCATAACTATTACCACGTACTGCGTAACAAACTCGGCTGGGGCAGCCGACTATTTTAGTCGTGATAAGCAAACTGAGCTTGCAATAAAAAAATAGTACTGTATAAATACTGTATAAACTGTACAAATCAACAGTACTCTGAACGTACACGTCTATAAGGTGCATTTATGTTAGCTCAGTTACACATCCGCAATTTTGCTGTCGTAAAGTCTTTAGATATCGATTTCGCAAAAGGCATGACTGCCATCACGGGCGAAACCGGGGCTGGTAAATCCATTGCCTTAGATGCTTTAAGCTTATGTTTAGGTGCCAGAGCTGACGCTAACTGGGTCCGGCCAGGTCAGGACAAAGCAGAAATTAGCGCAGTTTTTACGGTTGATTCAAACAGTCCTGCCGCCCAGTGGCTTAATCAAAATGACTTCGATTCGGAAGAAGAGTGTATTTTACGACGTGTCATTCAGCGCGATGGTCGCTCAAAAGCCTGGATAAACGGTACCCCGGTTGCGCTAAACCAACAAAAACTGCTGGCTCCCCTATTAGTTAATATCCACGGGCAGCATGAACACCAATTATTATTAAAAGAAGACCATCAATTAGAGCTGCTCGATAACTACGCAAGACACACTGATTTGCTGTCAGCGGTTGCAGCGCAGTACCGCCAATGGTTCGAGCTTGAAAAGGAGTACAAGCATTATATTCAGCAACAAGATGAACTGGAGGCGCAACGACAATTACTTGAATATCAGGTGGAAGAACTGAATGACTTTGCGATTACTGAAGGCGAATTTGAAGAACTGGAACTACGCCATAAAAAGTTAAGTCACAGTAAATACTTAATGGAAGCCAGTGCCTTTTCACTCAGTGCGCTTTACGAGGGCGAGCATAACAATGCAACAGGGCTGGTTTCTTCAGCGAATCAACGATTGGAAGAAGCAGCGGATATCGATGAGCACCTAAAGCCGGTTTGCCAGTTATTGGAACAGGCCAAAGTACATATTGAGGAAGCCGCACTCGAACTGAGACATTATCAGGATGAACTAGAGCTCGATCCTGCTGAGCTGGACATTGTTGAAGAGCGCCTCAGTAAAGCCATTAGCTTAGCCAAAAAGCATCAGGTTGCCGCTGCTGATTTGTGGCAACATCACCAAAAACTGAATGCCGAACTCGATAACATTGTTAATGCTGATAAAAACCTTGAACAGCTTGATGCCGATCGCCAGCAAGCTGAAACTGATTACCGTGCATTGGCGCAGAAACTTTCTTCCAGTCGTCAAAAAGCAGCTGATGAGTTGAGCCAGAAAATTACACAGTCAATGCATGAGCTCAACATGCCTCACGGTCGATTCATTATTGATGTCGAGCATGACTCGGCTAAAAAGGCATCCCGTCTGGGTACTGATGATATTCAATTTGAAGTGACAACCAACCCAGGCCAGCCACTGCAGTCTCTCAGTAAAGTTGCATCGGGCGGTGAACTTTCGCGTATTAGTCTTGCCATACAGGTCATGACAGCAACCCAGAAGTCAGTGCCAACTATGATGTTCGATGAAGTTGATGTTGGTGTAAGCGGCCCAACTGCGGCTATTGTTGGCAAGATGCTACGTGAGCTTGGAAAAACCGCTCAAGTTATTTGCGTCACTCACTTACCACAGGTTGCTGCAAAAGCTGATAATCAGTTCCAGGTCAGTAAATACAGTGACAATGATGAAACAGAAACGACGGTAACTGCTCTCAGTCATAACGAGCGGGTGACAGAGCTTGCTCGCTTATTAGGCGGAGATAGCGTTACCGATATGGCAAAAGCAAACGCAAAAGAACTTTTAGCAAGTTAGTCGCTGACTGTGCTGGTGTTCAGGGGCTGCTTTGTTTATCATCGTCAAAAGTCGAATACAGTGACAATAAAGAACAATAGGTACTTCATGACCAAATTTGCAGTTTGTATCGCCGCACTCCTGAGCTTAGGCGGCTGCTCCATGCTTGATAGTATGGTTTACAGAATCGATATTCCTCAAGGCAATTACCTTGAGCAGGACGATGTTGATAAACTTCGTGTCGGCATGACCGAAGAGCAGGTTATTTATGTGTTGGGTAAGCCGGTTGCTGAAAACAGTTTTGACTCAGACCGTTGGGTTTACCTCTACAACATGAATCCGAACGAAGGCAAAATATACCGTAAAGAACTCATATTAACTTTTAATAACGAGCGGCTAAGTGATTTAAGCGGTGATTTTGCAAAGTCAGAACAGTTTGATCAGCCTCTTGATCAGTAATAAGCCCTAACATGAACTAAGGAGCATTATGGCGAACTCCTCAACGCCTGATGAGCTCGTCCGTGTTGTCCGAAGTCCCAGTGACAAACGTGACTATCAGCACTTGGTTTTAGAAAACCAACTTAAAGTGCTGCTAGTCCATTGTCCTGACAGTTCCAAGGCTGCTGCATCAATGGCCGTAAACGCAGGCCACTTTGATGATCCACCTCATACTCAAGGCCTCGCTCATTTTTTAGAACACATGTTTTTTATGGGCAGCCAGTCTTACCCAGAACCAAGTTCATTCAATGACTTTCTTAGTGCACATGGCGGCCAGCATAACGCCTGGACAGGTACAGAGTTCACGAATTTTCATTTTGACTGCAACGCCAACGCTCTGGAAACCGCTTTAGAACGCTTCGCATCAATATTAAAAGAGCCTTTATTTTCTAATGAGTGGGTGCAAAAAGAAAAACAATCAATCGAGTCAGAGTTTCGGTTAAAGCAAAAAGATGAACTACGTCGGCTTTACCAGGTTCATAAAGTCACGGCGAATCAAGACCATCCTTTTTCCCAATTCTCTGTCGGAAACCTGAACACATTAAAAGATGATAAACACGGCACCTTACAACAAAAGTTAATTCAGTTTTATCAAGACCACTATAGTGCCAATCAAATGCAATTGGTGGTTGCCGGACCGCAATCATTAACTAAGCTAGCGGATATCATTCAAACGCTTTTTGCTGACATACAAAACCACAAAAAGCCCAAACTATCGATTAAAGCTCCGCTTTATACCGCCGAGCAAAAAGGACTGTTTTTGCAGGTGAGACCGTTAAAAAAAGCCTACCGCCTAATTCTCACCTTTCCATTGCCGGGCATAGATCAAGACTACCGAAATAAGACCACCAGCTTTATCGCCCATATAGTTGGGTACGAGGGGCCCGGCAGTTTATTTAACTGCTTACGTGACAAAGGCTGGATAAACTCTTTGTCAGCCGGCGGCGGTATTAGCGGCAGTAACTTTAAAGACTTTAATGTTAATATTCAGCTAACGGAGTCGGGTCGCAAAAATATAACGACGATACTCCAGTGGGTTTTCGCCTACTTAGGCAAAATCAATACCGACGGAATTGAGGACTGGCGTTATCAAGAGAGGAAAGTCACATCAGAGCTGAGCTTTTTGTATCAGGAGCCAACTCCTGTTGGTGAATTAGTTAGTCAGTTAAGTATTAACGCCTTCCACTACAGCAAAGCCGATATCATTTACGGTGATTACCGAATGGATGGGCTCGATCATGATTACGCAGCGAAGCTTTTAGCCCTCATGACGCCAGCGCATAGCCGCATTACCTTAATCTCGCCAGATGTCGAAACGAACCAAAAGGCTCCCATTTACGATACCGAATACAGCGTAACAAAGCTCACCGAGTCTCAGTTAGACCTTTTCACTCGGTTCCCCTGTGACTTCAACGCCATGTTGCCTAAACGTAACCGCTTTATAAACGACCGGCTACACCCTCAACCCCTGGAATCAGAAAATGCGTTGCCCACGTGCCTTTCAAGTTCAGACTTAATGGAGCTTTGGCACCTACAAGATAACGAATTTAGAGTGCCAAAAGGTCATATTTACTTGGCCCTTAAGCTACCAGCTGTCACTAGCTCAGCCTATTATTTTGCTATAGCAAGGCTTTGGTCAGAGCTTATCATTGATGCGCTAAACGATGACCTCTACGACGCGGAAGTTGCCGGGTTGCATTTTAATATCTACCCCACTCAACAGGGTATTGTCATTCATACTACCGGGCTATCCGAAGGGCAACTGCCTTTAATGTCACATTTAATGAAACGGGCATTGCTATTAAAGTTCGCTCATCGTCGCTTCCGGGATATCAAACACACTTTGGTCGCCAATTGGCAGTCGGCTCATCAAAATCAACCCTTAAACAAACTCTTTGCAGAGCTAAACCAACAATTACAGCCGGGACTATTTAGACTACCTGAGCTGGCCAATCAGCTACTGTCTTTGTCATTTCGTGAGTTTACTCAGGCATTAGAAAAGATGTTTGAACCTGTCTATGTACAGGCCTTTATGCACGGAGACTGGCAGAGCCAACAGGCTGATAGACTCGCAACACTTATTCGTGAAAACTTACCCACACAGCAACCGGCCGCAAAAGACAGAGAGACGGTAAAAAGGGTTGGCGATTTTCTGAGCAAAACGCTGGAGGTGCCCTGCTCTCACTCGGATAACGCCGTGTTGTTTTACCAACAGGGTAATAATGACAGTGAACAAGAGCAGGTGTGCTACATGCTGCTGCAACAACTGGTGCATCAACCCTTCTTTCACGATATCCGCACCAAGAAACAGCTTGGCTACGCAGCAGGAAGTCAATATTTTCCGATACAACGACTACCAGGCATTCTCTTCTTTATTCAGTCAAACACAGCTTCAACCGACAGACTAACGACTGAAATTTTAAACAGTCTGGAGCAACTCTTTGTCCAACTGGACTCAACAACCCTGAAAGCCTGGCATCACAGTAAATCCGTGCTGGAGCAACAAATTCGCACCCGAGACCGAAGTTTACGGGTTAAAAGTCAGCGCTTATGGGGCGCAATACAACTCGGCGACACCTCATTTAATCGGCAATTAAGACTCCTTGACGCATTGGGTAAATATCAATTGGCTGACTGGCTGTCTGACATAAAACAAAAATTGTCACAAAATTCAGGATGGTTAAGGCTTCAAACTACCTCGCAAGGCAAGTAAAATAGGCTTTGACAATAAAATGTCGAACCATTAGATTAACATTTAACTAACAAAAAGAGCCGTTAAAACGGCCATCGGATCTCTTGTGATAATGACTTTGCCAACAAAGGTGTGGAAGTGCACCTACGCATGCTTTTTACTTTTGTTTACCGGCTTAGCCTATTCCGAGACCGATGTCCCACCTCTCCTTCAGGTACAGAATGGGCATTTCATTACGACGGCTGACGGGTTACCCAGTAACTATGTGGACGATGTAACGATCGGTCCTCAAGGCTTCCTTTGGGTATCAACAGCGAAAGAACTTGTTCGATACGATGGCAAGAAGTTTACTTCAGCTAACGATATTAATTCCATAGAAAAGCCTTCCTCAGCGCGTTTGTTGGGCACTAAAGATCGACTATGGGCGGCAGACAAAGAACGCTTGTGGATACTATCATCCGATCGCTCATGGGCCTCATTCGCCTTGCCCAACCACAACCAGAGGACGGTACAGCTAAACCATATTAGTTCAGCTAAGAACAACCGACTGCTTTTAGCAACAACGGAAAACCTGATTATTTTCGACGCGCAAACTCACTCCTTCAAAGAGCAGCCACTCAGATACAGCGGTCAACCCATTACAGATATCCGTTTTATCCATTTTCATAACGATTGGTTTTGGTTAAGCACGGTGGCAGGCGGGATCTACGTTTGGGATGGCTCATCCGAAAATGTATTTTCAATTACAAAGAGCAACCCGATTACAGACAAACTCGACGCAACGAATCTATACGCCTTGACGTCTTTTAACGATAACCTTTGGCTTGCGACAGATAATGGCATCAAAGTACTCAATGATGAACTACGAAAAATGCCTACGCCTAAAGCCATAGAAAAGCTCAACGAAGTTATTGTTGATATAAAGGTTCACGATAAGCAGTTATTTATTGCAACCGAAAAAGCCATTTACACGTTGAATTCCGGAGCACTAGAGCAGCTGACGACTGGCGGCATTACGGGCAAGTTAACCTTCAATGTTAACGGCGATTTATACATTGCAACCGCGTCTAACGGACTTTATGAAATTCCGACAAACTATGCGCCGGCCATCCTGAAAAGTTTTACGAGGCCCAATAAACTGAGCGGAAATACTAAATCTTACTTACCCGGCTCGCTCAAACAAGCAAGCACTTTCAGTCGAGTGAACAATCACAATTATTGGGTCGAATCCGACTTAGGCATTGTCCATTATGATTTCGACAAAGAAGAAATCATCGAAATCGTAAATCCCCCAAACCAAGAACAAATAAAAGACATAGAAGCCTACTCAGACAATGTTTATTTAATCACATTAAGTCATCAACTGTATCGGTATAACACGGTCACCCAGACCTGGCTGCAAATGTCCCTAAATTATTCTCCAACGGATGATTTTTGGCTTACACGTCTAGGCGATACACTTTGGCTTCATTCTGACAAAGCAGCGTTCCCAATAAATGACTTTTCAGAAATTGGCTCAAAACAAACAATAAATAATGCACCATCATTGTTTTATTCATCGCTCGCTATTGATACAAAACAAATGAATAAGGCGCTCAACACCTGGTTTTCCATTCCATTCTTTAGTCCAGTGGAAGAACTCATTTATCGCTACAGACTCGACAGTGACTCCGACAAATGGGCTTATCTGACTCATTCTGAGCTACCGCTGCGTCTTGAACAATCAATACCCGGCACCTATCAGTTAACCGTTCAGGCCTCTATGGATGGCGAAAATTGGTCTGCTGAAAGCCAAACGCGTTATCGCATTTCTCATTCATTCTGGAGTACGCCGTACGCTTATATTAGTTACCTAGCCATTAGTTTTTTGCTAATGGTCATAGTGATAGCCCTGTACCGCCATAAATTGAAACGTATCAATACCGTTATTGCCTCTCTCGACGGACAGGCAAAAGCGTTACGGTTTAGCCGCAGTCAATATTGGCAATGGGATTTATCGACCGGTGAACTTTTAAGGCAGCATATCTGGCCACAGTGCCCAGCATTTCCTGTCGACGGCCGCCGCTTGAAGTCCCCACAAAGTACCGCATCAAACATTCATCCCGGCGATGTTCTTCGCATGCAGTCCGCACTGGACAAGCATTTGAACGGCGACTCTGAGTATTATGAGTGTTCTTACCGTATCAACAACAATGGCAACTGGCTTTGGGTGCTTGATCAAGGCTGTCTCGAGCGTACCAATGGCTCTGCAGTGATGCACGGTACATTGAGTGACGTAAGTAGTCTCGTTAGCTCACAAGACCGAATTGATATGCTGGCAGCGTCCATCACCAATATTTCTGACGGTATTTGTATTTTCGATCGCTTCTTCAAGAAAGTAGAGGTCAACAAAGCCTTTGAGCGCATACTGGGGTACCCGCGGGAACAGGTTTTGAGTAAAAGTTTTCACCTCGACTTATACTCTGAAGAATTTACCAACCAGATTAAGCGTACAGTCATCAAAGAAGGTACCTGGCGTGGTGAGTTAAGCGACCTAAAAGCTGACGGCAGTGAGTTTTTAATGGAGTTAACCTTAGACGCGGTCCATGATGATGAAGGCGACTTATCTTTCATCGTTGCCAGCTTCTCTGATGTTACTGAGCGCCAGCGCACGGAAAGCGAGCTTCGCCGCTTATCAAATACTGACACCTTAACCGGTTTGCCTAACCGCTCATACTTTCAGGTAAGTCACTCGAACTTAGTGCGTAAAAAAGTCTCTCACACCCTGCTGTTGTTTGACTTAGATGACTTTAAAAAGATAAACGACTCGCTGGGGCATGAAGTTGGTGATGATTTGCTCTGCCTGGTTGCTGAGCGGCTTATGGATATTAGTCGACGGCAGGATACACTTTACCGACTGGGTGGTGATGAGTTCGGGTTATTGATCGAAGACAGTACTGACTTGCATCTTATCGGTGACTTAGCGCACAAAATTAACCGTACCATTGCAGAGCCCTATTCTGTTAACAATCACGACATTGTTATTGGCAGTTCCATTGGTATTGTCCTGTTTCCACATGACGGCATTACCTCACAAGAACTTCTGCAAAAAGCCGATATGGCGATGTATCACGCCAAACAGCGCGGCGGAAATTGCTATCAGTTTTTCAGCCAGTCGATGAATGAGAACGCCGTGCAGCGACTGAAGCTGGAGAACCAACTGCGCGTCGCTTTGAAAAATAATGGCGTTGAAGTTTACTATCAACCAAAGATTGAGGTTCATACTGGACACATAGCCGGTATAGAAGCGCTGGCAAGAATAAAAAGTGAGGACGGCTCTCAGATAAGCCCGGCTGACTTCATTCCTTTGGCGGAGGAAACAGGCCTGATTATTGAACTTGGAGAGCGAGTTTTACGTCAATCATGCCAAGCGATGAAAACCTTCATGCAGTACTCTGGGTCGCCAAAAACCATTGCAATTAACCTGTCGGCTCGTCAGTTTATGCAATCTGGTCTGGCATTGCAGATAGATAGTATATTGCGTGAAGAGTCCCTACAGCCGCGCCATGTTGAGTTTGAAATAACCGAAGGCATGGTCATGAGCGACCCTGAACGCGCGATTATTATGATGGAGAACCTGTCTGATATGGGCGTTAAGCTGGCCCTTGATGATTTTGGAACGGGCTATTCGTCACTTGCTTACCTTAAGCGGTTCCCGATGGACAGCTTAAAGATAGACAAAGCCTTTATTGATGACATAACCACCAGCCCGAAAGACCGCAGCATGGTAGCCTCAATTATTGGTATGGCTCATAATCTCGGTCTGAAAGTGATTGCCGAAGGAGTTGAATCTGAAGCTCAGCTGGAGCAATTAAAAAGCCTTGAATGCGAATACATCCAAGGCTTTTATTATGCGAAACCAATGCCTGCTGACGACTTTATTGAGTTTATCAAACAGCACACAGCAGACGTGATTGACGTTTAACCGCTCACTTAAGAGTAGAAACGCTCGCCGTTTTTCGCCATTTCTTTTAGCAGTGGCGCCGGCGTGTAACGTTCACCTCGCTCGCCAGCTAACGCTTCCAGCTTAGCAACGATGCTACCAATCCCCTGACTGTCCATATAACGGAACGGTCCACCTAAGAACGGCGGGAAGCCAATACCGAAAATGGCGCCTATGTCGCCGTCACGCGGACTACGAATAATGCCTTCCTGCAAGCAATAAACGGCTTCATTCAGCATCGGTAGCAAACAAATATCAACGATATCTTCGGCTGATTTGCTTTCGTTCGGATCAACGCTCAGTAACGAATAAACTGACGTGTCCACCGGCTTACCTTTCACGCCTTTACCGTATTTATAAAAGCCTTTCTGGTTCTTTTTACCTTTACGGTCGTCATCAATCAGTTTTTCAAACGCCTGTGGCGCCTCGAACCTATCACCCAATTCGTTGACCAAAATAGGCGCCACTTTCGCCGCGACATCAATACCCACTTCGTCCAGTAAAGTCATAGGGCCAACCGGAAAGCCAAACTTAACTAACGTCTTATCCAGCTTCTCAATAGGTTCACCGGCAAGCATCAAGCGTGCGGCTTCGTTCATGTAAGGCGCCAGGATACGGTTTACGTAAAAGCCCGCACCATCCTTAACCACGATAGGTGTCTTACCCTGCTTTTTAGCTAATGCCACGGTGGTCGCAATGGTTTTATCTGAGGTACCTTCATGCGTAATGATTTCCGCCAGCGGCATTTTGTCGACCGGAGAGAAGTAATGCAAACCAATAACCTGTTCCGGGCGCTTCGCCTTAGCGGCAATCTGTGTAATAGGCAGTGAACTGGTGTTGGTAGCAAAAATTGTCGACTCACTGGCATGCGCTTCAATATCCGCAACCATTTTCTGTTTTAGCTCAAGATCTTCAAAAACCGCTTCAATGACCACATCTGTGCGCTCAAAGCCGCTGTAATCAAGCGTCCCGCTTAACATCAGCATGGTCTTTTCATACTCTGCACGGCGCATGTGCTTGCGCTTCACTTTCTTAATTAAACGCTCGTAGCTGTAATGCAGGGCATGGCGCACACCGTCTTCAGAAATGTCTTTAATGCGTGCAGGAATATTTGCTTTAGCCGCGGTTACATAGGCAATACCACCGCCCATCAAGCCACCGCCTAGAACGCCAACGCGTTTTATCGGATCAGGCTCGACGCCATCAGCGCCGGTTTCTTTCTTCATTTCGGTGGTTGCAAAGAAAATCTGACGCAGTTGATACGACTCAGGGGTCATGGCTAACTCGCCAAAACTGCGCGCTTCTTTATCAAGTCCTGCTTCCTGACCTCTCTCAATACCCTCACGTACAGTCTGTATGATCTTATCAATGGCCGGGTAGTTACCTTGTGCTTTCTTCTGCGCCTGTTCACCCGCCTTTTTGAAAATAATATCGCGACCGAATTTAGTGGCTTCCAGCAATTTACTAAAGCCTTTTAATGGCGGCTTACTTGCTTTGGGTTTGCGTTTCAGTGCATGCTCAACCGCCACATCCAGTAAAATACTTTGCGGCACAACTTCTGTTACTAAGCCCGCTTTCTTCGCTTGTTTAGCGCGCAATTGCTTGCCGGTTAGCATCATCGTTAAGCCCTGCTGAATACCCACCAGACGCGGCAAACGCTGCGTGCCACCACTGCCTGGCAGAAGACCTAACTGCACTTCCGGTAAACCAAGCACAGTCTTTGAGTTATCCGTACAAACACGGACATGACACGCCATAGCAAGCTCAAGTCCACCACCAAGGCATGCACCATTAATAGCGGCCACGACCGGCACATCCAACTGCTCAATACGGTCAAACATGGCTTGCCCCTTACGAGCCAGGCTTTCTGTATCCGCAGCGGTTTCGCAGTCGTTTATCATATTAATATCAGCGCCGGCAATGAACGAACCGGGTTTACCACTGATAAAAACAACGCCCTTAATTGAGCTGTCGCTTTCCAGCTTGTTCAGCAGCGAACCAACTTCATCCGCAAATGAGTCTTTTAAGGTATTCATCGACTCACCCGGAACATCAATTGTGACAACAGCTACGCCGTCGTCGCGTATATCCATCGTGAATGCTTTATCCTGACTCATTATTCTGTCTCCACAATCATTGCAGCACCTAATCCACCCGCAGCACAGGCTGTTGTCAAACCGACACCACCGCCGCGTCGACGTAATTCATTCAACGTTTGCGTAATCATACGCGTACCGGTTGCTGCAAACGGGTGCCCATAGGCAATTGAGCCGCCCAGTACGTTAAATTTGTCCATATCAATGTCGCCAATGGCTTTGTCACGTCCTAGCTTTTCCTTCGCAAATTTGTCACTAGCAAACATTTTCATATTGGCTAATGTTTGTGCTGCAAAAGCTTCATGCATATCAATTAAATCAAGATCGTTTAGCGTCATACCCGCTCTGTCGAGCGCAACTGGCGTAGAATAAGACGGCCCCATCAGCATATCTTCTTCGACCTGCAGCGCCGCAAAGGCGTAGCTGCGTAAATATCCCAGCACAGGTAGCCCTAACTCTTTTGCCCGACTTTCTGTCATCATCAATACCGCAGAAGCACCATCGGTTAACGGCGTACTATTGGCTGCTGTAACCGAGCCGTGCTTGCGGTCAAACACTGGCTTCAGCTTTGAGAGTTTGTCGACCTGGCTGTCACCTCGAATATTGTTATCGCGGCTTAAGTGCTTTTTATAGGGTTCCGGATAGGCCGTCATAACTTCGCCATCCAACCATCCTGCTTCCCAGGCAGCGTGTGCCTTTTGATGCGAACGCACCGTCAGTTCGTCTTGGTCAGCACGACTAATACTGTGGGTTTTAGCCATTTGCTCTGCAGTCTGTCCCATGCTCAAACCGGTTGAGTACTCAGCCACAGCTGGCGGCACTGGCAGTAAATCTTTAAACTTAAGACGTTTTAAAATCGATAAGCGCTGACCCAGTGTCTTGGCTTTATTCAGATCAACCAACGCGCGAGCTAAGCGTTTACTCACACCTATAGGCAATACCGACGAAGAATCAGCACCGCCGGCAATACCACCGCGAATATGTCCGGCAATCATTGCTTCTGCAATATTAACCGCAGACTGAAAGCTCGTTGCACACGCACGTGACACACTGTAGGCATCGGTGTTCACCGGCAAGCTGGTTCCTAACACTATTTCGCGGGCAATATTCGGCGCTTCCGGCATTTGAACGACTTGCCCGAATACCAGTTGTTCAACCCACTCAACTTCGATACCGGTTTTATTGACCAGCTCCTGAACAACCATTTTTCCCAAGTCAACCGCCGGCACGCCATGAAATTCTGTTGCCTGCTTAGCAAACGGCGTTCGTAACCCCGCCACAAAGGCGATACGTTCACCGTTAACGGTACGCACTTGCTGTGCTTCTGACATAACTTTTCCTCGCTTCATCAACCATTACTGGTCTGACCACAAAATATGTTACAAATTCTAGCGCTTAATAGAGCAGATTAAAACCTTCGTTTTCGGTACAGTATGGCAATACAATTGAAAATTCGGAACAAAGACTACATTGTTACTGTCATTGCATAAACGGTACTGACAGCATAGTCACTTTTCACCGGATTCGACAGCCTGGAGTCAAGATGTCATCGACAGCATTTCAACAATTACAAGACTACCTGAACCAGCAAGTTCTGGGACAGCCCGACTTTACCCGTAATTTATTAATCGCGGTATTAGCCGATGGACACTTATTGGTGGAAGGACCACCAGGTCTTGCCAAAACTCGCGCAGTGCAGAGCTTAGCGAATGGCATTGAGGGCGATTTTCACCGTATTCAGTTTACTCCCGACTTGCTGCCGGCTGACTTGACCGGTACGGATATTTACCGTCCCGAGACCGGGACTTTTGAGTTCCAACAAGGCCCTTTGTTCCATAACTTGATTTTAGCGGATGAGATAAACCGGGCTCCTGCCAAAGTTCAGTCAGCGTTGCTGGAGGCTATGGCCGAACGCCAAATTACCGTGGGGCAACGCAGTTATCCGCTGTCTGACTTATTTATGGTGCTGGCAACACAAAACCCGTTAGAGCAGGAAGGTACCTATCCGCTTCCTGAGGCACAGTTAGACCGCTTCTTAATGCATTTAAAGCTGGACTACCCTGACGCAGAAACCGAACAAAAAATTCTCAGGTTGACCCGAGGAGAAGCGCTAAACGAGCAAATGCCAGCTCCAAAACCGCTAACGCAGACAGACTTATTCAATGCTCGTAAAGAAGTGCTGGAAGTGTATCTGGACGACGCAGTAGAAAATTACTTAGTTCAGTTAATTATTGCCACCCGGCAACCTGAGCACTATGACGCCGCTCTGGCGTCATGGATTGGCTATGGCGCCAGCCCGCGTGCCACTATTTCATTAGAGCGCTGCGCACGTGCTCAAGCTTGGCTGGCAGGTCGCGACTTTGTCACTCCGGACGATGTTATGTCCATTTGCCATAACGTATTACGCCATCGAATCATACTGAGCTACCAGGCTGAAGCTGACGGCGTCACACACGATCAAGTTATCAACACAATACTGAAACTGGTGCCAGCGCCGTAATGCCTCAACTGGACGTTTCACAATGGCTAAAACAACTGCATACCGATGGCATTTCGCTGGGTATGCAGGAGCTTATGTATTATCGCAGTAAAATTGCCGCTTTTGCTAAGCACAAAAAAACGCTGCCGCGAACAACGATATCGGGCCCTTTACTCAGTAAAGTCCGGGGGCGCGGTATGGAGTTTGACGAAGTGAGGCATTATCAGGCTGGCGACGACATTCGTGCTATTGACTGGCGCGTAACAGCAAGAACCGGTAAAGCCCATACCAAGCTTTACCGGGAAGAAAAAGAAAAGCCTGTGTTCATTTGGGTCGATTTGTCGTTGTCTCAGTTATTTGGCAGTGAGTTTGTATTTAAGTCGGTTCAGGCTGCGCACCTTGCTGCAGCCATTGCCTGGCAGGCGCAGCACAAAGGTGACCGTGTCGGCGGACTCATTAGCAACGGCTGGCTTCATAATGAATTTAAACCGGCCGCGCGCCAACAAGGCGTCTTACGGCTATTGCACGGCCTTGTTGACGTGAGTAAGGACAGCTTAGCGCGCTGGCAGAAAAAGGTATCGACTCCAGCAGAGCCTATGTCCGAATCGTTAAAGCGGTTACGTCAACTGGTTAAGCCCGGCAGTATTATTCATGTTATTAGTGATTTTCATAATGCCGACAAAAACATTGTTGATGGGCTGCAAGTGTTATCGAAACATAACATGGTGCGTTGCTACGGTATTTATGATCCTATGGAAAAAGCGCTTCCTCAAGGACATTCCATTCAGCCTTTAGCTGTGTCTAATGGTCAACAACAAGTCGATATCGACTTAACCAATAAACGTCAGACAGACACATACGAAAAAGCGGCCCAGAGCCACTGGCAGGCGCTTGAAAAGAGTTTTGCAAACCGGCAGCTGCTGTTTACACCGGTGAGCAGTGCGCAACCGATTGAAGTACAGTGGAGCGATATTTCATGATACAACAAGCATCGCTCAGTCAGCTCAATGACATTGTCCCGCCAGCTGATGCCAGTTGGTGGCCACCGACATGGTGGAGCCTTGGTGCCGCCTTACTATTCATCGCAATTGTAGCGTCGATTAGCTATTGGCTGGTTCAACGGCGATTAAGGGCGCGGGCTCGCCGTGAAGCCTACAAACAGTTACAAGCATTAACGCCAGCCACCACTGAGCAAATCACCCGATTACTTAAGCGCGTAGCGCTTGCCTATTATCCTCAGCAAACGGTTTCTAACTTACACGGACAACAGTGGATCGCGTTTTTACTCTCAGGTATGAGTGAAAAATCGCAGCAACATTTTAATGCGGAACTGCAGCAGTACGACATTAATAGCCAGTTATACGGACAAGCAAGTAATACATTCTGCGAACTATACAAAGCAGCTGGCTGCCAATGGTTGCAGTTAGAGCTGAGTAAAATGCCGGGAGAGCGCAATGTTTGAGTTTGCCTGGCCCTGGATGTTTCTTTTATTACCACTACCGGCATTGGTCTGGTGGTTAATACCCACTCGAAAGAACACCCGTTCGGCTATTCGGCTGCCCAACTTATATGGGCTGTCCAGTGAGCAGCAAACTTTAAAGAGCCAGTGGCTTTTCTTAACGGTACTAGCCATTGCCTGGGTGTCGCTCGTTTCATCGACTGCTCGTCCACAATGGTTAGGTGAGCCGGTTGCAACCCGCTCTGAAGGCAGGGAGATGATGTTAGCAGTAGACTTGTCGGGCAGCATGGAAATTGCCGATATGGAAATTAACGGCCAGTCGGTCGACCGGTTGTCGATGGTCAAACATGTGCTTAGCGACTTTATTACGCGTCGCGAAGGCGATCGTCTGGGGCTTATCTTATTTGGCGACACCGCCTATTTACAGGCGCCCATGACGTATGACCGACAGACTATTGCACAAATGTTGAATGAATCGGTACTTGGGCTGGTTGGTGAAAGAACAGCCATTGGCGATGCGATAGCCCTCGCGGTTAAACGCTTTCAGCAAGATGAGCAAAGCAATCGCGTGCTCATTTTGCTCACTGATGGACAAAACACCGCAGGTAATTTAACTCCGGAGCAAGCTTTAGAGCTGGCCAAAAGCTATGACGTCACTATTTATCCAATTGCCGTTGGCGCGGAAGAAGTGGTCGTTGACAGCTTTTTCGGACAGCGCCGGGTTAACCCAAGCCGCGATTTAGACATACCCTTAATGCAAAAATTAGCCAGCGAGACCGGCGGCGAATATTTCCGCGCCAGAAGTACCGAAGAGCTCGAAAATATTTATACGTTACTGGATGAATTGGAACCCGTGGACGATGACCCTCAGCAGCTTCGCCCCAGAGCCAGCTTATTCCATTGGCCACTCTCACTGTGCTTCATTGCCTTAGTCACTCTGGCCCTGAGTCGTTACAAGCCATGGAGGGTGTCATAATGAGCGACTTTCACTTCATTCGCCCCTGGTGGCTTGTTGCTCTGCTTCCTGTTGTCGTTATGTACTGGCGACTACTCAGGCAGAATAAACATGAAGCTGGCTGGAATCAGTTTCTTCCTGGTCATTTAGCGAAGGTGCTGGTTAACTCGGGAGGCAAAGCATCCAGCTGGCCGATTCACCGGCTCGCATTAATGCTAATTATTGCTAGTACGGCTCTTGCCGGACCCACTTGGGAAAAGTTGCCACAGCCTGTTTATCAGTTAGAGTCCGGTCAGGTGGTTATTATGGACATGTCACCGTCATTGTTAGCGGAAGATATAACACCCAACCGTCTGACTCAACTACGCTTTAAAGCGATAGACTTAGTTCGCTCTGGCCTTGACGGCGACACCGGTTTAATTGCCTATGCTGACGATGCGTTTACTATTAGCCCGTTAACCGCGGACAACCGAAACTTAATTAACTTAATACCCTCATTGTCGCCGGAAATAATGCCCCTTGAAGGGAGTGAGCCTTTACGCGCCCTGAAACTTGCTAACGAACTTCTGGCAAACGCCGGATACCCTCAGGGCGATATTTACTGGCTAACAGATGGTATCAGCAGCCGCGACTTACAGCCTTTAACGGACTACTTGCGCGATATTGAACACAGAGTCTCAATTTTAGGCGTGGGTACAGAAGACGGAGCTCCCGTTCGAAACGCAAATGGCAGTTTAGTCAAAGAAAATGGTCGAGTCGTCATAGCGAAACTGTTTCCGGATCGGTTAAGTGACTTAGCACAAATAACCAACGGTGTTTTTGTTCAGGCGACGTCAACTAACGACGACATCGAAGCGCTCACCGCATTGCCACCACTCAGCCGTGAAGGTAAAGACAACGAGCAGCAACAGCGGGGAGACGCTTGGAAAGATATGGGTCCTTATCTCGCCCTTTTCATTCTGCCTTTATTACTGGCGAGCTGGCGTCGAGGTGCCCTTTTGACGCCACTCATACTGACATTCATCATACCAATGTCGTTATCCACCCCGAAGGCCTATGCTCAGGAGGCTGAGCCGAACACTCCTGAGAGCGTGCTCAGTTCGCTGTTTTTAAACAACGAGCAGCGTGCCCAACAGCTTTACCAGAATAAGCAGTTCGAGCGAGCATCCGAGCTAAGTTCTGACCCACTTCGCAAAGGTGCGGCACTCTACAAACAAGGCAAGTATGCCGAAGCGGCTGATTCTTTTGCCCAAAGCAACTCGGCCGAAGCTCATTATAACCGGGGTAATGCGCTGGCGCAGCAGCAGCAATTCGAGCAGGCGTCAGAAGCTTACCAACAAGCTTTAGAGCAACGCCCGGACTGGCAACAAGCCAAAGAAAATTTGGATGTAGTGAAAAAGCTACAAGAAAAGCAGCAGCAAGAGCAGTCTGGTGAATCTGGCGATGAAAACTCAGAGTCCGATAAAAGTTCTGAGCAGTCGAATGATAAACAGGGTAATAACCAAAACAACAACCAAGGCCAAAACCAGCAAGGCGACAGCTCAGATTCCCAATCTCAGCCCCAAAATAGAGACGCTCAACAACAGCAGGGGCAAAACCCGAAAGAACAAGAGCCGCAGGACGACGCTGAGCGCAAAAAAGCGAATGAGCAAAGAGAAGACAGTGCTGATGGTCAAGCAGAGCAGCAAAATGCTCAGTTTAAAGAAGGTGAGATTGATCCTGAAAAAGCACGTCAACTAGAGCAATGGATGAACCGTGTACCGGATGATCCCAGCATACTGCTAAGAAATAAGATGTTATTGGAAAGCCAGCGCCGCAACCAGCGTAGAGCTTCTCAGCCACAAGGAGAGAAGAAAAAATGGTAAGAGCCGTAAACTTGCTCGTTGTTTTACTCATGTTAATCAGTGGCCTCGCAAACGCTGATGTAACCGAGGTAACAGCAACGGTCGACAGAAACCCAGTGACTGCAAACGAGTCTTTTGTGCTGACAGTCACGGTTAACGATGACGTATCGAATAACACATTTGAGGCGTCAAAACTGCTCGAGGACTTTGTTGTCGGCCGCACTTCTGTCAGCCGCCAGACCTCTATGGTAAATGGCAACCTAAGCAAGCAAACACGCTTTACCACGGTACTGATTCCACAGTCTCCCGGCGAGTACACCATTCCGGAAATTACTATTAAAGGAGTGTCGTCTAAACCAATTAATTTGCGTGTGCTTGAACAGGGAAGCGACAGCAACACTGAGCAGAGAATTGCCTTTATTGAAGCGCAAATTGATTCAACCAATGTCTATTTTCAACAGCCAATTACCTATGTTGCCCGCCTGTTTCTGGCAGCCGACTTAAATAAAGGGAATCTGGTGCCACCTCAGGTCGACAATGCCGATGTGCAACAGATAGGCCGTGACGAAGAAAGCACACAAATGGTCAACGGTCGCCGTTATAAGGTTTACCAACGCGTTTACCAAATAACGCCTAACAAATCAGGTTCTATCACCATACCCGGCGCTCGTTTTGACGGTGAGGTTTTCACACAGGGGCAGCGCTCAATCTTTTCCTCTTTTTCAAACACCCAACCAGTGAGCGCAATAGCCGAAGGCATTGACGTTAATGTGCAACCGGTGCCGGACTCATGGACCGGACACTGGTTACCCAGCGAGTTGGTCAGCTTATCAGCATCAATAAGCCCAGAGCAGGAGGAGTACAAAGCTGGAGAGCCTATTACCTTGTCTTATATGCTGACGGCAGTGGGAGTGAAACCTGAGCAACTACCAGAAATAGCACCGGATTTTCCGAGCAGCTTCAGAGTCTACCCAGACAACGATGAAACCGACAGTTTCACTCGAAATGGTGTGGTGATTTCTCAAAAAACCGTCAGTTTTGCGCTTGTACCAGAGCAAGCAGGTAATTTAACAATTCCTGAGTTTGAGCTGCCTTGGTTTAATACCAAAACCGAGCAACGAACCTTGGCTAAAACGGAGAGTATGACCTTGCCCGTGATCATGCCTGTGGGCATGACGCAAAGTGATATCACTGAGGCTGCACCGACTGACAGTAGGCCAGACTCTGAAAGTATTGAAACGACGAACACCTCTGAGAGATCGAACAGCAATACGGTTGCGCCTAAACCGTTGGTCCCGATTTGGGTCATCGGGGCCTTAGCGGTCGGATTAGCCATTTCGTTGCTGCTTAACCTGTACCTGCTGATTAAGCGCAATAGTGTTAAACACCAAGAGAAAACCGTTAAGCCTGAAAGTGCAGATAATTTAAACCGCAGTAAATCATGGCAAGACTTTCAGAAAGCCTGCAAAAACAACGATGCTAAAGCCGCACAAGAGAGCCTTATTAATTGGGCTCATACGCATTTGGACGGTTCTTTTAAGAGCCTTGCGGACATTGCTAAACATCTGAATATTGAGGACGAAATAACGCCACTGCAGGCATCCTTATACAGTGTTGGTGGCTCTCAATGGACAGAAGGTAAAGTGCTTTATCAGAAAGTCAGAAAGCAAGTAGACAATTTGAACGTAAAAAGACAACACTCAAACTTGCCACAACTCTACCCATCTTAAGAACTAAAAAAGCCCGGCTAAGCCGGGCTCTTAACTTTCAACTACTCTGTAGTGACTTACTGAAGACGCATTCTGCGAATTTCGGCATCCGCTTTTAGCGTATCAATAAATGACTGAAGCATTACCTGAGCCTTACGGTTTTGTAATTGCTCTTTTAAACCATCCATTTGAGCTTCATCTGGGTTACCGGCTGTTACTGATGTTAATGCAACGATTGCAGCATCCCCGTTAGGTAATGTTACGGCTTCATAAGTAGGCTCGCCATTTGCGTTAGGTGTCAGCCTAAACAGCTCCTGCACTAAAGTACTTGAGTACTCACGGCTATTACGCTGGATGCTATCCACTAAAGTGACCTCTTCACCCGGCTCTGTACCCGCTCGCCATTGTTCAGCTATTTCCTGTGCCTGTTGCAAAGCAAGCTGCTGAGCCTTTTCTACGCGCAATTGCTCGACAATTTGATCACGAACTTCAGCCATATCTTTCACACGCTCTGGCTGGTGCTCAGTCACGCGGACAACCAATGAACGATCATCCGTTGTTTCTATAATTTCACTGTTCAATTTCTCATCAATGAGCTGTTCAGAGAAAATGTTGTTCAGCACGACATCGTCACTCAGCGTTGTCGGAGCACGGTTTCGTGTAAATAAGTCTGTGCGCTTCACTTCAACACCCAGCTCTTCAGCGGCAGGTTCTAGCGTGTCTGGCTGCTCGAACGAAATTTCTGCCAGCTTTTGCTGCAGCTCGAAATAACGATCTTCCGCTTGTTGAGCCAATAACTGCTGTTTCACTTCGTCTTTGACTTCATCGAAAGGCGTCACAGAACCAGGTCGTAAGTCTGTCAGCTTAATAATGTGATAACCGAAGCTGGTCTCAACAACACCAGAAGTATCTCCTACGTTCTCAAGCGCAAAGGCTGCATCGTCAAAGTCTTCATCCATTACGCCTTTCTCTATCCAGTCAAGGTCACCGCCTTGTTCAGCAGAGAACGTATCATCTGAATAGGACTGAGCAACGTCAGCAAAATCAGCACCATTTTGTAGTTCCTGAAGCGCCTCTTCCGCTTTCTGCTGCGCATTTTCAGTGTCATGCTCAATCAAAATGTGAGAAACACGGCGTTCTTCTTCTGTCGTATACTGTTGTTGGCGCTGTTCATAATATTCGAGCACTTCTTCTTCAGTAATATCCACCGACTGCTCAATGTCGGCTAGCGACAGTTCAACATAAGCAACACTAAGCTGTTCTTCGGTGCGGAACATATCCTGATTTTGCTGATAGAAAGTGTCGACATCGGCGTCAGTAATTTCCACTGCATCAGCAAAGTCTTCGTTGTTAAGTACCAGAAAGCCACCTGAGCGTGTTTGGCTTTGCAAACGCATAAACGCCAAAGATTCCGGCGTTAGGACGAATTCGCTGCCGGCAAGCCCGCGCAATAACTGATTGCGAGTCATGTCCTGTTGCATTAGGTTGGCAAAAGATTCCGGCGTATACCCCGCATTTCGCAGTGACATTAAATAAATGTCATTATCGAACTGTCCGGCTGTACGAAACTGAGGAATATCGCGAATAGCTGCTTTGACCTGGTCTGGACCAGCACGCATTCCCTGAGACTCTGCATATTGTCTCAGTAGTTCCTGATCAATGAGTTGTTCCAACACACCACTTCTTACGTTTTTCATGTAATTGGGGTCTGATGTGATGGCAGAAAACATATCGCCGAACTGCTCTTGTAAGCGGCTACGCTCGTTTTCATACGCTCTGTCATAAGCACTTTGAGGAATTTCTTCCCCATTAACTTCTGCTACAGCGTCTTCTGTGCCGCTGGTGATATAGCCACCAACACCTGCTAGAGCAAAAGTTAGAATGATTAATACCAGAATGGCTTTAGCAGTAAAGCTCTGCGAACCTTCCCGAATCCTCTCTAACATAATAAGGCTTTCCTAATTTACCGGTAAAACGACGAGACATTATAAGTAGATTCGTCGCAAAACTCACCCTTCAGATAAAAAATAACCCGAGGTTTTAAACCCCGGGTTACTATTTAATTCAATAAAAAAGCGCTAACGCGCCTTTCTTAGTTTACTGCGTCTTTCAGTGCTTTACCTGCTTTGAAAGAAGGTACTTTAGCTGCAGCGATCTGAATGGTCTCACCAGTTTGTGGGTTACGACCAGTGCGAGCAGAACGCTCACGTACACTAAATGTACCGAAGCCAACTAATGCGACTTGGTCATCTTTTTTCAGAGCATCAGTTACTGCATCGATCATTGAGTCCAGAGCACGACCAGCAGCAGCCTTAGAAATATCTGCACCTGCCGCGATTTTGTCAATAAGCTGAGACTTGTTCACAGTATCATCCCCTTAGATTGTTATTATCAAGTTTCCGTGGTTCCATTCGGTTTTAAATGGGCCGACAACGTTTATATCAAGGTTGATATTATTGTTCAAGCACGTTTATTACCGAACGTATTTCTTTCCCAGCTCCTCTGAGAGTCCCCTCAGAAGTAGCTATGAACCTTAGGCTACCACAGTCTTACAGATTGAAAACCCTTTTTACGCACTTTTTAACGAAAAAATGCGGGCTGAGGGCTAAATTCGCACCTGCAGACCGCATTCTACCGTCCAAATATGACTTTAGTATTACCGCTAAAGTTAATCCTTCACCAACGCCACATCAAGCACTTCGTCTATCCACTTCACCGGCTGGATAACCAAGTCTTCCTTGACGTTGTCGGCGATTTCTTTTAAATCACGCTCGTTATCTTTTGGTATCAACACGTGTTTAATACCGCCACGGTGCGCTGCCAGGAGTTTTTCTTTTAAGCCCCCAATAGCCAGCACTTCACCGCGCAAGGTAATTTCACCGGTCATAGCCACATCAGAACGCACTGGCTTACCTGTAAGCGACGACACCATAGCGGTGACCATCGCAATACCGGCGCTAGGTCCATCTTTCGGCGTTGCCCCTTCAGGTACATGAACGTGAATATCGCGCTTCTCATGGAAGTCTTCGGCAATACCCAGCTTATCTGCACGGCTACGAACAACCGTCAAAGCTGTTTGAATGGACTCTTGCATGACATCGCCCAATGAGCCGGTGCTGGTAGTTTTTCCTTTACCGGCGACATTCGTTGCCTCTATAGTCAGCAGGTCGCCACCCACTTCCGTCCAGGCGAGTCCTGTGACTTGACCCACTTGGTTAGCTTCTTCTGCTTTACCATAGTCAAACCGTTGCACACCTAAGTAATCACTTAGATTGTCGCCATTAATTTCGACGTGCGTTATCGATTTATCGAGCAGAATTGTTTTTACCGCTTTACGGCAAAGACGTGACAATTCACGTTCAAGGTTACGAACACCCGCTTCACGCGTGTAATAACGGATGATGCCAATAATCGCGCTATCATCAACGGTAATTTCTTTTTTCTTAAGGCCGTTACGCTCAATTTGCTTCGGCAGTAAATGGCGCTTGGCAATGTTCAGCTTTTCGTCTTCGGTATAGCCTGATAAGCGAATGACTTCCATACGATCCAGTAACGGCGCAGGAATGTTCATACTGTTTGACGTGGCAACAAACATAACGTCTGAAAGATCGTAATCAACTTCCAGATAATGGTCGTTAAAGTTCACGTTTTGCTCTGGATCCAGCACTTCCAATAACGCAGAAGCCGGATCACCACGCATATCCGCCGACATTTTATCAATTTCATCCAGTAGAAATAGCGGGTTGCGAACCCCTACTTTCGACATTTTCTGAATCAGCTTACCAGGCATTGAACCTATGTAAGTACGACGGTGACCACGAATTTCGGCTTCATCGCGAACGCCACCTAAGGCCATGCGAACGTACTGACGACCTGTCGCTTTCGCTATCGATTGACCCAGCGAGGTTTTACCCACGCCCGGCGGACCGACTAAGCACAATATCGCCCCCTTAACTTTGGTCGTGCGCTGTTGCACCGCGAGGTATTCAATGATGCGCTCTTTTACCTTCTCTAAACCGTAGTGATCGGCGTCGAGAATTTTTTCAGCATTGGCCAAGTCTTTCTTAATGCGTGAACGCTTTTTCCATGGTACTGCCACCATCCAGTCAATATAGCCCCGCACAACCGTGGCTTCAGCCGACATAGGTGACATCATTTTCAGCTTCTGCAGCTCGGCTTCGGTTTTCTTTTTCGCCTCAGCCGGCATTTGCGCGTCGTCTATTTTTTTCTGCAGCTGCTCAAATTCATCAACGCCGTCTTCGCTCTCACCTAGCTCTTTTTGAATGGCTTTCATTTGCTCATTCAAATAATACTCGCGCTGACTCTTCTCCATCTGCTTTTTCACACGACTGCGAATGCGCTTTTCAACCTGGAGAATATCAATTTCGCCTTCCATCAGCGCCATCAGGTGCTCAATGCGTTCACGCACGTCCGTAATTTCAAGCACGGCTTGCTTTTCTGCCAGCTTCAGCGGCATATGCGCAGCCATGGTATCTGCCAGACGATCCAAATCTTCAATGCCGGACAACGAGGTCAGCACTTCCGGTGGAATTTTCTTGTTGAGTTTGACGTATCCTTCAAACTGATTAAGTGCAGAACGAATCAGCACCTCTTCTTCTTTCTCGGACAAAGCTTCAGCGGCGAGGTAATGAATATTCGCTTCAAAATACTCTTCGCTGTCTTTTAATTCATCTAACTGAGCGCGTTGTTTACCTTCGACCAGTACCTTTACAGTACCGTCAGGCAGCTTCAACAGCTGCAAAATCGTTGCAACCGTGCCAACTTGGTAAATATCGTCTTTTTCCGGCTCATCTATTGATGCGTCTTTTTGCGCAGCCAAAAAAACCTGCTTGTCTGCATCCATGGCAGCTTGTAAACAGCGAATTGACTTTTCCCTGCCTACAAACAGTGGAATTACCATATGCGGGTAAACCACTACATCGCGCAACGGCAGAACTGGCATCGTTAATTGTTCGGTGCGTTCTTCGCTCATTAATCTTTTCTCCCGACCTTGGTTTACTCTGTTATATGCGGTCTTTCGGCTAAAGTTCAATCCTTAACAGAAAAAAAGGGCCAAATGGCCCTTTTGTTGATTACTTTTAATGCAATTTAAGCTACTCGCCCGAGGCTTGCTTATCCTTCTTCTGATTCGCGTAAATCAGAATAGGGTCAGATTCACCGGCAATAACCGACTCATCGACAACCACTTTGACAACACCTTCAATCGACGGCAACTCGTACATAGTGCTTAGTAAAACGCTTTCAACAATTGAGCGCAAACCACGCGCACCGGTTTTGCGTGCCATCGCCTTCTTGGCAATCGCTCTTAGTGCGTCGTCACGGAATTCTAACTCAACGTCTTCCATGTCGAACAAGGCAGCGTATTGTTTCGTTAATGCATTTTTAGGCTCTTTAAGTATTTCAACCAACGCGGCTTCATCCAGCTCATCAAGCGTAGCAACGACAGGCAAACGACCAATAAATTCAGGAATTAAGCCATAGCGAACCAAGTCTTCCGGCTCAACTTGCGCAATAATCTCGCCTTCTTTGCTCTGTTCTTTGCTTTTTACTTCAGCACCAAAACCTATCCCAGTTCCGGTCGACAAGCGTTGCTCAATCACTTTATTTAAGCCCGCAAACGCACCACCACAAATGAACAGAATTTTAGAGGTATCGACCTGCAGAAACTCCTGCTGCGGATGTTTGCGCCCACCTTGAGGTGGCACTGATGCGACGGTCCCCTCAATTAGTTTAAGCAGCGCCTGCTGCACGCCCTCGCCACTGACATCACGAGTAATGGATGGGTTTTCAGACTTGCGTGAAATTTTGTCAATTTCATCGATGTAAACAATACCGCGCTCAGCTTTTTCAACATCGTAATCACATTTTTGAAGCAGCTTCTGAATAATGTTTTCAACATCTTCACCGACATACCCCGCTTCTGTCAGCGTGGTTGCATCGGCCATGGTAAATGGCACGTCCAAATAACGCGCTAAGGTTTCCGCCAGGAAAGTTTTACCTGAGCCCGTTGGACCTATCAGCAAAATATTACTCTTACCTAACTCAACCTGGTCTTTACCTTTACCCGAATTGCGTAAGCGCTTGTAGTGATTGTACACAGCAACCGACAAGACTTTTTTGGCACGGTCCTGACCAATTACGTAATCGTCCAAATGCTTTCTTATCGCTTTCGGTACCGGTAACTCTTCTTGGTCGGGTACCGGAGCAAGCTGATGAATTTCTTCTTTGAGAATATCGTTACAAAGTTCTACGCATTCATCACAAATAAACACAGACGGCCCAGCAATCAGTTTTTTCACTTCATGCTGACTTTTACCGCAGAATGTGCAGTATAGCGGTTTGTCGTCGTCGCCTTTGGACTTATCCGTCATTCTACTCTCCTACCACAAATACAACTTAGGCTTCTTCGCCGCGTTGACTTAAAATACCGTCAACCAGGCCGTAATCAACCGCTTCTTCGGCTGCCAGGAAGTGGTCACGATCCGTATCTCTTGCCACTTTATCGTAATCTTGCCCGGTGTTCTCAGATAACATACGGTTCAGGCGTTCTTTCAGATCCAAAATTTGCTTCGCATGAATTTCAAAGTCTGATGCTTGCCCCTGGAAACCACCTAATGGTTGGTGAATCATAACGCGAGAATTTGGCAAACAATAACGCTTACCTTTTGCGCCACCGGCAAGCAAAAACGCGCCCATGCTAGCCGCTTGTCCCATGCAAACGGTACTCACATCAGGCTTAATAAAGCGCATGGTGTCGTAAATCGCCATACCTGCTGTCACAACACCACCGGGTGAATTGATATAAAGATAAATATCTTTGTCAGGGTTGTCAGATTCTAAAAATAAAAGCTGAGCCACAATGAGATTAGCCATGTGGTCTTCCACCTGACCACAACAAAAAATAACGCGTTCTTTTAATAAGCGCGAATAAATATCATAAGAGCGCTCCCCTTTTGATGTCTGTTCGACAACCATAGGGACTAGCTGTGCCATCGGATCCTGAATATCGCTCGACATGTTTTATAAAGCTCCTGAAATAAAAATGGCTCGTATGAGGTCATACGAGCCATTAAACCAAGCTGTGGCGTGCCCCGTCAAGGACTCACGCTGACATTATTGTTGTTTTGGATTCATAATGTCGTCAAAGCTTGCTTTTTTATCTTTGACTGACGCTTTTTCCAAAACCAAATCGATTGCTTGTTCTTCTAACGCCAAGTTACGAACTTGCTGCATCATGTCGTTATTAGACTTGTAGTACTCAACAACTTCTTGCGGATCTTCATACGCAGACGCCGCAGTCGCAATAATTTCGTCTACTTTTTCGTCATCAGCTTTAAGTTCGTTTGAACGAATAACTTCACCTAGCAGTAAGCCAACTTTGACACGTTCTTTCGCTTGTTCTTCAAACAGTTCTGCCGGAAGTTCAGGCATTTGGTCTGCGTTACCGCCAAAGCGCTGTGCAGCCTGCTTGCGCAGTTGATCAATTTCCTGATCAATCATTGCTTTTGGCATTTCAACGTCGTTAGTTTCAACAAGACCTTTCAACACTTGCTCTTTCACCTTCGACTTCACTGCATTTTTCAGTTCGCGTTCCATGTTTTTACGAACTTCATCTTTCAGTGCGTCTACACCGCCTTCTTTCACACCGAACATAGCAACGAATTCGTCGTTCAGTTCAGGCAGCTCACGCTCTTCAACTTTCTTAGCAGTAACAACGAACTGAGCGTCTTTACCTTTCAAGTTTTCGGCGTGATAGTCCTCAGGGAAAGTGACTTCAATGGTCTTCTCTTCACCTGCCTTTATGCCTTTAATTTGGTCCTCAAAGCCAGGAATCATACGGCCTTCGCCTAACTCTAAAGCGAAGTCGTCAGCTTTACCGCCTTCAAATTCTTCACCGTCGATAGAGCCGACAAAGTCCATAGTGACGCGATCACCTTTCTTAGACTTACGCTTAACTTCTTTCCAGCTTGCATGTTGTTTTTGCAAGGTTTCAAGCATGTTATCAACGTCTTTGTCAGTAACTTCAACCGCAGGCTTCTCAACTTTCACTTTGTCTAAATCTTTCACTTCAACTTCTGGATACACTTCAAAAGTCGCCGTGAATTCAAGATCTTTACCTGGCTCATTAACTTTAGGTTCAATTGCAGGTGCGCCAGCAGGGTTCAATTTTTCCTGCATTACCGCTTCAAAATACTTGCTCTGCATAACGCTTGAAGCTGCGCGTGAGCGCGCTTCGCGACCAAACATTTTTTGTAAAACATTTGGTGGGATTTTGCCCTTACGGAAACCGTTCACGCGGCGGTGACGGTATTCTTCTTTCAATAAGCGTTTTACTTCGCTATCAATTGCATCTGCCGGGACAGTGATTGTCACGCGGCGTTCTAAACCTTGAGTTGTCTCTACAGAAACCTGCATTGCTTCATTACCTCGGTTTCAATCAATGAATGTCGCTCGCATCTGTTTATCATTATAAAAATGAGATACGGCAACGGCGTTGACCTTTAAAAATGACGCAGCATTATAGCGAGGTGATAGCTAAGAGTCGAGAGGGTTTTAGTAAAAAACGGGGAGAACGCACGCAGCAGCGCGCGTTCTTATGTAATTACTCTTCTAGTTGCAGAATTAAGTTATTAATTTCGCCCAGTTTATCCGGCTTGTCAGCGCCCATATTTTCCTGGTCCGCCACTTCCGTTTCATATTCGTCGTAACGCCACTGCTTTAATATCTTAAGTTTCTGCTCTTTACTAAAATCAGTGCGGTTCATCACATCTTCTGGCTCGTGAAAAGAACCCGCTGGATTGCGCATACAGGTTTCAAAATCTGCCATGATCATGCCCTCCAATTGATAGCAACGATACTAATAAGCTTAGCCTTATTGGCGCATTACGCAACTATTGAAGTATTTGATCATGAAGAAATGATGGTCGGCGAGACTGGATTCGAACCAGCGACCCCTTGGACCCAAACCAAGTGCGCTACCAAACTGCGCTACTCGCCGAACTAATAATGGGAAATAAAGAAATGGGGTGGATGATGGGACTTGAACCCACGACAACCGGAATCACAATCCGGGGCTCTACCAACTGAGCTACACCCACCACTGAGTGATTTTCTTTGGCGCGTTCTGGCGCACCCGGCAGGATTCGAACCTGCGACCGACGGCTTAGAAGGCCGTTGCTCTATCCAGCTGAGCTACGGGCGCACTTCGAACCTTACGCTGCCGTCAAGAGAATGGTCGGCGAGACTGGATTCGAACCAGCGACCCCTTGGACCCAAACCAAGTGCGCTACCAAACTGCGCTACTCGCCGAACTCTCTGAAAGCCCTGTCACAACCAGCGTCTAAATCGTTATTGCTGGCTGACAACGGGGGCGAATATTACCTGCTGATTATGCCAGCGTCAAACTTTTTTTCCGGAATAGCGCTCGACTGGCTACTTTTAAAACAACCTGCTGAGTTATCCAACAATCGGTGACATTAACGGTGAAATAACGTTACAATAAACAGCCTATATCGTCTTGAATTCTCTCAGGTTTGGAATCTCGTTATGTCAGCTCAAATTATTGATGGTAAAGCTATCGCCAGTGCCGTACGTCAGTCGGTCAAGCAGCAAGTTCAGGAAAGGCTTGAATCCGGCCTAAGAGCACCCGGTCTGGCCGTTGTGCTTGTTGGTGCAGATCCCGCTTCGGAGGTTTACGTAGGCAACAAACGACGCGCGTGTGAAGAAGTCGGCTTTCGCTCCTTTGCCTACGACTTGCCGGCGACAGCGAGTCAAGAGAAACTTGAAGCATTAATTGACCAACTGAATAACGACGACGAAGTCGACGGCATTTTGGTTCAGTTGCCTCTACCCGCCGGTCTTGACGCAACCCCTATTTTAGAGAGAATTCGCCCTGATAAAGACGTCGACGGTTTCCACCCTTTCAATGTAGGACGTCTGTCGCAACGTATTCCGGCGCTACGTCCATGCACACCCAAAGGTATTATCACCTTGCTTGAGCATACCCAAGTTGATTTGCATGGGCTCAACGCTGTCGTTGTAGGCGCTTCCAACATCGTCGGGCGTCCTATGAGCCTGGAGCTGCTGCTGGCTGGTGCAACTACGACAGTTTGTCACCGCTTCACCAATGACTTATCGGAGCACGTTAAGCGCGCGGATATTTTGGTTGTTGCCGTAGGTAAGCCTGAGTTTATTCCGGGAGAATGGGTCAAGCCCGGCGCTATTGTGATTGATGTTGGCATGAACCGATTGCCTGATGGACGCCTAACCGGCGACGTCGAATTTGAGACCGCAGCGGAACGCGCCGGCTGGATTACGCCGGTACCTGGCGGTGTCGGCCCTATGACAGTTGCTTCGCTAATTGAAAATACCCTGCAAGCCTGTGTCGATTATCACGACAAGCGAAAGTAATTCAGTCATTATCTTCGGAAGCCGCTCTGCAAAGAGTGCTGAGCGGTATCTGTTAATGCCCATAATGGATACTCACTCATACCCTCCCTGAGTTTGCAGTAACGAACTGCACTGGAGCCACTTAAAAATTGTTGCGCAGAACTCAACATTTCAGCGACAAGTGGAATTTTTAGCGGCAGACACCAGTCTGTTTTTATCCTTAACACTCTGGCCTCGTGCCATTCTATCGGCGTATTTTCGTCATACCGAGCATGATAATGATCCACCGCTATTTCGGTAATATCTCGTTCTAAATCATAATCCCAGCGTTCCTCGGCATACTCACGAAAGTCTTGTGGTGTCGGAGACAAAATGTCGAGTTGCGCAAAGCGCGTGAAGTGCAGACGTTGTTTCGCCATAGCTAACGTAGCGGCGTATGCCAGGTTGTCCTGATCAAGCTGAGGCTCTAAACCCGCCATCCCAGTTATAAGCGTCGTTACCATGGTCTGGTAATGACCGTGATTAATAGCTCCGGCCCGAACCGTGTATTGATTAGCGACCATCAGTGTTTGTTGAGACCACCAAATAATAAGCGCCTGAACAATCAAAAAAACAAAACTCACTAGTATCGGCCAAACAACAATGAGCTCAATACTTGCCTGACCGCGAGAGTATTTTTTTAGGGTAAAAAAAGAAAAACCCGCTGCTGAGGAAGCAGCGGGAAGTGCTATGTCTAACTTAGACGATAACATGGGACCTCCGTGTCCAACGTGCGGTGTCTTACCTTTGACACCCGCGCATTATACGGAGCACGTTTACGCCAGGCTATAAGCCAACTGAGTATTGGCTCGTGAGCCTTTTACTACTTAGCGTCAACAGTCCATTTACCGTCACGGTAAAAGGCTTTCCAACCCGTTTGTTTTTTATTCACTTCTGTTACCACGTACTGCTCTTTGTTTTTCCGCGAGAATCGAACAATAGCGTCGTTACCGTCGTCGTCTTCCTGCGGAGCGTCAGCCAGGTACAGAAACTTTTTCGGTAGACGATCTTTAAAACGGGCCAACTCTTTTACCGTAACCGCTCGCGTTTCTCGAGATTTCGGAAAAGTATTTGCTGATAAAAAGATACCAGAAGCGCCGTCACGCAGCACAAAGTAGGCGTCCGAATCCTCACACGGTAATTCCGGTAACGGTACTGGATCCTCTTTTGGTGGCGCAGGCTCACCATTTCGAAGCAACTTACGAGTATTCTTACACTCACTATTGGTACAACCGAAGTACTTACCAAAACGCCCGTTTTTCAACTGCATTTCCGAACCGCACTTGTCACACTCAATTGTCGGGCCGTCATAGCCTTTAATTCTGAACTTACCCTGCTCAAGCAACTGGCCATCACACGTTGGGTTGTTACCGCATACATGCAACTTACGTTTTTCGTCAATTAAATAGCTGTCCATTGCTGTACCGCATTTTGGACAGCGTTTCTTGGCGCGTAAGGCTTCAGTTTCGCGCTCCTCTTCGTCGGTAACTTCTATCGCTTCTTCGCCGGGTGTCAGGTTTATTGTCTTAGTACAGCGTTCTTTCGGCGGCAGGTTATAACCGGAGCAGCCAAGGAAAACACCGGTTGATGCCGTACGAATGCCCATTTTGCGGCCGCACTCCGGACAGTCAATATCGGTCATGACAACGCTATTTTCACGCATACCACCTTCAGCTGGATCCAGCTCCGCTTTTTCAAGGCGCTGTTTGAAGTCCTCATAGAAGCTGTCCAGCGTCTCTTTCCATTGGCGTTTTCCGGCTGCAATGTCATCAAGCGCCTGTTCCATTTCAGCCGTAAAGTTGTAATTCATTAACTCGGTGAAATTTTCAATCAGCCGATCATTGACGATTTCTCCCATCTTCTCGGCAAAGAAACGACGGCTTTCAACACGCACATAGCCACGATCCTGAATGGTTGAAATAATTGACGCATACGTCGATGGTCGACCAATACCGCGCTTCTCTAGTTCTTTAACCAGGGAAGCTTCACTGTATCGAGCCGGAGGCTTAGTAAAATGCTGCTCAGGCTCTAACTGTTCGAGTGACAGTGAGTCGCCTTTCTTCAAGTCTGGTAAGTTAGTATCTCCGTCTTTTTTCGACGACGGAGGCATGACTTTCGTCCAACCCGGAAAACGCATTACTCGACCGCGCGCCTTTAATTCAAAGTCGCCGGCAGTCGCGATTAAAGTCGTGCTATCGTATTTCGCCGGTGTCATTTGACACGCAACGAATTGACGCCAAATGAGCTCGTACAGACGCTGTGCGTCCCTATCCATTGACGACAGTGAGGACGCCTTTATTTTTACATCGGACGGACGTATCGCCTCGTGCGCTTCCTGAGCATTACTTTTTGCGCCATAACGATTCGCTGACTCTGGTAAGTACTTTTTACCGAATTCATTTTCAATGAGATCACGACAGGCGCTAACCGCTTCTGAACTCAAATTCGTTGAGTCGGTACGCATATAAGTGATGTGTCCAGCCTCATAAAGACGCTGTGCAAGCATCATCGTTTTCTTAACACCAAAACCTAAGCGAGTACTCGCCGCCTGTTGCAGGGTCGACGTAATAAAAGGCGCACCAGGTTTGCTGGAAGTCGGTTTATCTTCACGAGAAGTTATCTCGTAGTCTGCGCCTTTCAATAAATTTAAGGCTTTATTGGTTTCTTTTTCATTGACCGGGCGGAAGTTCTTACCTGACTCTTTCACCACCTGCATGCGAAACTTGTCGTTCGCCGTGCTGGCCAAGTCGGCATAAACATCCCAGTATTCTTCCGGTACAAAAGCTTTAATTTCGCGCTCGCGCTCGACTACCAAGCGTACAGCGACTGACTGTACTCGTCCGGCAGACAAACCTCTTGCAACCTTTTTCCACAAGAGCGGCGACACCATGAAACCTACCACACGATCTAAAAAGCGTCGCGTTTGCTGAGCATTAACACGGTCCGTGTTTAATTGTGCCGGGTGTTTAAATGCTTCCTGAATGGCATTTTTGGTAATTTCGTTAAATACCACACGCTTAAAGCGGTCGTCCTCGCCACCAATTAATTCCCGCAAGTGCCAGGCTATTGCCTCCCCTTCGCGGTCCAAATCCGTTGCGAGAATAATTTCATCTGACTTTTTCGCCAGCTGTTTGAGTTCTTTAACGACTTTCTCTTTTCCCTGAAGTACTTCGTAATGGGCTTCCCAGTTGTTTTCAGGATCAATCCCCATACGAGCGATTAAGCGTTTATAGTCACGCTCCTTTTGATACTTCGCTTTAGCTTCAGGCGACATTTTGCGAACTTCTGCTGCCGGCTTACTTTTTACCGTTTCAGTCGCACGTGTTGGCAGATCACGCACGTGACCAACACTGGACTTAACCACAAAGTCCTTACCTAAGTACTTATTAATGGTTTTGGCTTTTGCCGGAGACTCGACAATGACGAGCGATTTAGCCATAGAATAATCGTTCTCTTGTTATAGATGACCGTGTATATACGTGCTAAAGATATAAATTACAAGGGCAATTGTTCTTCAGCGGCCTTTTTTAGGTATATCGGTTATCGTTACGAGAAACAACCATGATTCGTTCTTTTTGATAAAAATTCGCACAAATTAAATAAACAGTCAAAACACGCAGGCTTTCAGAAAAGGCTTTAAAATAAAGGCTTTCAAGGGCATTTTAAAACAGTATAATGTGTACAAATTCAATGAGCAGGTGCACATAATGTGCAGGAGTAATCCTAGTGAGCATGGAACACTTTGAAGTCAACTACGACGGTTTAGTCGGCCCAACCCATAATTACGCCGGGCTGTCTTTTGGCAATGTCGCCTCGTTAGCAAATGCTAAAGCGTCATCCAGTCCTAAAGATGCGGCACTGCAAGGCTTAAGAAAAATGAAAGCGTTGCACGATATGGGAATGAAACAAGGTGTGCTTGCGCCACAGGAACGCCCTGATACACACGCATTGCGTCGTTTAGGCTTTACCGGTACAGACGCAGAAGTGCTTTATAAAGCCGCTTCCGAAGCACCCGCTATTTTCCAGGCTGTTTGTTCAGCCTCAAGCATGTGGACAGCCAACGCAGCAACGGTATCCCCCAGCGCCGATACCGCTAACGGTAAGGTTCACTTTACTCCAGCTAACCTAACCAATAAGTATCACCGTTCACTCGAGCCTGAAACCAGCGGTCGTATACTGCAGGCTATGTTCGAAAACGCCCGTTACTTCGAGCATCATAAACATTTACCGGACAACGAGCACTTTGGTGATGAAGGTGCCGCTAACCACACTCGTTTATGTAACGAGTACGGCCATGCGGGTGTCGAGCTTTTTGTTTATGGTCGCCATGCATTTGACAGCTCTAAACCAGCACCCAAACGTTACCCAGCACGACAAACTTTGGAAGCGTCTCAAGCAATCGCTCGTTTACACGGTTTAAGTGAAGACAACACCGTATTTATGCAACAAAATCCCGACGTTATTGACCAAGGCGTATTCCATAACGACGTTATTGCAGTCGGTAACCAGAATGTCCTTTTCTACCACGAACAAGCGTTCGCAGACACCGACACTAAACTGGCTGAAATTCAGAAAAAATTCGGCAACGAAGGCGAGCTACACTTTATTAAAGTCGCAACGGACGATGTGAGTGTGGAAGACGCAGTAAGCACTTACCTGTTTAACACTCAGCTCATCACTCCACCTAACGGTGAAATGACAATTATTGCGCCAACCGAATGTGAAGAAAACCCTCGGGTTAAACGTTATTTGGATGGTCTTGTTAGCCAGGGTGGTCCAATCAAGCACGTGAAATTTTTCGACGTAAAACAAAGTATGCGTAATGGCGGCGGCCCTGCTTGTTTGCGCCTTCGTGTTGCCATGAATGACGAAGAAATCTCAGCAGCTAACCAGAACTGCTTAATGTCAGACGCCTTGTTTGATCGGCTAAACCAGTGGGTTAACAAGCACTACCGCGATGAGTTAGCCGTTGATGATTTGAAAGATCCCGCTTTATTAGAAGAGTCTCGTGCCGCTTTGGATGAGTTAACTCAAATATTGAAATTAGGTTCAGTCTACGCATTCCAACGAGACTAATTCATTTAAAACACCTCAATAAAAAAGGCGCTGGGGATATTCCTCAGCGCCCTTTCTTTTAACCGCAACGAAGCCATTAATCGTTGTCGTTATGCAGCTCCAAGTTCGCGTCTTCAGAGCCTTCTCTTTCTGCTCTTGCGGTATCATTACGAGCCGCGTGCAGCTTATCCAGATACTCTTGGTTTACATCGCCAGTCACATATTCACCGCTAAACACTGAGGTTTCAAAACGTTTAATTGACGTGTTCTCTTCACCTACGGCTGCGACTAAGTCATCAAGGTCTTGATAAATCAAGCCGTCGGCCTTAATCATGTCGCGAATTTCGATAGCTTCACGACCATGGCCAATTAACTCGTTTGCGCTCGGCATATCAATACCATAAACATTCGGGAAGCGAATTTCCGGCGCTGCTGAAGCAAAGTAAACCTTCTTAGCACCGGCTTCACGAGCCATCTCAATAATCTGCTCAGAGGTTGTGCCACGAACGATAGAGTCATCCACTAACAGAACATTTTTGCCTTTAAACTCGGCGCTAATGGCGTTGAGCTTACGACGTACAGACTTACGACGCTGTGTCTGCCCCGGCATAATGAACGTACGACCAATATAACGGTTTTTTACAAAGCCCTGACGATACGGTAAGTCGAGCACACTCGCTATTTCCAGAGCAATATCACAGCTCGTCTCAGGAATAGGAATGACGACATCAATCTCCAAGTCGGCGTAGTCTCGCTTAAGTTTCTCGCCCAGTTTACGTCCCATGTTCACACGGCTGGCGTAGACCGATATGCCGTCAATGAACGAATCTGGACGGGCAAAATAAACGTACTCAAAAATACATGGACAGTGCATCGGCTTGTCTGCACATTGACGGGAATACAGCTTGCCGTCATTGGTAATAAAAATGGCTTCGCCCGGTTCAACATCACGTACGTACTTGAATCCGGTGCCGTCGATAGCAACACTTTCAGACGCAACAATGTATTCCTCACCGTCTTCGGTGTCACGCTTACCAAGCGCCAGAGGTCGAATGCCCCAAGGGTCACGAAACGCGACTAAACCATGTCCAATGATCATTGCAACCACTGCATAAGCGCCGCGAACTTTACGGTGGACAGCCGTTACCGTTCTGAAGATGTCATCATCGTTCAGCGTTAAACTGTCATTTTTATCCAATTCGTTAGCAAAGACGTTCAGTAAAATCTCTGAGTCTGAGGTGGTATTAATATGACGGCGGGCGGTTTTAAACAAATGCTCATGCACATCTGCCGCATTTGTCAGGTTGCCGTTATGTGCCATTGCAATACCAAATGGCGAATTCACATAAAATGGCTGTGCCTCTGCGGAGCTTGAGCTGCCAGCTGTTGGGTAGCGAACGTGGCCAATACCCACGGTACCGGATAAGCGGTGCATATGACGGGTATGGAAAACATCCCGAACTAAACCGTTTGCCTTACGCAAACGCAGCGTATTGTGCTCATCAACGGTCATAATGCCTGCGGCATCCTGCCCCCGATGCTGAAGCATGGTTAAGCCGTCATAAAGCGCTTGGTTAACCGGTTGCTTACCAACAATACCAACAATACCACACATGTCTTTTCACCATTCTATACAGGTTGAGGGACTAAAAAACTCGAGCTGTTCTCCAGATAACTGAAGAACCATTGAATAAAGAGTCCGAAATGAGGAATGAGTAACGAATTTTGCCACCACTCGCTGGAAGAGAGCGGCGTGAATGAGTCAATAAAGAACAGCAGCGCGCTGACAATAAGCAGGCCTCTGAGCGCACCAAAAACCAGCCCAAGCACCCTGTCTGTTCCAGATAGCCCGGTATGTTGAACCAGTTTTGAGATAATGTAGTTAAGAATTGCGCCAATAATAAGCGTCGCAACGAACAAAGCGGCTATGGCAGCGGCGTTTCTGAGCATGGGTTGCTCAATACCAGTGAAGTAAACAGCTAAGTCTTGGTAAAAGTAACTGGCAATGAAAAATGCAGATATCCAAATTGCCAGAGACACGGCTTCTTTGACAAAGCCTCGAACTAAGCTAATTACTGAGGACAGGCCAATAACAATGATAATGGCATAGTCAATCCAGACCATAAGCACTCACAGTTGCTGCGCAAAAGACGGCGTGGATTTTAACAGAACAGGTGCATAATTGTGAGTTTTTTACACACATATTGCATTTTTTTATGGCTTGTACGTCATGATTTTGCCATTGAGTCCTGTCAGCTCCTTGAGCGGCGCCAGTTGCTTCTCAAGCTCAGCTTCAGAGGTATCCGGCCCAATAAGTAAGCGCGTTATGTTGCCGCTAGCTGACTTTTCTGAGTAAGCCGCGTAACCTCTACCTCTGAGTTGCTCGACGAGCTTTTTGACGCTCTCTTCTTTACTAAACGCCCCCAGTTGAATAATCCAGGCTTTACCATCAATTTCTGCTTCGACCGGTTCTCTTGGTGGTGCTTTAAGCCCCTTATTCTCAGCAATAGGCTCTGCAGCCTCTGCTGTCACCTCAGTCTCTTCTTGGGGTTGCTCTTCTTCTACTGGCTCAGCAACCAATTCATCTGACAAGGCATTAGGTTGTTGTAATGCCTCTTCAGATTCTGGTTTCAGGGGAATAGTTTCAATAGGATCAACTGGCTGCTCTTTTTTTCCATCCAATACTTCAGGAATAATAATGACCGCTAAAGCGACAAGTATTAAAGTACCCACAAGACGGTTTTGTAGAGGACTGGCCAAGGTCATGCTCCCACTGTTATTTGATTAACGCTGGACACAGTGTAAAACGAGCCGAACACGAAAACCAGAGGCTTGTCATCACATTCTTTTGCTTTTGCTATTGCGCCCTCAAAAGCCGCATTCACATCGTCAAACACTTGGTAATTATCCGTCAGCTTCATGTTTTTTACTAATTGCCCGGCTTGTTCACCACGATGTTCGTTGAGTGTACCAACAAACCACTCAGAAATGTTCTGCTCTAATGCCGCTTTAACTCCAGCATGATCCTTATCTGAGAGCATCCCAATAACGGCGTAGACTCGCTGCCCCTTATAATTAGAAGCTATGTAGGTTGCAGCATAAGCAGCAGCCTGCGGGTTGTGTGCGACATCTAAAAGCACGTCGACACCATTATATTTCGTAACCTGCATTCGACCTGGTAAAGCGGCTGAAATCAGGCCCATTTTAATCGCATCGAGACCGACCGGCAGTGGCAACTGCTCAATAGCGGCGATAGCGGTCGATGCATTAATTAAAGGAAGCTGGGGCTTAGGCAGGTGGCGAGCATACACTCGATGACTGCGATACTCCCATTCTTTTTCAAACTCCTTTCTGAAAAAATCTTTTCCTACCTGGAAGAGTTTGGCGCCTATGTTTTCAGCCGAGGTCTTTATTGATTGAGGGGGGGTAGCATCGCCGCAAATCAACGGCTTACCTGCCCGTGCTATGCCTGCTTTTTCCCGACCAATTTGTTCTCGGTTATCACCGAGAAAAGCAATGTGGTCAATGCCGACACTAGTAACGACCGATACATCCGGGTCAACGCAGTTCACGGCATCCAAGCGTCCCCCTAAACCAACTTCCAGTATCGCTACGTCAACTTCGGCCTGCTTTATAAGCTGTAATGCCGCCAATGTACCAAACTCAAAGTAAGTGAGCGATATCCCTTTTCGCGCCGCATTAATTGCGGCAAAAGCGCCGGCGTGATGTTGTTCAGGCAACATTCTTCGGTTTATACGCACACGCTCCTCATACTTCACAATATGTGGTGAGGTGTACACTGCGGTTTTGTAACCTGCCGCCGATAGCATTTCTTCTAAGTAACAGACTGTTGAGCCTTTACCATTGGTTCCACCAACAGTAATGACATACGGCGCAGGAGTCAGGATATTTGCATTCGCAGCTACTTGCGACACTCGTTCCAGACCCAAGTCTATTTCCGACGGGTGAAGTTTTTCGAGGTAATCGAGCCATACCTGCAGCTTATCAGAAGCTACAGGTACGTATTCAGAGGCTTCGTTCATTCTGATTCAGGTTGAGGTTCTACAGCCGTTTCCGGTGAAGGCAGATGCTGCATTTTGGCGAGCAAACGCGCGACTGTGTCACGCATATCTCGTCTATCAACAATCATGTCGATAGCGCCATGCTCCAACAAAAACTCTGCGCGCTGAAAACCTTCCGGTAATGTTTGACGAACTGTTTGTTCAATCACTCGAGGCCCCGCAAAACCAATCAGCGCTTTAGGCTCAGCGATATGGATGTCGCCTAACATGGCTAAACTCGCCGAGACACCACCCATCGTCGGATCCGTCAATACAGAAATAAACGGAATACCCTCTTCGCTCATCCGCGCTAGTGCGGCTGACGTTTTTGCCATCTGCATCAATGACATCAGGGCTTCCTGCATACGAGCGCCGCCCGATGCGGAAAAGCAAACCAACGGAATGCGTTTTTCCAGGCAAACTTCAGCTGCTTTAACAAACTTAGCGCCAACCACAGAGGCCATTGAGCCGCCCATGAAGTTGAAGTCAAAAGCAACGGCAACCAACGGCACACCTTTTACCTCACCCTTCTGAGCGATAAGTGCGTCATTTTCTCCGGTACTTTTCTGCGCAGCGGCAATACGGTCTTTATACTTTTTCGAGTCTTTAAATTTTAAGACATCTTTAGGTTCAAGATCCGTACCTATTTCTTCTCTGTTGCCTTCATCCAGGAAGATATCCAGGCGACGACGACCGGTTACACGCATGTGATGGTCGCATTTAGGGCACACATCCAGACTGCGCTCTAAGTCGGCACGATAAATAATGTTGTCACAAGATGTACACTTGCTCCAAACCCCTTCTGGAACACCGCGTCTCTTGTTTACTTTTGGCTTTGCGAGAATTCTTTCAATCCAGCTCATAGTATTCGGCTTACAGCTCTAATAAGTTTATTGGAATAGCTTACATGGTAGCACAATTCAATCAAGAAAAGAGGTCATAACAGTCACTCTAACCAAAGCGGTCCTGGTGTGGCGGTTGGAATACCCCAGCTCTCTGGATACGTCACAGCCACCAAGTACAAACCGCCCGGTTTCGCGGTTGCTGCCGCCTGTGTGCGGTCTTTTAGTTCGAGTAATTCTTTTAACCAGCTGGTTGGCTGTTGCTCCTGGCCTATAACAATAAGGCTACCAACAATATTACGCACCATGTGATGAAGGAACGCATTGGCACTAATATCAACGATGACAAAGTCGCCTTTACGCGTCACTTCCAGTCGCGTGACATTTCGATTGGCCGAATGGGACTGGCACTGAGCGGCCCGAAAGGAAGTAAAGTCGTGCTCTCCGATTAACGATTGAGCGGCTTCATGCATTAAGCGTTCGTTCAACGGTTGGTGGTAATGACTGACCCCTGCTGCGTGTATGCCCGGGCGCAAGCGCGTGTTCGCAATAATATAGCGATAGCGTCTGGCAGTTGCACTGAAACGGGCGTTAAAGTCTTCGGCAACGGGTTTTGCCCAACGAACGGCTATTCCATCTGGTAAGTTACTATTGACGCCTAGCGTCCAGGCGGCATTTTTTCGCTCGCTTTCTACGTCAAAGTGCACAACCTGCGCAGTTGCATGAACGCCTGCGTCAGTTCGGCCGGCACAAGTGACTTCAACGGTTTCATTAGCAACTTTACTTAATGCGTCTTCTAAATGTTGCTGAACACTAATGACTTCGCGCTGTCGTTGCCAACCATAGTACTGGCTGCCATCATATTCCAGCCCCAAAGCTATTCGCATACTACTTAACCTTACGAATCTAAACGGTTTTTAAGAGCTTTAGCTTCTTCAGCAAGCGCTTCGTCGTCGCCATCTATCAGCTGTTGAAGAATGTCACGTGCTTCGTCTTTCTCGTCCATTTCGATATAAGCACGCGCTAAATCGAGTTGCCCAGCGGGATCATCGTCGGCCGGGGCTTCACCCTCCTGAGCCTCATCCTCGTCAGGTAAAACGTCTTTCACTGCTGACGACTCATAACGATCATCGTCTTCATCTTCCTCATCGGCTTCAGCCATCAACGAATCGATATCAACATAGTCTTCGTCATCGTTAGCCGTGAATGAGTCAGCATCATCTGGTTCTTCAGCGTCGGTTTCACTCGCAGACTGGTCAACCGTTTCAGAGGTTTTTTCTTCATTCTCTGGCGCTCCACCAAATAGCGACTCCAGGTCTTCATCGGCCTGACTTTCCGCCTCATCCAATGCCTCATCGTCCTCCGGAACTTCCTCTTCGACATCGTCAAAGTCATCGAGCGCCTGAGTCACTTCATCGGATTCTTTTAGAAGCTGTTCGAGGTCATCTTCTTCGCCATCAACGTCTATCGTCTCATCGGCTGAGTCATCGACTTCGTTTTTCGGTTCGGCTTTCGCTTCACTGTCTGCTGACGCATCCTCTTCAAACTGAGCAAGTATATCATCCGGATCCGCTGCTTCCTCAGTGTCAGCTTCTTCAGCGACACCGCTGCTATCTGGCTGTTCGGAGCTTTCGTCATCTTCGAAGTCGTCACCCAGCCCTAAATCCGCTAAAACCTCATCGACTTCACTGTCATCAAAGTCATCCGGCAGCAAATCATCTGACTCGCCTTCAGCTTCATCCGCTTTCTCATCGGCAGAGTCATCAGCAGCGCTTTTCTCAGAAGTTTCAGTTCGAGCCTCCAGCGACTCCGACTCAGTATCTTCTACCGCGTCACTAACCTCTTGTTCCGGCTCGGAGCTTTCGTCACTGGCTTGCTCAGCTGTTGCTTCGCTTTCGTCCTCATCAGCCACCTCGTCGTCGCTAATAGACAGATCGATCGCTTCTTCATCGTCGTCCGATTCGCCAAACAAGCGATCGAGTTCTTCCTGGGACAGCTCACCGGCGTCATCATCGTTATCTGGAAGCACGGCCTTATCATCTTCGTCAATGTCATCGTCATCGCCGGTATTCTCAGCATCATTGGACTTTTCCTGACTCTGAGCGGTTTCATCTTCATTATCCAGCTGTATGCTGAAGTCTTCTTCCGACTCAGCCTTTCCAGAACCGCTTAGCTCAGCTTCAAGAGCACTTAAATCGTCACCGTCATCTTCTTCATCGACGTCAATTTGCTGACTCTCATCAATATCAAAAATGCCATCGCCAGCGTCATTCTGCGGAGCTCCACCCATTAACTCTTTGTCAAGTTCAGCCGCCGCTTCTTCTTCACTCAGCTCTTTCTTACTGGCAACTTCTGGCTCTTCATCTTTATTTTTTGACGAGCGTTTCATTAAGAATAAAACAACGCCGCCAATAATCAGTAAGGCAGGTAATATCGACACTAGCATCATATTTATCGGGTTTTGCAACCAGTCCACAAAACCGGAGTTTTCTTCGGCCTGACGCATTGCCGCTTGCTGCTCAATAAGCTCTTGTTGCTGAGCCAATACTTGCTGGAACTGAGTTTCCAGTTCATCCGTTTTGCTTGCGCTTTGTGCCAACTCGTCCAAACGTTCCGCTAGCGCATCGATGCGCTGTTGTAATGACTGGTTCTCGTCATACATTTTTTGAACCGTTTGCATAGAGTTGCGAACTTCGTTTCGCAAATCCTCAAAGTTTTGCTCTTGTCGTTGCTCAACTTCTTGCACAGCTTGCTCTGCACGAGCTTTCGCTTCTTCCAGCAGTTGCGCTTGCTCTTCTCTGGTTCGCTGAGTGCTTTGTTCAACTTCAGAGAGCTGCTGAGATTTTTCCTTCAACTGACCGTCAACCACGACTTGGCGACGAGCAGCTTCCGGGTTAACCATTTGAATTTCTTGTAACGACGGAATTCGCAAATAAAAACCGTCGAGCATACGGTTCATATTGCCATCGACAAAGGCCTCGTCATTAGCCTGAACAATGGCGACCATCGTTTGGTATTGGGTGACACTGGAGTGGGGTTTATAACGGCGAGCAATATCCCAGAGCGTATCAGTACTTGAGATAGGTCCGTAACGTTCCTGTCCAATACGAACATCTTCAGCTTCCGAACCTTTAGGGCCTTTGATAACGGTGCCATCTTGTTGCCACGGCAATGCATTGCTACTGAGACTCACCAGTAACAATGTTGTTAGCGAAAGATATTTACACACTTGCCCTGTAATCGTTTTTTTCATCCCTTGTTCTCTGCCCGCGCTTTGCTCTTATCTTTAACGGCGTCAGTAATAAAAACTTTATGACATACAGCCGCTTAAATTACCAGTATTCACGAATTAAAGTTTCAGCAATCTGAATACTATTCGTTGCTGCGCCTTTACGAATGTTGTCAGATACCACCCATAAGTTAAGCCCTTGAGGATGACTAATATCTTCACGAACACGGCCGACAAACACGTCGTCCTTTCCGGCTGCGTCACTGACTTGCGTCGGAAACTCTTCACGTTGTTCCATCAGGGTTACCCCCGGCGCTTCGCTCAATAGCTGTTTGGCATGCTCCGCAGTAATTGGTTGGCGAGTTTCTATATGAATCGCTTCTGCGTGACCATAAAAGACCGGTACACGCACTGCTGTTGCATTGACCCGTACGCTGGGGTCATTAAATATTTTTTGCGTCTCCCACACCATTTTCATTTCTTCTTTGGTGTAATCGTTGTCCTGAAATACATCAATTTGCGGAATACAGTTAAATGCAATTTGTCGGCTAAAGTTCTCAACGGTGGGCTGTTTTGCATTCAGTAACTCTGCGGTCTGCTTTGCCAGCTCTTCCATTGCTTCTTTGCCCGCCCCGGATACCGATTGGTAGGTCGCTACATTAATACGCTCAATACCCACAGCGTCATGAATAGGTTTTAACGCGACCAACATTTGAATAGTTGAGCAGTTTGGGTTCGCAATAATGTTGCGGTTGCGAAAGTCGGCCAAAGCCCAGGCATTGACCTCCGGCACCACCAGTGGAATGTCGGGTTCATAACGAAACTCAGAGGTGTTATCAATGACGACACAGCCGGCATCGGCAGCTTTAGGAGCTAACTCTCTTGAAATCGCTCCACCTGCCGAGAAAAAGGCAATGTCTGCATTTGACCAGTCAAAATCATCGGCAACCAGTACTTCTTTCTCGTCACCATTAAAATCAACGGTTGCTCCTGCAGAGCGGGCACTGGCTAACGGATACAACTCAGCGACGGGGAATTTTCGCTCAGCCAAAATATCAATCATTTGCTGACCAACCAGTCCTGTTGCTCCTAAAACTGCTACGCGAAACCCGTCTGCCATAGTTACTCCTTAACGGTCTGTTTGTTGGGCATCAAAGCCCAACTGTAAGAATTGGATATATTGTTCGCTATTATGGCATGCAACGACCTGATTTATGAACTCTCTGCGAGGGCTTTCTTTGCGATATTTTTTACGCATGCTATCGAAACCCTCGGGCGTCATCCCATACCGCCGAAAATGGGCATCGTCGCTCATTATGTCGTAATGTTGATTCACCCACCGTGAGAGCAAGCTAACGGATAGCAACTGAGCCGCGTCCAGCGCTGCCCAATCAGCTCTCGGCAACACTAAATTTTTGTCATAATCGCTCTTAAGCTGACAATGCGCCAACAGAGCATCGGCAACCATTACGGCACCACCTATTTTGCCTTCCAGGCTATGTCCGGCAATATGCGGCGTTGCAATATCAACGCAGTCTACCAATGGCTTTAACACCTCAGGTTCGCCTTCCCAGACATCGAGCACCACAAAAGGTTTTTCACCCTGCTGCGCCCTTTCAAGCAACGCCGAGTTATCTATCACCGCCCCTCTGCTCGCGTTAATCAGCAATTGATTTTCATGCAGCGACTGTAGCGCCGTATGTTCAAACAAATGGTGCGTCGGACAATCTCCTCCGCGAGTCAACGGAACATGACAAGAAATAATATCGGCGGTAATAACCCGTTGCCAGTGATCATGCACCGCCTTTTCGCCTTTTTTACTGAGTGGCGGATCGTAGTAATGCACGTTCATACCCAGCGCTTGTAAGCGTTGCCCTGCCGCCTGCCCCGTATGGCCTGCGCCAACAATGGCAACGTCTAAATCGGCTAACGAGTCGACCTCTTTTAGATCGAGCCACTGCAAAACTGCGCACAATACATATTCACCAACGGACGAAGCGTTCGCGCCAGGCGCGTGAGCGAAAGTAATGCCTCTTTCAGTGAGCAATTCGGTGTCGATATGCTCGGTACCAATAGTCGCAGAAGCCACAAAGGTTAAGTTAGGAGCCAGTTGAAGAAGCTCTTCGTTCACTTGGGTAATTGAACGCACAAGCAAAGCATCCGCTTTGGCCAGTAATTCTTTTGAAGGGGTTCGTTCGGAAAAAAAATGAAGATGCCCTGCGCCTGACAATAAAGTCGACAGCGCAGGAATATTTTTATCGGCGACGATATTCATCGTACTTACCGATGACACCGTTTACTCTGCGTATTGGCGCATAACCAATGACGCGTTTGTGCCACCAAAACCAAAACTATTCGACATAACCGTACGCAATGGCGCGTCCGTTGTCTGACGAATAATGTTCATGCCATCGGCCTGCTCATCTAACTTTTCAATATTGATAGATGGCGTGACAAAGCCGTGCTTCAGCATCAGCAATGAATAAATGGCTTCATGAACACCAGCCGCGCCTAGCGCGTGACCGGTCATAGCTTTAGTTGCGCTAATCATTGGTGTCTTTTCAGGGAACACCTCACGAATAGCCTCTAGTTCTTTCACATCGCCCACTGGCGTGCTGGTTCCGTGAGTATTCAGATAGTCGATTGGGCTGTCGACAGTTTCCATTGCCATTTTCATGCAACGAACCGCACCTTCACCTGACGGTGCAACCATGTCATAGCCGTCTGAAGTAGCGCCGTAGCCAACAATTTCGCCGTAAATTTTCGCGCCACGTGCTTTAGCCGCTTCTAGCTCTTCAATAACCAAGATACCGCCACCACCAGCTGGGACAAAGCCATCGCGATCCTGGTCATAGGTGCGCGATGCTTTCTCAGGCGTATCATTGTATTTGGTACTTAACGCGCCCATGGCGTCGAATTCCATGCCCAAAGTCCAGTGAAGCTCTTCACCACCACCGGCAAAGACACGGTCTTGCTTACCAAATTGAATAAGCTCTAGAGCGTGACCAATACAGTGTGCTGACGTCGCACACGCTGAACTAATTGAATAGTTCACGCCTTTTATTTTGAATGGTGTAGCAAGACATGCCGATGTCGTGGATGCCATGCAACGAGGTACCATATAAGGCCCTACGCGCTTAACGCCGCGCTCACGCAGAATATCTGCCGCAGCAACTTGATGCTCACCAGAAGCGCCACCAGAGCCGACAACCAGCCCGGTGCGAGGGTTGGAAATTTCATCTTCGCTTAGCCCTGCGTCTTCAATTGCCTGAGACATAGCAATATAAGCATAAGCGGCTGAGTCACCCATAAAGCGCAATGCTTTACGATCGATATGGTCTTTAGGGTCAAGCTTTACCGGCCCCCAAACCTGACAGCGAAGTCCCATCTCCGCAAAAGATTCAGAGCGGCTAATGCCTGACTTGCCCTGACGCAAGCTGTCCAGTACTTCTTCTTGATTGTTACCGATGCTTGATACGATACCAAGGCCGGTTATCACTGCTCTTCTCATTCTAAAATCCTGTCTGACATTTATACGTCGGTATAGTAACTAACGTGTTCTAAGAATGTGGTCTGCTTTGTGCACTGTTTTTAGTAATCTTGTTATTATAGCGAGCATCTGCCAATAAATCATGGGGCAAACACTTGAATTCTAAAGCGTCGGTCAAGTTTAACGAGTATGGCGTACCTGTTTCCACCACTTTCGATGATATTTATTTTTCAATAGAAAGTGGCATTGACGAAAGCCAATACGTATTTCTTAAGCACAACGGATTACCTGAGCGTTGGCAAAACCTTAAAAAACAAGAATGCTTTACCGTTGCAGAAACAGGGTTTGGTACCGGCCTTAACTTTTTACTGGCCTGGCAACAGTTTCTTGAGCATGCGCCAACCAATGGCCGCCTGCACTTTATCAGCTTCGAGAAATTCCCTTTAACCAAGGAGCAGTTGCAGCAGGCCTATGCATTATTGCCCGACGTAAAAAAAGTCAGCTCAATTTTGCTGGAACATTACCCTTCACCCGAAGCGGGATGTCACCGGCTGACTTTTGCCGGAGGAAGAGTTACTTTAGATTTGTGGATAGGTGATGTTAACGAACTTTTTCCTCAATGGCAGCCGCAGGCCAAACATAAAGTAGACGCGTGGTTTTTAGATGGCTTTGCCCCATCGAAAAATCCGGATATGTGGCAACGTCAGCTATTCGAAACCATGGCGGTGACCGCTCATGAAGGTACTACTTATGCCACGTTTACGGCCGCCGGAGTGGTTCGTCGCGGACTTAACGACGCTGGGTTTGCGGTCAACAAAGTTTCCGGCTACGGCCGCAAACGGGAAATGGTGTGTGGTCAGTATCAAGGGCAAGCCGTTAAGCTCGAAACACAGAGCGTCGACCCACAGACCGATAGCGTTGTTATTATTGGCGGCGGTATAAGCGCAGCTTGCTGTGCCCTGTCGTTACACAAACGTGGCGTTACCACTAAGGTTATTTCGCCTAGTTTAGCCGACGGCGCGTCAGGCAACCCGCAAGGGGCCGTTTACCCCTTACTGCATGCTGAGCATACTCCCCTTAGCCGCTTTTACTGGCAAGCATTTAGCACTGCACTGAATACTTACCGTCAATACGTACCCGGGCACTGGCAAGCCAGCGGCGTTTTGCAGCCCGCATTCAATGAACAGCGAGAGCAGCGCTTTCAAAAAGTCGCTAGTGACTTATATAACGAAACAACGGTTCGCTACTTGAACGCGGAAGACACGAACAAAACCGCTGGAATTACCATCGACACCCCTGCTCTGTTTTATCCTCAAGCGGGTTGGTTAAAACCTGAGCCAGTCGTTAAGTCGTTATTCCGGCAAGCCGGTAGCGAGATCGTCAACCATAACGTACAAAGTATTAGCAGAGCGGCCGAAGGTGGTTGGCGTATTTCACTGAGCAACGGAGAAAGTATTCAGGCTAAGCGTGTGGTGCTCGCCACGGGTCATAACTTTAATGAGCTGCTACCAGCAGACGTTGAACCTTTGCCGATAAAGCCGGTGCGCGGGCAAATAACTCAAGTTAAAACGACCAAAAGCCTCGCTCCTTTAAAAACGGTGCTCTGCTATAAAGGCTATTTAGTGCCTGAGTCTGAAAGCATACATTGTCTGGGGGCTACGTTTACTCGTGGTGAAACAGACTTAGAGACACGCTTGGAAGATAACGAAGAAAACCTTAAGCAACTCAACGACAACGCAAAGCAACCCTGGGCAAAAGAGCTTGACGTTCATACACAACGAGCGTCGGTAAGGGCTACCACACCAGACCATCAACCTGTTGTCGGTCAACTGTGCTCAGGGCTTTACGGAATAACCGGGCTGGGTTCCAGAGGTTTTACGTCGGCGCCTTTGTTAGGCGAAATTCTGGCGGGACTTATAGGCAACGATACACTACCGCTGACCGACGATGCTCTGGCGAGATTATCTCCCGCCCGCTTTCACCGCTAACTTATCCATTAAGTTTTTAATATGTGCTTGATCAGCAGGTGCAAGTTCATGGCGTGTGTCGTGAACTGCCTGCTCGAGCGACGGCATTAGCTTGTCGGTATCAGCATTTCCGGACATTTCCAACTGTGCTACCACCAAATCGAAGTGGCCACGCAAATAACCGCTGGCAAATAACTCATCGTCATTACCTGAAACAACGGCCTCATCGAACACCGTTTCAAGTTGCTCGACCTGTTGATCAAAGTCCATACTGCCCTCTTCTTGATTCATACTGCGTCACAAAGGTGGGTTATTCTATCGGTCTTTTTGGTACAATGCATCCACATCCAATCGTTAACTGAAGGTCAAGGTGTAATCTATGTCACTGCAAATTGGTTTGTTTTACGGTTCTACCACCTGCTACACGGAAATAGCTGCCGAAAAAATACAGCAAGCCATTGGTGAAGATATTGTGACCTTGTTTAATATCAAAGACACCCCGCTTAAAGACGCCGAGCAATTCGACATTCTTATTTTGGGTATTTCTACTTGGGATTTCGGTGAGTTGCAGGAGGACTGGGAGAGTCATTGGGACGATATTAACGACGTTGATCTCCGCGGAAAGATTGTGGCGCTTTACGGTATGGGCGACCAGGAAGGCTACACCGACTGGTTCCAAGATGCGCTCGGAATGCTGCATGACGCTATTGCTGATCATGGCTGTAAACGCATTGGCTTTTGGCCCAACCAAGGTTACGACTTCGCCGCTTCTAAAGCATTAACCGCAGATAACTCGCAGTTCGTCGGCTTATCTCTGGATGAAGACTCACAATATGAGTTATCTGATGAACGTATTGAACAGTGGACAACACAAATATTAGAAGAAATAGCAGAACAACTGGGATAAACCATGCGACACATACTCTTAATTTGCCTGCTTGCTTTAAGCAGCTTTACCTCGTTCAGCCAAGCGGCTGAGCAGAAGCCTCCGGCAACCATTGAAGCTTTTACCGAGTCCTTTTCGAAACAGGACGGTTTTTTTACGTTTTATCATGATCAGAAAAATGGCAATTACTACCTTCAAGTGCCCAAAAATGGTCAACAGTTTATATTCCAAACCAGTCTTCCCTGGGGGTTGGGCTCCAACGACATTGGTTTGGACAGAGGTCAGTTAGGCGAAACCCGCTTATCGTCTTTTCATATTGAAGGCGACAAAGCGTTACTGATGCAGCACAACACCAATTATCGTGCGCAAACCGAGAACGTCGCGGAACGTCAAAGTGTGAATGAAGCTTTCGCAGACGCGGTACTTTACGGTTTTAAGATTGTTGCCAACAGTGACTCGTATGTGCTCATCGACTACACACCCTACTTATTCAGCGACGTACACGGCGTAACCCAACGCTTGGCGGGCACCGAACAAGGGCAGTTTAAAGTCGATACTCAACGCTCTGTCGTTTACCCAGAGCGCAGCAAAGCCTTTCCTGAAAATACCGAACTGGAAGCAAAAGTGACCTTTGTTGGTGAAGGTAAAGGTCGCTGGGTACGCGAAACCGCTGCAAATGCAGACGCTTTAACCCTGCACTTGCACCACTCTTTTATTCAACTTCCGGATGCCGGCTACTTGCCACGTGAATTCCATACTAACAGCGGCTTCTGGTCACACAGTTTTAAAGACTATGCCGCTCCACTTGGCGAGTCTATGACGGTACAATACATTCCGCGCCACCGTTTGCAGAAACAAGATCCGATTGCGTCTGAAAGTGAAGCGCGCCAACCTATCACTTACTACCTCGATCCCGGTGCGCCCGAGCCAGTTCGTTCTGCTTTATTAGAAGGCGCAAAATGGTGGCAGGAAGGTTTTGAAGCCATTGGTTATGACAATGCGTTTCAGGTAAAAATGCTGCCAGCAGACGCCGACCCTATGGACGTTCGTTATAATGTTATTCAATGGGTTCACCGGGCTACCCGCGGATGGTCTTATGGCTCTTCTGTTATTGACCCACGCACCGGTGAAATCATTAAAGGTCACGTCACCTTAGGTTCACTGCGTGTGCGTCAGGATATGAAAATAGCATCGGCTTTGCTCGCTCCTTTTGTTGAGGACAAGCAAGCATTAAAAGAAGCCGTTAAGGAAATGGCGTTAGCTCGTATTCGCCAGTTAAGCGCTCATGAAATTGGTCATACATTAGGTATTGCTCATAACTTTGCCGCCAGTACAGCGGATCGCGCCTCGGTTATGGACTACCCTCACCCCTTGGTTAATTTGACGACCGAAGGCACCCTAACACTGGCGGACGCATACGATGTCGGATTAGGTGTATGGGACAAGCAAGTCATTGCTTACGGTTACAGTGACTTCGGCGGTATGCCATCCGCTACCGAGCAGTTAACTCGTATTTTGGATAAAAACAAATCATTAGGGCTGGGCTTCATCTCAGACAGAGATGCACGACCTACCGGTGGCGCGCACCCGACGGCTCATTTATGGGATAACGGCAGTAATCCGGTTACCGAGCTGGAGCGCTTACTAACCGTCAGAGAGCAAGTGCTTAATAATTTCAGCAAAGCGTTTCTTAATGACAATGAACCTTTGAGCCGGTTGCAGGAGTTTTTCGTTCCCGTCTACTTATTGCATCGTTACCAGACCGAAGCAGCGGTCAAATGGCTTGGCGGTGTCAACTATGAGTATTATCTGGCGGGTGATAATACGGACAGATACCAAGCGGTTGGAGGCTCGCGCCAGCAGTCAGCTCTTTCTCAATTACTCAGAACCATTAGCGCCGATACGTTAGCCGTACCAGAGCAAATACAACAATGGTTAGTGCCGTTGGCCTACGGCGAAAGCGACTCACGCGAGCGGTTTAACGGGAGGACGGGATTAATTCCAGATCCTGTTAGCATGGCTGCAAGCGCAGCGAACCATTCACTGCAATTAGTACTGAACCCTCAACGCTTAAACCGCTTAGTACAACAACATAGTGCTGACAGTAATGTACCTTCACCGGCAGAGGTAAGCTCTCAGGTTTTCAAGCAGGTCTTTAACGACTGGAACGAAAACACGAAAAGCCCATTGCATCAGCGACTTGTTACCACAGCAGTGAACGCGCTTATCAAGACTGTTCAGAGCAGCAGTTTGGCGCCTGAAAGTCGCTTGCAAGTCATGTCAGAAATAAAACGTATGAAAGAAACGCTAGCCGCAAATGGCAATCGTTTTGCAACACAGCTTGCTGCCGATATTGACGGCTTTATAGAAAATGGTGAATGGCCGAAAAGCTATGAGCCTGAAGCACTCCCTCCAGGCTCACCTATCTAATGAAAAGTGGCAGGGTTGCTTACAGCGACCCTGCAAAATCGTCCAGTTCGTCCTTCGTTTTACCGTGAGCCGTTGGCTTACGAGTTTCAGGGTCAATGTGAACAAAGACGATATCGTCGGCCGTACAGATATTTTGCTTGGTATGTTTATTACGCACTAAGCACGTAATAGCCAATGAAGTACGCCCGACCGTTTTCACTTCCAGACCGAACTCAACAACGTCTCCCTGAAATGCTGAAGTTTCAAAAGTAATGGCACCAATGTGTTTCGTTACCAGGCTTTTAGCACCTAACTGGCAGCTGGCAAAGATGTAAGCCTCTTCATCAATCCACTCCAGAATACGGCCACCAAACAGTGAGCCGGCAAAGTTAAGATCATTAGGCATTACTAAACGGCGAGATAAAAAGCGCATAACCACTCCTTTGTTGAGAACTCTTTCGAGAAGGATATGCGCATATTATAACCTATTGTTCGCCAATGGTTTGTTGAAAAAATTGGGCGATCATCGAGTAGAGATGAATTTTTGTATGACGTCCGTTAATGGAGTGCTTCTTACCCGGGTAGTTCATCATTTCAAATGGCTGCTCATTGTCCTGCAACTGCTTATAGAGTTTGGTGCTGTGCGTGAACAATACGTTGTCATCAGCCATGCCGTGGTACATCAACAAGTCACCTTTAAGACCATCTGCGTATGGAAACACCGACGCAGCCTCATAGTTTTCACCTTCATCAGGCATGCCCATAAAACGCTCGGTGTAATGGGTGTCGTACAAGCGCCAGTCGGTTACCGGGGCTCCGGAAACCCCGGCGCTGAAATGTTCAGGCGCTTTAAACATCGCCATCAGTGTCATGTAGCCGCCGTAGCTGTGCCCATAAATACCAATACGACTTCCATCCACATAGGGCAATGACTTAAGGAAAGTCGCTCCGGTTACCTGATCCGTTACTTCCGGCGAGCCCATGTTTTTATAAATAGGTGCTTCAAACGCTTTGCCACGGTTATCCGAGCCCCGGTTGTCTAATGTAAAGACAATAAAGCCCTGCTGCGCCATATACTGAACAAAATGGTTGCCCCAGCTTTTCGTCACCCGCTGCGCTCCCGGTCCTCCGTACACATAGACCATCACCGGGTATTTTTGGGTTTTATCAAAGTCCGTCGGCTTGGTCATTTTGTAATACAGCGTTTGTCCGTCTTCAGCCGTTAGCTCACCGAATTCCGGATAACTCCAGTCTCGCATGTACTCAACAAGCGGGTGGTTTTTGTCTATTCTATTTTCCAAAAGCCACGCCTGACGCTCTCCCGTTGGGCCGTGTAAACTGACTTGCACTGGCTGTTCAGGCGATGAGAACGTATCAATATAGCGGTGAAACGTCGATGAAAACTCAACGTCGTGCATACCTTCTCGCTCAGTAATCTGCGTTGGGTTATTACTGGAACCACTATTTAACTGAGCTCGATACAAATGACGTTCAAGTGGACTTTTCCGACGTGCGGTGAAATACAAAATACCAGAGCTTTCATCAACCGCTTCCAGTTCATCGACCATCCAGTCACCTGAAGTGAGCTGACGAATTAACGAGCCATCCAGTCGGTACAAGTACAAATGCTTGTACCCACTGCGCTCTGATGCCCAAATGAAATGGTTGTTATCTTCCAAAAAGTACAGGTCATTATGAAGATTAATCCAGGTATCTGAGGTTTCTTCGACCAGTACGTTTTGCTGTTCCGTATCGACATTAAAAAGGCGCAAAGCCAACTGTTGCTGGTCACGACTTTGCCATTGGTAACTCAACCTCTCGCTGTCATTCAGCCAGTTGACCCGAGCTAAATACCCGTCCCCCAGCTCATCTAATCCAAGCCATTTAGTACGCTCGTCTCCCAGGTGATAAACGCCCAAGTCGATATTGACGTTATCAGCACCAGCAAACGGGTAGCGCTGTTTAATAACTTTCACTTCGTCTGCGTATATTTCAGTTCGGGTCGCCACAGGTACAGGGCTCTCATCGACTCGAGTTAAGGCAATAGCCGACTCGTCGGGCGACCACCAATACCCTGTCATGCGCTTCATTTCTTCCTGGGCAACAAATTCCGCCATACCGTATTTGACTAACCCACCACCTTCAGTAGTTACTGCCGTCTCTTTTCCACTCGCTAAATCGATATAGAAAAGGTTTTGATTTCTAATAAAAGAAACGAAATTTCCTTTTGGGGACAAACGGACATCGGTTTCAAACGCTGCCGTTTCGGTCAAGCGCTTCACCTTGGTGCTTTTCACCGAATAATAAAATATGTCGCCGTTGTAAGGAAACAGTATGGCATCGCCATTATATGACCAACTGTACTCGATAATGCCCGTTCCGCTAATACGTTGACGTTCCCGGCGAGCCTTTTCCTCGTCAGACAACTCTTGCGAGCTGGACGTTAAGTCATTAGCAGCGACCAGTTTTGTGTGCTCTGCTTTTTTAATGTCATAGAGCCACAAGTCATAACGATCCGGGTTCGCTTCACTGCCCTTTAAGTACGACAAGTAATTGTCGCCAGGCGCGAAGCGCAAAGACCGCGGCTTTTCACCAACCAAAGACGGCGCACTAAACAAACGCTCTATTGTAAGTTTCTCGGCCGTTGCCGACGTACTTAAAACGACACAAAAAACACCAATCAATGAGGTGACAAAGCGGGATTTAATAAACAAAACAGCTACCTTAAAGTGACTTGTTAAACAGCTGTTAACAATGATAGCAAACTGACAATGAAATGTCGGTGACTGTGCGGTGAACTGACGGGAAAATACTGTCACTAGAGCACCGCCACTAAAAAGCAGTGGCGGTGTAGTCGGGCTTTAGAAAGTAATAGACACTCCTGCCTGGAACTGACGCCCCATTACCGGAGCCTCTTCTTTTAAGTAAGAACTATGCACTAAGCCGAGCTGATTGGTAAGGTTTTCCCCCTTCAAATAAAGGGTCGCACCATAATTTGCCAACCAGTTTGGATACATGCTTACGCGTGCATTTAACAGGCCATAAGCATCTGTTTCTGACTCGTTCACTGCCACCTTATCCTGAGAGAAATAACGCGTGTAACCGAGAGAGCCATCCCAACTTTGCGCCTGATAGCGAACTTCAGCCCCCAGACGTTGAGCCGGAATTCGAGCTAAATTACCACCGTCACGCTGTTTCGCGCGAGTGTAGTCACTGAAACCATGGACTGACCAAGCGTCACTTAATTGCCAATCTAGCTCAAGCTCATAACCGTAAAGCTCCGCATCTAACTGATTAAACTGAACTACCTGTAAGGCTTCGGCATGAGCGTGATCTTCTTCAGAGTGTTCTTCTCCCTGATGTTCATCATGATCTTCATCGCCATGAATCTGCTCACTGGTTATGCCAACAAAGTCATCATAAATAAAGTCATCAACACGGTTATAGAACACATTAAAATTCGCATGAAACATGTCAGTTTCATAATGCACACCAAGGTCCAGGTTATTCGAGCGCTCCGTTTCAATACGATGCTCTGCCGTTTCTATGTGGTATTCACCGGAGGCTTCTTCATGCAGTTCATAGCCAAGTCCTAACTCATAGGTACGAGTCGCAAAATGGTTGCCGTTGGAAAACACTTCCGTGCCACTCGGTGCTCGCTCAGCATGACTCAAGTTAACGGATACAGATGTGTGCTTATCAAAATGATACAAATAACCCGCCGAGGCAGAAACCGCACTGAAGGTATTGAGCTGCCAGTCTTCACTGGCTAACGACGTACGTTCATAACGCGCACCTAAATCAACATGGTGATCACCAAATTCCTGCTCAACCACCCAGAAAAGCCCTTGCGTTCTGCGGGAAGTATCCGGTGTGAAGGCTTCTTCACCAATGGCTGACTTGTCACTAATGTCCCACTGCCAACCGATAGCACCAGACCAGCCCGCTAACGTTTGGTGACGTGCCGTTAAGCGAACTTCTTTCTGCTGATTTTCAAACTGGGTTGCGACGAAGTCTTCTTCGATTTCCTGATGTTGATAATCAGTAAGAACGCCTCGAAAATCCACTTGCTCAATACCGCTGAACGGACTTCTCCACTGACCCGCAAGTTGAACGCGATCTTGCTCTAAATTTGCGTAAGGACCATGAGCCTCGGGCAACTCTTCTTCATGAGCTTCTTCTTCGTGCCCTTCCTCATGGTGAGCATGTCCTGGAATACCATAGTCTTGCGACAGTCCCTGATAAGACAGTCCAAAAAAGCCGTTATCAAATTGATAACTTACACCCAGTGTTCCGCCCTGAGCTTCAACAAAACTGTTTTCAACGGAGTCAACGCGCTCGCCTTCATCATTGATAAAGGACGCCGTTTCATAGTCATTCGCATCTCGTACAAACGCATCAGAATAAAGCGCCCAGGTGCCATTACCTACTTGTAGGTCGTACGATGCTTCTTTGTTGTCATTATTTGACGACAACGAGCCATTCACATTACCTTGCAACCCATAAACCGGTTCGCTCGGAATGCGGTTGTCGACAACGTTGATAACCCCGCCAATAGCACCACTACCGTATAGAAGCGTTGCCGGCCCACGCAAAACCTCTATTTGTTCAGCCGTGCTGGTTTCTGTTGTCACTGCATGGTCCGGGCTTCCGCGGGATACGTCACCGGTGTCTAATCCATTTTGGGTGATTTTGACGCGTGGACCGCCAAGCCCACGTACAATAGGACTCCCGGCTACATTGGCAAAATGTGTGTTGTTAATTCCGGGTTCGGACGACAACGTCTCACCTAAACTGTGTGCGTGTTTTTGTTTAAGCTCATCACCCGAAATAATGCTGACGGGTTGCGTCGATTCTAAAGCGGTTTTTCCTAATGGGTTTGCCGTTATGGTGATAACCTCAGTGGGGTCCGGATGCTCATGCTCCTGGTCTTGCGCCAATGCCGTCGATGAAACAGCGAGAATAGCTAAGGTTAAAGTATTCAACTTCATGACAAATTGCCCTTCTTGATTGTGTTATATTATAACATTACGTAAATCAGGAACATTTTGCAACACTCTTTTGCTGAGAATCTATGGTTGAATAGTGCTCGCTCAGGTACAATCAATTCGATTCTCGAGAACAACTACAATCAGAGGACAGCTCATGAAACTTTCTCGTATCCTTGCACCCGCGGCGCTTAGTCTATTTGTTGCCGCTTGCGGAGCACCGGAAACTCAGTCGCAAACCGTTGATGTCAGCGCAAAAGAAGCCAACATTCGCTCACACCTTGAGTTTTTAGCTGACGACGATCTTAAAGGCCGCCAAACCGGCAGCGAAGGTCATGAAATTGCGTCGAACTATATCGTTTCTGAATTTAAACGCCTTGGCTTAGAACCAGCCGGCGATGATGGCACTTATTATCAGCGCATACCGTTTCGCAAAAGCACATTAAAAGAAAACAGTGCGTCAATGACCTACGAAGTAAACGGTGAAACCGTAGAGTTCGATTTCCCGAAAGAGTTTATTACCGGTCCAAGTCATTACAGCGAACAAGATCAAGTATCTGCACCGCTGGTTTTTGTTGGTTACGGTATGGAAGCGCCTGAGTTTGGTCTTAATGACTACGAAGGTTTAAACGTTGAAGGTAAAATTGTTGTCATGTTGACGGGGCGTCCAGAGTTTCTGCCAAGTGAAGAAGGCGCTCATTTGTCTAACATTAAGTCTGACATTGCTCGCGAGAAAGGCGCTATTGGTATTATTACCTTGCATACGCCAGTGCGTGAAGAAGTCCGTAAATACGAAACCAGCGTTTACTACACCAAAACCCCGCGCATGACTTGGTTAGGTCCAAATGGTCTTCCTAAAGGTCAGGAGCAGCAGATTAGCGGAACCGCATACTTAGACGACGAACCTGCAAAACGTTTGTTTGCCAATGCGCCAACTGAGTTAGAAACTATTTTTACCAAAATTCAGGAAGATCCGGATTTCTCACCGAAAGGTTTCGACCTGGAAGGTAAAGTGACGTTAAAGCGTGAGTCTCGCCATGAAGAGATTAGCAGCCCTAATGTCGCCGCTGTTTTGCCTGGCTCTGACGAAAAACTGAAAGACGAATACGTTCTTTACACCGCGCACTCTGACCACATTGGTGTGATTAAAGACATGAGCCGCGAAGATAACATTAACAACGGCGCCATGGATAACGCCAGTGGCGTTTCCGTTATGCTGGAAACCGCACGGTTGTTTGTTGAGTCAGACAAAGAGTTTAAGCGTTCTGTCATGTTTCTTGCGGTAACCGCTGAAGAGAAAGGCTTATTAGGCGCAGACTACTTCGCTAATAACCCAACCGTTCCTTTAAATAGTATCGTCGCTAACGTAAACCTGGATATGCCAGTATTACTTTATGACTTTGCTGACGTTGTTGCTTTTGGTGCATCGCATTCAACCCTCGGCGAAACGGTCAGTAAAGCGGCTAAAAAGTACGACACAACTCAAAGCCCTGATCCAATGCCTGAACAGGCGATTTTCACTCGCTCTGATCACTACACTCTGGTTAAGAAAGGCATTCCTGCTGTGTTCTTAATGACGGGCTTCAATTCTCGTACCGAAGGTGAAGACGGTGGTGAAGTTTGGGGTAAGTTCTTCGCTGAACATTATCATAAGCCAAGTGACGGCCTGAGCTTAGACATTAACTACGAGGCCGGTGCTCGCTTTACCAATATCAACTTTGCTATTGGTGAAGAAATTGCCAATGCCGCACAACGTCCACAATGGTTGGAAGACTCATTCTTTGGAAAGCAGTTTAACGACTAAGACGTCTCGAATAGTCAGTAAAAGGGAGCGGTTTAGCTCCCTTTTCTTTTTAAGGTTCACAAAACTGTCACTCAACCACCTTACAGTCAGGCTTACAAGTAAAACTTGGAGCTTGTACTATGTTATCGGTCGAACAGGTTGTTAATAAAAAACTCCCCAATTTAAAAAAGACACCATGGCTTGAAAAGTCAGCGACGTGGTTTTTACGCCACCTATTACATGAAAAAGATATCCAACAATTTACCAACAGCCTACCACCGCTTGATGGCATCGATTTTGTTGAGCACGTACTGGATTATTTTAATTTCAACTACTCCTACTCAGCCAAAAATCTGGACAACATTCCAACCGCGGGTCGCCTGATCATTATCGCCAATCATCCTATCGGTTCGCTCGATGGGCTGGCACTTCTAAGATTAGTTAGCGAAGTGCGCGGCGATGTCAAAATTGTGGCGAACGACTGGTTAACAGAGCTAGAGCCTCTCAAACCGATGTTACTACCTGTTAATGTCTTTGGTGAAAAGCCACAACCCAGTGATCTCAGAAATATTCGGGAGTACCTGCATAGTGAAGGCTGCGTCATCATTTTTCCTGCTGGTGAGGTCTCTCGATTAAGGCCTAACGGTATTAAGGATACACGCTGGGCGGCAGGCTTTCTGAAAATAGCTAAGTCAACACAAAGCGATATTCTGCCCATTCGTCTGAGTGCTCATAATTCAGCCTGGTTTTACACTGCGTCTATGGTTTATAAGCCACTGGCAACCGCCTTGTTAGTGAAAGAAATGTTTCGGCAACAGAAAAAACAGGTTCACTGTGACATTGGAGAGAAAATTCCGTTATCCGCTTTTAATCAGCCAACTATAAATTTAAATCAACAAGTTAAGTTATTTAAAAAACACCTTTACCGAGTCGGCTCTACAAAGCCCACTATTTATCCCACCCAAACCGCAATTGCCCGACCGGAGCCAAGGCAACCACTAAAAGCGGCCATTGAATCCTGTGAGCTTCTAGGTGAAACCCATTGTGGGAAAAAAATTTACCTATACGAATTCAGCGGAAGTTCTCCCATTCTAAGAGAAATAGGCCGTTTGCGGGAAGTTGCTTTTCGAACCGTTGGTGAGGGCACCTGGAACCGGCGCGATCTTGATGAATACGATACCTGGTACATGCATTTAATCTTGTGGGATCCGGACGATCTTGAAATTGCCGGAGCTTATCGTCTTGGCGACTGTCGGCAGATTATCCAAAGTAAAGGTTGTGACGGCTTATACACCAACAGCTTTTATCGCTTTGAAGAGGGTATGAAACTCATTTTCGAAGAAGGGCTAGAACTAGGGCGTTCTTTTGTCCAGCCTCGCTACTGGGGAAAACGCAGCTTAGAATACTTATGGGTTGGTATAGGCGCCCTACTTCGCAAGCATCCGCGTTATCGTTACTTATTTGGCTCGGTCAGTATCAGCAATGCGCTGCCTAAAGATGCTCAGGCGGCTTTGGTTTGTTTTTATTCAGCACACTTCCCACCGTTTAAGCCACTAGCAACAGCCAACATCCCTTATCAGTCAACTCAGGCGTCAACGACGCCCACGTTCTCTGGTTCCAACTATTCAGAAGAGTTCTCACAGCTCAAAACCTACTTGGCCAATATCGGGTTTTCCATACCGACGATGTACAAGCAATACTCGGAATTATGTGAAAAAGGTGGGGTTCAGTTTTTGACCTTTGGTATTGACCCGGACTTTAATAACTCCATAGACGGTTTTGTTCTAGTGGATATACACAAACTTAAGGATAAAAAACGGAAACGCTATCTAGAAACTCGGTAGACACTGGCCTGGGTGTACCAGTCGCCTAACACAACACGTTTTGCCGGCGTGCCATCGTTAAGCTTAAAGCTGTGTATTGCAGGGCGGTGAGTATGCCCATGAATAAGTTCGTTTACCTGGTGCTTTTCCATAACATCCAGCACGGCTGGGTGCTGAGCATCCATTTGGTAAAGCTGCTCAGGCGTCAACTGCGGACGCTGGCTGTTTGAGTTTTGCCTTAATTTATTGGCAATACGCATACGCCAGGCCAAAGGTAAGCTTCGTAACAAACCAGTCACTATCGGATTCTGAATGACGCGCCGATATCGCAAATAGCCTTTATCCAAAGTGCACAATGTGTCACCGTGCATCAATAAGACACGTTCGCCATAAAGGTTAATTACCGTTTCGTCTGGCAGTAACGTCATACCGGTTTCAGTGGCAAAGCGCTCGCCAACCATAAAGTCTCTATTGCCCGCCATGAAATAAACTTTCACGCCAGAATCGCTGAGTTGCTTAAGTTGCGACTTTATTTGAAAGGCAAAATCACTGCTGTCGTCATCGCCAAGCCAGGCATCGAATAAGTCGCCTAAAATATACAAGGCGTCTAAGTCTGTGCTGTGCGCACAAAAGTTCGCAAAGGCGTCCAGAATATCCGGACGCCCGGGACTTAAATGTAAGTCTGCGATAAACGCCGTTGTCATTGTTAGTCGTTAACAGACACTTTTTCGATAATCACGTCTTCAACAGGCACGTCCTGATGGAAACCTGCAGACCCCGTCTTCACGTCTTTAATGGTGTTTACAACATCCATACCGTCTGTGACTTCTGCAAACACGCAATAGCCATAACCGTTTGGTGTTTCATTCTGGAAATTCAAGAAGTCGTTGTTGTTCACGTTAATGAAAAACTGTGACGACGCTGAGTGAGGATCTGGCGTACGAGCCATCGCTACCGAGCCAACGACATTCGGTTTAGCCGTTGGCGCTTCGTTCTCAATATTGTCGCGCGTTTCTTTTTGTTTCATACCCGGCTCAAAACCACCGCCCTGCACCATGAAGTTACTGATCACACGGTGGAAAATGGTGCCGTCGTAAAAACCGTCACGAGCGTACTGCAAAAAGTTATCAACGGTTTTAGGAGCCGTATCGTCGTGCATTGCTAAGGTAATATCGCCAAAATTTGTGTGTAAAATGACCTGCATTTTTTCTACCTGTTTCCTGTAACAAACCAGCCGATAGTGTACCAGAGGCAAGGCATCGGTGGTATCATAGGCGCTTTATTTTCACTCGTAACGGCAGAGAATTAAGAGATTTCATTATGGCAATCACCCTTTTTAATACCCTGACACGCAAGAAAGAGTCATTCGAGCCTATTCAGCCGGGGCACGTTGGCATGTATGTCTGCGGGGTCACAACGTACGATTATTGCCATATTGGTCACGCCCGTACTTATGTTGCGTTTGATATTGTCGTGCGCTACTTGCGCAAGTTGGGTTACAACGTCAGTTATGTCCGTAACATTACTGATCTGGACGATAAAATCATCAAGCGAGCAGCCGAGAACGGCGAAGACTTTCAGGCACTGACGTCACGCTTTATTGATGCCATGCATGAGGACTTTGACGCATTAAACTTGCTGCGCCCGGACATTGAACCCACAGTCACCGGACACATGGACGAGATTCTGAAAATGATTCAGGATCTTATCGACAGTGGAAACGCCTATAAAACCAACAGCGGCGACGTTTTGTTTGATGTGTCTACCTTTAAAGAATACGGAAAACTCAGTCGCCAGGACCTCGAGCAACTGCAGTCTGGCGCTCGAGTCGATGTCGATGAAGAAAAAGACGACCCGCTTGATTTTGTCTTGTGGAAAGCGGCGAAAGCCGGTGAGCCGAGTTGGTCATCGCCCTGGGGTGAAGGCCGCCCAGGCTGGCACATTGAGTGCTCCGCCATGAACAAGAAGCACTTAGGCACCACCTTTGACATTCACGGTGGTGGTTCAGATTTGGCATTCCCACACCATGAAAACGAAATTGCGCAGAGCTGCTGCGCGAATCATTCAGACTATGTAAAGTACTGGATGCATAGCGGCATGGTACAAGTGAACGACGAAAAAATGTCGAAGTCTTTAGGCAATTTCTTCACCATCCGCGAAGTATTAAAAGCCTATGATGCGGAAACTGTGCGCTACTTCTTACTGTCGAGCCACTATCGTTCACAGCTGAATTACACCGAAGAGAACTTAAACCAGGCGCACTCGGCTCTTGAGCGTTTGTATACCGCTTTACGGGATATCGAGCCGAAAGAAGCTTCAGATGATCTACGCAGCGGGTACTGGGGGCAGTTCCAAAACGCAATGGATGACGACTTTAATGCGCCAGAAGCGATGAGCGTGCTATTCGATATAGCCCGTGACATAAACCGTCACCGCGACTCCGACGCAGAAAAAGCGTCACAACTTGCGTATATTTTAAGAGAATTTTCAGACGTTATGGGGCTACTACAACGCGACCCCAACGAATTTCTTCAAGGCGACGATGACGACGTTGCCAAAATTGAAGCGCTTATCGCCAAGCGAAACAATGCGCGTGCAGAAAAAAACTGGGCCGTAGCAGACGAAGCTCGTGACGAGCTGACTGCTATGGGTATTGAATTAGAAGACGGTCCTGAAGGCACTCGCTGGCGTCGCGCTTAACCATTTAGAAATGAGGTATTTATGGCATTTCCAAAATTAGACGTAGTCAGCTCACTTGCTGACGCTTATTCAAAAGACGGCACTGATGCACTGATTGTCATTGGTCACTTTGACACTATTGACGACTCAGCGTTAGCGGAAAAAATTGCACAAGCAAAAACAACCGACCAACGCGTTGGTCGCGATGTATTATTGCTCCAGGCTGAAGGTGTTCCTGGTCAGCGCTTAATAACCGCCCCAACAGGTCCGCTTAACCGTGACTTTGACGATGTTCGTCAGGTCTTCGATGCAGCTCATAAGGCGGCCAAAATTGCTCAAGACGCCGGTGCCCGTCATCCGGTGATTGCATTAAACAATGTTGATATCAATGACACCCGCTACCAACAGGCGTTTTTAGCGGCTTACTTAGGTGTCTGTCAGTCACTGTATCAACCGTTGGAAGCTCGTGAAGCGCACGGCGAAGAAGCGATTGAGCCAACAGAAAACGTGACTTTGGTTGGTGAACTCGATGCTGACTGGGCCATGGCTGTTGAAGCAGGCAAGCGTGTTGCCCGCGACTTAGCAGGTACGGAGCCTGAGCGCATGGCGCCACCTCGCTTTGCAGAATACTGCCGTCAGGCATTCGCGCATACACCGGTGAAAGTTAGCGTTATCGACGACTCTCAGCAGTTACAACATGAGTACCCGTTACTGGCAGCTGTTGGCCGTTCATCGATGGCGGTTGAGCGCCATCGTCCCTGCGTCATTCGTTTGGAGTACCACGGTAGCCAGCCAGAACGCACCGTTATGTTTGCCGGTAAAGGCATTGTCTATGACACCGGTGGTGCTGACTTAAAAACCGGTGGCCACATGGCCGGTATGAGCCGTGATAAAGGCGGTGCCGCTGGTGTTGCTGGCTTCATGAAAACCGTCGCTGAACTACAACCCGAACATCTGAACGTTATTGCTGAAATTGGTGCGGTTCGCAACAGCATAGGCTCTGACGCTTTTGTCGCCGACGAAATTATTACCGGCCACAGCGGTAAGCGTGTTCGTATCGGTAATACTGACGCTGAAGGCCGTTTGATAATGGCGGATTTGCTGTCTCACTTACGTGAAGAAGCGGCACAGGCAGACGGTGAGCACGAACTCTATACCGTCGCTACATTAACTGGGCATGCAGCGCTGGCCAAAGGCCCCTACAGTGCACTGGTTCCTAACGGTCATGCTCGTCGCCAGAAGTTACCAGAGGCGTTATTTGAAGCGGGTGAAACCTATGGCGATCCAACGGAAATTTCCTGGTCACGCCGCGAAGACTTTGACTTTGTGAAAGGACGTACCTTGTGCGATGACTTGCTGTCTTCTAACAATGGTCCTTCAGCAACTACCCCGCGCGGACACCAATTCCCAATGGCATTTTTGGTCGGTGTGTCTGGTTTGGATAACCACGGTATTGATAGCTCGCGTCCGTTAAGTTACATCCACGTCGATATTGCCGGCAGCGGAGTAGAAGGCGGCGATTGGCAACACGGGAAGCCAACGGCAGCGCCAGTCACTTGCCTGGCAGGTCATTACCTTAAGAAGTAAGCACCTGTCGCTTAAATACAAAAAAGCTCGGATACCATTACGGTCCGAGCTTTTTTATTGGTATTAAGCGGTTTTAATTATCCGGACACAAACTCTGGCCCAAAGCCGTTTGTCCACAAGATAGCAGTTGTTACCATCAGCACCACCATAGCGATTAATCCGGCAGTCACAACTGAACTCGCGTATAAAAAGCCACGCTCTTCAGGAATGTGCATGATAACCGGCAGACCCGAATACAGCAGGTAAACCGAGTAGGCAACGCCGCCCAGGAAGACTAACGCCACAAACCACAACTCAGGGTACAATGCCGCAATACCCGACATGATCACCGGTGTTGCAGCATAAGCGGCAAGCTCCAGCGACTTGGTGTAGCTAGGATCCGCCCCAAACGTTTTTGCCATCCAGTAAATAAGATAGGCCAGTGCGAAGGTTGCTGCGATAATACCAACGTACATTGCGACGGCAAGCATAACCGCACTATTTTCTGCAAGATAGATTGCCTCGCGTGCACCGACACTCCAGCCAATCTTCGATGACGCATAAAATGCAGCAAGACATGGTAGAATAGCGACCAGTAATGTGTGAGAGCATGAATACATAAAGCTTTCACGCTTACTGTCGATGGTTTTCCATTCTTGTACCGGGTGTGCGTACAAACCCCAAATGTGATTCAGTATCATAACTTCACCTTCCCCGTAATACGCGGTCATACCGCCCAATTCTTAAATACGTTATAATTATTAGATTCAGGTACTGCTGAAAAATTCACCCATGTGACTAATATTCAGCACTCAACTAACACTGTCAAGCATTTTTGATATAACTATAGTTCAGTTTTGTTAACATTTTTAACCAATTTAACCGGGGAATGTCCGTTTTGAATACCGCTGTTGTGTCGCCCTATCTAACACTGCTTGAGCCCATTAATGATTTTCTAATATGTCCAACTCCTAAAGAGTGGATACACGAAGCTGCGAAAACAGAGAATTTGCCCATCATCTTATTAGACCACCTCCACTGCGAGCTTAAAGCCGCTCAGAGTGCCGCTCTGCTGTTACGCCGGTACGCGGTATCAGAAAGTCATGGGCAGCTACTTCTTGACGCACTCCAGCCCTATGAGGATTTAGTTTACCGAGGCGTTGGCACGTTACATGATGTGCAAAAAAGCAAACAGCTCTCTCACGCCTTAAAAGCGGCTGAGTCGCAGCCATTTGCCGATAACATAATTGAGCGGATGTCGCGCTTAATACGCGAAGAGCTGCATCACTTCCAGCAAGTTTACGAAATTATGGAAACCCGGAATATTCCGTTGCAGAAGTTGACAGCATCCCGTTATGCCAAGCAGTTGCTACAAAAAGTCAGAACTTACGAACCTGAAGCCCTTATTGATAAACTGATTATTGGTGCACTTATTGAAGCACGTTCTTGTGAACGCTTTGCGGCTCTGGCTCCGCACTTAGATGAAGATATTGCGCGTTTTTATGTGTCTTTGCTTCGCTCAGAAGCTCGCCATTATCAAGACTATTTAGAGCTGGCACAAAAGCTAAGCGATACCGATATTAACGACAGAGTGAATCAGTTTAGGGAGTGGGAAGCTGAATTGATTCGTTCAGAGGATAGTGAACTGCGCTTTCATTCGGGAGTACCGGCGTACGCTTAATGCGCACGCCGGCTTTACTTAAAGTTCTTCTAATTTCTTACCGGCATTCTCGTCATAGTAGACTTCTTCATCAAAGTCATTCTCTGAACGTGCCACGACCGTACTGACCATTGCATCGCCAGTGACATTGACCGCAGTCCGGGTCATATCAAGTAAACGATCAACACCGATTATTAAGCCAATACCTTCTACCGGCAGACCGACTTGCTGTAGCACCATTGTCAGCATAATTAAGCCAACCCCCGGTACACCAGCGGTACCTACTGATGCCAGAGTCGCCGTCAGAATAACCATTAAGTACTCAGCAATACCCAAGTCTAAACCGTAAACTTGAGCAATAAATACGGTCGCCACGCCTTGCATTATCGCTGTACCGTCCATGTTTATCGTGGCGCCTAATGGTACAGTAAACGAACCAACGCTATTGCTGACACCTAAACGACGGGTGACCGTTTCCAGCGTAATTGGCATGGTGGCGTTACTGCTGGCGGTACTAAACCCGAATAACTGCGCGTCACGCATTTTCTTCAGGAAAATACCCGGTTTGACACGAGCCAGTACACGCATGAACAGCGGGTAGACAATAAGACCATGAGCAATCAGCACAAAGAGTACTAACAGGAAGTATTTGGCCAGGCTGCCTATCATTTCTACGCCAATTTCGGTGAATAGCTTCGCCATCAACGCAAACACGCCATAAGGAGCAACTGCCATCAGTATGACAACCAGCTTCATAATGACCGCATTTAAGTCGTCAAAAAAGCCTTTCAGACGCTCACCCGGTTTGCCGACAAGAGCCATAGAAATACCAAACAGCAGTGCAAATATAATAATTTGCAACATATTGCCCTCGGCCATGGCATTAATTGGGTTGTCAGGGAATAAGTTAATAATGACTTCGCTCACCGACGGCGCCTCGCTCGCTTCAAAGGTCGCCTCTGAAGAGCGCTCAATACCAGAGCCCGGCTGCACTAGCACTGCTGAGAATATCGCGAAGCTGATGGCGATAGCGGTCGTTATCATATACATGCCCACGGCCTTGCCGCCTAAACGCCCTAACTTACTCGGGTCACTCAGCGAGCAGGTTCCCACCACCAGTGACACAAACACTAATGGCACAACCAACATTTTCAGCGAGGTGATAAAGATTTGACCAACAACATCAAACAAGCCGTTGGTTAAATACAGTGACACCCAGGCGTTGTCGCCGGCCACGTAACGAATGATGGTACCGAGAATGATCCCAGCGACCATGCCAATAACAATGCGGCTTGTCAGGCTGAGTTTTTTCTTTTCGCTCATAAGCGTCCTTTATTATTCATTCTTAAAAACTGCGATAGACTACCAAAAAGTTGCCCGCTGCGCAGCTTGGTTATTGTAAGCGGCGTTTAATGGCGCTTATTGTGCGATGTCTGAACGCGTTAACGACGACTTCAACGTTTGAATGACCGTTGACAGGCCTTTCGCAAAACGCTCACTCATGGGTTTACGAACCACATAATTAAGCTGCAGTACGCTGAACGCCTTGTGTTGCTCAAGTAGCCATGAGTCACTCGTTGTCACCTCGTCGACAAGACCAAGCTCTTTTGCTTCCTGGCCTGACCACACTTCGCCCGTGGCAACTTTATCAATATCGAGCTCAGGACGGTTCTCTTGAACGAACGCCTTAAACTGGCGGTGGATAGCCTCTAAGTCTTGTTTAAACTTACGACGCCCTTCATCCGTATTCTCGCCAAATAACGTTAATGTGCGTTTATATTCACCCGCAGTAAGCTGTTCAAAATCGACATCATGCTTTTTCAGGAAGCGATGGAAGTTAGGTATTTGTGCTACCACACCAATAGAGCCAATAAATGCAAACGGCGCGGCTAACAGCTTGTGACCAACACACGCCATCATGTAACCACCACTTGCCGCTACTTTATCTATGGCCACATTCAGTGTGAGGCCATGCGCCTTAATACGCTGTAGTTGTGCTGCCGCCAAACCATAGCCATTGACAACTCCGCCCCCGCTTTCTAAACGCACGAGAACTTCGTCTTTGTCGGTTGCTAACTGCAAGATAGCATTCACCTCCTGACGCAAGTTATCCACTTCTTTTGCATCCATACTGCCTTTAAAGTCCAGCACAAAAAGACGCTGCTTTTTGTCGTCTGCTGGCTTTTTCTTTTTCAACGCCTTCATCGCCTTCTTGCGAGCTTTTTTATCCATTAGCTCTAGCTTAAGTTGCTCACTCAAGTCCTTAAGCTCTTTCGATAAGTCAGTGACCTGCAGGTCGCCCTTACTCTTCTTTTGCTTCTGAGCCGCTTGTGCCAGCAGACCAACAATAAAGCCTACGGCGATAACAATAATGGCCGCCTTCAACAAAAACGAACCAATATCTATCAGAAACTCCATATACTTCTCCCATACGAAAAAGGCCAGCATAACTGCCGGCCTTTGAATAACGAGTTTTCAATAACCTGAAGTTATTGTACCAAATCTGGATTGCTGATTGTTATTTGCATCATGTCTGAAGCAAACCAGAAGGCAATTTGTTGTTGCATCTCAGCAGTAACTGCCGCAGATGGGCCTGCGTCAACCAGTGATCCGTGCTCTGCATCGCCGCCGAAACGAACAATACCCGATACCGGAGTACCATCCGCCGATGTGGTTGTTTCAGAGATCCCCTCTAAACCGAGCAACGCAGCCAGAGGCTCTGTGCCTGCAAGCGGTTTGTTTTCTAAAGCATTAGGGATAACCGAATCACCGATGGCTTCAATCATGAATACCGGTGTTTCTGAAGCGACGACATCACTTGCGTAGTTAACCGGGTCACCCGAATCAACAACGGTTTGTGCTGCAAATGCAAACTGCTCAAAAGTTGCGTTAATTTGAGCCACTTGCTCAGCAGACGCCTGCTCCATGAAGCCAGCATAGAACTGCTCTAACGTTGCACCACCAGCAATAGCCTGGTCAGCGGCAGCTTTAAAATCAGCATTCGATGAGTAAAGCAGGCTTGCTTTAATTGTTGGACCAAAGCTTTCAGAGGCCAACAGGAAGTTCGCTAAGCTGCCACCTGGCATGCCTAAGCTAGAGGCTTGAACGCTAAACATACCATCGAGCGCTGATAATGGGCTATCTTCACCAAATGACGTGTTAGCCAGCGCGGTGAAACCGGTACCCGCGATAGCACCTAACGAGTGACCAATAAAGTGCACATCCGTACCATCAATTTGCTCACCATCGGCAGCCATGAAGTTATTTAAGCTGACACGCAGGGCAACCAGATCAGTAATTGACTGGCGTAAGTTATCACGCGTTGTCAGCAAACTGCTCAAGTTCATGTAAGTTGTCGCATTTTCTGAGCCTGTTGCTGTAATGTCGAGCTCACCGTCTGCGTCAATATCAAAGCCACGTTCACCGTGTAATGGATGGTCGATTGCTACGGTTGCATAACCTGCAACAGCTAGCGTTCCCGCGATTGCGGCAGCGTTATTTTTTGAGCCGGTGATGCCATGCTGGAAGATAACGACAGGCCAGCCATCAGCTGGTTGGCTTAACGCAGGCAAACCCCGTTGGCTTCTTACGGCATTAGCTGTGGCTAAATCGGGAATAGTGACAAACGCATTTACCGTCTCCGTATCCTGAACCTCAGGTACCGGGTTGTATTTAGTTAAATGACGCTCTTCGTCAACACCCGCCAAATCAATACCGTCCTCTGAGGCAATACATGCCTGTACTATTGAACGAATAACTCCCGCTTTATCGGCTGCGATAGCGTCTTGAGTAATACCCAAACCTAAAGCACCCTCTGGGATTTGGCCACTTTCAATGCCACCAACGATGGTAACAGGGCTGTCACACTTAGCGGTCCAGCGACCCGTTACGGGGGCTGTTGGATTTTCTGCGCTTGGTACAGGCAAGTAGTAAGGAATATCAACCTGACCGCCGTAAACTTTAGCTGAGCTAGCAACCGCCAAGGTAGTTGGGTCGGTAATGCCCGCGCCAGACAGGACGACATCTAAAGTATAGCCCTGCGGCGCAGCTTGCATCACTGGCGGAGCACCTGCCGCAATTTTCTGACCTAATAAAGTTTTCGTCATGCCCAGCACATCACCTACCGACTGAGTGGTAAAGTTTGAGCTATAAATAACGTCTTCAGGGTCTACGCCGAACTGTGCTAAAGCACCTTCGTAGCTGTTAATCAGTGCCTGTAAACTCTGTGCTGAAGGGTCATCAGAAGCTGGCGCTTCACTAACAGGCTCTTTCATTAGCGTGTAGGTCTGTGACGCTTTAACACGACGACCTAAAGAGTCCTGAATATTATCCGTTAAAACGACCAAATAACCTGTCGCTGATTCTAAAGGACGAAGAGGTACAACGGCTAAACTCCCTTCACCTGTTGCTTTAACTGTAAAGTCTGTACCGTGCTGTAACTCTTCGGTCACCGCACAAACAGCTGCTGGGTTAGCTGCAGCACAACCTTCAGAAACAGGTGTTCCGCCTTGTACCGTTTTGAATACTCGAACTGCTCCCTGAGCTTCGACACTGGCAGGATCGACCGACACCTGCTCACCATTTTGGTCAACAGGAAGCGAGAAGTTAAATGCCAGAGTTGAGTGCGTTCCCCAACCGTCTAAACCGTTAATAGCGACCTGCGGGTTAGCTGTATCACTTGGGTCAGCGACCGGAATATTCAAAGTGCCATCCACACTACCGCTTAACAAAATATTCGTCGGCGCTGGTATCGCACCATTCGACGGGTCAAATACAACGCGTGTTGCAGCGACATTCACTTCGTTTTCCGTAATAGGTGCTTCGTCACCGCTTCCGCAACCTACGAGGCTTAGAGCCGAACCGATTGCCAATGGGAGTAGTAATTTCTTCATGAGGTATCCCCAATCCTTTTTTATGTTTTGTTATTCTGTACCTTCTCTTAACGAAATTTATACACCTGTATCAAATAAGATTAAAGGCTTTTTAACGATTTTTCGTTCGTTTGCTGAGAAGTTATTCGAATATCGTTACAATAGCCTACTCACCCGACCACAGTCCAATGGTATTAGAAAACAGTTATGAAAATTAAAACCGTACACGATTACAAAGCGACACCGGACCTTTTGAAAGACAAAGTTATTTTAGTCACAGGTGCTGGCGACGGCATTGGTAAAGAAGCCGCAATAACCTTCGCTAAACACGGTGCGACCGTCATACTATTAGGCCGCACTGTCGCGAAACTCGAAGCCGTCTATGATGCCATTGTTGAAGCGGGGTACCCGCAGCCGGCTATCATTCCTCTGGATTTAAAAGGTGCTACGCCGTCTCACTACCGTGATATGGCGGCAACTATTCAAGACCAGTTCGGTAAACTCGACGGTGTTCTGCATAACGCTGGCTTGCTTGGTATTTTGTCGCCATTTACCCACATAGAAAAAGACAGCTGGGACGAAATAATGCAAGTGAATGTCACCGGCCAATTCGCCATGACTCAGGCGCTTATTCCGGTCATGGAGAAAGCGCCAAGCGCTTCTTTAGTATTCACGTCGTCAGGTGTCGGACGCAAAGGCCGTGCATACTGGGGCACATATTCTGTCAGTAAATTTGCCACTGAGGGTATGGCACAAGTAATAGCAGACGAATACGAGGGCACAAAGCTACGCACGAACGTAATTAATCCCGGCGCAACGCGCACTAGCATGCGTTCAAAAGCTTACCCGGCGGAAGACCCAAAAAGCCTGAAAACACCTTCTGACATTATACCAACGTACCTTTATTTAATGAGTGATGACAGCAAGCACGACAATGGCATTTGTTTTGACGCACAGTAAGTCGCTTTGATGTAGCTCTGGGTTCATTGCGCGTGCTACACTCGCTAGCAACTGTTAATAACGGGTTATAACCATGGCGATGACGAAGCTAATACGAAACGCATGCTGCGCCGCGGCATTATTGAGCGGAGCTTCAACTTTTGGCTCCGCAGCCGCACCGCCAGAGCTCGAGGTACTCGACACAATAAAGGATCAGCTATGGATTGGCATAAGCCCAGTCAGCCGAAATACCATTTGGGTTGCCGGTGAAAACGGAACGGTTGCTCGCTCAACCGATGCCGGAAAAAGCTGGCAGTACTTCCAACCAGGTCCGGCAGACCTTCAGTTTCGTGATATCGAGGCCATTGATGACCGCCGCGCTTATGCCATGAGTGTTGGAAACGGCGGTCAGTCTCGCATTTATTACACCGACAATGGTGGCAACAGTTGGCGTTTACGTTATCGCGGTGAAAGTGATTCTTTCTTCAATTGTATGGCTTTAGCTCCGAGCGGTGAGGCTTGGGTTCACGGCGATAGTGTGGGTGACGAATGGCGTATGGTTCGAAGCGCCGATGGCCGCAATTGGATGCAAGTACGGTCTGCTGTTGCTGAACCTCCTCAATCTAATGAAGGAGGCTTCGCTTCCAGTGGCAGCTGCGCTCGTTTTAATAATGACACCTGGATGATAGCAACCGGTAATGCCGACAAAGCGCGGGTATTAGTTAAAGGCTCTTTCGGTATTCGTTTTAAAGTTATTGACTCTCCGATGCAGGCAGGTCCTATGGCGGGCATTACCAGCGTTTGGCCTGACGATGAAGACAATTTTTATATCGCTGGTGGCTCACTGAGTGAAGAAATCGACGAACAAGAGGCTCCACGCTTGTGGCGCTATTCCAACGAAGAGTTCAAGGCTTTACCTGAGCCTCCTCTTAGCGGTGCGCTATACAGCCTCAGTAAAGTATCTCACGACGGTGACTGGTTACTGACCTCAAACCCGCAAGGTGCGGCCGCGCTAAATATTGCTTCGGGTCAATGGCATCCATTATCTGATAAAAACATCTGGAACATACAATGCCACGGGAATATCAGCTGCTGGTTTGTCGGCAAAGACGGTTTTATCGCTAGACTGCTTTGGCAGCCGGCGAGCTCAAAAGAGCCAAGCCCCCCATAAGATGACGCGTTTGTTTAAAACCGTGGCGCTGTAGAGCATTAGCAACAACGGCGCTCCGGTTTCCCGAACGACAAACACAGATAATGTCCCGGTCTTTTAACTCTTGGTGGTCATGAATGAACTGTATGGCTTCTGTGACAGGGACATTAATGACCTCTGCCGAGCACGGGATATCGGATACGACATGTTCCTGACGCTCTCTTACATCTATCACAACCAGGTCATCCCGACACCAAAACTCATCCGTTTCACCTATTGGTATGTTGACATCGGCACCAGGATCACAATCCCCAATCGTTTCACATAAAGAGTAAACAAGATGATGTTCGGGATCGTCTTTCGGACAAACGAGCGCATTGACAGAGACTAAACTCTGATAGCTATTAAGCGGTGCACTTCCTGAAAAAACGAAATCGGTTTTTACCTCACTTTTTAAGCGAGCAGGCTCACTCAGAACAAACACGGGTTGCTCACCAGCTAACCTAAACAGGCGTCTTTCACCTACTTTAATGCAACCATCAATATCGGTCTGAGCGTCTACCGGAATGGCATCGCAATTGCGTTCATTGAAACCAGGCCAACCAAACACATCATGTGCTTTTGTATCGAGCCTTAAAATCCCTCTTAGTAGCTTTGCTGCTTCAGAAATATCTGAACCTGAATCGGTACTTAAAACCGTCTTAACCTTGTAGCCACGGCAATTAACAATATTCTCTATACGGGCAGACAGTGCGGGGTGTGGATCAATAACAGCTAGCTCTTTTGCCATTTTATCGATCACTAAATAGCAACAATGCGTGTCGTACTTCAGTTGAACGACGCCATCTAAAGCCGCATCATTGTCATTATTGGTATCGGCTATCAGCAAACATGAGTGCTTTAATGCATCCCCTGCTTGCCGAATACGGTAACAAGCTTCATCAATATCTTGTTGCGACGTAGCAGGACCAAACGACATTCGAATCGCGGATTCACTTTGCCAACCATCGAGCCCCATCGCTCTTAATACAAAGCTACCAACGACTTTGGAGCTGCATGCCGATCCCCCGCTCACCCGAATACCACATGCATCAAAAACATCCATAATGTCTCTTGAGGCGACACCTCGCACTGAAAAATTCAGCGTTGTTGGTACACTGAGTTCAAAGCTATGATTAAACACCAGTGTCGGAAATGCGGCTTTTAGACTTTCAGATAGCTGTCGACGGTACTCTTTCAACCTTTGGTCGGAATGCAGTATCTCATTTTCAGTAATAAGTAACTCAAACAACGCATTCAGCGCGGCAATACCAGGTAAGTTTTCAGTGCCGGAGCGTTGCCCTGACTCTTGCCCTCCGCCAATAAGCAAAGGGGTGAATGGTGCCTTTTCACGAACAGCCATGAAGCCGATGCCTTTGGGCCCGTATAGCTTGTGACCTGAAAATGGCGCATAATCTATCGACGTATCATCCAGTGAAAATTGCAATTTTCCTAACGCTTGCACGCAATCAACCATCCACGGTATTGATGCGTTGTGCGTCCTAATCGTACGTTCCAACGCATTCAGGTCTTGGATAACCCCGGTTTCGTTATTCACAGCCATTGTGCATATCATGGCGGCATCACCGACGTGTTTTGCTATAAAATCGAGATCTAAACGGCCGTCTCTGTCTACTGGAATCGCTTTCAATTCTGCGTGCAAACCTAACAGTTCATTCCAGTGTTCCAGCGCTTGTGGAACCGCTTTATGTTCCGTTGCTCCATACAGTAAGTATTTAGCGCTGGGGCGCGTTTTCATGGCGTGCGAAATAGCCGATACAACTGCGGTTTGAATACCTTCAGTGGCTCCGCTGGTAAATATGAGTCGTCCTCGTGCCAAGCCGACGACTTCACGCGCCATTTGTCGTGTGGTATCTAGAATGTAACGAGCTTTGAGACCGGTTATATGGCTACTGGATGGGTTTCCGAATACCGTTTCCATGGTGTGTGAAACGGCTTTAGCGATTTGAGGGAGAACCGGTGTTGTTGCGTTACAATCGAGATACAACTCGTTACCGTTAGTCTGAATATCTATCGGTTTCATTTCTCCCCCACTCGCTTCTACAACAAAAAGTTATATCGTTATAACCTTTATGGGGTTTTTGATCAATTAATCTGATTTTCTTTCCACTGCTGCTCTTTTTTCATACGAGCTTTGCGCTTATCGCAAGGTTCATCGCAATCGCAAGCTTTGTCCATGCCCAGTGAACTAATGCCACCACAGCTACCTGAAATAGATTTGCGTTGCACCATATAACCTATGGCCATTGCCAGAACAACTAAAACAAATAAGGCAAATACCATTAAAAAGGTTTGCATGATTACTCCTGTTTATTGCTCACTAATAAGGGCTTAAACCATTTGCTGGCATATTCTTCAAAACCCTCATCAGTTTTAGAAATCAACATAACTGCGAGTTGATTCTCTTCAGCAAACGCTTTTGCTCTTTCAGTTCCCATCACCAGCAAAGCGGTCGCATATGCATCTGCTGACATTGTATCGTCCGCATAGACCGAAACAGAAACCAAGTTATGCTGTATTGGCTTACCTGTTTCAGGGTCAATAATATGTGAGTATCGACGCCCTTCTTCTTCAAAATAGTTTCGATAATCACCGGAAGTCGCTAACGCGCCTTCTTTAAATTCGACAATTTCCTGGACAGCTCGTTCCGTAGAAATAGGCTTTTCAATCGCCAATTTCCAGTTTTCGTCAGCGGGCTTTCCACCCTTCGCTAAAATTTCACCACCAATTTCAATAAGGTACTGATTAATCCCCAACTGCTCCATTAAGTTTCCAACTTTATCAACGCCATAACCCTTGGCTATCGTTGATAAATCGACATACATTTCGGGGTGAGATTTTATCAATTGATGGTTACTGACACTAAGCTTCTCAAAGCCTACTTTTCCAGAAATAACGGACAGTTCTTCAGCTGTTGGCTGTTGTTCAGGTTTGGCATTAGGCCCGAAGCCCCACAAGTTAACTAATGGCCCCACGGTTATATCGAGCGCACCGTTTGTCTGGCGAGCAATTTCCAGCGCTCGGCTAACCACTCTTTCTAAATCACGGCTAATAACAACCGGGCTTGTACTTGATAGCTGATTGAACTGTGACAATTCAGAGTTTGGATCGTAAGTCGACATTTGGGCGTTGACGCGCTCTAGCACGGTGTCGACTTTCGTTTGAATCTTGTCCGCTGAATGTCGCGGATCTTTACTAAATAGGACAACACTATAGGTTGTTCCCATTGTTTCGCCCCTAAACTCAATCCGCTCCGGCGCGTCTGAGCAAGAGACTAAAAAGGCTAGCCCTAAAAGAGCTAGCCATAATTTTACAATCGATAATTTCGACAGCATCACCAATTAACCACCGAAGTCATCTAACATAATGTTTTCATCTTCGACACCCAGATCTTTCAACATGTTAATACATGCTGCGTTCATAACCGGCGGTCCACACATGTAAAACTCACAGTCTTCCGGAGCTTCGTGATCTTTCAAATAACGCTCGAATAAAACGTTATGAATGAAACCTGTGTCACCATCCCAGTTGTCTTCTGGTTGTGGGTCAGACAAGGCAACATGCCATTCGAAGTTATCATTCTCTTCTTGCAGCATGTCGAAGTCTTCAACATAGAACATCTCACGCAGTGAACGTGCACCGTACCAGAACGTGATTTTACGGTCAGTGTTTAGACGACGTAACTGGTCAAAGATGTGCGAACGCATTGGCGCCATACCTGCACCACCACCAATGAAGACCATTTCAGCTTCGGTTTCTTTAGCGAAAAACTCACCAAATGGGCCAGAAATAGTCACTTCATCACCTGGCTTAAGGCTGAAGATATACGAAGACATTTTACCCGCTGGCAAGCTCAAGTCATTCGGTGGCGGTGTCGCACAACGAACGTTCAGCATAATGATGCCTTTTTCTTCAGGGTAGTTTGCCATTGAGTATGCGCGAACAACTTCTTCGTCAACTTTAGACTCAACGTCCAAGAAGCCAAAGCGTTCCCAGTCACCACGATATTCTGGTGCAATATCGAAGTCTTTGTACTTAACATGATGCGGTGGAGCTTCAATTTGAATGTAACCACCAGCGCGGAAAGGCACTTCTTCACCTTCCGGTAACTGCACAACGAACTCTTTGATAAAGGTTGCCACGTTATCGTTTGATTTAACGGTACAATCCCATTTTTTAATACCGAAAATTTCTTCCGGCAGTTCAATTTTCATGTCTTGTTTAACGTTGACCTGACAAGACAGACGCACACCTTCACGTGCTTCACGCTTAGTAATATGGTCAAGTTCGGTTGGCAGAATATCACCGCCACCTTCTTTAATAGTGACTCGGCACTGACCACAAGAGCCACCGCCGCCACAGGCCGAAGATACAAAGATGCCCGCGTTGGCCAGTGCGCCTAACAGTTTAGTGCCTGGCTGCGTTACGATCTTCTTCTCTTCGTCTTCGTTAATCAGGATTTCTACATCGCCCTGCGGTACCAACTTTGATTTGGCGAACATGATGATCGCCACCAAAATCAGTACGATGATGGTAAACATCCCTACACCGAGCGCTATCAGAGTAATATCCATCGATTCGTACCTTTAACGTTTACTGATTCAACACACTGGATTAAAGAGATACGCCGGAGAACGACATAAAGCCTAAACCAATCAAACCTACTGACATGAAGGTTGCGCCTAAGCCACGCAAACCATCAGGTACATCGGCATATTTGAGTTTTTCACGCACAGCAGCAAGCGCGACAATCGCTAAACACCAGCCAACGCCACTACCAATACCGTAAACCACTGACTCACCAAAGTTGTAATCACGTTCAACCATGAACGAGACACCACCAAAAATGGCACAGTTAACGGTAATTAACGGCAGGAAAATACCCAACGCGTTATATAAAGCCGGCACGTATTTGTCCAAAGCCATCTCCAGAATTTGAACCAATGCCGCTATCACACCGATAAAGGTTAAGAAACGCAGAAAGCTTAAGTCTGCATCTGGAAAACCAGCCCATTCTAATGCGCCTGGCGCCAGTATGTTGTGATAAACCAAGTTATTAACCGGCACCGAAATACCCAGTACGACGATAACCGCAACACCCAGACCAAAGGCCGTTTTAACTTTCTTAGAAACCGCAAGAAACGTACACATTCCTAAGAAGAAAGACAGTGCCAGGTTTTCGATAAAAATCGCTCGAATAAACAAGTTAATATACTGTTCCATGGCCCTTACTCCTTAGGTTCGACTTGTTCTGTACGGAAAGTACGAAGTACCCAAATGAATCCGCCAATAATGAAGAACGCACTTGGTGGCATTAGCAACAAACCGACTGGTTCATACCAACCGCCTTCTGATGCTAGTGGCAGAATTTGTACATCGAACAAGCTACCTGAGCCGAACAGCTCTCTTATGAAACCAACCACCAACAGCACAACCGAGTAACCGAGACCATTACCGATACCATCCAGTAACGACATGAATGGAGTGCTCTTCATCGCATACGCTTCAGCACGCCCCATGACGATACAGTTGGTGATAATAAGACCCACGAATACCGACAGCTCACGAGAAATTTCATAAGCATAAGCTCTCAACACTTGGTCAACCACAATAACCAAGCTCGCGATGATGGTCATTTGTACGATAATCCGCACACTCGAAGGAATGTGATTACGGATAATCGAGATAAAGAAGTTAGATGCAGCAACAACTGCAGTTAGTGCGATACACATAACCAAGGTGTTGCTCATTTTTGACGTCACCGCCAATGCAGAGCAAATACCCAGTATTTGCAACGCAATGGGGTTATTCGCGAAGATTGGCCCGAACAATACGGACTTCATTTCTTTTGCACTAGCCATTTGTCAGCTCCCCTTTGCGAAGTTTATCAAGCAATGGGCCGTAAGCTTTGTCGCTCATCCAAAAATCGATAAGTGCATCTACGCCATTGCTGGTTAAAGTAGCGCCAGAAAGCGCATCAACTTCGTGCTCACCTGAAGCACCACCTTTAACCAAATCAAACTTCACTTTTCCATCGTCACCGTAAAGCTCTTTGCCTTCCCAGGTTTTAACCCAGCTAGGATTAGTGATTTCGCCACCTAAGCCCGGTGTCTCTGAGTGTTCATAGAAGTGAACGCCACGTACGGTGCTCATATCATCTTCTAAAGAGATTAAGCCGTACATAGTGCCCCATAACCCCTGGCCACGGATATGCAGTACCGCACCGTTGCGCTCACCTGCTTCGTTCATAACCAAATAAACTTCAGTCATGTTTTCCATGGTGCCCAAACCAGCGATATCTTCACTTTTATCAAGCTTTGTGCTGGTTTCAGGGTCGTTAGCAGCCTTGCGGTTATCAAACTCTTTTGGGTCTTTATCTTGCATGACTTGATAGTCTTTAAGACTGACAACCAATGCGTTAATACGCTCGTCATACACCGCAGGAATATCCATCCCTGACTCCAAAATACCCGCTGCATTTAGAATGTTACGTTGCATTGCCAGCGCCGCATTCTTCTCTTGCATTGGTTTTAGTGCCACGGCTGATCCTGCTACTAAAATAGAGCACACCAAACACAGCGCCAGCACGACACCTATCGTTTTGCCTAAGCTTTCGTTCTTATTAGACATTGCGTGCTAACCTCCGTTTAATGTTTGCCTGTGCTACAAAGTAGTCAAACAGCGGTGCAAAAACGTTCGCGAACAAGATAGCCAGCATAATACCTTCCGGGAATGCCGGGTTAATGACACGAATCATCACCGTCATGAAACCAATTAACAGACCGTAGGCGAATTTACCTTTATTGGTGAACGACGCGGATACCGGATCGGTTGCCATAAACATCATTGCAAAGGCGAAACCACCCAACACTAAGTGCCAGTACCAAGGCATTGCGAACATTGGGTTGGTATCACTACCAATAAGGTTGAGCAAACCTGAGAACAACACCATACCAACAAAGACACCAGCAACGATACGCCACGATGCAATGCGGAAGTAAATAAGCGCTAAACCACCGATAAGAATCATCAGTGTTGAAACTTCACCGACAGAGCCCTGAATGTTGCCTAAGAACGCATCCCACCAAAGCGCCGTGTCACCATAATTTAGGTTACCTAACGCTGCAGCACCCAAGTTGGTTGCACCAGAGAAACCGTCTACAGCCGTCCAGATAGAGTCACCTGACATGCTTGCCGGGTAAGCAAAGTATAGAAATGCACGACCGGTCAATGCTGGGTTCAGGAAGTTACGACCTGTACCACCGAAGATTTCCTTACCGATAACCACACCGAAAGTGATACCTAGCGCAACCTGCCATAAAGGCGTTGTTGCCGGTAAAATCAACGAAAACAGTACAGAGGTAACGAAGAAACCTTCGTTAACTTCGTGCTTACGAATGGTCGCAAACAGAACTTCCCAGAAACCACCGACAATAAAGGTTACCGCATAAATAGGTAGGTACCAGCAGGCGCCATACCACATTTTGGTTCCCCATCCAGCGTCAGCGCCAAACTCACCACCTAATAAGTGGAACAAACCGACTTGCCATGCGTCAGATAATGCATAGCCGTCCGCTAGTGCGATAGCCGCTTGGTTACCGACGTTATACATTCCCCAGAACATAGCCGGAAATGTCATCATCCACACCAAAATCATGATGCGTTTCAAGTCGATGCGATCACGCACGTGTGTACTAGATTTAGTCACTGTACCCGGCGTGTATAAAATTGTGGCTACCGCTTCGTAAAGCGCATACCACTTCTCGTATTTGCCGCCTTTCTCAAACTGCGGCTCAATACGTTCAAGAGTATCTTTCAAGCTCATGGTTAGCCTTCTTTCTCAATCTTAGTGAGACAATCACGCAACACCGGTCCATACTCGTATTTACCGGGGCAAACGTAGGTGCACAGTGCCAGATCTTCTTCGTCTAACTCTAAGCAGCCCAATTGTTGACCTTCATCTGTGTCACCAGATAGTAAGTCGCGCAGTAATAAGGTTGGCAGAATATCCAAAGGCATAATGCGTTCGTAGTTACCAATTGGCACCATTGAACGTGACGAACCATTCATTGAGGTTGTCATGCTGAACAATTTCTTCGGATTAAAATGCCCCGCGTAAGCTCGGGTAACTGAGTGTAAGTCTGAGCCCGGGCGTATCCAACCAAGAAACTCTTTGTGATCACCTTCAGGAATGACGCTGACTTGGTTATGGAAACGACCTAACCACGCATGTGCTTCATCGGCTGTATGACCATGCAGAACAGAACCAGAAATAATGCGCTGGTTGTCGCCAGCTAATTCACCATCAGTCAGTTCGTGCAAATTAGCGCCCATACGAGTACGCAATAAGCGAGGTTCTTTAACACCTTCACCGCCTAATGCGACCATGCGATCAGTAAAGATTTCACCGGTAGTGAACAATTTACCGTAAGCAATAACGTCCTGATAGCCAATGTGCCAAACGGGACGCTGCAAGCTTGCAGGCTGTAAGAAGTGAATATGAGTACCCACTAAACCTGCCGGGTGTGGTCCCTGGAAAGATTCCAGAGTAACGTCAACATCGCCAGTATCAACTTCGGCATCGCCAGCTTTCGCTACAAACAGTTTGCCTTCTGTCAGGTTTGATAATACTTTCAAACCATCGATAAATGCTTGTTTGTGTTCACCAATGAAGGCCGTTGGATCGCCAGCCAATGGGTTCGAGTCCATTGCATTAACGAAGATGGCAGTAGCCTCTGCATCCAAAGCCGGAGCCTTGCTGTAAGGACGTGTACGCAGTGCTGGCCATTGGCCCGATTCGACCAGTATCTCCTGCACTTTTTCACGACCGAGCGAGGTCAGTTTATCGCTTTCGAACTTATCAAAGGTGACTTGCTCTTCACCATCCAGTTCGATAACTACTGCTTGTAAAACACGACGCTCACCACGCAGAATGTCTTTAACTACACCAGCTCCGGGAGCAGTGTATTTGACACCAGGGTTTTTCTTATCCTCGAAAATCATTTGACCTTTTTTAACGCGATCATCGACTTTCACGTGCATGGTTGGGCGCATACCCACGTATTCTTCACCTAGGGTAGCAACCGTTGTTACGGCCTTACCGTCGGATAACTTTTGCTGGGGCGCCCCTTTGATAGGGATGTCCAGCCCTTTTTTGATCGTAATCATATGCGTTTGCACTACTCGTTAAGGGAAGATTCATCACAACCAGTCATAAACGACTGAAACCTGAAAAATCAAAAAGTTACCGGCATAACTTTCCCCAGCTAGGGGTCTTTTTTGCCGGTAACTTGAAACGTTTTCCACACTTATCGTCGGAATTTTAGCATTTTTCCTACAACGCTTACCAGTTTACTTTTGGATTTACATCAGCATCGTAGTCAACATTCTCAAAACCAAAGCCAAACAGGTTTAAAAAGTCGTTGTGGTAACCTTCGTAGTCCGCTAAATCGTGGAAATTTTCCTGGGTCACCTTATCCCAAAGCGCTTCCACTTTAGCTTGTGTTTTATCATTGGTTTCATAACCATCCATGTGAAGGCGCCCTGCATCGTCAAGCTCTGGGTTTTCAGCATAAAGCCCCTCAGTGAACAATCGATAAATTTGCTCAATACAGCCTTCGTGCGTACCCTCTTCTTTCATTACGCCATAGATTAGCGAAATATAAAGCGGCATAACCGGTATCGCTGAGCTGGCTTGTGTTACCAGGGCTTTTAACGAAGACACGTAAGCTTTCAGGTTAACGTCTTTATAAGTGTCATCTAGCGCAGATGAGGCTCTGTCGAGATCTTCTTTTGCACGACCAATCGTTGCATGACCATAAATAGGCCAAGTCAATTTCTTACCGATATAGGTATAAGCGGTTGTCTGACAGTCATTCGCCAGAAGGTCTGCATCGTGCAGAGCTTTAATCCAACGCTCCCAGTCTTCACCACCCATGACTTTTACGGTATTTGCAATATCCTCATCAGTCGCCGGGTCAAGTGTCACTTCGTGCACCTGATCTTTATCGGTATTATAGGTTTTAGTCGTATATTGCTTGCCAATTGGCTTAAGCACAGAGCTATAAAGCTCGCCGCTTTCAGGATCTTTGCGTTTAGGTGACGCTAAGCTATAAACAACAAGATCAATTTTGCCCATGTTGTCTTTGATGTACTCGATGCTCTCTTGTTTTATTTCATCTGAGAACGCATCACCATTGATTGAGTGGAATTTAAGACCTTCTTTCTCAGCTTCCTGATGGAAAGCAGCAGTGTTGTACCAACCTGCGGTGGCGGTTTTCTTTTCTGTCGGTTCTTTTTCAAAACACACGCCAAGCGTATGTGCTTGACCACCAAAAGCGGCGGTAATGCGCGACGCTAACCCATAGCCAGTGGAGCACCCAATGACAAGCACATTTTTCGGTGCGTTTTCGATAGGAGGTTGCTGCTTGATATAACTAATTTGACGTTTTACATTCTCGGCACAGCCGACCGGATGCGCGTTTGTACAAATAAACCCTCTGATTTTAGGCTTAATAACCATGTCGATATGTTCCCTTTTTCCGGATTATTTCCCCCATTGTAACCAATGAAAGCGCAGGAACACATCAGACATGCTTAATTTTTCTTTAATGCGCTGCGACTTTCGAGCCGCCCATGCAATTAGGCGAACGTGGTGCCGTTCCAGAAACCTGTTCCCACTCGCCTTCGGTATAAGTGTGCAGCGCCAGCGCATGGATATCATTCATTAGCTCATCGGCTAAAATTTTATTCACTGCCCGGTGTCGATTAATCAGTCTTTCGCCACTAAACTTGGGCGTTACCAACACAACTTTGAAGTGCGACTCTGCGTTAGGGCCACCTGAGTGCATATGACTTTCATCCTGCACCTCGAGGTGCACCGGTGCAAACGCATCGCGAAGTTTATTTTCAATTTTTAAGCTTACTGACATGGCTTTTCTCCTGCACTCAATGCCTTAATATCTAGTCTAGTAGACTCCTGTTCGTTCGCAGGAGTTTTTTTGGCTTATTACCCTAACTCTACGAAAAATCGGCAAATAAAGTTTGCTGTTGTTTGTTTGATTTAATCTGAGTCGTCAACCGCCACATGACATATTTGGTCAGACGACGACAAGAACGCAACCATAGGAAATACCGCATCCGCAAGCTCCCCTTTTGATGCGCTTGCCGGCATCGCAACGTAGTAACGCTGCGCACTGACATTACCGTCTTTTTGCCACAATAATGTTGGTTGACCGGACATTGGTTGGTCAGACACGGGTTGGTTAGACAAGAGTTCCGCCAGTTTCTCCAACCCCTCATCTCTGTAGGGCGGAAACGCAGTCGGTTCACCGGAACCACGCCAGCCTCGCAACTCACTTTCCGATGCAAGCAAGTCTTCATTTACCCGGTCACGACAGAAACTCAATTCAATAACAGAACGACTAATTTGCCATTCGCGGTTTGGCAGCACCTGCTGGTCCAGCGAAATGATTTCGCCCTCTTTTAAGGTATTTGTTTTTTTCGGCTCACAACCTACCAGCACCAACAAAGCCATTAACGCAAATAACCCACTTCTCATTCTTCTACCCCCGTCTTTTGCGTGCGTATTATAACGTAACAGTACCAATAAACCGTTGTCTTCGTGTTAAAAGTTCTGGCACTATATACTGCAATTCTAATAACGAAACTGTCTGTGAATGCACTTCATAAAACATACATCTTTAGCGGCTGCTTTATGCATTGTCGCTGCAACACCTTCTTACGCTTCGGTATGGATTGAAGCGAGCGATGTTGAGTTACGCAACAGCCTTATTGTGTTAGCTGAGTCAGGCTTAATAGAAACGCCCATTCAGCAATACCCTGTTGCCTGGAAGAGTATTTTACCGCAATTAGATGCACTCGATCCTAGCAAACTCTCAAACACCCAAAAGTTAGCACTTCAGCACGTTCGACACAGCTTGTCACAAGCGCAAAGCGGTCCAAAAACACGCTGGTATATTGCAACTACCGACAGTGAAAACATTGTGCACGACTACGGCGACGACACTTACGAAGAGGGCAAAATTAGCCTGAGCCGCACCATGCATGGAGAACGATGGGCTGCGCGTCTGCAGGTCAATTATCGCCAGGATCCTTTTGAGGACGACCATAAGAAGACATTAGACGGCAGTTACCTTGCTTATAACCTAAATGACTGGAGCTTTAGTGTTGATGCATTACCGTTACGCTGGGGCCCGGCCGAGCACAGTAGCTTGTTGTTCTCCAACAACGCACGCCCCATTCCTAAAATACGTATAGATTATGCTCCGGACTACCCTCCGGCAGGCATGGCGCCGTTCAAAATCAGTTTATTTAGCGGCTACCAGGACGATGGTTACAGTAATCACTACCAAACTTATGGCATTCGCTTTTCCAGCCAATTTTTAAATAAGTTGTGGTTCGGTATTAGTGCTTTAGAGCAACGGAAAGACAATATCAGGAACCGAATGCTTACCGCAGATGCCAGAACCGGTTTTAACTGGGGCAAGCACCAGTTTTCTGCCTATGCGGAAATTGGTATTGATAAACAGCTGGAAAGTGATGACAAGCCAGCCTATACGGTGGGCGGCCAATGGATGATGGGCTCTGACAGCGTTCGTCACAGCGTTACTGTCGAATACAGTCAGTTAGACGGCGGCAATGAGCATAACTTTTATTCGACGAATCAGGCAGGAAGGCAGTACTTTTTAAGCCACCAGAGAAACCCGGGCTCACCTTTTCCCAAAGGAAGTCAAACAGCGTCTTTCAGTTATCGTCAGTTTTCAAATGATGGTTCCGCCTGGACCGTGTTAGTCAGTCGTAGTAATAACGACGGGGCCGACAGCACATCACGCGCTTTAATTCGTCGCACACAACCCGTCTGGAACAGTTTAGTCCGGTTATCCGTTCAATACCTTGACTCACCTGTCATTGATCAAGACGTGGGCGTTCAACTGAGTTGGGAGTGGCGATTTTAATCGCCGCTCATAGACCCCACTGCCAGACTAATTGTGTCCATGCTATGCAGCCAGGCTTCATCCAACGCACTCACTAAAGCAGGATAGCCGTCAGCTTTTAAAGGCACTTTTTCGGTAAATGTTCCTCTGACAGTATTCTCACTGCTCGCCATCTCGTACTGCCAATGCCCAGCAACCACCGCATGTGAATCATAACTTCCATAAAAGTCGTCAATCATCACCGTTAAAAAGCCGCTGCAATCATCGTTCAGCATTAAATGCTGGATACTACGCTGTAACTGATTCGACAACGGTGTGCTCCAGCGATGCTGTTTTGCGGTATGCCAGCGCGTTTCATCCTGCTGAATTTGAATCCCCATTTTGGACGCAGCCTCACCAACGACAACGTTACGCTGTGAAGCTGGGCAAACCGCATCGACCGACTGACTCAAATGCGGAAGTCGGTATTGCGTGATGTTATAGCTTTGGCTAGAGCAGCCGGCTAAAAAGACCACCGCTGAACTTACCGAGCCGATAAGTATTCTTTTAATTTTCATAAGCTTTTGGCTCCGGATCGGGTGTTACTGACGGACTGAAAATAAGTGAATTCGGTTGCTGCTGAAGCTGTTCAATAACTGGCTGTAAGTCTCTTGAGAGCTTTTCAACTTCGCTTAAGGTCTGGTTCAACTGCCGACGCGTTGGTGAATCACCACTTAAGCTACCGGTTAGCTCTTGCAATTGCTCTAAGTTTTGCTTCAGTAATTTCGGAAGCTGGTTTATTTCAGGCTGCTCAAGCACTTGCGCCAGTGATACTGAAATACCATTTAATGTGTTTGCGGTTTCATCGACAGACTGCATCGCCTGTGAAAAGTCCGACAAACTGCTTTCTAGCGGGAGTTGGTTAAACTTATCCATGAGTTGCGTTAGCTTTTCTTCCAAACGCGTAAAATCACTGGCCATAGCTGGCATAACCGGGTAGCCGGCAAACCGCTGCTCAGTATCAACAGACTCAGCATCGGAATAAAAACTAACATCGACAAACAAGGTGTTTGTCAGCAAGTTTGACGCACGTATATTGGCGCGTAACCCTTGCTTAAATAACTCAGGCAGGCGCTTTTCCCAGGCGTTAATATCAATATCGGCAACAAGACCACGCAAACGCTCGGGTTCAAAACGAATGAGAATAGGAATGCGCTTTAAAGGAGCCTGATCATTCTCGTCCGGGAACCAGCGTAGCGGCACTTCTCTGACCGTTCCGACACGCACACCTTTAAACTGAACCGGTGCGCCTTTATCCAGCCCGGCTATCGATTCGTCGAGCAATACCACATAATCGATGCCATGTATAAAGCCTTGTTGTTTCGCTTCTTCTAAGCTGTTAAATAGTTCAAAACTCGTTGATTGCTGGAGCTTATCGCCCCGCGGCTGACCGTCCGGCACGCCAAAGGTGATTGCTGCACCCAATAAGGAATCGATGGAACCAAGCGCCAGATCAATGCCCTGAGAGTTCCACTGTACTGATACGCCACGCTGTAGCCAGAAACGGGTATTTTCTGTAAGCAGCTCGTCATAGGGCGCTCTCACAAAGACCTGGTAACGGCTTTCACGTTTATCCACCAAAAACTCGGTTTGCTCAACTTGGCCAACGGTAAAGCCTTGATATTGCACTGAGTCTCCAACAGCCACTTGAGTTTGACCATCGCTCACCAATGTCAGTCGCTTACCCGGCGTTTCCTGGGGTGTCACAGGCGGGTTTTCTAGCGCTGAGAAATGTGACTGAAAGTCACCTCCGTCACCCGGTTGCAATTGAATATAAGCACCGGACAATAAAGTCCCCAAACCACTCACACCGCGACGCCCAATTCTAGGTTTCACCACCCAAACTTCCGTGTCACTGTTCAGCATTCGTTCGGTGTTTTCGTTCATTGACACTTCAATGACCGCTTCTTTAAAGTCATCAGACAGCCGCACTTCCGTTACTTGCCCAACATCAACATTACGTACTTTCACCCGAGTTTTGCCGGGCTCAATACCCTCAGCATCTGACACCGATATGGTAATCGTTGGCCCCGCACCACTGGTGTCCTGCCAAACCATCCAGCCCGCAACAAAAAATGCAACGAGAGGCACTATCCATACTGGTGACAGTATTTTCAAGCGACTGATTTTCGCAACATCGGGGTCTGTCATTTTTTTGCCTCACGCCAAAATAAACGGGTGTCAAAACTCATTGCCGCTAACATTGTTAGAACCACAGCGGCACCAAAGGCAATAGCTGCAGAACCGGGATAAACTGACATGACAGTCCCGCTTCTCACTAACGCAACCAATATAGCCACAACAAAAATATCTATCATTGACCAACGACCAATCCAGTCGGTTATTTTATATAAGACCAACCTATGATTAACCGCTTGCGGTGTTTGCCATCGGGCCAATGCCATTAATCCCAATAACGCCAGTATCTTTGCGACAGGTATCACTAAACTGGCAACAAAAACAATCACAGCAATAGGGGCATCTCCAGACTGCCAAAGCTCAACAACCCCTCCAATAATCGTTGACGGTTGAGCGTCACCAAAACGCACCGTTTCCATTATCGGTAGCCAGTGCGCCGGAACCAGTAATACCGCAGCAGCGACAATTAATGCCAGTGTCGCTTGTGGGGAACGCCACCAATGTCTATCTATATCATCTCCACAACACGGACAGTCGGATACACCAAAAGGCACCACTCGGTGACATACCTCACAAACTTTATAGCCTTGCTCATGCGCTGTCACCCCTGCTTTTACATCCCTTGAAGGAGTCGTTCTCTTCCCAACCACAGACCATAAGTTCATCGTGTTAACCAAGTAATAGGTCACCAATAAAAACACAACGAACCCGCAAAATAACCAAAAACCCAGCTTTAATTGAACATTAGCAAGCCCGGAAATTTTTATCAGAGAAATTAGCGTTCCCAGCAGAAAAACATCCACCATAAGCCAAGGTTTTACGTGCGCGCTTAATCGCAAGCAATAACGAGCCATAGCTGACGCGTTCATGTTTATCGCAACAAACACAGCGATAAGACAGAACAAATACAGTAAGGGATACAAAATAACGGTAAGTAAAACAATGACAGCCAGCAACTTTTCATGAAAATAAGACAGCTGCCATGCTGCATCGAGCAGTGTCATTGACTGAGTTAGCCCTGAGCTATCGTATTGAATAAAGTCCAGCGTTAAGGCAAAAACAAGTAACAGAATAGCGGTCACAGAGTAGGCCAGTAGACGATCCACTCGGTATTCAGTTTGACTAAGTAGCGTGTAACCACAACGCGTGCATTGGGCTTTTTCACCCGTTTCAAGCCCCCCGATACGACTGATCAAGTCGCATCGAGGACAGCCCAATAGTTCCGGATCAGTTGGTGTTTGACTTCTCACTCTCAGACTCATCGCTTTCCGTCGATATCATCGCTATCACCGTCCAGCCTGGCTGCGGAATCAGCTCGCGCTCAGTTGTGAAAATATGCAGTTTTTCAGTTTCATCAATCGCAAACATTGGCAGCGCCCTCGTGCCATACTTTTGCTGATAGTCCGCAAAACTAAAGCTGTCTGTAATAGGCGTGGACTTAATTTTCGCGCCCTGAAAGTGAAGACTCGCTAACTTCGAGTAAGTCACACTCTCACCAAATAAGTTAAGAGTCTTACGGTAACTTTCAGTGAGTTGATGACTTGCTCGGTAGTCTTGTTCTCCACCATTTAAACCATGCACTTTATTCGACCCAAACCAGTCCTGATAATACATTGAAACTAACGGGTTTAACTGCTTATAGGGTGACATGACCAGCAAACGTCCCAAGCCGGTTAAGTCAATATTGTTCGAAGCGTGCTCAGACGCCGGATTACCGAAATACACTGGCAGGTTATCCATACGCGCCAGTTTAATATTCTCCCAGTTGGTGTCAGCCAGGCGTACATTCACACCACTTTCCTGCAACGCTTTACCCACTGCGCGGGCCATTTGGTTAGCCCCGAAAATTAAGAAGCCTTTTGCCGCTGGCTCCAGAAGCCCCAGCATTCTAGCCAATGGTTTAGCCGTTAAGCTTTGCAGTACTACTGTGGTCATAATGACCACAAACACCAACGGCACAATAGCCGCCGCTTCCTGCCAGCCCGACTCTTCCATTTTTAAGGCAAAAAGTGCAGAAACCGCGGCGGCGACAATACCTCGGGGAGCAATCCAGGACAGTAGCACCTTATCTTTAAACCTGAGCTCTGTCCCTATTGCAGAAAGCCAAACGGCTAACGGACGCACGGCAAATAAGATGATCGCGATAAGAATCACTGCCGGCATGCCCAGCGCATCGAATTCAGAAAAATTCAGGCGAGCCGCCAAAATAATGAACAACGCAGAAATAAGAAGCACACTGAGCGTTTCTTTGAACTCTAAAATTTCTTCCATATTCAGGTTGCGCGTATTCGCCATGACCATGCCCATAACCGTCACGGTTAACAAGCCCGATTCATGCTGAATCGCGTTCGATAGTGCAAACACACCAAGAACAATGGTGAGAGTCGCCACATTTTGTAAATAATGTGGGAACCAACCACGGCCTAACGCTAACCCAAGCATTCTTGCAGCGCCCCAACCTAACGCGAAGCCAATAGCCACTGTTGTTGCAAAGGCTTGCAGCGCGTGCAAAAAGGCAACGTCCTGACTGGCGATAATAAATTCATACACTAATACCGCCAGTAATGCCCCCAGCGGATCAATAATAATCCCTTCCCAACGGAGAATGTTCGCCAGTTTATTAATTGGTCGAATAGAACGTATCATTGGCTGAATAACAGTAGGGCCGGTGACGACAACCAACGCACCAAAAAGCGCCGAGATCTCCCAGCCATATCCCATGATGAAGTGCGTTAGTACCGCAATAACCACAAAAGTGACTAACATGCCCACACTGACCAGGTTAGTCACCATGCGGCCGTGCCCACGTATTTCTTCAAACTTCAATGTCAAACTGCCTTCAAACAGAATGACAGCAACGGATAAAGACACAAAAGGAAACAGCAAATCATCGAATAGCGCATCAGGGTTTAAAAGCCCCAGCGTCGGTCCAAGTACCAAGCCGCAGATAAGCAGCGGCAATATGGCTGGCAGTTTAATTCGCCAAGCCAACCATTGGCAGCTAATGGACAGCACACCAATTAACGCTAACAATGATAATTCCGACATAAATTCTCCGCATATAGACAGTCGTTTTTAGAATAGCAGAAGCTAAGTTATTGACTACCCGCAAATTGAAAATTTGGATGACACATTTCAAATGAGAATGGCTATCATTATTTATCTGTTCTGATATAATCGAGCGAAATTCATCGAACGTTCGTATAGAGGTCAAAAGGATATGCGCAAGTTAAATCGCTTACTCACGGTTATTGCTGCGACTTCTGCGACACTGGTGTCATTCACTAGCGCCGCTGCTGAAGTCAACATTTACTCAGCACGTAAAGAAGCTTTAATTAAGCCCGTTTTAGAGCAGTTCACGGAAAAAACCGGCATTGAAGTGAATTTGTTAACCGGTAAAGCCGACGCTTTATTGGCTCGTTTAGGCTCTGAGGGTGAAAACACACCCGCTGACTTGTTCTTAACCGTTGACGCTGGTGCCTTGTACCGTGCTGTTGAAGCGGACGCATTTCAGCCTCTTAACTCAAAATTAGTAGAAAAAGCAGTGCCAGAGCACTTCCGCTCGAAAGACAACTTATGGTTCGGTTTAAGCCTACGCGCGCGCCCTATTTTCTACTCACCAGAGCGTGTTAACCCGGAAAAGCTTGAGTCTTACCTTAGCCTTGCTGACGACCAATGGGACGACCGCATTTGTATTCGTTCGTCCAACAACTTGTATAACCAGTCACTGGTTGCTGCATTGATTGAACACCACGGCGCAGAAAAAACAGAAGCCTGGGCTGAGGACTTTGTTAACAATTTTGCCCGCAAACCCGTCGGCGGCGACAGAGATCAAATTAAAGGCGTTGCCTACGGTGTCTGCGATATCGCAGTAGCAAACACTTACTACTTCGGGCACATGCTGAACTCAGACGATGCCGATGAGCGCGAAGCTGCACAAAAAGTGAAGATTTTCTGGCCAGCTCAAGATGCACAGGGTACTCACGTTAATGTATCGGGCATCGGTATTACCAAGCACGCAAAAAATGTTGACGAAGCTCAAAAGCTTATCGAGTTTTTAGTCTCTGAAGAATCACAAAAATGGTATGCTCAGGCCAATTATGAATACCCGGTTCGAGACGGTGTTGAGTGGAGCGAAACACTTCAAAAATGGGGTAAATTCAAGCAGGACGACATTTCAATGGACGTTCTGGGTGAGAACAACGGTGAAGCCGTACGTTTAATGAACCGTGCCGGCTGGCGTTAATTTAAGCATGGAGTGTACTGCATGAGCCGTGGCACGCTGTTACTTTTTGCCGTGGCGGTATTAATAGGGCTGCCACTTATTGTGGTGGCCCTATCCTTATTAAACCCGCAATGGGATATCCTTGCCCACCTTTGGCAAACGGTTATTCCTGAGTACATTAGCCACTCACTTATTTTATTGATTTGCGTTGGGCTGGGTGTCACTGTGCTCGGCGTCAGTACAGCCTGGTGTATCAGCCAGTACGACTTTCCCGGCTGGCGTTATTTGAGCTGGGGCTTGCTGTTGCCACTGGCCATGCCCGCTTACATAACCGCTTACACCTACACTGGTTTGCTTGACTACGCAGGGCCGGTTCAACAGCTCATTCGTCAAGTATTCAACGTATCCATTGGTGACTACTGGTTTCCAAATATTCGCAGTTTAGGCGGTGCCGTATTTGTTCTTTGCGTTGTTTTATACCCCTATGTTTATTTAATTACCCGTGCCGCCTTTATGCAGCAGTCGACAGCAGCCTTTGAAAGTGCAAGGACGCTGGGCGCCGGCTCACTGAAAAGCTTCTGGCGAGTTGCCATGCCATTAGCACGCCCAGCCATTGCCACGGGTGTCACATTGGCGCTAATGGAAACACTGGCTGACTACGGCACCATGGAATACTTCGGTGTTACTGTTTTTACCACCGGTATTTTCAGAACCTGGTATGGCATTGGCGACGCCCAGGGCGCATTGCAGTTATCTGCCCTGCTACTGATATTCGTCATTGTATTAATCATGGTTGAGCGCTATTCGCGCCGCAGGGCCCGCTTTTACCAACAGCGCTCGTCTAACCGCACACCACAACGACGTCCACTCAAAGGCTGGCGAGCAGGGCTGGCTTCCTTTACCTGTTGGCTACCCGTTGTTTTAGGCTTTCTCATTCCTGCCTCGCAACTGCTTTGGTGGTCGGTAGAGAAATCGGATATTTGGCTCGAATCTTCATTCTGGGTGTTAACCGGTAACACGCTTTGGTTAGGCCTATTAGCAGCATGTATTACCGTTTTGCTGGCATTATGGTTGGCTTATGGTCGCCGCCGCCATCCAACTCGTCCGTTACGCGCCGCCATTACACTCGCCGGCATGGGATACGCCATTCCGGGCATTGTTATCGCCGTTGGACTGTTATCGCCACTGGCCTGGTTCGATCATCAAATCATCGCTGCCAGCAAATGGCTATTTGACGTGAATCCCGGGCTGATTTTCTCAGGAACCGTCATTGCTCTGCTGTTCGCCTACAGCGTCCGTTTTTTGTCGGTATCGCTGCAAACCGTCAGCTCCGGACTTGAGCAAATCACACCGCAAATGGACGACAGCGCCCGAACCCTTGGCGCCAGTGGTCGTCGCATTTTATGGAAAGTGCATTTGCCGCTTTTGAAAAGCCCCTTACTGGCTGCGCTTATTCTGGTATTGGTCGACGTCATGAAAGAGCTACCGGCGACCTTGGTGCTGCGTCCCTTCGATTTTAACACTTTGGCCGTTCGAGCCTTTGAAATGGCTTCTGACGAGCGTTTAGCTGACGCCGGCCCTCCGGCATTAATGATAGTTGCGGTTGGGCTTATTCCAGTTATGATGCTGTCCCGGGCGCTGCGCAATAAATCCATTAAGACAGGAGATTAAATGAGTACTTTACTGAATCTCGAATCAGTCAGTATCGAACTTTCTGGCAACCGTATTGTTGATCAGCTCAGTTTATCTCTTGCGCCCGGCGACATTGGCTGTCTTTTAGGCCCTAGTGGTTGCGGTAAGACCACATTGCTGAGAGCTATTGCCGGTTTTAACCCAGTGTCTTCCGGGAAAATATCCTTGCACGACAAAGTTGTTTCCAGCAATTCAACGCAGTTAGCAACAGAAAAACGCAATATCGGCATGATGTTTCAAGACTTCTCATTATTTCCGCACTTAACCGTTGAGCAAAACATTCGTTTTGGCATAGAAGACTGGAGCCAGTCAGAGCAGGAACAGCGCGTCAAAGAGCTTTTGTTGCGTATTGACTTAAATGGCTATCAGAAACGGTATCCTCATGAGCTGTCAGGTGGTCAGCAGCAGCGTATCGCGCTCGCCAGAGCATTAGCGCCGAGACCGCAACTCATGCTTTTGGATGAGCCCTTTTCCAGCTTGGACGCTGAATTGCGCGAGATTCTGGCGCACGACGTTCGCCACTTATTAAAAGAGGAAAACATCACGGCACTGTTAGTTACTCACGACCAACAGGAAGCGTTTGCGATGGCTGACAAGGCCGGCGTTATGTACTCTGGTCAATTATTACAGTGGGAAACACCCTACGAACTTTACCATGAACCAACCCATGAGTTAGTCGCCGATTTTATTGGCCGCGGTGTTTTGCTGCAAGGGGAAGTGAAAGAGCACAAACTGCACAGCGCCTTTGGTGTGATTGAGCACGATGATATTAAGAAACACCCAAATATGCTGGTCAACTTTCTGGTTCGCCCGGACGATATTGTTCTGAACAAAGACAGTGCCATGAAAGCCATTGTTGTTGGTAAAGGCTTTCGCGGCTCACACTACCTTTATACGCTAGAGCTGTCAGATACCAGCCGCGTGCTTGCCGTAGGTCCTTCACACCAGCCTCTCAACGATGGCGCAACCGTAGGAATAGACGTAGACTTTGACCATTTAGTGGTTTTTGACGCATCATTGTGTGAGTTACCCGACTAAAACGAGGCTCAAATGGACTTTATGATTGATAGCTGGGACTTTTCAACAAATCCCGCCACCGCGTGCGCGTCGCCAACGACTCATCAGCCGAATTGCTGGTTTCACTTTCAACGGGACGCTGAGGGGCTAAGTGGTTGGCTGACTCAGGCTGGTATTCCGGAGCCTCTCATTGACGCCGTACTGGAAGAGGATACCCGCCCTCGTTTTCAGCGCTTACCCGACGGCTTTATCCTATTGCTACGCGGCGTTAACCTCGCCAGCGGCGAATCTCCTGAGGACATGCTGAGTCTGCGTCTACTGTATTACAAAGGTGCTCTATACACCTTCAGAAAGCGCCCTTTTAAGTCTATTGCTCACCTGCGAGAACAACTGCAGAGCCAGACAGGTCCAGAGTCGTTAATGGACTTTCTCGTCAGCTTGATTGAACAAATTAATCTTAAAATTGAAGATGTAGTCTCGGCTGCTGAAGAGAAGCTCGAGCAAATTGAAGGGGAAAGCTTCGACAATACGGCTCAAATGCAATTGCAGTTAACGACATTGCACCGTCGTTTATTACGCCTAAATCGGTTTATTCGTCCACAGCTTGCCGCTTTAGAAAAGCTAACAACGGAAGCCGAGCGTATTATGCCGGTCGAGTTACATCAGTGGCTGATTAACGAGCGAGACACCACCCAGCGACTGTTCGAGCAAATTGACTTAATGCTTGAGCAAATTTGGATGCAGCGCGAGCAAATACAACAAGCAATAGCCGAAAAAATGAACAGGAATACCTATTGGCTGTCAGTTATTGCCGGAGTTTTCCTGCCATTAAGTTTTCTTACTGGTGTTTTTGGCATCAATATCGGCGGTATGCCTGGTGTTGAACACGAAGATGCGTTTCTTATTTTCTGTGTCGCACTGGTTATTATTGCGGTTGTCGAATTTTTACTGCTTCGACGACTCCGGTTTTGGTAAAACTCTGTAAAAGTAACTCTAGTTAGACCTAAGTCGAATGGGAAATTGCGGGTAACAGAATAAGCTTGAAAGCATGAACATTTAAGAAGTAAGGACAGTGTCATGCAAGCTTATAAAAAGCTTTATTCTGAAGCCCAGCAAGATCCCGAAGGATTCTGGCTTGAACAGGCTCGTCGCCTGGATTGGTTTACCCCACCGAAGACTGCCGCCAACGTGCGCAAAAACGGCATGGCCGACTGGTTTCCAGACGGTCGGGTTAACATTAGTCACTTAGCATTAGACGCCCAAATTAATGCAGGTCGAGGGGACCAGGTTGCACTGTACTACGATTCTCCCGTCACCAATACGCAAGCGAATTACACCTACAGCCAACTCAAAGAAGCAGTCGCCGACTTTGCCGGAGCACTTAAAGCGCAAGGCGTTAACACCGGCGATCGGGTCGTTATTTATTTACCAATGATTCCGCAGGCTGCTATAGCCATGCTGGCTTGTGCTCGTATTGGCGCGATTCACTCGGTGGTCTTCGGCGGTTTTGCGGCCCATGAGCTGGCCGTTCGAATTGACGATGCCAAACCCAAAGCCATTGTCACCGCTTCTTGTGGTGTTGAGGTCAGTAAGGTGCTGGAATACAAACCGATTGTTGATAAAGCCATTGAAGAAGCCACTCATAAGCCAGATGCTGTCATTGTTCATCAGCGTCCTGAATGTGAGGCTGACTTAAGCAACCCTAGTGATATTGACTGGCAGGATGCCGTTAAAAATGCAGAACCAGCAGACTCCGTCGCACTACCGTCAACTCATCCGCTTTATATTCTCTACACCTCAGGCACTACCGGTAAACCTAAAGGGGTCGTGCGAGACCACGGTGGTTATGCAACTGCGTTAAACTTCTCCATGGACTATGTGTACGGATTAAAACCCGGCGACACATTTTTTACCGCCTCGGATGTCGGCTGGGTGGTTGGACACTCCTACATTGTTTACGGTCCGTTAATTTTCGGTTGCAGCACAGTTTTGTATGAGGGTAAACCCGTCAACACCCCAGATGCGGGGGCGTTTTGGCGTATCATCGAGCAATACAAAGCCAAAGCCGTATTCTCAGCACCAACCGCATTCCGGGCGATTAAAAAGGAAGACCCCAACGGTCAGTTTCTAAAAGAGTACGACCTTAGTTCATTAGAGCGAATTTATATGGCGGGCGAGCGGCTTGATCCTGCCACCTATGAATGGACCACTGAGCTAACGGATAAGCCGGTTTACGATCACTGGTGGCAAACAGAAAGCGGATGGCCGATGTGCGCTAATCCAGTTGGCATTGAGCCGGCAAAAGTAAAACCCGGTTCCTCTACCTTCCCCGTACCCGGCTATGAAATATCCGTACTTGATCCACTGGGCAAATCGGTCAATAGCAGTGAAGAAGGTGCTATTTGTGTTCGGTTACCACTGCCACCAGGCTGCCTGACAACGGTTTGGGGAGACGACGAACGCTTGCACAACAGCTACCTGAAAGCTTTCCCTGGGTATTACTGCAGTGGCGACGGTGGCTACATCGACAAAGACGGTTATGTCTTTATTATGGGACGTACCGACGATGTGATTAACGTCGCTGGTCATCGGCTTTCCACTGGAGAAATGGAAGAAATACTGGCCAGTCATCCAGCCGTTGCGGAGTGCGCCGTTGTTGGACAACCTGACGAGCTGAAAGGTGAATTACCCATTGGTTTTGTCATACTCAAAAACTCTGTCGACATTAGCCAAGAGCAGTTACAGGAAGAACTCATTCAGTCGGTCCGCAGCAAAATTGGCGCCATTGCGTGCCTGAAAACCCTACACATTGTGCCGCGTCTGCCCAAAACACGTTCAGGAAAAATTCTGCGGCGTATTATCCGGCAGTTGGTACAGGGAAATGAAGTAGCGGTACCATCAACGATTGACGACCCAACAAGTATTGATGCGTTAAAACAAACACTGAGTTAAACTACGACCCATTGTTTCTTAATGGGTAAAACGTGGATTTCTATGGTGTTATCAATCGTTGCAGTTATTATTGGTCTGGCGGTTCTGGTTTGGAGTGCTGACAAGTTTGTTGAAGGAGCCGCCGCCGTTGCTCGTCATTTAGGCATGGCGCCCTTAGTTATCGGCATGGTGATTATAGGTTTTGGTACCTCGGCGCCGGAAATGGTGGTATCAGCTTTAGCTTCTCTTGATGGCAACCCTGCATTGGCTCTTGGTAACGCTTATGGCTCTAACATTACGAACATCGCGTTAGTGTTAGGTATCACAGCTGTCTTAGCACCTATTGCGGTCAAATCAGTGGTTATTCGCCGGGAAATGCCGGTACTTATTGGTATCACCTTACTCAGTGCTATCTTCCTGCTCGACTACCAAATTACTCGCTTCGAAGCCGGACTGCTGTTACTCGTTTTCTTTGCTTACATGGGGTGGTCCGTCTGGATTGGCTCGAGAAACAGTGACGACGCACTCGCCGCCGAATACACTCAAGAGCTCGACTCACACCCTATTCCCATGAAGCCCGCCGTTATTTGGCTAATAGTCGGTCTTTTACTACTTATTGTCAGTTCCAGAGCATTGGTTTGGGGAGCTATCAATATCGCGACCTCTTTAGGTGTCAGTGATCTTGTCATCGGCCTGACTGTTGTCGCTATAGGTACGTCATTACCCGAGCTCGCCTCCGCTATTGCAGCTACGCGTAAAAACGAACATGACCTAGCGCTGGGGAATGTGATTGGCTCCAATATGTTTAACACACTAGCCGTGGTGGGTATTGCCGGTGCTATTAAGCCAATATCGCTTGAACCACTCGTGCTTAGCCGCGACTGGATAACCATGGCAATTCTGACGTTGCTACTAATGGCTTTTGGCATACGCAAAGCCCGTCAGGGAAGAATAAACCGAGTGCACGGGGCTATTTTCATCGTCTTGTACATTGCTTATACGCTTTACTTACTTAAGACCGGCTTTATTAACCCTTAATAAGTAAAATAAGTACCACTCAAAAGCTATTGCAAATAGTTCGCATTTGAAATAGACTATCACTAACTCGTTGAGGTGATAGTCTATGTACGTATGTCTTTGTAAAGGAGTCAATGATAAAGCCATCCACCAGGCAGTAAGCCGTGGAGAGGTTTCGTCAATGCGTGATCTGCGCCAGCAGTATGGTGTCGCGTCGCAATGTGGCTGCTGCAAAGACTGCGCTAAAAGTGTTCTTAACGATGCTCTTCAGGAAAACTCTCCGAAAAAATCTCAAGAAACTTCGCTGCCAGTATCAGTATGCTACACTTAGTTCATACATTATGAATTAAGAGGTAGCTTAAACTATGAAAGGTGATGCAAAAGTTATTCAGCAGCTCAACAAGGTGCTGACCTTAAAGCTGACCGCTATCAACCAGTATTTTCTGCACGCCCGCATGTACCAGAACTGGGGCTTCAATAGCTTAAATAAAGCGGTATATAAAGCATCCATTGAAGAAATGAAGCATGCTGATGTTATTATCGAACGCATTTTATTTCTTGAAGGTATTCCTAATTTACAAGAGCTAGGAAAGCTGTACGTTGGCGAAGAACCTCGGGAAATGCTCGAGTTAGACCACAAAGTTCAGTTTGGCGATGTCAGTGCCATTCGTGACGCCGTAAAAGTGTGCGAAGAGCACAAAGACTACGTCAGTCGTAAGGCATTAAGAGACATTTTAGACTCTCAGGAAGAACATCTTGACTGGCTAGAAACTCAAATTGATCTCATTTCTCGTCTTGGTAACGAGGTGTATTTACAAACAAAAATGGATGAGGCCGAATAATGCGCAGAGATAACAATGTTGTAGAGCAATTAAACCGTTTGCTTGCGTTTGAACTGACATCAATTGACCAATACACCTCTCACTCTCGTCAGTACGAAGACATGGGCTTGATGAAGCTTTACGAGCGTATTAACCATGAAATTGATGACGAGCGCGGTCATGCTGACTTACTGATTCGCCGCATTCTATTTTTAGAAGGCGAGCCAAACATGAAAAATCGAGAGCCACACACCATTGGCTCAGACGTTCGTGAAATGCTGGAAAACGATTTACAGCTTGAGTACAACAACGCGAAAACGCTTCGTGAGGTTATTGAATACTGCGAAGAAGTTGACGACTACGTTACGCGCGATATGCTCGTTGGTATTTTAAAAGACACTGAAGAAGACCATGCTTACTGGCTTAAAATTCAGTTGGGCTTAATGGACAAATTGGGTGAGCAACTTTACTTACAGAAAATGATGTAAGTGCAGTTACAGAAAAACAAAAGGCGCCATTTGGCGCCTTTTTTAATTTCCCAATAACGTTATAAGCCATAGACAGTGACGTAGAACTCGTCGTTATCGTCCGTTGACTCAACGGTATATTCTACCGGCACATTGCTCTCACCACCCGGGCCAGACATAATTAAATCAGCCGCGCACTGGTAAGTATCAAGCTTTTCATCGTGTCCTTGAGTGCGAATCGCGTCTAATGACATATCAATTACGCTCGCAAATTCGGTTCCGAGTTGCGCAACCAGCTCGTCGTTACTAATTTCTAAAACCAAATCGACGGTTTCTGAATCACTGCACGTGGGCGTACCGCCGCTGCATGCTGATAATATCATTGCGCCTGCCACTACCGGTAAAACTCGTTTAAACATAACTATCCTTATTGGTCTTATTACTTGGCAGGAAAGCGCCAGAACAAAATGCCATATCACACCTTCCCTGGTACTTACCCATTAAACGAATTTTAAAACTACCACCCGGGGGGATTATTGCAATAGAAACAAGTATTGCAGACACAAAAAAACCGCCACAAGGGCGGTTTCTTTATATCTGGCGGAGAGAGAGGGATTCGAACCCTCGATACGTTGCCGTATACACACTTTCCAGGCGTGCTCCTTCAGCCACTCGGACACCTCTCCAGAACGGCCGCTATGGTAGGGGTTTTAGCCGTTCTAATCAAGGGGTTTAAGCAATTTTAAAGCGTTTCATGCCTTTATTTAATCGTTTTGCCAGCTCTCGCAACTCGCGGCTGGCTTCACTGATTTGTTCAGAGCCGGCAGCAGTTTGCTCTGCGGCTTCGGTAATAGAGGTAAAGTTCTGATTAATTTCTTCGGCAACGGCAGTTTGCTCCTCAGCGGCCGTTGCGATTTGGGCGTTCATATCGCTCATTTTCGCAACTGAGGTGTTAACAGACTGCAGTGACTCCCCGGCTCTGCGCGCTTGTTCAACACTTTCTGCGGCTTTCTGACGCCCCTGTTCCATAACATCAACCGCATTCGTTGCACTACCACGCATGGTTTCAATAAGGCTTTGAATGCTGCGCGTTGAGTCCTGAGTTCGATTGGCCAGCGCACGAACTTCGTCGGCCACGACAGAGAAACCACGGCCATGCTCGCCCGCTCGTGCCGCTTCAATAGCCGCGTTCAGTGCCAGCAGATTCGTCTGGTCAGCAATGCCTTCAATAACCTCAAGAACTTTATTAATTTCAGCGGTATTGTCAGACAATTCACCGATAACGGTAGAAGCACTTTCTACTTGCTTCGCCAATTCTTCAATAGAACGCACCGTCGCTTCCACTTCACGGCTGCCGTTCATGGTTTCCTTGTCGGTATCGTTAGCCAGTTGCGCGGCTTCTTCAGTATGTTGTGCGACTTCTCGCACCGTCTGCGACATCTGATGAATAGCAGCGGCGCCTTGGGTCGTCTGCTCCTGCTGCTCAACAACCAGTTTTTGATTGTTATCAGCGGTTTCTGAAAGTTCAGAAGACGCATCCACCAAGGTCGTTGCCGACTCGTTCACTTCTTTCAACAGCCCTTGCAGACGACGAACCATGGTATTAACGTCATCCATCATGCTGCCTTTGTACTTGGAGCGAGTCTCAACGGTTAAATCACCGTCGGCAATCTGCTGCAATACTTCAGCGGCTTCTTCGGGTTCACCACCAATTTTGTGAGTTAAACGGACCACAATTCTCCAGGCCACTAAACCACCGGCAATAATGGCAAAGGCCGTTATCCACCACATTAGTGTCGCAAAGCTTTCGCTTCGCTCCATAACGCCTTGAGTGCCCTTAGAAATACTCGCTTCCTGATAATCAATGAAATCGTTAATTCGATTCAGCCATTCCGCATAAATAGGGCCCAGCTCACGAATGACATAATCCTGCGCTTGCTGACGTCGGTCAGACTGCAGCAAGCGTTCAACCTCAGCAGCAGACTCTAAACCTTGTTGACGTATTTCCGCTATTGCAGCCAGTAAGGACTTTTCCTGACTATTAACAAGGCTCGCGTCAGAAGTGATGCGCTGCATCCCCTGCAGCGACTCTGCGTAGTCATTTTTCAGCTTCGCTATAAGCTCCCTAAGCGGCGGTCGTTCGCTTGCGCGCTCCACCAACACTAAGTCGCGTAACGCAATGGCTCTGTCATGCACGCTGCCACGGTAGTTGATAGCAAACCGTTGCTTCTCGCTACCTACCTCGTTCACCCGAACCAGGGTTTTATCAATTTCGCCTACTTGGTAGGTGCCTATAATGGTGGTTATTGCAAGCAATAACAGAATAAACGCAAAGCCTGCGTATAACCGATTCGCTATCGTCATCTCATACCTCGAAACTGCGGGGCTATATTAACTTGAATGGTTATACAGAATAACTGAGAGGAAGGATCAGAAAGAACGAATAAAATGAGATGAAATTAATCGATTTTTGCGTTTAATAATTTAACGGCTTAATAACCAACGAAAAATTCTTAACTGGCTAGGAACGTAAAACATGTACTCGGGGTGCCACTGTACGCCAATAACGGCTTGTTCTCGCCCGTCACTCTCAGACGCTTGTATAAAACCGTCTAAATCCCAGCCTGTCGCACGCATGCCCACACCAACCCGTTTAACAATTTGGGAGTGCAGGCTATTCACCCTCAGTTTGCGCTTTTTACACACTTCAGACAATAAACAGTCTTTTTCCAAAAACACTTGTTTGGTTGGCAACAAACCGGGACGGTTATACGTTAATTTTCGAAGCTCTTTAATATTCTGATTCAGCTCACCACCAAGCACGACGTTAATGAGCTGAGAGCCTCGGCAAATACCTAACAGCGGCTTTTTATTCTCAAGCGCCCATTGTATCCAGCGAATTTCAATATCATCGCGCTCAGGGTCGTATTCGCCATCTGGCTCAGCCGGCTGATTATAATGAGACGGGCTGATGTCATCGCCACCACCAATAATCACGGCATCAACAGACTCGGCTTCACAACGGTGTCTGACACTCACTCGGATAGGACGCGCACCAAGCAGCCTAAGCGCCAGCCAGGTACACCACCAAGACGGCGACCACTTGCGCGCCGTCCCGGTTACCACCACCCGCGATCGCTGAGCCATTGCGTTAACCTCTTTTTCCAATCATTCTCAGCAACGCCCATAATAGGACGCTCCGCCTTGCGAAAGGCACTTCGCCAGTAACCCAAAGCCTCTTCGTCATTCGCTAAAGCTTCTATCACCCACCATAAATTCCACTCTTCACTGAGCTGCCAGTCCGGGTGCTCGATTTGACAGTTGGGCAAACGGTAGTGAAACGTTGGTCGTGCCTTAATCTTACTGTCTTCAACGGCTTCCATCACCTTATTTTCATCCACATGAGCGAACAGAGGCAGCATATCCAAAGCCCGGTTGCGGGTCGCGTTAAACGATAAGTAATCATCGATGAGGGTCGACATATCAACGTCGTCTTGTGCCATCAGGCGATGCAAATAGTCTTCTGGGTATTTATCAATATAAGGGCTTATCTTTCTGGTGGTATCAACCTTATGTTTCTCAATAAGCCACCATTGCAATACACCATAAGCCTGCATGTATCGCAGTATGGTTGGTGCGTCGACTTTAGGGATTTCCGCGTTAATATGAACACCATAAGCGGCTATCCAGGACTCATCAGTGCCCTTTGCGCCAGCCTGACGAAGCTCATTTACCAGAGGAATAAGTACCTTGCACTGCTCTAATGTTAACGGCGGGCAAACAATTTCAATCGGCACCCAGCGTTCGGCTAAGTTGCCTAGCTCGTTTAACAGACTGGACTCATCAGCATCTTCTGCTTTAGCTTTTTTCTTTAAATAGTCCCAGTCAATTTCAACATTAAAAGTGCCGAGATCAGACGTCCTGACTTTGTGCTCAGCCTTCGATTCACGAACGCATTCTCCGTCCACAACCGAACACAAAACCGTCGAGGCCTGCTCTAAAGTTAAGCCACTGAACTCCAGTTCAAAACCAATGGTTCTCGGCTCGTCACTGTCATTCAGTGGTACAGGTAGTTCTTTAAAGTCCGTCTCACTCAATCGAAAACTGTCCTGCTGGTCCTGGAAAAACAACCGGGCTTTCAAAACCGTCTTTGCTTACACTAGCTACACCAAAAATGTAGTTATCGATCACAATGTTTTCCAGAGTGTACTCATTCACATTGCCAACGTAACGGCTAAACTGCCACTGCGGTGCGTCAGTTAAACGCCAATACACTTTATAACCGGCAATGTTTTCTTCGTCCTGCTCTTGAGAATTCCAGCTTAACGTCGTGTCTGGTTTCACAGCTCCTTCTATTTCAACGTTGGCCGGTGGTCTTGGTGCCCAAGCCATGCTTGCCAAAGACGCCGCATTTAATGCCGTCAATTTAGCTGCGTAGTCAAAATTAACTCCGTCAATGGTATCACCGTATGTAATACCATTTTCGGTGCGTAAGTCCTGATGCTGACGGTTATAGTTTTCGTTGGTTTCCATAATACGGATGCCCGGATACCCAAGATCGTTAAACGGTCGATGGTGACCGCCCCGACCAAAGCGGTCCAAACGATAAATAACCATGGTATCTAAGTTAGGTACATAACGGTCCGCTACCCAGTCAATATAGCGGGCTAAATTGCGCGACGGTGAGTCAACCTCACCACCGTAAAAGCGACGCATAGTCGCTTCCCGATCAGACTCGTTCATGCGAGTGCCTTCCGCGAAAATCCGAGCTGTTGAGTTATTGATAACCCCGTTGATGCCCTCGATATTGCCAATCATGTCATTGTTCAACACGGCGGTCAGGTGCCAGTCTTCATCCTTGGCTTTCTTCGCTAAAATTTTACCGCCAAACAAGCCTTGCTCTTCCCCGGCTAAAGCGGCATATACGATAGACCCATCAAATTCATATTGACTGAGCACACGAGCCGCTTCCAGTGTGCCGGCAACGCCTGAGGCATTGTCATTCGCACCGGGAGCGTCTGAGGTAGAGTCCATAACGTCACTAACGCGCGAATCAATATCGCCTGACATCATGACATAACGATTTGGGTCAGTCGTTCCCCTCTGGATAGCAATAACACTTTTTACTTCTACCGGATCCGGAATGCGTTTCTCACCAGAAATCACATCGCTCACATACATCACTTCCAGACAACCGCCACAGGCTTCTGAGATTTTCTCAAACTCTGAATAAATCCAGCGGCGTGCCGCCCCAATACCACGAGTATCAGACTCCGTTTCTGACAGCGTATGACGCGTACCGAAGCTCACTAATTTACGAATGTCTTTTTCAATGTTGTCGGCTTCAACCGCCTGCACAATGTCGTGCAACTCGTCTTTGTCTTCATAACTCACCGCATCTTGAGCGCTTGCGCTAAATGAGAATGCAGCTCCCAACCCAAGCAGCACCATAGGCGCTAGCCATTGTTTGGTCATAACAAAATCCTTATCAATTATTGCAATAACGTCGTTTGATTATGCGGTAAGACAACTCAGATGAAAAGGTGCTCAATTAGCTTGTTGGAGCATGTTGTTTGGCTGTTGTACAAGCGCAGCAAGCGCAATAACGCTTTCGGTCACGTCCGACACCGTGAGCACCGCTTTACACTGTAAAAACTCTGCTTCAAACTCACTTGCCCGGTGCGGTAAGTAGCGACTTATATACGATAATTCACCACGCACGGCATCGCTCAGGCAGGCATTAGAGCGAGAGCCACTGATATGTAACGCGAGAATGTCGCCATCATCGTTTAAAAAATTCACGTACTCAGCCGCTTCGCTAAAGGTTTTGTAAGTGTTTAAGGAGCGCCCTATAACGGTCTCTTTACCGGGTAAGTGAGAGATCCGCAACACAACAATAGCGGGTAAATCTACCTGCTCATTTGTCCGTTTTAAATTATCCATTAGCTGCCGCTGCAGCTGCCGACCGCCCAGCACTTTTTCGCTGTCACTCAGCCAGAAACCGGCGTCTTTAAAAGCCGTTGGCAACCCCTCGCTAAACGGCATAAGCCCGGCGACTTTAGGCAGCCACTTGGTGCCATCTTTATGAACAAATAGCGCATTCGATAATGCGTTGCCGAACTGCTCTTCCAGGTTACTATCGTCACTTGGGACAACACACAGTTTGCGCTCAGACCGCTCCTCCAGTTGATACGGTTTCAACTTTGACAGCGCCAGCTTATCAACCTTAACCTCATTAACCATCGGTAGCGCAAGTTTTTGCAGCTCTGCAAAAGTACTCATACGATGCCGATCATAAGTTATCGTGAGTGCATAAGCTTGCACTGGATACCCCGCCTGCTTCAATGCAAACAGAGAAGGCAACCAACCGTCTTCGTTGCTTAAATCAGTGACCGGAATAAGGTATTCATGCCAACGCTTATTGAGCGGCAAACTCAACCGGAAAAAGCACAACTGACGCCGACTTTGTTTACGTTCTAGTTTTAACGCATCGCGCTCTTGCCTAACCCAAGGCAATGCCATGAGTTGAGATAATGCGTTTGGGGCATGTTTTTGCCAGCTGTTCAGTAGCGTTCGGTTCGCCTCGCTCGCCAGCGCACAACAGGTTGGCTTATTGTCAGCTAGTACCAATTTAAGCCCACTGTACGCATTTGCCCAAAGCGCTTCATAAGCACGGGCTTTTACTCGCTGCAAACTGTGATCAATATTAACTTTATAACGGTGCTTATATTGACCAATGAGCTCATCAATAAAGATGCGAAATGCCTTGTTATTGTCAGTTTCTAATCGCTTGAGCCGCAAATACACGTATGGCTCACTATTCTCGATGGCTACCACCCGGTATTGGACGCTGGGTTCACCACTAATAACGAAATTCTCGGCGAGGCCGGAAAAGCGAACATCGAGCTGAGCGAACAGTAACGACTTTACTTGCTCATCTGACTCCACCTTAAGCTGTAAACCATTGGTTGATATATCCACGGTACTTGCCTTGAACAATTGCCCGTCGGCCAACGTAAAAGACACCGGCGACACAAAGTTCATGCGCTCTTCGCGGCGCGCGTAGGGGTGTCCGGCAATAAAGCTGTCTAAAGACGTTGCCGGCGCATTAACAGTACCTGTCTCATTGTATTGATTTTTCAATGCCAGAATTTGTTGCTTTGTATCTTCGGTGAAAACGCCTTTATACGCTTTAAGACCCTGTTCAAACAGTTGCTGTGCGCGATTGTGAAAATAGTGCGTGCGACCCTGAAAGGGGTAAGGGAACACGTCATACGGAACTTTTTTACGTAAGTCGACAACGCCTAGTGCCGGTTTCGCTAATTCGGTAATCGCCATTTTCACTTTCAGCTTTTCAGGTCCGCTGAGGTGTTTTGTTTTGCGCTTAAATACAGACTCAAACTGCGAGCGATGGTACTCTGTTTTTAACTCGTCAACGAGTGTCTGCAAGGCGGCATCGAGGGTCATTGTGGCTACGTTTGTCGTGGTTATTTAAGTTGTGGATACATTTTATTTACATTAACGCTAAGGGGTTGATCATGCAAACGCTTTTACTCGGCTACGGAGACATCGCACAACGTACCGCACGTTTGTTGGCGGCAGAAGGTCATCGTGTCACCGGACTTTGCCGCCACCCCGACAACAAGCCCGTTATTGAGGGGGTGCAGCTTGTTGCTGGTAACTACGATAACGAGCAGGACTTACGGCATTTATTCGATACTCAATGGGACGCTGTTGTTGTTACTCTGACGCCTTCTGCCTCAGGCTCACAACGCTACCACGATGGCTATGTCGTGCCTTGCAGACACTTGCAGCAAGTGCTGGCACATAGCGCTCAAGAGCCTTACGTTATTTATGTGTCCAGTACTGGTGTTTATGCTCAGGAAAATGGTGAGTGGATAGATGAAACCAGTGAAACAGCTCCGACATCAGAATCTGGCAAAGCGTTGTTACAGGCTGAGTCGTTAATCGATTCGCTGCCGAGCCAAACCACGATATTGCGTTGCAGCGGTATTTACGGAGAAGGTCGGGACTATTTATTAAAACAATTGATTGCCGGTAACATGAGTTTACGTGACAGCTGGACGAACCGAATTCATCAAGATGATGTCGCCGGGTTTATTCATGCGTTATTAACCGATATTGAAAACTCACAGCCGCTTTACCTTGTCAGTGATAATAAACCCGTTAAACAGTACGAAATGTACCAATGGTTAGCGCAGCAACTTAACGTCAGTATTACCTCTGATGTTGAACCCGGCCCAGGTCCCAGAGGCTCAAAGCGCTGTGACAATAGCCGCTTGCACAATAGCGGCTATACACTTAAGTACCCGACGTTTGTTGAAGGCTACGAAGCTTTTATTGACAGTTGGTCGAAGTAATCGAGTATTCCCTCGGCGGCGGAGCGGCCTTCAGCAATAGCGGTAACAACCAAGTCAGCTCCGCGAACCATATCACCGCCGGCAAAAATTTTGGGGTGACTGGTCTGCATCGCAAATTCCCGATTCGAGTCAGTAAGCACTGTACCCCAGTCGCTTAGCTCTACGTTATGCTGTTTCAGCCATTCCGGCGGACTCGCCTGATACCCAAAGGCGATGATCACCGCTGTTGCCGGTAAGGTGAATTCTGAGCCTGCAACAGGCTCAGGCCGTCGGCGGCCGTCACTATCAGGCTGTCCTAATGCGGTTTTCACCATTTTCACACCAGTAACCCGTCCAGATTCGCTCGCTTCTATTTCCACCGGCTGAACATTATATAAAAACTCTCCGCCCTCTTCTTTGGCATTTTCCACCTCGCGACGCGAGCCGGGCATATTGCTTTCATCTCGTCGGTAAGCGCAAGTCACCAACATCGCACCTTGTCTAATTGAGGTGCGTACGCAGTCCATTGCGGTATCACCGCCGCCCAGCACCACCACTTTCTGTCCTTTAAGATCAATGTGTGGGTATTGCGGCATGGGTTGATGAGGCATCAGGGTTTGCGTATTGCCAATAAGAAACGGCAATGCCGGATACACGCCGCTATGCTCTAACCCTTTTAAGCCGCCATCCAGTGCTTTATAAGTACCTAACGCCAAAAACACCGCATCGTATTGCTCCAGCAGCTCAGAAAACTCAATGTCTTCGCCAACCGTTACGCCCAACTTGAACTCGACGCCCATTTCGCTGAATATCTCGCGACGCAACTTCATGACCGATTTATCGAGCTTAAACGGTGGAATACCGTAAGTCAGCAACCCGCCAATTTCAGGGTAACGGTCATACACCGTTGCAGTAACACCGTTACGAGCCAGTACATCGGCACAAGCCAAACCGGCAGGACCTGCACCTATAACGGCAACTCGCTCCACTCGTTGTGCGACCCCGCTTAAGTCGGGTCGCCAGCCGTTGGCAAATGCCTCATCAACAATTTGCTTTTCAATGCTGCCGATAGTTACAGCACCGAAGCCATCGTTAAGTGTGCAAGCCCCTTCACAAAGCCGATCTTGCGGACACACTCGCCCACAAATCTCCGGTAAGCTATTGGTTTTATGCATAAGCTCTGCAGCTTCGGTTACACGTCCCTGATTCGCTAACTCCAGCCATTGTGGAATATAGTTATGAACCGGACACTTCCATTCACAATACGGATTGCCGCAGTCCAGGCAGCGATCTGCCTGCCCCTGCAACTGCACGCCCGACATGGGTTCATAAATTTCAGTAAACTCAATGCGACGCTCATCAGCGGCCTTTTTCGGCGGGTCAATTCGCTGAACGTCGAGAAATTGATACACATTTTTATTCATTACATCACCTGTACCCGAAGTTCAGCTGTAGAGCGTGCACGATGCCCCAATAAATCGGACACATCCTGAGATTTAGGCTTCACAATACGGAAGCTTTTCAAGGTTTCGTCAAAAGACGCAAGCAATTGTCTGGAGTAGCCACTGCCGGTAGCCTCATGATGCTCATGAATAAGCCCGCGCAGATGCTCTTTAATAATGGAGGTTTCTATTTCTAACGCTTCAACCAGCTCATGGTTTAAACGGCGGTGTAAGTCTCCGTCGATGTCTCGCAAATAGGCAAAACCGCCTGTCATGCCGGCGCCAAAGTTGATGCCACAATCGCCTAGTACCGCGACAATTCCACCAGTCATGTACTCACAGCCATGATCACCAATAGACTCAACCACAGCAGTAGCACCTGAATTACGCACGGCAAATCGTTCGCCGGCACCGCCTGCTGCATATAGCTTGCCGCCGGTAGCGCCGTATAGGCAAGTATTCCCCATGATGGCAGCTTTATGAGTTGGGTAATTCGCACTAAGCGGTTGCTTTAATACAATTTCGCCACCAGCCATGCCTTTCCCCACATAGTCGTTGGCATCGCCAGTCAACCTAAGTTTTAATCCACCGGCATTCCACGCACCGAAGCTTTGACCAGCCGTGCCTTTAAAGCTAAGAATAATGGGTGCAGTCGCCATACCCTGATTACCATGCCGTTTCGCAATATAGCCCGATAAACTGGCTGCAACAGAGCGGTCATTATTTTTTATATCGAAAGACCACTTGCCGCCGGATCTATTGTCGATAGCTGACTGTGCGGCCGAGAGTATTTGCTGATTCAGATCGCCTTTATCAAAAGGTGAATTCTTTTCTGTGCAATACAGTGGGTACTCAGATTCAATACCCGAGGACGCTAGCAACATATTTAAGTCTACAGCTTGCTGACGTTTCGTTTCACCGGGTAAACGCTCAAGTAAATCGGTGCGCCCGATAACATCGGTAAGCTCTTTTACCCCCAGGTAAGACAAAATGTTGCGCACTTCTTCTGCCATAAACTCAAACAACCGGATGACTTTTTCCGGTAAGCCAGAGAAATGCTTTTTCCTCAGCAGCTCGTCTTGTGTTGCAATACCGGTCGCACAATTATTTAAGTGACAAATTCTTAAGTACTTGCAGCCCAGAGCGACCATTGGCGCAGTACCAAAGCCAAAGCTTTCTGCTCCTAAAATCGCCGCTTTGACAATGTCTTTGCCGGTTTTTAAGCCGCCATCAACCTGCAGGCGTATTTTGTGTCTTAGCTTATTCGTTACCAGCGCTTCATGAACTTCCGCCAGACCTAACTCCCAGGGCGAGCCAGCATACTTTACAGAAGTGAGCGGACTGGCACCGGTGCCTCCGTCATAGCCGGACACCGTAATAAGGTCCGCATAGGCTTTTGCTACGCCCGTAGCGATAGTGCCAATACCCGGCGTAGAAACCAGCTTTACCGATACTAACGCCTCAGGGTTTACCTGTTTTAAGTCAAATATCAACTGAGCGAGATCTTCAATTGAGTAAATATCGTGATGCGGTGGCGGTGATATTAATGTCGTACCCGGTACCGCGTAACGCAATTGGGCAATTTCTGCCGTGACCTTTTCTCCTGGGAGCTGCCCACCCTCTCCGGGTTTCGCGCCTTGTGCGACTTTTATTTGAATAACATCAGCATTAACGAGGTAGTGCGGTGTCACTCCGAAGCGGCCTGACGCGACCTGTTTAATGCGCGAGTTCTTTTCAGTATTGAACCGTTTAGGGTCTTCGCCCCCTTCTCCCGAGTTCGAGTGACCGCCAATTCGATTCATCGCTATCGCCAATGCTTCATGGGCTTCTGAACTGAGCGCACCAATCGACATCGCCGCTGTGTCAAAACGCTGGTATAAACGCTCTTTGGGCTCAACCTCATTGAGGTCAATCATAGGCGTATTTGGAAGCTTTAAGTCCAGCAAGTCGCGAATATGAGTCACCGGCCGCTCGTTAACGTATTTAGCGTAAACCTTGTAAGCTGATTCATCCCCGGTATTAGCTGCTTCTTGCAATGCAACCACGACATCGGGGTTATAAGCATGGTACTCACTGCCATGCACATATTTTAATAAGCCTCCCTGAGCTAGCGGTTTGCGCTTTAACCAGGCTTTTTGAAAGCGTTGCAGTAAATCCTGCTGAATATCATCAAAACCGGTACCGTTAATACGCGCCGGCATATTGCAGAATGATAACTCTCTGACATCCGAATTAAGCCCAACGGCCTCAAACAGCGATGCACCGCGATAACCGGAAATTGTCGATATGCCCATTTTCGAAAGTATTTTTAATAAACCTTTGTTCAGCCCTTTACGGTAATTCAGTAACGCTTCTCTGACTGGCAGGTCTATTTTCTGCTGCCCGGCTAACTGCTCAACCGTTTCATATGCGAGGAATGGATAGATTGCCGTGGCCCCCAGACCCAGTAGAACCGCCATGTGATGTGAGTCACGCGCAGAAGCAGTTTCGATAATAATATTAGAGTCGCAACGCAGGTTTTCATTGACCAACGCCTGCTGAACCGCACCAACCGCCATTGGCGCCGGAATAGTGATATCATCTTTTTCAAAATGGCGATCGCTCAGAATGGCAATAACCACACTTTGCTTTCTTACCGCCTCAACCACTCTTTCAACAAGCTCATTAAGCGCCTGCTGTAACGATTTATCCGCTGGATTAAATGCCAATGAAAAGTCCATACTGCGGTAATGTTTTTCGTCTAAGTCCCGCAGTTGTTTAACGTCGGTATACATTAAAATGGGCGACTCAAATACCACCCGATCAGCATCACCTGAGGCTTCGTTAAAGACATTATGCTCGCGGCCAATAATGGTGCTTAAGGACATGACGTGACGTTCGCGAATTGGGTCAATTGCCGGGTTGGTAACCTGCGCGAACTGCTGCCGGAAATAATCGTAAAGCAGTCTGGGCTGTTTGGACAAAAAAGCTTGGGGCGTATCATCACCCATTGAGCCAACCGCTTCCTGCCCATCTTTGGCAAGAACACTAATAACTTGTTGCAACTCTTCTTCAGAATAGAGAAAGGCTTTGTGGAATACGGCCATGGTCTCGTCACCGTAAAGTCGCTGGCCGATTTTGTCGGCGTGACTATGCTCAAACGGCACTAAGCGGCGGCGGTTTTGCGACAACCACTGTTTATAAGGGTGACGCTCTTTAAGATCCGTTTCAATATCATCGTTATACCAAATCTTCCCCGTATAGGTGTCAACCGCCATCATTTGACCCGGACCTAAACGTCCTTTCTCTGTTACCTCTGCCTCATCGTAGTCCCAAATGCCGACTTCGGACGCAATAGTGAGTATGCCGGACTCAGTGAGCACGTAACGCGCTGGGCGTAAGCCATTTCTGTCAAGACTACAGGCAACATGCCGACCGTTGCTCAATACCACGCCTGCTGGGCCGTCCCAGGGCTCCATATGCAGCGCGTTAAACTCATAAAATGCCCGCATCTCATCTGACATGGTCGCATCGCCCTGCCAGGCAGGCGGAATTAATAAACGCATAGCGCGGAATAAGTCCATGCCACCAGCAAGCAGCAGTTCGAGCATATTGTCCAACGACGCTGAGTCTGAGCCACTCATACCGACCAAGGGGGCTGCACGTTGCAGGTCGGGTAATAGTGGCGTGTGAAATTTGTAAGCTCGGGCTCGCGCCCACTGACGGTTACCTCGTATGGTATTAATTTCACCGTTATGAGCGAGGAAACGAAATGGCTGTGCTAATGGCCAACGGGGTTCAGTATTCGTTGAAAAGCGTTGATGAAACACACAAATGGCAGTGGTCATACTCTCATTTGCCAAGTCATGGTAATAACTGGCCAAATTCCTCGCCAATACCAGTCCTTTATAAACAATCACCAGACTCGATAACGAGGCTATGTAAAGCTCATTGTTGTCTGTGTAATGCTGCTCTATTCGGCGGCGCGCCATGTAAAGGCGCCGCTCAAGATCTTTTTTTCGCCACCCCGGTGGCGCCGACACGATGACTTGTTCAATAGCTGGCTCTGACTGGGCGGCCTGCGTGCCCAAAATGGTCGGATCCGTTGGAACCTTACGCCATCCATTGACGGTTAACGTTTCCTGCTTTAACTCTTCTTCAATAAGCTGTCGCGCGGCTTCCTTTTTGTCATGATTTTTACTGAAAAATACCATGCCGACGGCAAACTTTTTGCTGAGAGACCAATTTTGAGATTTAGCGTAGTCTTTGAAAAACTGCTCCGGCAGTTGAAGTAATAGTCCACAACCATCGCCAGTTTTACCATCGGAGCCAATGCCACCGCGATGCTGCATTCGGTCTAAACCATGCAAAGCAGTCGTTATTAAGTCATGCTTGGCCTGACCGTTAATATTCGCTATCAAGCCAAAACCACAGTTATCCCTTACGTCTGCATTTTGATACAGTCCCATGCACTAATCCTGAATAAATAATCATTAATTTTAGATTAGCATGCAGTTGTGAAGTTCGGTAGGAAGCTTGTTTATTATCGTTATAAACGGGTTGTATAAAGCAAAAAAGGCCTCGTAATGAGACCTTTGGGGTTATTTTAGTGTCGCAGCAAATGCCAACATTCTATCCAGCGGCACCATCGCCTTTTCTCCAAGCTCTGGATCGACATGAATTTCATGCTCTTCCCCACTCGTTTCAAGCGCTTGCTCAATCGCTTTAAGACCGTTCATCGCCATCCACGGACAATGCGCACAGCTTCGGCATGTTGCGCCATTACCGGCTGTTGGTGCCTCAATAAAGGTCTTGTTGGGTTGCAGTTGCTGCATTTTATAGAAAATGCCTTTATCCGTCGCAACAATAAAGGTGTCGTTAGGCAGTTCCTGGCTCGCTTTAATAAGCTGCGATGTTGAGCCAACAGCATCGGCCATTGCGACAATATTTTCTGGAGACTCTGGGTGTACTAAAATAGCCGCATCAGGGTGCAACGCCTTCATGTCTTTGAGCGCTTTGGCTTTAAATTCGTCATGCACAACACAGGCACCTTGCCATAACAGCATATCTGCGCCCGTTTCACGGGCAATATAGCCGCCTAAATGCTTGTCAGGCGCCCATAAAATTTTCTCGCCTTTGGCATCTAAGTGATCAACCAGCTCTAACGCCATGCTTGAGGTAACGACCCAATCAGCTCGCGCTTTGACAGCTGCTGAGGTATTTGCGTAAACCACAACCGTGCGATCCGGATGCTGGTCACAAAATTCTGAGAACTTTTCCGGAGGGCAGCCTAAATCTAGTGAACACTCGGCATCTAACGTAGGCATTAACACCTGTTTATTCGGTGTCAGTATTTTCGCCGTCTCTCCCATGAAGCGAACACCCGCAACAATGAGCTTTTTCGCCGGATGGTCACGACCAAAGCGCGCCATTTCTAGCGAGTCAGCAACACAACCGCCTGTCTCTTCAGCCAGCGCCTGAATGTCAGGGTCAGTGTAGTAATGTGCCACTAAAACCGCATCTTTCTCTTCAAGAAGCGCTTTAATGTGTTCAACCGTTTCCTGTTTTTCTTCAGGCGTCAACGGCTTGGGTTTTGGTGGAAACCGATAGTCAAGGGTATCCAGCGTTTGAATCTCAGTCATGGTATTACAGCTTATGTCCAAGTGTTCGTTATAACGTGGCGGCTAGTATAGTCGAATTCAAGAGGGGGTTGTAGTTAAGTTATCAGAAAGAAGAGGTGGTGGGTTGTGCAGGATTCGAACCTGCGACCAATTGATTAAAAGTCAACTGCTCTACCAACTGAGCTAACAACCCATAATTCTGATTTTTTTAGCATTAGCGAGTGGTGGGTTGTGCAGGATTCGAACCTGCGACCAATTGATTAAAAGTCAACTGCTCTACCAACTGAGCTAACAACCCAACGCTAATTATTCGTTACCAGTTCTGCTTGGCAACGGCGGCATAGTTTACTGAAATAACGCGCTTATGCAACTTAAAATTGAAAAAAACTGTCTGACTGATTAATTCACGAACACATGTTGCGCTCGTGTTAGTTAATTCAGTCGTTGCTTGGCTAAATTTGCTTCAGTACTATCCGGGTACTCACTAATGACTTGCTCGTAATAACGCTTTGCATCAGCGGTGTTACCCTGGTCATTTGCGATAGCACCAAGCTTCAATAAACAGTCACCACGCTTATTACTGTCAGGGTAGTCTTTTACTACCGTCATGAACTGTTGTTCAGCTTTATCATATTCTTGCTGAGCAAAGAAAAGCTGTCCAAGCCAGTAATGGGCGTTTGGCGCATAAGTAGAGTTAGGGAAGCTCTCCAAAAAGGACTGGAAAGCAGGAATGGCAGCGTCATAACGCTTATCTTCCAAAACCAACGCAATGGCTTTGTCGTAAGCATCATTTTCGCTCAAGCTTGCTGAATAACTGCTGCCATCAGCTTGCGTCGGTACCTGCTGCATATTGGAATAACCTGCGCCGGCATCATTACTCTGGCTATTGTTGTCCTTTAACTGATTAAAGCGACGATCAATTTCCTGATACAGCTCGCGCTGGCGTTGTAAAAGTTGTTCCAATTGATAGGCATGCTCTTCAGTTATCCCTCTTAATTCTGCAACATCTTGTTGAACGGAATTAAGCTGATCCATCATGTTGAGTTGTGCACTGGATCGAGCCTCAAGCATGCGCTCGATTTGATCCAGACGCTTTTCAACGTCACCTGAAGAAGAAAGACCCGAAACAGGCGCCTGGGCTAAAGCAAGCCCAGGCACCAACAAACTGACAGCTAACAGCGTTTTTTTCATGAACTATCCGTCTAATTTAGGATTAGTACACTAAAACCGCACGACGGTTTTTCGCGTATGCACTTTCAGTTGACGCATCAACTAAAGGCTTTTCTTCACCGTAAGATACGGTTGAAGTTTGAGAGTCCTGAACTCCTAAGTTGTGCAAGTAGCTTTCAACCGCTTGTGCACGACGCTCGCCAAGTGCGATGTTGTACTCAGGCGTACCACGCTCATCAGCGTGACCTTCGATAACCACTTTCACAGACGGGTTCTTAACTAAGTAATCTGCGTGCGCAGCTAATAGCTCTGCGTATTCAGATTGTACGTTAGACTTATCGAAAGCAAAGTAAACAATGTGTTCTTTGCGCAATGCTTCCATTTTCTCTTGACGTTGTTCTTCAAGCGTTTTTTGACGCTCAGCCGCACCAACTTCAACACCAGAATCTTGTTCTGCTTGTTGATTCGTTTCCTGACCTGAGCCCATACCTGAATCGGTTTCCTGGTTTGAGCTACATGCGGCCAGAGTTGCCATTGGTACAACGATTGCCAGAGCTTTAAAAAGTTTATTAAGCTGCATCCTTTTCGTCCTTATCGTTTAATCGAACAATTCAACCATTCAGGCTATTTACATAAATGGCGACCAAGAGGGAGACTTAACTTCCCCATCAGACGCCGGTAACCGCGCTTTAAAACGTCCATCGGTTGATACCAATGCTAGTACTTGCTTGTTATTGTGCGTTGTACTGTATATCACCATACTACCATTCGGTGCGATACTTGGTGACTCATCCAAAGACGTTTTTGTTAAAACCTGCATTGTTCCTCTTGGGAACTCTTGCTTAGCTATATGATAGTTCCCTCTGGTACGGTTTACCAGAATCATGTCTTTACCAGACGGAGCTACCGTACCACCTAAGTTCTGCTCACCTTCGAACGTCAGTCGGCGAACTTGACCTGACGACAACTCTACATTGTAAAGCTGCGGTCTACCGCCACGCTCTGACGTAAATACTAGCGACTTTCCGTCAGGTGTCCAACTTGGTTCTGTATCAATCGTACGATTCCGCGTAACTCGTTGCAAGTTTTTCGTTTTTATATCGAAAACATAGAGTTCCGGGTTACCGTCCTTTGACAATACCATGGCCAATTTTGAGCCGTCTGGTGAGAACACAGGATTACCATTGATCCCCGGAAATGACGTCAGTTTTTCACGGCGAGTGGTGTAAATATCCTGCATGAATATCTCCGCCGTTTTATTCTCAAAGCTCACGTAGACCAGCTTGTTACCGTCTGGTGACCATGACGGGGACATTAATGGCTCAGGGCTGCGCAATAAGATTTTTTCATTCGCACCGTCGTAGTCAGCAACTGCCAACTTATAAGGGTAACGGTCATCATGGTTAACAGTGACGTAGGCAATTTTTGTCATAAACGCGCCTTTTTCACCAGTCAGCGCTTCATACACAACATCCGAAATTCGGTGCGAATAGCTACGAAATTGATCACCATCAATAACACTTGAACGAGAATCAAGCACATGGTCATTGCTTTGCACCAGTTCGCCATTACGCAGCATTTGGGCATTACCCCCCGTAATTTGGCCGCGTAACACATCAATCAGTTCAAATTTAACCATATAGCGGTCAACTGAATACGGTTCAACCGAACCAACTAATACGGCTTCAACCCCCATTTTGGCCCAGGCCGAATAGTCAATATCACCGTCTTTTGTTGGACGCTGAGGCATTGCCGTTGTGGGAATAGGGTTAAACCGACCACTGCGTCTTAAGTCAGCAGCAATAACGTCAGTTAAGTTACCGGGCGGTTGCCCCTCACCTTTCCATTCAAAAGGAACCACAGCAATAGGTCGCGCCGTGTCGATACCTTCAGTAATGACAATTTCCAGCACGCCGGCGCGGGCGGAACTCATCACTACAAACAGTAAGGCTATGGCTTGAAATACGATTTTTTTCATTGGTCACCCTAATTACAACTGTGGCTTAACAGTCAGTTTGATTGTACTCATCTGCTGATAAATTTCCGGGTCTTCAGACACCGGTAACGTATTTGCTTTCAGCACCGCATTGCGAGCCGAGCGGCATACACTGGCATCACCGCTTCCGGTATCGACCGACTTAACAAACCCGCTCGGCGCAACACTAATAGTTAACTCGCATGACTTACCCTGCATGGAATCATCGACGGTCCAGTTACGCTGAATGGTCTGTCTTATAAGCGCTTGGTACTTTTCAATTTCACTCAGCACTTGTTGACGTCTTGCCGCCTGACGACGCGCACGTTCTTCTTCCATTTCTTTTTTCAACTGAGCTTCTCGTTCAGCGGCACGACGCTCTGCTTCTTCGCGTTTGCGACGCTCTTCAGCCGCTCTTCGTTCAGCTTCTTCCGCTTCTTTTCTTCGACGCTCTGCCTCTTTAGCTGCCGCTTCTGCTTTTGCTCGCTCTTCCGCTAAGCGCTGTGCTTCTTTCTTAGCTTGTTCAGCTTCTTTGCGAGCTTGTGCCGCTTCCTGACGTTCGATTTCCTGCTGCCGCTCTATTTCTTTTTGACGCTGCTCTTCGCGTTCTCTTGCTTTACGTGCTTCCTCAGCTCGACGTTCTAAACGCTCAATTCGACGTTGTTCAGCAGCCTCAGCTTCCGCCTTTTGACGTTGAATTCGCTCAACTTGTTCCTGAACTTTTGACTTATCTACCGAAACCGCACTGACAATTTCTTCCGAAGGCTCTAACTCACTTTGATTCAAGTTAACTTCCATCGCCTCCGGAGTCGATGGGGTAAACTCAAAGCTAATGAGCAACACACCGGCTATAACAGCGTGTATTGCTATCGAGTATATGAGCGGTAACGTTAAGCTCTCCGATTTATCCACAACTACTCTTCCGACGAATCTGTCATTAAACCAACTGACGGCACACCTGCTCGCTGCAGCAGAACCATGAGTTGTACAATTTGATTATAAGATACCGCACCATCGCCATTCACCATAACCGGCGTATCAGGCTCCACCTGTAAATGGGCAGCCACCAAGGTTGCAAGCTCGTCGGCCCGCATTGGCGTATCCTGGCTATCCCCTTGGTTTAGATAATAACGACCTTCGGCATCTACCGAGGCAACCAACGGCGGTTTACTGTCCTCTGACAGTGGCTCTGCCGTCGCTTTAGGTAAATCGACCTTTACCCCTTGAGTAATTAACGGTGCCGTTACCATAAAAATAATAAGAAGAACGAGCATCACATCAATGTATGGCACCACGTTTATCTCAGCAACCGGCTTACGCCGTTTGCGCGGCATGACCATCATAGTGACTCACCTTCCACTTTCTCTTTTGATGACTTTGCCAATGCCTGACGCTGCAGTATAGAAGTGAACTCATCAATAAAGTTCATGTACTGGCCATCTATTTTTTCCGCACGCGTCGTAAAGCGGTTAAATGCGATCACCGCTGGTATCGCCGCAAATAAGCCCAAAGCGGTTGCTATAAGCGCTTCAGCGATACCCGGCGCAACCATAGCAAGCGTTGCTTGTTGCACGGCACCTAATGCGATAAACGCATTCATAATACCCCATACTGTACCAAACAAGCCGATATAAGGGCTGATAGATCCAATGGTTGCCAGCGTTCCTAAATGGCTGTCGAGCTTTTCCATTTCTCTGGCATGCGCAACGCGCATTGCGCGGAAGGCACTTTCCAGCATGGATTGGTTGTTTCCGCCCGATTGATTTCGCAGACGAGCAAACTCTTTAAAGCCTGAATGAAACATCAGCTCCATACCCCGGGCGTTTTTTGCACGCGCAGAAATTTCTTGATACAAGCGCGCAAGGTCTACCCCAGACCAGAAGCGATCTTCAAATTTTAGCGCATCTTTTTGCGCCTGGTTGAGCACTTTTCGGCGTTGAAATATCAATACCCAGCCCCAAACCGACATGGCGAGTAAGATAACCATAACCAGCTTCACTAATAAGCTGGCTTGCAAAAATAAGTCAATAAAAGATAGCTCTGCTTGCACGCTCTAAACCTCTGTCTCAATACGCGATAAAATAGATGTCGGAATAGCTACAGGTTTCATTACCGAGTTATCAACACACGCAGCAGTTACAACCGCCGAGCAATGAACACTGCCATCTTTTCCCAAAACATTTTGTTTAAACATTAACGACGCTTTTTTCTTTTTTATAACGTCAACAGTTACTGTTAGCTCTTCGTTGAATCGAGCTGCTTTTTTTAAATCAAGCTCAACCTTACGCACCACAAAGGCTATATTGTGAGCTAACCAAGTGTCCTGTTCAATCCCTAAAGAGCGTAACCATTCTGTTCTGGCCCGCTCAAGGAATTTGAGATAATTGGCATAATAAACAATACCACCTGCATCGGTGTCCTCATAGTACACACGAATAGGCCATTCAAACTGATACTGAGACATTATCACCTCGGGTAAAGTTCTGAAAAGTTACGGTAATGTAATAATTTGTAAAGAAAGCGCCAAAAGTGTCGCTGGTTAAATTATCAACAGACTTTTTTTTATGACAGAACTGAAACATAAAAACAAAAAACCACTGTTTTATATGCTATTTTTAATTTTGTTATAATTATGTTGCGCTTTTTTTGAGCAGCTTCACCTTACTGCGAATTAGTTTTTCTAATGCGAGAAAGCAATTTTTCTTGTTTGATCAAGCGCCTATAATACTTATAATACGCCACATATCACAGACGAAGAGATTGGTTGTCACTTCTTCTTAGATTGTTCCCTGGATTTAACTTCCTTCTTGTTGTTCTATTTGCCCGTACTTTTGTGCGGGCTTTTTTTTACCTATTTATCAGGTTTCAATCCGAAGTGCTGGTAAGCTCTTGGCGTTGCCAGGCGGCCTCGCGGCGTTCTTTGTAAAAACCCCTGTTGAATAAGGTAAGGTTCCAGCACATCTTCAATGGTATCTTTTTCTTCACCAATTGCCGCCGCAAGATTATCAAGCCCGACAGGACCACCCATAAATTTTTCCATAATGGCTAATAAAAGTTTGCGATCCATGTAATCAAAGCCAGCGTGATCAACATCGACCATCGTGAGTGCTGCGTTTGCGGTTTCCTGGTCAATTTCACCATTACCTTTAACTTCGGCGTAGTCGCGCACCCGACGTAACAGGCGATTAGCAATTCTTGGTGTTCCTCGCGAACGTCGTGCAATTTCTTTAGCGCCGCCCTCTTTCATTGTCACGTTCATAAAATGGGCTGAACGCGACACAATATCGGTTAATTCTTCTACGTCATAAAACTCAAGCCGCTGCACAATACCAAAGCGATCGCGCAGTGGTGATGTCAAAGCACCAGCTCGAGTGGTGGCCCCCACCAACGTAAAAGGCGGTAAGTCGAGCTTAATTGACCGGGCTGCTGGCCCCTCGCCAATCATTATATCCAGCTGGTAATCTTCCATTGCCGGATACAAAATTTCTTCAACAACGGGGCTTAACCGATGAATTTCATCAATAAAAAGAACATCGTGCTCGTCTAAGTTCGTCAACAATGCCGCTAAATCGCCAGCCTTTTCCAGAACAGGTCCTGAAGTTGTTTTAATATTAACGTCCAGTTCATTAGCAACAATGTTTGCCAGCGTAGTTTTCCCCAGTCCCGGTGGACCAAAAATTAATAAATGGTCAAGCGCTTCCTGCCTTTTCCGAGCAGCCTCAATAAAAATCGCCATTTGTTCAACGACGTGTTTTTGACCCGTATATTCATCCAGCTTTTTCGGGCGAATAGCACGATCAATGGCTTCATCGTCACCCTGTACATCGGCTTCAACAATTCGGTCAGTTGGAATGTGGTCGGCTTCTATCATCGCTTTACCTTAAGACAGCTCTTTTAATGCCAGTCGTATCAGAACTTCACTGCTATGTTCAGCAGAGTACACTTTCTGAATGGCTTTTTCAGCTTGATTTTCTTTATAACCAAGAGCCACTAAGGCACTCACCGCATCGGCTCTGGTATCAGCCGGATGAATACGAGCGTCAACGCCCTTATTATCAACCGGCATCGCATCCGTAGCGGGTGTTGCAGAAGCCCAGTCTTTCAGTCGGTCACGCATTTCAATCACTAACCGCTCGGCGGTTTTTTTGCCAACGCCCGGCAGTTTCACCAACCGGCTGACGTCATTCTGCTTCACTGCAAATACAAACTCGTCAGCGGACATCCCCGATAAAATGCCAAGCGCCAACTTTGGCCCCACGCCTTGCGTTTTTATCAACAGCCGAAATAAGGAGCGCTCTGAGTTCGAGTTAAAGCCATACAGTAGTTGAGCGTCTTCCCGAACCACAAAATGCGTCACCAGTGTCACCGGTTCGCCTGTGGCTGGCAGGTCGTAAAAACAGGTCATGGGTAACTGGACTTCATAGCCGACGCCATTCACATCAACCAAAACTTCTGGTGGTTGTTTGGCTAGCAGCGTACCTCGAATTTGTCCTATCACAAGAGTCCTCTCCCTATAAAATTAACGTAGCCGACCACGAACGGTTTTCTTCGCTGCCCCTGACATTTTCAGCAAACTTCCTGCGCTTTGCGCATGACATAGTGCAACGGCGAGCGCGTCTGCAGCGTCCGCCTGGGGTGTTTTCTGTAAGTTGAGTAGCGCAACCACCATGTGCTGTACTTGTTCTTTTTCTGCGCCACCATTACCGACAACGGCTTGTTTTATTTGTCGCGCTGAGTACTCCGCCACCGGCAGTCCTGCCCTTGCGGCCGCTACTATTGCAGCGCCTCGCGCCTGCCCCAACTTCAGTGCTGAATCAGGATTTTTCGCCATAAACACTTGTTCAATAGCAAATTCGGTGGGACTAAACTGAGTGATTAATTCACTAACACTGTCATGAATCAAGCGTAACTTATCGGCAAGCGACAGCGGCTTTGTCGGCGAGCCTGTCGCACGAATACAACCACTGCCTAAATAATGAAATTTACGACCATGCTTTTGAATAACGCCATATCCAGTTAACCGTGAGCCTGGGTCAATACCTAATATGACGCTCATGAGTCCTTAATTGTCCAACTTAGCCAATACATCATCAGAAATATCAGCGTTATGGTAAGCGTTTTGAACGTCGTCTAAGTCTTCCAGCGCATCCAACAGCTTTAAAAACGAACGTGCACTGTCTTCGTCCAAATCGACTTTGGTGTCGGGTACCTGTGTGACCTCCGCGTTGGACGCTTCCAGCCCTCTAGCGTCTAGCGCGTCTTTAACGGGACCAAAGTTCTCCGGTGACGTCATAACATCGAGGCCGCTGCCCGGATATTTTACGATGTCTTCTGCTCCGGCTTCCAATGCTGCCTCCATCACATCCTCTTCGGTCACATCGGTACCGTAGCTAATAACGCCCATTTTGTTAAACAGGTAAGCCACCGAGCCGTCGGTGCCCAAGTTACCACCGTGTTTGCTAAACGCATAGCGTACTTCAGAAACCGTACGGTTTTTGTTGTCTGTCATGCATTCCAGTAAAATGGCAACGCCGTTAGGGCCATAACCTTCGTAGGTCAGCTCCTCAACGTTGTCACCTTCCATTTCGCCGGTACCACGTTTGATAGCTGTATCAATGGTGTCGCGCTTCATATTATTCGATAGCGCTTTATCAATAGCGGCCCGCAAACGCGGATTGGTTTCAGGATCGCCGCCGCCTTCACGGGCGGCGACATTAATTTCGCGAATCAATTTTGTGAAAATTTTGCCACGCTTAGCATCCTGCGCGGCCTTTCGGTGTTTTATGTTCGACCACTTCGAGTGACCTGCCATGTTTCACCCCACAAAGTTTAATCGTTGAATGTGTTTACTCTTTGTCTTCGACGGTGCTCTTCACGCCAAGTTCATTCAGCGCTTCCGGGTTCGCTAACCCAGGGGCATCCGTCAGTACACAAGCTGCGGTGGTGGTTTTCGGGAATGCAATCACATCACGAATTGAGCTTGCTCCCACCATCAGCATCACCAGCCGGTCCAACCCGAAAGCCAGACCTGCGTGCGGAGGGGTACCGTACTTAAGCGCCTCAAGCAAGAAACCAAACTTCTCTTGTGCTTCTTCTTTGCCAATGCCCAGAACTTCGAATACCGCCTGCTGCATTTCGTTGTCGAAAATACGTGTTGAACCGCCGCCCACTTCAACACCGTTTAGAACCATATCATAAGCGTTAGACAGTGCCTTTGCCGGGTTCGCACGAAGTTCATCCGGTGTTACATTAACTGGGGCTGTAAACGGATGGTGCAAAGCCGCCAACGAGCCATCGTCGTCTTCTTCGAACATTGGGAAGTCGACAACCCATAATGGTTTCCACTGGTCACTGACCAAACCAAATTCCTCACCCAGCTTCAAACGCAACGCGCCCATTGCTTCGGCAACCGTATTGGCTTTGTCTGAGCCAAAGAACAGAATGTCACCCGTTTCAGCTTCTGTCCGCTCAAGAATTGCGTTTAACGCATCGTCCGGAAGGAACTTAAGAATGGGTGATTGCAAGCCCTCACGACCTTGAGACAAGTCATTGACTTTTATCCACGCAAGGCCTTTCGCGCCGTAAATACCCACGAAGTTGGTGTATTCATCAATCATCTTACGCGACACATTTTCCGCCTGACCCGGCAGGCGAATAACAGCAACGCGTCCTTTTTCGTCGTTCGCCGGACCGGAGAACACTTTAAACTCTACGTCTTTCAATAAGTCAGCAACGTCAACCAGCTCAAGCGGGTTACGTAAATCTGGCTTATCTGAGCCGTAACGCTTCATTGCTTCATGCCACGTCATGCTTGGGAAGTCACCCAAATCAATACCCAGCAAACTATCGAATAACTCTCGGGTCATTTTTTCGGTGACTTCCATGACTTGCTCAGCGGTCATGAACGAGGTTTCGATATCGATTTGAGTAAACTCAGGTTGGCGGTCGGCGCGCAGATCTTCGTCGCGGAAACACTTTACGATTTGGTAATAGCGATCAAAGCCTGACATCATCAGTAGCTGTTTAAATAGCTGTGGACTTTGTGGCAACGCGAAGAAGCGCCCTTTATGTGTGCGGCTTGGTACTAAGTAGTCGCGCGCGCCTTCAGGTGTCGCACGCGTCAGCATTGGCGTTTCAATATCTAAGAAACCGTTGTCGTCCAGAAAACGTCTGACGGCGCTAGTAACTTTTGCACGAAACTGAAGTTTTTCGTTCATCTGCGGACGACGTAAGTCCAAGTAACGATAGCGCAGGCGGGCTTCTTCACTCACCTGGCTGTTAAAGTCGATAGGTAACGGCTCAGAGCGACTTAAAATATTGAGCTCAGAGGCCAACAGTTCAACTTCGCCGGTTTTCATGTTGGCATTTACCTGGCTTTCAGGGCGACGATTTACTGTGCCGGTAATTTGCACACAAAACTCTTGGCGTAACTTTTCAGCTTGCTCAAACAGTGCTTGTTGATCCGGGTCGAAAACGACCTGAATTAAGCCTTCTCTGTCACGTAAGTCAATGAAGATTAAGCCACCTAAATCACGGCGTTTATTGACCCAGCCACATAAAGTAACTTGTTGCTCTGCGAGTTCTGCGTTTACTTGTCCACAATAATGCGTGCGCATGTACTTTTCCTACTACCGACGAATTCGTTAAAAGTGAAGCGCTACATTATAGCTAACTAGGGCTGAATGTCATCCATCGGTGCTGGCTAAACGCACATCATTTTTGCCAGCGGCTTTGGCGGCATACATGGCTTTATCGGCGGAACGCAGCAACGTGTCTACATCGTTGCCATGGGTGGGGTACATTGCGACACCAATAGACACACTGACTTCCAGCTGCTGCTTTTTTACTTTGTAAGGCTTGGCCAACTGCACAACTAACTTGCGAGCAACGGCAAGAGCCGAACCGACAGCAATGGCTGTCGGCAAAATAACCACGAACTCATCGCCACCGTGGCGGCAAACAGTATCGGAGCGACGCAGTAGGTTTTTCATACGTTGAGCCGCCTGTATGAGTAACTCGTCGCCATAATTGTGGCCAAAATCGTCATTAATTAGCTTAAAGCCGTCAAGGTCTAAAAACAGCACCGCAAATGGCTTTTGTGTTCTTTCGCTCTGACGTAGCGACTGCTCGAGGCGATCCTGCATTAAATTCCTATTCGGCAACCCCGTCAGCTCGTCATGGGTGGCAATATGACGAATACGACGCTCAGCTGCTTTACGGGCTTTTATTTCTTTACGAAGACGACTGTTCCATATACCAAAGCTAAGAATAACCAAGAGTACAACAGAGCCTATTTTCATTCCCAACTCAAGCAACTCTTCGTCACTCCAACCCTGTTCTAATTCGTACCCATACCATTTGCGCTTTAAGGCATCACGCTGCTGTGGAGTTAGCGAATTAATACCTCGGTTTAGTAAAGTCACCAGCGGCTGCCAGTCATCACGCACCGCAAGATATAAGGCGTTCCCCTGAGTCGAATCCAGCACCGACAGCTTCGACCCAGGTAATGGATATTCCTGAAGTTCATCAACTAAAATAGGTAAGCTATCGACATAAGAATCCACCATACGGTTACGCAATCGGTCAATACCTTCATCAATATCGGACACACTGACCACTTCGATTCGTCCCGTATCAACCAGCTGGGACTCAATGCTGTATCCTTTAACAACGGCAACCCGCTGACCGTGTAATGCGCCCATTCTCACGCTACTACCCGAACGCATATCTGAATCCAGCGTCAGCACTGCCCAGGGCATCGACCAGTAACTTTGGGTGAAATCCATGCTTTGGTTACGCTCAACAGAATAGGAAACGCTGGTCAGCACATCAATATCTTTATTGGCTATAGCCTCTAAGCATTCCTGCCACTGTCCACACGCTGTCCAAACCAATTCAACATTCATTGATGCGGTAAATTGCTTCAGTAAGTCAACGTCGAGCCCGGCGGCACCATTTTCGGTTTGATAAATAAGCGGTTGCAACTGGTTTGGTACACCAACCCGAATGGTTGGGTGTTGCTCTAACCACGTATCAGGCGCATAGGCATAGGTGGGCGCAGGCATTAGTGTCCCAAGCGACATAGCCAGGCTCATCACGGAACAAAAATACAGTGTTTTATGCCAAATACGGGTCAACAACAGTTTCCTCCAACTAAGACGGCGATATATTAATCAAAACGCGGCTGTCCGTCAGCTCTAATTATCGGTAAAATACACGATATGTTTACTTTATTTATCAAGTTGCCCTATGAGCCAACACGACACTATTTTTTCTAAACCTCTGCCGAGTGTGTCTGACTTTTGCTTTGACCAGCAGGTTGTTGAAGTGTTTCCCGATATGATTAATCGGTCAGTTCCCGGCTATTCAAGTATTTTACAGACCTTGCCGCAGTTGGTTCGCCGTTACGCGAAAAACAATACCCATCTGTACGACTTGGGCTGTTCACTGGGTGCAGCCACACTGGCTATGCGAAAGGGCTGTGAACACCTGGACAACTGTAACATGATTGCGGTTGATAATTCCGAACCAATGATTGAGCGCGCCGGTTTGCATTTAGGTGGCTTTAAAAGTCAGGTTCCCGTTGAGCTGCGCTGCGAAGACATTAACGAAACGCGCATTGAAAACGCATCGGTAGTGGTGTTGAACTTTACCTTGCAGTTTGTCCCACCAGAAAAACGCGAGACCATGATACAACACATTTATGATGGCATGACTGACGGTGGTGTTTTGCTCATCGCGGAGAAGTTCCGCCATACCGACGACACCATGAACGATGTGCTGATTGATTTGCACCACGACTTTAAGCGAGCCAATGGTTACAGCGAGCTGGAAATTAGCCAAAAGCGAGCGGCTATCGAAAATGTCATGAAAGTTGATACTCTGGAAGCGCATGAGCAGCGTTTTCAAAAGGTCGGCTTTGAACATCACACGGTATGGTTTCAATGTTTCAACTTCGCGGCCATGCTAGCGGTTAAATAAAGGATTACCAATAACCAATGATTGACTTTAGCAACGATCTAAAAGCGCTTATCAGTAGCCCTCACAAGCAGTGGCTGGATACACTGGCACCGCAGCTAACCGCCTTTAATAATAACCCCCACGGCAATTTAAAACGCTGGCAACGCGTGGTTGAACAGCTGCCCCGGCTCAACACGGAAAAGGGGCACTTAAGCGACACAGTAACGGTTGGATCTCCGGAAGAAGCCTCAGATTCCGATCGAGCCCGCATAACAGGGCTATTGCAGCAATTGCAGCCCTGGCGCAAAGGCCCTTTTGATCTGTTTGGTGTCTTCATTGATACCGAGTGGCGTTCGGACTGGAAATGGCAGCGGGTACAACCGCATATCGATGACTTAAGCGGTAAGCAAGTGTTAGATGTTGGCTGCGGCAGTGGCTACCACCTATGGCGTATGTTGGAGGCGGGTGCTGAGCAAGTTTGGGGAATTGACCCGGGCGAGTTGTTTTTAATGCAGTTTCAGGCGATTCGTAACATGATGCCGGCAAAATACCAGAAAAAAGCGCATTTTTTCCCAGTCGGGATTGAACATATGCCAGAGCTTAAAAGCTTCGATACGGTATTCAGCATGGGCGTTTTGTATCATCGCCGCTCGCCATTGGCCTTTTTGCAAGAGCTTAAATCGTTGCTAAAACCCGGTGGTCAGCTCGTGTTAGAAACCATAGTTGTCGAGGGCGACGAAACCACCGTGATGTTACCCGGCGAACGATATGCACAAATGCGCAACGTTTGGTTTTTACCCAGTGCAAAAGCCTTGGCGGTTTGGCTTGAGCGGTTGGGCTTTAAAGGTATTTCCATTGTTGACCACAACACAACGTCACTTGAAGAACAACGTCGTACGGAGTGGATGACCGGTGAGTCGTTAGCAGACTTTTTAGATGCGGAGAACCCAGACTTAACCGTGGAAGGTTATAAAGCGCCTATTCGGGCCGTATTAACGGCCCGTGCTTAGCGTTTTACTGCCATTTAAGCGCCTTTTAGCGACTTAATGTATTGTTTCATGTCGCTGCCCAACTCCGGGTGGCGCATGGCATGCTCAATGAAGGCTTGCGCATAACCAAGTTTATTACCACAGTCATGGCTTTTGCCTTTCATGTAATAAGCATTCACCGACTGCTTTTCAAGCAACATTGCCATTGCGTCCGTTAGCTGTATTTCATTACCTGCACCCACTGGCGTTTTCTCCAATAGAGGCCATAAGTCTGCAGAGAATACATAACGGCCCACTACGGCAAGATCCGATGGCGCTTCTTCTTTAGACGGCTTTTCAACCAGTTGAGTAATGGGCGCTTGCTCACCCGGCTTTAATTCCTCGCCACCAATGTCCGCAATACCATATTTGCTGACGTCTTCGTGAGGTACTTTCTCAACCATCACCTGCGAGTGACCGGTTTCATCAAAGTTTTTCACCATTTCCGCTAAGTTATCGCGGTTTAAACTGCAGCTGGCTTCGTCCACTAATACATCTGGCAATACTACGGCGAATGGCTCGTTGCCAACGAGTGGCTGTGCACATAACACGGCATGACCTAAACCTTTTGCCTGGCCCTGGCGCACATGCATAATGGTGGTGTTTTTCGGACAAATCGCCTGCACTTCGGCTAATAATTGTCGTTTAACGCGCTGTTCAAGCGTGGTTTCCAGCTCAAAACTGGTATCAAAATGGTTCTCAATCGAGTTCTTACTCGAATGTGTGACCAAAATCACATCGGTAAGGCCTGCTGCCGCACACTCTTCGACAATATATTGAATAAGGGGTCTGTCGACCAGTGGTAACATTTCCTTTGGAATGGCTTTGGTTGCCGGTAACATCCGGGTTCCGAGACCGGCGACCGGTATTACAACTTTTCTGACCATAGCAGCTGTCCTTACAATTAATTCATTCGAAAAAGAGGGCAAGTTTATAACCGTTAAGCATGTTATAATGCAAGCCATTCAGTAAAATTCAATGAAACAAATTATGGCGTTATATTTTTCTTCTCGCAGTATCCCACAACTTAAGGCATACAGTTTCACTGAGCGTGCAATGATTCTATCAATCGCTCAGGAGAAAATGCCAGTTCCACGCCGCTTAATTTGCAATTTAGCGAAACTGGTGCCTATCTGTGTCATCTTTTTTTTAGTTGTAGAAGTTGAAGGATGGTGGAAGTTGTTAGCGCTATTGGTGGCCGGTATCGGTTACCCATTATTCACACAGCCCATTAATATCAATATGTCGATGCCTTATATTGATAAAGCTGTTAAGCAGTTTGAGGCTCAGCGCTCACAATAAGCTCTTTGCCATAGCAGCGGCAATGCAAGCGATGCAGCGACTCTAAATGATGCGTGCGATAATTTGCGTGCTTCCAAATACCCAAGGCTAAGTCTGGCTTGGCACTGGGCGATGGCTCTAATTTGTCGCCAGCCTGCGCCCATTGCCAATGACCGGTTTCTGTATCAAGTACACCTACCATGATATCGAAAGCGGTTCTTACCTGAGAGTGGCAGAGTTCAATATTCAGGTGCTCTAACAGCATTCCCGGCTGCACCAAAGTATTGTCCATACCTGATAAGTACTGCCGTATGACCGGGTCTACCAAAGTTTTCAGTACCAACAGCGGTACCAGGTTTTGCTCGGTTGCATTTTGCGCCGCCGCCATAACCACCAGCGCTTTGCCATTTCCTAAAGACCGATAATCGACCCAGGCAGGTGTTGTGTCTGCCGGATGAGTTGCACACTCAAAGTTATACGCACCAACTCTCAACGGGCTTTTAGGCAGTAACTCTTCGGTTAGCTTCCCGGCTATCATGTCGTCCTGATAAATGACATCAATGTGCGCATCAAGCTCCCAAATGTCGTGCAAATAGGAAGTTTCGAGTTCATGTCGCTCCAGACAATGTCCGATGGCACTGTCCAACACATCAAGACTTTGTAGAGGTTTAACGAGATAATCCCAGGCACCAAGGCGCACTGCTTCACGAATGTCTGACATTTTCTCTGATGCGGAGATAACTATAATAGGCAAGTGGGCACAAACTTTTAGAAGTCTTTCTATGACTTCCAGACCATTAATGTCCGGTAAGTTTAGGTCACAAAGTACAACATCAGGGCACTGTTGCTCGCAAAGTTCAACCCCTTGTCGTCCAGCATCAGCGCAGCACACGTCATAACCATGCTGGCAGAGATACTCTTTCAGCATGGACTGGAATACTAAGTCGTCTTCAATAACCGCAACGTGCGCTTTCGGCATGGCTCAATTCTCTTTGCTCACCATGTCTTAAGCATTGTTCAGGAATAGAGATCCGTCAACGTGACTCGTCGTCAAAATCCTCAAAGTCACCGTCGAACTCATCATCAAATTCTTCGAAGTCACCGAAATCATCTTCCGGTAAGGGGGGATTCCCATCGTAGACCTGATCTTGCCAACGTTGATAATAAACGTCTTTCACGAAAGAATATGGGTCGAGCGAGTTCTCCAATACCTGTTCCTGGTCACGTAAGCGTATACGCATTTCGAGACCTTTCACCGTGTAGCGAAGCACATCGACCGGCCAAGTCAGTGACGGGTATGGGAAATATTGTCCGTCAGCGTAGTCACCACCGCGATCAACAATAACGGTCGGCCCCAGTAACGGCAGCATAACGTAAGGCCCTTCAGGCACCCCCCAAACGGCCAGCGTCTGGCCAAAGCTCTCTTCTTTTTTCTCCAGACCTATTGGTGTAGCCACGTCAAACAGACCGACCAGCCCTACTGTAGAATTAATTAAAAAGCGCCCCAGTGATATGCCCGCATCACCCAGTTTCCACTGCAGGATGTTATTCACAAAAGACGATGGCTCTTCTAAGTTCTCAACGGCGTTATACAGTGACGTGCGGATAGGCTGAGGTACGTCATCATAAACATTTGCTGCCGGTTGAATAACCACTTCGTCAACATCGCGGTTAAACTCCCACATGCCGCGGTTAAAATCCTCAAATGGGTCACGAGGGTCGGCATAAGGATCTTCCGGAGTGGAAGAGCACCCAACTAACAATACTGAGAAAAGTAACAATCCGTATTTTTTCATTCTTGAATCCGTGTTGATAAAGTCACTGTCGCTGTTTGATTCGCCTTAGCTTTAATAGTCACTGTCGACGCTTCCAGATCACCCGACTCTGCTTCAATATTCTCATCTTGTGAAACACGAGCACGAACTGTCCATTCATCTAAGTCAGACAATTTATGGTCCGGTAACATGGCGTTGTCGTTTGATAAGGTATAGGTCACAGGAAAGCCTTTGACCGCCTCGCGAACCACTGCCGCCGGCATAGGCGTGTCGTTCCCGGTGACATAGACAAACAGCGTTGCGTTTTCAGGGAGAAACTCGCGAACGGCAGAATCAATATTCACCGTAACGGTTAATGTAATTCCTGCACTGGCTTGCTGTTGCTTCGCGTCTGCTAACGCATTCTGAACAGCCACGTAACGCTCTGAGCCGGGCGATAATTGTTCCTGCAGCAGTTCCCAGGCTTGAATCGCCTGCTCCCAATCCTGTTGTTCATACGCCACGAAACCCAGTAGCGACAATGCTTCTATATTCGCGGGATTCAACTTTAAAGCGCGTGCCAATAAGTTAGCTGCTTTCGCTTTATTTTGTGCTGAACCAGACATAAGTAGGAAGCGACTATAACTCACCAGCGTGTTGAGTCGTTCAGGCTCTAAATCCAATGACTTTTGAAACGCCTCGTCCGCTTCTTCCGGAGCGCCAATATCCACCATTAGACCAGCATATATCCACCAGGCAATAGCATCATCCGGATCGCTCATCAGCTTCTGACGAAGACCCAACGCGAACAGGTTAAGTTCTTCAGGCTCAGCTGCCTGAGCTTGTTCACTTAAAAGCTTTTTGCCCAGTTCAGGCAAGCGCTCGCGTGCTTCTGACGCTTGTTCCTGTAACTGCCAACTACCAAAACTCCAATACAAAACAACCGATATAAAAACGACAATGGCAGCGGGCAAAACAACCGGCGCGGGACGCCAGTCGACACTTTCTTCAATGTCTTTACTGTCATTCACAAAGGTTTTATCGAGTTCCTGTTTGGAATAGTCGAACTCTTCGTCAGATAAGCCGTGCAAAGAACGCTCTTCTTCAAGCTCAGCTAAACGTTGCTCGTACCAGCGCCTGTTCTCATCCTGTCTTTTTTGAATACGACGCTGCTTCCCTGTCGCCAATAAAACAAAAACGACAGCAACTAACAGCATCAACAACATTACGATGATTAAACTAGTCATTGTCGTTATTCCTTAACCGTTCTAATTGAGCACGTTCTTCTGGGGTCAGAGCGGCTTGCTCTTTTTTCTGGCGAGTCAACACAACCGCAACGCCAATACCGATAATTACAATAACCAAAGGCCCAAACCAAAGCACAGCTGTCGCGGCCGTAAAGGGGGGCTCATAATGCACAAAGTTACCGTAACGCTCGACCATAAAGTCGATAATTTCCTGCTTGGACTTACCTGCCTTCAGCATTTCATAACTTTTATCCCGCATGTCTTCAGCCAGCGGCGCATTAGAGTCAGCAATGTTTTGGTTCTGACACTTCGGACAGCGCAACTCCTTAATTAACTGTTGGTAGGTTTCCCGCTGTTGCTCGCTGTCAAACGAGCGCGTTAGAGTATCTTGCGCTGTTGCACTAAAAACAAGGACGCTTAGCAGAGTAGCCAAAAGGAGTAGTCGACTCATTGCGCCTCCCGCTTCAGCTGTTCATAAATGGGCTTCAATGTGCTCTGCCAGTTACGCGCATTCACATCGCCAACATGGCGATACCGAATAACGCCCTCTTCATCAATAAAGTAGGTTTCGGGAGCGCCATAAACACCAAACTCAAAAGCCACATTCCCTTCTGGGTCAAACAAATTAATGGTGTACGGGTCGCCTAAGGTGTTCAGCCAGTTCACCGCTTTCTCACGCGAGTCGTCTTTATAGTTTAAGCCGACAATGGGTATGCCTTCTGACGCCAGCTGATTCAAAAACTCATGCTCTGCACGACACGTCGGACACCAGGTTGCCCATACATTCAACAACATGGGTTCACCTTTTAACACTGACTCATCATAAGCAATGCTGGTGTCATAAAGATCAACTGTCTTAAACGCCGGCACCGGTTCATTAATTAAAGCTGAATCGAGCTTAGTCGGATCACTGCCCAGCCCTTTTAGTAAAAAGGCCGCTAATGCGATAAATAAAACGAGCGGTGCAAATAAAACTATCCAGCGAAGGTTCTTATTCATTTGCCCCTCCGTTTTTGCGCTTACGATAGCGTTTATCCGCCATAGCAAAGACACCGCCTATTGCCATAATAATCGCACCAAGCCATATCCAGCGAACAAATGGTTTAACATAAAAGCGTATCGCCCATGCGCCATCTTCTAGCGGCTCACCCATAGCAATGTAGATATCTCTTAACAGGCTGGCATCGAGCCCCACCTCTGTCATACTGGTTCGCTGAACGCGGTAAAAACGCTTTTCACTGGTGACTTCGGTGACAAGATTACCATTTTTAGTCACCGTAAACTCTCCGGAGTCAGCGTCGTAGTTCGGCCCCTCCCGGTGGTCTAAGGAATCAAAGCTGACGTTGTAGCCGATAATTTCAACCGACTCTCCCGGTGCCAGAGCAATGTCACGCTCTTGTTCATAATGCGACACTAACGTAATACCAATTAAAGTCACGGCGAAACCAATGTGACCCAGTACCATGCCCCAATGACTCCCCGATAACCGAGTTATGCCGTACAGACCCTGCTTACGTTGCTTGACCGTTTGCTGTACCTCGGTCAACGTGGCAAGGCCGACCCAGAATGCTAGAAATAGTCCAATAACGACCATGGCCGGTAGCTCATCGGCCCATATTTTCGGGAGTGCGTAAGCAAGGACAATGGCAAGACTAAGCGCCAACGCAATCGGTTTTAATAGCGGCTTAAGTGCCTGTCGACGCCAGCGCAACAGAGGCCCCAGCCCTACCATCAGAGCAAATGGAATGACAAGCCAGCTGTAGACACCATTGAAAAACGGTTCACCAACTGAAATGCTACCCAAACCAATTTCTTTATGAATCAAAGGCAGCATAGTCCCCAGAAAGACGACTGCCATTGCCGCCATCAATAATACGTTGTTCCCCAGCAGCATGACTTCGCGGGAAAATAATTCATATCGGCTGTAGCTTTGCATTTGTCCCGCTCGCATGCCGTATAAAATTAAAGAGCCGCCAATAACCAAGGCTAATAGCACCAGAATAAACAAGCCACGGGTTGGATCAGATGCAAAAGCGTGTACTGAGACCAAAACGCCGGAGCGAACCAGGAAAGTTCCCAATAGGCTCAAACTAAAGGCCGCTATTGCCAGTAATACCGTCCAAGACTTAAAGCTGCCTCGCTTTTCGGTAACCGCTAACGAATGCAACAAAGCGGTTCCAACCAGCCAGGGCATAAAACTGGCGTTTTCAACAGGGTCCCAGAACCACCAGCCGCCCCAGCCAAGTTCGTAGTAAGCCCACCAGCTGCCAATAGCAATTCCCAGCGTCAGGAATATCCATGCCGCTAATGTCCAAGGGCGTGACCAACGCGCCCAGGCCGCATCAAGCTTACCCGATATAAGCGCCGCAATGGCAAACGCAAAGGCCACCGAGAAACCGACATACCCCATATACAGTAACGGAGGATGAATGATCATGCCCGGGTCTTGTAACAATGGGTTTAAGTCACGCCCGTCCACGGGAATCAACGGTAAGGCGCGATCAAACGGGTTCGACACCGCCAACATAAACAAGTAGAAGCCAATGCTGATTAAACCAAGAATCGCTAACACCCGCGCCACCATTGGCAAAGGCATAGAACGTGAAAACAGTGCTACCGCCGCAATCCAGCCGGCCTGCATCAGCATCCAGAGGAGAAATGAGCCCTCGTGTGAGCCCCATACCGCCGTTACCCGATAAGCAACCGGCAAGTCTGAGTTAGAATTAGCTGCCACATAAGCAATACTGAAGTCATTGCTGACAAAACCCCACACTAATAAGCCAAACGCCACAGCGGTAAAGAAAAATTGGCCCAGAGCAAAAGGTCTTGCCAGTGACATCATGCCACCGTGGCCTTTTATTGCCCCCCAAAGCGGGTAAAACGCCAGCAAACAAGAGAATGCCAGCGCGATAGCAATCGCGAGATGGCCTGCTTCCGCTATCATTGCTCACCATCCTCGTAAGGTTTATTTGGGTTTACGTGCTTAATGCCTTTCATTTTTTCAGCCAGCTCTGGTGGCATATACTCTTCGTCGTGCTTTGCTAATACTTCCGAGGCTTTTAAAACCGTCGGTTCAACGAGCTCGCCTTGCGCGACAATACCCTGCCCTTCGCGGAATAAGTCTGGAAGAATACCTTGATACAGCACCGTAATTTCGGGGCCTGTATCCGTAATATTAAACGACACTTCCAGGGTTTTCGGATCGCGCTCAACCGAGCCTTCAACGACCATTCCGCCCACTCGCATGCGTTGCCCGACTTGCGGTTTTTGTTTGCCGTCATCGGCACCTTCGACGATTTCACTCGGTGTATAAAACAAGTCAATACTTTGGCTTAGCGCGTATAGCATCAGCCCTGTCGCTATAGACACCCCGAACACTAAAATCAGCACCCAGGTTAATCGTTGTTTACGTCTTGGATTCATACGTCTCTCCTACTGCGACACAGACCGTTGGCGCTTGGCCAAACGCTGCTGACGATTTTGCAATTGCTGACTCTTTTTCTTCAGGGATTGACGAGCGATAGCGGTTTCCAGTGCGACCAGCGCGATAACGACAAAGCTCAAGAAAAAAGACAACCAAACATACAAGCCGTAGCCACCCATAGTAATAAAGTCCTGAAAACTGTCGAATGCCATCAATTTTTCTCCAGTTCATGTTGCGCCCAGGGGCGGCCTAATTCGTGTCGTAGTATCTCATTTTTTAACCGCATCATCACCAGTGAAATGGTTAAAAACAGGAAGCCCGCCAAGCATATTAATAACGGAATAAGCATACTGGTCGCTATCGAAGGTCTCTCAAACTTGGTAATGGTCGCTCCCTGATGCAAGGTGTTCCACCACTCGACGGAGTAATGAATAATAGGCAGGTTAATCACCCCAACAAGTGAGAGTATGGCTGCGGCTTTCGCGCCCGTTCTGGCGTCATCAAACGCAAAGTACAGCGCCATAACGCCAATGTATAAAAACAGGAGAATCAGTTCGGAAGTGAGACGTGCATCCCACACCCACCAAGTGCCCCACATCGGCTTACCCCAAATGGCTCCGGTTAGTAGTGCGACAACCGTCAACGCAGCGCCAACCGGAGCTATCGCCGGAATTGCCCACTCCGCTGTTTTAATTTGCCATATCAGTGCTATACCACCCATTATCGCCATACCTGAGTAGGCGCCCATCGAAAATATAGCCGCGGGCACATGCAAAAATATGATTCGATAACTGTCGCCTTGTTGGTAGTCAGACGGCGCAAAAGCGAGCCCCCAAACCACACCAACAGCCAAAGAGATAAAGGTTAATGCTGCAAACCAAGGCAGTAACTTGTCCACCAGTCGGTAGGTCGCTTCAGGCTTTGCATAAGGGTGTAACCATCGCCACATATTAATTCACACTCATTTTTATGCCCGCTGCTATCGCCAGCGGAGACAATGTTATGGTTAAAACAGAAATAGCCGCCAGAATAGCCAACTGGCCGTGGACTGCAAGCCCCATAGAGGCATTTTCAACAGCGGCAGTGGCAAAAATCAGTAGCGGAATAAATAATGGAATAAGGATAAGACTGATAAGGGAGCTGCCTCTTTGCACCTGCAGTGTCAGTGCCGCACCAATTGCTCCAAGCGCACTCAGCGCTGGCGTGCCTAGCAGCAGGCTGAGCGCTAGCGCCCACCAACCTTGCAGTGGCAAACTCAACAACAGCGCCAGTAGTGGGGACAAAATAACGAGAGGTAATCCAGTCAACAACCAGTGCGCCATCACCTTTGCGGTTGCCGTAAACGCCAATGGCTGAGGCAATAAACACAACTGCTCCAGTGTGCCGTCCTGAAAGTCATCTTTAAATAAGCGTTCTAAGCCAAGCAAGCTGGCCAACAGTGCCGCCACCCAAATAATTCCCGGCGCAATACGCGCAAGAATATCAGGTCCAGGCCCGACGCCCAGAGGGAACAACGTCACCACCATCAATAAAAAAAGCAGCGGATTCAAGGCGTCACTGCGTCGACGTGCGGCTATACGCAAGTCACGCTTGAGTACCGCAAACCAAACCTGTCGCATGGACGGATTAATCATAAGCCACCTCATTGTCCACTTGTGAGGTCAGGCTTAAATCAATCAGTTTGGGAGACAAGTTCGGCAGCGTCAGTGACTGATGTGACGTAAAGATAATACAGCCGCCGTCACTCAAATGCTCTGCGAAACGCTTTTGCAGTAACCCAACGCCTTGCACATCTAAGGAAGTAAAAGGTTCATCCAGAATCCACAGCTTTGCCTTATTCGCCCACAGCCGGGTTAAAGCAACACGTCGCTGTTGGCCAGCTGATAGACGGCCCGTAAGCTCATCTTCCAGCCCCAGCAAACCGAGCTTTTCCAATAAGTCCCAGCCATCAGTGTTAGGGCTTGCGGTAAGTTGCTGTTGCCAATAGAGGTTTTCTAATGCGGTAAGTTCGCCTTTTACAGCGGCTTTATGACCAATAAACAGCAATTGCTGACAGTAATCCTGCCAAGCGTCGCGCAAATCAGAGCCGTTAAACTGAATACGGCCCTCTGTGGGGTCTAAAAGCCCGGCCAGCATTCTCAATAACGTCGACTTGCCCGCGCCATTCGGGCCAGTTACCTGCCATAACTCACCAGGGTGTAACTGGAAGCTCAGATCATCAAACAATACTCGACCACCACGCGTTGAGCTAAGCTGCTCGGCATGCAACAGTGGCACTTTAGCGGTAGTTTCTTGTGTCATGAGGATTTTACTACTGAGCCCTTACTGGTAAGCTGACGCAAATGCCACCGAGTCTACCATAAAATTTGAGTAAAGCGCATGGCTGATATCACGCAACTGTTACAACAAATGCTGAACGCTCCAGAGCGCTCTATAGCTCGTATTGATAAGCAAAACATCGCAACACTTGCACGCATTTTAACAGGCGCGAATACTGCAGGTAGCAATTCAGCTTCAACCGCCAGTAAGCCAACCTTGCAAATACCCGCGTCTATACTCACGCCTCAAACCGAGAATAAAGCCCAGCAAACTTCGCCGCCGCAGATACAAGGCGCTAGCTGGCAATGGCCGAACCCGCCAAAGGCACTGTTAACGCAACTGCCCGCTAAACTGGCAAGCAGCACACAATTGCAATTACAAATATCCATGCCGCAGGGGAACAAGCCGGTTGTACAAATCGTCATTAGCCAACCGACACCCACTGAGCCAGCACAGCCGGGACAACAGAAGCAAGTCACGCAAGCACCTCAAGGCAATACAGTAAACACACAAATTGGCAAAGTTGAAATACCGATTACCCAGCTGCCGCCCAAGCTTGTTAAAGCGTTGGTCGATAGTCCGCAGGCTTCGCAAATACTCAAAATAACTCAAAGTGCCAGAGCACCACAGCCAGCAGACAAGGCGCCGCTCAACGTAGCCCATCCAATTCAGCTTTCGCGTGGTATCGCCATTAAACAGGCGCATCAGTTGAGCCCGCAGCAGTTTCAGCAGGCACTACAAACACTGCTCACTCAAATAAAAGCACAACTTTCTGCGCAACCTTCCGTGCCCCCCAGTAATGCTGCAAACACGTCATTGAAGATTCCTGAATTGTCTGCGCTTATTGCCAAAATAAACACCAGTGTCAATACAGCGACAACGTCAGGCGCTAGTGCAACCAATACGGCGTCTACGACTCAAGCAGCACAGACCGCCGCAACCTTAACAGCGGCTTTGCGTTCCCCCTCTAATGCCATTGAACAGCTCATAAAAGTCGTGTTGCAACAACAGCCCTCTGGCGAATCCATGCAGCGCCCGGAAGCGTTACAGCGTTGGATTAACGACTGGTTTGCGGCGCGTCCGGTCAGTGTGCAGTCAAGCCAGCAAATGGGGTCACTTGGTCAAATGCTAATGACGCTGCTGGGGCTGAGCTTACAACAGAACAGTCAACAACAAAGCACCGCACAAGCAAGTTTGCAATCTTTGCCAAAGCAATTCACTCAAGCACTAATACAACAGGTGTTAAACCCGTCCCCTGACGTTGCGGGTGATGTGCGTGAGCGCATTAATCAACTGTTGCTGCAATTGCCTCAGCAGCAATTGCAACGACTGCTACAGTTATTCACTGGCGTACTAAATTCAGCCCAAAGCGCTCAGGCACGGCTACAAGACTCGCCGGTGCAGCAGCCTGAGTATTTCATTTTGCTGCCGACCGACCCACAAAAGGCCGGACAAAACGAGTTGCTTATTCGCCCGGAGCGAGAGCCCGATACGCCGGAGCAGGAGGGTCGCACGTTATGGCTTTTCACCTTACGCTTTGAGTTAGAAGCAACAGGCGCTTTACTGGTTAAAGGCCGGTATCATCCGCAGGGCTCGTCAGTCGATTTTTATGCCGAGTCACCTTCAGCGCAAAGCATTATCGAGAAACACCTGGAGCAACTGGAGAAGCGGTTGTCCGATTTAGCGGTTAACAGTGTGAAGTTTCGCGTTCAGCAAGGGCGAATTCCGGAAACCCTGGCGACACAACAAAGTGGCATTATTCGGGTGAAAGTATGACGGACAAAAAAGAGAAGCAAGCCATTGGGCTGTCGTATGACGGCTTTAACGCCCCCAAGGTTATCGCTCGCGGGTTTGACGAGCTAGCGGAAGAAATTATCGCCGTTGCCAAAGAGCATGGCGTGTTAGTTCATGAAGATCCGCTCTTGTCGGACTCACTTGCCAAACTCAATGTTGGTGATGAAATTCCGCGTGAGCTTTACATTATTATTGCGGAAATTATTGCTTTTGCTTATTTGTTGGACGGTAAGTTTCCGCGACAATGGGAGGAAGGTTAACCTTTACGCTGGTGCAAGGATACCAACAATTCTGCTTCTGCCTGAGGTAGCTCACACTCGTGCATCAGCTCTTCAACCGTTGCGCCACTGGCTACTAACTTACTTGCTCGATGATATAATTTTGAGCCCGGATCCTGCTCAGCCAGCTCCTGAAGCTTTTCCTGTAATCGACGTTGCTCGTCATTAAGTGTGGCAACTTGCTGTTCTAACTGCGCCAGTAACTGCTTTTCGGCGAAGTTAGTCTCTGGTTTCGTCTCATTCAACTGCTCTTTTAAGGAAAGCACTTCGGTCGCCGTCTCAGTGAGCATTAACAAGCGTTGTTGCTGACGCTCAATAAGCTCGGCCTGGCGACGCGATGTCATAATAACAGCAACCAACGCAATCAGCGCCAGCCCAAGAGCCAGCGCTGATATTGCAATAAGCCAAAGTGTCATGGTTAAACCACCCGCTCGCGATTAACCCAAACGAGAAATTTCATCCCACTCGTCATCCGTCAGCATTTTATCCAGATCAACCAAAATCAGCAGTTCGTCATCCCGGTTGCTGACGCCTTGAATGAAACGAGCACTTTCGTCGGTACCCACATTCGGTGCGCTGTCTATTTCAGAGGTTTTCAGGTAAACCACTTCGGCAACGCTGTCAACCAAAATGCCGATAACCTGCTTTTCAGACTCGATAATAACAATACGTGTGTTATCGGTTACTTCGGTTGGTTGTAGACCAAAACGAAGACGAGTGTCGATAACCGTTACTACATTACCACGCAGGTTGATGATGCCCAGTACATAGTTAGGCGCTCCGGGTACTGGCGCTATTTCGCTGTAACGAAGCACTTCCTGAACCTGCATGACATTAATGCCATAAGTTTCATCGTCAAGCTGAAACGTGACCCACTGCAATACTTTATCGTTACTGTCAGCGTCCGTTTCATTTTTGATAGCGCGATTATCTTTACTCATGTTTCACTCCGCCATGCGTTATTTGTCTTGCTGGATATGTCCCAGGCCGTTATCCAGAAGTGTAATCAATGCGTTTACATCGAGCAACGCACACATTCTGTCACGAACCACTCCGGCCAGCCACGGCCGCTTATTAGTGCCTTCTTTACGCCATTGAATGGCTTCGGGTTGCAATGGTTCGCTGGTTACCAATTCTTCACACAACAGTCCCCATGGACTGTCATTTAACGTTATAAGATACTGGTAGTCTAATGATTCTTCCAGCTCTTCCGTGTATTTCTCCGGCATAACCCAACGAGCGGTATCGACAACCTGCAGCTTGTCTTCACGCTCTGTCATTATGCCTTTAAACCATTTTGGCTTACCCATCAGCGGGCTGATTTTCCCAACTTGATGAATGCCGCCTAAACTTTTCAGTGGCACCGCCAGTGTTAAACCAGCCACTTTAAAAAACAGCGCCTGGAAATCGTCTTCCATGTACTCAGACATGGCATCTGGCTGCGCGTCTTCCGTTGGCGCCATTTCGTCAATATCTGTATGCGTTGCGACGTCTGTCTCATCGTCAACCTCAACGCTCTCTTCAGTTTCTTCGACTTGTTCAGTGACAACATCCGGCTCAACCTGAGTATCCGCTTCTACCTCGACCTCAGTCTTAGCAAGCGCCTCTCTAGTATCAGTATCGTCCGCTTTTACAGAAACTAAAGGCAATAAGTCTTCATCTCTGTTCAAAGTCACCGACTCTTGTTCGGTCACTTGTTGTATTTTCGGCGCCGCCTGCTCGAGCAGTTTCTTCACAGGCTCGTTATCAAACTCAACCACCTCATCCTCAAGCAGTAACGCATCGAGGTACTCGGTCATTGCCTGTTCACTGCTGGAGTGTTTGCTGTTCATAACTTAGCGAAGCTCCATTTGTTGTAAGTGAATAAGCAATGACTGATAGGCCAGCACACCTCGCGACTTCGGCGCATAAAGTGATGGTGGTGTCTGTTCATTCGACGCATCGCGGAATTTGGTGTCGATAGGGATCATGCCGTTCCAAACCGACTTACCGTACCGGCCAACAAGCTTCTTATACGTCTGTAATGACGCATTGGTTCGTTTGTCGTACAAGGTTGGAATGATAGTATATGGTCGCTCTTCGCCACGTGACTTCTGAATGAGCATAAGCGTACGCATCATTCTGTCCAAACCTTTCAACGCCAGGAATTCCGTCTGCACCGGAATAAGCACTCGATTACAACAGGCTAATGCGTTTACCATGAGCACACCAAGCACCGGCGGGACATCAATAAGCACATAATCGTACTCATCAGCAACAGAGGCTAAGCCTTTTTTTAACACCAGACCCATTCCGCCTTGCGTACCAAGCTTTCGATCCAGTGTCGCTAACGCCATGGTCGCAGGCATAATATTAAGGTTGTCAAACTCAGTCGGCAAAATGCATTGGCGCATCAGTTCGCGGTTAACGTCTTTACCAGCGCTGAATACATCAAAAACACTGTGAGTCAGCTCTTCAGAATCAAAACCAAAATAATAGGTCAGTGAAGCATGAGGGTCAGTGTCAATACATAAAACTCGCTTACCTTGTTCAGCCAATAGCCCCGCCAGAGCGACTGTTGTGGTGGTTTTCCCCACGCCACCTTTCTGGTTAGCTACCGTCCAAACAATCATATACGCACCTTATTAAACGCCGCTGTATCCGACTTCTTTCATGATGGAGCGCGCCATATTATCCAAACTAATACTTTTCGTTGAAATACCCTCTGAGGCAACCGCTTGCGGCATGCCATAAACAACACAGCTGGCCTGATCCTGAGCCCAGATAGTGGCGCCTTGTTGTTTCAACATACGTGAACCTTCACGACCATCAGCCCCCATCCCCGTCAAAATAACGCCCAACACCTTGCCCATATACACTTTTGATAAGCTGGCAAAGGTTAAGTCGACACTGGGTTTATACGTAACGCGGCCACTGGTGTCCTCTTTGACTCGCAGCCGGGCACTGCCGGATCGACCTTCTACCACTAATTGCTTGCCACCCGGCGCCAAGTAAGCCGTGCCAGGGGTTAATACATCGCCATCCTCAGCTTCTTTCACGCGTATCTTACACAACCCGTCCAGGCGCTGAGAAAAGGCTTTAGTAAAAGCCGCTGGCATATGTTGCACCATAACAATGGGGTACGGAAAGTTGCCCGGCAATTGCGTTAGTATTTTCTGCAATGCAACGGGCCCACCGGTCGATGTCCCAATCGCCAAAACTTGATACGCACGATTAATGCTCAAAGAGCCGGCGGCATCTGCTAATCGAGACGATGCTTGACGCTGGCTTTGCCGTTCTTCATTACGTTGTCGAATACGATCCAGCGCCGACACGGGCTCTTTCGGTTTCGCCGGCTCAGCGGTTCGACTTGTTGGTGTACGCGTTATTGTCGGCGTTCTGGCTGAGGGTTGCTTGGCAATGGCCAGTACGCGATCTTGCAGCGTTTTAACCGCTTCATCACGGTTACGAGCGATATCTTCAAACTTCTTAGGTAAGAAGTCCGCAGCGCCAGCTTCTAACGCATTTAGCGTTGCCGTTGCACCTTCGTGAGTCAGTGACGAGAACATTAAAATGGGGCAAGGGTTGCTGCCCATAATGGTTTTTACCGCATCAATGCCGTTCATCACCGGCATTTCAATGTCCATGGTAATAACGTCAGGCTTTAACGCTTTTGCTTGCGCTACCGCCTCCTCGCCATTATTGGCCGAGCCAATGACTTGAATATTTGAGTGTGCTTCCAGAATCTCGGTTACCCGGCGTCTGAAAAACGCCGAGTCGTCCACTACGAGAACTTTAACTGTCATGAACGGTGTGTCCCGTTATCGTTTAGCGTAATACTTCAGCATGCTTGGTACGTCAATAATCAGCGCAATACCACCATCACTGGTAATGGTTGCACCTGCCATACCTGGCGTGCCCTGTAACAGTTTATCCAATGGTTTAATAACCACTTCTTCCTGACCAATGAGCGCATCGACCACAAAACCAACCTGCTGATTGCCAATCTGTACAACCACAACATGGCCGTTTTCATTGCGGCTTGAGCGGTCTGGGTTTCTCACCAGCCAATGCTCAAGGAAGAACAGCGGTATAGCACGGTCACGTACAATCAGTGTTAACTGACCATCGACTGTATTGGTGCGTTTCATATCCAAATCGATAATTTCGCTAACAACCGCCAGTGGCAATGCAAACGTCTGCTCTTTTACTGCCACCATGAGGGTCGGCAAAATAGCTAAGGTTAACGGCACTTTTATCAGTAACTCAGTACCTTTACCCAGCTCTGACTGAATTTTGACACTACCATTTAGCTGGCTGATTTTGGTTTTTACCACGTCCATACCAACGCCACGGCCGGAAATATCAGACACTTGCTCTTTGGTCGAAAAGCCGGCGGCAAAAATCAGGTTGTAAGCGTCTTCGTCGCTTAAGCGTGCGGCTGCGTCGGCATCTAAAATACCTTTGTTAATAGCAATGCCTTTAAGCTTTTCAGCGTCCATACCGGCGCCATCGTCTTTGATCGACAACATGATATGGTCGCCCTCCTGAGAGGCTGACAGTGTCACCGTACCCGCCCTTGGCTTACCGTTGGCCTCACGAACGTCCGGCATTTCAATACCGTGGTCAACCGAGTTGCGCACTAAGTGAACCAGCGGATCAGCCAACGCTTCAACGAGGTTTTTATCCAAGTCGGTGTCTTCGCCGAACATTTCTAAGTTAATTTCTTTTTTCAGGCTGCGTGCTAAGTCACGAACTACCCGAGGGAAGCGACCAAAGACTTTCTTAATTGGCTGCATACGGGTTTTCATGACGGCGCCCTGTAAGTCGCCAGTGACAACATCCAGGTTTGAAATGGCTTTGCCCATTTCGTCATTATCAGAGTCGTCCGAATTGCTCAGACTCAATAAACGGTTGCGCACCAAAACAAGCTCACCAACCATGTTCATAATGTCGTCCAAACGTTTGGTATCGACTCGAACCGTGGTTTCCGCAGCCGGTTGCTGTGGTGCTGCCGGCTTCTTGTCAGCCGGTTTCTCTGCAGCTTTAGGCTTGTCTTCTTTTGCAGCAGGTTTAGGAGCTGGTTTGGCTTTTGGCTCTGGTTTAGGCGCCGCCTTTTTCTCAGGCTTAGGCGTACCTTTTGGCTTTTCTTCTTTGCCGTTATCCACACTCTTCGTCGGTGCCTTGCCAGAACCATGCAGTTCATCTAACAGGGACTCAAACTCATCATCGGTAATTTCATCGCTGTCGGCTGGCTCTTCTTGTTTCTTCTCAGCGCTTTTCGGCGCTTTTCCTGAGCCATGCAGCTCATCTAACAACGACTCAAATTCATCATCGGTAATTTCGTCGTTGTCATTATCAGCCGCAGCTTTCGGCGCATCGGCTTTCTTATCTGATTTGCCAACACCTGGGCCTTTGCCCTCACCGTGCAACTCATCAAGTAAAGCTTCAAATTCATCATCCTGAATTTCGTCTATGCCGCCATCGCCTGAGCTTTTGGTCGCTTCCGCTTTGGGTGCTTCTGGCTCTGGTTCTGGTTCGGGTTCCGGTTCTGGCTCAGCTTCTTCAGCCTGTGCTTCGATAGGCGCCTCGTCTTCAGACTCTGGCTGGCTAAGCTTATGCAATAACTCAAGTAATTTGTCATCGGCTGGGCTAATGTCTTCACGAGCTTGCACCTGTGCAAACTGAGCATTGATAGTATCCAGCGCTTGAAGGATCACGTCCATTAAGTCTGACGTAACCGTGCGCTGACCATTACGCAAAGTATCAAACACGTTTTCAGCACCGTGGCAGGTATCCACTAAGGCAGTGAGCGACAGGAAGCCTGCGCCACCCTTCACGGTATGGAAACCACGGAAAATCGCGTTTAATAAATCTTTGTTTTCTGGGTCGTTTTCTAGCTCAACTAACTGCTCAGACAACTGCTCGAGGATTTCTCCCGCCTCGATCAAAAAGTCCTGCAGTATGTCTTCATCCATATCAAAGCTCATGCGACTGATGCTCCTAGAAACCTAAACTGGACAATAAATCGTCCACTTCGTCTTGCCCACCAACAACGTCATCACGTTTATCGGCATCAATAATTGGGCCTTCTGCCTCACTAGCACTTTTCTGCTTTGAAGATTCAGCTTTTTCCGCTTCTCTGCGTGCTTCTTCTTTGCCGAATATTTTTAACAGTTCAATGAGGTTTTTCTCGACGTCTTCAACCAATTGAATGACTCGTCGAATGACCTGCCCGGTAATGTCTTGATAATCCTGAGCCATAAGTACTTCGGTCATAAGCCCATGCACTTGTGGCATATTTTCACCACAGCGCTTAAGTACATCATCGACCTCATGACACAAAGACTTGAATTCATTTATCTCAATATCGTTGCTCATCAACCGATTCCAAACCGGCATGACACTTTCAACGCGCTGGTGCATGTCGTCAGCCATCGGCAAACACGCCTCTACCGCATCCATTGTTCGGTTCGCGGCATCTTCTGTTTTTTGAATAACGTACTGTAAACGGTTTTGCGCATCAGGAAGATCATCTTCTGTCATTTGCACAATGCGAGGGTCCAGTTGGAAGTCCTGCAATGCTTCGTGGAGGTCTCGCGTCAGCTGACCCACTGAAGTAAACAGTTTGTCGTTGCGACGGTTGTATACGTCTTCCAGAAGTTGATTGGCTTGTTGCTGCTTTCCCTCTTCCAGCAAAGACACGAGTTCTTTAGCCTGCTCGAGGGAAATATCATGGGCTTTATCAGACATGGTCATAGCCCTTTTAGCTAATGCGTTCGAAAATCTTGTCGAGCTTTTCTTTTAACGTCACAGCGGTGAATGGTTTTACGATGTAGCCATTAACACCTGCCTGCGCTGCAGCAATGATTTGTTCGCGTTTTGCTTCCGCCGTTACCATGAGTACCGGCAAGTGCGACAGATTATCGTCTTTACGAATTTCTTTTAGCAGATCGATACCTTGCATGCCCGGCATGTTCCAGTCGGTCACGACAAAGTCAAAATCGCCGTTTTGCAACATAGGCAGAGCCGTGTTGCCGTCATCGGCTTCCTGAATATTCGTAAAACCAAGGTCACGAAGTAAGTTCTTAATGATTCGTCTCATTGTAGAAAAGTCATCTACAACGAGAATTTTCATATTTTTATCCAAAGCACCCTCCACTGAGGCTCTCGATTACCACCAAAATTATTCAACCCAATTCTGCATTCGCGACTTGAGCCGCACCATTGCCTGACTGTGAATTTGGCTGACGCGAGATTCACTCACACTCAGCACTTCACCTATCTCTTTCAAGTTCAATTCTTCATCATAATACAATGAAAGCACTAAAGCTTCACGCTCTGGTAACGAAGAAATTGTCGATACCAGGGCTTTATGAAACGCTGCGTTTTCAACATCTCGCTGCGGCTCGTACGCTGAGCCTGTCACTTGCTCGGGCATTAGAGCGTCTTCTGAAACACCTAAATCTTCAATACCTATAATGCGTCCCGAACTCACATCTCTTAAAATGGCGTGATATTCATCCAGACTCATGCCCAGCTTACTGGCAACTTCTGTATCTTTTGCGTCACGACCGGTGTCATTCTCTACCTGCCGTATGGCCTCTAGTACGCGGCGATGATTTCTGTGAACTGAGCGCGGAGCCCAGTCACCACGTCGAATTTCATCCAACATAGCGCCACGAATACGTATTCCGGCAAAGGTCTCAAAACTGGCGCCTTTGCTGTTATCAAAATTCCGTGCCGCTTCTAATAAGCCTATCATGCCCGCTTGAATTAAGTCATCGACTTGCACACTGGCGGGTAGTCTCGCCATCATGTGATGCGCAATTCGCTTAACCAGCCCCGTATGCTGCTCAATAATAGCGTTACGGTTGTCGGCTGTTGCGGTATAAGCGGCGGCTTTATTCATTGGCAACATCCCGCTTACTCCCGTTATCGGCAGAAGTTATCAATTGCTCAAGGAAAAATTCTAAATGCCCTCCTGCCTGAGCAGGAATTGGCCAATCCAGAGCCTTCTTCGCTAATGCTTTAAACGCCAGTGACGCCGGCGATTTGGGATACGCCAACACCATTGGTTGTTGTTTTCTAACGGCCAACCGCAAATTTTCGTCGTGAGGAACTATCGCTGCTAACTCTAATGCCACATCGAGGAAACGATCCGTGACCTTAGTCAACTTATTGAACAGTACTTGCCCTTCGCGCATATTGCGAACCATATTGGCAACCACTTTGAATTTAAACAGTCCTTGTTCACGACTTAACACTTTAATAAGTGCGTAAGCATCGGTGATTGAAGTAGGTTCATCGCAGACAACCACAAGGACATCCTGCGAAGCGCGGGCAAAGCTGACCACGGTGTTTCCAATACCCGCCGCCGTATCGACAATAAGAACGTCGTAGTTTCCCTGCAGTTGGCTAAACGCCCGAATAAGACCGGCGTGCTCTGACTCGCTCAAGTCAACCATAGAGCGGGTTCCTGAGGTCGCTGGGACAATTTTTATGCCACCTGGCCCTTCAATTAAAATATCTTCCAGTTCGCATTGGCCGCTCAGTACATGAGACAGGTTGCGCTCAACACGCAAGCCCAGCATGACGTCGACATTAGCCAAGCCAAGGTCGGCATCAAGTACCAGTACTCGTTTTCCCTGCTTCGCCATAGCAATGGCCATATTCAGTGAGACGTTGGTTTTACCCACGCCACCTTTACCACCTGTGACTGCTATGACTTTTACTTTTGACTGTTTCATTCTTCGCAGACCGCTTGCTTGATCCATCGGGCGTATCTCTTATTTTACATCTTCGACAACAGCGTCATTGTATAACGGCTCACTCAGCGAGAAAACGCCGCATTCCAGTACGATTTTGGCACGTCTGATACCGAGGAACAAATGCTTTTGTCCATTAACCGCTCGGCTTCAGATACCAGGTAATTTGCATCGGCAACTTTAATGTCTTCAGGTACTTGCTGACCGTTGGTGACATATCCAACCGGCAGGCCGTACTCAATTGCCACACTGATACTTTCTCCTAAACTTAAGCATTCGTCCAGTTTGGTAAAAATGCAACCCGACAAAGGTAGTGTTTTGAATTGTTTAACGGCGTCATTTAACACTTGGCTTTGTGAGGTTGCCGACAATACCAGATAAGGTCGAATTCTCAGGCGGGTATTCTGGATAAGCTGACCCAATTGCTCGCTTAAGCGCTTGTCGCGCTGACCCATACCTGCCGTATCAATTAAAATCAGGCTCTTATCACGTAGCGACAGTAATGAATCCGCTAGCTCTTTTGCATCTTTTGCCACTTTTACCGGACAGCCAATAATACGTCCGTAAGTCTGTAATTGTTCACTGGCACCAATTCGGAAGGTGTCAGTGGTAATTAAAGCAACTTTGTCAGAGCCATGACGCTGAGCGTAACGGGCCGCCAGCTTAGCAATAGTGGTGGTTTTACCAACGCCGGTAGGACCAACTAGTGCCACTGCACCGCCGCGTGTCAAAATATCGTCATTGGTGGTATTCAACTGACCTTCCAACAGATGCATGGTTTGCTCCCAGGCATCCTCGTCTGAGCTGCTTTCAGGAATAAAACAAGCAATCTGATCCGCGATGCGTTCACTCAACCCCATCGTCATAAGTCGTTGCATCAACATGGCGCGCACTGGCTCTTCGCGATCCATCTCTTGCTTCATGAGACCGCTTAACTGGTGCTCTAACAACTGGCGAATACCTTTCACTTGTGAGCGCAGCTCTGCGATTGCTTCCGAGTCGTTGCTGTCCGGCGTATTCACTTGCTCAGGAAAGACATCCGCTTGTGAAGGCTCTTGTTGAGCCGATGCTGCCTGATGCGCCATTTGGTGATAAGCGTCGTGCTTTGCTGCCGTTTCAGGTTGACCGGTCATCTGTTCTGCCGCTTGCGAAGACGTTTGCGAAGGCGCGGCATTTTGACGCTGCAACAATTCAGCCAACGACTGAGCCGGTGCTTCCGACTCTTGCTTTGGTGCCTGAGTATTTGCGGAGGTCTCTGGAGCCGCTTCTGGTGCTCGTGCGTCCGGGTCAACAGCCGCCACTAATTCAATACCACCGTTCACCTTTTTATTGGATAGAATAATCGCATCAGCGCCTAAGGTTTCTTTAACCTGCTGTAAGCCTCGACGCATATCCTCTGCAAAAAAGCGTTTAATTTTCACAAGCGACTCCCGTTGTCTTAGGTAGCGGTTTGTTCACCACTGTTTTGTTGTCCACCAATTGAGCTGACAATGCGAATTTGTTTGTCATCCGGAATTTCCTGATACGACAACACTCGCATACCATCGGTAGCGTGGCGCGCAAATCGCGCCATCGTTGAGCGTAGTAGCCCGGATGTCAGCAACACAGACGGCTCTCCGTTCATTTCCTGCTGCTGATGCGTTTCGCGTAACGACTGTTGCAAGCGTTCGGCTAAACCTGGTTCAATGCCTGCACCTTGCTGATTTCCGTCGTTACCAGCCATCTGCAGTGACTGATGCAACATCTGTTCCAACTCTGGCGCCAAAGTTATGACAGGCAGTTCGGTTTCGCCTTCTGAGATATCCTGAACAATCAAACGGCGCAGAGAAATTCGTACGGCAGCCGTTAATACATCCGGATCCTGACTGCGTCCAGCGTACTCAACCAAGGTTTGTACAATGGTGCGCATATCGCGTATAGCAATGCCTTCATCCAGCAAGTTCTGCAGCACTTTGACAAAATTACCCAGTGACAATAAGTCAGGAATAAGTCCTTCCACCAATTTCGGATGCGTGCGACCCAGGCGATCCAACAGCTCCTGTGCTTCTTCATGACCAAGTAACTGCGATGCGTGATTCGTGACAATTTGACTTAAGTGAGTGGCCACTACCGTTGCAGCATCCACCACGGTATAACCTAAGGTTTGCGCGTGCTCTTTTTGCTCCGGGCGTATCCATACTGCGTCCAGACCGAACGCCGGATCCGTGGTTTTTTCACCTTCAAGTTCCCCGAAGACCTGACCCGGATTAATAGCCAGCTCCCAGTCATGACGAATTTCTGCTTCACCCATGGTCACACCCATTAGGGTAATTCGGTAACTGTTCGGCCCTAAGTCGAGGTTATCCCGAATATGCACCGCGGGTACCAGGAAGCCGAATTCCTGCGACTGCTTCTTACGCACCCCTTTAATGCGAGATAGGAGTTCGCCGCCCTGCTGTTTGTCTACCAGAGGAATAAGTCGATACCCCACTTCCAGACCAATGGTGTCAACATGGCGTACATCGTCCCAGGACAACTCTTTTTGTTGTGCTTGTTGAACTTGTTGCTCTTGCTCTTTTTCAACCAGTTCGCCCTGCTCGACCTTATTCTTTTTCAGTTTGAAATACGCCGCGCCAGCCAGAACCGCCGACATGCTTAGAAACGCTAAATGCGGCATGCCCGGAATAACACCCATAGCGAACAATACTGAACTGGAAATAACCAGTACTTTCGGGTTGTCGAGCAACTGCAGAACGACTGCGTCACCCATGTCTTTGCTGTCATTTTCGCGGGTAATAATAATTGCAGTCGCAACAGACAGTAACAGCGCTGGAATTTGGGCGACCAAGCCGTCACCAATGGTCAGTAGCGTGTAGACTTCTACCGCTTCACCGAAGGTCAGTCCGTACTGGATCATACCAATGAGCAGACCACCAACAATGTTGATAAGCAGAATAAGAATACCGGCGATGGCGTCGCCTTTAACAAATTTACTGGCACCGTCCATCGAGCCGTAGAAGTCAGCTTCCCGGGTGACGTCACTGCGTCGCTGTTTGGCTTCTTCCTGGTTAATAAGGCCGGCGTTCAAGTCCGCGTCAATGGCCATTTGTTTACCTGGCATGGCGTCCAACGTAAAGCGAGCGGTTACTTCGGATATACGCCCCGCACCTTTAGTAATAACCACGAAGTTAATAATAACGAGAATGGCGAAGACCACTAAACCAACGGTGTAGTTACCGCCGATGACAACACTACCAAAGGCTTCAATGACGCTACCTGCTGCGCCCGGCCCATTGTGGCCCTCGAGTAAAACGATACGTGTCGATGCCACGTTTAAGCTAAGCCGCAGTACTGTGGCGATAAGCAGAACTGTCGGAAAGGCAGCGAAATCCAGTGGTCGTTGGGTATAAACCGCAACCAGCATAACCACTAGCGATAGTGTAATAGAGAACGAAAACAGAATATCCAGCACCATTGCCGGAATAGGCAGCACCACCATCGCCAAAATGGCCATAATGGCTAAAGGCGTACCAAAACCCTTAATTAAATGGGCATTGTTTTGCGTGAAATTTCTTAAACTTACTAACTTTTCGGCACCGCTCGCCATACGTCTTCCTGTTGCGTCAAAAAGTTGAACCTGTGGTGTTTTATTCAAGAATCGAGCCAGCTTTTTAAATAGTTTCTGACAATACGGTGCGAGCTAGCTTACAGACATTTTTTGGCTTGCGGCTAAACTATCTGCACTTCGAATAACAGGGGGCTCTGTGCGCGGTTACTCCTTAATTGAATTGCTGATTGCATTGGCTATAACGGCTGGGTTAGGTGCCTTGTCGATGCCTTTGTTCAAACAGCAGACTGAAAGTTTACTACTGCAACAGGCGAGCTCTCGGTGGCTGTCGTATTTACACCAAGTCAAAGCAAAAGCACAACGAGCGGAAGACAATATAATGGCAGATCTCGCGCCTCTCGAAGGTCGTTCAAATGTGTTTGAGCTGGCAACGGAGTCGACTTATAGCTCAACAAGCCCGTTAGTATTCTACGGTGTTTCTGGCGGTGCCTCGCCCGGTCATATTCGCATTATGAACAATAGCAATACCGTGAAAGTTATTATTAGCAGTAAAGGACGTATTCGTTCCTGTGTCAGTCATGGATCGTCTTTGCCGAGTTTGTCCTTATGCTAGACAGGAACCTTGCTCAAAAAAGTCATGGGTACAGCTTAATTGAAGTGATTATTGCTGCGTCACTGGGAGCCATTATTGTCATGACCGCACAACAACTATTGCAATGGCAGAAAGGCGCTCAACATAGCTCGATATCGAAGGCAGTTTTTATGTTGAACGGGCAGGCGGTTGCAGGGGAGTTTTTTAGCAGTTTAAGCAACACGGTGGTTGACGGCATGCAAAGCCCAGAGCGTGGTTGCTACGTCTTCCCGACACAAGACGGAGCCTCTGTCGGCTTTCGGGTTAGACATTATCAGTTGCAGCATAACCCAATGACACTGGACTGTGCGGGTTATGGTTGGCAGTCATTGACCGACAGAGCCCAGTTTAAGGTTTTGGAGTTATTGGTTGAAACCAGCGCTTCATTAACTCATGAAGACAGCTCTAAATTATTTATTACCCTGTCGACTTCACGAGACACAAAAGAAGGTATTCAGGAACAGCAATTTAAGCGGACAATTACCGTTTTTCCTCAGTAACAGAAATGGATATTCATTATGAAAGCGAAAGGATTCGCGTTGATACTGACGTTAGTGACACTCATAAGCCTGAGCTCCGCGAGCTTGGCCGCCTTGTTATTTTACGCACAAATGGTGGAGGCTCAACAAGCGCACCAATGGCAAGTGCTTTCTAAACAAATTGAGGCAGACTTTAACCAACAAAAGGCGCTTTATGAGTCAGCGCAGCAGTAAAGGTTTTTCACTGGTTGAGACATTAGTGGCTTCCGCACTTGTGGCTATTTGGGCTGTGAGCAGCCAGCAGCTGTTGCAGGTTGGGTTGGCTGCTATTAAGAGAGCTGAGCGCAAAGCCCTATCTGTTGAGGTTTTAAATAGTTATATACAGGACTCTCACCGTACTTGGAAAAATGGCTCTCCTCCTGCACCTGAAGCCAAGGTTAACGGATTTCTTATCAACTCCATTATTAACTTAATAGACGAGAACAATGCTTCAGTTGATACCGAAGTAACCTGGGGCGAAGACAACTCTTACTCGTTACAAATCTGGTTGTCTCGATAAACTAAGCCGCTGGATGAGGTCTTAACTCTGGTGGAATAGAGAAAGTGATGTTTTCTTCGCGACCACTGAGCTCTACGGCGGTTTTGCCGCCCCAGGACTGAAGCTTGGCAATAACTTCCTGCACCAATACTTCAGGTGCTGATGCGCCGGCTGTGACAGCGACTTTCTCTTTGTCTTCAAGCCACGACTTATCGATACAGCTGGCATCATCAATTAAATAAGCCGGTGTGCCCATCTTTTCTGACAGCTCACGCAAACGGTTTGAGTTCGAGCTATTACGAGCACCGACGACCAGCATTATATCCGCGTCACTGGCCAGCTCACGCACAGCATCCTGACGGTTTTGTGTTGCGTAGCAAATGTCGTCTTTACGAGGACCGTTAATATCAGGAAACTTTTGACGCAGGGCTTCAATAACATCAGCGGTGTCATCAACCGACAACGTTGTTTGGCTCATATAATGAAGGTTTTTCGGGTCTTTCACTTCCAGCTTTTCAACATCTTCCGGCGACTCAACCAGATAAATACCGCCGTTTTCATTTTTATACTGACCCATTGTGCCTTCAACTTCCGGGTGGCCGGCATGACCAATGAGCACACACTCGTGTCCTTTGCGGCTGGCACGGGTGACTTCCATATGTACTTTGGTTACCAGAGGACACGTGGCATCAAACACTTTTAAACCGCGATCTTTGGCTTCCTGACGCACCGCCTGAGAAACGCCGTGAGCACTGAAAATCACAATATGATCGTCTGGCACTTCATGCAGCTCTTCAACAAAAATAGCGCCTGCGTCACGTAGTTTATTGACGACGTATTTGTTGTGAACCACCTCATGACGCACATAAATTGGCGGCTCAAAAATCTCTAAAGCACGCTCAACAATGGTTATGGCTCTATCAACACCTGCACAAAAGCCACGTGGGTTCGCCAACAAAATCTGCATATGTCCTCCTGCGTTCAACCGACTCCGTCAGTTACGGCTCAACGCTGATAATTTCTACTTCAAAAATCACCGTCTGGCCTGCCAGCGGGTGATTAAAATCGATAGTCACTGTTGGACCTTCAATTTTTCGAACAATTCCCGGTAAATCCGTTCCATCCGGCTGGGTAAAGGCTAAAATAGCGCCAACCTCAGGCTTAGTGTCATCACTAAACTTAGCCGAATCAACGTAGTAATAGTTGTCCGGGTTAGGCTCTCCAAAAGCGTCCTTAGGCTCCAACGTGAATTCACGCTCAGCGCCTTCACGAAGCCCTACTAAACAGGCTTCAAAATTTTCCGTTAAGCTACCGTCGCCCATACGGAACTTGGCCGGTTTACCCGACATTTTCGTACTGTCTGCAACCGACCCGTCGGTCAGCTTAATGGTAAAGTGCATGACCACTTCGCGGCCATGCTCAATTGGTAAACGACTCAAAACGTACCCCTACGACTTGTCACCGCCGTCTAATTTGTCACGACGGTTATCAAAAAAGGCTTCCAGCAGCATCAAAGCAGCGCCAATCGTTATCGCCATATCGGCAACGTTAAACGCAGGCCAGTGCCACCCTTGATAATGCACATCGAAAAAGTCGATGACATAACCGTACATCAAGCGATCAGCAACGTTGCCTATCGCTCCGGCTAGAATGAGCGCAAAAGCCAGGTTTTGGCGCCACAATCCAACTGGGTTACGGCGCATCCAAATAAGCAACACCACACTAATGGCAATCGCTATAGCCGTAAACAGCCAACGCTGCCAGCCACCACTGTCACTTAAGAAACTAAACGCAGCACCGTAATTGTGAACATAAGTGAAGTTGAACAAGCCCTCTATGACCACGCGACTTTCATACAACTCGAACTCACCGGCCACCCAAATTTTGGTGACTTGGTCAATCACGAACAGCAGCAGTGTCAGCCACAAAAAACGTAAGCCAGTGGCTCTTTTTGAGTATGCGAAATCAGGCAAAACGACGCTCCTCACCTTCACCATCAATATTGGTTACACAGCGCTGACACAAGTCATCGTGTTCTGGCAAAGTGCCAACTTCTTCACGATGATGCCAGCAGCGCTCACATTTTTTATAAGTACTCTGCTTAACTTCCACCGCCAGTGCCAGTTTCTCCGCTTTAACCGCGTTAGCTGGAGCGTTGTCCAGTGCGTCAACACGGGCTTCAGACGTCAGCAATGCAAAACGCAGTTCTTCACCTAAACGGTTCAGAGAGGTCGCCAGCTTATCATCGGCATATAAGGTTACTTCTGCCTGCAGCGAGCCGCCAATCACATCGTCACGACGCGACTGCTCCAGCGCTTGGTTAACGGTGTCACGTACGTCCAGCAGCTGCATCCAAAATTCGTTTTCGGTATCACTCACACCGGCAAACTCGCTAAAGCCTTCATACCAACTTTCGGTAAAGACATACTCGCCACGCTCGCCCGGCAATAAGCCCCAGATTTCCTGAGCCGTAAAGCTACAAATTGGGGCCATCCAACGAACCAACGCTTCGGCGATATGATGCAGTGCGGTCTGACATGAACGACGCGCCAATCCATCAGATTTAGCCGTATACTGGCGGTCTTTAATGATATCCAGATAGAAACTGCCCAGCTCAATTGAACAGAAGTGCATTAATTTTTGCACTACGCTGTGGAACTGGTAACTGTCATAAGCTTCCAGTAATTGTTTCTGTAAATCTGCAGCCCGACCGACAATCCAGCGATCCAGCTCGACCATATCGTCCATAGCAACGGTATCTTTTTTCGGGTCGAAGCCACTTAAGTTCGCTAACAAGAAGCGCGACGTATTACGAATACGGCGGTACGCATCAGCAGAGCGCTTCAGAATTTCATCCGATACCGTCATTTCACCCGAGTAGTCAGCCGAGGCGACCCACAGGCGCAGAATATCGCCACCCAGCTTGTTCATCACATCCTGAGGCGCAACCACGTTGCCCACTGACTTCGACATCTTGCGGCCTTGCGCATCAACGGTAAAGCCGTGTGTCAGAACTTGATGGTATGGCGCTTCGTCATACATGGCGACGCCTGTGACCAATGAGCTCTGGAACCAGCCACGGTGTTGATCCGACCCTTCAAGGTACAAGTCCGCAGGCCATTGCAAACCATCAAACTCACGCAGAACGCAATGGTGCGTGACGCCTGAGTCGAACCAAACGTCAAGCGTGTCGGTGACTTTTCGGTATTTATCCGCTTCTTCGCCGAGCAACGTCTCTGGCTCTAAGTCGAACCACGCCTGAACGCCATCTTTTTCAATCAGCTGTGCGACTTTTTCCATCAGCTCTAGCGTGTTCGGGTGCAACTCATCGGTTTCTCGGTTCACGAAAACCGCAATTGGGTTACCCCAGGTGCGCTGGCGGGAAATACACCAGTCCGGACGCCCTTCAACCATCGACTCAATACGGCTTTGCCCCCACTCAGGGAACCAACCCACTTTCTTAATTTGATCTAATGCGCCGGCACGCAAACCTTTTTTGTCCATGCTAATAAACCACTGCGGCGTCGCACGGAAAATAATCGGTGTTTTATGGCGCCAGCAATGCGGGTACGAGTGGTTGTAACTTTCTGCATGCATCAGGTTGCCAACTTCACGCAGCTTATCAACGATAGGCTCATTCGCTTTGAAGACATGCTGACCGGCAAATAGCGGCGTATCGTCTTTATACACACCGTTGTCACCAACTGGGTTGTACACTTCCAGCCCGTATCTCTGGCCCACTAAAAAGTCATCAACACCATGGCCCGGTGCCGTGTGGACACAGCCTGTACCGCTTTCAGTCGTAACGTGGTCGCCCAAAATAATCGGCACCTGTAAGTCAAACAACGGATGCTGAAGCTGCAGGCCTTCTAAATCTTTGCCTTTGCAGAAGCCCAACTTATGGTAATGCGCAATGTTCCAGCGCTCCATGCAGTCCGTTACCAAATCGTCAGCCAAAATAACGCGCTCTGCCGGCTGATCGCCGTCCGCTTCAATTTGCACCAACGTGTACTCGAGTCCCTCGGCCAAGGTTACGGCTCGGTTTGCTGGAATGGTCCACGGCGTGGTGGTCCAGATAACCATGCTGACATCACCTTCGCCTACATGCCCTTCCGGTGTACTGAAGCGCTCAACAGTTTGAGCCATAGCCGCAGCTGGCATACGAACATCAATGGCTGGTGAGTTTTTGTCTTTGTACTCAACTTCCGCTTCAGCCAATGCTGAGCCACAATCGGTACACCAATGCACCGGTTTAAAGCCTTGATGCAAATGGCCTTTATCAATAATTTTGGCCAATGCACGTACGCTGTCGGCTTCTTGCTTAAAATTCATGGTCAGGTACGGCTTGTCCCAGTCACCTAGTACGCCCAGGCGTTTGAAGTCAGTACGCTGTTGGTCAATCTGAGTTTGCGCGTATTCGCGGCATTTCTCACGAAACTGAGCTAAGTCGAGCTTTTTACCCGGTTTACCGTGCTTTTTCTCTACCTGTAGCTCAATAGGCAGTCCGTGGCAGTCCCAACCAGGCACATACGGCGCGTCAAAGTCGCTTAATGTTTTCGCTTTAACAATAACGTCTTTCAGAATTTTATTTACGGCGTGACCAATGTGAATCTGCCCGTTTGCGTAAGGAGGGCCGTCGTGCAGAATAAATTTCGGCTTGCCGTTTTTGGCTTCACGAATTTGACCGTAAAGGTCATCTTCATACCATTGCTCCAGCATTTTCGGCTCGCGTTGAGCCAAGTTGCCGCGCATTGGAAACGCTGTTTCCGGCAAGTTTAAGGTGTGTTTGTAATCACTCATTAGTCACTGTTTCCATTTCCGCATAGTTACTGACTCCGGCACGCTAAAGCATCGCGTGCGCGGGCGGCATCTTTTTCAATTTGTTCTTGTAAGTGCTGTAACGACGCAAAGCGTTGCTCATTACGCAGTTTAGCCACCGGAGTGACTGTTAAATTCTGACCGTACAGATTGCCTGAAAACTCAAACAAATGCACCTCTAGCTGCACTTCGTCGCCATTTAATGTGGGTCGAGTGCCCAAATTGGCCACCCCCGAATAGGTCTCTCCGCTTTGCTGATGTGCCGCCGTTACGGCAAACACCCCATGCAACGGGCTTTTAAGACGCTTTAATGGCACATTGGCGGTAGGAAAGCCAATCGTCCGGCCGTTCTTGCGACCATGAACCACTTTTCCCATCATTTGATACGGTCGGCCCAGCATTTGTTCGGCAAGCTCAAAGTCACCGTTATCCAGCGCCTGGCGAATAGCCGTGCTACTAACACGCTGCTGTTGTTGACGATAGCTGCGCGTATCGACCACTTCAAAGCCCAGCTTGTCGCCTTCTTTTTTCAGGAGCTCAAAGTCGCCCTCTCGCTTATAACCAAAACGAAAGTCGTCTCCCACTACCAGGAATTTTACGCCCAGCTTGTTAACCAACGTTTGCTCAATGAATTCCTGAGCCGGCTGGCTGGCGAACTTCTTATTAAACTCAATGACGATATGACGGTCGATATTCTGCGCTTTTAACGCTGTATATTTCTCGCGCCAATTAGTTAGGCGTGCCGGTGCTTGTTCAGGCTGAAACAACTCTTGCGGCTGCGGCTCGAAGGTCATAACAGCTGACGGAACGCCAAGCCGCTTCGCTTTCTCACGAACCTGAGCCAGCACCGCCTGATGGCCCAAATGCACGCCATCGAAGTTACCGATGGTCAGCACGCAGCCATTGTGTTCATCTCGTAAGTTGTGAGTACCGCGAATCAGTTCCATGCCCGAACCGTCTTAAGGTCGTTTGAGAAAGTCGCGATTATAACCGATAACCGCATGATAATCAGTACTCGCGAGCACGGAAATGTCGTGGCCGCATGCCGCTGACCAGCAACGTCGCTAAATAGGCAGCCACGCCAGCACCTATCATTTGTGCCAAGAGCCACGGCCGCTCTACTAAACTACTTTGTTGCCATGCTGTTTCGTCCGGGTTTAGCCATAGAATAATGCCTATCATGACTGCCGTTGCCAAAATAACCTGAGCAATAAAACGCCAAGTGCCTGGCTGCGCTTTTAAAACGCCTTCTTTATATAGAGTAAAGCCTAACAGGCCAGCGTTAATAGCCGCGGACGCCGCCGTTGCCATTGCCAAGCCTACATAGCTGAAGGGAATGGCCAGCGCGACGTTAAACACCATATTCGAAACCATGGCAATAATGCCAAATTTTACCGGGCGCTTGGTGTCTTGCCGCGAGTAAAAGCCCGTTGCCAGCACTTTTACCAACATAAAGCTGACCAAGCCGGTTGCATACGCCATTAAGCTATAAGACGCCATGCGCGCGTCTTCCGGGCTGAATGCGCCGTGCATAAAGAGCACCATCAGCATAGGTTCGGCAAGCACAAACAGTCCCGCCATAGCCGGTACACCTAATAGCAGCACCATACGAACCCCCCAGTCCAAAGTGGCGCTGAAGTTTTGTGTGGACTTATCAACATGGCGCGAAGAAAGCGCAGGCAGTATGACCGTGGCTATGGCGATACCGAAGAGCCCCAGTGGAAATTCCAAAAGCCGGTCAGAGTAATACAACCAACTGATAGAGCCGGTCATTAAGAAGCTGGCTATGAGTGTATCGAGTAACAGATTAATTTGGCTCACCGAAACCCCAAAAATAGCCGGCAGCATCAGTTTGCGAATTTTGGTCACGCCCGGGTCTTTCCACCCCCACTTAGGTTTCACCAACAGTCCGGCTTTTTTCAAAAACGGAATTTGGAACAGTAGCTGGATTAAACCACCGAAGAATACACCCCACGCAAGTCCGTATTCCGGTTGCTCCATATTGGGTGCGAGCCAAATGGCGGCAGAAATAATCGCGATGTTTAAAAACACCGGGGTAAATGCCGCGACCGCGAATTTCCCAAGCGTGTTGAGAATGGCGCCCGCCATGGCGGTAAAAGTGATGAACCATAAATACGGGAAGGTAATACGAAGCAAGTCGCTAGCCAGCACAAACTTATGACCCTGCGGCCCGTCGTGCCACCAATCCAGGAACCAGCCCATACCAAACAGCGCCGTGACAATGGGCGAAGCTATAACGCCGAATAACGTGACTACGGTAATAATAGTGCCCAGCGTACCCGACACCCTCGCTATTAAGAGTTGTTGCTCTGGCAGCTCTTTTCCTTGCTTGTATTCTGTGAGTACCGGCACAAACGCTTGTGCAAAGGCACCTTCGGCAAACAGACGCCGGAGGAAGTTAGGGATTTTATTGGCGAAAAAGAATACGTCCGCTGCCGCACCCGCACCCATTAGGTTGGCAATGACGACATCGCGCACTAAGCCCAAAACCCGCGAAATAAGGGTCATGAAGCTTACGATGAAACCGGAGCGGAGCAAGGCTTTCGACACGTTTTTCGTCCCTGAGTTATTGAGTTAACATTGCAGCTGAGTAAGGATTGTACGTCGACAATGAAAGCTTGTCAGCAAAGAGTCCGAAAAGCTATTTTTTCTTGCCTCAGCTGTTGACTTTTGCGGCAAAAACGGCATAATCGCCAACCTTTATAAGAGAAGCGTTCTGTTAATGAATTTAGGAGTTCACCTTGGCTAACATTAAGTCTGCTAAAAAGCGTGCGATTCAGGCCGAGAAAAATCGCCGCCACAATGCAAGCCGTCGTTCAATGATGCGTACATACCTTAAACGTGTAAACGCAGCCATTGAAAGCAAAGATAAAGAAGCAGCAAACGCTGCAATGAAAGACGTAACCCCAATGCTGGATCGTTACGCGACTAAAGGTCTTATCAGCAAAAACAAAGCGGCACGTCATAAGAGCCGGTTGAACGCTAAGATCCAAGCACTGTAAAGAAATTTACTAACCTAGGCTTTTAGCGTAGGGAAAGAAAAGCCGATCATGATTCGTTCATTGGTCGGTTTTTTTATTTGGTATACGCTCGAACGCCTTTTTTACTTTTACCTATTTTGGTAATCGCTGCGCCGGTTTCTTCTAGGACTTGTTCTAGCTCTGGTTGTACTTCATTTAAGTAGTTATCAACTTCGGCAACAACAGTCACCCATTCGCGGGACTCTGTCCAGTCGTCAGGTAACCGCTCTAGAAAGGAAAGTATTTTAGGTAGAGTATCAGCGGCAGACTCATACTCTGAGTCTGCTACTTGTTGTTTTAGCTGCTCGTGGAGCTCATTCAATTGTTCAGGTGAGCGCGTCTCTTCAGACAAGTTAAGCTCCAGCTGCCTGCTGCATTTGGTTCATAGCAACGTCACGCTGGTCGGCAGGAATTTGGTCCCACGCGCCTTTAATATCAATCATTAAGCGTGCTACTTCGTCAATTGCCTCAACATCCAACTCAATTGAGGCGTCGGCAATACGTGTGCTCATATACATATACAGCTCGCGTAAATTACCGGTAGCTTCAGCGCCCGCAGTGTCATCCAGGCTGTAACGCAGAGAGTCAACAATAGCCTGCGCTTTACTTAAATAAAGGCTCTTTTTCTCGAGGTCTTTACGCTGAATCGCTCCTTTGGCGTAATTCAGGTTCTCTAACACCCCCGCCATCAGCATTTGCACCAACTGATAGGGGTCTGCACCCGCAACTCGGGTTTCTAGCGAGCCTTTAGTGTAGCCTTTAAGCTTCATATTCATACGTAATTACCTCGAATTAATCATTGTCCCGAGTAAAACCCGGAAGGTTTGCAAGCTGGGCACTCACATAGTTGCCTCTGTCACGTAACTGGCCAACTAATGAATCCAGTGCTTGATATTTTGAGCGCAGAGTTTCTTCCATTGACTCCATACGCAACTGCAATGACTCACGACTTTCAGCAACACGGTCTAAACTGTCATTGATAGAGTCCCTCCGCAACTGCAAAGAGCCACCGGCACCAACATAACCATCAAGGAAAGTTTCCATACGGGACGCCATACCGCTTTCACCACCAATTACATTTTGCAATGCCGATGGATTAGCCGCGAGAACATCCTTAACGTTAGTGACTGGGTTCTCTTGTTGTAGACGGCCATCGTTGTCTAAACCGAAACCTAAATCAAACAAGGTTTGTCCTTCACCAAATGTACTGGTCAGCACATTGTTTAATTGGCTTTTCAAGCTACGAACTGTTGCATCGCCCTGTAACATGCTGTCTTCACCACCAATTTCACTCAGTAGGTCAACCGTACTATTATAAGCTTTTACAAAAGTATCTATAGATGACTTAACACCTGCATCGTCACGCGCTATAGAGAGCTGTGCCTTTTCAGCGCCTTCCGACTCTTTCAGCGCGGTAATGGTCGAGCCTTGGATGACATCGGTAAAGGTATTGGTATCGTTGGTAGCCTGAATGCCATCGATCTCAATAATAGCGTCAGTGGCTTGGTCTTTAGCGGCTATCGTCATGCCGCCAGCACCACCGCCATTGGCTTGAGTTGAAATAGCGTCAAATTCAGCATTGTCATTAGTAACGGTTAAGTCGTTACCTGCACCACTGACACTTGAACGAAAAACTAACTTCGCTTCTGTTCCGGTATTAATAATGTCCGCTGTAACGCCAAAGTTGTCCTCAGATGAGTTGACCGCCTTACGGATATCTTCAAGCGTTGAGCCCGCTTCAATATTTAATGTAAAACTCTCATCACCAGCACCAAAGGTTAACGAACCCGCGTTGGTGTTAACTTGATCATCCGCACTGACAAATGCCCCATCTGCAGACACGGCGCGACTGCCTTTCGCTAATTGCTGAACAAATAGTTCAAAGTCACCTGCACTCGCATCCTCAGAGCTTTCAACACTAACAACATCGCCAGAGTCAGGTTGAGTGACTGAGGCCTTCATAGCGCTAAACAAGCTGCCTTCAGTCAGTTTCTCTGCACTTTCCTGGAGCTTTGATAATGCTGAGCGCATTTCACCAACAGCCGACAGCTCCACCTGCAGACGCCCCTCTTGCTGATTCAGACGGTTCTGTTTAGGAACGCGCTCTGCTTCAAGCGTCGCTTTAATGATGCCCTCAAGGTCTAAACCTGAACGGGCACCCGTTGATGAAATTAATGGCATATCAACACCTCACTTAAATCTGGTTGTCGAATAAAAATCCCATCCGACTGTTCTCGTTATCGGCCATTTCCTCAATAGCTTTAGATAACTTCACAACCAATTCTGACGGAATTTGACGAATCATTTCACCGTTGTCAGTATCAATAACCTTAACCACCGGTGGCTCGCCTTTTTCGTCAAACACAAATTGCAGACTGGTGTTTCGTATCGTTGATGATTTATTCATCTCCTCAACCGTCTCTGCAATACTTTCATTACCTGCCTGCTTTTCCACTTTATCAGCGGTGCGTTCCTGAACCTGGCTGACTGCGTCCATGACCTTTTGATCCTGCGGCCGTTCTGCCTTGTTCGATGAACCACCCGCTGCACTACTTAAGGGACTTAACGCGCGGCTTTCAACTGACATGTCTGCCATAATACTCACCTTTACCTTAGTTACCGTGCAGTTTAGCACTAAAACAATTATCCATGTATGTTATCGGTAAGCCATGCTGAAAACTTTAGCGTTTAACTGAAGTTTTTTTAAGCGGTATCGATTTTATTGTTAAATCGTTGAATTACAAGCATAAAAAAACCGGAGCAAAAGCTCCGGTTTTTAGTAACGGTTGAGCTAGTTGAGCTATTAGCCCAGTAACTGCAGAGCCGCCTGTGGACGCTGGTTCGCCTGTGCCAAGATTGTCTGTGAAGCCTGCTGCAAGATCTGAGCCTGAGTCAGTTTCGCAGTTTCAGCCGCAAAGTCAGCATCTTTGATTCGAGACTTCGCACCTTCCAGGTTCTCAGCGATGTTCGATTGGTTACGAATAGTCGCTTGGAAACGGTTCTGAACCGCACCTAAGTCTGCGCGCTGAGCATCAATGCGAGAAATAGCCGCATCGATAGTTTTTAGCGCATCCTGAGACCCTTCATAAGTCGAAATGTCAATCTGACCCACTTCAGACAATGAACCTGATGTTGCATTGAGGGCATCACCGATATCAGTACCACCACCGTTGTCAGTGACTGCAAAGTCATTGCTAGACGACAGTTCTAATTGAGCATCTACAACGCCCGCATTATTTGCGGTTGAAAAGTCAACAGTTGTTCCAGCTAAATCTACTGAACCAGTGTCAGTAGCACCAGCAGAAACTTTTATACCTTTTACATTTTCTGCTGTAATTTCTAATGAGCCATCATCTTTTATCTCATTACGGATGCCTGACTTACCGAGGTCTTCAGATAACTTACTCAGGTCACCACCATAAGCTTCTAGACTAAACGTCTTATCACCTATTTCAAGTGTACCAGTTGCATCATTTGTCAAGTTAGACAAAGTTGCAGTCACACTTGTTTTAGCTGTAACACCTGACTCAGCAGATTTTGTGTTAATTGTTTCAGATATATCCGTAATAGTAGTAGCTGCATTGCTGTATGTATAATCTGCAGTGCCTTCTGAGCCTTGGATAGAGAAATCTAAGGTATTTGTAGAGGTGTCCACTGAAGTATAGTCTTGGTTAGCCGCTACTGTTGCACTTGATGAATCAAAAGTAGTAGACGCCCCTTTGACATCATAGCTACCTATTGCATCTGCAGACATATTACCTAACTGAACAGAGATTGTTTCATTGGCATTTGCACCAACTTGATACTGTTCTGTACCAAATGAACCATCAAGCAAGTTTTTACCACCAAAGCTTGTTGTTTCCGCAATACGAGTTAGTTCTTGTTGCAAATTACCAATTTCTTTCTGCAGCGCAGCACGATCCGCGTCAGAATTCGAGCCGTTCGCCGATTGAATAGAAAGGGTACGCATACGCTGTAAGATATTCGTCGACTCGTCCAGTGCACCCTCGGCAGTTTGAGCCATTGAAATACCGTCGTTTGCATTACGGTTACCTTGGTTCAAACCGTTGATTTGAGAACCCAAACGGTTTGAGATTTGTAAGCCTGCAGCGTCATCTGCAGCACTGTTGATACGGAAGCCTGACGACAAACGTTCGAATGCTTGGTCAAGCGAGTTACCTGAGCTGATCAGCTGACGCTGTGCGTTCAATGAGCTGACGTTAGTGTTTACATATAATGGCATAATAATGCTCCTCAGTTTTCTGGCCTAAGCTTGGATTCAATCGTTGTTGCCAAGCTGGAGGAATGTTTCGGCTTCGTGTTTCGCCTGGTTAAATTTTCCTCTCACAAAGGGTATCGGCAGGGGTTTGGGGAGCTTTAGTATTTTTTTGAAAAAATTTGAAGTTTTTATGGCGGGAAAAATTACAGTTCACATAACGCTCTAACACCCCACCTGACGCAATAGCGTCAGGCTACACCATATAACGGAAACGATGGACTATAGGTAATCGAATAAGCTTAGACGACTTACACGAGTAAATACTTGTTGGGCGGCTGAGTAAATGGTTTCGTTTTTGACTAAATCGGTTACCGCTTCTGAGTAATCAACGTCGGAGATATCAGCGCGTGCCTTTTTATTCACTATTTCAATGTCAGCGTTACTGAGTTTAGCGTTATCCATCACATTCAAACGCGCACCTACAGAAGCCTGAGTATCAGTTAAATCGCTTATAACGGTATTAAAGTCATCTAGCGCAAAAGCAATTTCGCTTTCATGGAAGCCTTTGTTTTCAGGACCCGACTCTTCTAGTGCGGTCGCTAAGTCTCTAATTTGCGTTAACAAGTTACGCGACACCGGCTCACCAATAGAATAGCTAAACGAATCACCAGCGGCTGGCATATTGTCAGGGTTAAGTTCCAGTGTCATCCCGTTGTATTCGACTTTGCCGTCCGTTACGGTTCCGGTCACTACTGGGTTAACGCCGTCATCAATTTCATAAGTGTCCGGTCCGGTAAAGTTAACCGTGAAATCAGTCGGGTCACCAGCATCAATACGTGCTTCCGTATCCGCGATTAACGCATCACGATTGGTAACTTCCACTTTCTCAATAAAATTATTACCACCAGTTAATTCAAAGTCGACGCGCTTAGACACATTAGAGAACGCTCGACTGCCCGGGTCATTTGCCGGTAGATACAACGTCGGCGACAACTGAATTGTGCGTTGTCCCTGATCGCCAACATATTCGTAGGCCTGAGTAGTATCATTAAACTCCATCGGTTGGGTACGATTTTGATAGCCCGCAAATATATATTCGCCCGATTCATCTTGCGCGTTGGTTAAGTCAAAAATGGAGGTTTCCAAATTACGCAGTTCCGAAGCTAAAGCCTTTCGGTTAGTTTGATCATAGCTACCGTTACCCGCTTGCACAGCTAAAGTCCGCGCGCGTTGAACCGCATCAGTAATACTACTAATGACACTCTCCTCACGGCGCAGGTTATTCTCTAGCGTGACCGAGTTACGCTCGAACTGTTCGTTCTGGCCAATTTTTTCATTCAACGCCAGTACCTGCGAATTACCAATAGGGTCATCTGCAGGACTTAAAATTTTTGTCTGCTTAGTCAGCATTAACTGAATTTTATCCAGCCGACTCTGTGAGGTTTGTAAGCTGTCCAGCCCACGCTGGAAAAATAAGTTAGTACTTAGTCGCATAATTCTTACCTCAATGACGTCAGCAAGGTGTCAAAAATAGTCTGTGATGTCGTAATAATTCGGGCCGACGCTGTGTACGCTTGCTGATACTGAATAAGGTTCGCCGCTTCTTCTTCCAGATTCACACCGGCTTGCGAGTCATACAACGTTTCTGTTTGTGACTTTATGGCTTCAGCAGAGTCTCGTAATACCCGATTTTGGCTCACTCGGCTGCCCACGTCCGACACTAAGCGACCGTAACTCTCGTTAAAGGTCATAGTCGGCTCTGCTTCTTCGCCGCCAGAGCGGCGGACGAGTTGTTGACGCTGCAAGTCAGCCATTGCCTGGCCGTTACTGTTGTCATCAAAACCATTGGTGTTGTATTCAATCAAATACTCATCACCTACAGCGGGTTCACCATTAATGTCTATTTCGTAATCAGGATCGGCTAAGCCTGCTTGGTCTAAAATGCCGTTTAGATCCGTTGTACCCGTAATGGTGCCTAAACTGGTGCCGTCTTTAGCGAAAACTTCCAAGTCATAAGCGTTGCCCGTCTGCCCTGTGACTTCGATACGGGCTGGGGCTCCGGGCAGTAGAGTATTGTTTGCCGTGTCGAAATAATCATCCGGTGTATTAATCGCCGCTATTTCAATACCAGCCGCACCTTGGTTATCCATACCATCTTTCACCCGAATAGGATTCGCTAATGCAATGTCTTCTGGGCGGCGAATGGCCAAGCTAATCTCTGATGCTGCGCGGTCAGCCGGTTTCGCCAGGAACTGGTCACCTGCGTTCGCTGCGCCAGTTAAATCTAACGAAATACCCAGCTCACTAATATCAATAGTTCCCGGCGACGCTTGCGTCACCGTAATTGTATCCGCACCACTTACAACCGAACCATCTTCATTAACCGGTACTATTTCGTATTCGTCTGGGTTCCCCGTTTTAGTAATACGTAAGTTTTCCGACGGAAATGACTTACTGTCCCCTTCCAAAATGCGCACGGTCATTTCACCTGTGCCGGTGTTGTCGGCGTACTGTAACGCTTGCGACTCAGTTTGTGACAAGTCGAATATTTTGCGCCCTAATTGATTGTCTAAGTCCATACCCTTTTGGTTTTGAGTGTTCATGGAATCAGCGATACGAACAGCAAGTTGTCCTAACCTTTTCTGGGTTGGCACTAGCACTTCATCGCGATACTCAAGATAACCACCTATCGAGCCGCCAATCTCGCCAGTAGGCACATAGAACTCGCTGACACTACCACCGCTGTGCTCTTTTTTTAGCACCATTTCCAAACGTTCGGTATCGGGGTTGCTTTTCATAGCAACGGCATTAAAGCGACCATTCTCCAGTACTATAGGCTGGCCGTTTTTCAAGTTAACACTTACTGCACCGCTTTTTTGCTCTACGGTACTGAATTCTACTAACTCAGCCAACTCTCTTAATTGCTCATCGCGCTTATTCAATAATGCGTTCAAGTCGCCATTATCGTTATTTTTTCCCGCAGAGTTTTGGATTTTTGAATTCAACTCAGCCAGGTTCTTTGAAATTGAGTTAATTCTATCTGTTGATAACGTCAGACGGTCGTTGATGATGCCTTTTTGATCATTTAAGTACTGCGAGAAATCATTGAACTTCGTGACCATAGCATCAGCTTCTGCTAATACTAGCTGACGAGCGGTCACTGACCCTGGGTCGTTATTCGCGTCTTGCAGTGTGTTGAAAAAGCTTTCTACTGACGAAGCGACGTTTGTAGTGCTATCACCTAACAGAGTATCTAATTGCTCAGCCTGCTCTAAATTAGCTTCGTAGTAACTGACGTTTGAAATATCATTTCGTAACTGGCGATTGGCAAATTCATCGATCATGCGCTGCACACGCAGGCGCTCCAAGCCGCCGTACTCGCTTTCCATATACTCGGTGCGTTCACGAACGTAGCTCGGAGTGTTTGTATTATTAATGTTTTTACCGGTAATTTGCAGGCTCTGTTGATGAGCCAGTATGCCGTTCTTACCGATATTTAATAAGTCAAAACTCATCGATGTCTCTCCAGTAACTCTGTGCCCTGTATCGGCACTGAGTAAATAATGTTTAGTTTAGGCGGCAATTTTTTGCCGCCCATTGCAGACGATTTAAATTGCTTTGTCCGCAAATGCCGGGTTATTTAACACCGACTGAATTTTCTGTGCGTATTTAGGATCTGTCGCATAGCCCGCTGACTGCAGGGCCTCAGCATACTTTGCGGGGTCGTCAGCCACTTCCAGCGCCTGCTGGTAACGCGGATGCCCTTTTATAAAATCAACATAGTCCTGCAAGCTCTGTTCCACGTTAGAGTATGAGCGAAAAGCGGCGCGCTCTTTGCGGGCAACATCACCGTCAAACTCCAGTGTACTGACATGAGATTTCTCCCCTGCCCAACGCTGGTCGGCTTTTATATTGAATAAGTTATTACTTGAGCCGCCATGGCGCCCCGGTACTAATCGCTTACCCCATCCGGTTTCCAGGGCTGCTTGAGCAATAAGTGCGTTCGGGTTCAGCCCTTCCTGTTTCGCTATTTTCTCGGCATGCGGTTTAAGCGCTGCGACAAAACTCTCGGGGCTGTTAAACCGCGCTTCACCATCACTTAACTTAGCGGTATTAACACGCTTATTGCCGTAATAAAGTCCTGCGTCTATACCACCATGTTCACTCAGACGCTCCGCTCTATTTTTCATGCGCGGATCATCTAAGTTCGCTCCGGAGCGGTTCTGATGTCCATACTGGTAGCTGTCGTCACCGCCAAGCTGCTTGACCATAAGTTCGGCCAAACCCAGCGAGCCTTGACTGGACAACTCCGACGTCAGCTGCTGGTCGTACATATCGCGGTACATCTTGGTGTAGCGACTGTCCAGCATGTTACCTTCTTCGAACACGGCGTTGGCTTTGCGCATGCTGCCCATGACCATATTCAGGAAAATAGCTTCAAACTGCTGCGCCGCCTCCATTAAGGCTTGTTTGTCATCCGGGTTAAACGCACGCTCACGCAAGCCATTCAGGCTGTGCGTGTCCATGGCTAATTCAGCTTGTTTGAATTGTGCGTTTGAGCTTGTCATATCAGCCTCGGCTTAAATAACAATGAGTTCGCCGCTGAGCGCGCCAGCTTGTTTCAACGCTTCTAATACGGCAATAATGTCGCCTGGTGCCGCACCAATTTGATTCACAGCACGAACCAGGTCATTCAATGTTGTGCCCGGCTGGAATACAAACATACGAGCATCGTCCTGATTCACGTCGATAATCGACTGCGGTGTCACCACAGTTTCACCGTCGCCAAACGGATTCGGTTGGTCGACGTTGACGTTTTCAGAAATCGTCACCTGCATATTGCCATGCGCAACGGCCGCTGGTCTTAACTCGACGTTTTGACCGACGACAATAGTGCCGGTTCGCGAGTTCACGATGACTTTCGCAGCGGTCTCTGCCGGCTCCACCTCTAAATTCTCAAGTGTGGACATATAACTAACACGCTGGTTTAAATCCCGTGGTGCGCGAACACGAACCGAAGTCGCATCGACAGCTTGTGCCGCTCCCTGGCCCACCAGACTGTTAATGGTCTGTGCCATACGCTTAGCGGTTGTAAAATCGGACTCATGTAAATTAAAGGTAAAGTAGTCTGACGAGCCAAAAGACGTACGCACTTCTCGCTCAACAATACCGCCGCCGGGAATACGACCAACTGTTGGCGTATTAATTACAATACGGGAACCGTCGTTACCTTCAGCCCCCAGGCCACCGACAATAAGGTTGCCTTGAGCGACAGCGTAGACTTCACCATTCGCACCTTTTAAGAAGGTTTGCAGCAAAGTACCACCCGTTAGGCTGTCGGCACTGCCCACTGAGGACACTGTCACGTCAATTTTCTGACCCGGCTTTGCGAACGCCGGCAAGTCAGCGTGCACAGCAACCGCTGCCACATTATCGATTTTTGGGCGCTCACCTGCCGGAATGTTAATACCAAAGTTACCTAACATGGTCCGGAAGGTTTGGTCAGTAAACGGCGTTTGCTCACCCGTTCCAGGTAAGCCTACGACTAAACCGTAGCCAATTAACTGGTTAGAACGAATGCCCTGAACCGATGCAATGTCTTTAATACGCGATGCCTGCACAGGCGCAACCAGCATCGAGACTAAACACAGAGTTAAGGTAATCAGTCGTATCATTTTCATGTCCAACTCCTTAGAACGGCCAAATTGGACTGTTAAAGAAACGCGTTAACCAACCTTGCTCCTGCACTTGCGCAAGGCTACCCGTACCTGAGTATTCAATGCGCGCATTGGCAACACGAGTCGATGGAATTTGATTAGCAGCTGTGATGTCTTGCGGGCGAATCATGCCGGTTAAACGAATGTACTCGTCGCCGGTATTAATACGCATCCATTTCTCACCACGCACAATTAAGTTGCCGTTCGGCAGTACTTTTATAACCGTCACGGTAATTTCACCGGTAAGTTGATTGCTTTGGTCCGAACTGGCGTCGCCATTAAAGTCCCGCGTTCCGTTAATGCCGGCAGACAACGGGTTGCCTCCAACGGTAATATCCCGTCCGAACATGGTGGGCGCACCAAGTTCTGCCGTACTTTCTTTCGAGGTTTCGGTGGTCGCAGTTTTACTGGCGGTTGTCCGTTCCTGCAGGGTCACCGTAATAATATCGCCAAGCCGACGCGCTTTGATATCCGAATACAGGTTGTCTGCGTAAGCGTCCTGAAATAGCGACCCAGTTGGCACGACCGGCTGTGCACGTTCTTCCGGCAATACCGGTGCGTAATACGGGTCGTCCGGCATTGGCTTATGCGGTGAACTTGCACAGCCTGTCACCGCTAAAATTGCTAAAGTTGCTAAAAAGTAACGCATCACAGCCACCTGCTATTCATTCTTAATTAAAGTTGCTGAGTAACAAAGCTCAGCATTTGGTCAACTGAAGAGATGACTTTCGAGTTCATCTCGTAACCGCGCTGACTTTCTATCAAGTTCACCAGCTCTTCGGTCACGTTGACGTTGGAGGTTTCCAGAGCCCCCTGAATAGTGTTCCCCATGCCATCGACGCCCGGTACCGCTTCTAAAGGCGCACCGCTGACCGCTGTTTCTCGGTAAAGGTTCTGACCCATCGGCTCTAAGCCAGCCGGGTTAATAAAGTTCACTAAATTAATTTGGCCAACGGCAACATTGTCCGGATTTCCGGGTTGGGTAACAGTCACTTCACCCTCTTGGGAAATACTGACGGACATTGCGTCTTCAGGAATTTGGATAGCAGGTTCCAGCGTATAGCCGTTACCCGAAGTCACCATTTCCCCGTCTTCGTTCAGTGAAAACTGACCGTTACGCGTGTAGGAAATAGTCCCGTCCGGCATCAGAATTTGGAAGAATCCTTTGCCGTCGATCATCACATCCAGCGAATTGTCGGTGGTCTGCACGTTACCCTGAGTATGCGCCTTTTGTGTCGCGACAACCTTGGTACCCGCACCCACCATAAGACCATTCGGCAACTCCGTATCCTGAGCTGACTGGCCGCCAGGTTGATTAATGTTTTGGTACAGCAAGTCTTCAAACACCGCGCGGCTTTTCTTAAAGCCAATGGTACTGGAGTTCGCCAAGTTATTGGAAATTACCGAGATATCGCGCTGTTGCGCATCCAGTCCGGTTTTACTGATCCATAATGCTGGGTTCATGTTATGTCTCCTCTATACGCCGTTAACGCAATATTGGTTAACTGATGCGCATCAGCGATTCTGAGCGCTGCGCATTTTCATCGGCGGTTTTCATTAATTTGACGTTCATTTCGTACTGGCGCTGCAAGGCAATCATGTTGGTCATTTCTTCGACACTGTTCACGTTGCTGGTCTCAAGCGCCCCAATCTGTAATTTGACATTGGCATCGGCAAAGGCAACCTGGTCGTCTTTCAGTTTGAATAAGCCATCTGTGCCTTTTTCAATATTGCCGTTTGGCGGGTTCACCAGCTTAATACGGCCAATCACTTCACTGACGTTTTCTGGCGCACCCATAGGACGAATGGTCACATTGCCATTAGAACCAATACTTAACTTGTCGACTGGCTGGGGTACAAAAATAGGTCCGTTATCACCAATCAGTGTATGACCCTGCGAGTTCTGTAACAGCCCGTCAGTACCCACTTGCAAACTGCCACTGCGGGTATATCGTTCATTACCGTTTTGATCCTGAACAGCAATCCAGCCTTGATCTTTTATGGCGACATCCATATTTCGGCCAGTGGTCTGCAAACCGCCTGCGGCAAAGTTCTGCCCAGGGCTTTCCGTCATTGAAAATACCCGTGTCGGCAAACCTTCGCCAAACGCTTGCATGGCACGCGCTTGTTGCAAGTCGGCTTTAAACCCAGTGGTATTAGCGTTCGCAAGGTTATTTGCCCGCACCGCCACTGCGTTCATGTTTTCTTTGGCGCCGCTCATGGCAACCCAGAGCATTTTGTCCATAGCTGACCTCCAGCCAAAATTTTGTCGTTTTCGATCGTTACCCTATGCAATGCAGATTCCGTGCCAAAAACGAAAAAAGACGCCCGAAGGCGTCTTTTGTTTTTTATTTTCCAGCGAATTCAGTTATCGAATCTGCAAGATAGTCTGGTTAATGGTGTTATTCACTTCCAACGAACGCGAGTTCGCCTGGAAGTTACGCTGTGCAGAAATCAAATCCACCAGCTCTTTCGTCAGGTTCACGTTTGAGTTTTCAAGCGCGGATGCTTCTATCGAGCCGAAAGTGCCAGAGTTTGCTTCACCTGATAAAGGCTCTCCCGAATCGATGCTCTCACGCCATTTAGTGCCGCCAATTTGGGTTAGTCCTTGTTCGTTAGCAAAACGAACTAAGGCAACTTGCCCTAGGTACTGAACGTCACCGTTTGAGTAGGTTGCTGCGATCAAACCGTTTTTGCCTATATCAACGTTTGTGAGACGGCCTACCGTTGTCCCATCTTGATCGAGTGTAGTTACTTCGAAATCGGACGCAAACTGTGTAGGCGCTGTTGTGCCCGTTTCATCTTGAAAGTTAAACTGAACGGTTTGCGTGTTATCCGCGCCATTTGTTAGGTAAGGGTCACCATTTGGATCGCTACCGCTTAGATCAATAATTGCTTCCGGAAAGGTGATATTCGGAGCCGCTACATTAGGAGTCCCGTCTGGGTTAAAGGAAATTCGACGGCCTACAGAGCCGGCTGCGGACTCAGCACCGCCATTTGCATTGGCGGCTGTTCCCATATCTATTTCTTTACCATCAAATGTCGCATAAACATCCCATTGGTTTGAGCCACGTTTCACGTAATAAGTTGATAATATATGTGACTCTCCCAACGAGTCATAAACTGTGGCAGACGTCGAAGCGTTATAAGTTGATGGCGCATCTGGATCAAAATTTGATGTTGGAGGTGGGCCACCTCCATTATCAGGAATGTTTGTTAAACGCGCATCAACGTTAAAGCTTGTAAAAACATTTTGGGTTTGCTGCGGTGCTCCTGCTACATCAGGTACTCGAATAGGCTGAGTTGTTGCTAAACTTGTTGAAGAAGTAGCTCCACTATTCCGATTTACTTGGTAACCTTGCAAAAAATTACCCTGATTATCAACAATAAACTTATCACTATTTAACTTAAAAGCTCCTGAACGTGTATAAGTCATATCGCGAGAGCCTAAGCCGTCTGTGGTGGCAAAGAAGCCATTACCAGAAATGGCCATGTCCAGCGAGTTTTCAGTGAAGTCTAGCGTTCCCTGACTAAATTGCTGCGCCACTGACGACGTCAACACACCATCACCGACTTTCGTGTTACCGGCATTAAAAATACTGGTGGCATAAACGTCCGCAAATTCTGCGCGTGACTGTTTAAAGCCCGACGTTTTTACGTTTGAGATATTATTAGCAGTTACATCTAAGTCTTTCTGAGATGCGTTGATACCGCTGAGTGCAATATTAAATGACATAGGTCACCTCACCTGTTAACTAATTTCAGAGACATCGGAAAGCCGGATGCCACCTAATCCTTTAAGATTCAGAACAACGCCACGTTCACCGCCAGTACTGACGCTCTGAACACGCGCATGCATTTGTAATGGAAGCTCTTCGGTTTGTCCGCCAACGGTCGCATTCACTGAGAATGTGTAATTACCGGCCGGCGCTTGCTCACCCGTTGTCGTGGTTCCATCCCATTCAAACTCTTTGGTGCCTTCCGGCATGTCACCCAAGTTCAGGGTTTTCACCACAGCGCCACTAGAGTCTTTGATGTTAATCTTCACATTCTGCGCCGTTTGTGGCGTCGCTATCATGCCCGAGACGCCAGCTCCCTCTTCCAGGTTAGCCTGGTCAGTTGGCACTAACACTTTACGCCCAACCATGGTCGACGCCTGCAACGCCTGGTTTGACGTCATATCTTCTGCAAACTGGTCAAAACGTTCTGACAGCCCGGTGATACCTTCCGCCATGGTGAAGCTGGTCATTTGCGCAATCATTTGATCGTTCTCGACCGGCTTGGACGGGTCCTGCATATTCAGCTGCTCCGTCAACAGCTTGAAGAAGTCTTCCTGCTGGAGCTTCTGCTGCTCGTCAGGATCAGCGTATTTTGCGCCTTCGTCCTTCTTCCATTTCATGCTGTCGATGTAGGAGTTATTGCTTACGCCTTCCATTTGTTATCTCCTGCTTACCCTTGACCCAGACGTAATAAACGCTGCGTCATTGTTTTGGCAGTATCCGCCACCTGAACATTGGTCTGGTATGAGCGGGATGCCGAAATCATGTTGGCCATTTCTTCCATAGTGTTAACGTTCGGCTTATAGATGTAGCCATTTTCGTCCGCCATGGGGTGGTTTGGTGCGTACTCAACCTGCAAAGGGTCATTGCTTTCAACAATGCCCAGTACCTTGACGCCTGCCGCTTGTCCAGCCTGAGTCTGGTTGGTCAGGCTGTTACCACGGTAGTCGCCCTGCGCGTCGGCCAACGCCGTTGCAAAGACCGGGTTCCGGGCACGGTAAGTTTCATCGATACTGCTGCTGACCGAGTTCGCGTTCGCCAGATTACTGGCAGTGGTGTTCAGTCGCACTGACTGTGCACTCATTGCCGAACCGGTCACGTTAAAAATATTAAATAGGCTCATTGTTTTTCACCTCACCTACTGTCCGCCGCCTAGGGCTTTCTTCACACCGCTAATGCGGCCGTCAAGAAAGTTCATGGTCATTTCGTATTCCAGTGCATTCTGTGCATACAAGTTTTGTTCCAACTGCACATCAACGGTATTACCGTCACCGGTATCAGGTTGATTCGGCACACGAAACTTCTCTGTGCCCTGCGGTTTTATTTCAACATTGAAATGTTTTTCATGGGTACGCGCCATTTTGTGGGTTTCGATGCCGCGCTGTGCCTGTTGCAGCGCTTGCTGAAAATCCAGCCCTTTGGCCTTGTAACCGGGGGTATCTGCGTTAGCGATATTATTGGCAATAAGCTCCGCACGTTGGGTGCGTATGCCCAACGTGTGTTGCTGTATTCCCATAATTTTATCCATGGAAAGTGCCATTTTTTTGTCTCCACAGTGTTCGATGGTGAAGACAATGCAGGTATCGTGCCAGAAGTCCTGGCACTTATTATTGAAAAGGAGACTACGGGACGTCGTTATTTACGACGGTAGATAATACCGGGGTTGCAGCGGATCATTTCAAAGTCATCGGTTAAACCCGAAATAGACTCCGAGGCACCGAGAATAAGATAGCCCCCCGGGTTAAGTGATTGCCGAAATTGGGCAATTATTTTCCGCTTTACTTCCGGGGCGAAGTAAATAAGCACATTGCGGCAAAAGATAACGTCAAATTTGCCGAGCAATGAGTAGCTGTCCAGCAGGTTCAGGTGCCGGAAATGAATGTGCGTCTTTAGGTTATCCCTTACTTTCATCGATCCCGGCTTGCTACCATCGGTGAAGTACTTCTGCCGACGTTCTGCCGATAAGCCCCGTGCTAATGCCAGGCTGTCGTATTCGCCAATGCCACACTGTTCAAGCACTTTATTGGATATATCGGTCGCCGTTATTTTGATACCACCTCTGAGAGCGCCAGGATTCTTGGCTTTAAATTCATCATAAGTAATGGCAATGGAGTACGGCTCTTGCCCAGAGGAGCATGCTGCTGACCATATTTTTAACGGTCCCGTATGGTTTTTGTATTCAGCAAAAATACGGTCATGCAAAATTTGGAAGGGATAAGTATCACGAAACCATAAGGTTTCATTCGTTGTCATGGCGTCAATAACTGCAGCCCGTAGGGCGCGTTCACTGATTTTCATAGAACGCTTTACCAACTCTGACAACGAGTCAATATTAAAGCGCCCCATTAACGGGCTGAGCCGACTTTTGACCAAATACAATTTACTCTCGCCCAGCACAATACCGCACTGGTGCTCCAGAAACTGACGAAACTCTTGGTATTCCGATAAACTTAATTCGCGATTCGACACGTTATATTAACTGCTTCCGTTTCAATTTGTTCTTTCGGTCTGCCGTAGCCCGATAAATCACTATGCGTAGCCTGACGTTATTACGTCAGGAGCATCTCACCTGATGCAATAGCATCAGGCTACAGTTGATTTGTCTCAGGCTACGACGGTATTAAGCCATTTTTGAACGGCTGTCGCCAGCTCATCGGGATGAAATTTTGCAATGAAATCATCGGCGCCGACTTTCTTCACCATAGCTTGATTAAAGACACCACTCAATGATGTGTGCAAAATAACATGAATATCACGTAAATCGGGATCGGCTTTTACCTCTGCAGTCAGTGTATAACCATCCATGACCGGCATTTCTACATCGGAAACAATAACTGGCACATGCGTGTGTGCGCTACCACCAAGTTCTTTTGCTTTATCTTTCAGATATTCGAGTGCTTCCTTTCCGTTCTTCCTGACTTCAAGGTGAATGCCTAAAGATTGCAAAGCGCGCTTTATTTGATTACGCGCCACAGACGAATCGTCAGTGATGAGAATGGTCAAATCTTCTTTAGCGACATTAATCTCTGCGTTAGCGACTTCTTCACTCACATCGGAATTAATGGGTACGATATCAGCTAAAATACGCTCGACGTCAATAATCTCAACCAACTCGTTCTCAATTTCTGTCACTGCGGTCAGATAAGCGTCACGCCCTGCCCCTTTGGGTGGTGGCATAACATCTTCCCAATTAATGTTCATAATGCGGTCAACGCCACCGACCAGAAATCCCTGAACAGTTCTGTTGTATTCAGAAATAATGACGAAGCGGTTTTCAATGTCGGTAATAGCCGGACCACCGGTTGCCATACTCAAATCAATAATGGAGATAGCCTGACCTCGGATATGTGCGATACCTCTTACAAGCGGGTTTCGATTTGGCATTGCCGTTAACTTAGGACAAGGTAAAACTTCTCTGACCTTAAACACATTAATTCCGAAGCGTTGTTTCCCTGTTAACCTGAACAACAATAACTCCAGTCGGTTTTGTCCGACCATTTGTGTGCGCTGATTCACTGAATCGAGAATACTGGCCATGCTTCACTCCTGTAATATGGCAGGCTACCTTTGTTCGGCACGGTATTTGCTTAAACCACTATTAGCAAATATGTATTGGTCGAGCCGCCGAACTTTTGACGTTATACCGTTTTTTTCGGCAGGCAGCCAGATAACCTTAGAAGATAACGTCAGGATATTTTTATGATAGTACGTAAATCGCTGTTGATCAGTTCGCTTTTTGCAATAACGATTTTGCTCTTGGGCTTTACCCCAAATAATGCGCTGGCACAAAGTAATGACGTACGTCTCGATTATAAGGCATTACAGACTCTGGCGCATGATTTTGTTCGCTCTCGGGTCAGTGCACCGGAAAGTGGCCGCATTGACGTTGTTGCGAATAACCTGGATCCCCGAATGACAGCAAAACGATGTTCAGCGGCACCAGAGGTTGGCTTAGCGAGCAACGCAAGGTTAGATGGCTACACAACCGTAGAAATTAAGTGTGCTTCCGCAAACGGTTGGCGAACCTATGTGCCGGTCAGAATTTACCGCTATAAAAATGTGGTCACCGCATCGGGTCCTATGTCTCCGGGCCAAATGATTAGCGAAAGTGATTTGACCTTTGCCGAAGTCGACCTAAACCAAATACGTTCAAACGTTTATACAACGAAGGAACTATTGGTTGGCGCTCGCGTCAAAAAGCGCATTGGCGCCGGTCAGGCAATTCGACCAAGCGATACCTGCCTTGTTTGTGAGGACCAAACGGTTACAATAGTGGCTAAGAATAAGGCATTAAGAATTACCGCTGACGGAAAAGCGTTAGCTGACGGCTTAAAAGGCGAATCGGTTGTTGTGAAAAACGCCCGCTCAGGCAAGTCGATAGAAGCGGTTGTGACAGGGCTGAACGAGGTTACCGTCAACCTTTAAAATACTTTACAAAAAAGTGGATTTTTTAGTTAAGTTTTTTCGGGTATGGTCGATAAATAACCGAGACTTACTATCTAGCGAGGCAACACAATGGCTATTAACATTAATAATGCTGGACTGAAAAACACCAGTATCGAAAACAAATCAAGCAATCGCCAGGTTCAAAACGGCCAGGCGGGTAATTCTGCATCGGTTGCTCAGAAAGGCGGTGACGCGGTTTCTTTGACCAGCGAAGCGCAACAACTGGGCGGATTGCAGGAAAAGGCCATGAACAGCAGTGGTATCGACCAAGCTAAAGTGGACAGAATTAAAGCAGAAATTGAAAGCGGCTCATACAAAATTAATGTTGAGCAGTTAGCGTCAAAACTTGCGCAGTTTGAATCTGACCTTTTCGCTGGCGGTAACGACGAATAATGACGGAAGTTGCGTCGGTTAACCAATTGCTTGATGACATGGCGGAGTCGCTAGATAGGCTGGCTTTGCTGCAACAGCGTGAGCTAAATGCCATTGTCGATCGCGAGCATGCCGACGTTCCTGCTATTACTTCCGAAAAAGAAAAAGCTCTGGCCGAAGTGACACGCCTCGACACTTTGTTGTCAGAGCACCCCGATAAAGACACGCTGAAAGAAGACCCTCAGTTAGCCACTGCGGTTGAGTCTATTAAGCAAACCCTTGCCAATATCCAACACCAAAACCAAGTCAATGAGCGTGTTGTTCAATCCACTCTGAACAGCATTGATCAGCTCAAGCAAAGTATTTTACAGTCAGCCCGCAAAGACTCTCTTACCTACAATAGTAAAGGCAAAATTCGTTAAAGAATTCTGCGTTTCAGCCGTTATAACGATTAGTACGTTTTAGTCCTTAGGGGTCGTTATGACAAAGCAAATTTTGACACTGGGTATTGTTCTTTCATCAATGGTCTTAAGTGGCTGTGCGGCTTATAACAACCTTGTGTACGATCAAAAGCACGTCGAATGGGAAACTCAAACGCCTGACACCTTTCCGGTATTAAACGCGGTTGGCTATGCGCCTATTGAAAAGCAATCAGGTGACTCGGCTCAAGTGAAAGACCTAAACGCGATGCGTGCCTCTAAGCTGGCTGCGTATCGCGAACTTGCGGAACAAGTGTATGGACAACGCATTGCCGGCAGCAGCTCAGTGGAAGACTGGGCGTTGAATAACGATAGCTTCCAAGCATCGGTTGACGGCGTTATTCGTGGCGCCGAAGTCGTGAAGACGTATACTGTTGGAGAGTATTACGCAACAGAACTGCGCTTAGACTTCGAAAAAGTTCACCGCTTGTATCAAAGTACTAACCGACAGCAAAAAGTAAAACGCGTTGTATATTATTAAGAGCGCATTTAGCCTATAGTTTGGCAAGGTTCTTGCAGTTAATTTCAGAGAAAGCCACATAAGACAAAGACCGACAATAAATCGACACTTTGGATGAATCTGGGATACGACACATGAACTGGAAGACCTTGCTTTTACTCGCGTCACTTATTTTCCTTGCGTTTCCAAGCAGCGCCCGCTGGATTGAAGCACAAGGTACCGCACGCATTGTTAATGGCGACGTCGAGAAAGCGCGCCAGCAAGCCATTGAAAACGCTCTTCAACAAGCTTTGCTCTCTTCTGGTGGCAGTATCAGCAGCATTCAGCAGGTTGTTGATGGCGTCCTGAGTAACACAGAAACCCAGTGGACCAGTCGTGGCAATGTCGATCAAGTTTCTATCGTTCGAGAGGAAGTTCGAGACGATCGTGTCGTGGTTTTACTACGCGCAGACATTTGGAACCGCGAGGGCGAATGCGCCCGCAGTAGCTATAAAAACTCCGTCACTATTGTGCCGTTTGAGCTGCGCGACCGCGCCCATGGTACCTGGGGCCAAATCTGGGATATCGGCGAAGTGTCTGCTGAGCGCTTTTCGCGCACATTAGGTGGTGTCGGCAGTCAAATTCATATTGCCCACACCTTACAACGTCACGCGGGCCTAAACGATGCATTAAGTGGCCTGAACCTGGAAGAGCTGGGACGTATGGCACGTAGTTTAGGATTGGCTAACGACAGTCAGTTCGTCGTGTTTGGATTGTTTGACGACTTAGCTATGATGAATACCGACTCGGGCTGGTTATGGTCTTCAACGCCCGATCGCCACTATGCATTGACCCTATATTTAATGGATGCCAGCACGGGGCAACTTGTAACTCGCGCTCGAGTCGAAGACACTCAACCCTGGACATTTGATCGTTCCGCCACCGTCGACGTTGCAACCGCAAACTTCTGGGATGAACCGTTTGGCGCTGCTCTTGCAAGTGGTCTAGAGGATTTAGCCGGTGGCGTTAAAGAAAAGCTGCTCTGTAAACCGGTGCGAGGCCGGGTCATTGCGGTCGATGATAAAACTGTCCAGTTTAATTTGGGCGAACAGCATGGCGTGAACGTTGGCGATAAGTTAAAAGTTCTCCACCCAAGCCACTTTACCGACGACCAAGGCCGCTTCCGCCAAAAATGGGAAGTCAGCCAGTTTGAGGTGGAAGTTCAGCAAGTTCAACAAAGCACAGCTGTCGCTCGGCTAACCAGCGGTAACATGTTGCATAACGTGCAGGTGAGAGACTGGGTTGTCCCCATTGACTAGGGGATGAAACCGTCTGCCGGTTCTGGCATAATTCGCGGCACGTCCCCGTAGCTCAGATGGATAGAGCAATTGCCTCCTAAGCAATAGGTCGCAGGTTCGACTCCTGCCGGGGACGCAAAACTGAATCATTTGCGCGTGAAAGGTATTTCCAGCACGCCCAGAATTTTTGTTGTTACGGTCTGATCGCGGTATTCCTTAAGACCAATGTCAATATCGTCTGATCCTGCTTTCGGCTCAGCGGTAAAGCTTCTGAACAAATGATCCCACCAGCTGACACTAAACCCGTAATTACTGTTCGTTTCTTCTTTTTCGACGCTATGGTGAATACGGTGCAGCTCTTGTGTAATTAAAATTTTTCTTACCACTTTTTCAAGGGGCTTTGGCAGCGCCACGTTACCGTGATTAAACAACGAGCAGGCGTTCAGAACAATTTCGAAAATAATAACGGCCAATGCCGGCGCACCCAAGGCAATGACCACGGCTGCTTTAATAAAGAAGCTCAAAACAATTTCTGCGGGGTGAAAACGCAGGCCTGTGGTTACATCAAAGTCCGGGTCGGCATGATGCACTCGGTGCAAACGCCATAGCAGTGGCACCCGATGAAATAGGCGATGCTGCCAGTAAATCGCGATATCAAGCGCAATAACACTCATAACCACCGTTATCCAAAACGGCAGACTATTCGTCATGGTCATGTTCAAAAGTCCCCAGCCGTTGTTCGCCGCCCACAGCCCAATGCCGGTTAAGCCGACCGGTGCAATAATTCTCAACAGTACGGTATCGATAACCACAATACCTAAGTTTGCAGGCCAACGCTGCTTGCGGCTGTATCGCGACTTGCGCTTAGGTGAGGCATATTCCCACAACACCATGAGAATAAGCACGCCTAAAAATACGCTGAGTCGCCAGGCTGTTTCAGACACTATTCGCCGCTCCCTTTTTCAAGGTTCGGTAACCCGCCACAATGCGAGTTATCGCAGTAATCCAGCAGAGAGCGGCAAACACGTAAGCCAGCGTGGCAAATTGCTGTGGCCATAAGCAGAATGCAACAAAGGCCAATATGGTTTCAAAACCCTCCGTTACCCCCCCCATGTAATGCAGCGACTTATTAGGGTAAGACGGGTTTTCAATCCCCTGCTTGCCCGCCACACTGGCAAACGCCAGAAAGGTCGCGCCCGTCCCCATAAAGGTGACTAATAGCACACCGGCCGCCACCGCGTTTTGCTCTGGCGATGCCAGTAAAAAGCCAAAGACCACGGCGCTGTAAAAAATAAAGTCGAGCACAATATCGATGTAACCGCCGGCATCGGTCAGTTGCGTCCGTCTGGCAACGGCTCCGTCCAGACCGTCGGCCAGCCTATTTAGCAGTATCAGGATAAGCGCAAATGTGTAGTATTCAAACGCCAGCAACGGCACCGCCAGTAACCCAACAACAAAGCCTGCCACCGTTACCTGGTCCGCGGTCACGCCCAGCTTGATCAGCAACCGCGCCGGAATGTCCAGCAACGCTCGGGTTATCGGTAATAGTTTGGGATCAAGCATCGACTATCTCTTTGTTCTCGTTGACCATTACTATACGCCCGCTGGCATCGGCTCGATCATGTGTCACCATCAGTGCAGGAATAGTCGCTGCTGCCAGCTGTTTAAAAATCCAGTCACGAACTTCTGCCCGTAACCCCGCATCAAGTGCGGAAAAGGGCTCATCCAACAACATCGCTTTCGGCTCTGCCAGCAACGCACAAAGCAACGCAATGCGCGAATACTGACCACCACTAAGGCTATGTGGATAGTCAGCCCATTTTTCGTTGAGTGCCAAGTCATTCAACATTGCACGCGCTTTTTCTGCTTGCTCGTTAGGTTTGAGCATTGAGCGCGGCTTTTGCGCGAATAAGCAATTCTCAGCGACCGTCATATGTGGAAATAAGCCGCCTTTTTGAAACATCATACCTATTTGCCGCTGCGCTATCGGTTGCTCACTAATGTCTCTGTCATCCAGCATCAGTTCACCCTGGGTTGTGAAGTCAGGCAGTAATTCACCGAGCACCCAACGCAATAACGTCGACTTCCCGACACCGCTGGGGCCCATTAGAGTCACTACCTCACCCGGTTGGATGCTGAGATTATTCAGTCGAAGCAGCAGCGTGTTTTGACCGTTTTCTATTTGAGAAGATATAGCCAGATTACGAATGTTCAGCATAACGTTTCGCTTTTGAATGTGTACGTCTTAATCCTGTGTTCAATAAAGTTACGCCAATAAACACAATAAGTGGCAGCAGCGTTTGCAGCAACGCATAAAGGCTGCCTATACGCCAATCACCGCCACTGGCGACGCTTACCGCTTCAGTGGTCAGTGTCGGTGTTAGCCCTTGCCCAAGCCATTGGGTTGGTAAATACTGCGCAATGCTGACCGCAAAAGCGATGGCGAAAGCCGTTGTTAGCGGCGCTTTCAACATAGGCAACATGACTTTCCACCAGGCTTGTCGTGCAGAGTAGCCCAAACTTTGGGCTTTTATCAGCCACTTGTCGTCAAATTGAGTATAGGCACCGTGTAAGACTAAGTACGCATAGGGCACAGTGTAAACAGTGTGTGACCATAATACCCTCGAGCCGCTTTTGCCTTCGTCCAAATACTCCCCCAGTACCAGCTGCCAGCCGAGAACTAACGGCACTTGAGGAACCAGTAAGGCAATCAAAAGCCAGCCGTTTAACGATTTTTTATGATGTTGCCGCTGAGCCTCAAGCAGTACCACAGCACATATCACTCCCAGTATGCTGCTAATTATCGCCAACCAAAAGCTGTTTAGTGAGGGCTGAGTTAAGTAAGCTAACTCAGTTTGCCAACGGTGAAAGCTGAGAGACTCAGGCATAATGGCCGGGTAAAACCAGCTTGACGCTAAACTTTGTAGCATTAATACAGCGATAATCGCGAATGACAAAAGACCCAGTAATAACCATACGCCGCTCGCCAATCTGTCGGAAGAAGGGGCATGAGTCAACCTTCCTTTCGTTAGCCTTCGTTTTCGCAACGGCTTAATAAGCATCCACTGACGATACAACCTGGCATGCTGACGGTTAATAAAGAGAAGCAAGGCGGCCATCGCCATAAGAATCCAGGCGCCAGCCAGCGCCTTGCTTTGACTCTCGCTTGAAAACTGAAAAGTCCATTCGTAAACGCGTTGCGCCAATAGCGCCTCTGTATTACTCCCGACTAATAAAGGAATATCAACCACCGATAGAGAGTAAATAATCACGGCAGCCATTGGTAACGTTAAACGCTTTACAAGCTCCGGTGTTACTACTCGCCACCAGGCCTGTTTTTCGCTGTACCCATAACTTTGTGCCTGAGTCAGCCAGGAGCTGGCAGGTACTTGTTTTAGCTGAGCGGCTATCATCAGCAGCAAAAATGGCAACTCTTTTAATACCAGCACGACTATAACGGTAATCACAGATTTTTCCGGTAATGGCCAGCCTTGCGGTGGAAACGGTAACAGCCCGGTGATGCTCTCAGCCAAACGAATAAGCCAGCCTGAGGGACTAAAAAGCAGCATCAGCCCCACCGCAAATGCGACGTGCGGCACTGACAGCAATGGTGATAACAGCTGTTGTAGCGTAGGACGCTTGAGTAGCGCTGGAGCCAACCATAAGGCTAAATAGCAGGCGACCAAGGGCGCCAAAACAGCAGCCAGCAGCGTCGACAGCAAAGTAGCGTGCTCACGTAAAATGAAATGAGCGGCGTTGCTGGTTATCCCTGACTCGGCGCTAAAAGAAGACAGCAACAATAGCAATAATCCACTGCCAACCGGTAACACGATCAGCGCTAACATAATGATTATTGATAGCGCGCGGACCATTCCTGCTCCAAATACGATTGCCAGCTAACATGAAAGTCATCGGTTGCTGGTAACAGTTCTGTCTGCCGACTACTTTCTTTAGTATGAAGTCGCTCGGGTTTTAAGACAGACGGGTCACCCCAGCGATTCGTATCTGCTTTGCGCCGCTGGGCTTTAGGGGACAGCATGAACTCAATAATTTGCTTCGCTTTTTCCACGCTTTTAGCGGTTTTAGGAATCGCCAAATAATGCGTATTGGTAATAGCGTGGTCAGACAATGTGTGTCTTTTAACCCCAGCCGGCAACCGCCCCTGATTCACTAAGGTCTGATTGTCATTGGGGTTGAAACTTACCGCTATCATCAACAGTCCATTGGCTAAATAAGACACTTGTTCGCCAGCGGATGACGGAAAGTTGTCACCCTGTTGCCATAGTAGCGGATGCAGTTTGTCGAGGTAGTCCCAGAGCGGTTGAGTGAGTTCTTGCGCGTTAATTGACTGAATCGGTTGCTGGAAAACCGAACGACGCTCCGGATACAACGACAACAGTAATGACTTTAAAAACGTCGTACCGTGAAACTCCGGCGGCTTTGGGTAACTTATTCGGCCTTTATACTCATGAGCAGCGCGCATGAGTTCTTCAGCACTCACCGCTTCCGTTCCAAACACACCAGGACGAGCGATGAGGTTAAACTGACCAACGCCCCAGGGGACTTCCAAACCGTTCACCGGTTCACCAAAATCGGTTTGCCAGTTGAGTTCTGGGTTAATGTGTTGCGTGGCTTTAATATCACCAACAATGGGCAGCAGTGCATTCGCGTCTTTTAAGGCGTGAAAGTTTTCACCGTTTATCCAGATAATATCCGCGTTGGAATGACCACTGATAATTTGTTTCACTACCTCGGATACGTCAGCCACTTTATTGTGTCGAAACTCAATGCCTTCAGCTTCTAATTCTTGTTGCGCCCAACGTAAGTAACTATTTACTTGCGCTGAACCGCCCCAGGCATAAAAATTGACGACCTCGGCTTTTATTGGCGCTGTCCCCAGAAAAATCACAAGAAAAAATGTAACGGCAACAAGTCTACGCATATTAGCTCCGGCGCCAGCGATGGAATTTCTCTACCCATGCTAGCAGCTTCTGCGGCGCATTGGCGCGCTTCCATTCACCGGCTACGTATTTATTGGCTTCTGCCAATGTCGGGTAACTGTGAATGGTACCCAGCATTTTATTCAGCCCAATGCCATGTTTCATCGCCAGTACGTATTCCGCTAAAAGCTCACCTGCCTGAGGCCCAACAATGTTGACACCTAATATTTCATCTTTGCCCGGTTTGGTTAACACTTTCACGCGACCATAAGCATTGTCATCGGCAATGGCGCGATCGAGCTCACCAATATCGTACTCCGTCACTTCATACTCTTTATTCGCTTTTTTTGCCTGCTGTTCGGTTAACCCAACGTTAGCAACTTGCGGCGACGTATAAGTCACCCAGGGAATAACGGAATAATCAGCTCTGAAAGTTTTGAACGGGTCAAACAGCGCATTAACTGACGCATACCAGGCTTGGTGCGACGCAACGTGAGTAAACTGGTACGGTCCGGCGACATCACCACAAGCGTAGATATTCGGGAAGTTCGTTTGCAATAGCTGATTGGTACTGACCGTTTTATTGGTTTGCACACCCAGTTCTTCAAGCCCAAAGCCGGAAATGTTGGGTTGGCGACCCAAGGCTATAATGACTTTATCGAAGGCTATTATCACCTCTTTATCGCTATGTTCAGCAATAAGAACAGATTCATTTCCCTTCTTTTCAAAGCGAATGGCCTTATGGTTTAACTTGATATCAATGCCTTCATGAACCATACGCTTCGTTAATAACTCAGCCGTGTCCTGGTCTTCCTGACCCATTAAGCGCTCAGCCATTTCCACCTGTGTTACCTGACTACCTAACCGCTGAAACGCTTGTGAAAGCTCACAACCAATAGGGCCACCGCCTAATACCAGCAATCGCTTGGGCAGTTCTTCTAAGTCCCACAAGGTATCCGAGGTTAAATAACTGACTTTATCCAAACCTTCAAAGTCAGGTACTAACGGCTTTGCCCCAGTGGCAATGATAATGCTGCGGGTGGTTACGCGCTTGGCTTCACCGTCAGCCTCTATTTCAACTTCCCATGGCGAAAGAATTTTTGCACTGCCTTGCTCCACATTCACCCCTAGCTTGGTATAGCGCTCGACTGAGTCATGCGGCTCTATGTCTTTAATGACTGACTGAACCTGATGCATCACCTGCTTAAAGTCGACACTCACCTCACCCACACTGACACCGCTTTTGCCTGCATTTCGGGCGTTATGGGCCAGCTCTGCAACGTGCAATAACGCTTTAGATGGCACACACCCTGTATTTAAGCAATCGCCGCCCATTTTATGCTTTTCAATTAGGGTTACTTTGGCTTTTACCGCGGCCGCTATGTAAGCACTGACTAACCCAGCCGAGCCCGCACCAATAACCACAAGGTTATTGTCGAATGACTTCGGCTTTTTGTAGCCTTTAAATGCTTTACGACGCTTCAGCAAACTAAGAATAAGCTTAGCAATAATAGGCATTATGCCGAGAAGTACAAAGGCACCAATTAAATCAGCCGACACCACGTCGCCCAAACTATTAATTTGCGCTAGCTGTGTGCCGGCATTAATGTATACAGCCGCCCCCAAGAGCATGCCGACCTGACTGACCCAATAATAGGTCCAGGCTTTTATTGGGGTGAGCCCCATAACCAGGTTAATGACAAAAAACGGGAAAATAGGCACTAACCGCAGACTCAGAAGATAAAACGCCCCGTCGCGCTCAATACCGCGGTTTATGGCGTCAAGGCGCTCACCAAACTTATCCTGCACCCAGTCCCGGAGGATAAAGCGAGCGCTCAAGAACGACAAAAACGCACCAAGTGAAGCCGCAAAGCTTGCCAGCAGCAAGCCCCAGCCAAAACCGAAAATAGCCCCGGCGCCGAGTGTTAATACGGTCGCTCCCGGCAGAGAAAGTACCGTAGAAATAACGTAAATGGCGAAATAAATGGCAAAGGTTTGCAGCGGATAGTCCATGAAAAGCTGGTTAAGCTGCTGCTGTTTCTCCTTAAGCACATCCAGAGATAAGTATTGCGTAAGATCGAACGCAAACGCACTGACAAACAAAGCAGCGATAACCAACAGCAACAACAGCTTTTTCAATGACATTTGTCTTCCTTAAAACTCGTAATTAACACTCAAGCGGGCATGTACCGGCTGTGATGGAAACGCCAGAGTTGCACCAAAATAGCCACCTTCGAATACCGGTGACCAGTTGTCCTGATCGGTGGCATTGAACACATCCAGGCGCACGTTCAGTTGTTCGCTAAAACGATAACGTGAATTCAGGTTGAGCGTATGTTGATCACGAATAAAAACGGTCTGTAAATAATCTAACGGATAGTGTTTGGTGTAGCTTAAATCGCCGCCAACCGACCACTTTTCCGTGATATTCCAACCCGCAACAACGGACGCTTGTACTTCCGGTATTCCCTGCAGTTGCTGACTCGACGCCGGGAATAATGTGAAGTTTGGCGAGCCTAAGCCTGTACCTTCAATAGTATCAGGGCGCGAGTTATCAAACGCATCCGCAACTTGGCGGGTTCCTTGCGACGCGGCGGAGTCATCCCAACGCGCATCGATATAACTGGCGGCTAAAGTTACCCAATAGCCAGTTTCACTCGCGTAATGCCACTGAGTTTCCAGCCCCTCGGTACGAATACCACTGTTCGACCCATCGCGGTTACGCAAGCTTCGTTTCTGGTCGAATAATACCGCGTCTGCATACCAGCGAGCGCCTGATGGTGCGTACTTTATGCCAACTTCGTAAAGCGTGTTTTCAGTCGCAAAGTTTTGTTCATCAATGACTCCCGAACCATTTAACACTGTGCCACCCGCCATGGAATTCGATGTTGAATCACTCTCATAAGCCGTAGCATATAGCGTCAGGTTCGGTGTCCAATCGTATTGCGTCGACAAACTTATCGCGCTTAGCCAGTCACTGTAGGTATCACTCTTAGCTTCTGTCCCTTGCGGCGCAATAGGATCCTTAGCCTTCACATCATAATAGTCAGCTCTTACACCGCCGGTGACGCGCCATTTGTCAGTGAGCTCGAGTTCATGTTGTGCGAAAATTCCCCACTGATAGCTGGTCGAGTCGGTGGTATCAGATAGGTTGAAATCCCCCGCCCCGTCACCGTCTAAATCATACTGTGCACCAGGCGATACAAACAAACCGGGACGCAACTCTATCAGTCGCGCTTGCTGACTTGGGGTTAATGGAATTCGGCGATTATCCAGAGGGCCGGTTAAATCAATCGGGTTATCTGCTTCGGTGGTGAACTGGCTGTATCCCAACACGTCATTTATACGCAGATTAATACCAACCACTGTCTTCTTATTAATATGCAGCTCAGTGCGATTTTCAAAGGTGTGCGCATCATCAATAATTTCCACAAAGCTGTTTTGGTTAATACCTTCACGGGTTAAGTACTGATAGTACGTGCGGTTTACCAGTACCATGTCATCGTTCAGCCAGCGCTGAAATTTAGCATGCAATAACGCCGTTTCGGCGGTGTTGGTATCAAGCGGGTCGGTTAAGGTGGTGCTGCGGTCAATACGTACTTCACCGGTCGGGTTTATCACAGCGCCAGCCCCCGGAACGCGTGAACCATTCGGCTGTACGCCCTGTCCGGTAATGTATAAGTTATTATCAATCAAATTTTGAGTCGGGCGGTTGATACCGGCGTTGTCTGTCCATTCGACATCGTAATACTCCAGAGACACATCCAGCTGAGTATCATCGTTCGGGGCAAACTTGTAAGCTAACAGAACATCATCACTACGATGATGGTGATAATCGTAAAAGCTGTCTTCATCGACGTATTCCGCACTTATTCTTAGACCCTGTTCTTCTTCTTTTAGAATCCAGTTGTGATCAACCTGAAAACGATACTGACTCCACTGGCCTAGCTGCGCTTTTACCTGGGTATTTATGTCATTCAGGCGAGCGGTTTTCGGCTGCAAATTGACGAAGCCCCCCACACGCTGTGACGTACCCAACATAACCGGCGGCGCACCTTTAACAACCGCCATGCCCTCTATGGCATTAAACGACATTGGAATACCCAAACCGTTATTGCCCGCCTGACGACGCATACCGGCTTCATACAACTCGCCAAGCTGCCCGCGTAATGTAGGTAGCGACGGATTTCCAAAACCAGCCGCTGCAAAACTGTTGGGGGCAAAGCGCGCAATATCATGTAAGTCATTAATAGCTGCCTCCTCCATTAACGACTCATTAATGACCGTAGCCGCACGCGGAATATCCTGCAAGCTCTCAGCTAAGCCAAATAGACCTTCGGTTGACTCTTCAGATGGCAGCACAACCGATGAGGTATCACGACCTATGACTTCTATAATTTCTATCGGCTTTTCTTGTGCTACAGCATGGAAAGCAACTAGGGGTAATGCGGCGAGGAACCACGTTTTCATCGGCTTTGTCCTTGTTTTTAATTATTAGCCAAATATTGCCTATTCACTACTACGAAGTTTACTACTTTTTCGTTTAACAAATATCGGTATTTGTTGACCCGAACCAAGGTTAGTGACGTAATAGCAGGCAACATTATTAAGAGGGTTTCGTTATGAAAGCGTTACATGGTTTGTTTATTTTTCTCGGCTTTTTGTCGGTGATACTGTTGGCAGTATCTGGGCCCTTGTATAAAAGTGGCACTGCCGACTTAGGCACCGCATTCTTAATGCTGCGATGGGCACTTTATATCGGTGCTGCTGCATTCATTCTGAATATTATTTGGTATTTCATTCGCCGCCCCCAAGGTCTGGTTGCAGGGTTGAGCGGTTTAGCCATTATTGCCGGCGCTGTTTCCGTTTATATGCCGTTTAGCCAATATTTGAAGGCTCAAAACGTGCCTGCGATTCATGATATTACCACCGACACACAAAACCCACCGAAGTTTGTCGCTATTGTCCCACTTCGCGCTGATGCCCCTAACCCGGTTGAGTACGCCGGCGAAGAGACGGCAAAACAACAACTGAAAGCTTATCCTGAACTAACGACTTATGAAGCCTTGGTGTCACCCGCAGAGTTGTTCGAAGCCGCCGTACAAGCTTCTAAAAACATGGGTTGGGAGATAGTTGAAAGCTCAGGGGCTGCCGGTCGAATAGAAGCTACCGCTACAACCACTTGGTTTGGCTTTAAAGACGATGTAGTGATACGCATACGCTCCACTGCAGACGGCAGTGAACTGGATATTCGCAGTAAGTCTCGCGTTGGTCGTAGTGACGTCGGTAAAAACGCCGAACGTATCCGGGAGTTTATGGGTGAGTTAGAAGCTCAATTGAAATAGCGCCTTAAGCGTTAAGGCGCCTTTCTGATTACCGGCTTGCCATGGTCTTCACTTAATTGCTGAACCACGTGAGCCGGTATAAATACCTGAGCCACGCTAGCGACATCTTTGGTGTTGATATCGACCAGACGAGCGTTTGCCATGATACCATCACGATAATGCGAGAGAGTTCCTACCATAACGTGGGTTATTGGCATTATTTCATCAAGCTCCATGTAGTCGCGCGTTAACGCAAAATCACCGTTTGGTGTGACACGAATAAAGTCCGTTGTTTTAAAGTCTAATACACTCAGCTCTCGGCGGTGTAACTCCTGCACTAACTGCTCAGACAGCACCTGGCTGAGGGCAGAGCTCTCATTGTACTGACCCGTTACACCGACAAGATTGGTAATACCCACTTTAACACCACTCAGGCGAACACTCGCATTATCAACCAACTGTTCTGCCAGCTGAGCGCTGTATTTTGCACTGTAAGGCTGTGAATAGACTTCCAGCGGTTGCTCTTTTGCTACCTGCTGCTTTGCAGGTAATACGGTACAGGCTGACATTAGACTTAACACAGCAGCCGATACAACTATTCTAGTTAGTGCATTCATAATAACTCCCCTACCCCTGCGTTTTAATGGCGCTGTAGTCGACCATCAACCATTTCTGTTTGCTTATTCGGCCAATACAAGTGTTTCGGCACGTATCGATTGGCCGCGGCCAGTACTTCCTGACTACGACGATCAATAATACGCAAGTTCACAACCGCACCATCATCCTTCCGTGACAGAGTGCCAACTAATACCCAGTCAAGCTTTGGCTGAGCCTCCAGCTCGTCGACATTGCGCGTCATGTTAGTTGAACCCTCAGCTGTCAGTGTCACATAGTCCTGTGCTCTAAACTCGACCACGTCTAGGTTACGTTCTTTGAGATGTGCATAGAGGCTTTCACTGAGTTGATGACTAAGCTTATGCATGGAGTCGCCGTGTGATGGAAGCTCTAATGTTTCAGCCAGTACCCAACGTGTCACCCCTATATTTGAATAACCGTAATGCTGATTAGCCTGTTGTAACTGATTGGCGAGCTGAGCAGCCAAGTCATCGCTAATTTTCTCGTGAGGATTACTAACGTGTGCTATTACTGAGCTACTGAAAAGCACGGTCATTACTGCCAAAAGAATAGAGCGAAGAAACATAAACGCACCTGGATTTAAAACGTCGATGCTTTTGTATCGGCAGGTATGAGCGGAGGTTTAGGGGAAATAGCGAGCTATTATAATGTCTCTGTCTATAAGGGCTCCCAAAAAGAAAAGGCTGACTCAAAAAGAGTCAGCCTTTTATTCCTAAAAAATTAGGATTTAGAAAGATTGTTCAATCTTGAAGAAGATAGAACGACCTAATACATCATAAAGAGTCCAAGTTACGTCACGATAGTCACGGAAACCGTCGTACCAGCCAGTTGGCTCTTTATCAAATACGTTGTTCACACCTAGAGTGATGCGACCGTTGTACGCATGGTTGTACGAGAACTGTACATTATGCTTAACGTAGCTAGGAATAGCATTTAAGTAAGTCACACCGTACTCTTCGTTACCAGAGTCTTGAGGACCGATGTAGTATGTGGTCCAAGCAGCTCCCCATTCGTTGTGCTTCCAGTCAACAGACATGTTCGCACGCAGTTCTGGGTAATCCTGGATACCAGCATAGTCAAATGGTGCCGCATCTGGTGCAGTTTGTTCTACGTATTCACGAACATAACTTGCTTCAGCTTTAACACCGATATCACCGAAGTCAGTACTAACGTTGTAGTTAGTTTTGAAATCGAAACCAGAAGTTTCCAAGCTTGCCATGTTTTGGTCAAAGCTATACATAGTGTCGATTTGACCAGTGTTCGGGTCACGCACTACTGCAGGGTTAGAGCCCATGCCATTCTCACGTTCTTCCGCTAACAAGCGAGCTACACTGATAGCTGCGATTTTGTTATCCAGAGTAACGTCGTAGTATGAAAGCTCTGCAGACCAGTCGTCAGTAATGTTATACACAAGACCAGCTGTTAAAGATTCGCCTTCTTCTGGCTGTAGATCTGGGTTTCCACCGAACCAAGTTTTATGCTGAGTACCTGACTGATCACAGTATACTGGATCCGAGTTGCCAGGTTGATCACACCATAAAGTATCTACTGCTGTTTCAAAGCTTAGCGCTTGAGAAGAGAACATTTCGCCCATGTTTGGTGCACGGAAAGACTCACCCCAGCTTGCACGTAATAGCAAAGAATCAGTTGCACGCCATGCGATACCTAGCTGTGGAGCCACGTTATCAAATTTACCACCAACAACTTGAGCACCAACATCACCTTCTTGATCGTATTCGTCATAACGAACCGCTGCACTAACATCTAAGTCGCCCGGCAGTGTAGTTTGTAGTTCCGCGTATACTGACGTACGGTCGCGATCTGCGAATACGTCATCACCACCTGAACCACCTGATACATTACCTGATGCTGATTGAGGGTCGCTTTGTTGTGTAAATTCGATTCTCTCGAACTCAGCACCGATCAAGCCAGACATTGAAACTGTACCGTTATCAAACAACAGTGTTGATGCAAAACCATCAATCTGCGTGCTATCAAACTCAGCACGGTAAAGGCCTGTGTGAGCAGCTTGAGAATACAAATCAGTCATTTGAGCATTCCAGTCTTCAAAGCTCATTCCTGAAGTATTCAATAAATCGTATTCACCACTATCAATCAAACGCTGGATAGTTACGTCGTTAACCAAGTTTGAGTTGAACGAGCGAGTGCTTGATTTGCTGTATTGGCCGTTGATTTCCCAATCTACGCCATTACCGATATCCGCAAAACCAACCAAACCACCTAAGAAATCGATAGTGTTGATTTCAGTACGTGTATCACGCTCACCAATTTGAGCAGAACGCATAGATAACGTTAGGTCTTCACCTGTCGTGTTATATGGGTTATCTGCAGACATTGTTGGTGCAGTTGTTGATACTGGCGTACCTGCATAACGAGTATCAGTTTCTGATAATGAAGCGCTTGCGCGACCACGGAAACGAATATCGTTAGTTAAGTTGTAATTGAAGTTTGATAAAATTGAGTTTTGCTCAACATCACCAAAGAACTTAGTTACTTGGCCAAATTCATATAGGCAACGACCATCGCCACTTGGGTGGACGTTTTCAGCAACATCACAGAAGTCAGCAGAATACCAGTCTCCGCTATCAGCGCCTTTCGCGTTAGGAACTGCACTGTATGAAGAGCCGCCTAATTCTGACCATAGTTCACGGTCAAATACTGCATCGGTACGATAGTTTTCAAAGGTAAAAGTAATATTACCTTTATTCGTTGCAAAACCAGTAGATGCAGTGAAGCGATCGCTGTCACCGCCGTCGGCTTTAGGGCGCTCAGCGTCATAAGTAAAGTTAAGACCAGTAAAGTCTTTCTTCGTGATGATGTTAATTACACCCGCAACAGCGTCTGAACCGTATACAGCAGATGCACCTTCACGAAGTATTTCGATGCGTTCAACGATAGCCATTGGGATACGCGAAGTATCAGCTGCAGAGCCTGAGCTCGAGCTTGTACCTGGCATACGGCGACCATCTAAAAGCACCAATGTATAGTTTGGCCCTAAGCCTCGCATGTTCACGTTACTAGTAGCGCTGCCGCCTGAACCGTAACCTGAAACACCACGCCATGAACCAAAGCTGTTAACAGACGCATTGTTCAATACGTCAGCAACTGTTGGCTCACCTGAAATTTGAATATCTTCTGCAGTTATTACAGTAACTGGAGACGCAGTTTCCATATCCACTTGTTTAATACGTGAACCTGTAACTTCAATACGCTCAACTTTTTCTTCTGTGTCTTGCGCAACTGCTAAAGCAGGAAAGCCTAAAGAAGCAGCTACTGCTGCTGCCGTTAAGCTTTTACGAAATGTCATATTTTTCATGAGTAAAAAACTCCCTGGAACGTTTTTATTATTTCGCTTCTTTTAAAGAAGCTGTCTAGAATCTAACAGGAAGTTAAGGAGTTGTAAACTTTTCGTGTGAATTTCGTTGATACTTTCTTAAAGTCTTAAACAGGCCGCTCAAAGCGGCCTAACCCCCCCAAAAAGTATAATTATTTTGACGCGCGAATACAGTTACCAAAAACCCCACTTTCAGGAAACTCAACCTCCTGAATATCAATATTTTTAAAGCCTACGGCCTCTAGCCGCATTTGAGTTTCACGTGTATTTCCCAGCTGTTCGGTAGCTTTTAGTAAAGTCTGAGCCCTAGCCTTGTGAGAAGTTATAGAATTCATATATGCAACATAGACTTGACGTGACTCAACTTCATTACCTTTTGCGGCAGCCTGCAATAGATGTTTTGTCGCTGGTACAAAATTCATTGCGTGAAAAGCCGGGCTACGTTCATACTTTCGCGCAAACTGGTTAAGCATTTGTTGCGCCTGTAGCGCTGAACGCGGCAAGTTGCTCGGGCCATGTTTCAATAGCGCCTCTTGTAACGGTGCCACAGCTTTCTTAAGGTGCTTTACCACTGATGGAGTTAAATCATAAATAGCCTGGCTCTTTTTATAAATTAGCGACGACTCAGAATGTACCAAGGCGATGAAAGAGCCACCTCTTTTCAATTGGGCATGCAAATTTTTCAACCCCTCTTTCATATCACCGTATTCAACACCATAGTGAGATACGAACATACCTACTTTTTTATTAGAGGGTAGCTTGAACGTTTCATAAGACGTGTTACCTGCAAGCTTCAGCTCTTTATTGGGCGGATTTATTTCAGCAGAATCTATGCCTTGAATATCTAACTTCTTACCTTTCTCTTCTGAATATTCAGTCAACCACTGAACCACAGCACCATTACCTGTACCAATGTCGACTATCGGCTGCTTTATATCGGCTTCATCGAAGCGCTCAAACCAAAATTTACGCATTTGGTAAGCTTGTAAGCGTGACTTTTCATCCAGAAAACTTGCTTTCGCACCGCGTTGCCAATACTCAGTCCATGGGTTCTTTGTTGTTTTCATTATTGTTAGCTCCAGTACTACTACGACAGTCTTTTCATGCTACCACAAAAAAGCCCGGCTCAAAGAGCCGGGCTTGCTTTATTCTGCGGTTAAAGCAGAGTGTTTTAGAACGACTGTTCGTACTTGAAAAATACCGTACGACCTAATACGTCATACAAGCTCCAAGTAACATCGCGGTAGTCACGGAAACCGTCATACCAGCCAGTTGGTTCTTTATCAAACACGTTGTTAACGCCAACAGTGAAGCGACCATCCATTGAGTTTGTGTAAGACACTTGAGCGTTATGTTTTACATAGCTAGGAATAGCTTGCAAGTAATCTACACCGTACTCTTCATTACCAGAATCTTGTGGACCAATGTAGTATGTAGTCCACGCAGCGCCCCAGCTATCTTTTGTCCAGTTAACAGCAACGTTTGCACGAAGCTCTGGGTAGTCCTGAATACCTGCATAATCAAACGGAGTCGCACCTTCGCGTGTGACTTCTACGTAATCACGAACATAGCTTGCTTCACCTTTAACACCGATATTACCGTACTGAGTACTTAGGTTATAGTTAGTCTTAAAGTCGAAACCAGAAGTTTCTAAACTCGCCATGTTCTCGTTGTAGCTGTACATTGCGGTGATTTTACCATCGCCGCCTTCACGCACGACTAATGGGTTTGATCCAATACCGCCTTCCCGCTCTTCCTGCAGCAAGCGATCTACGCTGATAGCTTCAATCTTATTATCGAGTTTGACATCGTAGTATGAAAGTTCTGCTGACCAGTTGTTAGTGATGTTGTAAACAGCGCCAAATGTCAGAGACTCACCTTCTTCGGGTTGCAGATCTGGAGTTCCACCGAACCAAGTTTTGTGCTGAGTACCACGCTCATCACAATATACCGGGTCAGAGTTATTCGGGTTATCACACCACATAGTATCGACTGCAGTTTCGAAACTTAATGCTTCTGACGCAAACATCTCACCCATGTTTGGTGCACGGAACGACTCACCCCAGCTTGCACGTAACAATAATGAGTCTGTTGCACGCCATGCAATGCCTAACTGCGGAGCAACGTTATCAAATGTTCCACCAACAACTTCACCACCGACATCACCTTGCTGATCGTATTCGTCGTAGCGTACGGCTGCATTAACATCGATGTTATATGGCAGCGATGTTTGAAGTTCCGCATAGACTGATGTGCGATCACGATCAGCAAATACGTCATCACCACCTGAACCGCCCGAAATGTTGCCAGACGCTGATTGTGGGTCGCTTTGCTGAGTGAAGTCAATGCGTTCGAATTCAGCACCAACCAAACCAGACATTGATACCGTACCGTTATCAAATAACAGGGTAGATAGGAAACCATCTATTTGGGTGCTGTCGAACTCAGCACGATATAGTCCCGTATGAGCTGCACCTGAGTACAGATCGGTCATTTGAGAGTTCCACTCTTCAAATGTCATACCTGTTGTGTTGAATATGTCATATTCACCGCTATCAATCATACGTTGAATATCGCGATCGTTTACCAAGTTTGAATTAAACGCTCGGGTGGTCGACTTGCTATATTGACCATTAATTTCCCAATCAACACCGTTACCAATATCCCAGTAACCGACTAATCCACCTAAAAAGTCAATATTATTGATTTCCGTACGCGTATCACGCTCACCAATTTGTGCAGAACGCATGCTTAACAACAACTCTTCACCCATTGGGTTCATCGGGTTATCTGCGCTCATAGTCGGCTGGTTGGTTGATACTGGCGTGCCGGCGTAGCGAGTATCGGTTTCTGACATAGACGCACTTGCACGACCGCGGAACTGAATATCACGCGTCAAATTGTAGTTGAAGTTTGACAGGATTGAATTCTGCTCTACGTCACCAAAGAACTTAGTTACGTTACCAAACTGATACAAGCAACGACCATCATCACTGGCAACTGTATTAGGCGCTGAATCACAGACGTCGGCTGAAACATACTCGCCAGCACCAGTGCCATCAGCATTTAATACTTCGCCATTTGGTACTGAGCTGTATGAGGAAGCGCCCAGGTAATCCCAAAGTTCACGATCAAATACAGAATCTGTGCGATAGTTTTCAAAAGTAAAAGTAATGTTGCCCTTATTCGTCGCAAAGCCAGTTGACGCAGTAAAGCGATCGCTGTCACCGCCGTCAACACTTGGACGCTCTCCATCGTAAGAAAACTGTAAGCCAGTGAAGTCTTTCTTCGTGATGATATTAATTACACCGGCAACAGCGTCTGAACCGTATACAGCAGACGCGCCTTCACGCAAAATCTCAATACGCTCAACAATTGCCATTGGTATTTTTGAAGTATCGGCGGCGGTACCAGAGCTTGAGCTAGTACCAGGCATACGACGGCCATCAAGCAAGACCAACGTGTAGTTTGGTCCCAAACCACGCATATTGACGTTGCTAGTTGCAGAGCCGCCTGAACCGTAGCCTGAAACACCGCGCCATGAACCGAAACTGTTAACAGACGCATTGTTCAACACATCTGCTACTGTCGGCTCACCTGAAATTTGGATATCTTCTGCAGTAATAGTCGTGACCGGAGATGCTGTCTCCATGTCTACTTGCTTTATACGTGAACCTGTAACTTCAATACGCTCAACTTTTTCTTCTGTATCTTGCGCAACGGCTAAAGCAGGAAAGCTTAAACTGGCAGTTACAGCCACTGCCGTTAAGCTTTTACGAAATGTCATTTTCTTCATTTATAAAAACTCCCTGGAACATTTATTTTTAACGTTGCTTGATTGGCGAAAAGCAACCTTTCCCCAAAAGGGGGTTAAACTTTTAACCCCAAGACATAAGAAATTCAAGCACTCATCGGCCTCTTTATCTAGAAGCAAAATCAAGCGAACAAAAAAACACCAGAAAGCACAACAACCAACCAGAAAAGTTAATTAAAACAACTTTTGTTTCTTATAAAAAAACAAAAAAGCCAACCGTTAAACGGTTGGCTTTTTATTCATAAGTTTCTCTTTAGTGCATTACATGAATTCGTAAGAAATACTCGCGAACACATAACGACCTAACGCATCAAAGTAGCCTGGGTAAGTGTTACCGTTACTACCGTTTGCACCAGTTAAGTATGGTGGATCGTTAGCAAGGATGTTATTAACACCAACACTGAACGTCATACCTTCTGAGAACTGATAGCGACCACTTAGGTCTAAGTAACTCTCTGTGCTAATACCTCTGGAGCTGCCGGTTAAGTGATCAACCGCACCAAGAGCACGCCAGTTTGCTGAAACGGTGAAACCACTGTTACCCATCCAAGTTGCACGTATATTGTGCTGCCACTCAGGGTTTGGTGAGCCACACGTACCACCCCATTTACCTGCACATTCGGTTGTTGCCAACCCAACAACTGGCTGAGTGTCAAATTTAGTAAAGTAAGTACCAACTAAATTAAACTTCAGACGTCCCCAATCATTACTTAATTGGTGAGTAAACGTCGAGTTGATATCGAAACCACTGCGTTGCTCGAAACCAATGTTTACGTTTGTTTCAACAATACTATCTTGACCTAACCACAATGAACCACTACTTTCACCACGGTTAATAAGGTCACAGAACGTAGCGTCACCCGTTTCTAAACAAAGATCCAAAGTCGTTTCTGACGGCACTGTGCCAATTGCATCTTCTACTTTGATATCAAAATAATCGACCGAGATATCGAAGTTTCCATCCAGAGAACGATAGACAAAACCTGCAGACACAGTATCTGATGTTTCAGGTTCTAAATTAGGGTTACCACCAAAAATAGCGTTGTATTGGTTAGCCGGACTTTGAGGAATACTACCATACTGAGCAGCTGTAACGCCTGAGTTTTGACACGCTTCCAGACTTGCTTCAGGAGACGTACCTGCACATGGGTCACTATCCATGTCGTACAGACCTAAGCTTTGAGGATCATACAGCTCACGAATGTTTGCATGCCGTGCTGCTCGTTGATAGCTACCACGTAGTTTTATTTCTTGATTAACATCCCAACCAACAGCAACTTTATAAGTATCCGTTGTCTTATCGGTTGTATAATCTGAATAACGGTAGCCTAAGTCAACAACGAAACTATCAGCCCAATCAGCTCCATCGACAACATAAATTTTTGCTTCGGTGAAGAATTCTTCAACACCTAGAGAGCCTTCAGTTCCAATAGTTGGACCACCTTGACCAGCACCATCACCTGACTCGAAGTTGCTATCAGGACGATAAACCAACTTTTCATCACGGCTTGTCAAACCAGCCAATAACTCGACACCGCCATATGACCAAGGCGTTTTAACACCATAATCTCCTAGGTTACCAATGACATAGCCAGTGACATCGCGTAGGTTAGTTTCACCTGTAGCGTACAGTGGAAGCGTTAAGTAATCTAAAGCTTCTTGCGTAATATTTGGTCCAAATATATCCCACGGAACACAGCTTGGATCGGTTCCATTAACGGCAGCAGTACAAGCAGCTTCCCCAGTGTCCGGGTCTGTTGTTACATCAAGGGCGCGTCCGATGTTGGTAATACTGAAGTCATTCTCATAAACAGAAGTCAGTGTCACATTGCCGAAGTTGGCAGATAAGTCGTAACTCCAAGTGTCGTTAATGAACCCACGAATACCGAAAACGCCACGATAAGACAAATGTTGTAAGTCTTGTTGGCGAGGCCCACCTTCTACGTTTCGCTTACCAATATATACGCCTTCCCAAACATTTGGATCTCCACCTGCTTGAGCTGGACCTCCTGCCCCACAGATAGTATCGCGCTGTTGATCAGATAGCAGCGGATTACTACAATTTAAATCGACTTGAGGGAAGAACGCACCAGATTCAGCTATTTGAGAAACACTGCGATCTTTTACGTAACCCAACTCCGTGAAAAACTCAACATGGTCATTCAGTTCATACTTACCAAATGCGCCAAGGGTTATCCGCTCGTCCGGACGTTGGAAATAGTTTCTCGGACCATAGTTGTAAAGGCGTCCATCATATTCCTGAAGAGTACCTTCATCAATAAAGTAGTCATAACCACCCGGAGCAAAGTCTGTTAAGCGCCCATCAGGAATGGTACCGGAACCACCACAGTAATAATCTCCGTTATCATCCCGAGCATAAGCACAGATACTGTAATCACGGTTATCCTGAGTAATCGCCTCGATATTTCTTACCGTTGCGTACGCAGTAATGTTGCCCCGTCCATTGTCGGAGTTGGCACCAATAATGACCGAGAAGTCGTTCATATGACCATCACGCCCTGAGCTTGGTGCTAACGGGAACCCTTGCTCTTCCGACGCTTGTGCTACACCATTGTTATTGTCGTTGTCATATTGATAAAAGCTGTGCTGATAGTCCAGCTTAACGCCTTCAAAATCATCCTTCATAATGAAGTTAACAACGCCTGCTACCGCATCTGAACCATAAGTCGCAGACGCACCACCTGTTAACAATTCAACATTCTCGACTAATGCACTAGGAATTTGGTTTAAATCCGGTGAAATACCACCGACTAAAGGAGAGCCCATAACCAGACGTCGGCCATTCATTAGAACTAACGTTCGTTGAGGCCCTAAGCCACGAAGAGATACAGTCGCTGTACCTGTCGCGCCATTTGAATCAGTCGAAGTTTGTCCCGGAAAGACTTGAGGTAAATCATTAACCAAATCTTCAGCCCGCACGTTGCCGCTAAACTCAAACTCTTCTGACGTCACTTGTGATATCGGGCTTGAACTAACCACATTCGCCGATTGTGGAATTCGAGAGCCCGTTACCTGAATTCTCTCCACTGACTCTTTTACTTCTGTTTCTTCATTAGAGTCCTGATCTTGTGCTAGAGCAGGAAAACCAATAACGCCAGCTATGGCTGCCGCTATAAGACTTTTGCTAAATTTCTTGTTATACATGAGTGAAAACTCCCTGGAAGCTTCTATTATTGGTCAGAAATAAGACTCTGACAGATCAAAATTTAGCAATTAGTTGACTTTATGTAAATATATTGTTTGTTTTGTGTTTATTTGAATCTGAGGCGGTCACTGTAATAAAGTGGATAACGTTATAAAGAGCTTTTAAAGTCATTCATACTATTTAAAGGCGTATTAGTTGAGTATCCCTGCGCCAAAAACAACTCACCACATGCAATTGCATCGGTAAGTGCATGATGTGAGTGATAATCAGGTAGCCCGTATCGCTTACGGCATGCTGACAAGGTAAGAGAGTCTTTTCGAACAGCCCCTTCCGCCTTCTCAAGCCGCTTCTTCTCAAACGCTAAAGTGTCAAATACAGCAAGCGGCTTCATAGGAATGTCATACGCTTTTTCGACTTGCTTCAAAAATCCCCAGTCCATTCCCTTGTGGTGGCAAACCATTACTGCATCATTGAGCGCACGACTCAGCATTGCAAAGGTTTGTTTTGGGTCTGAACTATGCACGAAATCGTCTTTCGTTAACCCGTGAATGGTTGGGCTCTGCCCTAAGTCTATTTCCTGCCCATGAGCAAAAACGTGGTACTGTGCATTACCGAGTTGTATTGCGGGGGGGTGTATGCTAACCCAGGCAATCGACAGTATGTCATGCTTCGTCGGGCTTAAGCCCGTACTTTCAATGTCCAAAGCAACATACCGAAGCTGCTGCCAAGGCTGTTTCAATTGCTGCCGACGGTCATACCAATTTGCAAGTTGTTGTAACCAATTGGCCATTAATAACCCTGCCTACTGAACTTTAATCCAACGCCTTGCTGTGCTTCTTTTATAATGCGAAACGCACTTTTCAATTGTCGTCTTGAAAGCGTGCTCAGTTCATCAGGATCAATCGCATTTTTAGGCTTATCCGTGCCCCACACTTTTAACTGGTGATTGAGTCTGAGCTGGGTCAGAAACTCCCACGCTTCCAACAATGACTGATTGTCTTTTGAGTTTAGCAGCCGACTTTTTTGCAAGGCTTTTAAACGAGCTACGGTACCTGGAACTATCAATCCTTCTTTTAGTGAATAAATTCTCGCAATATCGTTAATTAACGCAATGCCATAGCGCTTTATATCAATGGTGTCTTCACCGTCCGCATCTGAGGTCCGTAGTCGATTAAACAGACCTAAGGGTACCTGTATCTTATTCACTAAAATAGCGAGGTTTCCTAAGAACATATCGTTATTCGCTAACTTCGCTATTTCTTCTCTGTAAGTTTGATAAAAACGACCTTCCCCCATAACCGGTCGGCTATCGAAGAATATCTGGCAGTACATGAGCGCTTTGGGAGTGGGGCTCGTTATCCAACCATTAAACTTTTCCTTCCACTCATCGATAGTACCTCGGCACTCAGGGTTAGATGCCATAATATTGCCTGGGCATAAAGGAATACCGCACTCACCCAAGCCTTCACACACATATTCTCCTAAGCCAGCAAACCACCCTTTTTGTGATTTTGAGAGACCATTACTCAGCAGTAGCCCGTTGTCCTGATCGGAACTTAATGTTTGATCTTCCCTTCCCTGAGATCCGAATGCCAGCCAGCTGTATGCCGCTGGTGCGGCGCCGTGCTCCTGCTCATACAATTTGATCAATTGACGCGTCATACCATCTGTCACTGAAGCCATCAACCGACCTAATACCGAGGTTTGTTTTACTCGGCTTGCAAAGGTTTGCAGGTAGTCGGGTAACTTCGCAGCTTCTTCTATTAACTGCTTTTTGCTCTCTGATTTTCGAATTGCACTAATAAGGAAAACAGGATCACTGCGCTGCTGACGTATTAGATCCGTGGCTGTTATCATTCCAACTGGCTGATTATTATCATTTATAACAGGAAGATGGTGAATATTGCTCGAGGTCATTACCGTCAGAGCATCCATTAACGAGCGATTTTCGTTTACTGACTCGGGCAATTGAGTCATCACCGCTGAAACTCTTATGTCTAAAGGCAATCCCTCTGCAATAACACGGTTCCTTAAATCCCTATCCGTTAAAATTCCGACTAACTGGTTGTCATCGACGACTAAAACTGACGAAATCCCGTTATTTGACATAAGTCTAGCAGCGTCTTGGACTGATGTTTCACTATCCAAACTAATTGGGTCTTTAGCGACGATGGAACGAACAGTTTGTTGGCTCCAATCGGAATCAGAGGTCGCATTTGCTTTTCGTTCGGTTAGTAACCGCTGCCCATGGGCTTTAATAAAGTATTGTTCAAATTGCTTTGACACTTTTCGAAGACGATCGAACGCATGTTCAGGCAGCACGTACACAATGCCATCTTTTAACGTCTTTAGTTTGTTGGTGATCTCCCTTCCCGTAAGTAATGACGGATAACCAAACAAGTCCCCACTTTCCAGCCTCTCAATCAGCTCACCCTCTGAGGACCGTAAATCGAAAATGCCTGAGCGTACGATAAACAACGCTGGCCTCATTGAGTTCATGACATCATTGCAATTCTCTTCGTTTAAATACACCGACTGCAACTGCGAAATCACCCAACTCAAATGTTCCTTGTGCAGTTCATCGAAGGGCGGACACTGTTTCAAAAAGTCAGATGCTTCCATAATATGAAACCTCTGTTTGCATTAAAAAAAGCCCAGCTCGAAGGCTGGGCTTGTTTAGTCAAAAGCAATTAATGCGACTGAGCTTCGCCGGATCCTTTCGGATACCGTATTGACTCCACCATCTCCTGAATGTCTTCAGGCGCGTCACCTGTTGCTTTGTGTACGATTGTTGCAACTATAAAGTTGATAATCATACCCAGAGTACCTATGCCTTCTGGCGAGATACCGAACAGCCAGTATTCAGGCGTATTCAGTTCTGGCGATACAAACTTAAAGAATACAATGTAGCAGAAGGTAAATAGAATACCTACAACCATACCCGCTACTGCACCTTGACGGTTCATACGTTTATGGAAGATACCCAGAATAATCGCAGGGAAGAAGCTTGCTGCGGCTAAGCCGAATGCAAAGGCAACCACCTGCGCTACGAAGCCGGGCGGGTAAATACCAAAGTAAACAGAGATAATAATGGCTGTTGCAGCCGCAACCCTCGCATAGAAGAGCTCTTTCTTATCAGTGATATTTGGCATTAAGTTTCGTTTCAATAAATCATGAGAAACCGATGTCGATATCACCAATAGCAAGCCGGCGGAAGTTGATAGTGCGGCCGCTACACCACCAGCAGCGACAAGCGCAACAACCCAGGCTGGCAAGTCTGCAATTTCCGGGTTAGCCAAGACCATGATGTCACGGTCGATTGTCATCTCGTTGCGTTCATCACCCGAATAGAACATTTTTCCATCTTCGTTCTTATCTTCCCAGGTAATTAGGCCTGTTTTCTCCCAGTTTTTAACCCAACTTGGTGCATTTTCATATTCAACACCTTGTAATTCAGGCCCGTTAACCGTATTAATCAGGTTCACTTTAGCGAAAGAAGCTATAGCCGGTGCGGTTAAATACACGACAGAAATAAACGTCAGCGCCCAAAATGCTGAGCGGCGTGCATCACGTACTTTTGGTACAGTGAAGAAGCGCACAATAACGTGTGGTAAACCAGCTGTACCAACCATTAGCGCTGCCGTAATAAAGAATACATCTATTTTACTACGTACACCTTCGGTATATGCAGCAAAGCCGAGTTCCTGTGAAAGCCCATCAAGCCTTTCTAACAAGTAACTCCCCTCACCAGGGACTCCCTGTGCAATTGTTGCCCCAAAACCAGTCTGTGGTAAGAAATGATCGGTCATTAATAGTGAAATGAATACCGCAGGTACGACGTAAGCAAACATCAATACTACGTATTGCGCTACCTGAGTATAGGTAATACCTTTCATTCCGCCCAGAACCGTATAGAAAAATACGATGACTGCGCCAATAATAACACCAGTTGCAATGTCAACTTCTAAGAAGCGTGAAAATACCACACCAACGCCACGCATCTGGCCTGCAATGTACGTAAAGCAGATAAGGATGGCACACAGCACTGCGATAGTGCGTGCCGTTTGTGAATAATAACGGTCACCGATAAAATCCGGTACAGTAAACTTACCGAACTTACGTAGGTACGGTGCAAGACACATCGCCAGCAATACATAACCACCGGTCCAGCCCATTAGGTAAACTGAGCCGTCATAACCAGCGAAAGCGACGATACCAGCCATTGAAATGAACGACGCTGCCGACATCCAATCAGCCGCTGTTGCCATACCATTAGCAACGGGGTGTACACCGCCACTTGCAACATAGAAATCGTTTGTCGATCCGGCACGAGACCAAATTGCGATACCGATATATAACGCGAAGGTCAGGCCGACTATAATAAATGTTAGCGTTTGAATATCCATAGCGCATTAGTCCTCATGAACGGCGTATTTGTTATCGAGTTTTGCCATGCCTTTCATATAAATAAAGATAAGCACGATGAAGGTAAGAATGGAGCCCTGCTGAGCAAACCAAAATCCAAGCTTAAAGCCGAAAAAGGTTATCTCGTTGAGTACATCCACCAATATGATTCCAAAGCCATAAGAAACGATAAACCAGACCACTAACAGCTTTAACATTAGGCCTAAGTTTTCTTTCCAGTACGCTTTGGCATGATCTTCACTTTCAAATGCCATAAACGTCCCCTCCAGTTGTTCAAATTAATATTGTTATTGGGTCGCTAACAAATGTAGGAGGGTTTGTTAATATAGGGAATTGGACTTTGGTCGTAGCCTGAAATTT